>NZ_NAND01000001.1:0-872500 GCF_008679445.1 Veillonella sp. LMAG:90
CGACGCCGTATGGAACGCTCGTTACGGCAAAACCATTTATAACAAGCTAAAGTCGAGCCACATTCCCATCTGCGGTGCCGGCGGTCTTGGCTCACATATCGCCATTAGCCTCGCGCGGCTTGGCATCGGCGAGCTCACCATCATCGACAAGGATGTGGTAGACATTACGAACCTTGGTCGCCAAGCTTATGAAATGACGGATTTGGGCAAACCGAAAGTTGTAGCCTTAAAAGATATTCTTCACCGCATCAATCCGTTCATCAAAGTGAACGCCGTCCACACCACCATCAACAGCAGTAATTTTGACAACTATTTAAAAGGCTTCCCCTACATCATCGAAGCCTTCGACTCGGCTGAAAACAAGGCGGAATTAACAAGCTATGTACTAACGCATTATCCCGCAACAACGTTAATCGGGGCCAGCGGCGTCAGCGGTTACGATCATCCGAATACGGTCCAAACCAAAGAATTATTCAGCCGCTATTACCAAACAGGTGACGGCCACAGCGAAAGCACCCTCGGACTTTTGGCACCGCGTGTCATGCTCTGTGCCGCTCACGAAGCAACCATGCTCTTACATTTATTACTGACTCAAAAGGAGTGACACTATGTCAACAACAGCCTCACAACAGGCCACCATCGAACCAAGTTCTAAATTTACACCGGAAGGCGATACCTTCACGCTGGGCGGCAAAACATTTTCTTCCCGCCTTATCTTAGGTTCCGGCAAATTTTCACTACCCCTTATAAAAGCCGTCGCCGAAGAAGGCAAGGCTCAAATCATCACCTTAGCTTTGCGTCGCGCCACGCCGGACGGGCAAGAAAACATCTTAGACTTTATGCCTAAAGATGTAACCTTATTGCCAAATACCTCAGGTGCCCGCACAGCGGAAGAAGCGGTGCGCATTGCCGAACTCTCCCGTGCCATGGGCTGCGGCGATTTTGTCAAAGTAGAAATCATTAGCGATGCCCGCTGGCTCTTGCCGGATAACCAAGAAACCATCCGTGCCACCAAAATGCTGGCCGATAAAGGCTTTGTCGTACTCCCTTATATGTATCCCGATTACTATGCCACTAAGGCTCTTGAAGAAGCCGGCGCAGCCGCCATCATGCCCCTCGCCGCACCGATTGGCAGTAACCGCGGTCTTTGTACCAAAGCTTTCATCGACATTGTTCTAAAAAGTACGGACTTGCCGGTTATCGTCGATGCAGGCATCGGCAAACCGTCGGAAGCATGCGAAGCCATGGAGATGGGTGTCACCGCCATCATGTGCAACACGGCCATCGCCACGGCCGGCAATGTAGCGCAAATGTGTAAAGCTTTTCGCCTCGCCATCGAAGCCGGTCGCCTGGCGTACCTTGGCCAAACGGGCCGCGTTATTGCGGACCAAGCGGAAGCATCCAGCCCACTCACGGGCTTCTTGAACGATTAAATACATACACACGAAATGATTACGTGCGCATCTTCAAGACAAGTTCTTCCGACATTGATCACCGGATTACTTTCCTAATGCGCAATTAAACTCAAGCTAAATAATTTAGGAGATCATAATGAATATATTACCTACTCCTCGTCATATGATGCCGCCCAAGCTCAATGGCCACATCAAAACGGCCACGCCCGACGACGAAGCTGTATTAAAAAATAACATCATGGCCTACACTTCGTCCATGGACCAATTGGATATGACGCGGCTCAACTATGTGCTGAATACTAAAAACAGCTTTTCTGATAAAAACTTTACCGCCCACCATGTAGAGCAAGCCTTGGCCAAAGACACATTGGAGCCGGAAGATTTTATGGCCCTCCTCAGTACGGCTGCCGCTCCCTATTTAGAGGCGATGGCGCAAAAAGCCAAAACCTTAACGCGGGCTCGCTTCGGCAATAACGTGCAACTATTCACGCCCCTCTATATCGCCAACTACTGCCATAACGGTTGTCGTTACTGTGGTTTTAACAGTAAACAAACGATTAAACGCGCCCAACTTTCCATGGATGATGTGAAACGCGAGTTAGAAAGCATTGCTCAAACAGGCTTACAAGAAATTCTATTTTTAACCGGTGAATCAGAATCGCGCTCTTCCATCGAATATATTGCAGCCGCCCTCGAACTGGCCAAACCATATTTTGCCAACATCGGCATAGAAATCTATCCGGCCAATCAAGCGGACTACGAAATTCTCCATCAAGCAGGCGCGGACTTCATCACTGTATTCCAAGAGTCTTACGACCTTAAAGCGTATGAATACTACCACCCTTACGGCAATAAACGCTCCTTCCCGTATCGCTTTTATGCCCAAGAACGGGCTTTGAACAGCGGCTTTAGAGGCGCCGGCTTTGCCGCTTTATTAGGTCTTAGCAATTTCCGCTACGATGCCTTAGCCACCGGGCTTCACGTCTGGTCTACGCAACAAGCCTTCCCGGCCGCCGAACTCAGTTTTTCCGTACCACGCTTGCGTCCGGTTAACGGTGAACTGGGACACTTCAACCATTTAGTGAGCGACCGTGACTTCTTACAAATCATGTGTGCCTATCGTTTGTTTGTTCCGCAAGCACAAATTACCGTATCCAGCCGCGAAAGCAAAGAATTCCGCAATGCAGTCATGAATATTTGTGCCACCAAAGTATCGGCCGGCGTTCAAGTGGATGTGGGCGGCCACAGTGCCAGTAATAAACATCGCAGTAGCGACCAATTTGACATTAGCGATACCCGCAGCGTTGCCGAAATGCATGATGATATTCAAAAACTGGGCCTCCAGGTAGTGTACCATGACCACATCCGTGTCTAAAAACGAAGTTTTCAACTTAAAAGCTCCCTCAACTGCGCAAGGGGACGCAACCACACAAGGTTCTATGAAACTAACCTATGTCACTCATTTACCCGCACTCTATGAGTTTTTAGGAAAAATAAATTCACCCTTGTCACCGACCGACTATTTACGAGCTCTAATTAAGTCCGGTCCCGATGCAGTATTGCTTCGAGCTAAGGAATTATCCATCAAAGAGTATGAGGACCTACTCACAGAACTTCTTCCCATAGCTAAAACGGTCGGCACGGAGCTCATCATCAGCCACCATATCGACTTAGCCATAAAATATAATTTGCCGGCTCAACTTTCAGTGCCCGAATGTCTCGATATAACGGCTCAAGCCCAGGCAGAGTCTGTTTTAGGATATAAAGTTCTTATGCCTGCCCCGTTTAAATTTGGGGTTTCAGTTCATTCTTTAGGTGAAGCCCAAAAAGGAGAATCTCAGGGTGCCAAATGGTTAGTCTTAGGGCACTTATTCCCTTCTCGCTGCAAACCGGGACTGGCACCGCGAAATAGCGCCGAATGCCAGGACGTGCTTGAGTTCGCGAAAGCCCACCATATCCCCCTTCACGCTATCGGCGGCATAAACTTTAACACGTTCAGCCAACTTCCAAAAGGATTTGCGGGCATCTATGTAATGACGGAAACCATGGAACAGGAAGATATTTACGGTTACACGAAAAAATGGCGGCAACTGTTAAGCGGCATTGAATAAACTTAGTTTTCTATTAACTACAAAAGGCGCTTGAATCTAAGCAGAGATAGATTCAGGCGCCTTTTATAAGGGTCATTGGCTATATTTTTATTGTATTGAATATGTAGTATTTGATATTCCGCATCTAGGATTTAAAATCCAGTACTCAATATCTAATACTTTGTATTCGGCATTCAGTATCTAATACTTTGTATTATTAGTTGCCTTTTACTTTTAAAATGTCAGCACCGGCAATACCAGGTTTTGTCATTTCAGCCGGCGATAAGATATGGTTCATTTCGGCTTCGGTCAACAAACCTTTTTCCAAAATGATTTCTTTAATAGCGCGGCCCGTTGTGTACGCTTCTTTAGCCAAAGCGGATGCGTTTTCATAACCAACATACGGTAACAAAGCGGTTACGATGCCCACACTGCGGTTCAACCAGTATTCGCAACGTTCGCGGTCAACTTCGAGGTCGATTAATAATTTATCAACGAAAGTATTTACGCCGTTTTTCAAATAGCACATAGCATTGAACAAGTTGTACGCAATAACCGGTTCCATAACGTTCAATTCGAACTGGCCGTTTTCAACGCCCAAGGTTACGGCTAAGTCGTTAGCTACTACCTGGTAGCAGACCTGGTTCAATACTTCCGCAATTACAGGGTTAACTTTGCCCGGCATAATGGAAGAACCCGGTTGACGAGGTGGTAATTTCAATTCGCCAATACCGCAACGAGGGCCGGATGCCATCAAGCGGAAATCGTTCGCCATTTTAATCAACACGAGAGCCGTTACTTTCATGCCACTGGAAATGTCGGCAAAAATATCGGTGTTGTTCGTAGCATCGATCAAGTTATCAGCGGTAACAAATTTTTCACCAACCACTTCAGATAATTCATGAGCTACGTCTTCGATGTAAGAAGGTTCGGCGTTAAGACCCGTACCTACAGCAGTCGCCCCCATGTTCACAACATGAGCACCTTCAATGGAAGACTGAATACGTTTAATGCCACGGCGAATACCGGAAGCGTAAGAGCCCATTTCCTGACCAAGGGTAATCGGCACAGCGTCTTGTAAATGAGTACGGCCCATTTTCAAAACTTCTTTGTATTCTTCCGCTTTCTTTTCCAATTCGTCAACTAAGCGCTGCAATGCTTCAATTAACGGTTTGCTTTTTAAAATAGCACACACTTTAATAGCTGTCGGGAATGTATCGTTCGTGGACTGAGCCATGTTGCAGTGGTTGTTTGGAGAAATAATGTCATAACTGCCTTTGGCATGACCTAAGATTTCAAGACCACGGTTCGCCAACACTTCGTTCATGTTCATGTTGAAGGATGTACCGGCACCACCTTGAATCGGATCGATTGGGAATTGTTCTACCCATTGGCCGGCAATGATTTCATCGGCAGCCTGCACGATGGCATTACCGATAGTCGGATCCATACGACCTGTCTTCATGTTAGCCAAAGCACTGGCTTTTTTAACCATAGCCATGGATTTAATGAAATCACGGTCAAGATGTTTCCCTGTAATTGTAAAATTTTCCATTGCGCGAAGAGTTTGCACACCATAATACAATTCGTCAGCAACTTCTAATTCGCCTAAAAAATCATGTTCCTTACGCATACATTTTACCTCATTTCTTCTAGTACCTACTATGTTGAACCGATTATCGCAAACCGGTTAAAATCATTGTTATATTATTGTTATGTTACTGTTAGTTTTTGTTCGCTCATTGGATTCCTTCTGTACAACTTTAAGACTGTATTATCCTTTGTCTTAAAACTTCATTATTCAAGCTGCATATAGGAAATGTCCGGTATGGGCTAAGTTCGCTCCATCCAATATCTACCGGACACGTTCATTATAACATGTATACAATGTACAACAAAGGCTAAAAGGGCCATAAAGCTATATCAAATAAGGATATAGCTGGCATAGGTCATGTCTTTTTCTATAGAACAGTTAACAAAGCCACTAGCTACAACGGTATAACAACAATGAGTTTGACGCATAGCTCTGACGAGTTTTGACGCTTTTTAGTACGGTAATATGCATTTGGCTAAGACTATAGAATATAAAGGCTCGTCAGCCTCTTCCTACAAATAAAAAGAGCCGCAGCGAAATACAGATGCACTGTTTTCGCTACAGCTCAATTATGGTTTGAGTAAATGTCCGATATATTAGTCTTCTACAGACACCAATTCAATTTTGAAGTTAAGTTCTTTGCCGGCCATTTCATGGTTAGCGTCGAAAGTAATCATTGTTTCAGTTTTGTCGATTACTTTAGCCGGTACCGGTTGACCTGCAGTATTAGTTAACTGAACACGATTGCCTACTTCGAGTTTTTCAGAACCCGGTAATTCAGCAATTTCAATTGTTAAAATATAAGCAGGATTTGCTTCGCCGTAAGCATCAGCAGGCATCAAGTGAATATCTTTTACTTCGCCTACAGCCATGTCTTTAACGGCTTCGTCAAAACCTTTAATCATCATGCCGGCACCACAAATGAATTCTAATGGTTCACCACGATCGTAAGAAGAATCAAACTTCGTGCCGTCATTAAACGTGCCGGTGTAATGTACTTGTACTTTTTTGTTTTCGTTGCTCATGTTTAGCTCCATTCTGTTTAGAGAATTTCTGAAAAATATTCAAATCCTTTTCATTGTACACTAAGTAAGTCATAAAGTAAAACTATCTAAATAATCGCTAATTCCAATTCTTAATGGGTAATATAATGTAAACCATCATCACCTTGAAAAATTTCAGAACCATTTTTTTCTCGTTTAATCTTTTTTTGATTAATTAGCTTTTCTTTTTCTGCTTTAATCCTTTTTAGGAGTTCACTTGCTGGTTCATCATTAGGGTCTTGGGGAGTCAATTTCCCTCTCATTGCCAAATCTAAAATTTTATCTTTCAGCGCTTTTGTATCTATCATTCTTCAACCTCACCTAAAAGCTCCTTCAGTTGTGCTACAGCATGCGCTATATTATCTGATTTTTCCTGCATAAGATCTAACATTTCTAAAATAGTATATTCTGTTTCCTCGCTTTCAGGTTCAATCCAAGAAATATCTAAATTCACACTATCCCTTTTTAAGATCTCTTCAATGCTATACTTACGCCATCGACCATTAGTGTTAGACTCATTCCAAAGTTCCTGACGCTCCTCACGATAATCTCGTTTATAACATTCAACAAATTCTTTAAAATCATCTTTATTCAAAGGATTTCGTTTTCCAAATGTTCTCATATTATTACGTAGATCATATATCCAAATCTCCTTAGTATTGTTTGTTTCTGTTGCGCCTCTTTCAAAAAACAATACATTTGTTTGAACACCTTTAGCATAAAAAATTCCCGTTGGTAACCGCAAGATAGTGTGTAAATTACATTTATTCATTAAGTCTCGCCTAATTAACTCTCCTACACCACTATCAAATAAAACATTGTCTGGAACAACGACTGCAGCCCTTGATTTTCCATTGGGCTTCAAAGAATTATAAATTATCTGAAGAAAATTCAGCTGCTTATTACTTGTCTCGTATGTTAAATCATCACGAGTCGCTCGTTCTCCTCCTGACTTTGTTCCAAAAGGTGGATTGGTTAAAACAACATCAAAATCCTTCATCCACTTCCCATTAGAAGATAAAGAGTCTCCCTGCACTAATCTACAATCTATGTCATGAAGCAATGCATTCATCAATGCTAATTTATGTGTATTAGGAACTAATTCCATACCACTTAAAGCCTTTTGTTTTTGAAACTCAACCTCATCAGGCGATAGTTCAAAAAACTCGTCATACTTTGATTTAAGATAATGATTTGCTGCGATCATAAAACCAAATGTACCTGCTGCTGGATCATTTAGTTTTTCTCCTTTAACTGGATTGACTAATTCCACCATGACATCAATTAAAGCTCGTGGTGTAAAATATTGACCTGCACCAGATTTTGTTTCATTAGCATTTTTCTCTAATAACCCCTCATACAAATCTCCAAGACCTTCTTCTTTGGCCGAATACCATTCTAAATCATCAATAGATTTAATTATCTTTTCTAGATTCTTAGGTTCATCTATATGGGTTGAAGCGTCTGCATAAATCATATTTAATGTTCTATTCGCCGTAATTGCAGGATCTCCTAAGTCGAGCAATAACCTTTTATAAAATTTCTTAAGCTTTAAACCTTCTTTAGAAACTAACTCATCCCAACGATACATCTCCGGAATTACTTCTTCAGAGTTTTGTTCTTTCATCATTTTAAGAAACAAAACATAAGTTAACTCAGTTACATAGTTTTGATAACTAATCCCATCATCTCGTAAAATATCTGCCATTTTCCATAGTTTTTGTACAATTTCATTATTTGTCACAATTTATCTCCTATCACTATGATATATACAATTCATCATTAAGTAATTCAATAACTTTGTCTATATCTTCTCCTATTCTTCGTTTCATCCCGTTATATCCGCCTTTTTCACGCCATACAGTTGTCTCATCAAAATATACCTGTGCTGTTGGCGCCAATACCGGCGTACTCAAAAGTTGGGCTCTAATACGTTTCAGCCACTCCATTTGTTTCGGTGTCCAAGATTTCATATTATATACTTTTTCCATGGCATTTTCTATACGTGTCTCATGAGAAACTAATGCACTTCCAATTGCAGCTTGTCTAATAAAGCTAATAATATCTGCAACAATATATTCTTTTTTGGCTTTTTGCCACGCAGAATTCAACATATTTTCATCGTAATGATTACGTTTTAATTCTAATTGAATAGAGCGCAATTCGTTAAAAGTCAAATCTTTTGGTCTATTAACTATAATATTTAAAGCTGCAATTTTATTTATATTATCGTTTATAAACTTTGAAAACTCTTCTAAATAGTCATTAGGTTTCATATTCTTAGGACCATACGTTTGAATTACTTCCAAAAGCTTATCCGGATGCTTAGAAATATATTTAATATTTGGATATTTTGAATTTGTGTGCAAACGATCAAAAGAGTCTATTTTATCTTTTTCGGCTCCCAACTGTTTTTGGCTCATGCTCTTTAAGTCTAATAGCCACGAATCCAATGTACCAAAAGAAGCTGATATTTCTATATTATTTTCTTCAGTTCTATCAATTCGTTGTTTTTTTTGCTGCATTTTAGCAATGAGCTCATTTTTAAAATATTCATATGTTTCGTTATCTGTAGCATCTAATGCTCTCTGATACAACTCCATTAAAGATAGATTAGTATTTACTACAACCGGTTTCATATCAGTAATATTCTTCAAATGATCATATAAATGAACCGCATCGAAAATATAAAATGATGTCTTACCAATCTTCGGACAAAGCCTTGTTGCACGACCTAACATTTGATCATATAAAATGCGAGAACGTACTCTCCGCAAAAAGACTAAATTAATTATTTTTGGCACATCAATACCTGTAGTTAATAAATCTACGGTTACCACTATATTAGGATATTTCTCATTTTTAAATCGCTTAATTGCTTCTTCTGGATTCTTAATATATCCTGTAATTTTAATAATGGCATCATCATGTACCGGAATACCCTTATCTTCATATGCCTTTTTTAAAAGTCGAACTACCATATCAGCATGTAAATCATTGGCTGCAAAAATAAGAGTTTTCCCATCGTCGTCTGTATCTAAATAATCAGTTAATTTTTCTAAGATTACTTTATTAAAATCCTCTGTAATTACCTTTTTATTAAAATTGTCTACTTCAAAACTTAATTCATCCTCTAAATAGGCCTTATCAAAAACCTTCTTTTCTTCATCCCATATATCGACATCTGATTTTGCAGCAAAAGTTATCCCATTTTTTAATAGCTCTGTCTCAAATCTATATGGCGGCTCATGATCAACTAAAAAACCATCAATCACAGCATCAGAATACGAATAAGTATATATAGGTGCATTAAAAATTTTTGTAGTATGTAAAGCTGGAGTTGCCGTAAGCCCCACCACCGTAGCGTCAAAATAATCAATAACTCTTCTATATTGACTAATATATTCTTGTTGGTCTCTAAATAAAATTTCATCATCAGTCATTTCTTTGTCATAAAGATATCCTCTATGAGCTTCGTCAACAATAATGAAATCATATGTTCCAACAGATAATATTCTATCATCAGAATAAAAAAGCCTCTTAACCATACCTTGAACGGTTGAAATATGAATCTTTGTAGCCGTTTCAGGATCAGGTTCACCTATCGATTTGACATCATAAATATCTGCAACAGATAAATTTTCAATTTTTATATCCCCAAGCGCATCGGCCGCCTGAATACCTAAACTTCTACGATCAACTAAAAAGAGCACTCTCCTTACACGTTTAGTTTTAATTAATCGATACATTAATGCTATCGCCAAACGAGTTTTTCCAGTACCTGTAGCCATTGCCAATAGCATTCGACGTTTATTATCAGCTAATCCCTTTTCAACAGCCTTTATTGCCTCAATTTGATAATAACGTTCTACAAAATCTGGATAAGGTTCATTAATTAATTCAGCATTAGCCTTATTTTCATCTACTTTAAGCTTTTCTTTTAAATCATCCGGACTATGCCACCCTTCTAAAGGAAAAGAAGTTTTTTCAGGGTATCTACTATCCCAGAACCATATTCCAGATTGTTCTTTGAATTGTTCTATATACGAACGACCATTAGTTGCATATATAAAAGGTACTTTATATTCTCCATCTATAAATGGCACCTCATATTCATCCATGTCTTTTATATTTTTAGCATAAGTCTTTGCTTGTTCTATATGACCGGCTATTGAAAAATTATATTGTTTTGCTTCTATTATACCCACCAAATCCAAACCAATAAAAAGAGCATAATCAGCATATCCCCCATTAACAGGAACTTCAGCAATAGCCTTATTCTTATTTTTTTCCGGTCTTTCACCTTGAGACCAAGCTATTTTATCAGTATCCGCTAACCAACCTGCATTACGCAACTGCTCATCAATAAAATTAAGCCGAGTCTCTTTTTCAGAAAGGGGTTTATTTTTAAGATATTTTTGAGACTGAGATCTACGAACTTTAGTAACATTCTTATTAATAATGTTTCCTGAATTTTTACTTAACTTTTGTAATTTTAAACCATAATCTAATCGTTCGCTTTCCAGTATAGCCTCTAATAATTTAATCTTTTCATTTAACTCATCAATTGTACTATTAGGATTATCTTGTAGTTTTTCGGGATTGGAAAAAGCTTTCCCTTCATAATCATAAGAAACATATACTTCCATGAACCAATTTGCAAGAAAATGTGCCCACCGAACACTATTTAGTGCTGTAGTAAAATCACCATAATTTGTATGAACTGCCAAATTACCATGTTTACGAATATTATGAAAAACTTCTAATAGCTCTGGTTCTAAAACATTTCTCAATTCTAATATTCTTAACCGTTTGATTAACGAGCACTCAGAATCAACTTCAATCTGCTCGAGAGAAAATATTGCTTCTACCATACTTTCTGCAAACTGTCTAATTTTAACCAATGTTACATTTGGATCTCTATAAACATTGTACTCCGCTGTTTCTCCCAGATGCCCCAAAAGACTCCATTCATCCTTCATCATATCAAAGTTACTCATATAAATACCCCATTTTCCTAATCTATGCTTCCATGAGTATCTTCCATATATTTATTATTATAGGAAGTATTATTTTATATTATTATATCACATCACCCATGAAATATGATTTTATATTATAAAATATTTGACTTCTAGATATTATCTCAAATATAACAAAAAAGACCGCTTGATGAATTTTTCATCATGAACCGACCCCTTAAAGTTAGACCTAAAAATCTAATTTTAAGGAGGTCGGTTTTTTCATGTCAAAATATAGTTTTAAATTTAAGCTAAAAGTTGTTACAGCATATTTAAATGGAGAAGGCGGTGGCAGAACTCTAGCAAAAAAATATGGAGTCAAATCATATTCTCAGGTCAAAAGATGGATAAAAAATTATCAAGCATTTGGTGTGGAAGGACTTAAAGAAAGAAAATCTAAGACTAAATATACTTCTGAGTTTAAGCAATCTGTGGTAGAGTTGTACTTAACAAGTATCTTATCTTATCAACAAATAGCTTTACAGTACGGAATTAATAATCCAACATTAATTGCTCGATGGAAATCAGAGTATATAAAAGATGGTGTAAATGCCTTTGTTGAACGACCTAAAGGACGGCCACCCACTATGAAGAAATCTGAGACTAAGCAATCCAAGCCTAAGAAACCTATACGTATTAGTCAAAAAGAACTATCTAAATTAACACCTGAGCAACAACGAATTTTAGAACTGGAAAAACAATTGCGCTATGCTCAAATAGAGAATGCCTATTTAAAAGAACTGAGGAGGCTGCGACTCGAGGAAGCTCGAGAAATGAAAAAATCGCAAGAATCATCAACGGCCTCCGAAGAGAGTTCACATTAAAGGAGATTCTTGCGGCATTAAATTTTCCTAAGGCTACTTATATGTATTGGCAAAAGAGGTTCACTCGTGAAGATCCAGATTTAGCAATAAAAATAGAAACTGAAGAGATTCGAAAAACCAATCCCAATTATGGATATAGACGGTTATTACCCTTATTAAAACTTAAAGGGATAGTAATTAATAAAAAGAAACTGCAGCGTATCATTAAAAAGTTTAAACTTCAAATTACTACATATTCTCGCAAAAGCAGAAAATATAACTCCTACAAAGGCAAAAAAGGTACGGTTGCTCCCAATCGAATTCACCGTAGATTTGAATGTATATACCCCCATCAAAAAATCACAACAGATACAACTGAATTCAAGTATTATGAGGGGGGAGCTGATGGAGAATTAATAACAAGAAAATTGTATTTAGATCCATTTATGGACCTATACAATCTTGAAATACTAAGTTTCAGTATTTCACCGGCACCTTCAGCAGCTGGTATTTTAATGGCACAAAGAAAAGCTATTAAAATAACAGAGGATGCTAAATATAGACGAACATTTCACTCTGACCAAGGCTGGGCGTATCAAATGAAAGAATATCAAAGGCTCTTAAAGAATAATAATATCTTCCAGAGTATGTCCAGAAAAGGAAATTGCTATGACAATTCGCCTATGGAAAACTTCTTTTCAATTTTGAAGCAGGAAATGTATTATGGAAAAACATTTCATAGCTACAAGGAATTAGAAACAGCACTTACTCAATATATACTTTATTACAATGAAAAACGAATAAAAGAGAAGTTGAATTGGCTAAGCCCGGTAAAGTATCGCTTAAAGAATACAGTAGCATAAAAAATTCCGAGAAACCTATTCAGGCTTCTCGGAAATAAAAGTCTAACTTTTTGGGGTCACTACATCACTACGGTCTTTTTTCAATATCCGAGTCTTTTAATCTATGCTAAATCATATAGCTATTCAATATTATCTATACACTACTAAACACCATTACTTAACTTCCAGCTGCAACATCATGCCGTTTTCTTCATGTTCCAAGATATGGCAGTGAACCATGAATACGCCAGGTTTAGTGAAGTGAAGTCGGATACGTACGTGTTCGCCCGGATCTACCTGGATAGTATCTTTAAGACCTTTTTCAGCAGCATCTACGGGGCGACCGTTGCGGGACAAGACTTCGAACTGAACACCGTGTACATGGAACGGATGCATCATGCCCATCATGCCCGGATCTGCATTAGATACGTCCCAGATTTCAGTAGAACCCAATTTGCTGGTGAAATCAATACGACCCATGTCGAATTTTTTACCGTTAATCATTACGTTTTGAGCCATGCCGGACATAACGATAGATTTATCGGCCGGTTTCGTCAAGTCATCGGACGCATTCATATTGTTATAGTTCCAAGCGGCCATGTCCGTGTTTACTTTAGCTTCGGCCGTTAAGGTATCGGCCCCACGTTTGAAGTTCAATACATTGGCTGTACCGTTAGTACCGTTTGTAGTTACCAAGCTTGGCAAGGCGTCTTTATATTTTGAAAAATCAACCAACACTTCGACACGTTCACCCGGGGCAATCGTAATGGATTGTTTAGGTACCGGCCAAGGTAAGATGCCACCGTCACCGGCTACTTGCATCATAGGACTCATGTCGGACAACTGTAAGGTATAGGTACGCGCATTGGAACCGTTCAATAACCGAAGACGAACCATGTTGGTTTTCACATCAAAGTATGGATTAATAGTACCATTTACAACGAGGGTATCACCATATACGCCGTCGGCATTATAGTCTTTCTCATAATCCCATTGGTTATCGGCCGTGAAGTTGCGTTCCTGAATGGCCACCGGGATATCGTCAACACCATAAGTATGCGGCAAGTTCAAAGCGCCTTCTTTGTTGTCATCTACGTAGATGAAACCGGCTAAGCCTTTATATACCTGGCTGGCCGTTAAGCCCATGGCATGCGGATGATACCAAGCTGTATTGGCTGACTGATCAACGGTAAACTCAACTTCGCCGGTGCCACCGTTAGCGGCAATCGGATAATGAGGACCACCATCAACATCGGAGCGAACTACCATGCCATGCCAGTGATAGGTTGTTTTTTCAGGTAACTCATTCTTCAATTTAATGGCTACTTTTTCGCCGTGTTTCATGTATAAAGTGGTACCGAGTACGCTGCCGTTATAGCCATATGTATCGGTAAGGGCACCGTCTTTAATGGCTGTTTTCCCTTCTTGAGCCGTTACTTCAAGGTGACGCACACCGTTTTCATCTACTGTCCCTTTTTGCATAGGGGGTATAGCCAACGGTTTTGCAGCTTGTTGTACTTGCTTCAAAGCGGGCACATCATCAACGCCGTGCATGTGTCCCATCATGCCCATCATGCCGTTCATCGAATTAGTAGCCGTCATGCCCATCATACCGCCATTCATCATGCCGGACATCATGGAGTGCATGGAGTTGCTATCCATGGAATTTTGGCCATTCATCATAGAATGCATAGAGCTGTTATTCGCGGAACTCTGATTGTTCATCATGTTATTGACCATGCCGCCCATCATAGAACTCATGTTAGCCGTCATATTTTGGCTGTTTGTAGCGGTCGCGCTATCGTAGCAACAATCATTGGTCGTCACTGTATCATGAGCAGATACAATGGCTGTCCCGCCTGTTATCGCTACTGCCACCAATAAAGCTTTCATATAATTTGAATACTTCTTCATTTCACCGTCTCCAATACTTACATTTTAACTACAACACATTTTAAATATTTCACCTGAAAACCAGGATATATGTATGCCTATACCAATACCGATATATACTTGATTTTGAAATAGTATATACCCCATACCGGTATATTAGGTTTTTTACCATGTAATCATACCATGATTGTAGGAAAGACTCAACACGGGGGTATATTAGGGTACATCTGTCTTTTGAGGCTAGTCTTTTTTATATTTTATGAATAAAAACCTCCTAATATTAGCTCTCATATCTAATATTAGGAGGTTGATTTATAATTTTAATATTGGAGTTTTTTTAATGTAAGTGTTTCAAAATGCTCGACAAGTTGCCTACTATTTTGGCTGATATTCACTGTTAATTTTATTCCAAAACGCTGTATGATGCGCTTCGTTAAATTCATTTTCGCTCATATAGGAATTCGGCAAAGTGAAGGTCATATAGTTTTGTTTCTTTGGATCATAGGTTGGCCACTCAGACTGCTTATTAATTTCACCGGCACGCGCCCAAATTTGAACCATTTGATTGGCTAACTTTTGCTGTTCCGGATTTAAAGCCGTAGATTGAATGGAACTGCCGTTAAATCCAGGGAAGATGTACGGTAATTCATAAGTATGCGATGCTTTTTGCGGGAAACTCGTTACCAAATAAGACGGCGCCGTTTCATCAGCAAACACATAAGCATACACCGGAATCTGATTATAGAGCACATCATTTATGCGTTGCATCGAAGAAGATAACCATGCATCGGTAATCAAAGGGGCAAATGCTTCAGCGTAAGAGTCATATTGCTCCGGTGGATACTCTGCCATAATAGCTTCTTTGAGGCCCGGTCTGTCGCCCAATAAATTTACCAGCCAATCTAATTGAGCCATATACCCTTCACGATCCATGGCTTTCCCGGTCAAAGTTTCCGGTAAGCCGGCAAAGAAATTACCTTCCTGCTTAGTAACACCATTAATAAGGGTTGCTTTATTAAAACGGCCGTTTTTAAATGCTTCCATCGAACGTTCTGGTATGTACTCCCCATCAACCATAAATGTCATCAACATATACGGTGTCTGAGTGCGAAGAATTTGTTCCGTCGATAAGCTTCTAAGCTGTTCGGCCGTAGCATCTTTTAAACCATTGGCTTCGGCAAAGGCAATCCCTTTCGCCTCAGCTTCCGCTATACTGTTCTGTGTAAAGGCAGCCGTCATAGTTGATGTATTACCACTCATGGAAATAACCTGCTGGAACTTACCGGCTGAATGCGGATTTACCATGGCCGTCAAGACACTTTCACCACCGGAAGATTCCCCGGCAAGGGTAACGTTTTGTGGATCCCCACCAAATTGACTGATATTTTCTTGTACCCAGGTGAGTGCCATGTCCTGGTCCATAAGGCCGTAATTGCCGATGGCATGGCCTTCGGCATCAATAGCCGGGTGGGCAAAAAGCCCAAATATACCTAAGCGATAATTTATCGTTACCACTATGGCTCCCTCTTTTGCTAAGGCCGTCGGATTATAATCCTGAGACGCGCCAACTTTTAAACCGCCCCCGTGAACCCATACAAACACCGGAAGTTTCTCATTATTGGCTTCTGCCTTAAGGCGGGCCGCTTCGTCAACAAACACATTAAGATATAAAGCATCTTCGCTACCACCGGCGGTGGCAAATACGCCTAAATCACTATTCTGTGCAAACTGACTTTTATACTCGGTGGCGTCATAAACACCCTCCCAAGATTTTGGCGGCTGCGGCGGACGCCAACGAAGTTCTCCTACCGGTGGCTCAGCATAAGGGATTCCTTTATAGCTCTCAATGCCATTTTCGATTGTCCCTCGCAAAAGACCTGTGTTAATGCGCACGATAGGTGCCGACTGCTGCACCGCCGTGGTCGCTAAATCGGTTACTGCTACCGACGGTGCCCCATTAGTAACAACGACATCGGCCGCCGTGCTGAAACTAAATTGACTTGCTAATAAAACTGCTAAACCTAGTTTACTTAAGTTTCGCCATGCTTTCTTTTGAAATAAATTCATTGTATCACTCCTCTCTGATAACAGTGTAACCGATTTAACATTGACAGAGAAGTTTCCATTTTTTACAATAGATGTAACTAAAAGTTTCTACTTATTATATGCCGATAACTTTTACACCCTACGCTTTATTAGTAACAGTCTTATCTTAAATCAGGTAAAAAGACGTATGTATGCATCGTTTTTCAAAATAAGGAGATCTTATGTACAACAAAGATTTAGATATTTTTAAAGCAGTTGCCGAAACAGGAAGTTTCTCCAAAGCAGCACAAAAGTGTTTTATTACTCATACAGCAGTCATTAAGAAGATGGGCAATCTGGAAACGCACTTTGGCGCGACTTTATTCCATCGTTCGACGCGAGGGGTCACCTTAACAACGGAAGGACAAATACTATATCATCACACGTTAGAGATAATGGACTTCGCTAGTAAAGCAATTGCAGAAATAGAGGCGGTCCAACATAAGAAACATCCGATTCTCCGAATAGGCTGTTCCTTTATGTATCCCATCGATCCATTCATACTCCTTTGGAATCGTAATTTATCGGTAACGGCAAATATGCAGTTTAGAATTATTCCCTTTAGTGAAGATGAGTCTTATAAGAAACTACTTAATAATAAATTTGACTGTATTATCAGCCCCTACAATCATTTTCGCGCTACCGATAATATTTCAATTCTCCCGTTAGGCTCGTATCACTTTTGCTTGGCCGTACCCATACAGCACCCATTACACGGCCTATCGCAATTATCTTTTAAAGATTTAGAAGGTCATCGCTTGCGCATGATGATTACCGGCATCAGTCCTTTAAACGACAATATCCGTAACCATCTGGTAACGCATCACCCACAAATTAACATCGTAGATATTCAGGACCACTACAATATGGATACCTTCAACGATTGTGCCGAAAGCGGAGACATATTACTGTCCTTAGACTGTTGGCAACAGATTCACCCGGCCCTTCTGTCTATTCCTTTGGAAGAATCCTATGAAATGCCATATGGTCTAATTTATTCTAAAGAAAGTCCACCTAATGTTCTTTCGTTTTTGGAACAACTAAAAACTGAGTAAACATCGATGTCAACCCCCCTATCAACAGCTAATAAGGGGCGATCCCAATGACAGTCCTCTAAGTATTTCAACACACAAAAACACCCCGTGACCTAAGCCACGGGGTGTTTTGATTTGTTAAGCTATAATGCTAAACTTAAATTATTTAAGTTCAACAGTTGCGCCAGCTTCTTCCAATTTAGCTTTAAGAGCTTCAGCGTCAGCTTTAGCAATGCCTTCTTTTACAGGAGCAGGTGCGCCGTCAACAACAGCTTTAGCTTCTTTCAAGCCAAGACCGGTTACTTCGCGAACAACTTTGATTACGTTGATTTTACCAGCGCCAGCGTCTTTCAAGATTACGTCGAATTCAGATTTTTCTTCGCCTGCGCCAGCAGCACCGCCAGCAGCAGCAACAGCTACAGGAGCAGCTGCAGTTACGCCAAATTTGTCTTCGATAGCTTTTACAAGATCATTTAATTCAAGGATTGTTGCTTGTTCTAATTCAGCAACGATGTTTTCAATGTTAAGTGCCATGATTTAGTTCCTCCACTAATTATATTTGGTAGTAATATGTTTAAATTACCGATTATGCTACAGTTTCGTCTTTTGCTTCGGAAACCGCTTTTACAGCGTAAGCCACGTTGCGGATTGGAGCCTGAAGTACGGAAAGGAGCATGGAAAGCATACCTTCACGGTTAGGCAATTTAGCAAGGGCTTTAACTTCGTCAGCATTGATTAATTTACCTTCAACAAGACCTACTTTAACGTCAATTGCTTCAGTTTTAGTGTCTTTAATGAAGTTTTCAATGATACGAGCCGGAGCTACTGCATCAGTTTTGGAAATTGCCAACGCAGTTGGACCTTCCAAGTGCTCCGCGAAACCTTCAATACCTAATTCATTAACTGCAATGCGAGTCAATGTATTTTTGATTACTTTGTACTCTACATCTTCAGCCAAGAATTTACGGCGTAAATCAGTTACCTGAGCTACTGTCAAGCCATGGTAACCAACAAGTACGGCCCCCTTTGCTTCAGAAAGATTTTCTTTCATCTGTGCAACGATTGCCTGTTTCTGTGTAGTGACAGCCATTAGAATACCTCCTTATAGATTTTTGGTGATGCTCTATGTACTATCTTAGCGTAAAAAACGACCTCACCGCCAAAACGATGAGGTCAGAACCGTTCTACTAAAAGAATTCGGTGTCAGCCTCAGCGGGCGGATTTACATCCATTATACATACCTGCGGTCTACAGCTAAGAGAACATATCTAATTATTGTTCCTTCGTAACAGTAGTCAATTTGAATACGTTAAGTGGAACACCAGGGCCCATAGTAGAGCTCAAGGTTACAGATTTAATGTACTGACCTTTAGCTGCTGCCGGTTTAGCCTTAATAATAGTATCAACGATTGTGCGGTAATTGTCAAGCAATTTAGCATCATCGAAAGAAGCTTTACCGATTGCACAGGAGATGATACCTGCTTTGTCGGTACGATACTCGATCTTACCGGCTTTAATTTCGTTAACAGCACGAGCTACGTCCATCGTTACAGTACCAACTTTAGGGTTTGGCATCAAGCCTTTAGGACCCAAAATTTTACCTAAACGACCAACTTGGCCCATCATGTCAGGAGTTGCTACAGCAACGTCGAAGTCGCTCCAGCCACCCTGGATTTTTGCTACTAATTCTTCAGAACCTACGAAATCTGCACCAGCATCTTCCGCTTCTTTAATTTTTTCGCCTTTCGCAAATACGAGGACGCGTTTAGTTTTACCAGTACCATGAGGTAAAACTACTGCACCACGAACTTGTTGATCAGCGTATTTAGGATCGACATTCAAGTTGAAAGAGATTTCAACAGTTTCGTCGAATTTAGCAGTCGCAGTTTTCTTAACGAGCTCAACAGCTTCTACTGGTTCGTAGAATTTGCCGGCTTCGATAAGTTTAGCTGCTTCAGCGTATTTCTTACCTACTTTTGCCATTCTAAAATCCTCCTTATGTGGTTTAACGGGAATTCCCTCCCACCGATATGTGCCCTCATTGGCACACGTCGTACGCTAATTAATCAACGATTACAATGCCCATGCTGCGTGCAGTACCTTCTACCATACGCATGCCTTGTTCTACAGTATTTGCATTCAAGTCAGGCATTTTGAGTTCAGCGATTTCACGAACTTTATCGCGACTAACTTTTGCTACTTTGTCACGGTTAGGGACACCGGATCCTTTAGGGATACCAGCTGCTTTTAATAAAAGAACAGCTGCCGGTGGAGTTTTTGTAACGAAAGTGAAGCTTCTATCTTCAAATACAGTAATAACAACCGGAATAGTTAAGCCAGCCTGCTGTGCTGTACGTTCATTAAATTCTTTAACGAACGCCATAATGTTAACACCTGCCTGACCAAGAGCCGGGCCGATAGGTGGCGCTGGACTAGCCTTTCCTGCTTCACACTGAAGTTTTACAATTTTTGTAACTTTTTTAGCCATGGTGATTACACCTCCTTGTGCTCAAAATGTGGTGGTAACGGAAAAATTTCCTCCCACTGGCGACCACCAAGCCGCCTAAAAAGTTTAGAGTTATATTGTATATATTAAAGATTTTTCTCAACTTGAGAAAAATCTACCTCTACCGACGTTTCACGATTGAACATTTCCACATCAAGTTTCAATGTCTGTTTTTCGTGATTGATTTCAGTAATAGTACCTAATCTATCTTCAAAGGCACCGGAAGTAATGCGCACTGTTTCGCCTACTACGACATCAATCGTTTGCTTTGGTGCTTGATCCAGCCCCTGTGATTTGAGGATATATTCAACCTCGGAATCAGATAACGGTACCGGTTTGGTAGCAGAGCCTACGAAGCCTGTTACACCCGGTGTGTTACGTACTACATACCAGGAACGATCATTTACTTCCATTTCTACGATTACGTAGCCGGGGAAGATTTTGCGTTTTACAACTTTCTTAACGCCATCTTTCTCGTCGATTTCATCCTCAACAGGCACTAAAATACGACCAATCGTATCTTCCATGCCCATGGATTGAACCTTACGTTCAAGATTAGTTTTTACTTTATTTTCGTAGCCTGAGTAAGTATGTATAACATACCATTTCTTTTCTGCTTCCACGGAAAGGCCTCCTATCCGACAACACGCATCAACAACTGGAATAATTCGCTAAAGATAGCATCTACAATGCCGATTAAGGCGGAGATAAATACTACGGTAACGAATACTACAATCGTGTAATTGATGAGCTCTTTTCTTGTCGGCCAGACTACTTTTTTGAGTTCCGCTTTCATTTCGCGCGCCATACGACCTACGCCGCCACGACGCTGCTGCGGTGCTGTAGAATTGGATCCTGCCATCATTTCACATCCTTAAATCATCGGGTTAATTGGATGAAACGAATTATTTCGTTTCGCGATGTAACGTATGTTTACCGCAGAATTTGCAGTATTTCATCATTTCAATACGATCAGGATTGTTTTTCTTATTCTTGTTCGTCTGATAGTTACGTTGTTTGCATTCAGTACATGCCATAGTCACTGCATTACGCATCCGGATACACCTCACTTCAAAATAAACTTGCCTTAAACAAATATGCTTATATAGCCTACCACAGCAGGGCAAGCATGTCAAGTTTTGGGCAACTTAAAAAAGCCAGGCGACCACCTGACAATTCATTATAACAAACTTTACCTACTGTGTCTATAGGCTAAATTTAATTTTTTCACAAAATTTTTGGTCCGCCTGCTAACCGCACGTCCCACTGAATGGATCGCTAAAACCTCAGCCTATCCAGTAAGCAAACATCCCGGCGAAACAAAGAGCCTTTACCATCGGCTGATACCGGGCAAAGACTCTTTATCGTCATTTACAATTACATATCTTACGCTATTATTAAAACTTAGTCAATAGATACGATACGTTCTGCTTTTTCTACTTTAAAGGAGAAATAATTAGGATTGTTGTTATGTTCCAAGAACAAATTTTCACCATCAAAGCGACCGCGCCAACCTACTACGATTGGGTACATGGTGCTGATTGTCTTTAATAATTCAATAGGCTTCAAATTTAAGATTGGTGCAAACAATACATTAACATTATCCAGTAAAATTACATCGGAACCGCACGCCTTTAGAGCTTCACACATAACGTCCTTCGCCATATCGGGACGTAAATCGCGAGCTACTTCCAAAAACTCATCGTCAATAAGTTCTTTTGCTTCAATGTACTTCCAACCGTCTTGCTCTGCCAATTCGCGGATTAATTTACTCTTCCCGGATCCGGGACCGCCGACAATAAATAAAATCCGTTCTTCATCCGCCTGCAGAGAATTCCATCGTTCTTTGATGTCCTGTGCTGTTACCATGTGTCATCCTCCTTTACCGAAACCCTACTTACTCAATTCTTTGTTAGGTCTGTCTGACAACATTACCGTTTTTATAAAATTGTCTTTCTCACCCACTGTAAACAACAAATAGCTGTATGCCGAGTCAGGGTTCTTGTAAGTATATATCATGAGCGGATCGCCGTTAGCCGCGGTATCCGTTTCCACGCTCGTAGGCATGCCATATAAATATAACAATAAATACTTACTATCGCCAATCGAAATGCCGCGGCGCGTCAAAGCGGTGCTTTTGGTAATCATCGCCCGCACTACCATCTGATTTTTGTCATAGCCTACCAAAACATCGTCGTAAGCAATGAATTCGTCGTCATATAAGAAGCCTCGTTGTTGCCATTGTTCATCTTGATTCGAAACGAACGGTTCATTCACACGATAGCCCATGAGACTAAAATCATCAGCCGTCAAGTGGTTGGCTTTGTAATACTGTTCCTGCACAGCCGGTAGCTTAAGACGCGACCACACCTGGCCGTCAATCATATCGATAGCGCTTACTTTATTATTCTTTAGTGTAAACACTAAATACTGCGAAGACGAAGCATTAATACCATTAGTTGTAAGCGGTATGCCTTCTCTATTATCTTTCGCCACAGGCGACGCAAATTCCTTCTTACTTTTTACAGAATTTTTACTTTTTTCATATTTATAAATAAGCGCTACGGTTCCCGTTTTAGCATCCCGCCACATGCCTTGCGGAGCCCCGTAAGCAAAGAGGATTGTGCCGCGCGTTTTGCCGATACCGATGTCGCGAACCGTCTCAGCCGCGCCTTCGGTGATGTGAATATTCGTAATAGTTTGTGGGGCAAACGTATAATCCAGACCTTCACGACGCAACGTATCACCGTCACCCAAATGACCGTTTAAAGAGCTCGAATTAGGGCCATATACGCCGGTATACACGGTGAAGCTCCCGTCTTTACCGGTATAAGTAGTAAACATATCTTTCACGGTAATCGGTTTAACCGCCGGTTTTGCGGGACGAATCTTTTTAGATTTCTTAGCGTCATCGGCTAACAGCTTAATCTCACCATCGTCCTTTACCGCATCATCGACATCTTTCCCTGCATCGACAGAATCAGTCTTAACGGCATTAGTTGTATTAGTTGTATTAGCTGTATTAGCTGTATTAGCTGCATCAGCTTTCGCATCTTCAGAGGCACCTTTAGCCGCGTCTTCAGCAACACCGTCTTTAGCGTCACCTTTTGCAGCATCAGCTTTAGCTGCTTCGTTAGCTTCAGCGTCCTTAGTGGTATCAGCGGCATCAGCAGCATCAGCCGCATCAGTGGCCGCTTTAGTAGCCGTAGCCGTTTTATCACCGGCAGCCGCTTCACGTTCACTTAAAGGACCACCGAGCAGTGCTTCCCAATCACTGTCCTTACCTGTTAAGGTTCTAAAATCAGCACCGAGGATCAACTTGCCGATAGCAAAGTCCTTTTCAGACAAAGCTTCCAAAGAGTCAGCCGTATAACTCTTGCCGATAGCCGTCAAGTCAATGCCGGTTTTTTCACTCTCTTGAGCCTCAATACTTTCCGCCAAGCGCACCGCCATTTTATTAACGGCGGCCTTCTCCGGTGCCCAAGTATCGGCCGGATCCATAACCAAATCAGCTGTTCCATTTGCAAAAACACCACCCGTTAAGGCACTGCTTATGAGAACTGCCAATGAAATACGCTGTAATTGTTTCATAACTACCCCTTTCGTACCGCTTCTATCTGAGCTTTAAGCCAATCCGTCCATTCGGTTAGCCCTGTTTTGGCAGTGCAGCTCACTTCAAACAGGCTAACCGCCGGATTTAAGTTCTTAATATCCGTAACGGCTTTCTCCTTATCGAACGGAATATACGGCAACAAATCCACCTTATTCAACAACACAGCCTTCGATTCTTTAAAAATCAAAGGATACTTGAGCGGTTTGTCTTCCCCTTCCGTAACGGATAGTACGGTAACCTTCATGGCTTCGCCAATGGCAAACTCAGCAGGACACACCAAATTCCCTACGTTTTCTATAATAATCATATCAAGCTTGTCTAAATCCAGTTCAGCCAAGGCATCTTCAATCATTTTCGCATCCAAGTGGCAACCGCCAACCGTATTGATTTGCAAAACGGGAATGCCCAATTTATGAATGCGTTCCGCATCTTTCGCGGTATATAAATCGCCTTCAATTACGGCGAGTGAATACTCTTCGGCGAGCTCCTTGAGGGTCGCTTCGAGCAGTGAGGTTTTGCCCGCACCCGGTGAGCCCAATAAATTAAAGACAAATATATTTTTTTCTTTAAACAAGCGCTGTAAATCAGCTGCAATAGCATCATTTTTGGCCAGCACATTGGTCATAACTTTTACTTCCATAGCTACCTCACTCTTAATCTATATACACGGACCATATCAATCCATATCGATTGACGCCACCTGCAATTCGCGGCCCGTTATGGTGGAAATGGCCAAACTGCCGCAATGGGGACATTTAAATACATAATCGGTGACGGAAAATTCCTTATCACAATCAAGGCATTTGCCACAAAGCGGTATCATTTCAATTTGCAAAACCGCATTTTCGGCGGCCGTATTTTTAGTAACCGAATCAAAACAGAACTGCAATGCATCCGGTTCAACACCCGACATAACGCCGAGTTTTAATTGAATGGCGTGAATTACGTGACCCTCATTAGCTTTTAACGTATCGAGGGCAATATCAACAATTCCCTCAGCGATTGACATTTCGTGCATGATAGGCCTCGTAAATATTTTCTAATAACATCGTGGTCGTTACGGAACCTACGCCACCCGGTACAGGCGTAACGGCGCCGGCCACTTCAATAGCCGATGCATACTCTACATCGCCTACCGTCTTACCGTCTAAATCATTAATCCCTACATCGATAACGGTAGCGCCCGGTTTTAACATATCACCGGTAATCACATGAGCTCGGCCCACAGCAGCTACCACTACATCAGCTTGCTTTAAATGCTCTTCTAAATTTGTAGTTTTGGAATGGCAAAGAGTCACCGTCGCATGTTGTTCCAACAGGAGCAAAGCTACCGGTTTACCTACAACCTGACTGCGACCGACAACGACAACATGCTTACCGGCCAACGGAATTTTATAATGTTCTAAAATGGCCATACAAGCGAGCGGCGTACATGGCCAGAACCCGCCTTTGCCGGAGCTGGCAAGGCCGATATTACGCGCCGTAAGACCGTCAATATCCTTACCGGGATCCAGGCTTTCAATAATCA
Organism: Veillonella sp. LMAG:90; assembly: GCF_008679445.1. Lineage (NCBI taxonomy): Bacteria > Bacillati > Bacillota > Negativicutes > Veillonellales > Veillonellaceae > Veillonella > Veillonella sp. LMAG:90. The sequence continues at coordinate 25,468 of NZ_NAND01000001.1, forward strand.
CATCAGGGTCTACCTGCGGCGGCATCGGCATCAACGGCAAGACGCCATAAATGCGGTCATCTTCGTTCCACCGTTTAACAACAGCCAGGACTTCCGCTTGGGACGCATCAGCCGACAAATGTGCTACTTCAACACCAAAGCCGGCACTCTTGGCAGTTTTTTCCATAAAACGAGCATACATTTGCGCCGCTTTATCATCGCCTACCAATAAAATACCTAAGCCCAGCACAATACCTTTTGCCTGAAGTTCTGCCAAACGCTCACTTAACACTGCTTTGTGGGCATCCGCCACAGCTTTGCCACGTAATTCAATCATGCCAACGCCTCCTAATTATATATAACAATATCTTTATCGTTTAAAATAAACTGTTACCGCTTCGCCCGCTTCGGCTTCGCCACCGGCGGGGATATCCTGAGATACTGCATAACCGGTACCGTCAGGAGCAAATTGTAAACCTGCATCATGGAGCCAATCGCGCACTTCACCGGTCGTCCAGCCGGTAAAATCAGGAATGATAACGCTGCCATCAGGCGCTTTTTCAACGCTCGGTTTAGCCGGGCGAGTATCACTCTGCCCTTTCAAGTCTTTTTCACGCGTTACCGATGGTGACAACTGGAAGTAACGCACCAGCTGACTCATAATGTCTTTAAAAACAGGGGCTGCAATTTGACTGCCATAGTAGGTACCGCTCGGATCGTCAATTACAATAAGCGTTACGAAACGCGGATCTTCCACCGGACCCATGCCGATGAAGGACGCAATATAACGCCCTTTTAAATAACCGCCATGTTCCGGATCCAGTTTTTCAGCCGTACCGGTTTTACCGGCAAAATGATAGCCGTCAACGGCCGCCTTATTGCCGCCCCCTTCGGATACTTCTTTTTCCAAAATATCAAGAATTGTCTTGGCCACATCTTCCGGAATCGGTTGACCCGCCGACATATCTTGAGTTATCTCTTCTTCCGAGCCATCCGGATTATTGATACTCTTAATAATATGCGGTTTCATCATTTTACCGCCATTGGCAATGGCACTAAAGGCCTGTACCATTTGGAGCGGGGTAACGTTAACACTTTGGCCAAACGAAATTGTCGCCAAATCAAGCTGGGACATATCATCCAACGACCGGAGCTGGCCTTCCGCTTCACCCGGCAATTCAATACCTGTGGCTTTACCAAATCCGTACGCCCGGAGATATTTATCCATAATCTCTTTACCGGTCGTAATACCCAACTTAGCCATACCGGTATTGAGGGAATATTTTAAGATTTCCAACAAACGCACCGGGCCGTTGCCTTCGCCATCCCAGTTCTGAATCGTATGGTCTCCCACAACAAACGAACCGGTATCATTAAAAACGGTATCCACAGTCCATTTACCGGATGCCAACGCCGCCGAAGCAGTCAACGGTTTAAAGGTAGAGCCCGGTTCATACATGTCGGTAACAGCGCGGTTTTTATAAGAATTATCATTTCCTTTATCAAAGTGGTTCGGGTCATATGTCGGACGATTAGCCATTGCCAAAATTTCGCCCGTCTTCGGATCCATAACAATAATGCTGGCGCCCGTCGCTTTCGTATCCGCCATGGCTTTATCCAACGCCCGTTCCGCAATAAACTGAACCGTCGTATCAATCGTTAAGGTAATACTTTTTTCTTTTTCCGGCAAAAACTGCGATAATACAGAGCCAAAAATAGCGGTACCATGCGAGTCCGTAGCGATCAACTCTTTAGTCGTGCCACCGCGCAAAGTATCATCCATTTGCATTTCCAGACCGTCCAGCCCTTTATCATCGGTGCCTACAAAACCGAGCACCTGAGCTAACAAATTACCGTTAGGATAGAAACGACGACTTTCATTAACGAAATTAAGGCCTACAAGTTCATTATCCTTTATAACTTGATCAACCGCTTTCGATTTATCTGGATCCATCATACGATCAAGCCAGATAAACGCTGTATCTTCTTGCAGACGTTTAACAATGGTCTCTTCCTTAATACGCGTATACGGCGCAATCAGCTTCGCAATTTCCTCCGGCGACTGTTTAATCATCTTCGGATCCGCATACAAGGACCGAGTCACGATACTGATGGCCAAGGGATTACCGTTGCGGTCAAAAATCGTGCCGCGCGGCGATTGAAGTTTACGTTCTTCTTTTACCTGACTTAAATTCTTCGTATCCAATTGACTGTTATCAAACACCTGGAGCCATAACAGACGCCCGGCTAAGAGAACCATTACGCCGGAAAAAATCACGAGAATTAGAAATATTTTATTTTGTAAGGCTTTCTGATCCTTATTAGTAATCATGAATCCCTATTACTCCTTACGTGCTTTACGAGCCAGTTTACGCTTAGCCGCCTCCATTAAGGCCTCCGGTTCATTCGCAACTTGACCGCTACGCACTTGAACTAACAATGCTTGCAATATCTCCCCTGTTTTGTCACCCAATAGGGCCGGCAATTCAGGCCCATACGCCAAATCTCGCGTATGAATCGGCACCGATTCCGTTATCGCCGCCAGGCATTCGCCCATGGCGTATGTACCATCGGTACTGCTATGGGGCCGACCGCAACCGATAACATCGGCAGCACACACTTCAGCCATTTGCTGTACCGCTTCTTTTAACTCGCTGCTTTTACGAAAACGGCCACTCTGAGCCTCTTTACGCATCCAGCGCCAAGGGTCGGCATCCTGATTATTGGCAAAAAAGTGAAAGCGCATATGACTGCTCACGAGCCATGCTACGCGCTGCACCATCTTTTTTGGGTATTGTAAGCGTGTCAAAATAACTTCTGCCATTTGAGCGCCCAATTGATCATGGCCACGGTCCGTAATACGGCCGTTGTGAAAACCGCGAATGCAGTCCATGCCTTTGGCCACATCATGCAATAAAGCAGCCCAACGCAAGGTTAAATCAGGCTTAATCGCCTGCACTACGGCCAAGGTGTGCACCCAGCCGTCATAGGCATGAAATTCCGGTTGCTGCGGTAATCCCACCAAATGATGCAATTCCGGCAAAATCGGAACTAACTCATATTCACCGGCCATGAGTATGCGACAGTTGCAATCGGCCAAGCCGGACTGAACCAAAACATCAAGACCTTTGGCCGCATGAGGTGTGACCAAGAGCCCGTCCAGTTCCTGACGAACACGCTCCAAGGAGAGCCCTTCTACGCGTTTAAAGTTAGGCGCCATACCATCCAATAAGCTGCGATGCGGCAAAAAACCGAGCTTGCCCACAAAACGGCAAGCCCTAAACAAACGTAGCGCGTCTTCTTGAAATCGTTCTTCCGCATTACCAATGGTACGCAAAGTAAGACTTTTAATATCTTTAAGGCCGCCCACTAAATCTATCACTTCACCCTGAGCCGTCATGGCCATGCCATTCACCGTAAAATCGCGGCGAGCCACGTCTTCTTCAAGCGTATCGGCATATACCACTTCTTCCGGACGATGACTGTCCGCACCATAGCGCTCGCGGCGGAATGTGGCGACTTCATAACTGCCTTCCGGCACCATCACTACAACCACGCCAAAAGACTTACCGACTACACCGGTCGTATTAAAACCGGCCTTAGCCATAATATCTATAATATCATCGGGTCTTGCCTTCGTTACAATATCATAATCATGAGGTGTTTGTTTGAGCACCAAATCGCGCACCGCACCACCAATGACATAGGCTTCAAATCCGGCATCCGCTAACGCACGCAGAATCCGCGTCGCACCTTGCCAAATTTCACCGCTCGGCTCTAACGTTATTTTCTTTGATGTAAACCAACTCACCCATATCACCTCACTCTTATCACGATAATTTATTATAACATACCCATGTATTGAATTCACCCTTTCGAGATACCTGAATAATAAAAAAACGCCTTCATGAGTTTTCTCATAAAGACGTTTTAATGACGCACTCTTACATTTCCGCTAATTGTTTAGCAATGCGACGACCGGTTTCAGTAGTAGCCAAACCACCTTCACTGGTTTCACGCAATGTGCTTGGCAACGCGCGACCGATGCGATCCATGGCTTCAATCACTTCATCAACCGGAATCTGGCTGATCAAGCCGGCCATAGCCATTTCAGCGGCACTAAGGGCATGAACGGCATAAATACCGTTACGTTTTACACAAGGTACTTCTACAAGACCCCCAACCGGGTCGCATACTAAGCCCAATACATTTTTGAGGCAAAGCGCAACTGCATTAATAGCCTGTTTAGTAGTGCCTTCAAGCATAGCTACCACGGCACCGGCCGCCATGGCGGCAGCGGAACCTACTTCGGCCTGACAACCGCCTACGGCACCGGCTACACAGGCTTGATTCGTAATAACGTTGCCGATACCGGCACCCATAAAGAAACCGCGTAACATAGCCTCATCATCAAGCTTCAACTCTTCGGCTACAGCGCACATCGTACCGGGCATAACACCGCAGGAACCGGCTGTAGGACAGGCTACAACACGGAACATTTTGGCATTCGCTTCATTAACCGCAATCGCATACGTTAAGGCTTTATAAGCTGTCGGGCTCATTAAGCGCGGCGTATGTTCCAACAAAACGTGAGCCTGTCCACCGGACATACCGCTCACCGTACGTTTACGGTCTTCAATACCGTTGACAACGGAATCTTTAAAAATCTGAATACGACGCAAAGCTTCTTTCTCAATGGCTTCGCGAGATTGACCGGACGCTTCCATTTCGGCGCGAGTTACAATTTCCCACATAGGTAAATTATGGGTATCGCTTAAATGCGCCAAGTCGGCTAATGTATCATATAAATAACTCATTCTGCTACCGCCTTTTCCAAAGGTTCAAAATACATAACGGAGGAAATACTTTTATGATTCTGAATGTCCGCCATAACTTGTGTATCAACCGGTTCATCCGTATTGATCAACATAACGGCTTCACAATGCTTACGTTTGCGGAACACTTTCATCGTCGAAATATTAACACTTGCTTGACCAAGGCGGCTCGTTACCCAAGCAATAACCCCCGGACAATCATGATGGAATGTCAAAATAGTAAAGTCTTCACCGGAAATCTCCACTTCCAAGTTGTTTACATTTGTCACCAAAATACGGCCACCGCCCAAGGAACGACCTACAATGCTCATATGATGACCGTCTTTGCTGTAAAGATCGAATTTAACTTCGTTCGGATGACCGCCTTCTTCAGACGATTCAATGAACTGATACTGCAAATTAGCTTCCGCAGCGTCTTTAAATGCGTCACGAATGCGTTCGTCTTCCGCATCAAATCCCAAAAGACCACCTACCAAGGCACGATCCGTACCATGACCTTTATAGGTTTTGGCAAAAGAACCGTATAAGGTTAAATCAACGCGATCAATGGGCTCTTTGAAAATAGAGCGAGCCATTTTACCTAAACGGGCAGCTCCGGCAGTATGAGAGCTGGATGGACCAATCATAACCGGTCCGATAATCTCAAAGATACTACTCATTTATGTCCTCCCTAAGAAAACATTATCACACCTGCACTGTGCATTTCTCACAAACTAATTCAGGGTAAACCCTTGAATTTCCTTAATTTGTATTATACCATAGTTTGTTTCCATAGAATAGACACGGTCATACTTTTTATGCATATTAATTCTTTTAAGATTCTCATTTGCTCATAAAGCCTATTGCTACGCGGTTTGCAAGGTACACGGCAGACGAACGAATTATTCAAAAAAGTACCCACTGCATAAAAAAATATAAAAAATAGCTCCCTCTTTCGAGGGAGCTATGAGAAATTTTAATTGATAATTAACGAGAAACATAAGTAATCACGGGATGGACATCACTATACAACCGCAAACTATCAACTATATTATTTTAACGATTAATCTATAATATGTTTATATTAGTTATTGCCAAGGATAGCTTTCATATCAGCTTCCGGTGTAGTAATTGGGTGTAACTGGAATTTTTCTACCAAGATGCCCAATACGTTGCTGGATAAGAATTTTGGCAAAGTAGGTCCGATATAGATGTTGCGGATACCCAATGCTAACAAGGTTAACAAGATACATACCGCTTTTTGTTCGTACCAGGACAATACCAAAGTCAACGGCAAGTCGTTTACGTCGCATTCGAAGGCGCCGGCAAGCGCTACGGCTACCTGAATAGCGGAGTAAGCATCGTTACACTGACCCATATCGAGCATACGAGGGATGCCGCCGATTTCGCCGATTTCAAGGTCGTTGAAACGATATTTACCGCAAGCCAAAGTCAATACAACAGTGTCTTTCGGAGTCTGTTTTACGAATTCAGTATAGTAGTTACGGCCTACTTTAGCACCGTCACAACCACCAACCAAGAAGAAGTGTTTAATAGCGCCGGCTTTAACAGCATCAATTACTTTGTCCGCAATGCTGAGTACGGTACCATGACCGAAACCGGTTGTTACTTCGTGGCCGCCGTTAATACCGGTGAATTCTTGAGCTTCGCTATAACCGCCGAGTTCAAGAGCTTTTTCAATAACTGCGGAGAAGTCTTTCGTACCGTCTTCGTTAGTTTCCACATGTTTCAAACCAGGGAAACCTACCATATCGGTGGTGAAAATGTTGTCTTCATAAGATTCACGAGGAACCATTAAGCAGTTAGTAGTGAATAAGAAAGCTGCCGGAACGCCATCGAATTCGTTCTGCTGGTTCTGCCAAGCAGTACCGAAGTTACCTTTTAAGTGCGCATATTTTTTAAGTTCAGGATATGCGTGGCAAGGAAGCATTTCACCATGAGTATAGATGTTAACACCTTTACCTTCGGATTGTTCCAATAACATTTTGAGGTCGTGTAAATCATGGCCGGTTACTACGATGAATGGACCAGGTTCTACAGTCAAGGAAACTTTAGTCGGAACCGGTGTGCCATAGCTTTCAGTGTTAGCGGAGTCGAGCAAGGCCATACATTTGAGGTTGATGTGACCGAATTCCATCAACAAAGCGAGCCATTCGTCAGCGCTGTGATCTTTGGCAAATTCAACGAGGCCTTTTACGAACCAAGCATCTACTTCAGCATCATCATAGCCGAGTACGGATGCATGCCAAGCGTAAGCTGCCATACCGCGCATGCCGAGTAATAAAGTGGAGCGTAAGGAGATGATATCTTCTTCGCCTACCCAGAGAGCTTCCCAATCGAAGTCCTGAGCGCTAGCGTCAATTGCTTGACGAGCTGCTTCTACGCGATTAATGAATTCTTGAACACGTTCTTCGTCGAAGTTAACGTTTGTTACGCACATGAACAAGCCCTGTTTCAATAATTGGTATTCTTTAGCAGAAGCGCCTTTTGCATCACAAGCACGTGCCAAACCGATCAAGGCGGACGTCAACTCATCCTGTTTGTTAGCTACCGGTGCGGTTTTACCACATACGCCCTGTACTGTACAACCACCAGGATTTGCAGACTGTTCACATTGGAAACAAAACATACTCATAATAGCCTCCTTCTTCGGGACTCTCCCGACACTGTACTTTCTTAACACTCGTAAGAAAGTAAAAAAATATAAAATACTTGCTTATTACAAAATCAAATTGTCACTTATCGCAAGTTGTTTACTTTGTGACTACATTTAAAGTATAGTATACTTATAGGTAAAAAACTGTAGCTATGGCAACATTTACAAAAATTTTATATTAAGGAGGCTCCTATGCATATCGGATTATCTACTGAACTTGTAACGGAATATCTGGCTGTGCTCAGCAGCAGTCCCTTATTCCGCGACCTTTCGGAAGAACAGTTGCGTCGCTTCTTAAGTTCACCGAACTTATCTATATCCAATTATAAAAAAAATAGCTTTATCGCCATTGCCGGCGAACCCATGGAAGGGATTGGCATTTTACTCAAAGGTCATGCTCACCTGACCCGCGAAAACGTCTTGGGTCAGCGAACAATTATGACCGATCTCACGCCGTCTGCCATGTTCGGCGAGGCCATTCTTTTCACGGACATGCCCAATTGGCCGGCCACCATCCAAACCACCTTGGACAGTACGGTATTGTTTTTGCCAAAATCGGCTTTCACCACATCATTCAACAATTGCGATGCCTGCCAGGTGCAGATTCTAACCAATTTGTTGCATGACATGTCTGAAAAAGCCTTGGCCCTCACCCGTAAGGTTCACTATTTATCCTTAAAAGGGATGCGCGAACGAATTTTTGCCTACTTTGACGATTTATATACTTACCAAAAACAAAACCCGATTCGCCTGCCCCACAACCGTCAGGAAATGGCGGACGTGCTCAATGTATCGCGCACATCCTTAAGCCGCGAACTGGGCCGCTTGCAGGATGAAAAGATAATCGAATTTGAAGGCAAAAAAGTAAAACTATTGGATTTAAATGCGATTAACGAATATAGCTTTTAAAAAAGCGTGTACCCTCGAGTTTTGACTCGGAGGTACACGCTTTATTTATATACATTATAGTACATCTATAATCTGTTATTTACATATACACAATGGATTTTTTAGAACCAAGGGGACAAATCGAACTCTTCACCAATGGTTACTTTCACATGGGCACGCCCTAAATAGAGGCCCAAGAGCGTCAAGCTGGAATGGCTAAGCGGCATGGAGTCATACATATCAGCCACTTTAGGCAATACCGGTGAAATGTATTCCAATACCTGTTTGCGTTCGGTAGAGTTAAAATCAACCGGTTTGCTCATCGCTAACCCTAAAATGTGTTGCTGAATTTCCGGATTATCCAAATGAGCCATCTGGAAGTAGCGCGGTGCCAAGCCTTCATCAACAACCGCTAATTTAAGAAGCGGAGAGTTTACACTTTTCACCACATAGCGAGCATCCAAATAATTACCGCGCAAAGCACGGGTCAATTCGTCTTTGTCAAAACCGGCATAACCGAATACGAGCGGATAGGAATGAACCATAATATCCCAGAAGGTATTACGTTCCGGCTCTTGAATGGAGCAACGAAGGTAATCCAATTGACGATACATAGCTTCTTCCCGTGGCAATTCGGACAAGAACGGCTCGATATATTTATCTACATAATGCTGTAAATGTTCCAAGCTGTAGTTGTTGGAGTTACGGGAGTATTGAAGCAATAACGCCAAGGCCATAATCTGAAAATGACCGAGCTGCAAATGCGGCAAAATGCGCAAAGCGTCAAAAGCTACCAGGTACGGCGTACTGGATTTAGGCTGCTGTACTACGTCCACAAAGGCCTCAATAGCGGTTTCCTTCATCCAAACGGTTGGTGTCGTAGCGTAAGCTTTTTGCATACAAAGCAAGGCTTCCTGCACCACGATATTTTCCAACAAGGCATGTAATTCACCACTGGCGGTGATGCCTAAGCGGTCGAAAGCCGTTTTAGTAATATCCAATACCTGTTCTTTAGTGCTGGCGCTAACAGCACCGAAAGAACTCATGAAGTGCGATGTGCCAAGGGTAATTAAGTCGGACATGTCCGGCTCACCATAGCCGATATGGCTTGCACCGTGACCGGTGCCATGAGCGGTAGCATCAGAACCTGCATGTTCACGCACAATCGGAATGATACGAGTTGCATCAGCCGCAACTTCCTCCGACGTTGCTTCAGTCGGTGTCACACGATGAATACGACGCGTTAATTCGCTGTCATCTAAAGCGGCTGTTGGCGGTTCGGTCGGAATTTTAAGCATAGGCTTCGTAATGTCCAAATCAGACACTATGTCACGGTTTAAACTGCCTTCCGAGGAATCCTCATGGGCCGAGCCGAATCGCGATGCCGACGGTTCCGTCATCGCATTATGAAAATCGGATTCCATTTGCGTATTAGACAAAGGAACGAATGTGGTGGCCATCTCTTTATCGGATGTTTCTTGACGGCCATCGCCTGCTTCTTGACGGGTACTGCCAACTGCACTGCCGGATCTATAATTATCTCTATTCTGTTTCGCATCCTCACGATAGTAAGCGGCGCCGTGATCACGACGTTTACGCTCGTAATAATCGCCGTTGCTCACTCTTTCATTGGCTAAAGCTTCAGCTTCTTTAGACTTACCGCTGTCACGGAATACTAAATAACAGACTCCGAAAAACAAGACGATAACGCCCAATACGACTAAATATGGTATAAATGCAGACATTTTCTTCCTCCTGCCGTAGTTTATTAGAATTATATAGACCACACGATTAATGCTTGTCAAAAATCCGTGTCGGCCTTTCTATTTATTCCTATATTATTATATTATGTTACCACATCTTGGGGTATTCGCCAATGAAGATAGGAGATTTATAGTAAAAGAATTTCCTCCATAAAAGTCATTATATATACGCCATAAATTAATAAAACGATTTTTCTCGTTTTCATTCTTTTTCCTTGTAAATAACGACTTTATTCGTTAAAATATAATTAAAGAAAGGAGTGACTCGTATGCCTAGAAACGCGCTCAATGAATTTGAAAAGGGACTTAGGAAGCAAATTTCGGAAAATCTAAAGAAGTATACCCCAAATATCACACAAAATGAATTATCAAAACTAACCGGTATTCCAGCATCAACGATTTCCGGATATTTTGCAATGCGCTCGACTCCAAATGCAACTAATGTTCAAAAATTAGCTAATGCCTTAAATTGTTCCATAGCAGATTTAGATCCACGCTTTGCCGATACATTTATAGATACTAAAAAAATATCAAATACAGAGAATCGAAAAAGAGACATACAAGTACAGCTACAAACACTTTTTGACGAATTAGATAATAAAGACTCCATAAATTTTTATAATGGTAATAAAATATTAGACGATGAAACGAGAGAACTGTTAAAAATATCACTGGAAACTTCCATAAAGTTGGCCAAAAGCCTCTCAAAATAGAATGCTTATTATTATAAGCACCTAACATTCATTTAATACATCATAACAGGAAATATTTTATCGGGGTTTATTAGGTCGTTATTTGGGTTTTATTAAAGTTTTAAAACACTAACAATTTGAGTTTTCCTTATATTACTTGGCTTTTTGGCACTTTAGATTACAAAAAGTTATTTAAGTTTATTGGGGTTTATTTGTGTTTCATCTAATTGAATGATTGCATCATTCAATTATTGCGGGGGGTTCAATGAATATTACAGCACAAGATTTAGATAGATTATTATTAGCGGGTGAGAACATAACATTCGAAGTAAAAACCGCTACCAACGGAGTCCCCAAAAGTTTTTGGGAAACATATTCTGCATTTGCAAATACAAACGGCGGAATAATTGTACTAGGGATTACCGATTCACCAGAATTTGAAGTTTTAGGAATTGAAAATACACAAAAATATATAGACGATATCATTTCTACAGCACGTAGTGACAAAGTAAGTCGCAACCTATTTACATCGCCTGACGCGATTTTTTCTCTATCATACAAATCCAAAAATATTATTGTATGTGAAATCCCAGAAGCGCCATTTGATGACAAACCTGTATATTTGAATAACCATTTAGCAAATGCTTACGTTAGGAGAGGCTCCGGAGATCATAAAATCACTAAAGATGAATTATCGAGTATACTAAGAGATACAAATCACGAGTTAGATCGTGAGTTACTTAATAACTTTACAATCGACGACCTTGATATGACGTCTATTATCAAGTATAAGGCAATTCTTCATAAGCGTGCACCATCAAGACAATTCGATACTCAGGATATTCCAACTTTTTAAGTAATATGGATGTATTCGTACGCGATAGAGTTGATGGAAAGCAAAAACTAACCTTAGCAGGACTATTATTCTTCGGAAAACTTAACAGCATTAAATCCTATATCCCAGCCTACCACGTTGACTACTTTGATAAAAGAGGCTCTACCGAGCGTTGGCGTGATAGAGTAGACTCGGAAGACTTAGAGTTTGAAAATTTAAATTTATTCAACTATTATGAAATAGTAATGGAAAAGTTAAGACTAAGCATCGATAGAAATTTTGAATTAGATAACCAAACCACCAGAAAACCTCCCGGGGAGTTACTCATAGCACTTAGAGAAGCCTTCGTAAATATGATTGTCCATGCAGATTATTTGTCAAGCCATCCTACACTTATCGCCGAAGTTCACGATTTATACTATAAATTCTTGAATCCTGGTAAAATGAAAATTACTAAAGATGAATTTTTCTTTGGAAGCAGGTCTATAGCCAGAAACCCTACTCTTATTTCATTATTTACAAAAATGGGGGCTGCAGAAAGAGCCGGCAGTGGTAGTCAGAAAATCATAGATGTTGTCAAAAAAAATGACTTTAAATTACCTGAAATAGAATCTACCATTGAAGAAACGAGACTAAAGCTATGGATTGCACATCTTATTGATTCTTTAAATTTACCACAAATTGAAAAGGACATCTATGCCGTAATCACTATCTCTCCAACACACTCTTCATCAAAAAAAGATATAATGAAAATATTACCCCATTATACTGATTCTCAAGTTAGGGATGCCCTTGAAAAATTATATGCACAAAAATTAATTAGTAAACATGGTGGCAACAGAAATAGAACCTATTCAAGAAATCTCTCAGAGTTGGAATTCATTAAATCATTAGAGGCAGTGACGGAAAAAGTAAAGCAAATTTATACAAGATCTAAAAAAAGTAAGTTATAAAAGCATAAAAAATGGTGCGTATTGAAGATTTTCCCCTTCAATACGCACTATTTTTATTTCGCAAAAACTAATTAATGTACTATTCAAAATCCGTTAGTGAAACAAAACTCTTAGTATTTATCCTTATTTTCCGGAACGATACGGACACGTTGAATGGTTGGATTACCATCTTTGTCTTTTCTTACCGTGTCAATACGGATGTATTTGAGTTCCGGCGAGAATTCTTTAGCCAAACGACTTAAGGTATTGTCGCCTTTAAGAGCCGCATTAGAAGCAGCACCTGCCATAATAGCTCGGTATACGATCGTTGCAAATTCATAGCGAGTCATCATACGATCGCCACCGAAAGTTCCGTCAGGATAACCTTCGATGATACCAAGTTCATGAAGTTTAGTCACATATTCATAAGCCCAATGATTATCTGGCACATCAGGGAAGAGTTCGCTGTTTTCTTCCTGAAGTCTACCCGGATTTTGACCAGTCAACTGATTAATCAATTCACTTTGACGATTAATCACGGCATTTTGATTATTAACTAATTCTTCAAGTTTGGCCATACCGGCTCGAAGATCTCGCACTTCTTTAGCCACACCAACACGGGAGTTGGATACGTTATTGCCTTGGCCCAATTTGAAGGATACACCGGCGTTGATCATATTTTCGCCGCCACCGATAGTACCACCGATGGAGAAGGTAGTATCTTCGTTAGGTTTGTAAAAGGCACCAAGTGCACCGGCACTTGCACCGTTATAATTGCCATAACCGAAGGCAAAATCCCATTTGTCATCAGGATCGAAGTCCTGTGGATGAAGGGCTGCCAAAGCGGCTGCACCGGCACCAACTTTATTAATACGGTTATCTGATTTATTTACCGCACCACCTATGTTGTTAATAGCCTGGTCACGTTGAGCAAGTTGGCTACCATTAATTGCATCGGTGGAGCCTGGAGCAACGACACCGTCAGCAACACCGCTCACCACGTTGTTACCCATGTTGATATTGCTATCCTGAATAGTGATTGTACGATCACTGTCTACCGTCTTAATGGTAACACCACTATTATTAATAGTCGCATTACCGGTTGTTACACTATCAAGACCGGTTAAGTCTTTAACAAGTTTAATATCAAGACCATCACCGTTAGCATTTTTTACGACGCCGATATTACCGCTGGATAAGTTAGAAGCATCAGCACCACCGTTGAGTTTCAAGGTATCACCAAGGCCAACAGACACTTTATTATCAGCACCGTCGTCGCCTTCGAACACACGACCTCCGGTAATCTTATCATCAACCGCTTTCAACTGATCTTCCGTAGCTGCACGACCGGATTGAATGTTTTGGCCATCCCACTTAGTATTATCCAAACCGGTAAGGTAACTGCCTGTTGCCGGATTGCTGTCGCCTGCCGTGTTGTCTTGATTGCCAAGAACAACACCGCCTGCGGAAATATGACCTTTGGAACCATCCAGCTTAACTTGGTTATCACCACTGCCGGCTGTCACGGTTGCACCATTACCGTCGATGTTAACTTGTTTCGCCGGATCAGTATTATCACCAAGAGTGATATTATTATTCAAGTTAACTTTATTGTTTTTATCAACGGTAATATTCTTACCGGACTGAGCTTTCGCAGCCTCAGCTTGGCCCTTAGCAATATTGTACACGTTACCGATGTTAGCACCGTTGTTGTAGTTTTCTTGACCTTCCACACTTGTATCATAGTTATTGCCAAGACCACTACCTACGTTCTTGATTACAGTATTGCCTGCATTAATGCCATCTTTGTCGATGGAAATACCGGAATCTTTAACAGTAATCTTGTCAGTAGCAACGCCTTCTTTGTCAATAGTTGTGTTGCCGGCTGTAATAGACCCTTTTTGACCAAGATCTATATTGTCTTTCAAGCCTACTTGTAATTTGCCGTCATCGGTTACTTTTGTTTCGATGTTTTTATCACCGGCTACAGTAATCGTCTGACCTAAATCTTGCTTTACAGACTTGCCGTCATCAGCTGTTAAGCCGAAGCCACCGTTTGCTTGACCTTTGATGTCATTAATAGCCGTGTTCAAATCACCGATATTGGCCGCGTTATTCCAGTTTTCCTGACCAGCTTTAGTGTTGTCATACGTCTTACCGGTTGTACCGCTGGCCACATTAGTAATTTGGTTACCACCGTTATTGAGGCCTTTATCAGTAAGACTTACCGCACTTGTACCGCTACCGATAGTTACACCGCTGTTGTTAATTACGGTGTTGCCAATAGTTACGGAACCTTTATCAGAGAGGTTCAAGTCTTTGTTCAACTTAATCAACAATTGACCGTTATCGCTATCCTGGCTGGATACAACACCGATATTACCATCAGTTAAGTCAGCTTCGTTAGTTGCATTGCCTTTTACATTAACTTGGTTGTTCAATTTAACTTTAGAGGTATTACCGAAGTCGCCACCGTATTTCATGCCGTCGCTCAAGGTAGCTACAGTATTACCGCCTACAGTAATACGATCAACAGGGGAGCCGTTTACATCGTCAACACTAGGACCAACTTTAATATTTACAGTTGTACCAGGTGTTCCGTCAGCACCGGCAGGACCGGTTAAACCGATAGAACCGTCCTTGCCGTTGATAACAACGGATGAACCATCTTTACCGTTGATACCAATCTTACCGTCTACGCCATCTGTGCCATCAGAACCGTCTTTTGCACCGATAGAGAGATTATTACTTAAACCTACAGTAATCTTACCATTAGCAGCATCAGCTGTAGTTGTAATATTCTGACCATCGCCGGCAATTTGGATTGTTTCGCCGAGATTTTGTTTAACTGCATCACCACTGTCTGCAGTCAAACCAAATTCACCGCCACCGGTGCTTGTTGAAATAGTATTTACCTTATCGTTAAGAGCTTTAAGTTGATCTTCAGTAGCGGCACGACCACTTACAGCATCAGGGTTAGTCGTATTCCAAGCCGTATTATCTAAGCCGGTTAAGTAAGTACCTGTTTGAGAAATACCACTTGCTGTACTTGCCTTTTGTTTCCCCAAAACTGCACTACCTACTCTTAATGAACCCTCATCGCCTAAGTTAACATCTTTTACTAATTGAACTTTTAATTTACCGTTAACGTTGTTAACACCGATGTTATTTTCAGTTAATTTGTCGGCATCAGCACCACCAACGATATCTAACTGTTCGTTAAGTTTCTTAGCGATGACATTAGTGCCATCTTCCTTAGCATTGTCACCGGCATACTTCTGGCCATCATTCAAAGTGGCTACTGTTTGATCGTTTACTACGATACGGTCAACAACTTTTCCGTCTACACCCTTAACACCATCTATACCATCAACGCCTTTTATAGTAATAGTTTTGCCCGGAGCTCTGTCACCATTGGCAGGACCGGTTAAACCAATAGAACTGTCTTTACCGTTAATAACAACGGAAGAACCGTCTTTACCGTTTACAGTTACACTACCATCTTCACCATCTTTGCCTCTTGTACCGACAGAAAGAGTATTACTCAAGCCTACGGTAATTTTACCGTTAGTTGCATCACTGGTAGTTGTAATGTTGCCGTCACCGGCAATATTTAAAGTTTCACCAAGGTTACGGTGTACGGAATCACCACTATCAGCCGTGAAATTCAAGCCATCATTAGTTAATTCGGTTTTAGCCGCATCGGTAATATTTTTAATGTCACCGATATTGGCACCATTGGTAAGGTTGTTATAAGTTGGGTTACCATCAGCATCAACACCATCATAACCGCTAGCTACATTAGTAATCTGTTTGCTACCGCCATCGATGCCGCCGGTTGTTACGGACGGGCCGTTAGTAATTGTTAAACCGCCGCTTGTAAGAGCTGTATCGCCAACTTTTACGCCATCATTATTAACAACAGTGTTGCCTGTTATCACGGAACCTGTATCGCCGGTATATACCATGCCGTCATCAAGCGTAGCTACAGTCGCACCGCCTACAGTAACACGGTCAATGGAGTTACCGTTTACATCGTTAGCAGCCGTGCCGGCTTTAATAGTAACAGGCGAACCGTCAGCTGTATTCAAAGCGATAGAGCCGTCAGCACCGTTAATCGCTACTGCAGAACCAGCTTTACCATTTACGGTAATGGAGCTGTCCGTCCCTTCTGTGCCTGCAGCACTATCAGCAGCACTACCTAAAGTAATATTATCTGCCAATTTCACATCATAAGTCGTTGCACCGGTTGTTTCAGTTTTTTCAGTTACCTGCAAGTTGCTGCCTGTATAGTTACCACTTGTACCGGCTGCAGTACCGCCTTCAACAGTAAGGTTTGTCTTGCTGCCTTCACCGGCACTTACACCTGCAATTGCCTTGGTCAACTGATCTACGTTGACAGCATCCGTGCCTTTAACACCGGTTGCCACATTGCTGATGACATTATTACCATTGTCAAGACCGGAACCTGTCAAGGACACAGGGTCACCTGTAGCAGGCGTAATCGTAATGCCATTATTATTAACAACCGTGTTACCTAAGGTTAAGGAACCGGTAGAACCTAAATCAACATCTTTCACTAACTGAACTTTTAACTGGCCGTTAACGTTGTTGACGCCAATGTTTTTGTCCGTCAATTCTCCTTCAGCACCGCCAACAATATCTAATTGCTCGTTAAGTGTCTTAGGAATAACTTTAGTTGTATCACTCTGACCGTCATCACCGGCGAATTTAAGACCGTCGCTCATAGTCGCCACCGTCTGGCCGCCTACAGTAATACGATCAACAGGATTACCGGCTAAGTTATTAGCACTTGTGCCTGCCTGGATGGTTACAGGAGAACCGTCAGCTGTATTCAAAGCGATAGAACCGTCAGCACCGTTAATAGCTACGGAAGAGCCGTCTTTACCATTTACCGTGATAGAGCCGTCGGTCCCTTCTGTACCGGCTGCACTGTCGGTTTCACTACCTAAGGTAATAGTATCCGCCAACTTCACATCATACGTCGTAGCTCCGGTTGTTTCGGTTTTTTCAGTAATCTGCAAATTGCTGCCTGCATAGTTACCACTGGTTCCGGCTGCAGTACCGCCTTCAACAGTAAGATTTGTCTTGCTGCCTTCACCGGCACTTACACCTGCTATAGCCTTGGTCAACTGATCCACGTTAACAGCATCTGTACCATCTGTACCGGTTGCAACATTGGTAATCTTATTGCCACCGTTATTAAGGCCACTATTAGAAAGGCTTACCGTATTATCGCCGCTACCAAAAGTTAAGGAACCGGTAGAACCTAAGTTGATATCTTTATTAAGTTTAACCGTTAATAAACCGTTGTCGCCGGCTTGGCTGGAAACAACGCCGATGTTACCGGTCGTCAAATCAGCTTCCGTTGCTGCTTCACCTTTTACATCTACTTGATTGTTGAGTTTTACATTGGAAACTGTACCGAAGTCACCGCCGTATTTCATACCGTCATTAAGAGTTGCAACAGTTTGACCGCCTACGGTAATACGGTTAACAGGGGATCCGGTTACGTCATTAGCACTGGTTCCTGCCTGAATGGTTACAGGAGAACCATCAGCTGTATTCATTACGATAGAACCGTTAGAACCATTAATTGCAACGGAAGAACCGTCAGCACCATTAACAGTCATAGAACCATCGGTAGTACCTTTGTCGCCAAGCGCAACAGTATTGCTCAAACCAACAGTAATTTTACCGTCTCCGGCCGTAGTCGTAACATTACCGTCACCGGCAACTTGAATTGTTTTGCCAAGGTCCTGTTTTACAGCTGTACCGCTATCATCAGTCAAGCCAAAACCACCGGTTGCATTAGCACTGGTACCGTCGGAAACAGCAGTCACTGCATCGCTTACGGTTTTGAGCTGATCTTCAGTCGCTGCACGACCGGTTACGATGTCAGGATTTGTTACATTCCAAGTCGTATTGTCTAAACCGGTTACATAGCTGCCGTCTTGAGCTACACCACCGGCTGTCACAACGCCTTGGTTACCTAATACAGCATCGCCCGCTTCTACCGTATTCAAACCGGTAATATCTTTAGCCAAGCGAACGGTTAATTTGCCATTGTCGCCATCTTGAGCGGCCACAATACCAATATTATTATCGGTAGATAGTTTGGATGAATCGGTTTCGCCACCAACAATATTTACTGTTTTATTTAATTTAACAGCAGCCGAACCTGTGTCGCCGGTATATACCATACCGTCGTTCAAGGTTGCTACAGTTTGTCCACCTGCTGTAATACGGTTAATAGAATTACCGTTCACATCATTTGCCGACGTACCGGCTGTGATAGTAGCTGTAGAGCCGTCTGTACCGGTTAAGGCAACAGAACCCGTTGCACCATCAACAGCTACAGAAGAGCCGCCTGTACCGTTAACCGTAAGGGAACCATTTGTACCACTGGTGCCTGTGCTACCTAAGGTTACGTTATCGGCAAGTTTTAAGTCATACGTCGCTGTACCTGTTCCGGTCGTTGACGTAAGTTGTAAATTATTACCTGTATAGGTACCACTTGTACCGGCTGCCGTACCGCCTTCAACAGTAACGGTAGTCGTCGTACCGGAGCCACCGCTAACACCGGCAATAGCTTGATTCAATTGACTGACGTTAACACCATCTGTACCGGCCGTACCTGCAGCAACGTTAGTTATCTTATTACCGCCATTATTAAGACCGGCGGTGGTCAAAGTTACATTACTACCGGATTTAGGTCTGATAGTAACGCCATTCCCGCTAACAGTTGTGGCGTTGCCGGTAGTCGGATTTGTTAAATAAATCGTTTCCAAACCGCGAAGTGTTTTATTGAGGCGAAGTGTAACTGTATTATCACTGATGATAGCCCCGATATTAGGTTGAGCCGCAAAATCAGACTGATAATACAGTGTATTATCTACACCACCCGTAATCTTCAACGATTGATTTAAAAGCTTAGTAACTGTACGCGGTGTGCCGTCAGAACCATAGGTAGTAGTATAGCTACTGTCTTTGAAATCACCGGTAGTAGCAAGCATGGTATTTGTCCATTGCTTCATGTTCACGGCATCCGTATCATACTGACCGGCCGCTAAACCGGTAAGTTTACGCGTCAACGCAGTTCCATTGGCTCCATCAGTACCAATGGAAACAACACCGGACGTGCTATTCCATGCCCCACCGGTAGTAGTTCCGGCATTGCCTTTTGTAGAAAGCCAGCTTCTCCAAGTGCTGTCCTGATTATTCCAACCGCCACCGGTCGTATCTGCAGCACGACTTGCCACAGAGTTAGCACCAATAGCAACACTGCCTACTGCATTAGCTGCAGAAGTATCCCCTAAAGCGACAGCAGTGGTAGCCGAACCATCAATAGTAGAACCTTTACCTATGGCAATAGCATTACCTGCCGTAGAACTCGCCTGATAACCAATAGCAATAGATTCCGGTCCGGTTGATACAGTACCTGCAGTTGCTTCTCGGCCGATAGAAATACTTCGTCCACCTACTGCTTTGGCTTGATAGCCAATGGCCATAGAACTACCTGCACTGGCTACGGTATCATAACCCAGGGCCATCGTATACGAAGAAGTTGCTTGTGCATTCGTACCTTGAGCTATTGCGCCACCACCACTGGCCACAGCAGTAAAACCCACCGCTAAAGAGCGTAATCCGGTTGCCTGAGCACTGTTACCTACAGCTGTCGTATATTGATTGTTAGCAACTGAAGCTGCACCGGCAGCAAGAGAACCAACAGACGTAGCTTTAGCAGCCTCCCCGAAAGCAGACGTACTGGTGGCACTTGCGAGAGCCCCATCACCAATAGCGGCAGCACTAATATCGGTTGCCTGGCTTCCTGAACCAATAGCTACAGTATGAAACGACGTTGCTTTAGCCCCGGAACCTATGGCAGCTGCAGCCAAACCATTACCGTCATATGAAGTTCTACTAGTATCGGTATTACCGGCAACAGCATTATTACCAATAGCGATAGCGTCCGTAGAGTATGAACGAGTATTAGTACCGATGGACATGGTATTTTCATAGGCAAGCGTACTCCCATCAGGTTGGCCGGCATACGCATTCTGGCCGATGGCAATACCATGAATAGCATTCGATCGGTTATTTGAACCTACAATAACCGAGTTGCCGGCACGACCGTAAGCAATATTGTCATGGCCAATCATGACACGGCCGCCTAGAGCCGAGCTAAGGCCTGTTCCCTCAGGCGTATCTTCCGACGCAGTGGTGGTCGGAGCAATAGCCGTCTGATTAGCACCAACGACGACATCATTGAGGCCGTAGGCTAAAGCCGAGCGACCAATAGCAATGGCATTTTCACCACTCTGAGTTACGCCGCCGACTGAATATGTACCACCGGCGAAAGCACCAGCCCCCATTGCAATTGCATAATTATAGCCTGAAGTGGCACCACCGATAGCAACGGTTTCCGTACCGGTTGCAGATGCATCAGTCCCCAAAGCAAGGGCATCCTCACCGGTTGCGGTAGCCGTACCTACAGCTACTGCACCTCTACCATCTGCTCTTGCAGTACCACTGACAGCCGTAGTATCATTATCAAAATTAACACGTGCCCCCCATTGGTTTGTTGCATCAGCTGTCATAGGATTAAGCCATGCACTACCTACAACTAAACTACTTACTACAGCAAGGCGCAACAAATCACCGGTTACCTTCATACCGGATTGTGATTTGTTTCTACTATGACTTTTTGCTACTTCCGAAACTACTACATAAGCATTTCGAACCTTACTCCAAACAACCTTATAAATCTTATTCATTACGACTACAACCTCCTCTTTTTCTTATTTGATTATTTTGAATAAAATTCACTTAATTAAATATTAAATAAAATGTTTCTTAAATCAAAAGAAAAAGCAAAAAAAATAAAGGTTCTATAATTTATTTTGGGGCGCTAAAGAGAAACGCTAGTTGCGTGTCCTCTTGGCGCCTACTTTTTTTGCACAAAAAAAGACATATTGAATAAAATCCGATACAATAAAGGTGCTAACAATTAACGAAAGGATGTTTATTCAATATGTCTAGTCTTAATTATATAGGAAAAATGCTCGGAATAAAAGATTCACATATCCAAAATATGAGAGAAACTTCAGAAGAATATGTATTACATGTGATGGTGCCGGTAAAACCTCATGTTTGTCCTAATTGCCATAAGGAAACAACGCGTATAAAAGGCTATACACATCGTACAATCCGCCACACTACAACCAATGAAAAGCCGATTCGCCTTATCTATCGTCAACGCCGGTATAGCTGCACTTGCGGACGCACGTTTAATGAAAAAACAGAGTTCTCTACGCGCTATCTTAGGACTACCCCCCGACTACGAGAAGTGGTCATTACTGAATTGTCAGAGGTAAAATCTCTAACAGCAGTTGCTAAACATTGTCATATTAGCGTAACTCAAGTTATTCGCATTTTTAAGGAAATTAACTATAGCCGGCCCAAGACATTACCTGCGGTATTATCTATTGATGAATTTAAAGGCAATGCAGCCGGCCAAAAATACCAGGTCATCCTTACCGATCCTACTGACCATAAAATACTGGATATTCTGCCTAAACGAGATACAGTCAAGCTAATACAGTACTTTTTGCAATTCCCAAGACACGTACGAAACAACGTAAAATACATCACAATGGACATGTCCCTCCAATTCCGCTCCGTCATGAAGCAATGCTTCCCTAAAGCTCATATTGTTGCTGACAGATTCCACTTAATCCGGCTGGTGACCTTTGCCCTTGAGCGAGTGCGTAAAGCTGAGCAAAATACCTTAACTAATGCAAGCCGAACCTTCAAAACGAATAAGCGAATATTGACTAAACATTTTAAGGATTTAACTGACAATGAATATGCAAAACTGATGGATATGTTTCACTATTCATCGAGATTACACCGTGCCTATATGCTAAAATATACCTTCCATACAGTGTTGAAATTTAAACGGAGGCGCGATATTCTAAGGTCCATAAATGAATGGCTTTCATTAGTTTTTGACTCTGAACTATCTGAATTTCAATCCCTCTTAAAAACGTTCTCCTCTTGGAGCGACGAAATTATTAATGCCTTAACCTTACCATATTCAAACGGCTTTACCGAGGGTTGCAACAACAAAATTAAAGTTTTAAAACGTTGCTCTTTTGGGATACGGAACTTCCACTACTTCCGAAACCGGATTTTATTCATCAATGCAAGAAAAGGACACGCAACAGTTATGTCGCATGTCCTTCCTCAAAGTGCATAGACTCTTTAGCGCCCCAAAATTTGACAAAGAGCCAAAATAAATCGTGCTCTTGAAAATGAACCACTTGTTAATCGAAAAACAAAATAAATCCATTTGACACGATTTATTCACTTCACAAAAACACAATATTTTCAAGCATTTTTCAAATATCCATCAACTCAAATACAATTCAAAAATTAATGAGATATTTATGAATCTATCTTAAGTATACCATTTCAAAATATTCGATGTAAAGAATTAATTATAAATTTATTTTTATAACCTTATTATTCATATTATCATTATCATCGATATGATTCGACATTTATCAATTAGCATCGAATTTCATAGATAAATATAGATAAATGCGAATATATTCATTTCTTTAATTATCAAATAGGTTTTAGGCTTATAGGACAAAAAGTGTGTGTGGCTTTTTTAGTTAATCCCAATAAATTGGAAATTCCGTGGACATATGAAACTCATTCCAGACGATGGCATCGCCCCATTGCGGTAAGATATTATCAGGACGGTTATTCCGCATTATCCTACGGTAAGTAGCAGCAATGGTTTTATCTGTAGGCATACATTTTAATATTTCAGCAACAGGAAGCGGTCTAGGTGAGTGCTCGTAACACCACCAATAGACCGCTTTTAATCGTCTTTCTAAGGATAACCCTCTGTGATCTCGTAACATCCCCCTAAGTTGCGCATTAACGCCTCCTTCCAGTCGATTGTTCGTTGTAGGTACGGTAATATCTACAAACGTCAGGTAGGTAAATAGAGTCTCATCTCTAATTAATCGTAAAAGTCCTGCCTCAGCTTTTAAGAGGCGTTCATGAGTTGCCCTTTGATTCCCATTTTCGTCGACTGTCATTTCACGTAAGAAGTCATCAAACTCTTCTCTCCAAGCTAATAATCCATCAATCCAAGTATAGGCATCATCTATCGATTGAATCTTAAATAAACGCTTTGCCAGTTCATATAAGGCCTTGCCGGCTATTGTTTTTGGCGCAGAGGTTGTATACCTTCTTACTTGCGCAAAAACATGAAATAAGCAGCGTTGATGGTTACTTGTCGGCCACCTCTTTGCTAAGGCCTTAGCAAATCCGGATCCGCCGTCTGAGATAACAACACGCGGAGGAGCAATACGGTCCATTAATGCCTGCCAAGCTCTAGAGTTCTCATATCTACAAACATACCAGCCTAATACATGGTCCTTACTACAACAAATAAGTACACAGAGCTTACGCGTTAGGTATATGCCGTCAAAGTAAAGCACATCATATACTTCCTCAATCTTTGGTGGGAGGCACCATATGGACCAAAATTTAGACGTTTTACGTCTAAATGTACGCCCTCTTCCAGGCATATGCTGCTGCAATTGTTTACTAAATAACCATTTCAAAAACAGCTTTAGATCATTACTATCAGTGTTAATTTTGTTAGTGAAAGCGACTTTACAGTGCTTACAAAACCATCGCTGAGAACCGGATTTCAATATACCGTGTTTTATACATTTTCGACCACAATCAGGGCAAACTACTTGTTTAATTTTAATCATCCTCCTATTTATGTTTTTATTTAGGAAGATATAATACCATTTTAGTCAGTAGTTATGTGGGTTCAAGCATGTTTTTACACACACTTTTTGTCCACCCTTTATCTTTGTCAAAAAAAGATAAAAGTGCTATAAACCCAGTATCTATCTAGGTTTACAGCACTTTTTACACACACTTTTTGTCCTATAACTCTGTTTTTACACACACTTTTTGTCCACCCTTTATCTTTGTCAAAAAAAGATAAAAGTGCTACAAACCCAGTATTTATCTAAGTTTGCAGCACTTTCTACACACACTTTTTGTCCTATAACTCAGGTTTTACCCCCCCCATCGATTTTTATCGATATCGTATTTTATAACCTGTTCCTGCATAAAAAAACAGCCACTGTGAGTACAGTGAGCTGAAAGTAAAACGCTATCAATATTAACTATTATTTTGTGAAATTAATAAACTTTTGTAAACTAAAAATTCAACGTTTCGTTTACGAAGCATTCCTTATTTTCGAGGCACATTAATTTCGCATTAAAAACAAAAAAGCACTTGATTTTTCAAGTGCTTTTTCTAAAGTTTCTGGTGGACGATGACAGGATCGAACTGCCGACATCCTGCTTGTAAGGCAGGCGCTCTCCCAGCTGAGCTAATCGTCCATATGTGGTGACCCGTGGGGGAATCGAACCCCCGATACCGCCGTGAAAGGGCGGTGTCTTAACCGCTTGACCAACGGGCCACATTGGCTCCCCGAGTAGGACTCGAACCTACGACCGATCGGTTAACAGCCGATTGCTCTACCGACTGAGCTATCGAGGAATGGTACAAGAGATATTTTATACTAAATTCAAAGTAAAAGCAAGTACTTTTTTATTAAATTTTTACAAATTCCATACGTATTTTAAATATGTTGCAAAAGTCACACATTTCGGGCTTTTATTAAACCTTTGTTAGGCTTTTATTAGGCCTTTATTGTTCTTTTCCGCCCCTGAAATCCCGACTATATGATTGGTAATTTCACTAAATCCGCCCGCCTAAATCTGCCTGCCCAAACCACGCGCAAAAAAAGCGGTCAGGCATTACTTACCTGACCGCTCTTACGCTGAGTATACTTCTTTCATTATATTATTTAGCAAGGTGGCTACGCATAGCCTGTTAGACAGTCATACTTAGCGTTGTATAAGTTGTACGGACTCAATCAGTACTCACTACTGTTTGACCGTTAAAAGCAAAGTGTAAAGATTCTTAAAGCTGTAGTCAGCTGTTAATTCAAATTAAACGAGTTTGCTCCCGTTATTATCAGCCGTTGAAACCACGAAGTTTGCTGGCATCAACCAAACGTTTCAAAGCTACCATGTAAGCAGCTAAACGAGGATATACTTTGTACTGTTGTTGCATTTCCCAAACTTCTTCAAAGCTCATTTTCATGTTCTTTTCGAGGCGAGCATTTACTTCGTCTTCATCCCAGTAGAAGCCGGCTTTGTTCTGTACCCATTCGTAGTAAGAAGTTACTACGCCGCCACCGTTTGCCAATACGTCAGGAATGATTTCGATGCCTTTTTCAAAGAAGTACAAGTCAGCTTCATTAGTTGTAGGGCCGTTAGCACCTTCCAAGATAGTTTTAGCTTTAACTTCTTTCATATTGCTGCCGTTCAATTGGTTTTCCAAAGCAGCGAGGTATAATACATCTACGTCGAGAAGTAATAATTCAGGGTTAGGAATACGAGTCATGCCGGCTTCTTCGTAGCCTTCCAAGGAACGGCCATGAGAGTTGGCATATTCGTAAGCTTTTTCAACGTCGATACCGTTTTCATTGTAAATGGAACCATGAACGTCGCCGATAGCAACGATTTTAGCGCCTTCACGATGCATCAATAAAGCACCAACGCTACCTACGTTACCGAAGCCTTGAACAGCGATAGTTACGTCGCTCATTTTCTTACCTTTCTTTTCAAGGTAGCTCTTCAACGTAAACATGCAGCCACGGCCGGTTGCTTCGTTACGGCCTTTGGAACCGCCAACGGCCAATGGTTTACCGGTTACAACGCCCGGGGACCATACGCCTTTTAATGTGGAGAATTCATCCACAATCCAAGCCATAATCTGAGGATTAGTGTTAACATCAGGAGCCGGCACGTCAGTGTCAACGCCGATGATTGGCGCAATTTTACGAACAAAACCGCGAGTTAAGCGTTCTAATTCGCGTTGGCTCAATTTCTTAGGATCTACTTTAATACCGCCTTTACCGCCACCGTATGGAAGGTGTGCGATAGAGTTTTTGATTGTCATCCAAGCTGCCAAAGCACGAACTTCGTTTTCATCGGAATCAGGATGGAAACGGAGACCACCTTTAGCGGCGCCCATAATTGTACTATGTTGCGTACGATAACCGCTGAAAACTTCAATATGACCATCGTCCATTTGTACCGGTACGGCTACTTGCATTTCCCGTTCAGGATGACGGATAACTTCATAGTCGTTTCTCGTCAAACCTAATTTTTCGGCCGCTTGGTCAAGTGTGTTAAGCATGTTTTCGTAGGGATTATAATTTGCCATAATAATCGTGTCTCCTTTTTACGCATACACTATAAAATCAAAGATTCAACATTACAAATCTATGTCTTGTATACACTATACCACAGCCCCAAGTTATTAACCATGTATTTTTCATATGAGGCATTTTTATCATAACTATTACGCATGATTTATAAAGGATAGAAAATAAAAGAGTCCGCCTTGATTTTTTAAGGCGAACTCTTACTATTTTTATGTATATATGACAATTCAATATAGATAAAACTCCATAAAGAACCGTCTTTTTGACCATTCTATAGAGTATAAATCAAAAATCCCTGTCAAAAACTATACTTCTACGGTGATTAAAGATTAATTTCCAACTCAACCGGGCAGTGATCGCTGCCGAAAATATCCGGATGAATTTTAGCTTCCACAATATCCTTATCGAGACGTGCGGAGGTAATAAAATAGTCAATTCTCCACCCTACGTTCCGATCGCGGGCTTTGCCCATATAGGACCACCAGCTGTACGCATCGGTCACGTCCGGATAAAGTTTACGGAAAGTATCGGTGAAACCGGCATCTAACAACTCCGTCATTTTCTCACGTTCTTCGTCGGTAAAGCCGGCGTTTCTCCGATTTGTCTTAGGATTTTTTAAGTCAATTTCATTATGCGCTACGTTTAAATCACCGCAAAGAATAACCGGCTTTTTCGCATCTAATTCCAACAAATAGGCGCGGAACGCATCTTCCCAAGTCATACGGTATTCCAAACGAGCCAATTCACGCTGGCTGTTCGGCGTGTAGCAGGTTACGAGATAAAAATTATCGTATTCCGCCGTAATCACGCGCCCTTCCTGATCGTGTTCTTCAATGCCGATACCGTTCGTTACATTTAACGGTTTCACACGTGTGAAAAGGGCCGTACCGCTGTACCCCTTTTTCACCGCACTGTTCCAATACTGCTCATAGCCCGGCAATTCCAACTCGATTTGGTGTGGCTGCAACTTCGTTTCCTGCAGGCAAAACATATCCGCATCAAGTTTTTCAAAACTTTCCATAAAACCTTTCGTTACCGCGGCGCGCAGACCGTTAACATTCCAAGAAATTAATTTCATCAAAGACTCCTTTCATAAGAAGCTGAGAGCTTCCTTAATAAGCATACTACTATACAGGCTTTAGCTTTAGCTTTAACTTCGGCTTTGGCTTCAGCTTTAGCTTAACCTTAACATCTATCATTTAACTTTATGTTCAACATCAACTGTCTTTTCTGTATTCGAATCAACTGCTTCGCCCCGTGCCGCCGCTGCTTTGGCCGCTTTGGCCGCTTCTTCAGCCTCTATTTCCGCCTCTTTACGGGCAAAATAAGCTTCTAATTTTTCACGGCGAACCTTACGAGTCAACTCAAATGCCAACGAGAACAACAGTAACACAACGGCAATTAAATTGGTGGTCGTAAAACCATGTGTATATATGTGGTACAAAATATAGAGAAATGCAATTATCAATAAAGCTCGCTGCAGTCCAACCATGACTAGCTCCTTTCATCGCCCCAAGCGGGATTAATCCTTCGCATACGGGGTTATAACCAACTCACCATGCACGAGCTCGGCCATATATATATCCGACGGTTGATAGCCTTGCTCTGCTACGTTCGTTTCTAACCACTCTCTATCTCTTTCGATTAATGACAATACATTTTCATCTATCTGCCCGTCAACGATTAACGGATAATGTACCGAATCTTCCCCAAATTTAACTACCGTCAATTGCCCGTTTTGTTCTAAAACGGCTCGTTTTACTTCGCCTACGCGCGTTACCCCATTGGCGCGCAGTTTTAAATGTAAGTCACCGGCACTGACGCCGTTGCGCATACAATCTTCTACTTGAATTTTACCATAATCCACCACGATTGTGGGCGTACCGTCTACGATACGTTTCACATGGTGATTATAGGCCGACAAATAGCGAAGCGCCATAACAACGATAGTCCATCCGATGAGAACCAGCAAAAATTGCAAGACTCCAATGGCTTCGTTATAAATAACACCCCCTATAATACCGCCAAGCACGTAGTTCTGCACCTGATCAATAGCCGAGTTCGGAGCCAAATTCCCCTTGCCCATTAAATTGATTTGCAGTACCAAACACAATATGCCCAGCACCAGTTTTATCATAATCAACGTATAACCCGTTATCATGTTTGCTTTACTCCTTCACCACATCTATGACTTTAATCTGCGAATCTATCACGTGTACCTGCGTCAATGAATAGGCTCCGTACCCTTTGATAAAATGGGCCCGATAAAAACGATTGCCCGCACTGACTATTACGTCATCATCAAGATGGGTTGAATTAACCTTCACATCTTCCTTATTCGTGCCCAAACGCTCCGATACAGATACGATAAAACTAGCCATGCGACTGCTTTCTTCCGAGTTTCGCATAGAGGAATCATATTCACTCCAACGAATGCCCAAAATAAACACAATCAGCAGCGATAAAAGAATTGTCAAATCGCGATAACGACTATTCAAACGATGGCGCATAAATAAGATACTGACCCCCAACAGCGCCACCAAGAGTATAAATGATATACCATATTGCAAAAGGGCGTTAAACTGCCCTTGTTGCACGATATAGGCATAAGTATAGAAATTCAAACGTACTCACCTCTGTCACATTAATGATTCATCGTAAACAGCGCGTGCGCCGCCGATATATTTAGGCCGTACGCGGCCGGCTGTCACATGAGCTTCACCGATTGTTTTTACGCCTAAGCGAACCGGCACGGCTACCGGTTTTAAATGCATGCCGATCAGCGTATCGCCAATATCAAGGGCCGCATCAGCCTCTACCCGTTCAACCACAACCGGCGCCGCAAAGTGCTTATACGCTGCCATCGAGGCAGCACCACCGGCGTGAAGTTGCGGCACTGCATTACAAATCGGCCAATTATGCCGATTAGCTACCGACTTTTCAAGTACCAAGGCGCGATTCAAATGTTCGCAGCATTGCACGGCCAAAGAAATCTTCAGCGGCTCTAAAACGGCGGCGGCTGCCTTAATAATTGTTTCACCCACGTCCGTTGCCGAATCTGTACCGATACGGCTTCCTCGCACTTCACTGGTGGAACAACCGATAACAAACAGATCACCGGCTTCCAGCTTGGCAACGGTCACCAATTCCTTCACCGCCGCCGTCACTGCTTCACCGATAGAACGCAACAATTGTGCTTCATCCACCGAGGTTAATTCATCCTTCGCCATTATACCCCTTCTTTCTGTGCGGACTCTTTTAATACATACGCATAAGCCCGCTTATAACCGGTTTCATCCGCTTCAATATAAACGCCTTGAAGCTCCGGTGCAAAACCCGGTAATTCATTAATGCCTTCTTCAAGGGCCACGAAATAATCACGAGCCGCTTCCGACCAAAGTTCACCCGGCTGCACGCAAATAACGCCCGGCGGATACGGCAAGGCCCCTTCAAGCGCCATGCGACCCACACAGTCCGCAATCGGAATCAATTCCCCTTCACCGCGTACAAAATCAATATTCGCCGCCTGCGGTGTTTTCACATAGGTAGGGAAATACTCCCGTTTAAATAATTTCTGTTGCAATTCACTCACACGGCGCACTTTATAAAAGTCATGCATTTCTTGGCACAGCTGACGAATCGTATAGCCGCGATAGCGGTCGATGTTCTGCGTATATACACTCGGCAAAACATCCTGTAATGACGCGTCCGCTTCGATGAGCTGCTCAAAACGCAACAATTTAGCAATGAGTGCATCCATTTTGGTGTACGACTCGGCCGGTGTGAGCAAGAATAAAATCGTATTGAGGTCACATTTCTCCGGCACGACCTGATGCTCGCGCAAATAATTTGCCAAAATTGTGGCCGGAATGCCAAAATCCTCGTATTCACCGGTTTCCATATCGATGCCCGGTGTTATGAGCTGGAATTTACAAGGGTCGATGAAATATTGCCCTTCGCCGTAACCGCTGAAGGAATGCCATTTCGCATCCGGCTCAAAGGCAAAGTACGACACATCATCGGACATAACTTCCGTTTCGCCGTCTTCCCACGCTTTACCGTGAACCGTCGGCGGCACGAGAGGCCGTAAATACTTACAGTTGCGCAGCACCGTTTTACGGGCTTCGATGCCCACCATAACACAGTCACGCCATAAAGCTCGGCCGCCTTCACCGGCGTGAATTTTCGCATTCACATCGAGGGCCGCAAAGAGCGGATAGAACGGCGATGTGGAGGCATGCATCATAAAGGCGTTGTTAAAACGCTTCTGATTCACATAACGGGCTTGCCCACGGATATGCGAATCCTTTTTGTGAATTTGTGATGTTTGTGAAAAACCCGCCATTTGTTTATGCACGGACTGAGTTACCAAAATGCCCGGATCGTCAGGACCGAGTTCCAAAAGTAGTGGTGAACAATCTTTCATCATCGGAATGAATTGTTCATAGCCTACCCAGGCGGAATCAAAGAGAATGTAGTCACATAAGTGACCGATTTTATCGACTACTTGGCGCGCGTTATAAATCGTGCCGTCATAGGTACCAAGCTGAATTACCGCCAAACGAATCGGACGCTCAGCCTTGGCTTTTTCAGGAGCACGTTCCGCAATGCGCTCACGCAGGAAGGTTTCGTCAAAACAAGCTTCCGGAATACCGCCGATGGAGCCGAACGGATTGCGAGCCGTTTCCAGATACACCGGAATGGCACCGGCCTGGACCAAAGCGCCGTGCGATACGGATTTATGATTGTTGCGATCATAGAGCACGATATCGCCGGGAGCCAATAAAGCGTTGAGGACTACTTTATTGGACGAGGACGTACCATTGAGTACAAAATAGGTTTTGTCCGCATTAAATACCTGCGCCGCATGCTCCTGAGCCTCCAGCGCGTAGCCTTCATGAATGAGCAAGTCGCCCAGTTGAACGTCCGCATTACATAAATCACTGCGGAAAATATGTTCACCGAAATAATCGTAAAAAGCGCGGCCCGCCGGATGTTTGCGGAAGAACTGCCCCCCTTGATGGCCCGGACAGTCAAACTGGGAATTGCCCAGCTCTACATAGCGTCTCAAAGAACGGAAAAACGGCGGTAACGAGCGATGCTCATAATTTTGAACAGCCGTTTCGAGGCGTCGAATGTAGAATTCACGTTCCGACGGCTCATCGTCTAATACCGCATAGGCATCGCGCAATACGGTGTCCTCCGCCTGCGATACTTGGTTAGGGCTTAAGCCTTCCATACCGGTGCCTGTGCGCACCACAAATACAGGAATGTCAAACACCTTAACCGGCGTACTCTTTAATGTATCTATCTCGCAGTCACAAATAATAACTGCGCCCACATTGGTAAAATCGGTTTGATGCGGCCGAATAACGTCACGTTTCGTCAATATACCGACTACTGATTCCGCCTGTTCTGATACTACTACTTTTAACTCGGTCATATACAACCTCCTTTATCTTCGTCACAAGCAGCCTTTGCTGCCAGCCATATGTCTAATACAATCGCCGAGACGTTAACTATTGCCGGCAACCGCTACACGATACGCAGCCACTCATGTGGGCCACTTCATATTCAAAAAACTCTTACTATTTATTATACCCTATTTTTCTTCTTTCGGTATATTTAATGCTTTGAATAAATCAACAAAAGGGGTATTATAAAGTTATATATACTCGTTATAAAACAATCATGACATTACACTTTCAAGATTCTATGCCTATAGCAGAAAGGGTTTGCCTTATGAATATCATTATTGAAAACGGTCTTATTTGCACAGCCACCGATCATTTCGTCGGTGATATCGTGATTACCGGTGACACGATTACCGCCATTACCGCACCACATGCGGCCCGGCAAACAGTTGGCTCCGGCACTAACAATAGCCCTGCTGAACAGGAATTCCAAACAGTCGTCCCTATTAAAGATCAAGGCACCGACTACGAAATCATTGACGCCACGGGGCATTATGTCGTGCCCGGCGGCATCGATCCGCATACTCATTTTGACCTGCAACAATCGCCGAAACATCGCGCCTGTGACGACTTTTTACATGGTGGCATCGCGGCGGCCTGCGGCGGTACAACTACCATTATCGACCACATAGCCTTCGGTCCTGCCGGCTGTTCCTTACATCATCAATTCGATGTATATCGCGACCTCGCCAAAGATTGCCCCGTGGATTATAGCTTTCACGGCGTTTTTCAACATGTTGACGATTCCATTTTAAAAGAAATCAATGAACTTGTAACCAAAGAAGGATTCCCATCTTTTAAAGCTTATACCACCTATGGTTCGCCCATGCACGAACCGGAACTCTTTGCCTTGTTGGAACGTTTAAAGAAATGCGGTGGTCTTTTGACCGTCCATGCAGAAGATGACACGATTACCAATACACTGCGTAATCGTTTGACCAAGGAAGAATTGCTGCCTATCGGCCACGCCTTGACGCGCCCTAATACGGCCGAGTCAATCAGCGTAAATACCGTTATCGGTCTCGCCCGCGTTGTCGGTGACGCACCGGTCTACTTAGTGCATATGTCGGCGCACGAAAGCCTCAGCGAAATCCGTCTTGCCCGCCAAGAAGGGCAAGCCAATATTTATGCCGAAACCTGCCCGCAGTATCTTTTCTTAACAGATGATAAATTTAAAGACGGCGGTCCCATGGAAAGCATTAAATATATGCTGGCACCGCCCCTTCGTAAAAAAGAAGACCAAGACGCGCTGTGGCAGGGCTTACAGGACGGCACGGTCCAGGTGGTTGCCACCGACCACTGTCCATTTACCATTGCTGAAAAGCAAGCCTATGTGGACGATTTCAGAAATTGTCCCGGCGGCATCAGTGGTGTAGAAGAACGCATGCCGCTCCTCTTTAGCGAAGGTGTTTTGCAAAAACGCCTTACGCCGGAGCAATTCGTGCAGGTGACAGCCACTAATGCGGCGCGCATCTTCGGGATTACAAACAAAGGCGATATTAAAGTGGGCTATGATGCGGATCTTGTTCTCTTTAATCCTAACGAATCACGGACATTCCGCGCCGATAATTTAAAAACTACCTGTGGTTACTCCGCCTACGAAGGCATGACCGTCAACGCCACGGTGGCCAAAGTATTCCTCCGCGGCCAACTTATTGCCGAAAACAATACATTCTGTGGCAAAAAAGGGTACGGCCAATTACTCAAACGACATATAAAAGCAGCTGACAAATAAACCTCGGTTTACTACATATAAAACGTCTGACAAACAACCTTCGGTTTTACCCCGAGTCATACTTTTAAACATCAAAAAAGCCCCGAAGCGATAACAACTATCGCCTCAGGGCTTACTTTATTTTACATATGATTCAGCCTGCCTCAATTATTCAGCCGGTTCAATGGTGCCTTTAAATTTATCGGCAATGAACTGCTTAATCGCCGGGGAGTGGTAAATCTCAGCAATTTTTTTATACGTAGGATTGTCTTTATCCTTTTCACGAGCCGCTAAAACCATGACAGCCAACGGTTCATTCTTAGGTTCTAAGAAAATCCCCTGCTTAGCCACGTCAATACCGGCACTCATTACATAGTTCATCGGAATCGCTGCTACCGTCACATCATCAAGACTGCGTGGTAATTGTGCTGCTTCCAATTCTCTGATTTGTAAGTTTTTAGGATTGGACACAACATCAGCCGGCGTAGCTTTGAAGCCAACACCTTCTTTTAAGGTAATAAGACCGGCTTTAGCCAATAACGCTAAGCCGCGACCGCCATTAGTCGGATCGTTCGGAATAGCTACAACAGCGCCATCGGGAATTTCATCAACACTTTTCACCTGATTGCTGTATAAACCCATGCGCATCAAAATTGTTTTGCCGATAGACACTAAATTAGCGTTATTATTTTTGTTAAAGTTTTCCATAAATGGTACGTGTTGATAGCTGTTAAGATCCAAGTCACCTTCAGCCAACGCTTTGTCCGGTGTTACATAATCGGAAAATTCCACAACTTTTACATTGATGCCTTCTTTAGCCGCTTCTTTGGCTACCGCTTCCACCACTTCCGCGTGCGGACCGGCCGTTGCGCCGATTCGAATTTCCTTCGATGAGGAATCAGTGCCGCAACCGGCAATACCGATTGCCAAAATTCCCACCAACACAGGTGCTAACCATTTTTTTAGATTCATTTGTAAGACCTCTCTCTCATTTACACTGCCCTATGGGCCCCTCAAAAAGTATCTTGGCACTACATCTCGGGTTCTCAGTCCGGATGCAAGCAAACTCTCAAACCAACCGTTATGCGAACAATGATAACGCCAACTGCAGTTCAAAGAGTTTTGTAAACCCCACTTCGCCAAGCTTATTTATTATCCTACCACATAAACCGGAAATAAAAAAGTCCCACAATAACCTTTTTTAGATTATTGTGAGACTTTTATGTTCTTCCCAAAGGAGATTTCTATTGATAAAGCTCTAAACGCTCTATGTCAATCTAAATAAATAACTATTTAATAGCCGTTACCGAACCTTCTGCTGCGGCAGACTCTTCACGAGCAGGACCACCGGCACCGAGTCCGTCTTCATGAACGAATTCTTCGTGAACAACCGGACGTTTATTCATGCCAAGACCATAGTAGAACGCCGTAACAATAGCGATAAACAACCAACCTACCACTAAGGATACACGCGTATCTTCATTCCAAATCATACCGATAGTAACGAGTACCAAGAAGCCCAAGCAGAAATAGTTGGAATATGGATACAATGGCGATTTGAACGGATGCTGATCCATGATTTCTTTGCCCCAACGTTCTCTGAACTTGCGCTGTGCTCCGGCCAATACGAACCAGGATACCATAGCAGGGAAAACGCTGGCACTATAAATATATAAGAACAATTTGGAGTCCGGAATCAAATAATTCAACACAACCCCGAATACTAAGGAAAGCATGGATACATAAATACCGTTGCGCGGTACGCCCGATTTAGATAATTTCGCAAAAATCTTAGGGGCCTGACCGTTTTTAGCCAACGTATACAACATACGACCACAACTATAAATACCACTGTTGCAACCGGATAAAGCGGCTGTCAAAACTACAAAATTGATAATACCGGCAGCACTGGCAATCCCTACTTTAGAGAATGTCGTTACAAACGGACTGCCTACAAAACCCAGTTCATTCCAAGGATAAATACAAAGAATAATAAAAATAGCACCAACATAGAAAATCAAGATACGCCAAACAATGCCTTTAACCGCTTTTACCAAGGTATGACGCGGATTCTGTGCTTCACCGGCTGTAATCCCTACCAATTCAACCCCTTGGAAGGCTGCCGCAACAACGCACATAGCCGCCAACATACCGCCGAAGCCGTGCGGTGCAAACCCGCCATGTTCCCATAAATTGGAGAACCCGATAGGTACACCGTCATTACCAAAGCCGAATAAAATCATCATGGCCCCGATAACGAGCATAAATACGATGGTCCCTACTTTAATCAAAGCAAACCAGAATTCAAACTCGCCATAATATTTAACGGACGCAAGATTGGCTGCGACAATAATTGCCATAGCTACGAAAGCCGATACCCAATGGGGCAGTTCCGGGAACCAATAACTCATGTAAATCCCAACCGCCGTAACTTCGGCAAGCCCTACGGATATCCACATAAACCAGTAGCACCAAGCAGTTATATAACCGATATACGGTGAAATATAGCGATAACCATAAGCCGCAAACGAACCCGGTACCGGCTCCAAATACAGCATTTCACCCATAATACGCATAATTAAAAACATTACGACCCCGGATAAAGCGTAACACAATAATACGGCCGGACCGGCTGTTTGTATCGTGCTGGCTGAACCCATAAATAAGCCTACCCCAATCGTACCGCCCAGGGCGATCATTTCCACGTGACGGGGTTTTAAATTACGCTCTAAGTTTTTTCCCGATTCCATATTTTTACTCCTACTCTATGTTTCTAATTTGTCTCCTCTCTATATGTGTCATCTCCCTAAAACACTCTCCCTTTAACGCATGGCTCCTTGTTAGCGTAAAATAGCCGGGAAGCCATTGTCTGCTAAGGTAGCCAACAGACTGGTAACATGTTTTTCATTCATGGTTTCAATTTCCAAAGCTACATGTACATAGCCCACTTCAATGTCACGCTGACTGCGGTCATGATAAATACTCAAAATATTGGCATTGCTGTCAGAAATTATGCTCGTAATTTTGGATAAAACATGCGGTTTATCTTGTACCACAACATCAAAATAAGCCCGACGCCATGTTTTAACAAGGCCGTTGTTGATGATGCGGTCAATCATGTTTACGTCAATATTACCGCCGCTTACCATAGCCACTACGTTCTTGCCTTCAACGCCGGCAATTTTATGATTCATCAACGCTGCTACCGGGCAAGCACCGGCGCCTTCGGCCGCCGTTTTTACACGTTCCAAAAGGAACAAAATAGCTTCCGCAATTTCCGCTTCACTAACGGTAACGATTTCATCCACATATTGAGACACGATGTCAAATGTCAAGGTACCCGGCGTGCCTACGGTAATCCCGTCGGCCAAGCTCTTTAAGGCCGGCACGGTCGTAATTTTACGAAGCTCTACCGATTCCTTCATGGACGGCATGTTCTGAGTCTGTACGCCGACGATGCGAATACTTGGTTTTAATTCCTTCGCCGCTACCGCAATACCGGAAATTAAACCGCCGCCACCGATTGGCACGACGATAACATCTGTTTCAGGCAATTTTTCAAGAATTTCCAAACCGATTGTGCCTTGACCGGCAATAACCAACGGGTCATCAAACGGATGACAGAAAGTAAACCCTTTCTCCTTCTGCAATTGGCAAGCCTTTTCATAACAATCGGCGTAAAAATCACCGGCCAGCACTACGTCCGCACCATAACTTTTAGTGGCATCAATTTTGGCAATCGGTGCATTGGTAGGCATGCAAATCGTCGCTTTACAACCATATTCCTTAGCGGCCAACGCCACGCCTTGCGCATGATTGCCGGCCGACGAAGCTACAATCCCACGAGCTCGTTCTTCCGGTGACAATGACGCTACCTTGTTATACGCACCGCGCAATTTGAATGAACCGGTACGCTGGAAGTTCTCCATTTTTAAATGGACTTCACAACCGCATTGTTCACTCAAAGAGGTAGAATGCATCATAGCCGTTCGCTGTGCAACCCCTTTCAGATGTTCTTGCGCTTCCCTAATCATTTCCAGTGTTACTAATGCCATGCGTTTAATCCTCCTCATCAAAGAAAACTCTCAGTGATTCTCTCTCAGGCATATAGCGGTACTTAAATTTAGGATATCCCACCATAATAGCTCCGGCAACCCTATACCCAGCCGGTAAATTAAGTAATTTCAGCAGTGGTTCATAGCCTACTTGTGCGCAAAATTCTACAAAGCCGGACCAACAACTTCCCAGGCCTAAGGAAGGTGCCATTAATTCCGCATAAGAAAGGGCAAAATGACCGTTGTCGCGGCCGCGTTCAATCAATTCATCCTTGCTTATGGCCAGGACTAAAGCAGGTGCTTTATGTAAAATAAAATCACGCCCAGTCCGGTTATAGCGCTTTGCATTATACGCATAAATTCGCATACGACTATTTTCTTTCCCCAATCCGTTCATCCAGTCCATCACGGCTTCACTGATAGCGGCCAGCGTTTCCTTATTCTGAATCACTCGATACGAAATGCCTTGGCTATTGGAGCCGGTAGGAGCCATGCGAGCCACATTCAAGAGTCTCGTAATTTGCTCCTTTGAAACCGGTGTATCACGGAATGTACGAATAGATCGGCGATAGCGGATAAACTTCTCTGCCTCTTCAGGACTTGGTACTTGGTAATCCCCAACCGGAATTTGATCGGCGCGCGGCGTTACTGTATAATCAATCGCATTTGTTGGACAAACTGCTACGCAATGTCCACAAGAAATACAACTGCCAAAACCGGCGGCCGGACCGTTTTCTTTCATAACCAATAATCCTGTCGGGCACTCTGCCACACACATTTTACACTGGATACATACATCTGTACGCACCGAAAAGCTCATCGTAAAGCCCTCCATTCGTAATATCACGACTAAATTATACTCCTAAATTTCAAATCTGTAAATTCTAAATGTACATCCCTCTAGTACAAAAGTATTTATCTCATTAAGTTATTTCATTTATGAGTTTTTAGGATAGTTAAATAAATATAGTCTCTGTCAAATTGAATAAATATAGATTTTGCAAAACGTAAAAAAATAGCTTCAATTATATAAATTGAGAATACTTAAGTAATGCTAATAATCGAGCTCTTTGAAATCGAATAAATTCGTTCACCATCGATTTGTAAGGTACCTCAATCATTAAGTCATAATTTTGAGGATAATTTCTAAGCATCGTACGGCATCTCAAAATATAACCATAGCACGATTTACAAAAAAATAAAAGGGTAAACTCATCTAATAAACCCCATAATTCAAATTCAGTTTTCAGAATTAAAAACTCTTCTTATTTAATCCTTTTTCTGTACGACTGTTTTCTCATGCCTCGTATTCGCCCATCAATAAAACCTTAAACTTTTTCAACTAAAATATGAAATGAATTCTCAACTTTAAACCGTGAATGATAAATTTATAATTTTTTAACTAGGTAATTTTGTTAAAATCAATTAGAATAAAGAGGAAAGGAGTACTCTCATGACCTTAATAACGACCAAAGACTTAGTCTTTAACAATATGATTGAATACCCTGATATGACCATTGAAAAAGGCAAAATGACCTTCATTCAAGGTGCCAGCGGCTCCGGCAAAAGCACCCTTTTTCGCTTATTCAATGCCACTATTAATCCCTCACAAGGAACCATCTATTACAATAAGGTAGATATCAGCACTATCAATGCATTAGAATTGCGCCGTAAAATCCTACTGATTAATCAACAAGTGTATCTCTTTGACGGCACTATTGCCGATAATTTCCGTCAATTCCATGCATATCGCGGCTCTACCCCACCGACCGAAACAGCCATGAAGGAGTTTCTTCACATTGCGGCGGCACCGTTTACGCCGGAACAAGATGTGGCCCGTTTATCCGGCGGTGAAAAGCAGCGTGTCTTTAACGCCATCATGCTTTCCTTCAATGCGGAGGTTTATATGTGGGATGAACCGAGTGCCGCCCTCGACTCACCGACAGCTACGACCTTCTTCACGCGCATGAAGGAATATATGGCCAAACACGACAAAACAACGTTGGTCATTTCTCATGACGACACACTCTATCCTAAATTCAGCGATGCTTTGATTGAACTTAAAAGTCGTCACGAAGTATAAACATACGGTTCCATAAGATTGGAGTTTTTATTATGACTGAAGCTATTTCCATGCAATTAGGCGGATTCTTATCCATCTACTTATTGCTCCTCGTTATTGCCGGAATTTTCACATATTGTAAAATCCCGCAGACGAAATTTCTCTTGCTGGGCACCTTACAGATGACGGTGCAGTTAATCATTGCCGGATACGTGTTGCTCTACATTTTCCAAAACCCGTCACCGATTTTTGTCTTAACCTATCTGTCCTTGATGGTCGGCTTTGCCGTGACTCGAACGCTTCGCAAAAATCCATGGCTTAACCGTAAATTCAAGTGGATTACTGCCTTATCCGTCATCGGCACCTGTATCAGTATAACAAGCTTTATGCTGCTTGTCGTTATCCGCAAAGACATTTTAACGCCCCAATATGTCATTCCGATCAGCGGTATGCTCGTAAGTGCTACCATGAACGGCGCCACTTTGGCGTTAAAGTCATTTAAAGAAAATCTCGATTCTCACAAACAGCAAATCGAGGTGCTCTTAAATATCGGCACACCGCCGGCTAAGATACTGCATCCATTTGTGATACAGTCCTTAGAAACGGCTTTTTTACCGACCATGAACTCCATGGTGGGCATGGGGATTATCGCCCTTCCCGGTATGATGACCGGTCAGATTTTGGCCGGTGCCATGCCGAATGAAGCCGTGCTGTACCAAATTACCATCATGGTTGCCAACTGTACCACCGTGTGCTTATCGTCGTTTTGCCTACTTTACTTCGGGGCTCGCACTTTGTGGAATGACAGGTATCAGTTATAACTAAGCACATCGGGCTCTTGCTCAGTAAAAAGAAGAAGGAGATTGCTCTCGGACTCCAATTTCTTACCAACAAAATCATATACAATCTTCCATAAATAATGTCTTTGGACTTCATAAGTAAAAAGAAGAAGGGTATTGCTCTCGGACTCCTGGTTCTACAAGAACAAAGTCGTCTACGAGCAATACCCTTCTTCTTTTTTTGCGTTACGCCGTTCCCTCAGTACGTTATTTATGTCTGATTGCTATAAAGACTGTGCGGAATTAACTCGGAGTCCTTACGTGCAAGGCTTGTTCTTTTTACATTAGCCTGTGCCCTCCGTGCATTAGTTATAACTTAGGGGAAGGAAAGGCCTATAAAAAGCATATTATTGTCCGGATGTTTCGTCTGTGAATTTGATGTCTACCAGATCCCACTTCTTGGTGTCTACGTATTTCTTTTGGAAGTAGTCTCTGATGTGTTGTTGGGCTTCGTTTTTAAGGTTTGTCATGTCGCCGTCTTTAATGCGTTGCATAACAAATTTACCGCTTACCAGGGCATCTTTTTGGCTGTCATAAGTATATTCGGTACCGCTTTCATCAATGTATAACACCCCGTCCCGTTCAGTTAAGTTAAATGGTTCAAAATCATGACCGATTTCTTTAAACGTATATTCCGGCTCCATTTTTGGCAATAAGCCTTGTCTGTTAGGCCCATTAGGAATGCCAAATACCATCCAACGGTCGCCCCGCTCGTACTCATCCATATTTAAAAAGTTCATCTTTTTCGGGGCATAGCGATACTGCCTAAAATTCCCTGTATACGTATGGTCGGTCTTTTTTTCAAAAGTAACAAGAATGATTTTATCACTGGAGTATTCATAGTTAACATCCTTCATTGTCGGAGTCTCTATATATCCCCATGTGCCCGAAAAGTCTTGTGAGCTTCCCAAACTGCCACAACCACTGAGAACAAGCATTAAAGCCATAGCCAAGGCCATCAACATATAGGTTACCTGTCGCTTCGTTTTCATAACAATCCCTCCCTATACTGTGGCCTGACGTCGACGATAGATTACATAGCCGATGCCTGCCAAAACAACAATACCCAATGCGCCACCGATAAGAAGACCGGAGCTGCCATCTTTTTTAAATTGGAAATAAATAGGATCGCCTGCGGCATAGATGACCGTGTCATCATTTTTCAAAATGCCCTTGCCGATGCTTTCCTTAATAATTTTGCCATCCACTTCAATGGTCGTAGCACCCGATGCCTTACCTAAATTAAAGGTGTACATATCAGGATCATCGCCATATGGATAAATTACATTTATTTTAGCATCAGGATTACGTCCGAAAACGGCCGCACTCATCTTAGCCAGTTCATCTTTATTGGCAAATTTCGCTTCTAATTTCCACATTTGAGATTGTACCGTTGCACTGTCCCCTTTTAATTCCTTCCCGTCAGGTCCGATGGCTTCAAGTTCTACTTTACTAATATCAATCGACGCCTGCCCGTTTGAATTCTGGGTCACCGCACTCAATAAATCCCCTTTACTGATTGGTACCGGTGATTGAATCGTGGCCTTCCATTCCCCGCTAAAGTCCGATTTTACCTCAATCTCAGAAGTAACTTGAGCACAACCTGCCGCCAGCAACAGGCATAAGGCTAAACATAAGAACACTAACCGCTTCATACGCTCCACTCCTTACTAAAATAGAATAATAAATTAAATACTCCCTAAATACACATTTGTGCATTTCAAAACTTAATTTCATTATATCAGTTATTCTGTATCATTTGTAGCAGAATTCCTATTCGCCTATTTTATATAATATCTATAGGCAATTGTGAGGTTAATTCAGTCTAATCTTGTTTCACCGGAACAATAACGCATTAAGGTTTGGATGTTTAAAATCTTAATTTCTCTGCGGGCCGTATCGATAATACCTTCTTCTCTCAAGCGACCGATATGGCGTGTCAGATTAACGCGGCTCATGCCGACGAGTTCTGCCAATTCTTCTTGTGAAAAAACCAATATTCCCTGGCCCACTTCACTTTGAGCATTGTGTAACAAAAGTATTACATTACACACTCTGACAAAACCCGAGTTGTACTCCTGATGAGCTGTTTCAAAAAGCAAGAGATTTATATAGCGAGCATAGGAATTTAACATGTATTTATTAATTTGTGGGTATGCATCCATTAATTGGCCGAATTCATCCCGTGAAAAGCGCCAAATTTTCATGGGCGTAATAGCTTCAGTCACCAAGGTTTGTTCAATTTTAAATTCCAATTCGTGAAAACCGGGGAAAATGGTGCCTGAGCCATGATAGGATATAATCTTGCGCCGACCCGATTCGTGTACCAAATAAGTTCTTGCAATACCCGACTCTATATAGTTGATATACTGAACATGCTCGTCCGGTTGCCACAAAAAATCACCGGTTTTAAGTTGTATTTCTTTATGTGGCTGAGCCTCAAATAAAGGCTTTAATTCAACGAAATCATTGGTAAAAATATACCGTGGTATTAACATGTTTTCACCTCAAATCGAACATTGATGTTATATTTTCACATTTATTTCCATTATTTTTTGTTACCGTTATTATAGCATTTATTATCATTATTATAGCATTTTTCAAGGAGGTCTTTCACACCATGAGCCAACAATCTACATCAAATCCAACTATGAGCATGCCTGCAAGCACAGCTTCCGCTTCCGGCAAAACATTACAGCTCGTCTATCCCCAATGGCAAGGAGGCGCTAACCCGAACTATCAAATAGGTGCCCAAGTTTTAGCGGCACTGCTCCCTTCTTCGCCTAATACTGAAAAAGTATATGTACCGGTAGCCGATGAAAAAGCAACTCTCGCCGCCAA
This sequence comes from Veillonella sp. LMAG:90, assembly GCF_008679445.1. NCBI lineage: Bacteria > Bacillati > Bacillota > Negativicutes > Veillonellales > Veillonellaceae > Veillonella > Veillonella sp. LMAG:90. The sequence goes on from NZ_NAND01000001.1 coordinate 69,402, forward strand.
TGAAGAGCAAACCGCTCAAGACGTTTTTGCCGAAAAGATTCTCCTGCAACAACAGACTACGGCTCGGGAAATTCTTAAGGTTAAACAACCGCGCAAAATTATCACCATCGGCGGTGACTGCTCTATTTCGCAAGTACCGTTCGATTACTTGCACCAGCAATATCCGAATAATACGGCGATTCTATGGCTTGATGCCCATCCCGATATCATGACACCGAAGGAGTTCAACCACGAACATGCCATGGTGTTAGGAAATTTATTGGGTCATGGCGCCCCTAGTTTTGCCAAAACCGTGAAAGCTCCGTTCCGGCCGAACCAAGTCCTCTATGTAGGCTTAATTGAATCCGGCCTTCTACCGCATGAAAAAAGCTTTATTGCTGAGCATTCCTTGTCCTATTTGACACCACAGGATTTAACCTCTACCCAGCCTGTTACGGATTGGCTTACGGCTAATAAGATTGAACACGTCATGGTTCATTTGGATTTAGATGTTCTGAGTCCTACTGATTTCCGCAGTCTCCTCTGCAACAAACCGCATCAGGGCCCGGTTGAATACGCAGTTGGTGAAATGACATTGGCTAAGATTTTCCAAATTCTTCAAGCGGTTAGTGAAAACTCTGAGCTCGTAGGTCTATCCATTGCCGAATACTTGCCATGGGATATTATTAATCTTCGGAACGGGCTGTCAAAACTAGATATTTTCAAGTAAAAATCATTGTTATAAATAACTAAATATGCACAGCAAAAAGGGGCTGTAACGAAATTGAGTTTTTTAACTCACATTTCAGTTACAGCTCTCTTTTCAATTAAAACAAGGATATTTCCAAAATCAACAATTCTGAAAATATCCTTGTTTTTTTGTTTTTTAGCGCACTTAAATAAGCCTTTAGCTTTTGGCTTTTAATTACGCAGCAGAATTAGTTTCGAACAACCGTTGACCTAATCGCTTCTTCTGTATTCGGTTATGCAGCTTCAGTAAATTGTATCCAAAAGCTAATAGTAATAAATCTTTTTCTACGTTAACTTTGCCTCGGTGCCTGAACCTGGTGTATTCAAAATCTTCTTTTGTTATGCCAAAAGCACCTTCCACCTGAATAGAACGGTTTACTCGAAGTTGTAAGCCATAGTCACTATCAAATACAGCCTTGTTTTTGGCTAATAATTCGCGGTAATCAGTAGCAATATATATCGTCTTATTCCCCTTAGGAAGTTTTCCGAACTTAAGTTTTTGGCATTCCTTACGTAAGCCACAATAATTGCAGTTTTCACACCGGTATACTCGGTTTTGCTTAATGAAACCGGTCTTACTTTTGTTTCTGCGTATGTATTGGAATCGTAATGTACGGCCTTTGGCACAAGTAAATGTATCGGTCGCCTCATCATATACCATGTTATCCGCTCGACCAATATCTTTCTTATACTTTTTCGTTTTACTCAATTCATATGTACTTGGTTTAATACAAGTTTTGTAATCATGAGCCCATAACCATGCCAGATTTTCGTTGCTGTCATAACCGGCATCAGCTACCACATATTGAAAGTGTTGTTTGTATTGTCCTTCTAATTGTTGCATAAATGGAATTAAGGTGTTCGTATCTGTAGGATTTGGAAATACGCCAACGCCCATAATATATTCACTATGAACAGCTAGTTGAACATTGTAGGCCGGTTTTAATTGGCCGTTTAACATATGATCTTCTTTTAGTCGCATAAACGTAGCATCATGATCAGTTTTAGAGTAACTGTTGCGAGAGCCTAGAATAGCTAACTTTTCATCATATTCATTTCGCTTGTCACGCAAGGCTAAACAGGATTCAAAAGCTCTTTGCAATGGATGTTTTCGTTTACCGGTACCGTGTACAAACTCAATTTGCTTTTCGCGTATGGATTGCTCCAGCAAAACCAATAGTTCATCTTCAGTCATATCTGAGACGTCTATGTCCAAAAGATTTTGTATTTCATATTGAAGAACTAACAATTTATCCGGTAACTTAGCATAGTGCTTAAGAATTGCCTTTTTCCACACAAAGGTGTATTTATTTGCATAGGCTTCCCATTTAGTTCCGTCGATGAATACTTCAGAAAAATCTAAGCTGTCAAATTCACTTAATGCTTGAATAAATTGAGATAACAAATCTCTAAGTACATCAACAGTTAAGCGTTGAAAGAATCGATGAAATACCATATGAGACGGAGTCGGATAGCCCTGTAAGAGCCACATGTAATGGATATTTTTAGTGCATTGCTCAGCAATTTTGCGAACAGATACAATGCCTTCGGTCATAGCTAACACATAGACTTTAAACAAAAGATGGGGAGGTACTAAAGATTTTCTTCCTTTTGAAGAATATAAATGCTGCAACCTTGTATAGTCCAGTTCCTCCAATACAGCATCCAGTAATCTCACCGGTTCTTTTGGTCCGATCTGAAAGCCATAATCCAATGATAAAACTACTTGGCGAAAGCCAGAAAGTTTAGTATAATTGCCTTGTTGGATATGGTTTCTGTTCATAAATTAATTATACCAACAAAGAAGGCCCTTCGGGGCCTTTTTTCTTATACAAATATAGCAAGAATGCGGCTTGAAGACACTTTCGTATCTTCAAACCGCATTCTTGTTTTTAGGGGTGTATTTCGTTACAGCCCCTTTCTTTGTATGCTTATAACATTTTCTTGATGTTACAATTTACTTATTTTGCTTAAGCAACTTCTGTGTCGCCACCGGTTTTATTGCTTACCGGACGGTCGATTGTGGACGTATCGTTGAATGCTTCCTGGTCGAAAGTGCCCATAAGTTTATCTACCACAATGGCATTGGTCATGGAACCACTTACGTTAAGCATGGTGCGACCCATATCGATGATTGGGTCAATAGCCAATACCGGAGAAATGGAGCTGAAGAACGCGCCAAGACCAGTACCGGACAAAGATACGGATGCAGCCATAGTAGCTGTACCAGGCACACCGGCAATACCGATGGAACCTAAAGCGATTACGATAACACTCATAACATACATGGTCATATCGAGTGGTACACCGGCAACGTTCGCAATGTATACGATACACAAAGCCGGGAACACGCCGGCACAACCCTGCATGCCTGCAGTAGTACCGAAGCTGCCTACTGTATTAGCAGTAGCCGCGTTAACGCCTAAACGTTTAGTCAAGGTATCTACCGTTAACGGTAATACACCCATACTGGAACGGGATGTGAAAGCCAAGAACAATGGAGCTCTTGCTTTACGGAAGTACATAATTGGGCTTACGCCGAAGATTGTTAAAAGTACAGCCTGTACAATTAACATAATTACTACACCAACGTAAATCAATACGATGAAAAGACCCATATCGGCAATAGCCTGGAAGCCTTTTTGAGCCAAAGTTGTTGCTAACAAGCCCAATACGCCGTAAGGCATAAGGCCGATGATGAAATCTGCCACCCAAGAAATAATGAGGTGCAATTCATCAAATAATTTAGTAACCAATTCGAGTTTGTCGGTGCCTGTTTGTTTAATCAAACGAGCAATACCGCCAATGATAACGCCAAATACTACAACGGCGATAACGTTAGTTTCCGCCATAGCGCTGATTGGGTTATTCGGAATCAAGGCACGCAAAGTATCTACTACAGGTTTTACTTCACGCATCTTGGCAGGTGCACCGCCGGCGGCAATACCTTCACCCAAATGAGTTACGGAACCAAGCACAAGACCTACAACAGCAGCAATAGCTACCATTACTAAGGCTACGAAAGCGGTAGAGCTAACTAATTTTTTCAAATCAGCGCCGCGTTCCATGTGCAAAATTACGTGAATGATGGAAATAAATACCAATGGAATAACGAGCATACGGATTAAATCAATGAACCCGCCACCAATTAAGGAGAACCATTTGGTACTTTCTTTAATGTACACAACTTTCATAGGATCGTCCGGGAACTGTGCAATGAATTGCACCACGAAGCCCAAAACGGCGCCTAATAAGGTACCGATGATAACAAGGTTACCAAAGGCTGTTTGACGACGTTGTAAGTAGTAAACAAACCCCAACATCGCTACAAACAAGATTAGAATACCGATGGTAATCGGATTGCTAACCATTAAAAACTCTTGGAAAAATGGAATATCCACTTTTTCCCTCCTTACTGTATTCAATTGTGAATGTGACGATGATATTATAGCATAAGTTCTTTTAAATTCCTACTATTTCACAGGGATTATTTTCAAAATATTTCGATATATAAATTAGTCGATTTACATTGATACAATATCCGCGCAACAGCAGGTCGAAACAGCTTTCGTACAGCTATCTTTATCAGTACATTCACTAACCCTAAATTTTGTAAAATCTTTTGACGAAAATCTCCTATAAAAAAGTCCGACGTCATAGGGCACAATTTGTGCTTACGGCGTCGGACATTTCCTTACCTAGTCAACGAGAATAAACGTTACATTGATAGGACCATGAACCCCTACTACACGAACCAATTCGATATCGGCTGTGTTGGAAGGACCTGAAATGTGAACCACATTGGATGGGAACCCTTCAGGATTTTCTTTATATACTTTGGTAAGAGCACGCATAGACTGCGTCATGCGAGGCACAATGTCAGAAGTACGGATAACCGCAATGTGACAAAGTGGCAACAAACCGATGGAACGGCCGCTGGCTTCAAAGCTTGGTTGAATAACCGTTGCTGTTTCGGCAATCCCTAAGATTGGGAAAGTAATACCGATTTCAGCCACTTTGGCTTCGTCAATATTAGCTTGACGACCGGCGGATGGATTCCATTGATAGAAGGTGGTACCTTCTTTATCTACCTTATCAAAGTTTTCTTTTAATTGGAATTTTTCAGCTTCTTCACAGCAAGGATAAATTACTTTACCGCCGCCGCGTTCTTCAATTTCTTTTAAGATTGTTTCGACTACATGCGCTTCATCAGTAGTTACAAATTTAGTACCTACTTTTTCACATTCCACTTTGAACATGTCTACAACTTGTTCGTGGGAAAGGTCGGAGTACATTGCCTCTTGAGGTCCTTTTTCATAAGGATACGGTGCTACGAAAGTAGGAATCTCTTTACGACCCAACGCATGAGAAATACGGCTAAAAAATGCTTTACGTTTTACATCATCCATTGTCTTGTCTCCTTACTTACGTTTGCTAGCTTCATATTCAGCATATACATCGCGGAATTTCTTGAGTTTCAATGTACCCATTTCTTTCGCTTTCATCCAGCCGCCTACTACCGGCAATAATTTAGTCCAATCGGCCATGTTACCGTTCTTACTCATGAGTTTCATGCCGATGGCACCTAACTTAGTACCATAATCGAAGAGGAAGGAATTACTGAATACAGTAGCCACTGTTTTGAAAATAGCTTCTTCTGCTGCCGGACGAAGATGCGCTTTGTCGGCAATGTTAACGCGATGTTTCAAAAGTAATTCATGGAGTGGAATCTTAACCGGACAATGTTCCCAGCATTCGCCGCACAAAGTGGAAGCGTATGGCAAATCGCCCGCTTTTTCATAACCAACCAATAATGGAGTCAATACCGCACCCATTGGACCCGGATAGATGGAGCCGTACGCATGACCGGTGATATGACGATATACCGGACAGATGTTCATACAAGCACCGCAACGGATACAACGAAGCATGGAGTTGAATTCGCCGCCCAAAATATTGGAACGACCATTATCGATGATAATGATGTGAAGTTCTTCAGGACCGTCGGCTTCACCTGGTTTGGCAGGACCGGTAATCATGGAGAAGTAGTTTGAAATCTTAGCGCCTACAGAGGAGCGAATTAAGAGTTCCATCATAATGTCAAGACCGGCAAAGTCAGGTACAAGACGTTCCATACCCATGAGACAAATCATAGTCTTAGGCATGGAGCTACTCATACGACCGTTACCTTCATTGGATACGATAGTAATAGTACCGGTTTCAGCTACGGCAAAGTTACAGCCGGTGAAGCCGATATCGGCGCGCAAGAAACGATCGCGAATACGTTTACGTACGAAACGTGTCATTTCTTCCGGATCTTCCGTACCTTCATAACCGAGTTTGTCGTGGAACATTTCACGAATACGACCACGAGCAAAGTGCAACGCAGGTACTACGATATGGGAAGGTGGGTTCCAGTCAGCTGTCTGCAAAATGAATTCGGCCAAGTCAGTTTCGTTAACTTCCACGCCTTCTTTCATCAATGCTTCGTTAAGGCTGATTTCTTCGGACACCATAGTTTTGCCTTTTACGACCATTTTGGCGTTCTTGGCACGAACTACTTCCATTACATATTCATTTGCTTCTTCAGCTGTATGAGCAAAGTGCACTTTGGCACCGGCTTTAGTAGCGTTTTCAGCAAATTGGTTTAAATAATAGTCGAGGTTGCTTAATACATGATCACGAAGTTCAGCCGCTTCTTCACGGAAATCTTCCCATTCAGGTACTTGATCAACCAACGCTTTACGTTTTGCATAGAATACATCTTGCGCTTTTTGGATGGCCTTTACCTTAAAGTCATTGGCAAGAACATCCTCAACACGTTTTTTAAACGGGCGTTCATCGTATAAAATAGCCATGTTCAGTTCCTCCTAACGACTAGCGGGAATTCAATAATTCCGCAATGTGCATTACTTTGATGCGACGATCGATTTCGCCGTCTTTATAAAGACGATCAAGCATACCTTCAATATTCATAAGACAAGCTTGGTCACCACCGGCTACTACATTAGCGCCGGAGTTGTAAATATTCATTGCTTTTTCGCGAGTCATAACAGCAGAAATCTCAGGCTGTTTAACCGTAAACGTACCGCCGAAACCACAGCAGCCTTCCGCGCGATTCATTGGCAAATATTCTAGACCTTTAATATTTTCCAATAATTTCATAGGTGGTTCCTTGATACCCATGAGACGTGTTACGTGACAAGATTTGTGGTACGTAACTTTGTCGTTAAATGTTGCACCTACGTCAGTTACGCCTAATACATTCACGATAAATTCGGTGAATTCATAAATGCGTTCACTGACTTTGGCGGCACGAGCCATCCATTCAGGTTCGTCGGCCAAAATATGACGGTATTCGTCACGAATGGCAAAGGCACAAGAACCGGACATACTCACGATATATTCTGCGTTTTCGAAGACTTCAATTGTATTCTTGATAGCCCCTTTAGCCGCATCATTATACCCGGAGTTCACGAACATCTGTCCGCAGCATACTTGCTTTTTAGGTACTGTGATATCACAGCCTAAACGTTCTAATACCTGTACGCCGGCCATCCCCACGTGGGGATAAAACATGTCAATCAAACATTGTGAAAATAAATGAATTTTCATTTCCTCACATCCTCAACTTTCCTACGTACTTACACTTACTAGATTACCCACACTTGCGTATACTTCCCATTTTTTTCAACATTAAACGGTCTATATTGTATATTCGCACGGAAATCATCACTATTATTATATAGAATAACAAATATAATGTCCAAAGAATTGCGATATTGGCAAACGCCCTATGTCATATGCGTTTTACGAATGCTTGAAATAGGATTTAGTAAAAAATTTGTATACAGAACGTAATTATTTGAATAGTGAATCTCATTACCGCTAAACCGCCCCTTTATCTCTTTAAAGCCCCCGTGGTTCGTGATATAATCAATGTATTAAGGATATTATTTTTTAGTATTTGTAAAATCAATAATAAAGTGCATACTTTATCAAGGTGAAAACCGTTATTTTAACAACCTGTAACAGAAAGGGGTCTCATTTATGACATCACGTTCTTTACGTTTAGCCGTTCTCGTGGCTACACTTTTAACAACAACTACCTACACCGGCTTCGCCGCCGATGCGGACAACACTACGGCGTCTACCGCCACAACGGCTGCCGTAACAACAACCGCTACGGATAGCGATTCCATTGACACTGTAACAACTGCCGCTACTTCGACCGTTCAAACTAAAGAGTTAACCGAAGCGGACAAAGAAAAGGCGCAATTAGTCGAATCGATGAACGAAAAAGCGGCTGCCCGTGCTGCCGAGGAAGATGCCAAAGGTTTTAAAGATGTAAAAAATCATTGGGCTGCCATACCAATCAACGTGATGCTTGAGGATGGTATCTTATCCGGCAACGGTCAAGGTGAATTCAAACCGGATGACGCTTTAAAAACTGCCGATGCTGCCGCTCTTTACAACAAGCTCATTGCGTATGACAAAGCACAGCAAGCTGCCAAAGCAGCCAAAAGCAGCCAAAACAAAAAGAACACTAAAAACACCACCACTGTTAAAGATGTGACCGGCGAGGAGTTGCTCGCACCGTTCAAAAATCAGGAAACGTTAACGCGTGAAGAGTTTGCTCAAACCGCCGCTGAATATTTAGCTTACAAAGACGAACTTACCGTGGCTTCCATTAAAAGCAAAACGAAAGCTAAAGAGTATAAACCAAATATCGTGGTAGCACCTGACGAAGTGAACTTCCCGGATGAAAAGAAAATCGACAGCGATTATAGATCCTCCGTTACCACTTTGGCCAGCCGCGGCATCATCGCTTCCGGCGGTGACGACAATTACTTCCGTCCAACTGAAGACATCACCCGTGCCGAAGCAGTTGCCATGTTATTCCGCATCGAAAAAGGTATGACCGTAGCCCCGGCAACAAGCACTAAAGCGAGCGATACCACTGCTAAGGCTACCAACAGTGCAACCGGCGACAAAACAGCCGCTACAACTACCAAAAATCCTACTACCGGTAATGTAACCGCTAAAAAGACCAGCGAATTAGAAGCGCAGTCTGATCTAGAAAATAAAGTTTTCAAAAAATTAAACAACCTCTACAAAACACCGGGCAATTTCCAGAACTACGGCGTAATGTATTGGCAAAATGATGTGCTACATGTAGCCTTCAAGAGCGATGACGATCTTGCTCAATTCGAAGACATTTTAGCTAAAAACGACAAAGATAAACCGGCCAACGAAACATTGGCTAATCGTGTTCATTTAGAAACAACCCAATACAGCCAGGCTGAATATGACCGTATTGAAAACAACTTCCGCACGTTCTACGCTCAAAAACAGCCGGCCGGCACTATCTTGGGTGCTTATCCAAGCGTAGCTCACAATCAGCTTATTGTCCGTGTCGACAAAGGTTTCGATTATATGAATGATTCCATCCGTAATGCGTTCGGCAACAAGGTTCACGTTTTCTTGGTTACCGACAATGCCGACTCCACTACTGATACTGCTAAGAATTAATTAAGGAGTCTTCAGCCATGTTTGCAACACCTTTCACGCGCCGAGATTATCTCTACCTGGCCGCCATCGGAATCTGGCTCTTATTCGCCTACGGGCTCTTCGCCTGGAACTTTCCCATAACCGACACGGTAGAATCCAATTATGCCTTAAGTGCCGTCAATATGCTGCAACATCAAAGCTATCTGTCTCCCATGATTTACGATCAGTACTGGTATGACAAACCGATTTTCACCTATTGGCTCTTAATGACATCCTTCAGCCTATTCGGCATATCGGATTTTGCGGCGCGCCTGCCGTTCATCCTTTGTGCCGCCCTGAACGGCATGTTTATGTATTATGGCATGCGCCTCATCGCTAAGCGTCGTGATTTAGCTTTATGGTGTGCCATTATGCTGGGCACTTCGTTAGAATTTTGGTATATCAGTCATGCTATTTTGACGGATGGTTATTTATTCCTATTTACCCAAGGAATTCTCTACTTTGCTTATTTAGGTCTGCGCGGCCGACATGTAACACGCCATATGATGCTGGCCTACGCCTCGGCGGGGCTTGCCGTTTTGACAAAAGGACCGGTCGGCCTCATCCTGCCCGGCCTTATCCTTATAGCCTATGTCGCTCTTTTCCAGCGTGATACACTCACGTGGCAGCGCTTGTTCCACCCATTGGGCCTGCTCGCCTTTGCGTTAGTCGCCTTGCCTTGGTACATCCTGATGTACAGCTACCACGGCATGGCCTTCATCGAAGAGTTCTTGGGCCTCCATAATGTAGTTCGTGCCACAATACCGGAACATCCGGAGCAAAACTGGTGGTTTATGTACTTTGTGCTTTGGCCCGTATCCTTATTGCCATGGACAGGCCTCACTATTTACGAACTCATCTATGGTGAACGCAATTCTTGGTTCAAATATCTCTTAACTTGGGGGCTCGGCGTATTTATTTTTTATAACCTCATGGCCACCAAGTATATTACCTACACATTCTTGTGTATCATTCCGTTTATCATCTTGACCGCGCAAGGCTATATTCGTTTAAAAGGCCATCTTTTGCGAAATATCCCGCCTCGCGAAGTTAAAGTTATCGCCATGGCACCGGACAGCGATTTCTGTTGGCTCCCGCAGCAAACAAAATCGTATAGCAAAAACCTGCTTGTCCTATTACCGGCCTTTCTCTTAGTGGCTATCGCCATCATCGGTGTTTGGCTTGGCAGCCGCACCCAACCGGATGTGGATTCGTCACAACTTAGCATCGCTTTAAGTATCGGGGCCGTGCTCTGTGTCTTGCCCCTTTTATATGCTCTTATCAGACCACATATCTGCCGAAGTATAAAAGCCGTCGCCATAAGTACCAGCATTCTCTATGTATTATTACTCTGTGCTTTACCGCCAATCGTAGATGATGCTTCTACTGAAAAACTGGCTGATACCTTAGCCTTACGGCCAACTACGCAGATGTACTACTATCGCGATTATCGCACATCCCTCGTGTATTACACGGGCCATTCGGTAACGCAAATCATACCGGACCCGGACGCGGAAACCATCTGGGATAAGGGCAAAAATGTAATGCCTGTATTGTCTGAAGCAGATACTGAAAAAGCCATTCAAGGTCAAAGGGATTACTTTATCTTTGTGCCGAAGAAATATAAAGATGATTTCTTAAAAACTTCACTTAGTCAGCATACGACTGAATTCTATCAGGTGGAAAATATTATAGTTTTCAAACCGAAAGCACAATAGTTTTCAAACCGAAAGCACAATAGTTACAAACGATTTACAAAACCCAATTTTGGAGGAGTACCATGTCTAAATTTTTTACCACAAAGTCCCTCGCCGTACTTTGTGCCCTCGTGCTCACCGGCGCAGTGGCTCAGGCCGACACCGTAACGGTAACCGGCCCTGACGACGCCGTAAGTGACGATTATACCCCCGTTCGTGTTGTCAAAGAATCGACAGGCAACGAAACAACCTTTAGCCCTTTGGTGTTAAAATATTACACCACTAACAATACGGCTCAAGCCGTAGGTGAAGCCGCTAAAGCCGCCGTAACTGAAAAAAATGCCGTAACTGAAAAAAATGCCGTAACAGAAAAAAACGCCGAAACGACAGTGGCTGATAAAAGCGTCAAAACCATAGACGCGAAAACAGACGCTATTTCGGAAACGGCTAAAAAAGGCGCTGACACAGCTAACACCAAAAAAAGTGCCGAAAAAAACTCTTCAACCGACAACACCTTAGAGAACGGCACTTATAAGCCTTTTACCTTTAGCATCGCCACAAACTCCTCCCGTGTTTTTGAAGACGCTCGCAAATATACTTTTGTAGACATTCCTGCCGATTACTGGGCTGCCAAAGCCATTGCGGTTATGACAAACCAACAATTAATTTCCGGCTACAGCGACAATACCTTCCGTCCGGAAAAACCGATTAGTCGCGAAGAAGTGGCCTCACTTTTTAGCAACTTAATTTCCGGTGAGTCGTCCGTCATGCTGTCCAGCTCCTTCAAAGACATTACCTCCGACCGTTGGTCGGCCAATGCCATTGAACGGGTGGCTCAACTGAATATTATCAGCGGTTACGGTGATAACACCTATCGCCCGGAACAATTCATGTCCCGTCAAGAATTCGCCGTAGTAGCAGATAATTACATTCACTATCTGGGCTACAACACCGATGACCAAGCCGCCATGGAGGCTGTTCATTATACTGACCAGAAGTTCATCGCCCCTTGGGCTCAATCGGCCGTACGGGAACTGGCTGCTTTAGGTTTCCTTCATTACCAACCGCGCTTGTTATTTAGTCCTGAAAAATACATTACCCGTGCCGAGGCAACGGAAATTATGTATCGCGTTACAAACAGTAGTGCTGCCGTGGCCTTACGCGAAAAAATCTTACACCAACAGGTAGAGAATAAAATGCTCAATTTAATTAACCACACATTCGGTAAAGAGTATGTATTCCGCACCCATGGTGCCATGTATTGGCAGGACAATAAATTGGTAGCTGCCTTAAAAAACGAAAATGATGTCCAAAAATTAGGCGCCGCTCTTGCGTTTTCTAAAGATAGCGATTTGCGTAGCAATACCCTAGTAACAACAGGCGTCATGAACGAAATTGAACTGGGAAAACTACAAACCGAAGCCGCTTACTACTATAATCAGCAGGAACCAACCGGCTCCATATTATCCGCCGCACCAAATAAAAATGCGTCGGGGTTAATTTTGGTGGTTGACCAATTAAACACAGAAAGTAATAAAGCGATGGCAAAAAAATTCGGCTCCAAAGTAACGATAACGGTTGCCGAAGAAGCAAACTAAGTGTACTGCTCGAAAAATGATTGGCTCGACGAGCTAATAAAACGACTATATTTAAGCGAGTGAGCTAAATAAACCCTTTAATAAAAAGAAGGTTTACGCTTTCCAATATCCGCTCTCCTATTTGAGCGAGAATTAATCAATAAAACACATTACTAACATGAAAAAGAAGACCTACTCCCTTCCCCGCTGTTTCACACCAAGGGGACCCCTTTGGAGTAGGTCTTCTTTTTCATTGTTTATATCACAGTGCCTATTATTATATGTTATCTCGCTCAAATATCACCAACGCCATAAATGCCAATAACGTAAACCTTCTTTTTAATTTCATAGAGCCTCTGCACCAGCCTCACTCGCTTAAATAACATAGCTTCAATTAAAGCTATTCGAGCCAATCTTTTTTCACCGCCAAAACACTTAACTCGCCACCTTCGGCAACGGTTATCTACTAAATGGAATCCGAATTTTTTCTGCCCACCCTTTTGGCGGAAGGGCGGAGAGAAATAAAAAGGCCGTATCTTATACGGCGACTCCACTTGTTTCGCCTAATGGTGCTTCGGTGAGTGACATGGCTCGGACTTACACTATGGTTTTAAAAGAGACCCTTATCTTATCTACCTATTGCTGCTTGTCACAAAGAGCGATATAAGATGAGGGGATTATCCTAAATCACCGTAATATACGAAGAAGACCTCCTCCTCCTCCTTCTCCTCCCCCCTTTTGGCGGAAGGGCGGCGAGAAATAAAAAGGCCGTATCTTATACGGCGACTCCGCTCGTTTCGCCTAATGGTGCTCCGGTGAGTGACATGGCTCTAGTTCACAGGATTGTTCAAAGAGGACTCTTATCTTATAAAAAGACACGGTGTGATGCGATTAAGCGGGTGTAAGATAAGATTGGCACTATTTAATATTTAGCTGCATTAGAAGACGACACATATCTTATGAAGCGACTTTTGCTGCATGCAGCCCAGGAGCAAATAAGATATGTGTCGCCTTCTTGATAAAAAATAGGGACCCTTATCTTACACCCGTAAAACGGTACAGCCATTCCGGCTTATATAAGATAAGAGTCCCTTTATTAATCACTATAACCAGTCACTCACCGAAGCACCTGCCGTAAACAGCTCAGCGCCGGTAAGATACAACCTTTTTATTTTTTACGCGCTACGCCCGTTTTCACAGCCACATCCGCAACGGCTTTAGCTACTGCGAGTGGAACGCGTTCATCGAATGCGTTAGCAACTACATAATCTTCACGAAGGTCTTCGTCAGCTACGAGGTTAGCCAAGGCATCGGCAGCAGCCAATTTCATTTCATCATTGATTTTAGATGCGTGAACGTCGATGGCACCGCGGAACAAACCAGGGAATACGTTTACGTTGTTAATCTGGTTTGGTGCATCACTGCGGCCGGTACCCATAACGCGTACGCCGCAAGCTTTAGCATCGTCATACATGGCTTCCGGATTTGGGTTAGCCATAGCAAATACGATGGAGTCTTTTGCCAAGTTTTTCAAAATTTCAGGTGTGAAAGCACCGGCAGCGGACACGCCGAGCAATACGTCAGCGCCTTTAGCCACTTCAGCCAAAGTACCTGTTTTTTCTTCCTGGCCCAACAACTTGATTAATTCAGCTTGCAAGAAGTCAAGGCGTTTGTAGTTTTTGTTGAGTACTCCGGAACTTACCATCAAGGTAATGTCGCGAGCGCCTGCCAAGTACAACAAACGAGCAATATTAGCACCGGCTGCACCGGCACCGTTTACAACGATTTTAACTTTGGTAAGGTCTTTTTTTACAAGACGAAGAGCTGCTTTAACGCCGGCCAAACAAGCGATAGCTGTACCGTGTTGGTCATCATGGAATACCGGAATTTCAAGTTCTTCTTTTAAGCGGTTTTCAATTTCATAGCATTTAGGCGAGGAAATATCTTCCAAGTTAATGCCGGCAAAGTTTTTCTGCAATAATTTAACAGTGCGGATGATTTCTTCCGTGTCTTCCGTATCAATTACGATTGGCACACAGTCTACATTACCGAAACGTTTGAAAAGCAAGGATTTACCTTCCATTACCGGCATAGCAGCCGCTGCCCCGATATTGCCAAGGCCGAGTACACGAGTCCCGTCAGATACAACCGCCACCATGTTACCGCGGCAAGTTAAATCAAAAGACAACTCTTCATTGTCTTTAATGCGAAGGCAAGGTTCAGCAACCCCCGGCGTATACGCTACGGATAAATCGTGAGCATCCTTCAAAGGATATTTTGTACCGGTTGTCAAAAAACCACCTAATTCTAATTTCTTTTGTACTGCTTCTTCGCGTACGTCCATGTAATTTCCCTCCTATTGTTTTAATGTCGGTAGATTTCTACCATAAAAGATTTCTGCCATTTCCTGTTTCAATAATTGGTTAATGTGCTTGCGTTCTTTTGGCGTCAAATCGTCTTCCGTAATCCCAAAAAGGTAATTATTGATGTCATATTCTTTGAGCATCATTTTCGTATGGAAGATGTTTTCCTGATACACATTCACATCAATCATGTTATACAAGTTCTTGGTTTTTGCATCAATATAGTTCTGAATAGAGTTGATGCGATGATCAATATAAAGTTTTTTGCCTTGTACATCGCGTGTAAAGCCACGTACTCGGTAGTCAAGGCTGATAATGTCCGAATCAAAACTGCCAATCAAGTAATTTAAAGCTTTGAGCGGCGAAATTTGACCGCAAGTGGACACGTCAATATCGGCGCGGAACGTGCTGATACCGCGATACGGATGACTTTCCGGATAGGTGTGAACCGTCAAATGGCTTTTGTCCAAATGACATACCACATCTTCCTTATGAATTTCTTCTTCCGAAATCAAAATCGTCACACTGGCGCCTTGCGGATCATAATCCTGCTTAGCCACGTTAAGTACGTTAGCACCAATAATATGAGACACTTCTGTCAAAATATCCGTTAGCCGTTGTGCATTATACACTTCATCAATGTATTCAATATACTGCCGTTTTTCAGCTTCGGTATTCGTATAGCAAATATCATAAATGTTAAAACTCAATGTCTTTGTTAAGTTGTTAAAACCGTATAATTTCATCTTTTTAATCGGTTTCACGGATGTCTCCATAATATTTTGTACACCTTCCTCATTCAATACTTATTCCTATATTTCATTATATCGAAACTCTTCATCGTATTCAATACTTTCGATATCTTATTTTATAATATTCATGTAAAAATCTAATTGATAATCGGCATTTATGTAAATACTACTTAATAATCGGCGACTCCCACGGCTGTTCTTTTAAATAATAGAAGCGACCCGTGAAAAAACCGTCCTCATAAGTAGCCACCGCAAAGGTACCGCCCGACTTATCCCGCGGCAGTGCGGGACTCCCCGGATTGATAAAAAGCCCATGACCGTCACTATACTGACTGTGATGATGACTGTGCCCCGCAATGCACAAGGTAGCCCCCATACTTTCGCCTAGTGACAACACTTCCTGAATGCGATTATACGGCAAAAACTGATCCCCGTGAGTCATATAAATATATGTGTCCTTAAAAGGAATCAGCTGTTCGCGCGGCTCTAAGGGCCGTTGACGGTCATTATTACCGCGAACCGCCAATACGGGCACACTCGTTTGCTTAGCCATATAGCGTGCATCATCGCCATAATCGCCGGCATGGAGCCATAATTCAATAGGCCAATCAGCGGTAGCTGCCAAAATCTCATCAATTTTGTTCAAATAACCGTGGGTATCACTGATAATACCCACACAACTGACTGCTTGTGCGCTCATAGAGCCTCTCTTTCTTTTTATTGTAAATATATTATTATTTGGTGCTTACTTTAATTGTTTGTTACCTATTTAATTGTTTGTTACCTATTTAATTGTTTGTTACCTATTTAATTGCTTGTTGCCAACTTTGATTGCTTGTTACTTATTTTATTGGCTTATTACTTACTGTGATTTCAACTTTTCAAGTAACTCTTTTAACGCTAAACCTCGATGGCTGATCGCATTTTTTTCGTCCATGGATAACTGGGCCATCGTTTTTGCAAACTGCGGCAAGTAAAAATACGGGTCGTAACCGAAGCCGCCGTCGCCTACGGCCTCTGTCTGAATTAAGCCTTCACAATAGCCCGTTGCCGTCAGTTCACGACCGTCCGGATAGGCCAACACGAGTTCACATACATAGCGTGCCGTTCTTTTTTCAAAAGGCACGTCTTTAACAGATTCAATGAGTTTATGATTATTCGCCTCATCATCGCATTGAGGGCCCGCATACCGCGCCGAATATACGCCCGGTGCGCCATCAAGCACATCAACAGCGAGACCGCTGTCATCTGCCAAGCAGGGCAAACCGCAAGCCTCCATATAATATTGCGCTTTAATGCGTGCGTTGGCCAAAAAAGTCGTGCCCGTTTCTTCCGGTTCCGGCACCTTCACAACCTCACCGATGCTTACTGCCTCAATACCGACTGTTTCAAGGGCTGCTTTAAATTCACGCAACTTCCCCTTATTGTGGGTTGCCACAACGATTTTCATATATTGCTCCTACCAAAACCTCATAATTTGATACATGGAATACGCTACCTTAGTATTAATATCATATCCACTGTTAACTTAACATTAATAACTTAGACGGCGCTAACTTAACATCAATCGCTTAGGCGCCCGTACCGATATATTTGGCTTCATCACCGAGGGCTTCTTTTTGAGCCGCCATCAAAGTATCGGTAGCGGATTCTGCCAAGTCTAGCAACGTATTAAGCTCAATGCGGCTGAACGTACCATGTTCACCGGTGCCCTGCACCTCGATTAAATTGCCGGAGCCCGTACGAACTACGTTCATATCCACAATAGCTTGGCTATCTTCTTCATAACATAAGTCCGTAACCGGTCCTTCTTGACCGATACCAACGGAAATAGCGGCACAGTAATCGCGAATCGGATACATACCTTCACCGTCATACATCGTATTTACCGCATCAACCATAGCTACAAAAGCGCCGGTAATGGCCGCCGTACGGGTACCGCCGTCAGCCTGCAACACGTCACAATCAAGCGTAATCGTTCGTTCACCGAGAGCTTCCAAGTCCACTACGGCACGCAACGCACGGCCGATAAGGCGCTGAATTTCAACAGTACGACCGGTCTGTTTACCTTTGGCCGCTTCACGGCTGTTACGAGTTTGCGTGGCTCGTGGCAACAACGAGTATTCCGCCGTTACCCAGCCGCGACCTTCACCCTTCATAAAGCGAGGTACTTTTTCTTCAATAGTGGCATTACAAAGCACCTTCGTATTGCCGAATTCAATTAATACCGAACCTTCCGCATAGGCCGTAAAATGGCGTGTAATTTTAATAGGCCGAACAGCCTTTGGATTTCTTCCGTCAATTCTTATATTTGTCACTCCTATTTGGGTTGGTCACCCCTATTTCGTATTCATTTCCTATTATATCATAGGATATAACATACTATTAGTTCCTATTTGAAAACCGCCTATATTACTACAAGCGGTTTGAATGTTAATAATTTATTCGTCTTTTTTGCCGTCCCCGAACAAAATTCTCATATAATCACAACGAGCATAAAGAATACGATCGACAAAAACTTCGCTACCGTAAGAGCGATAAAAACTGATATAATTTCCGCTCACAATAAAGCGATAATCGCTTTCTATATCCGCAATTGAAGATAGCATCGGCCCAGCTTCTGCATAAGTCTGTAAAATTCGGAGGCTATTTGTAATTTGACCTACAATTCCCAATGCAGCTGACTCATTCATTAACTCTTCTATATTATAAGTTTTAATCCCGATAAGGTCTTTTTGAGCTTCTTCAGATAAATGTAAATTATTCATTGACTATCCCAAGATTCTTCTCTACCTCTTCCAAAGTTAACCAGCCCTTCTCTTCACCGGATTTTCGACCTTTTGCCAATTCATTCATCAGGCGGAGTGTTGCCTGCACCTTTTCAAAGTCTTGTATATCAAGAATTGCATATCTGCCGCGCCCATTTTTTGTTAAAAAAACCGGGGCACCAACAGTCACATCGCGTAGTACGTCACTGTAATTTCGTAAATCGGAAATAGGTTTAATATTTGGCATATTGCTCAACTCCTTTCACTCATAGTATATCTCAAATTTGCCGTAAAATTCAACATCAGTTTTTACAGCAATTATTCTATATCGACTGCAAAATTGCTTTTTTTCACAGAGAGATATTTTCGCAAAACGATAAGGCAATATTTTTATCAAAATATTATATCCTATATTTCTTCCTGTACGTCCTTCATAGGATCCACTACCACATAACGGTCCGCGTTACCGGCTTTTTTAGCCGCCAAGGTTGCGTCATAAGCATCTCTGCGACATTCGTCATCGGCCTGCCAAGGAATGAACGTAGCATACACATGTTGGGAACCGAATGGGCCGCCATCGCTACGAGAATCAATGCTCATATACCCCACCTTGTCCGGATAGAGGCGGATTTTTTCATCACGGTATTCGGAAATGCCCGTTTCATCATAATAAATCTGACGGCGATCTTGCCAAAAATCTCCTAAACCCAAGAGCGCATCCACTTGCATTTCGTGGCGGCGATGCCACTGGTCGGCCCATTTTCTGATAATATCATCAATACGGCGCGTCACATCGGGACGTTGGCGATTTGTATCTTCGTCAAAAGCCGGTTCCACTACCTGACTGTAATCAAGGCCTGCCATGGAAAGGACAATACCCGTATTTACATACGGTAACGCTTCTTGCACCGAATAACCGCCTTCGAGGACGGCAATATCGGCTTTTAAAATATCCGTAAGTCGCGCATAGCCTTTAGCGGTGACCATCATGTTCGCCAGGGGATCACTGAAATGATTGTCCTGACCGGCTGAGTTAATAACAATATCCGGTTTAAAATCATTGAGCATCGGCATTACCAAGTTCTGTAACACTTTAAGCATCCCTTCATCGCCCGTGCCCGGCGGGAGCGGAATATTTACGGTTGCACCGACCGCTTGAGGCCCACCATATTCATACATAAACCCGGTACCCGGATATAAGGTGCGCCCGTCTTGATGGAAGGAGATAAATAAAGTATCCGGATCGTGGTAAAAAATATCCTGTGTCCCATCACCATGATGAACATCTGTATCCACGATGGCAATGCGGCGCACGCCGTAATGGCGGCGCAAATAAGCAATCATAATGGCTTCCACATTGACCGTACAGAAACCGCGAATGCCGTGCACCATTTTCATAGCGTGGTGTCCCGGTGGGCGCACCAGCGAAAAAGCCCGTGTCACTTCACCGCGCATAACTGCTTCCGCCGCGGCAATGGCGCCGCCAACCGATACACGATGTGCTTCAGTCACCCATTTTTTCAAAGAAGGGGCTCCCACATGGACCCGTTCTATATCCTGCCACGAAGCTAGTAACGGATTATATTCACGAATAGCCGGATGTTCCAAAAGGCCTTCTTCCAACAGTTGATCTCGCGTATATAGCAAGCGTTCTTGCCGTTCCGGATGGGTCGGCGAAATTTTCCAGTCAAAGGCCGGGAAAAATACGAGGCCCAAAGTATTCTTATTGTACATATTCACTCACCCCCGGTTCCAATTGAGCTTTCACGGTAATTAAACGATGCATAGACTGCCAACCTTCAATAATCGGCACGTCTTCTACCGAAATAATATGTCCTGACGGCGCATTCGTAAGACCTAAGTCGCCTGCCGCCTTTTGCAAATAGTCTAACGCTAACGACTCGGCTTGCGCCGCGGTCTGTACCGATCTTTGTTTTTCGTGAATGCCCAGTTCCGGTACTACCAAAATACCTTTAGCCGTATCTACATGTACCGTAAGCATCAAAGTTTCACGGGCCACCGCGGCACCAACCGCATTGGCTACCGGTGCATTCTGCGGAATCTGAACCGGCAAGGCTAAGCGTTCACTTACAAATGGGGCCAGCGTTACAGCTGTACCGCCTACGGCCACCAGTTTTTCCGGTTTAAAAATCTTCGGTTCTACAATATCGCGCACCACATAAATAGGCAGTTTATTTTCCCGTTGCACCGAAGCCGCTATGCCGTCGGTAATTACCGTAACAGCTGCCGCTACAATGTCTTTGGCAAACGCTATAACAGCATCTTTAGCTATACCTTCAGCAGCATTGCCCGCAGCTATACCTGCATCAGCATCGTCCGCAGCTATGGCCGTATTATCTGTATCGGCAACATCTTTATCGGTCCCCGCAACATAACCATGAGGCGCTTTTTGCAACAAATTAGCCAGTCCCTGCCAAGCCATATGCGTATCGCCATAATTAGCTTTACCCAACACAATGAGGGCGTCCCCAAGCGTTGGCACGGTGCCGCCCAATACGAGGGATGGGCCCAATCTGTCGGGACCTACGGTCAATTTACCGTTTTCATCAAAAGCAACGGCCGATTCGCCGCCGATGCCTACGGAACTTACCGCAAAGGAGCGTACGGCGCTTGGATAATTACGTATCATCGCACCGCCGCGAGCCATCATAGGCACACCGTTTTCCCACAGCGAAATATCTGTAGTGGTCCCACCCATATCGAGGGCGACCGTCATATCTTTAGGCATAGAGCGAAGGGCCGCCATCCCCAAAACACTGGCAGCCGGTCCCGTAAAGGCCGTTTCAACAGGGCTTGCCTTCATTCGTTCTAACGGCAACGAACCACCATCGGCTTTTAATATGTATATAGGCGCCGTCAAACCATAGCGAGCCAAAGCTGCTTTAACGGCTTCACTGAAGTCTTCAAAGGTTCCCTGCACGGCACTGTTAAAATAAGCACTTACGGTACGACGCGGGAAGTTTAAGGAACCGCTTAATTCGGCACCGGCCGATACCGTTTCATAGCCGGCTGCCAATAATTCTTCTTTTAAGGCTTGTTCCAATTTTGGATTACGCACGCTGAATTTGGCCGATACAGCGGCTCGTGTATTTTGTTTTTCGCCGGGAATTTGGTCCAGCTCACGCTGTCTCAAAGGGGCTGCCAATGAACCGCGATGATCCGTATAACCGTTAAGTACAATTGGTGTTACCGGCAACAAGGGCCGAATATCCATGCCCGGCCCCGGAATCACATATAAATCAACCGGATCAACTTGATTCATGACGAGTGCATTCGTTACAATCGTCGTGGACAAAGTCACCCGTGTCACTTTTGTAGGCTCAATAGCAGTCGCTACACCGGCCAAAGCGGCTTCAATACCTTCCATTAAATTCGGCTTGGTGGTGCGGCATTTATGACTTTTTAAAATCCGTCCCTTATCTACGACTACGGCATCCGTAAAGGTACCGCCTACGTCAAGACCTACTAACATAGGAACAACTCCTTTCCCTAAGCTCCGCTATTTAATAGCAATAATACGTTAACTATATCATTGATACATCAAATATATATCTAAAAAATCAAAGAATAGTTTAGCAAAAAACTCTCTATATATAGTGTAACAAGGTTTTTAACAAACAAAAAGAGGCCCTAAGGCCTCCTTTTTATTTTCGCTCCGAAATGGAGGCGAAGTTTTTAATAATAACGATTGGCGTCATCTGATCATCATTGCCAAACGGATTGTCAATCAAAATGCGCGCAATGCGTTTAGGGTCCATACCGCGGCTGTGACCGAGAACGGCAGCGCGCTTCAAATCATTAACGTCGGCTACTACGGCACCGTAACTGCCGGTGCGTTGTACAATGCGTTCCGCCACTTTATCCGCGTCTTTCGGACCATACACAATGTGTTTATCGAACGGCGGCATTGTCCCCGTAACGTCATCCGTAAGTGCAGCCGCACGGGAAATTTGGTAAAAAACGCCGTCTTTGCGGAATATTTTAGCGATGGCCCCCAAAATAAAGGCGCCAAATACCTTCCATTTACCATCAAGTTCCATTGCGGACTGCATGCCGTACACGGAGCTCATAGAGCCTTCAGCCGGTACAAAACGGCACAACAAACGAGCCTGCCAAGTAGGACGAAGCTCTTCCGGACGGGTGATGCGGCCCTGCGTAATCGCTACTACAGATTCCGCCACACATACAATATCTTCCGGCCCGATATCTTTGCCGGCATAATGCATAATTGCTTCTACAATATCATCTCGATGGGTCAGTATACGAGTATGAACCGGTACTAATTCTAAATTTGCCATGGTTACCTACCTCCTACTGCCGCATAGCATGCTGTAATTCTTCAGCTGTCAAAATTAAACGATTTTTAGAAATGTGCCAATCACTGCGACCGACAACCTGGTATACAATATCAATATTCATATCAGGAAAACCTACCAAATCTTTGCGAATATTGCCCGTTTTTGCATTCAAAATAAGACGCAAGCGAACGGTGCCGCCTTTGCGCGGTTCGATGATAACAGATTTCCAATACCCATCATGACGTTCTTCCGCCGCATCGGTCGTCCACGACGTAATGGATACCTGATCAAACTGTTCCTGCGGCAACAAATGACGTGGATATAAATCCATAATAGTACCGTTTTGACGGCCTTTATTTACGAATGGAATATCCGATACCAAGGTTACCTGATTAAAACTGATGTCTTCTACTTCAAATTGAGTACGACGTTTAGGTAACATGACAATTTCTTCATTCCCCTGTTTCCAGGCAAAAATGCGAAACGCCACAAATAGAACGGCAACGATGAAAACAATCGTTACGATTATGTTAACTAATGTGTAAAAATACATATCCATATACTGCTCCCTTATAGTTTTATAGTGTAATAATCCGAACGTTGAAATCTTCCGGCGGAATCAATATTGAAGTCATGCGCTCAGCCAGTTCTTTGTCTTTGGTAAAACAAATATCCAGCTTGCCTTTAGCAGACTGCGAATTCAAGAGTTGCTGCGCTTCCAATATATCTTTCACTTCCTCAGCTGTTTCATAGGCCGGGTCGATAAATGTCTTGTTGCCACCCGACATGTGCTGCATCAAATCCATCAAAAACGGAAAATGTGTACATCCCAAAACGACTGTATCGGAACCGCTCTTTATAATCGGATCCAAGTACTGTTGCAATGATGAATGAACAATATGGTCATCCAAGTGGCCCTGCTCAATCAGGTGGGCCAAATCAGGGCAAGCCTGTTCCCATACGGCAACCGCAGGCTGTAACTCATGCGCTTCTTCAATATGTTTGTGACTATCAATAGTAGCCTTGGTAGCCATGACGGCAATCTTCTGAGTCTGACTCGTATCAATAGCGGTCCGCACACCTTTAGCCATACCTACCACCGGAAAGTCAAAGGTAGCTTGTAATTCATCCAAGGCCACCACGGAAAAGGTGTTGCACGCAACCACCGCCATCTTCACAGGCACCTTGGCTAAAAAATGACCGATATTCATAGCAATCTGACTGATTTCTTCCTTAGGTCGATTGCCAACCGGATTATTCATATTGTCGCCAACAAAAATAAAGTCTTCATGGGGAAACATTCGTCGCAATACGGCTAATACTGTTAATCCCCCGACCCCGGAGTCAAATACTCCGATAGGTCTTTTAGAGGCCTCGGTTGCGGCTGCTTTACTCATGACTCTTTCTCTCCTTTATGGTGCGGATAATTGGCTCATAATAGGTATCGCTTAAACGAATTACCTTCCCCGTCGCCTTATCGGTGAACACATTCTGCGTCTCACCGGTTGCAATCAATGCACCATCCGCTTCACGCACTATACGATACGTAAAAACACATTGAGCTCGTGTTACTTTGGTCGGCGTCACTTCAACGGTTAACACATCATCGAAGCGAGCCGGCTCCTTATATTCACAAGCCACTTTTGTAATCGGGAACACAATCCCGTTATCCATCATATCCCACAGGGAAATGCCACAGGTTCTGAAAAATTCCACCCGGCCTAACTCAAACCATCGCAAGTGATTGGTATGGTGAGCTACTTCCATCATATCAGTTTCATAAAATCGTACCTGCAATGATGTGGTAAACATATACTTATTTCACCTCTCATTACTATAAAATAATTCACCCTTCATTGTACGCCACCAATAGGTGGCTGTCAAACTATTGTAAGTGCCATGACCCAATGCCATGCACTCAGCTTGGTTAATCAAAGCAACCTATTGCAAACCACCGTGACCTAACGCAATGCACTCAACTTGGTCAATCACGGCAGCCTATTGCAGACCGCCGTGACCTAACGCAATGCAGTCGGCTTTCGTAATCGGATCATCCGATGCCAAACGTGGTAAAAAGACATCAAAGGCTGTCGGTTTACTGAATAAAACACCGCCCGGCAGGCCTACAAGCGGTGTGCCGTCACTCATGTAGGCTATGCATACCATGGAGCCCGGTAAAACCGGCAAGCCATATGTCACCACATGAGCCGCGCTCTTGGCAATTGCGCCCGGCGTCAAATCATCGGGATCCACACTCATGCCACCGGTACAGAAAATAATATCCGCCCCTGCGTCTTTTACCGCTTTAATAGCGGCCATAATTTTATCCGTATCATCAATAACAATCTCATGCGCTACGATTTTCATACGAAACGGTTCCGTTCGTTCTCCAATAATCGGGCGGAACGCATCTTGAATGCGACCTCTGGCCACTTCCGAGCCGGTCGTTACAAGACCGATGCGTTTTCTCACAAAAGGTTTTACCGTAAGGAGCGGTTGACCTTGCCAAATAGCCTTAGCCTGTTCAAGTTGCACTTTAGGGAGCCACAAAGGGATGCAACGCATACCGGCTAATTTATCACCACGCTTAACCGCCGTATTAGTGAATTTGGTAACGATTGTAAGGTCACCGATACTGTTAACCGCCTGCAATCGAGCCACATCAATTTTGAGCATCCCATCCCAGGCTGCAAACGCTTCAATTTTACCTTCACGGACATCAGATGCATAAATACTGTCATTAGCTAACAAGGCATATAATCCCACCGCTACATCTTCTTCGTGCAATGTATCGGCCAATATCGCTTCATCGCCCGGTTCCTGCACAAAAACGTGCTCCTTGCCTAATTCTAAAAAAGCCGGAATATCTTCTTCACGAATGATGTGACCTCGACGAAACGGCGTATCTTTAACTTCGCCAATGACTATACGCGCTATATCATGACATAAAACTTGGCCGACAGCTTCCTCAACGGCTACTTTTTTCATGAAAACCTCCTCTACAAATCATATGTTACAACAAAACCCAAGCTACTTGAATCTCATCAAAACATCATCTATACGAAACTATATATTTTTAATTAAAAACAGACTCCCGTTGTCCTCCACTAAAATACTTTTATTCGTTTAACTAAGTATTTAATCTTAAATCCTTTTTAAACGCACAAAAGCCTCGGCATATGCCGAGGCTTTTGTGCTTGAGAAAAAAGAGAGAGAGAACATTTGAATCACATTCAAATGTTAAGGGGCTTTGGGGGATGCCCCGAGATATGACTCTGTGGTCATATCCTGAAATGATTATAGCAAACTGTAAGAAAAAAGTAAACAGTTGTTATGCAAATTTTGCACTTTTTTCATGCAAATTTTTTAAATTTGTCTATCCGGTGCAAACTTCATCTTACAAAACGCTTTTATCAAGTTCCCAACTCCGGCATCAAAAGTCTTATAAACCAAATGGCTCGTAAATCGGCATGTGCTTTTTTAAATACAAAAGCATTGCGAATATGTTTACGCATCGCCTGTTCGGCTGCTTCACCATCGTGATTTCGAATAGCAGCCATAATTTCATCATGCTCCCGATTACAAGAGTCGGTGCGGGCTTGATCCATGGTACTGATGTACATGTCACGATTTACCATTTCACGGAACTCGCCCAAATAATCCATAACCCGTTCATTTTGTGAGAAGAAAGAGATTAACGTATGCAAACGACTGTTGATTTGAACACGCTCTTCCGCATCCGTCGTAGCCGAACCGGCATCACAAAGAGCCTGTAATTCTTCAATCTGTTCATCCGTGCACAATTCGGCACATAAACGAGCGCCCAAACCTTCCATCACTTCACGGCACTGATACATTCCGATAATTTCTTCCGGTGTATACCCTTTAACCGTTACACCTTTCCAAGGTTTGATGACTACCAGATTGTCCTTAGCCAATTTACGAAACGCTTCGCGAACCGGTGTAGCACTTACATTAAGCTGTTCCGCAATTTTCACCTCGTTCAGCTTCACCTGCGGTTTCAACGCGCCCGTCAAAATGGCTTGTTTTAATGTAACATATACCTGTTCACTCAATGGCAATCGGCCAATGGAGTCAATCGAATTAAGATGATATTCTTCTTGTTTACCCATAGTAAATCCTCTACTTTCGCGAATAGCACTCAGCCTACTCTTTGTAGTGACAGTCAATCTTTAGTATACTATAATGTATAAATACTTTATAATAGATATTACAAGGCTGTATGCTTATTTTCTGCAGACTATATTAATCTAATTATAAAGGTAAGTTCTGCAAAGCGTCAACTAAAATACAACGGGAGAACATATATGAGTCGCTGTTTAGTTATAATAAATCCTGTCTCAGGCGGAGGCCGTGCCACCCAGTATGCCATGGAGCTGCAATGGCAACTAAGCACCCTCTTTGATCATATGGAAATTAAATTCACTACCAAAGCCGGAGATGCGACCCGATTTGCCAAATATGCCACAGAGAATGGCTACGACGCCGTATTCTGCATGGGCGGTGACGGCACCATTAATGAAACGGTAAACGGTATCGCCCAAGGTGGCGGTAAAGCCAAATTTGGCTTTGTACCGGTAGGTACGGTCAACGATATGTCGCGGGCCCTCGGCATTCCACTGGAGCCGTTAGCTGCCATTCGCGCGTTAAAAAACAGTAAGATCCGCCGCGTCGATATCGGTCGCTGCAACGATCAATATTTTTGCAACAACATTGCCGCCGGCGTTATTCCTAAAGTAGTAGAAGAAGTAACACCTAAAGAAAAACAACTCCTTGGCCCTTTGGCCTACTTTGTAAAAGGAGGTCAAGCCCTTTTCACCACTAAGGATTACAGTTTTCACATTCAAACGGATGACCACGATTTTACCATCCGCTCGCCATTGGTAATCGCATTGCTTACCAATGTAGTATCCAGTTTTGAAAAATTTATGCCTCAAGCTTCGGTTGATGACGGCTATATGCGCATCATCATCTTCAAAGAATATTTCATCATGGACATATTGCGTATCTTACCGCTCATCTTGCGCGGATCGATTTACACGTCGAAATATGTGACGATTTTAAAAGTGCGCAAAGCCAAAATTACCTTGCTCGACGACATCGAATTGCCTACCAATATGGATGGCAACAAGGGCCCTCTCATGCCGGTTGATTTAGAAGTACTGCCGGGCTTTTTGCAGGTATATGTGCCGAATAAAAAAGACAAATAAACGCTAACCTATAGCGAACCCACATTAAAACTTCAATCAATGCATATAAAAACGCCGTTCAACTCGTACTGAACGGCGTTTATTTATTTCCATATTAGCTTGAACGTTGCACGTTAATTCTCCCGTAGCGGCTTATTGCCGAGGAGCTTATTTATACATCCAAACATGCGGACAACCTTCCTCGTCAAATACTTCGCCGGCCGCCGTATAACCGAGTGTTTCATAAAAACCTTTGGCCTGCACTTGGGCGGCTAACTTAGTTTTAATGCCACCCATGACACGAATAAAATCTTCCGCTGCCAAGAGAATCTTAGCTCCCAGTTGCTGCCCGCGGTGCGTTTTCATAACAGCCACCCGGCCGATAATAAAGGTGGACGCTTCATCTTTATCTCTAAAAAAACGACACGTGCAAACCGGTTCATTTTCAATAAAGCCTACCAAATGAGCGGCTTCCGTATTATCTATATCGTCAAACTCTTCTTGAAAGCCCTGTTCCTCTACGAATACGGCTTGGCGAATCGCACGCGCCTCATCCGGTAATTCAGAATATATAGATACTTTCCACGACATAATAAACTCCTTTAAATGATTATATTGAACTTGCCCGGTGCTATGCCTAGTGCGATTGTTTTACTTATTCCGAATCATAGACGGAATAATGCCTACTACACAAAAGGCCATAAATACCATTAAACTGTATTGAATATTAGCCAACAATACGGCCTTATCTACATTAGCAATAGCCGTTCCGGCTGCCCCGGTATTACGGGCCAAAATGGATGCCACAATCGCCATACTAAGCACCTGTCCCAATAGGCGAACCGTGCTGATAACAGAACTGGCCATGCCAAAATAAGCGGGCGGCACCGAGCCCATGATAGCGTTATTATTCGGTGCCGAGAACATGGCAAACCCGACGCCCACGATAATCAAGGCTGTAATAATAAGGGCCGTCGATGAAAGATTCATAGCCGTCCACATCACGAGGAGCCCTACGGCAATAACGCCCATCCCGGTAGATGCCAAAACGGCGGATCCGTAACGGTCGGATAAGGAACCCATAACCGGCGACAAGGCGGCCATTACAATGGATTGAACCAATAAGAACCAACCGGCCGTTTCCGAATCATAGCCCATAATCATCTGCAAATATAGGGATAATAAAAAACCAATCGCAAAGGTAGCGCTATAATTCAGCATAGATGCCAAATTAGAAAACGCAAACGTCTTGTTTTCCAGAAAAATACGTACCGGCAATAGCGGTTTGGCCGCACGGGCTTCGTGCCAAATATATATAATCGTCGTCACAATACCGGCTCCGAAAATATACTTAGCTACCGGCAATTTTACAATCTCCGATAGGCCGTAAAGCCCCATAACCAACGATGCGGCGTACAGCAAAATACTAACCGGATTCATATAGCCCTGCTCTTTATTTACCCAATCTTCTTTCATAAAAAGGATTGTCATTATGGTCGCAATCATACCGAGAAACGCGATAAAGTAAAAAATACTTTGCCAGCCGAAGCGATAGTTCAAAAAACCGCCGATAACCGGTCCCACCGCCAAGCCGATATACACTACTGCTACATTCATACCCATAGCCCAGCCGCGCCGTTCCGGCGGAAACACTAAGGCAATAATTGCGGTCCCCGTAGAGAACAGCATAGCTGCCGCAATTCCCTGCAGCCCGCGCAAAACCATGAGCCAATGAATAGTCGGCGCAAAATGGATAACCAACGAGCTCAATGTAAATAATATGGTGCCGATTAAAAATACCTTCTTTTTGCCGATGCGATTTCCCAGTTGACCCATGGGCACCGTAAAAATGGCGCAGGTCAATAGGAATGTTTCAATAACCCAACTGAGCTCCGACGTACCGGCATGAAACTCCCGGCCGATATCCGGCAACGACATATTCAAGGAACTGCCGCAAAATGGCGTCAAAAACGACGCAATCATGACGATGATTAATATTTGATTACTTCTGTTGACAGCCAAATTAAAACCTCCCGACTTCACTGCCAAAACCTATACCTGATTTCAAGAATTGATATGTTCTAAAAATTGTAAAACCTAACATAAGTATACAATAAATTTTAACAACAAGTGCAAACTGCCATAGAATCGAGTTCTTCGTTTGGTTTATTACCATCTACGAGTAAAGTCAACTTACTGGTATATGGATTTAACATGAGACCATGGATTTTAACATCATTTGGAATGAGTGGATTCTGACGAAGCTGTGCTACCGCTTTAATTACATTCTGTTCAGAATGACAGAAATTATTGGCCCAGCGATCCATTTCACAACGAATCATGGTAATCGCTTCCGGCGAAATACCGCGGTCAATCATGCGCTTAGACAGTTCATCGGGACAAGTTTTTTCCATGCCGCAATCTTCATGACCGACGATAAAAATTTCTTTGGCTCCCAATTCGTAAATACTTACCACAAGACTGCGAATAACATCACTGAACACATCGGTAATGCAGTTGCCGGCTACACGAATAACGTTGGCATCGCCGCGGTCAATGCCCATCGTACGTTCCAATAAATCAACCAGACGCGTATCCATACAAGTCAAAATGGCAATGTGACGTTGCGGCGTCTTAGGGGACGGCATCCCCGCTTCACCGTATTCTTTAATAATATCAGCCACATAGGCTTCATTAGCTTTTAAAACTTCTTCTAATAATGACATGACAGCCACCTCCATAACGGAATACTACTTCACTATAACTATATCACATTCTTTCGATGTGCGTGGCAAAAAAAATAGATAACAGCAGAAATAAAACTCAGCTTCACTCATGTTAAAACTCAAAAAATCCGCAACAATAGCGGCTGAATTGTACAATAGAAACTTTCCAATTACAATTCTAAATTACCGATATTACTACGGATTTAAAAGCATATTAAATTTCGAAATCTCACGCTATTACTGATTCCGTTTTAAACAAATATCAATATATTCAGAAAAGGAATTGCATATCTTTCTAACCTTATCTCTATATACCGAAAAAACAAACCCATCTTGATTCATGACAACAATAATATTATCAATACCGATATTTTCTAACACGAAACAACCTTTTGGAAAATCCTTATTAAACCTGCGCTCTTCTTTGGTCGCCTCAACCACATTCATAGGACCACTAATATTTAACCCAGTTAGCTCTGTTCCCCAAAAACTAATTGCACCAAATTGTTTTAAATAATCAATATAATCAGTAGAAAATTGCACGCCTAAACACTTTTGCGCCTTACTAATTTCTATTGATTCGGCACCATTAACTTTATACAAGTTAGGAATATTACTAATTTTTTCAACAATATTACTCATAATAGCCCCCTATAAATTTTCAGCACGTTCTGTCCAATGTTGACTTTTCTCACTTGCATATCTTATGCGATTAATTTCACTATCAATGGTTTTCCTATGCAGGATTTTATCATTTCCCTTGCCTCGATGTTCTTCAGACGTCAATTCAGCAAACGGGCTGTCAGATTTTTGCCCAATATGATGTAATTCTATAATTTTACCGTCCCGATTTATCGGCGACAAGCCATAAGAAATGCGTTCTTGGTTACTTCTTCCCATAGAATCCATTTGTGTCCAATCTATATCCATTCTAATTAAACAGCTTCGTTTATTTATAGTAGCTTCTTTAAGACTTGCCTTCTCATAAATATTATATTCTTCTACTGAGTGCATACAGTCAATGACTTTGTTAGACCAATTTATCTTTTCCTTGATTTTTATTCGCTCTGCTTCATTTAAGACATTTTCGATAAAGGGGGGCTCACTAATATCATGTGCACTAACCTTCTCAGCTTTTTCATTAATCTCAGCAAACCCTAAATTCTCTGAAATAGAAAAAGAAGCTTTTTTAACTATATTAACTATTTGAGACCAATCTAACAACGTCTCACTTTTTTCAGATTCATATAGAATTTCGATATTTCCAATCTCATTTACTTTATTTTTTTCATTGCCTTCAACCTTCTTGATTTCTTGTTTATTGGGAGTAACCCCTTCAAAAATAGTGCTCATACATCCCCCGCTCTACAGTTATTTAGTTAATTAAAGCACGGGAAAAATCGTCATAGTCAATAAAACCTCTCATATCCCGACAATAATCACCCCATAACTGCTTACTAATAAGTTCAGCTACCGTTTTTAAATTCATGTGATAATATGCGTTCAACAACTCTGTCAAGTTCGTATAATTTTTTTGATTAGAGCTATTTATAAAATTACGAATCACCTTCACTTGTTCATTAGATAATAATTCCCTATTAGTAAAAATGCTAAAACTTAAAAGTTCTATTACGTTGTCCGCTATACAATCTAATACAAGAGTTTCAATAGTATCTGCAAATCGTATAGTAGAGATAGGTTTCATTACTTCCTTATCTTCTATCTCACCACAAATATTTTTAAAATAATATCGAATTGTCTCTAAATCTTTTTCCAATAAAATTAAAAATAATAACTGAATACTCCATTTATTAAAGCTTTCACTGTAGTAGCTCTTTAATATAGATTTATTAATCTCAAATAATTTTTCATCTAAATTATCCATATACAGCTCACTATCTAATGTAATACTTTCAGGAGCACGTTCCAATCTCACCACTACAGGCTGTATCATGCCCTCCTTATGGCACAAAGCAAAACCCGTCTTAAGATAACCTAAGGAGACAGCCTCTGACCTATTAACATTAATCGTATTAGAAACAATATCTTGATCATCTTTAGCAACAATTCTGTGGACTATTTTATTAGATGAATTTTTAATTACATCAGCTGCTAATTTAGTAGGAATCTGCTCGACAACAATAACTCCCTCACCATATGATCTCATTTCAGCTAATATATTTGTGAAGTGTTCAACAGCTTTCCCTTTTGCATTTCCTCGTTCCGAATTAATTTCCAAGGATATATTCTTCAACAATCTATGTGCTTCTTCTATTACTAAAAGATGCTTAAGCCCTGTACCTCTATTAATGGCTTCATCGACTCTTCTATATTCATTTAAATAAATAAGCAACAATCCTAATGTAAAGGCCTTATCACTATCGTCAGACAAACCTTCTATTTCTATTACGACCTTACTTTCAAATAATTTTTTAAAATCAACTACGTCTGCAGTATTAAAAATATACCCTTTGGAGCCTACACACAACCCTTCAATACGAGTTTGAATAGCACTTTTAATATTCCCTTTTATTTCATTTTCATAATCCAATTCTTCCGTTAAATATCGTTTTATCTCATCCTTCAAATCGTCCATCGTAGGAAAGAGATATTTATGAGTTTCATTACTATATGAATCCTCTAATGTTTTCTGTCCAAATTGTTCATCTGCATACTTAGCATTATTCAATAATGGATGAATTCCTAAAGTTAAATCCCAACCTTTTTTTGCATATATATTATTCAAACATTTTTCGAATATATATGGCATAGGTCCATAAAATGCAAAAGATGCAGAAAATAAATCTTTTAAATAATCAATATGCTGATTTGGTTTAATCCCCATGGGAACATAAAATGGGTTTATTTTTAATCCCCTCAATTCAGGATTACCTAATGTATAGATAGTATCAACCTTCGTACTATGTCTATATTCTTTTTTTACAGGCTCAATTACCAAATATGGTGTATCAATAGCATTTAATATCTGTTTAACCGTATTAGTTTTACCACTTCCGGTAATTCCACATACAAATGTATGTTTAACCAAATCATTTTCAGCAATACCAAAAAAATGATTATTAATAGGGCAATCATAATCACAAATATTGCCAATACTTTTTTCATTGGTCGTGCTTTGATAATTAATAGCAAATCTTTTTATTTCTTGTATCTCAAATCCAACTATGTTCTCTGTAGGAATACTAAAAACACCACACAACTCTTCTGAATTCATAAAATTACTTAAAGGGCTTTTTTCGTCTTTAGTAGTATCTAAAAACCCCTTTGGAATCATTAATAGTGGCTCATTCTGTACCTCCGATTCACAATTAGTGTCTAATATTTTACAGGAGAATGTAACCGGGGGTAATTTTCCCAAATTGCCAGAACTAAGCACACGATGTAAAGTACTTTTTATAAGATTATATCCAATTTCATTATCTGATGAGTAAGTAATAACAGTATCCCACAAACCAATATTACGTCCTAATTTCAATCGTTCTATAACATCACTTATTTTACTTAATAATTCCTGAGCAAAACTGGTTTCAATCTGACTAGAAACTGAGAAATTAGTATTGAACGAAGCGGATTCCGATCGACTATTTCCAAGTATCTTTGTAACAGTTCGACTTTCACTTTGTCCATAAGTTTCAGAGTTCTGTGCACTTATAAAAGGAACTCCTCCCCCTACAGAAATGGTGTCATGAGTAGATTTTCCTTTGCTATTACTTTCAGATAGACTCCCACTGCAACTTTCACTATGGCCCATCGATAAGCCCAACTGCGTAGAAATATTTCTTGTTGCTAGTGCAGCGTATTTATCTTTTAATTCTAACGCTTTCTCTAATTGTTTTTGGATTATTTTTTCATTAACCGGTTTACACAAAATCAGAAGCATATAGTTTTGCCCATATAAGTTTCTAATTACAGGAGAAATATCACTTTCCTCCTGCTTTCCCTCTAATGGCAAACTTGGATTTCCTATAATCGTTCCAATATAACGCTTGCTTCTATTATTGCTATGGTTTCTGTCTACAATATTATCACTATCAATTATTTCTATCGAAATTTCGCCTAAAGTTCCCTTCAGTATACCTAAAATATTATTTTTATCTTTCGTTACCGGGACACCGAAAATCAGGGATGCAGAATTTGCATTTCCCACTACCCCATAACAAAACGAAGTTTCAATAGCATTCATTGAAGTGAAAAGATGTTGTAATTTTTTTTGAAGAAACTCAAACTTATTAATAACATTATAAATCTTACAATCACAAAACTGGAAAAAATTAAATTGAGTTAATAAATCATTAATATCTTCTTGTCCTAACTTTAAAGCATCTTCATTAGAAATCAAATGCGAAGGATAAAATAATTCTTTAAATTCAACCTCTAATGCTTGATAATCATCTTCGACATTCAATATTTCCATATTATTTTTATCAACAAATTTATTTGCATTATAAACCATAACTCTTCCCCTATAGTACATTCTTATAACGATTTATAATAATATTCCCATATTTACTTTACGACCAACAAACATTATTAGTTTTAGACAGATACTATAAATTATTATCAATTTCAACCTTAAGAGGCTCTACTAATTTAAGATACTCATAAATCTTTCGATTTATCACTTCCAATTCTTGAAATAATTTCTTTCTTTTTTCTGAATCATTTTTTTTATATTGTAATTCATCAATCTTACTTTCAAGACTATGATTCATTATGTCAAATGAATCAATGCATATTCCTAAAATATAATTACCTATATCAATGAAATTCTTTAAATCTGATACAACAACATTTTCTAATATTGACATAAATTCGTTTATAATAAGCCCTGCATGCTCCTCCCGAGAATATTCAAC
Source organism: Veillonella sp. LMAG:90 (assembly GCF_008679445.1). Lineage (NCBI taxonomy): Bacteria > Bacillati > Bacillota > Negativicutes > Veillonellales > Veillonellaceae > Veillonella > Veillonella sp. LMAG:90. Next base: position 104,970 of record NZ_NAND01000001.1, read on the forward strand.
AAATTTATCGTCCTTAGAAAAAGCATCAATAGCAAACGATAGTAACTTTACACCTTGCTGAAAATTGGTTCCAGGTTCATTGAGTTCCGCTTCTCGCTTAGGTAATGTGTCAACATTAGCATCATCTTTCGTCAACAAAAATAAACGCTCAAAATCTAATTCTATGAATATTACTTTCCCAAACATCTTTTTATATTTAACATTTATGCTCTCCTTATTACAAAAACTATCCAATTCATTATATCTATCCGACAATTTATTTTTGATATTACTTATTTTCTTGTTGATATTATCGATTCCATCATTAATATAACTTCTCAATATATCGAATTTTTTATCAGAAATCATAGTATCTGATGAGTTTTTGTAATCCATTAAAGATTTCACAATTTGTTTCTTAGTATTTTTTATTTCTTCTTCAATAGGCGTCTTGTTTTCACTGAAATCAATGAACATATCATTTACAAAACTATATATTTCCTTAATCACTTCTATGCTCTTAATTAATCTATCTCGTTCAACTTCTATTTTCCGTTCAATTGCTTTATTCTCTTTTAAATGCTTCTGATTTAGTTTTAAATCATTTTCATTTTTTAATTTTATTTTAGTAAGCCGGTTCTCAATACTTTCTAATAGTTTATACAACCGAAAATACTTCAATTTTCTAACACACTCTGCTATCTGTTTCTCCAATTTAAAGAAACTTGATTTTTTAGCAGCTTTATAATAAAAACTATTTAGTTTCGTTCTATTTTCGCACCAAAGATTACTTATACTTCGATAATCAAAGTTTGTTCCTTCCAAACTACGAAAATATTCATCAATTTTTTCAATCGTATTTAATTTTTTACATTTATTTATAAACAGTTGCATCTTACTATCTATAAACAAAATATTCCCTTCTTGAATATTATTTTTACAATCTTTAATCACTCGAGAGTTCAAGTCATGAAGTTTTTCATCATCAAAATTTGCAATTTTGTTTCTCACCCAAAACAATATACCTTCCTTATTTTTATCTGTATTATTTCTTAAAAAATTTTGAAATGCATTAAACTCTTGTGATTGATCATCTAACGATTCCAAAAAGATAATCGCATTCGCCACGCTGATATTCTTTTCTGCTAATCTTCCTAATTTCCCCGATGAACTTAAAATAGGAACCTCTACGATAGTCTTTCCCTTATGTTCGTCAGGTAAAGGGCATTCTATATCAAACTCAACTACAATATCTTTCCATTTTAATCGCATTTCTTCAATATATTGCTCAATTAAATAAAAATACTCTTTACAATCAATATCATAATTATTTTCACTACTTATAGCTTCATTTAATCCACTTACTTTTATTCGATTTAAATCACCTTCATATTTTATTAAAAACTCGCTATCTATTAAAGCTGTCGGGATTTTCTCAAATCGATTATTTCTTACAGCGTAATCTTTTATATACTGTTTAACATTAGACTCACCCATTATATATTCCCAATCATCATTAGCTTTTTTTACTCCCAGTTTAAACTCCTCTCCATTTTTTATCTTTATTATTGCACTTATGCAGGATGTATTGTCCATTGGGAGTATTTCACTATTTAAATAAGCATTAATAAATGTTGACTTGCCACTATTATGCTTACCAAGGACGACTAAATTAAAGACTTCAGCTTTAATATTTTCAGCTATTTTATCAAAATCGGCTAAGTCATTCTCTTCATCTTTCAATATCTTTTTTAATTCACTATATTTATCTAACACTTCTTTTTTTACATTCTCATATTATTTTAAAATCATTTCCCTTAACCTCATTATCGCCTATCAACAATTAATATCATTATCTAATGAATAACAATTGCCCTTTATAAACCACCATTAAACAGAGTAATACAGAAGAATTTCACTAGTTATCAGATATACTGTATCAATTTTTACACGACTCCTTATTCAATAAAACACTTATTCGGTTTTGTCACTACTATTTATATTATAACTCTAAGATATAAAGCTCTCGCTTCATAATTCTTCATCATTTTCTTATATTTAGTATGCCACAAAATATAATTTTACGATACACATAAATAAATTACTTATATTGATTTTTACTTCTTATCAAAAAATAAATTTATTCGGTTGGTTAATTGTAAACTGAAATTGAACATATAAAAAATCCATAGTGAATACCGATTTGTGTTATGATTAAGGTCGCTAAACCAAATCTTTTACACGAGGTATCGATATCACTATGGACTCTATTAATCATAACACATCATTACGTACAAACAAACACTTATCTTACGAAGAACACTTTTTTATTGAAAAGCAATTACAAGTAGGTGTATCAAAAACAGCGATTGCTAATGCATTAGGCCGTTCTCGTACAACGATTCAAAGCGAAATACAGTGCGGTTCTGTAGAACAAATTAAAGCCGGCAAACGAGTTTTAATGTACTTAGCAGATTATGGACAACTTAACTATGAGAAAACCCGTCAAGGCTCCTTCAACACTCGTAAAGCCGGTATCATTTCACCTTTTCTTACGTGGGTAGAAGAGTAGGTATTAGTCCATAAATGGTCACTTGATGCTGCTGTAGGCTACGCCTTGCGTAAGTGCTTGTTTGTACGTAATGAAATGGTGTCTACCAAAACTTTATATAACTATCTACATGAAGGTCTTCTCCGTATTAAACCCATGGATTTACCGTTAGTATTACGTCGTTCTACACGTAAACACAAGAAAAACCTTGGTAAATCCATTGATCTACGCGATGAATCTATTCTGACTCGTGAAGAATTTGGTCATTGGGAACTTGATACTGTCCGTGGCATTAAAGATAAGCATGATGAAGTGATTATTTCCCTATTGGAACGTAAAACACGGGCTTATGTAACATTGCGTTCTCCGTCAGCTAAAGCAGCTGATATTAAAAATACGCTAGAGAGCTGGTTACTAAGCTTCAGTACTCATGACTCACTACAGCAACTCTGCAAGACAATTACAGCCGATAACGGTCTTGAATTTGCATCTATTGCTGAGTTAGAAACAGAGTATTTACAAGTGTTTTTTGCTCATCCGTATGCAGCTTGGGAACGTGGTTCTAACGAACGACACAATGGCTTATTGCGCCGTATTATTCCCAAAGGAACTGCTATTCGTGATGTTTCAGAAGCAACACTTCGACGTGCTACCGATTGGTGTAATGCACTGCCACGCAAAATTCTGAACTACCGGACACCACAAGAAGCCTTCATTGAAGAAGTTAATAAGTTACGGGGTTTTTAAAAGTGTTCAATTTCATATTGCAATTTACTAAAGTATTTACAAACATAACCAAAGTTGATAAAATATAAAAAGACATTTGCGGCCGTAGTTCATCGGTAGAACGACGGCTTCCCAAGCCGTAGAGGTGGGTTCGATTCCCATCGGCCGCTCCATAATTTTAACAATCAAAAAGCCATTAGGATTAACTAAACGTTAAAATCCTAATGGCTCTTTTATTTCTTTATTTTTATCTGTGTTATTCTATATTTTTCGGATTCCCCTATACCATTCGCTTACGGTTCCACACTTTACGTTTCCGTTGTGCATTTACATATCTAATCCGATACACGATATTTTTCAAAACATTGGCAATCATGATGAGCAAAGCCCCGATTAGCCCTTGACCATCCATGACTTCATTAAGGAAGAAGTATGCCAAAATGGCCGCAAAGACCGGTTCCATGGAGAAAATTAAACCCGTGCGGGACGGCGATAAGTAACGCTGTACGATGCTTTGCATAACGAAGCAAAAGGCACTGCATATAACGGCTAAGCCTAAAATAGCTCCCCACTGCATGCCCGTTTGTGGTAAATGAGGTGTTTCAAAAATAAAAGCGCTAAGCCCGCTGAATATAGCAATGGCTCCAAACTGCATCAATGTAGCCGAAAACATATCCTTCTCATTGGCCATCCGACCGACGACTACAATGTAAACGGCGTAACCGAAGGCGCCCCACAAACAATAAAGAGCCCCTATATCGAGGGATAAACCGTCTTTGACAGTAAAGAGCACTAAGCCCACAAAGGCCAATGCAATACTTAAGATGGTAAGCATAGGCGGCATCTTACGCTGCCAGACACCTTCTATAATCGGCACTAAGACCACCGCCGTAGTTCCTAAGAAAGCAGCCGTAGAGGCAGTCGTATGTTTTAGCCCCACAATCGTGCCAATTAACGAAGCATAGACCATAAATCCGAGAAATAATCCTTTAGCGACCGTTCGTTTGGAACAAATGTTTATTGTTTTTAAAAGTAACGGTAATACACATACAAAGGCAATTGTGAATCGTAAACACATAAGCGTAAACGGATCCACACCGGTCAGCGCAATTTTCATCAATAAATAGGATGAACTCCATGAAAACGTAACAAACAGCATCATTAGCTCAGCTTGCTTTACGGACATTTCCAATCTCCTCAATCCATCATATAACACACACTCAAATTATAACTGCATATTGCAAAAACGATTTGCCCACACAATAGTGCAACAAATCGTAATTACAAAGCACAATATTAGCGCTACAAACCTAACAGAATTTGTTCACGCTCAATACACATTAGCTACTCTTTTATCCTAGTATATATCATCTGAAAAATAAAAACAAGCTAAATTCTTATGCTTAAAACCTATTAATTTAATGAGACTTTGCCCGTTTCCAGAGTAAAACTGCCGTCCTGATTGCGAATTTCCAATTCTTCTTTTTGCGCTTTCAAAGCCGGATCATTAGGTGTTCCCAATAAACGACCATATAAGAAGTGATAGCATACAAAGGCAACCAGTGCCACAATAACGGTTAGTAAGAACATATTGGTAAAACCTACGATTTCCTTAACCCCGCCTAATACGTAAGGGCCAAAACCAAGACCGATATCAAGGGCAATAAAGTAAGTGGATGTAGCAATCCCGATGCGATGGAACGGCACCATTTTTACCACCACGGCCTGTCCGTTGGACATGTACGTGCCATATCCGAGACCCACAAAAACGGCGGATAATAAAATCATCCACGATGCATCGGCAAAAGCCAATAATAATATACCGATAGCCAGCGAAATAAAGCAAGGATATAATACATAGTTTTCACCTTTGCGGTCAAAGATGAGTCCCAAGGATGGTCGTGTGAGGGTAATTACCACTGCATACACAACGAAGAACCAGGTACCGGCCTGTACCATATTAATATCACGGGTATAAGACGCCATAAAGCCTAAAATCCCCGAATATGCAAAACCGACAAGAACCGAAATCAATGTGATGGAATTAACGCGCGGTTCCAAATAATCGGAAATACGGCGCCCCGATTCTTCTTTTTTAATAGCTTCACTGAACTGAGGTTCTTCGTATTTCATGCTCAACGCAGCAATCACACAAAGGATTACAAGACCAACACAAATTGCCACAATAGTACGGAATCCCGTAAGTGACAAAAGAAAAATCCCTAAGAACGGGCCGATAGCGGCTGCCAAACTGGTACTCAAACCATAATAGTTAATCCCTTCACCGCGCCGTGCTTTCGGAATAACACTGGCCACGATAGTGCTGGTTGCGGTTGAAGTAATCCCGTAAGCAAAGCCGTTAATAAAACGAATCGTATCAAGCACAATCAAATTAGGAATATAAAAATATAACGCCGTAGATATTAAGTAAATTCCCAAACCTACATAAAGTACTTTGCGACTCCCTAAGGTACTTACAAAGCGTCCTGCAAAAACGCGGGCCACTACAGTACCAATAATATAAATCCCTACAGCCAAACCGGCTTGACTTGAAGTAGCATGCAATGTATCTTTCGCTACCACCGCAATAATTACGATTAATAAATAATAAATCAAAAATACCAATAAATTAATCACTGTGTCCAGCACAAACGGCAATGTCCACAGTTTCTCTTTGTGAGCCTCCATACCTAATAGCATCTCCTTGAAAAAAACATCGACATGAAATTGTACGTACTACAGTGGCTAATTATATTCGTTTAAACAATTTATGTAAAATTACAAAAGAAAAACTCAGTCATAAATTTTATAAATAACCAATCACAAGCGCAAAAAAGACCGTAGTATCTATAGTTATAACCACAGATACTACGGTCTTTATTTTAGATTATCTAATTACCGAGCAAAAATTATATAATCTTAAGAAACTGCGTTTCTCTTATAAAATGGAACGATAGATTTCTTCAATTTCAGCTTGAGATACGTCGCGTGGGTTGCCTGGCGTACAAGCATCGTTTTTAGCGGATTCAGCCAAGAACGGAATGTCTTCTTCTTTAACGCCGGCTTCTAACAAGCTCTTAGGAATTTCTACATCGTCAGCTAACTTCTGGATAGCGTCGATAGCCGCTTTCTGGTATTCTTCTTTACTCATGCCGTCAACATTCTGAACGCCCATAGCTTTAGCAAGATCGCGATATTTTTCACCGGTTGCCGGAGCATTGAATTTCAATACAGCCGTAAGCATCATAGCGCAAGCTTTGCCATGTGGAATATCATACAAAGCGCTCAAAGGATGCGCCATAGAGTGAACGATGCCAAGGCCTACGTTGGAGAAGCCCATACCGGCAATGTACTGACCAAGAGCCATAGCTTCACGGCCTTTAGGGTCGCCGGCTACTGCGTCACGAAGGGAGCGACCGATGATTTCGATAGCTTTCAAATGAAGCATATCAGTCATTTCCCAAGCACCTTTAGTGATGAAACCTTCAACAGCATGAACCAAAGCATCCATACCGGTGGAAGCGCACAAGCCTTTAGGCATACCCATGGATAAATCAGGGTCAACGATAGCTACGATTGGAATGTCATGAGGGTCGGCACATACGAATTTACGACGTTTTTCTTCGTCAGTAATTACGTAGTTAATAGTAACTTCAGCTGCTGTACCGGAAGTAGTTGTTACCGCGATAATAGGTAAGCATTTGTTCTTAGTATCAGCAACACCTTCAAGGCTGCGAACATCAGCAAATTCAGGGTTTGTCATGATGATAGCAATGGCTTTACTGGTGTCGATAGTGCTGCCGCCGCCGATAGCTACGATACAATCAGCATTTGCTTTTTTACAAGCTTCTACGCCGTCTTGCACGTTCTTAATCGTAGGGTTTGGTTTTAAATCGTCAAAAATTTCATAATCTACGCCGGCTTCATCCAATAAAGCAGTAACTTTAGTAGCTACGCCGAATTTAATCAAGTCTTTACCGGTGGTAACCAATACTTTTTTCAAATTGTTGGCTTTTAATTCGCCTACAATGTTATTGATTGCACCAAAGCCAAAGTAGGATGTTTCGTTAAGAATCATGCGATTAACCATTTGTGTTGCCTCCTAATCGAGAGAAATTAGAATTTACCTTTTGAAAAAATTGCCTTGCTTATACATTTCTGTATATGAACCCGGAATTCCTGCCGGAGTCATTTTTATTTGGTGCCACAACGTGCCGATGCAGCGTCATGGCACCTATATGAAACCCTTACAAAGGTTACATAACTGATTTATTTTTTGTTACGCCATAAAGCATCGGCTACCGGAGCTAATGCTTCTTTTTGAGCATCTGTCAACGGTTTGATAGGTACACGGCAGTTTTCCTGCATAGGTGCGCCTAATTCTTTAAGAGCCCATTTCATAACCGGATTGAATGGTACATGCACTTCATAGAAAGCAAAGTAAGCATCAATCTTGCGTTGTAATTCTTTTAAAGCACTTAAATCTTCAGCATCCAACGCTTTGATTACATCGGCACACATTTTCGGATCCACATTGGATTGAGCGCCGATACAGCCGTCACCACCGGAGATTACCGATGGGATACAGTTGTTGTCATAGCCTGTGTACACTTTGAATTCAGGATATTTAGGCTTTAAGAACTGAATATAGCGTTGCGTATGACGCAATACCGGATGTGTATCTTTAACACCTACCAAGTTATCGTGTTTTTCACGAAGACGAAGCAAGGTTTCAGCCGGAATATCAAAACCGGTACGATCACCATAGTTATAGATATAAACAGGACCATTAATGGCACTCAATACTTCATCAAAGTAAGCAAATACGTCATCGCCGTTGCAAGCGCTGTAGTATGGACCTACAATAATAACCGCATCAGCACCGGCTTTAAGTACTTCATTGGAAAGCTGAATAGTTTCCGCTTTTACCATACGACCGGTACCGGCGATAACTTCCCAGCGGCCTTTGCCGTATTCAATGGCATCCAAGATAAATTCCTTGATTTCATCATATGAAAATGCATAGAATTCACCGGCGCTGCCACCGGCCAATACGCCGTCAATACCGGCTTCAATCAACTGATCGTAAAATGCATGCATCTGATCGTAGTTAACTGTTTCGTCCGCATTCATCGATGTCAAAATCGGACATATATATTTTGCTTTCACAAGCCTTACCCCCTACTTCTTATTCAAATCGTATACCATTTCCATGTCGGCCCACCATTCATTTTTCTGAGCGCCTTCGATACGAGTTTGACACGGATCGGTTTCACGCCACCAACGCTGTGTTTCCGGATCGTTGGCCATTTTTGCCATATCGTATTCAAAATCATCGCCTTCATAGACCATAATTGAAAACAGCAAATCATCACGATTGAAAATCTGATAGTGTGTAATACCGCATTCACGAATCATTTTATTTACACTGGCGAATGGGTCGGCATGTAATGCCTTGTAATATTCCGCTTTTTCAGGGCGAAGTTTAATTACGCTGGCAAACACTTGAGGTTTATTTAATTTATATAATTTTTTGGCATTTTTAGAGAAAATGTCAGGATCATCATGGAAGTATTCACGTACGGAGTTTAAATGATCCTTAAAGTTAGAATACAATTCCACAACCGGGAAGTTTGATGCATAAATTAAGCGACTATGGTCAAAGGTACCGGAAATAAAGTCTAATAAGTTCTTAACAAACACCTTATCTTCCGTAGCATAACCGGATACTTTACAGTATACATTCGGCAAGGATGCCAACTTAGTCATCGCTTCTTTGTAATCCGGCGTCAATTCCGTTACGTTACCGCAATGGTTGATAACTAATTTTAAGTCCGGAACTTGTGCTGCGGCCTGATAAATATCAATCAATTCTTCTACACGGTTACAGCTTTCAAAAATTAAGCCTTTATCAGCCAATACTTCGAGGCCTTCAATGAAGCTGCGTTCCAAACAACGGCCCCGTGGGGAGCTGTCGATGTGAAGCGGTTCACGTACACCTACGATGCCGGCCGGCAAACGAACATGACCGCTCAAATTACGAGCGCGCATAATTTTTGCCAAAATCTTAGGACTGTTCAACTTGAAGATAAATTCATCTTCTTTAATCGCGTCGTCGCAGTCCACTTCGATATAGATGCCCCCTTTAAAGTCTACGCCGGCTTTGGCGTATTCTCTAACCAGGTCATCCATGGAAAAGCTCTGCTGAATTACCCCTTTGCAGGAATTCAACCAAGGTAAATGTAATACATCCAAGTCCCATATATGTAAATGGGAGTCTACAATTTCCAACATGTTACCGTCTCCTTTAATGTAAGACATTCTTATAGCTTATTTATAATCAATTTTTAGCCATATAAGTGGATTGCCGACATTTCAGCCGGCAATCCTTGTCAGTACGTATTAGTCTTTAGATACACCATTCAAACCGTACCAAGCTACATATAAGAAGCAAGGTAATAAGAGTAAGAAGCTGGCACCGGTACCCCAGTGGTCGGCTACATAACCCATGAAGAACGGCATGAACGCACCACCTACGATACTCATGATTAACAAGCTGGCTGCTTTTTTAACTAAGCTGTTAGGAATTTTCACAACAGACAAAGCGAAGATTGTTGGGAAACTGATAGACATGAAGAAGAAGGATAACCAGAGAACGATAACGGCCGGTAAGTCATGTACGAATTGTAACACAACCATAATCCCCGCATTGATCAAGGAGTAAGTAGCCAAGATTACGTTACTTCTAACCTTTTTCATGATAGGTGTTGTTACGATACGACCAAGTAAGAAGGCTACCAAGGCGATACTGAAGAAGTAAGCCGCTTCATGGTCAGCCAAACCATGCCAGTGTTCTACGGAGTAGTTAATGAAGAATGCGCCGGCACCTACTTGTGCAGCAATATACAAGAACTGAGCAATAACACCTAAACGGAAATGACGGAAGGAGAATAATTTACCATAAGAGCTGTCAGTATCTTCTTCTACAACATCACCGGCTGCTTCGCTAACTTCAGCACCTTCCGGCATGCGTGTAAACACGAAGAGTGCCAATACAGCAAGTACTACTACGGCAATCCCTACATATACCATCTGAACGTTGGCCATGTTTTGGTCAATGTTGCCGTGGGATAAGGACAAGAACAATACGCCGCCAACGATTGGTCCTAAGAACTGGCCAACACCGTTGAAGCTTTGTGCCATGTTGATACGGAACGCCGCATCTTCATCACTACCTAATTTGGTAATGTACGGGTTGGCATTTGTTTCCAAGCTGCCGAGACCGCAGGCGATAATAAAGAAGGCTAATAAGAATAAGTTAAAGCTTTGTTCGTTACTGGCCGGGATAATAAGTAAAGCGCCTAATGCATATAAGGCCAGACCCATAATGATACCGCCTTTGTAGCCGAATTTAGTAGCTACCATGGAGGCCGGAATTGCGATTACGAAGTAACCGCCGAAGTAAGCTGCTTGCAATAAGCCGGATACGGCTTTAGTAATACCCAAGTGATTTTGGAAGTTTTTATTCATAACGTCCAAGAGGCCATAACTGAAACCCCAGAGGAAGAATAAAGAAGTTACTAACCAAAACGCGATTTTAATGTTTCTGCTGGTAACGAGTTTACCTGCGGCACCTTGTTGATTCATGTACAGTACCTCCTATTAGCTCAACGCACGATCGAGATGAACATAGCCGCCATCTACGAATACCCATTGACCGGTAGTATGCGAGGATTTAGGCGATAATACGAAAACTGCTGTGTCAGCAATTTCTTCGATTGTTGTGAAACGACGTTCCAACGGAATTTTGTCGGTAATAACTTTTTTACGAGCTTCCGGATCGTCAAATGTTTTAATCCAATTAGCGTATAAAGGTGTCCAGCATTCGCTGACTACTACACAGTTGCTGCGTACGCCGTCATCCAATAAAGCGGCTGCCCATTCACGGGTAAGACCCAAGATAGCACCTTTAGCGGCTGCATAAGCACTGGTTTTACCTTGACCGGTTAACGCCGTTTTGGATGTGATGTTCAAGATAGAACCTTTGGATTTACGCAAGTAGTCTACCGATGCGTGTACCAATTCATAGTAGTGAGTCAAGTTACCATGAATGCTCTTTTCAAATTCCTGCCAAGATGTAGTGTCGAGGTCTTTGTTGTCATTGGCACCGGCATTATTTACAATACCGTAGATGCCACCGCGACGAGCTGCTACATCGTCAACGATGCCTTTGATTTTGTCAGTGTCGTTTAAGTCAATTTGAATGAATTCATAGTTAGTCGTGATAGCTTCCATATCTTTTTTGAATTCGTCAGTGATTGGCGAACGGGAAAGAATAATAGGAATCGCACCTTCACGGGCCAACGAAAGGGAAATACCACTGCCGATGCCTTTACCGCCACCGGTTACAAATACAACCTTGTCTTTTAATTGCAAATCCATGATACATACCTCCAATTTAAATTAACACTCTATACACCTATAAACCAACTAAGTCGCGTACCTCTTACCGGACTTACTGTTTATATTCCTTGGAAACACGGCCGACTCGATTCACACACAATCTCATCTGCCATGCGTACGGCCTGCCGTACTATACGGTTGTGGCCAAGCGCCAAATTGAAAAGTCATTCTGTTCATTATGTTCTGCTTTTGTTAGTTTGCCGTTAGCCACTTCACAAATAGCATCTACAATTTCATAACCCACTTCTTTAATTGTTTGTTTACCGTCCACTACGGTGCCCGCATTTAAGTCGATAGCATCATTCATATTGTTATATGTAAAGGTGTTGGACGATACTTTGATTGTCGGTGCAATCGGGCTGCCTGTCGGCGTGCCGCGGCCGGTTGTAAATACTGCAATATTACATCCGCCGGCTACCATGCCGCTCAATTGTTCAATATCATTGCCCGGTGTATTCATAAAGGTTAAGCCTTTATCCACAATCGGTTTTGCATAATCTTTTACGGCCACTACCGGACTGTTACCGGCTTTATAAATACAACCTAAAGATTTTTCTTCAATACTGCTGAGGCCGCCTTCTATGTTGCCCGGACTTGGGTTAGCACCGCGAATATCCGCATTGGAGTCGATAACTTCTTGTTCAAACCCTTTGATGGTACTCATGATTTGTTCACTCACAACACCATTGATACCGCGTTTTGCCAAGATATGTTCTGCCCCGATAAGTTCGGTTGTTTCCGCCAAGATTACGGCCCCGCCGTGACTGACTACGATATCAGAGGCTACGCCGAGCGCCGGATTGGCACTTAAACCGGAGAAGCTGTCGCTGCCGCCGCATTCCGTACCGAGTACTACATCCGCCAAGGTACCTTCACTGCGTTCTTCTTTTAACGCTTCGGCCAACATATTTTTAACAATTTCTGTGCCGCGACGAATACTCTTTTCCGTACCGCCGGTGGCCTGAATATTGAAAAATTCTACTTTCTTATACGGTGCGCGCGCTTTAATTTCTTCAGCTACGGTGTGAGCCTGCACTACCTCACAACCGAGGCCGACTACCAAAACGCCATATACGTTTGGATTAGCTGCGGTGCCTACAATAACATCTTTCGTCTGATCCGCATCATAGGAAAGTTCGCTGCAACCGTGTTGATGATTTACATATACAACTTTGGTGTCATCACGACGTTCTACATCGCTGTACATAACACCGTTGGCAATACGTTCTACCACTTTGTTGGCGCAGTGAACACTTGGGATTACCAAGATATGATTGCGGAAACCGAAGCTGCCGTCACTGCGGCGATACCCGGTCAATTTATAGCTGTCTTTACCTTTTTCAATATTTGTTTTACGTTCTACATCTTGATCAATATCGCGAACTTCCGAATCCAAGTCGCCGCGACCGCGTTCGCCTTCGATATTGTGAACATGAACCCATTGGCCCGGTTCAATATCTACTTCAGCTACACCGATATGGGAATCATATTTAATAACGGGACTGCCTTTGGCGATTCGTTCCGTCGCAAATTTGTGACCTTTTGGAATCGGTTCTTTAATCACTACACCAAGAACCTCTTCGCCAACTTGTAAGGGCTCAATAGCTGTTGCTACATTATCAATTGAGCCTACATGAATACCTTTCATCTGTTACACCTCCACAATGCACTTGTTTACAGGTTTAAGCCGGTCATTACCAAGCTTCTAAAAAGAGTAACTTCTTCACACACATTTTGTATATTTTCACAAACTTGTACTTATATACATACTTTTAATCACAGTCTAAATTCAACCTGTTCGCATATAAGAATTGTGTTTGTGTTTCGTATATACAAACACAAATATTATTTACGTACTATTTATGTTCTTATCATATACTTATCATACGTAAAAGTCAATAACATTCGTATATACGCAATAACTATTTATCATAATAACAATAACCAAAGGCAGTAAATTGCGAAAATCATATTATAGTATGCATATACGAACAAACGTGATACAATATATATGCAAATTATATACGTTAAAGATTTTGGCATAATATATTACCTTTAAATAAAACAATATTGAGAAAGGAGGTTTTTAATATGCCTTCAAAAAAATTAATTAAACATGATGCCTTGCCCTCCGATTGCACGCCTTCGCCCACACAACATAAACCGACTTTGCGAGTTATTAAGATTCTTGAAACGGTGGCCGGCAGTAACGGGTTAACCCTATCGCAAATTGCTACACAGCTCGATTGCCCAAAAAGTACGCTCACCCCTATTTTAAAAACATTAGTAGATAATAACTTCTTACTCTGCGAAGACGAGTCTCTAATATATACTATTGGTAAACAGGCCTTCATCATCGGCAATACGTACCAGCATAACGGTGATATTTTGACACTCATTAAGGACCAAATGGAGACTATGTCTTCCTTGTGTAAAGAAACCATCCATCTGGGTATCTTGGAAGGCAATGAAATTATGTACCTGCAAAAGGTAAACAGTCCGAAACCATTACAGCTGATTTCCTCCATCGGTAAACGCTTACCGGCTTACGCCACCGCTTTAGGCAAAGCCTTATTATACGACCACTCCTTGGAGGACTTACGTCAATTGTTCCCGAATTCATTACCGCCGTTAACCGAGAATACCATTCCTACGGTAGATGCACTCTATCAAGATATCCATAAAGACGCCAATGATGAATTTACTTACGAAGAAGAGGAAATCACGAAATACGCCCGCTGTATTGCCATGCCACTGCGCGTAAACAACCAAATCGTGGCCGCCCTCAGCATTAGTTTCATCGTCTTCGATGCTACACCGGAACACATTACGAACATAAAATATATTTTAAGACGCTTCGGTACCGTCATTGCCAAACTTATGGAAACTAAAAACTTCCAATACTAATTCAATAGAGGTATTAATACACAAAAAAGTTCCCTATCACAACCGTACTCAATCATGAGTTCAGTCGTAATAGGGAACTTTTATATATGCACTGCTATTAAAAGTATAATATTTTTACGGGTTAAAGGACATTTCTACGTTTAATTAAAATGCGGCAAGCACCTGCAACGAATACACCTAAATATAAATACGCGGTACCCGTTCCGAGAAATCGCAGAAGATTTCATACGGGATGGTGCCAACCAAGGTGGCAATTTCAAGTACAGTTATGCTTTCATCACCTTGTGTGCCGATTAAAACAACCTCATCGCCGGGATGAACCGGTACGCCCTCTGGCATAGCCACCATTAACTGGTCCATGCATACACGGCCTACAATGGGACAGCGACGACCATGAATGAGCACACTGCCGCGATTCGACAAGCTGCGCGGATAGCCATCGGCATACCCTACCGGCACGGTAGCGACCGTGGTCAAACGGTCCGTCGTATAGGTACCGCCATAACCGATGCGTTCACCGGCTTTTAAATGTTGCACATGTACAACTTTGCTATACATACTTAACGCCGGGCGCAAGCCTAAGCGATTCGGCACGTCTAAGGATGGCATGATGCCATACTGAATAATACCGGGACGCGCATCGGTAAATAAACTATCTTTAACCGACAACAAACCGGCACTGTTAGCCAAGGAAAAACGGAACGGTTCGGAGCGATGGGCGCGAATCATTTCCACCATATTGCGGAACAAGGCCGTTTGTTGGTGCGCACTGGTTTTATCGGCCGCATCAGCGCTGGCCATATGAGAAAAGAACCCATCCACATGTAAATGCGGATACGCTTCCACTTTTTGCATAAAATCCAAGGCGTGATCCGGATGAATACCGATACGATGCATCCCCGTATCAACGGCAATACAACATTCAATAATCGTATCATGACGGGCGGCACAAGCTTCCAAAGCCGCCAGGTCAGTAGACTCACAGATAGCCGGTCGCGAATTACCTTCCACAATTAAATCAAAAGACTGGGGCAAGGTAATGCCCAATAAATAAATCGGCACCATAATCCCGGCCGCACGAAGTGGTAAGGCTTCTTCCGGAAAGGCTACGGCCAGCGATTCATAGCCTTCTTCTACGGCAATACGGCCTACCATGACACTGCCATGGCCATAGCCGTTAGCTTTAATTACCGCCGTGCTGGTACTCCATTCCGGTAAACTATCTTTGATGCGACGCAAATTCTCACGAATAATGGCCGTATCGATTTCTATGTGGGTCGGTCTCATACGTTAAATTCCTCCTAAGCGACAGCCTGTATGCCAGCTGTTGCATAAGACAATGCATATTACATGTCTATAACATGTATGTTAAGTAGTAAGGTAAAAAAATATATTTTAGTCACGTTTTTATTATACGCTAAAATTCTATAAAATCTACCTTTATTATACATCGCACCGATTACCATAGCAAAAATACCCGAAATCAGATAAAACAGCTTAGCTGAATTATCTGACTTCGGGTAGCTGTAGCAGGATTTCTGGCCGTTATATAACGGTTGAATGCACCTGCTGATTATAATATTGTCTCCGCTTTAGCGCCACATAGCACAATAGGTTTTATAAATAGCCTGAGCCTCTGCCACCGTTACAATTTCGAATTTTACAGTTTCACCCGGTCCCATTTGTGCCAAAATCGGCAAATCAGGGGTGATAACCGTAGCAATTTTAGTATAACCGCCGGTAGTCTGGCGGTCGGCCATTAAAATAATCGGCTGGCCATCGGCAGGCACTTGAATCGATCCAAATACGGCACCATCGGAAATAATATCAGCACCGTCTATGTGATTCAATTTAGCCCCGGCCAAGCGATAACCCATGCGGTCGGACGCAGCGGTAATCTCATAAGGCTCGCTCGTCATAATGGCGTAGCTTTCTTCCGTAAATCTATCCGCCTGAGGACCTAACACAATACGAATTGCCTGCTTAGCTCGTCGTGCCATAGGTGTTTCATACTGAAGAGGCACGGTATAATCAGGTAAAACTGCTCGATTAAGCCCGGTCGCGGCGATTCGTTCATCGCCGAGTATGAGCACATGCCCTTTTTGCAAACGACTGCCACCATAGCCGCCCAACTTTGATTTTACATGTGTAGCCACACTGCCGTTTATTACGGGTACATTAAAACCGCCGCGCACCGCAATATACATGCGTACGCCATTCGTACTGAATGTGGATGATACTACATCACCCGTTTGTAAGCGAATCGCCTCATTCATCGCCACCGGCACATCGTTAACCATAGGTCCCATCAAAGCCCCCGTAAAGGCTACTACACAGGGTTCAACAACCGTAAAGGTAGGACCCATAACGGTACATTCCAAAGCACCCAGATTCATAGGATTACCTACGAGACGTTGCCCTAGTTCGTAACTTTCAAGATCCATCGCACCGGCCACGGGCATACCGTACTGCTGATAGCCCGCCCGACCGCCGTCTTGAACGGTTGTAAAAAAGCCCGGCTGTTCTATTTGCCAATACGCAATAGGCGACACGCCGCTATGAGGATTGCCAATCAAATGAAAGGCATGAGCGGCACCGTTTTTTGTAAAAGTATTATCTACCATGGAGCTCACTCTCCTTACAATAAAATGACTTTACTTCATAGGTCGCCAAATGGGCCTTAATATCTAAAAATTCTTCTTCCGAAACCGGCACATAGCGCACATAATCACCGGCTTCCAAAAGGGTCGGTTTTTCACTGTTGCCATCATATAAACGAACCGGTGTGCGTCCGATAATTTGCCAGCCGCCCGGCGAATCGGATGGATACATCCCCGTTTGTGCCCCCGCAATACCTACAGAGCCGGCCGGGATCAGGGTGCGCGGCGTAGTAAGACGAGGGGTAGCAATACGTTCATCCATACCGCCAAGATAGGTAAAGCCCGGAATGAAGCCCAACATGTACACCAAATAATCGGTACCGCTGTGAATATTGATGACTTCTGACGCCGTAAGCCCTGCATGTTCGGCTACAAAGTCCATATCCATGCCATACTCGCCGCCATACACGGTGGGAATCTCTACGACCCTTACCTTGTCGGCTGCAGCTGTTTCATTCTCAGTTTGCGACGCTGCGCTTATCATGTCGCAAATGGCGTCATAATCTTTTTTCAGTGGGTCATAAATCACTAAAATCGAACTATACGTAGATACCATTTCTTCAATGGTATGGCCCACTTCAGTTTGCAAAGCCTGCACCGTATGACGAATTCTGCGATTAATGGCCGGATCGATTGTATCCCCGAATACGGCCGTTACCGCTTTATCACCTACCGGTGCAAAGCGCAATGTTTCCTGTATAGGTGTCAATACCGCCACCTCCTAATCAATGAGTAGCCCGTTTATTTTTAAGCTACTGAATTAATTTCAAAATACCTTGTAACGAAATATAACCGATGTACGCGGAAATAGCGACTACGGCCCAACCGCTCCACAGTAATATTGGGGAATGCTTATATTCTCCCATAATGTCTTTACGCTTGGCCGCAATCAGCATAACGGCTAAAGTAACCGGCAAAATAAGACCGTTCAACGAACCTGCTACGATGAGGAGCATAGCCGGTTTGCCGATGAGTACCAAGATAACTGCCGACGCAATGATGAACCCGATAATCCAAAGATTTTCGTGGCGTCCCACAGTTTTAAACAGAGTTTTTAAAAATGACACCGATGTGTAGGCCGCGCCTACTACGGAAGTGATGGCGGCACAGAAGAATACTAAGCCGAAAATACGATAGCCGATTTCACCGGCGGCAAAACGGAACGCATCAGCAGCCGGATTGCCTGCATCCAAAGTATAGCCCTGCATTACCACGCCCAATACGGCCAAGAAGAAAAGCACTCGCACCAAGGTTGTTACGCCCATGCCAAGAGTGGCGGAACGACGTACTTGCGATAAATTTTCCTCACCTACTATGCCGGCGTCAATCAAACGATGACCGCCGGAGAAAGTAATGTAACCGCCAACCGTACCACCAAGTAAAGTAATGGTGGCAAGCCATTCATATTTTAGCGGCAACACACTATGCTTTATGGCTGTCCCTACCGGCGGCGCTGCTACCACGGTAACATAGGCAATTAATAAGAGCATTAAAATCCCTAAGTATTTGGTCACCGCATCCATAGCTTTGGTCGCCTTGTGGGAAATAAAGACAATGACGCCTAAAACGGCTGACAAAACGGCCGCGATATTTGTATCAAGCCCAATCATTACATTAATCCCAAGAGCGGCCCCACCGATATTACCGATGTTAAAAGCTAAACCGCCCAAAGCAACCAGAAAGGCTACAAAATAACCGAGTCCCGGCAATACGCGATTCGCAATATCCTGACCGCGCAACTTGGAAACGGCAATAATGGTCCACACATTGAGCTGCGCTATATACGATAAAATAACGGATGCCACAATAACAAAGGCAAAGTCCGCTCTAAACTGATCCGTAAAAGCCGCCGTCTGCGTCATAAACCCCGGACCGATGGCCGATGTAGCCATCAAAAAGGCCGCCCCGATTAAAACGGACAGACTTTTTTTATTATCATCAACTCGCTTCATAGAAAACCTCCCTTAATACCTCTTTATCCCTAGCCGGCAAAATTAGCCACCGTTAAACCTGCTTTTTCGAGCCCTTCCCGAAGTTCCTTCGTAAAGGCTACCGCCTCCGGATTATCACCGTGAACACAAATGGAATCAGCGACAATCGGAATGGTTTCACCCGTATTAGCCACTACGGTGCCTTCTTTTACCATCTGCAAAATACGGGCCAATGCTTCCTGCGGATCTTTGACAAAGGCACCCGGTTCACTGCGTGGTACTAAAGTTCCTTTAGCCGTATAGCCGCGATCGGCAAATACTTCCTGAATAACCGGAATGTTGCGTTCTTTGGCCATCTCAACCATAACACTGCCACTGAGTGCCATAATGGCAATGCCATCACCCAGCGCTTCTATACCGTCCAATACAGCGGACGCTAATTTCGGATCCACGCAAGCCGTATTGTAAAAAGCACCATGAAGTTTTACATGCTGTAGCGGCACGCCGGCAGCTTTACAAAAAGCCTGCAAAGCCCCTACCTGATAGAGCATATACGCTTTAGCTTCCGCCGGTGTAATCGTCATGTTGCGGCGTCCGAATCCCATTAAATCGGGATAGCCCGGATGAGCACCGACAGCTACGCCTTTTTCTTTACAAAGTTGCACGGTTTTCGCCATGATGAGCGGATCCCCGGCATGCCAACCGCAAGCCACATTGGCACTGGTTACATGCGTAAGCACCGCTTCATCCATCCCCAACGTATAAGTACCGAAACTTTCACCTAAATCACTGTTCATATCCACGCGCATCATAATCGCTCCTTTCTAAACACCTTTCTCTTTTTTCTGCAACCATAGCTTCTATAACCCCATCAGATGTTATTTTAATCTTCTATAGAATATAGTTTAAATAAATTATAGCACTAAATCATGAATGTGCAATTCAAAAATACAAAAATATTCCCTAAATGGTTAAACAATTTACCTAGCCGATCACAGCCTCGTACGCCTCGCTGATTACAGCCTCATACACCCCGATTACAGCCGTACACATAACCTCCTAATTTTAAGTCTACCGAAATTATCTACTTTCAACGTCCCAAAATCGTCATTTTAAATCAAAGGATTTATGAGTTCCGTCCATAAAAGACATTTGCTTCATTAATAAAACATACAGAATCCATTCAAAATTCCTATCTAATAAAAAAATATTTATATAAGCCTATAAGAACCCCCTCGCGACAAACTATATCGAACTTATTCTCATTTATTATTAATTTTACAAAACTTTTACAGAGGGACATGAAAAACTTTACACAGCTTAGTTATACTGTGTGTACAAACTAAATTGGTAAATACGTCCATTTCTAATTAGGAGGCAATTGAATCATGAACTTCAAACGTAAGGCATTTACAGCAATGGCAGTAGCAAGCGTGTTAACACTCGGTTTACTTGGTTGTGGCAATGACAGCTCTGCCCCTGCAAACTCTCAGGCATTAAAAGGAACCATCACTTCTTCCGGTTCTTCCGCTTTACTTCCATTAGCAAAAGATGCTGCGGCTGAATTCAAAAAGAAACATCCTGATGTATCCATCGTATTGAACGGTGGCGGTTCCGGTACCGGCTTGAAACAAGTTTCCGACGGCACTGTAAACATCGGTAACTCCGACGTTCCTGCTGAAACAAAATTATCCAAAGAAAAAGCAGCTGAACTCGTTGACCACAAAGTAGCAATCGTAACTGTAGCAACTGTAGCTAACAAAGATGTTGCTAAAGCAGTTCCAAACTTGACTAAACAGCAATTGATCGACATCTTCACCGGTAAAGTAACTAACTGGAAAGAAGTTGGCGGTCCTGACCAGAACGTAGTATTGGTAACTCGTCCTACTACTTCCGGTACTCGTGCTCTCTTCTCTGAATTTGCTCTTGACAAAAACCAAGAAGCTTCCAACAAATCGTTAGAAACTGACGACTCCGGTGCTTTAATTCAGAGTATCGCCAACACTCCTGGCGCTATCGGTTATGTAGCTCTTCCTTACTTATTAAATAACTCCAGCGTAACTGCTATCTCCATCGACGGCGTGGCTCCTACCCTCGAAAACAGCTACAATGGTTCTTACAGAGTATGGGGCTTCGAACACATGTACACTAAAGGCCAACCTGACGCTCTTCAGAAAGCATACTTAGACTTCATCATGTCTGATGAATATGGTAAAAAATTGGAAGCTCAAGGTTACGGTGTAGCCTCTAAAGTTAAACAGTAAAAATAGGGGTAATAATAGATGAACATTGAAAGCACTTTACGCGCCGATAGAATATGGCGTAACGTTATCAGAGGCGCAGGTCTCTTCCTACTGATTATTACAGCAGCGATTGGGATCTTCCTCCTCTATCGTGGTACCGGTACCTTCACTATCTACGGGCACAGTCTTTCAGAATTCCTATTCTCAACCCAGTGGCAGCCCGCCGACACGCTTGACGGCGGCGGCCACGTTGGAGCCGGCATTTATATTGTCGGCTCTCTTATTACCTGTGCTCTCGCCTTGATAATGGCAACGCCTGTAAGTATTGCGTTAGCCATCTACATGGCGGAAATTACACCTAGCGTCGGACGTCGTTTCTGGCAACCGGTGATTGAAATTTTTGTAGGAATTCCTTCAATCATCTATGGTTGGCTAGGTCTTACCATCTTGGTACCTTTCCTTCA
This sequence comes from Veillonella sp. LMAG:90, assembly GCF_008679445.1. NCBI lineage: Bacteria > Bacillati > Bacillota > Negativicutes > Veillonellales > Veillonellaceae > Veillonella > Veillonella sp. LMAG:90. The sequence continues at coordinate 126,894 of NZ_NAND01000001.1, forward strand.
GAAGTACACTACAGCTGACAGCGGTTTCTCCGTATTGGCAGCATCCATTGTACTCGCAATCATGATTTTCCCAACGATTACATCTGTAACCATGAACGCCATTAACAGTGTGCCTAAAACATACCGTCAAGGTGCTTACGGCTTAGGTGCTACCCGCTGGGAAGTAATTTACAAAATCGTTTTACCGGTAGCTAAACACGGTATCTTAGCCGGCGTTGTACTCGGCTTGGCACGTGCCTTCGGTGAAGCCTTGGCGGTAGCCATGGTAATCGGTAAAATGAAAGCCTTCCCTAAATCCTTATTGGATCCTACCGTTAACTTAACCAGTGCGATTGCAGCGGATATGGGCGGTACTATGGAAGGCAGTGAATACAATATGGCATTATGGACCATGGCATTATTCCTATTCGTAATTTCCTTATTGTTCATTTTACTCATTCGCTACATTACATCTAAAGGAGGCAACCTAAGTGAAAGCAAGTAAAGCCATTCCGGGCCCTCGTCGACGGGCTTTATCTACCGACCGCTTGGTTACACTGGGTTTGCATATCCTTGCAGGCGCTACCTTATTACTGTTAGTTGGTTTTGTCGGCCATATTGCCTGGAGTGCCTTGAGTGAATTCAAACCTGAGCTCTTAGCATTCTCACCAACCGGTATCGGTAACCAATTCTTCAATACGATTTATCTCGTGTTCTTAGCCTTACTCATCAGTATTCCCCTCGGCATCGGTGCCGGTATCTACATGGCGGAATACGCAACTAAAGGTAAAGCACAAAAGATTATGCGTATCTCTATTGAAACCTTATCTTCTTTACCTTCCATCGTTCTCGGTTTGTTCGGTTACTTGGTGTTCATCATCATGACCAACTCCCAATGGAACTTATTCGCCGGTGCATTAACGGTATCCATCTTAACCTTACCGCTTATCGCAACTATCACCGAAGACGCCTTGCGCGCCTTACCGGCATCCTATGCAAAAGGTAGTTACGGTTTAGGTGCTACCAAATGGCAAACTATCAGCCGCGTATTAATTCCGGCCGCATTCCCGGCTATTATTACAGGCATCATCTTAGCAGCCGGCCGTGTATTCGGTGAAGCCGCTGCTCTTATGTTTACCGCCGGTATGAGTACCGACATCAATTGGGCCAGCACGGACATTACGTCCCCTACCAATGCGTTCAACCCATTCCGTTCCGGTGAAACATTATCCCTTCAAATTTGGGCGTCCCGCAGTGAATCTTTAGATCCAAATGCAAGTGCCATGGCCAACTTAAGTGCTCTCGTACTTTTAGCGCTCGTTTTCACATTCAGTATCGGTGCTCGTGCCTTGAGCCGTCACCTTAATCGTAAAAACCTAGGAGACAACAAATAATGGAAATTTCTGAAGTAGCAATGCCCAATCAGCAAGTGTTGGTAAATGCCGGTGCTAAAGCTGTAGCCGATCAAGCGGTAGGCAACGCGTTTACGGTAGAAAACCTCGATTTCTACTACGGCACCTTCCATGCCTTAAAAAATATCAACATGAACATTAAGAAGAACGAAATTACTGCATTAATCGGACCTTCCGGTTGCGGTAAATCTACCTTCTTACGTATCTTAAACCGCATGAACGACCTTGAAGGTGATGTTACCGTTAAAGGTAAAATCCTTTTAGAAGGCGAAGATATTTACGCCGACATGGAACCAATCGTTCTTCGTCACCGCGTAGGCATGGTTTTCCAGCAACCTAACCCATTCCCACAAAGCCTTTATGACAACGTAGCCTTCGGCCCACGTTTACAAGGCATCAAAAAAGCAAGCGAACTCGACGAAATCGTTGAAAAAAGCTTGACCCAAGCTTCCTTGTGGAATGAAGTAAAAGACCGCTTACACAAAAGTGCCATCAGCTTATCCGGTGGTCAACAACAGCGTCTTTGCATCGCTCGTACCTTGGCAACTCGCCCTGACGTAATCCTCATGGACGAACCTACCAGTGCGCTCGATCCTATTTCCACTGCTAAAATCGAAGAATTAGCGTTAGAATTAAAAGAAGACTACACAATTGTTATTGTTACACACAATATGCAACAAGCTGCTCGTATTTCTGATAAAACCGCTTTCTTCTTAATGGGAGATTTGGTAGAATATAATAAAACAAAGACTATATTTACCGAACCAACACAGCCAAAAACGGCTGACTACATTAACGGTCGCTTCGGTTGATAACAGGAAACTCCCCGGAACGAACTCAATGCAGTTCGTTCCTTTTTTTCTATCAGAATAAGGAGATAGCTATGAAACAGACCCACCCTTTAATTTATTGTGTAGAAGATGAAGACAGCATTCGCGGACTTATCTCCTATGTGTTAAACGGGCAGGGCTTTGAGGTCGGCACCTTCGAGTCAAGCGGACCCTTTTGGGCCGCCCTGGAAGAACGCCGGCCTCAACTTGTCTTGCTCGACATTATGCTGGAAGGTGAAGACGGTTTATCCATCTTAAATAAACTTCGTGAAAAACCTGCTACCCAGGATTTGCCGATTATTATGATTACCGCCAAAACTTCCGAAATTGATGTCGTGCAAGGTCTCGACGGCGGTGCCGATGACTACATCACTAAGCCTTTCGGCGTCGTTGAACTTGTTTCCCGTATAAAGGCTTTATTGCGTCGTACCCGTCCGATAACGCCACCTAAGAAATCCGTGCTCACTTGTGATGATTTAGTACTGGACAAAGACAGTCGCATCGTCACCCTTGATGGCCAACCTATTGCGTTAACCCTCAAAGAATACGAACTCTTACTCTACTTCATGGAAAACACGGGCATTGCCCTTTCCCGTGAACGCATTATGGAAGTTGTTTGGGGCTTCTCCTATGAAGGCGAATCCCGTACCGTTGACATGCATGTTGTTACCTTAAGACAACATTTAGGCCATGCCGGCCGCCATCTTAAGACTGTTCGCGGCATCGGATATCGTTGGGAGGCCACCATATGAGACAGAAGTTCTTCCGTGCCCTGTTCGGCTTGGGCATGTTGAGTCTCGTAGTCAGCACCGTAATTCTCAGTTATTTATTCTACAATAACTGGAAACATGATTTTCGCACCGTACTCTATACGGAAGGTCGAATTATTGCGTCTACAGGCACATTAACACCGGACCGATTACAAGCCATAGCCCAATCCACCAATAATACCTTGCGTATTACCTGGATTTCCTACGAAGGAAAAGTATTATTCGATTCCGTCCACGATGCGGATTCAATGGATAATCATCTGCAGCGTCCCGAAATATCACAGGCCATCCTCCACGGCGAAGGCAGTGATATTCGTGACTCTTCCACCATCCATGCCATCAGTTACTACGAGGCCATTCGCCTGCCGGATAACTCGATTTTGCGAGTCTCCCGTAACGGTTCTACCGTTTACAAAGTTATCTTAGACGCCGCCCCGGGGCTCTTCCTGCTCTTTGCGGCCATGTCGGGCGGTTGTTATCTCTTAGCCCGGCGTTGGACGGCTGATGCCATCTATCCGATTGAAGAAATCGTTAAAGCCTGGACCTCGCACGGCGATACCAAGCCCGTTATTGACGAGGCGTACAATGAAATTACACCGCTTCTATCGCGTCTGTCTTTTCAAAAAAATGAACTTGAAGCCATGATTTTGCGTCTACAGGCCGAAAAAAATACCCTCCGGTCTATTATGGAAGAAATGGACGAAGGGCTCTTATTGGCCGAATTAGACGGCACCATCATTACATATAATGAACACTTGAAAGAGTTTTTAAACGCTAAAAGCGAATTACACGGCGAATCGCTTTTACTGCTTTCCGATGATGTAGAATGGCGCAAAAATGTAATTAACGCCATGCGCAAACATCAGGGCGGCGAATATTTGCTTCATAAAGATAATCAGCATTTTCATATTATCTTCCACATTACGGAAGAAGATCGCTACAAAGGTCGCTTGCTTGTTATCATCTCAGATATTACGCAGAGCTATTTAGAGCAACAGCGCCGTTATGAGTTTACCTCAAATGTATCACACGAACTAAAAACACCGCTTACTACCATCAGCGGCTATGCGGAAATTCTTGCTAAGGGTATGTATCCCAACAAAGAAGAAGCGACCCTACTGGGCGGTCATATTCATACCGCTGCCCTTCACATGCAGGAACTAATCGACACTATTTTAAAACTCTCCCGCATCGAAGACGAAGGGTCTGAAGTACTATTTAAACAAACCTCAATTCGCTCCGTCATTAATTCAGCTTGGCAACAATTAGCCACTAAGCGACAGGGCAAAAATATCACCTTGGCCATAACCGGTGAAAGCCCGTCCTTACTTCTCTCCCCTAAGTTGATTGAAGAAGTGTTTATCAATCTCTTTGACAATGCTATTAAATTCAGCAAAAACCTGGATAATCATATTATTGTTAATATTTGCACCAAAGAAAGCTTTACCGTTGTCAGCGTCACCGACGAAGGTATCGGCATTCCTAAAGACAAACAAGCCCGTATCTTTGAACGTTTCTATCAGGCCGATCCGAGCCGCAACAGCAAACGTGAAGGCAGCGGCCTTGGTCTTGCCCTTGTAAAACATATTATGGAAATCCACAGTGGTTCCGTAGCTGTTAAGAGTGAACCGGGTGAAGGAACAACCTTCATTCTTCGTTTCAAAAACAACGACAACTAAATATTATGTAACCAATTAAGGCGTTAACTTTAAATTAAATCAATTTAAAGTCAACGCCTTGAGGTTTTTTAAGGGTTAATTGGAAGTGATTTTCAACTTCATTTTTCGAGTATACGTTATGCTCATATAGTCCTCTAAATCAAGATGTATTATGCAAAATTAATACTATAGAATTTCAATTTCACATGATTTTTCTTTATTTCATTTATGCGTATATGGTATCATTATTATACAGAGGAACATTTTAAAGGGGGTCATTATTATGTATGAAAATTTAGCAACTTTACAACCGGTTATCTTAGCGGGTCACAACAGTTCCCGCATGGGTTATAACAAAGTGTTTGCCAAATTCGGCGACCAAACATTAATTGAAACTATTTATACTATGTTAGCTTTTTCCTTCGAAAAAGACCCTATTATTGTAACCGATAATAAGACCCTTTTCGATAAATTTGAACCGTTAAAGGACGCCACGGTTGTGGAAGACAAATATCCGGGCCATCATACCTTAGGCGGCGTAGCGACAGCTTTTGAAGCGACCGATGCGGAAAACCTCTTCGTTATCGGCGTTGACATGCCGTTCCTCTCCCTCGTAGTATTGGACCGCATGGTAGAAGCCCAAGGCGTTGCTCAAGTCGTAGTACCTATCCTAAACGGCAAAGATATTTGCTTGCACGCCATTTATAATCGTAAACTCTTACCGATTATGAAAGAAAAAATCGCAGCCGGTGAAAAATTGCTTCATTCCTTCTACAAAGAAGTACCGCTTTTACAATTACCATTGAAGGAAAACACGTTGGAAGCGGATATTTTCATCGACATCAACACACCGGAAGATTTGGAATATGCTCAAGAATACTTCCACAAAATCCACGAAATCGATACGGATAAAGTACTCGTGCATCATCCGGAAAAATAACATAACCAATAATTCAAAACCCATAATGCGTTTGCGCAAAAGCATTCGTATTATGGGCTTTTTTGCTTTAAGGCGCATTTTAGTGTATTACTGTATACTTCAATATATTCCGGGTATCTTACTATCTGTTCTCTCCTACCGTGCTTATCGGCCTGCATATGATATAATCTTCTTAATACTCTATATGATTATACTAAAGTAATTAAAATGAGATTTATATAAAGGTGATTTATTATGAAACTATACGAAGTATCTAACCGTCCTACCGCTCTTATCGAGCAATTAACAACTGTTTGGGAAGCCTCCGTACGAGCCACCCACCTATTTTTATCCAATGATGAAATATTAGCTATCAAAGAATATGTCCCCAAAGCTTTAACCGCCGTTCCCCACTTAATTATAGCCGAAGATGATCCACAACAACCTATTGCCTTCATGGGCATTGACGAGCAAACCGTGGAGATGTTGTTTATCGCACCGGTCATGCGTGGCCATGGTCTTGGTAAACAATTGATTCAATACGGCATCGATACCTATGAAATTAATCATGTTGCCGTTAATGAGCAAAATCCGGAAGCTAAGGGCTTCTATGAACACATGGGATTTAGCGTATATAAACGCACTGAACTTGATGAGCAAGGTAATCCGTATCCATTACTATATATGCAATTAAAAAGATAGCAGATTCATTAAAATTGCTTACTTGCTGAATCTGCTATCATATTACAATTAAACCACCTAAAATTGTCATTTACTGCCGATTAATTGCGATTTTGTGCTACGCCTTGCATTCCTGATTGCATAAATTGGAACAGAGCCCGCTGTGCCATAAGCCACTCTTCGGTACGCTGCCAATTATACTTTTGATTTATAGCATATAGTCCGTGCACGCAAAACAAAAAAATAGCGTCAGCTACGGCTTCCGTGACTTTTAACTCTTTCGTAAGCGCTGCCACTTGCTTAGGCCGTTCATTAAAGTATAAATTATATATAATATGCTCAGCCAATAAGACATCTTTAAAGATTGGCATATATTTACGCTCACCGGAAACGCGCTGACAGAGCGGTAGCCGTGAAAATACGGACTCATAAGCAGCATACAGTTCGTCCCCGGTCTTTGCCCGATTCAAAGCTTTCGTAATCTGCGCTAAATTATCATCCTCTACGTCATTATCGCCGGCTGCCATTATAGCATCTTCCAAAAGCTCGTCGATTACATCCATCGGATTAGTATAATGCAGATAAAAGGTAGCACGCGTAATGCCGGCGGTCTTACTCAATTGTGATACAGTGATTTTTTCAAATGATTCTTTTTTCAAAAGCATTAACAAGGCTTCCTTTATTTGATGCCTGGTATATTCTTTGCGTGACATAATCTTCATACATCATCCTCCCATACACTGTTACATATAGTTACACAAGTATATAAGTAAAAATACTTATCGCTGATTTATGCTATTTTACATTAAAAATTTTTCGCCAATTATACACTTTTAGACAATGTGTCAAATTAGTTTACACATTGTCTTTTTTTGTTATTTCAAGTATAACAGATTCTGCTATACTTAAGCCATAATTAATCGAAAAAATTAAATCAGTGCTAAAATTAGTGTTAAAAACAATTGTGTAAATTTAAAGTATGTGTGTATTATGTAAAGGAGAATTATCATGAAATCAAAATTATTTGCATCCCTCTTAGCCGCTACTGTAATTGCTACTACCGGTTTTACTGCTTCTGCAGACAGCTCTTACGAACATATCCGCAATGCTACCGGTAAATTAACTTACAACGATACAACATTCCTCATTGACCCATTCTTTGCTGCTAAAAACAGCTTCCCGGGCTTTGAAGGTACCTTCAACAGTCAGCAACGGGTGCCACTCGTTGACCTTCCAAAATCTGTTAATGAAATCTTAAACGATGTAGATGCTGTAGTAGTAACCCATACTCATCCGGATCATTGGGATGAGGCGGCTGCTAAAAGCATTAACAAAGATACCCCTATCTTCGTTCAAAACGCATCTGACCAAGCCTTAATTCAGAGCCAAGGTTTTAAAGATGTACGTGTATTAAGCGATACAGCTACCTTTGAAGGTGTAACATTGTCTCACCGCAACGCAACTCACGGTACCGACGCTATGTACCAAAATAAACAGGCGGCCGACCTCTTAGGTGAAACCATGGGCGTTGTATTCACCATGCCAAACGAAAAAACTGTTTACATCATGGGGGACACCGTTTGGACTCCGGATATTACTAAATCTATCAGCAAATTCAATCCTGACGTACTCATAATGAACACCGGTTATGCTAAATTACTCGGTTTTGAAGACAGCATCATCATGGGTACCGAAGATGTAGGTAAAGCTGCTACCTTAGCGCCTAACGCTAAAATCTTAACGGTTCACATGGATACGGTAAACCATGCTGTTGTTGACCGCAAAACGATGAAAAAATACGTTGACGGCATGGGCTTAAAAGATCAAGTAACCATTCCTGAAGACGGGGAAACCGTAAAACTATAAATCACTTATATAGTATCTCCAATTGAATACTGAAACATGTTAAGATTTACTATTCCTAAATGTAACATACTATGAAAAAAAGGATGATGAGCCACCTGACTCATCATCCTTTTTAGTTCTCTGAAATTACATACAAAAAGGCATCGGTCAATAGACCGATGCCTGAACATTCGATAATTAAGAATCCTATTCAATATATTATTTTTTGGATTCGTCCATTACATCATATAACATTTTAAAAATTTCCGGATCACAAGGATATTCTTCCCCGTTAACGCCACGAATTACCCAGTCGCCGGGATTCGTTTTAACTACGCCGTTCAAAGTGAGCAAATAGCGCTCGCCGGTTTCTAAAATAGCGGTCAATTCATTAGGCTTATGACGAATCGCTACCGCTTTTTCAGCATAGAGCTTTTCATCATAATAAATTTCATGGGCTTCCGCCGCACAATGAGCTTGTAAAATAGTATCAATCAAAATCGGTTCAGTAATAGAACCTACGGTTTCTTCACACAATGTGATAACCTGCGCATTGAAGGCAGGATCGAAATGTAAAGCCAGCGGTGTTTCCGCAGCGTTCTTTACATCCTTATAAATAAATATTTCATGATTCTTAATCTGGAGCCAACGATAATCCAGCTTATAGGCACCAGCTAATACACTTGCTAAATTCTGCTTAAAATTCATAATTTACCACCATCATATTCACTACTAATGTCTTATACCGGCGTCCCGTATATTACGGTTGCGGCTCCTGAGAAATATAATCATGCAATTCCTTTACGGATTCGGCATCATGTACCGATATTTCAAATATTCGGCTGACTCCCGCCTCTTTAAGATTTTTGCGAGCTCTGGTCACATCGCCACCTAGGTCCATCTTCGTAATAACCCCGATAACTTCTCGATTAAAAGAAGCGGCAAAGTTCGGCGGAAAAATACTTTCCTTTTCATCCGCTTCATTTAAAAACAAGACGATATCTGCATCATAGGCATTCAACAAAATTGCCCGATAATATATGGGATTTTCTACAAATTCACCGGGTGTGTCGATAATCGATCCAATGCGGCCGATGGATTGAGTTTTTCGAGCTTCCGGACTGCCGTACATCAACGTATTGGCCAACGTCGTCTTACCAACTTCCGTACGCCCCACCATGATTACAGTTTTTAACGCTTGGTCCGTCTGTTCCATCTGCTCACCTCCGAATCTGCAGGCCACTAGCACCACTGACATCTATTATACTACAGATTTCCTCTAAATACCTATTAAATAAATGACACTAGCATGAATAACTGACGAATTAATTCATCAGGTACGTGTGATTTGCGTTGGGAAAAATCCTAAAATTTTATCCAAACCTTCCATCACGGCTTTCATAGCCGATTCTACACCGGATACATCACCCGTAATCAATAAGGCACCGGAAAAGCGATCCACAAAGCCCAATTCAATACCTGCAGCCTTAGTCGCAATATCGGCAGCAATAATGGTACCTTCACCGGGAGTAATCGTCAAAATACCGATAGCTCCGCGTTTTTTCTCATCTAACCCCATTTTGCGGAATAATTCCGGCTTTGGATTCGCAATAATATGAGCAATTGTAACCTGTTTGCCGGGTACAAATTCCTGAATAATGCGTTGTTTATTTTCTACAGCGTCTAAAAAATCCATAATACAATCCTTTCTGTGCAAGCCACAGTCCCTTTATAATTGATATACTCAGATTCCTGACATGTTTCAATTAGTCTGGTATGTTTTAATTTGTCGTATATGATCCATCAATTCGTTTGATTAAAACTTTATGATTCATTAGGTAATGACCGCCCTGAGCCTCCTCCGCTCTTTTTATGAGCAGTAATTACCTAACATTACTCACTCCGTATCAGCCTAAGCTGAATACGTTGTATCCCTTTAATACCCATCCTAATTGCGATTCATATACCAACAACCCGCTTAACTAAAATTAATAGCTGGGGAGTTAATGATCTGCGTTTAGGATACTCGTCGTTTTCTTATTTAGGCGCAACAGCCAAGAAGAATAATACGGCTATGGTTGCCCCGATGATAGGTCCGATAACAGGAACCCAGGCGTAACCCCAATTAGCCGTCCCGCGGTTAGGTACCGGTAAGATTGCATAGGCCAAGCGAGGGCCAAAGTCGCGCGCAGGGTTGAGCGCAAAACCGGTGGTAGAACCGAAGGAAAAACCAATGGACGCAACTAACATACCAACGATGAATGGGAATAAACCGTCACTCATTTTGCCGAGACAAAGAATTGCCAATATAAACATAAACGTAGCAATAACTTCGGATAATAAGTTCATGAAGCGGTTATCACTCATCGGGCCGGTGGCAAAAATACCAACTACATTGCCTTCATCCGGACCGGTTTGTTTGAAGTGAGGGAAATAGTGAATCATAGTAATAGCGGAACCAACGAAGCCTCCCAACATTTGGGCTGCCACAACAGGCAATACCTGGTCCCACGGAAAAAGGCCGCCGGCAGCGAAGGAAATAGTAATAGCCGGGTTCAAATGAGCCGGACCGCCGAGTGCTATACCGATATACACGGCAAAGGTTACGGCCAGACCCCAACCAAAAATCAAACTCATCCAATTTGGCGCAAACGCTTTCGCCAACGTATTTTTTAATAAAACCGAGGAGTTAACCCCACTACCAAAAGCCATTAAAACAGCCGTGCCAACAAACTCACTAATCAGGATCTGTGTATCCATACGCGACTCCTTACATGATCATTAATAATAGATTTTCCAGATCGTCCTTCGAGGCGGCATATGGATTTGTCTGATAGGTCATATCCTGTAATGCTTTATCCGCCATAATAGAAACTTTCTGTCTTGCCTCCTGTGCCGAAACGTTGGCTGCCGCACTGATATTGAGCGGACATTCAACGGTTCTTGCAAGTTGTAAGATAGCTTTAACTAACGCGACTAAAGCATCTCTCTTGTCTGTACCGTTATCTGCAAAGCCGAGCTTCTTTGCTAGCTGTACATATTTCTCATACGCCGTTTCACTATGAAAGGCGTTAAACATAACGACTCTGGCGATAAGCATCGCATTAGCCAAACCATGAGGAATGTGGAATTGACCGCCCAGCTGATGCGCTAAGGCGTGGGTAATACCGAGTCCGGCTCGGTTAAAAGCGAGCCCCGCCATGCAGGATGCTTCATGCATCCCCATGCGGTCTTCTTCCGTAGCTCCCGGTGCAAAACACTTAGGCAGGTATTCGAATACCAACTCCAAGGCTTTTTCGGCGAGGGCATCCGTAAAATTATTAGCCCCCGTCGAAACTATGGCTTCAATAGCATGAACCAACACGTCCATCCCGCTGTAGGCCGTTACTTTAGGTGGTGCCGTTTTGACAAAAAGCGGCGTTAAAATCGCTTCTTGCGGCAATAAGCTTTCATCTAATATAGGATATTTTGTCTGTGAAGTAGGATCCGTAATAACGGCAAATGACGTTACTTCGGAACCGGTGCCGCTGGTGGTCGGAATTACCGTAAAATAACGTACCCCGCTATACCCCATATGACGGGCAAAGTACAATACGGCTTTAGTCAAATCGATGGCCGAACCGCCACCAATGGCAATAACTACTGTAGGTTGTAGTTTCTGAATGAATTCCACCCCTTTAACCACATGGCTGATAGGCGGATCCGGCACAACGTCCGTATAAATGCTCACCTCGTTCTGTGGGCGGAGCTCATTCAAAATATAGTTTAAGTTTTCTGTTCCTTCTAAAAACGGATCACACACAACCAAGATCCGCTCTTGCCGAAATTGCTTCAATCGTAAGAGGGAATCATGGCCGGCAAAGATTTTAGTAGGAAATGTCCATTGATTCATAGCTGCCTCCTAACGAATTTGGAAGCCTGTAGTCAAGCAGCAACGACGGCGACGTGCAAAGTGACGGGCCGATGTAGTTGCTTCACCGGTTGGTGTGGCAATCGTAAAGGTGGTTGTACCTTCGCCGTTGTAACCGAGACCTGCATAGGATGGACCATTTTTAACGAAAATGGACGTTTTCATAGCACGTGCCATTTTGTTAAGGCGTTCCAAGTTAAGCGAATGCATGGTTGCCGTATGATGTAAACCGGCTTCTAAGAAGAGGCAAGTTGCCAAACCGTCTTCGAAGTTTTCTACCGTTACAATCGGTAAAATCGGCATCAACATTTCAATCGTAGCAAACGGATGATGTTTGTCGGTTTTCATGATGATGAGGCGTGGGTCGCCGTCCACTTCAATACCGGCATCACGCAAGATTACGGCGGCATTGCGGCCTACATATTTGCGGCTTGGTGTGCAGTTTTTCTGCAACGTAATATCCAACAATTTTTGGATTTGATCTTCTCTTTCGATAAGAACCGCACCGGCCTTTTTCATTTCTTCAATCAATTCATCGGCGATGGAACGAACGGCTACCACGCTTTTTTCTGCAATGCAGAGAATATTATTATCAAAGCTGGCGCCCATTACGATATCCTGAGCAGCCTGACGAATATTGGCGGTTTCATCAACGAATGCAGGCGGATTGCCGGCACCGGCGCCGATTACCTTCTTGCCGCTGCACAATGCCTGATGTACAACGCCCGGGCCACCGGTTACAACCAATAAAGGAATATCCGGATGTACCATCATTTCCTGAGCCGCTTCAATAGACGGTTCAGCGATAGTAACGATTAAGTTATTAATACCGATAGCATCAGCTACGATTTTATTAAGTTCACTTACGAGCCAACGGGATAACTTTTTAGCCCCCGGATGAACGCTGAAGAAAATTGCGTTGCCTGCCGCTAACATGCCGATAGCATTACAAATCAAAGTTTCACTTGGATTAGTACTTGGCGTAACGGCACCGATAACACCGTACGGGGATAATTCGTATAAAGTCATCCCGTTATCACCGGTTTCACATTCCGTTACCAAGTCTTCTACCCCCGGTGTTTTGTCGAGAGTAAGATTCAATTTAATAATCTTATCTGCTACACGGCCCATACCGGTTTCGTCATAAGTCATCTGAGCCAATTTATTCACTAATGGACGCATGCTCTGACGAATGGCTTCAATGGCTTTACCGCGAGTAGCCAAGGTGCATTCTTCGAATTGAATTTGTGCCTGTTTAGCGGCCGCTACGGCAGCGTTTACAGTGCTGAATACGCCCGGTTCATCAGGTAAGGAACCTTCCGAAGCGCTAACGCCGGTGTCAGTCCCGTTCATAATATTCATAACCATAGAGCGAATCATGCGTTCTAACTCTTGTTTATTTTCCATACTTTGCCTCCATATAATCCATTGCATATTCTCCGATAGTCACATCTTCAGCGACTGTCCCCCCACTAATACCTAAGCCACCTATGAGCTTACCGTTTTGCGTCAGCGGAAAGCCGCCGCCAAATGTAACTAAAGGCCTGGATACCATGGATTCAATCTGATATAAATCAGCCCCGGGCTGAGTGATTTCTTTCAAAGCTTGGGTCTTACATTTTAGAGCCACTGCCGTATAGGCTTTGCCGGCCGAAATTTCGGTACTTACGAGCAACACATCAGCCATGCGATAGGCAAGAACCGGATTACCGTGTACATCCACTACAGTAATAACAACCGGTACGCCCATAGCTTCGCTTTTGGCTGTTGCCCCTTCAAGTAAGCACATGGCCATACGACGCAGTCGTTCTTCTTCATTTATGGGCTTGGTTCCAACCTCGGTATGACTCTTAGCAGGTGAAGCCGCTTCTACTGCCCCATCCAATTTAGCCATAACCTTTGAAGAAACTTCGTCCACATAGAACATGAAGTCTTCCATACGCGCCAGCGTATAGATGCAGTCGGATAACCGGTTTACAAACGCTAACGCTGTCGGTCTAACCGGTTCGCCCTGCCGCAAGCCGTTGAGTTTTCGTTCCGCCCGTCTGCAAACGGTACGGGCCACATGAAGCTCAGCAGCTGCTAAATTATTGCCCTGATATATAAAACTTGTGAGCGGTGGCAATAATTGCGTATAGCGGTCGATGATTGATTCCAGCTCTTTTATATCCGCCTCACTGATGAGGGTGCTGTACTGTGTTAATTTAGCTTGGTCCATCGTCGCTACTTCCGCACAAAGTCTAAATAACAGGCCTTGTAAATTATGTAAAATTTGTTTTGTTTCCGGATACCGCACCAATTTTTCACACACACTTAAGTGCGCATTCAACTCATCAAGGGTGCCATAGGTGTTGACCCGTTCCGAGTTTTTGGCAACGCGAGTACCGTCAAACAGTCCCGTCGTGCCCTTATCGCCCATTTTTGTGTAAATAGCCATGGTGGCCCTCCTATTTATCAAAACTGTCTATAATACCTACGATAGCGCAATCAACAGCGCTATTGATGTCCTGTCCGTCGCCGAATACATGGCGAGCAGAAGAACCGCGGGTCAACAATACGTATTCACCAATCCCGGCACTCACAGTGTCCGCCGCCACTTCATACGAAGGTAACGGTTCCTGATTGCCGTCAACGTATTGTATAATCATCAACTTCAAGCCCACTAAGGACTCGTGTTTTTGTGTCGATACAATACTGCCTATTACTCTACCAGTCTGCATATCGTTTCGTCCCTTCTACACATACAAGTTGGCGGTCGCGCAATTCATCAAGCCCGAGAGCGGTAAATCGCTGACCACGAAATATTAGTATAACGGACTCTTTGTTGCAGGTACGAATCGCCGACGCACTAATGATGCGCTCTTTGAAACTGTATACCTTGCGGCCTTGTTTATCTTTAAAAGTAAACGGCCAGGCTAATATCATCGCCGGATTCCATTGTTGGTTGACACACATATCCGTAACCACCGTCATATCACAACCATAAGCGACAGCTCGGTCGAACCACGTCACTAAAGGACCTTCGATTCGCTCGGTCAGTTCATTTAATTGTGATTGAGTTAAGCCGGTAACCTCCACCCGTTGATGATGCAGCAAGGTGCGTTCCTCAAGCTTGCCGTCGTGAGCCAAATCCACCTGTCCTCGGCTTTCCATTCGCGCCTGCAAGCGTTTGAGTACTGCTGCAATAATTTCGTCCATAACTACCTCATTCCCTGTAAGATTGCCTGTAGCGATGTTTTTTTAACTCTATCAGCACTTCACCTTAGCCATGAAATCCACATTTGAGTTATACACTGCCAAGGGCAATTCCTAAAGGGGTTACAAATTCCGGATATAGAGGCTTTATAACCTCCCGTCCGATGACTTTCTCAAAGGTATCGGCAAAATCAGTAAAATTAGTGGCACCGCCTACGACATATACCGGACCGTTCTTGCGATAGGCCCCGTCCGTCAAGGCTTTATTGGTTATGGTGGCCATTTTTTCGACTACCGGACGAATTACCGGATACACTTCCCGTTCTCTTGAATGATCTCGCTTGAGAAGTTCCGCATCCGCTTGGGAAATTCCATAATTACCGCTCAGCACAAGCGTCATATGAGAACCGCCGGTCGGTTCATCGGCGGTGTAACTCACTTTGCGCCGTTTAATCACGGTAATTCCCGTCGTGCCGCCGCCCACATCGACTACAGCACCATTTACCATATCAAGTACCAAGGCGGCTGCCGTCGGTTCATCATATATGGCGGTTACTTCAAAATCAGCGCCTTCAAGGACATGACTTACCACGTCTTTGTTTTTGCCTAAAGTGCCGGGCGGTACGGCCGCTGCTGCCTTCGTTAAGGAGCAACCCAGTTCCGCTTCGGCTTTTGCTTTTAAACGCCGAGTTATGGTAACTGCCCCCACATAATCTACCACTAAGCCGTCTCTTACGGCCTGCGCGTATTCAAAAGCACCGTATACCGGTTGACCGCCCGCATCAACTACGGCAAGGACGATGGACGATGTGCCAAGATCGACGCCGACCCGTAAGGTATCAGCTTCCTTTTCTGAAATTGTGCGTGTCGCTCCTTCCTCAACGCATTGATTAAAAGCGGCCAATAGTTGATTTACTTCTTCAATACTGCGCATACTTGCCTCCTACCGTACTATTTTCGCCATCGTATGAGCATCCACTTGTGCCGCATTCGCCTCGTCCGTATCTAAATGCATTTCCGTCACATAATCAGGGGAAACGCGAATGATAACATCTTCGAAAACAGTCGTTCGTTCCGGTGTCACAACTCGTACCTTTACGGTATCGCCATTATTTACGCCCAACTTTGGCGCATCATCGGCATTCACATGGATGTGACGCTTGGCGATGATACAGCAAGGAATCGTAATTTGAGCGAATTCCGTTTTTAAGGTAATGGGCACCGCTTTATCAAGCTGACCGGATAACACAATCGGTGGTTTTACGCCCAGCATACGAGCATCAGTTTGTGAAATTTCCACTTGCGATGCTTTGCGAAGCGGTCCCAATAAACGAACTTTACCAATTTCATTCTTTGGACCCACAATAGTTACCACTTGTTCAGCCGCAAATTCACCGGGTTGTTTTAATTGTTTCTTGGACTGTAAGGTCACATGAGGGAATAAACGGTCATAGTCGGCTTGACTGAGATGAATGTGACGATTGGAAATCCCAATTGGGATTTCCGGCGTCTGCACATCTTGGATAATCTGGCGAATCAGCTCTTTTAAAGCATCTTTATCCATCATAGGTTATCCTTTGCTAATTAGTTAATCTGTAATCAGTGTTACTAATTCAAGTGTTTTATAAAAAGCAATGGTCTTATTTAACCAAGATGCTTTCTACATCGCTATGAGGGCGTGGAATTACATGAGTGGATACAACTTCGCCCACTTTAGCAGCTGCTGCGCAACCTGCATCAACAGCAGCTTTAACAGCGCCTACATCACCGCGAACCATTACAGTTACCAAACCGGAACCGATTTTTTCATAACCGGTCAATGTTACGTTAGCTGCTTTTACCATAGCATCGGCTGCTTCAATAGCGCCTACTAAACCTTTTGTTTCTACCATGCCTAATGCATTATTCATTATAAATCCTCCTTTAATGGATCCTGCTTATCTGTAAATCTTGTGTTTCAACCAAAGTGCTTACCTTTTGGGCTATTCTTTTGGTTTTGTAGTTGTTTTAGCTCGACTCGGTCGTTTCTTTGGCGTTGGTTTTACAACCTTCATCAAGGCTTCTTTCGCTGTATCAACGGAAGATTCCGCCTTGGTGCTTGCGGTTGGATTTGTTTTAGACGCCTCAGTTTTGGCAGTTTCAACCGTTTTAACCGGTTCGGCCGTTTTAGCCGGCGCTTTTACCGTCGCCGTAGTCGCTGCTTTTGCCGGTTCCGCTTTAGCGGTTTCAGCCGGCTTAGCTGCTTCACTCGATTTAGCCGGTGTACTCTTCACCGGTTTAGCCGTAGAAGCTGTTGTTTTAGCCTCCGCTTTGGCCGGTACCTTAGCAGGTGTTGCTTTGGCAGGTGCCGCTACTTTAGTAGCCGCTACCGGTTTAGCTTCGGTTTTTTCAGCGGGAGCCGGTGTTTCTTCCCTCACAACGTCCGTTGCCTTAGGGTTTAATACCGGTTTACCGCCACCGCTTAATAGCATTGCATCAATGCCCTCAGCCGGTCTTGGAATTACTTTATGCGCAATGTAATGACGTTCGTGTTTAGCTTGGGCTACCCCGGCCTGTACAGCTGCCTGAACAGCACCTACATCACCGGTTACTTTAACGGTCATCCAACCGCCGCCACGTGCTTTTTCCACGTTCAAAATCGTTACATTAGCTGCTTTCACCATCACGTCAGCCGCTTTAATGGCCGCTGCCAATCCGGCTACTTCCAAGAGTCCTAATGCTTCTTTCAAAATGCCACCTCCAATCCGGGGTCGGTTTTAAAAGGATTGCCTTTTACCAGGCGAGCTGCATTGGCCCCTAACGCTCGCATAGTTTGTTTTGCTTGTTTATAATTACGCAAACGATATATAAATTGATGAGGCGGTAAGTTTTTATAACTCAACACCAAAGTATCAGCACTGCAGCCTACTCCTACGGATAAGGCCGATGCATGAGAGGCTTCATCAGCCATAAGCAATATATCATCGCTTGCGGCACGTGCCTCTAAGCTATAGGGAATTCCTTCTTCTTCAATACCGAACAAGAGATCCTGAATAGTTTCCACTGATACATTGGGGTGGTGATAAATCATAATGGTCGGTTTAGGTGCAATAATAACCTCCATAATTTATCCCCTCCGCTCTTTGGCATACGATAGAATCAAGCCGGTTGCCACCGCATTACGTGCCCCTTCGGTGCCGCGCACATTGCCGCGCCCGGCTACCAAATTGTAGTGAGACAACGCATCCGTTACGAGCTGCGGCACTTCAAAGTCCAAAGCCGAACCGCCTACAATAACTACGAAAGGAATATCACGCACATTGTGCGTTGGGCTTACAGCCCGTAAGGCTCGCAGGGAATTGGTTACAAAAACACGTTCCTTCGCAGTTTGACGAACAATCTTAATTTTTTCCATTGATTGGTCCCCTTCGATAGGAACGAGTCCTTCGTCGGTTACAATTACCGTCTTGGCGAATAAATCGGCCGGTAACGGATCTTTGAAAAATTGCACATTGCCGTCTTCATGGCGGATATGATACACGCTGATTACTTTGGCTAATGGGAATTTCTTAATGCTTTCAGCTAAATGGATATCTTCCAGTCCCAATTCAGAGTTAATCAACATTGTTACCATATTACCGGCTCCGGCTAAGTGAATAGCCGTAACCCGTCCGTCAGGTGACATAATCGAAGCATCGGTAGAACCTGCCCCGAGGTCCAGAATCGCCAACGGCGTTTCCGTACCCGGTGTAGTCAAAGCCCCGAGAATGGCCGATTCAGCTTCCTGACCGCCGATTTCTACAGGGATTTTGAGCTCCCGTTCTACTTCTTTGGCGATAATTTCCATCTGTAAGTGATCCGATTTAACCATGGAGGCAATGCCCACGGCCTGTTCCATAGAGAACTCGCCGGCAAGGCCGCCTTTCACATTAATCGGCACCGATGTATCTACTGCCAGTAAATCTTCAATAAAAACATCATTTGGTGATTTATTGGTTAAGTCCGCCATAGTCTGACGAACTCGTTCCAGCATACCGCCCACATTCGTGCCCGCTTCACCGCATACATTGTCGATGTGGGACACTTGGCCAAGGGTAGCCATAATCTGTTCGGCACCTGCTGAAATATCGATGGATACGGTACGTCCGTCGCCGGATGCCACGATGGAACCGGCTGGGATTACACGTTCTTTGACATCCCCGGCAGGGGTTTTAATAACCACCGCCGAACGATTGCCGATAAGCGCTCTGGCGATAGGTACTATGTTCTTGGTCTCATCCGCTGTCAAGTTGAAAACTGTAGCAATACCGTAAGGATTAGACAATTGGGAAATTACTTTACCCGGTTCTACTACTTCCACTGCAGCCAACATACCAAGCGGTACTTTATCGACATAGGCTACTTCATCAATAATCGGAATCGGCTGCTGCAAACGGTTGGCTACCAGCACGCCGTCATCGGCCTGCAAGATAGCTCCTTTGATGCGATAGCCTTTTGTTACATACGCATTAATCAATTCGGCTACAAGCTGAAAATCTATTTCTTTCGGTACGACTACGATATAGTCATCCGACATAGGTTTATCCAGCAATTGTAGGATATGAGCCGTATAGCCCACACCGATACCAAGACCGCCCGGAGTTTTCGGATTATGCCCAATCATGGTTGATTCGGTAATAATCGTTTCTGTAATCGTCTCCATCGCCACGTCGCCAATAACCGGGGTAGCTTCATTGATACGAATTAAATCGATGTCCTTAAGGGACAGGCCCGTTTTGGCAACCAGTTGACGAAGCGATTCAAAGAGTCCTTGAATATTATCCTTAGTTCCTTTGATCCCGGTCGTATTGGCAATCGCCGATCCGAGAAAACGAACTTCACCGGACTCGTGAATTTCCGCTAACGCTGATTCTGTTGTGGAATTACCTATATCAATACCAACGACTCGCTTCATACACAAAACTCCTAACTCTTAGTTATCACCTTTCAATTTCTTACGTTTTTCATAGTTTTCAGCCGCTTCACGAACGAATTCAGCGCAAATTACAGCACCGTATTCTTTTTCAAGTTCATCAGCCATAGCCAATAATTCCTGTTTGGAGGAACGGTATGGACGAAGAGCATTATACATTTCCAATAAGCGTTTATCGCCTACTTTAGTCATTTCAGCAGCGCGGGAGAAGTTGTATTCAATCTGATCGCGACCGCCGGCTTTAGCGATTTGACCTTGTGCTTTTAAGATTTCAGGGCTGATACGCATATCATCCATAGAAACCTGACCGGCCATAACGGCATCCAAGGTAATATCATCTAAGGAACGATTGCCCACTTTAATCCATTCAGGATGTTTTTTAGCAATTGGGTAATCCGCTACTGTAGCAACGTGTTCGGTTGTGCTTGTCTGAGCTACGGCACTTACCGGAGAAGGGGTTCCCTTTTGCATATCTTCTAAAATTTTGCGAATCATCGCTTCCATATCTTGACTCATAAAGGCCTCCTTATAGGCTTACGCGGCATTCATCAGCCGGTTTACCTTTAACCACTCGTTTTGTTTCCTTAATGTGTAAAAGGGCTGACAACGCTTGATATTTAGGGCGTGCCATTTGATCGTTAAGCGTAGCTACCGGATTAGGGGATTCGCCCTTAGCGTATTTAGCTGCGTTTTTACCGATGGCGCGGTATACTTCTTCCGTAAGCAATGGTGCTTGTGGGAATAATTCCAAGTTGGATAACGGTTGTAAATCACGTTGGTGAATTACGGTAGTACCTTTGGATTGAATACCGATGCAAACGCCGGAACCGGATAAGCGGTCGCCTTCAACGGCTACGGCTGCTACGTCGGACGAACGATATACACGAACTACACGAGCTTTTAAGCCTTCTTCTTCAATACCGGCAACGAGTTGACGGATTACATTGCGATGTGGTACGCCTACGATAGTCGTGCGTTGGCTGCGACCAAATGCAGGACCTACAGCAATAACCACTTCATCAGGTGATGTATGGGCTTCAGCCGGGCCGCCGGTCTGAATCCAAGTATCATCTACGTCCTCTTCTTTAGGACGAGCCGGAGCCGCCGTTTCGGAGGAACCGGCAAAAGTAACAGGCTTGCTGGCGCTACCCATTTCTTTAAGCACTTCCATAATCAGTGCGCGTAAAACTTGCTCATTAACTTCAGCCATATTGATGCCTCCTTAAATATCACGCGGATCGATTGCGTTAGGAATATTTTTAATTACTTCCCAATCTTCGCCTTCCAAACGATAACCTGTGCCAACGCCGGCATAGTCGTTAGGATTGTTAATTGCTGAAATTACATTGAATTTATCGTCAAAAATAGCGGATGTCTGTAAGTAGTCACCGGCAATTTTCTGTTTCAACAAATTAAGAACGCTTTGGGCTAAATCATTGAAGCCGCGTTTAGCAAGACCTTTTACAAAGTCAATACCGGTAACGCCGCGATTCATAAGATCGGCAGCTGCTTTGATGTCAGCTACTTTATCGCGAGGCGGCATATCTTTGGAACCGTTAGCATAAGTAGCAGCTTCTACTTCTTCATCGGTAATAGCCGGTAAGCCGAGTTCAGCGAATAAACCTTGAAGCGCACGAGCTGCTTTATTACGAACAGCTACTACAGCATCTTCCGTAGCCGGTTTCAAACCGCCGTTAACTTTGAGGTCACGCTGAATGATTGTCCAGTCATCATAGTCTTCCGCATCCCAGTTGGAGCCGGCAAACATGTTGTCATAGTTTGGCGTGGAGCTGTAACCGGAACAGATGAAGTCAGTACCAGGGCAGAACTGCATGAGTGTACGAGCCGTACGACGTAAGTCGGAATGACTGAATGTCTGGTCATTACTGGATGCACATTCGAGGTCGAGCATAGCAGCGATCAAGTTTTCTGCCAATACCGCACGAATACCGGAAGGTACAGCTGCCGGAATACCGATACAGCTTACAGAACCGTTTTGGATACCTTGTACGCCGGCGCCTTTAGTAATGTAGAGGCAACGAGTTTCAAGGTATAACATGGATTTACCTTCTGCTTGACCCATCTGAACTTCAGAGCCTGTACCGGAAGTAAAACGCATTTTCAAACCACGGGAAGCATAAGCGGATGCTAAGAATGCTTTCGACCATGGAGTGTCATCACCATCGGTGAATACATCTTCAGTGCCGTATACGGAAATTGTTTCAGCATACGCTGTGAAACCGCGCATACCGAGTTCCAATTCAGTAGCTTCTTCCAAGGAGCATTGAGTCAATACGCCCGGACGACCGGCTTGGGAACCTACCAAGATACTGATAGCGTTAAGCGGTGCATAACGAGCAACCGCTACGGTTGTTTCTTCTTCGGCAAAACCGCGAAGTGCACCTTCAGCCGCATCAGCAGCGATTTGAACCGGGTTATCGTTAACGTTTGTTACGTGAGCCTGGTTAGCCATGGTGCGACGAGCACGCATTTTCTGCATACATTGCATCATTTCAACAACGTTGAAATTACTTACTACTTCAACCATTTTGGCCGGAGTCATGGATTTTGCAAGACTGGCGATTTCGCTGCGAGGTACGGTTGGTGTCAAAATCATGTTGGCGATTTTGCGGGAATCCATAGCCATAACTTCTTCAGCACGTTCCAAGCGGATTGCATAATTAGCAATAAATGTATCAATCAAGTCGAAATCTTCACGACGTTTGCCGTCAAGTTCTACAATTCGACCGTTTTCAATGCGGATACTAGGTTTAGGATCCTGCGGCGATTCCATGGCTATAAAGCCTTCTTCCACCCATTCTTTTACATAACCATCCTGGTTAACAGGGCGTTTGCTTAATACTTCAAAACGTTTTGATCTCATATGTCAAGCTTCCTTTCTATCGAAGTTAAATGTAAGAAGGAGCATCATTTTTAGGTTCGCTACCTAAAGTGCCTAATAATTCTTTACCGATTTCGCGAGCTGTAATAACAGCCTGACGAACTGCACCGGAATCACCGGAGATCTGTAAAATTACTTCGTTGGAGAAGCTTGTGCCGTTTGCAGGAGATGCATAGCCGATAACGTCTACGTTAGCTGCTTTTACAGCCACATCAGCCATTACCACGCCGATAGCTGCCGGAGCACCTACGATAAGGCCGAATGCTTTGCCTTCAGGAGCGCCGAATGCGGTGTTAATAGCATGGCTTGCGCGAGCTGTATATTGTAATTCGATGTGGCCTGCTTCATTAGCGTATACGTCGCCGAAAGTACGTTCAACTTCTTTAAGCGTTACTTCAACGGCACGTTTTACGTCGGAAACGTCGTCGCCACCGAATACGATTAAGGAACCGTGACCGGCGCCGCCTTTAGTGTCGCGCGCGAGTTCGATGCTTACGATTTCAGTGTTGGTAGCTTTTACGGCTTCATCAGCGGCCATAATGTGAGGGCCGGCACCGGTACGAGCACCTACAACACCGATTGAACGATATTTTTTTGTTAATTTCATGGCATCCAATACTTGTTGATCCACGTTAGCGATTACTAAACCGATAGTATCACCAAATTTTGCTGTGCCAATGAATTCTGTTAAACTGCAACTGTTCGCCATAATTTGTTCCGCTCCTTTGCTTTCACTTTGATTCGGGGTGGCTGCCGATAAGTTATCGGCTTTTTGTAAAACGCGTTTCAAAATCTCATCAACCATTTGATCCGTATTACTCATTAAGCTTCACCTTTTTCCTTTAAGATAACGCTTTCCACATCTTTGTGAGGCCGTGGAATTACATGCGTCGAGACAACTTGCCCTACTCGTTCGGCAGCTGCTGCACCGGCATCGACAGATGCTTTTACGGCACCTACATCGCCTCGTACCATAACGGTTACGAGACCGGAACCAATTTTTTCAGTTCCCACGAGGGCTACATTGGCGGCCTTTACCATGGCATCGGCGGCTTCAATAGCACCGACTAAGCCTTTAGTTTCAACCATACCTAGTGCTTCTTGCGACATACAATTCATCTCCTATCTTGGGCGCACATAAAACAAAAAATAAAAATTCAAATATTCACCACATTTTGCGGTTTTCTGTATACGCTAATTATACAAAATACTAGTATTCCATTTTTTAACACATTTTTACGAATTTTGATTTTTTTGTTCTACTTTTAACATTTTTTTGTTATAATTGGTATAACGATTAATCATAAAACCTCAGTAAGTTCTGTGTTTATCATGTGTTTTAGTTATTTGTTGTATTACTATTTTTTAATCCTTTTGTTTTGTACGCCCATACAAACAGAAAAGAGAGAGGGGTGGCAACGATGCCAACCGGTAATTTTAAGACAGAAACAACCATGATTAATGAGATCATGCGTGATTTTACAAACATTACGGAATTAGCAGCCGTATATGTAGATTTGCGCGGTCGTGTGCTTTCGTGCAAATACAACTTCAGTTATTTTTGCAAGTATATTCGCAGTCATCCTACATTGTCGCGTCTTTGCGCCTATTGCGACGCCTATGGCGGCCTCGAAGCATCCAAAGGACATTGCCCGTCTGCTTATCGCTGTCATGCAGGCATTGTAGACTTTTCTGTGCCCGTAATTCATGAAGGTCATTTACTGGGCTTTATTTGTGCCGGTCAAACAGCCGTAACGGATCCGCAGTTGCCACAAATTGCAGCACGCAGTGATTGGCAAAACGACACAACGGCCAAAATGTATTACCGTCAATTGCCCATTTATTCTACGGAAGAAATAAATAGTGCCTCTAAAGTATTGAACCTTATGGCCGGCCATTATTTCCCGGACATATTAAACCGCAGTCTTGATATTCCTGAATTACAAAGCAGTAAATCCGATGTACAGCATCATATGAAAACGTCGTATCGTCCGGAAATAAAAAGGGCTCTTGTTTATATCGACAAGCATTTAAACAACAACCCTTCACTACGGGATATTGCCTCCCACGTTTACTTAAGTGAATCCTATTTGTCCAAAATCTTTAAACAAGAAACGGGCATGTCCCTCGTGCAATATATTAATGAACGCAAATTGGAACAGGCCAAATTGATGCTTCGCGGTTCTGACTCATCTATCGAATCCATTGCTCGTAATCTGGGCTATAATCGAACCAGCTACTTCTGCAAGGTTTTCAAAGAAGCTACTTCGGAAACACCGCATTCCTATCGTCGTAAATACAGATTTTAAAAAATAGCTTTATAGCCAAAAGATTTTGCAAGAATTTCTAAACGTTCTTAGCAAAATATATCCGCAAATATGAAAGCAGTATTTAACTCACAATTGAATTAAATACTGCTTTTTTGCTAACTATAAATCATTATTCAATTTTTAATTTGTGGAGGCCCCCATGATTAATAAAGAACGCCTATTAGCACATCTCAACGCCATGCAAACCATAAGCACCATCGAAGGTGTGCCGGGAATCAATCGCATTGCCTTTACTGATGAGGATTGGCAGGGACGGAACTATCTCATAAAACAGCTGAAAGAGCTTGGTCTAAGCTTACGCATCGATGACTTCGGCAATGTCATCGGCCGTTACGAAGGTCATAATCCCGACGCCCCGGCCATCATGATGGGGTCCCATACCGACAGCGTGCCCCAAGGCGGTAACTACGACGGTCTTGCCGGTATCGTGGCCGCCCTGGAAGTTATCACCGATTTAAAAGAATCAAAAGAAATGCCGGAGCATCCGCTTGATATTGTCCTCTTCATGTGCGAAGAATCAAGCCGCTTTGGCAGTGCCACTTTGGGAAGCCAGGCTATGCGCGGTCAATTGAGTCTCGATCGTTTGCAAACATTGCGCGATAAAAAGGGACTCAGTCTCTATGAAGTACTCAAAGAACGCGGCTTTAATCCGGATACCCTTCCTCATGCAAAATTTACGACGCCCCTAAAAGCCTTTTTAGAACTTCATATCGAACAAGGCATTGTTCTCGAAAAAACAAACCACACCATAGGTATCGTAACCGGTATCGCTGCACCCACACGCTATAAGGTGCATATTCACGGCACCGCCGGTCATAGCGGAGCCACGCCTATGAATCACCGCCACGACGGTCTGTGTACAGCCGCCGAAATCATCCTTGCTGCCGAACGGATTGCTCAAAACAGCGAACCTATTCCGGTCGTAGCTACCGTCGGTGTTATCGAAGCCACGCCAGGTGTCATGAACGTCATCCCCGGCGAAGTAACCTTAGGTCTCGACATTCGCAGCATTTCCGCCGAAGCCAAAACGCGCGCTACCCAAGACATTCTGCACGCCATTTCACAAGTCGGCGCCCAACGCGAGATTCCTATCGACACCACGCTAATCGCCGATGAAATCCCGCTCATGGTCAAAGACTCTATGATTAAAGCCATGGAAACGGTGGCTCAAGCTAAACAGTACAATTATATGACCCTCTCCAGCGGTGCCGGCCACGATGCCATGAACTGGGGTGATTACACCGATGTAGGCATGATTTTCATTCCTTGTCGCGCCGGCGTAAGCCACAACCCGGCCGAAGCTATCGACATTCAGGATTTAGTAACCGGTACAAAATATTTGAAAGACCTTATCCTCTATTTAGACCAACAGTAATATACAAAATTTTCTATACATTTATACATTTTGTAGAGTATATAAAAATGTCCTTATATACTCTACTTTTGTTTATTTTATTGTGTTTTTAAGGTAACTACATTTGTTTTTATGTGTATAATTAGTTATATTTTATGCACAAATAAACAACATATAGAATTTATAATATAATATATTTTATAAGAACTAAGGCACGAATTCTAATATATATCGGCTTAAATGCATTCTCATGATTTTTGTATACATAGAAGTTTACTGAAATTTTATTGTATTTTTACGCAATCACATAGTATAATATTATCAAGTTGAAATATTTATTAAATGAAGGGCTTTTTCACTCGTAAAACTCTCCTTCCGTACTCATCATTTTCCAGTTTCATAATACCGGATGCCATCATTATTCCAATTAATTCAACTACTACGGTTACCCACCTGTATTATGAAGCCCCTTTTAATAAGGGAGTCAGCTTGCTTAAAGGAGGCGTTGTTTATGGGCGCAGAAGTCTTGACAGTCAAAATCAGTAGCGTACAAGCGGTCGCACTCGCATTTGTGACGTATTTCATCGGTTTATGGATTAAAAACCGAGTTCCCGTATTTCAAAAACTCAGCTTACCGGCTGCGGTAATCGGTGGTCTACCGTTCGCTTTTATCCTTTCCGGTTTGCGTGTATACGGAATTCTACAAGTAGATTTTGACAACACCTTATCTACCGTAGCCCTCTTAGTATTCTTTACCACCATCGGTATGATGGCCAGCTTAAAACTCATCAAATACGGTGGCTTAGCTCTCATCTTATACTTAATTGTATCTTCCATTCTCGGTTTTGTTCAGAACCTCTTGGGTATGTCCATTGCCGGTGCCATGGGCATTGACTTCCACTACGGCATCTTGGCCGGTGCTGTTTCCCTCATGGGTGGTCTCGGTACCTCGGCAGCCTTCGGTCCATATTTTGAAACCACTTACGGTATTCCGGGTGCCACAACCGTTGCCATCACAGCAGCAACCTTCGGGATGGTAGTAGCCCTCGTACTCGGTGGACCTTTCGGCGAATTCTTAATCAAACACTACAAAATTAAAACACCGGGTACACAACATATCGATCCGGCCACAACGCCAAATGCAACTAAAATATTCCGGCAGCCGATACTGATAATCCGGCAGCAGCTCAATTGGAACCGCATGTATTCGATATGTCTATTCTTGAAGAAGAAGAAACAACCGACGTAAACGGCGTATTAAAAGCAGCCGGCTTCGTATTCGTAGCCGTAGGTCTCGGTGCCGTACTTAGTGCGTACCTCAACACCATCATTACCTTACCTGCTTACATCGGTGCCATGCTCGTAGCAGCTGTTATCCGTAACATCGGCGATTTCTCCGGTATGTATCGTGTACAAGGCGGCGGCCTCAATGTAGTATCCGAAGTAGCCTTAACAGTTTACGTTACCATGGCTATCAACAGCTTGAAACTCTACGAATTGATTCACTTGGCTTTACCGCTCGTAGTCATCCTCCTTGCTCAGACACTTCTCATGATTGTCTTCGCATGGCTCGGTTACTTCTTGCTCTTTGGTAAAAACTACGACGGCGTTATGCTCGGCGTAGGCGGTATCGGTTTTGCCATGGGTGCTACTGCCAACGGTCTTGCCAACATGCAGTCCTTGGCTGAAAAATACGGTCCGTCCCCTAAAGCTTGGCTCATCGTATCACTCGTTGGTGCCTTCTTGATTGACTTCGTCAATGCCATTATTATTACGTGGATGGGGACTTGGTAAGAACGGCATAAGGTTCGTCCTTAAGCTCCTGATGGGCTCTACATCAGAGCTAAAAACAGCATAAACTTATAAAGAATGGAGAGGCTCCACATCTAAGGCTTGGTTTTTGCAAGCAAAAAAGACCCTTAGATGTGGACCTCTCCATTTCTTCTTCCCAGAGTACTTTATGTCTGTTTTTAGCGACGCAGAGCACTCCATCAGGGGCTTTGCGCAAAGAACTTTATGCCTGTTCTTACCGGCGTTGGTGGGAGATAGAGGCTTGGTTTTGCAAGCAAAAAAGACCCTTAGATGTGGACCTCTCCATTTCTTCTTCCCAGAGTACTTTATGTCTGTTTTTAGCGACGTAGAGCACTCCATCAGGGGCTTTGCGCAAAGAACTTTATGGCCGTTCTTACCGGCGGAGGAGGATAGAGGGGAGGTTTCTGCAACGCAGAAACCTCCCCTCTTCTCCCTCTCCCCGTTATAAAACGGCGAGAGGTTTTCTGCGAAAAGAAGGCCGTGATACAATTTCTGAGAGTCTTTTTGCTGCGCAAAACCAAGCCTTAGAAATTGCATCACGGCCTTCGCAAAAAAGCTCGCGTGTTTTACTTAACTAATAAAATTACTATCGGCAATGTAACGGCCGACAGCACGGTGGTGGCGACGACTAGTTGGGTGGCGTATTCAGTTTCGGTACGAAGTACGCCCGCAATGAGTGCTGTGGTTACGCCGGCCGGCACAGCCGCGGAGATAACGAGGACTTGCATAACGAGTTCCGAAACGGGGCCGGCTATGAGTTCATAGGGCCAAATAACGAGCCAAGCCATTAATGGTCCCACAATCAAACGGACCGCGCTACCCCACATAACGTCGCGATTAAAGAAGTTGAACGGGGTTCTGGCCAGTTGTACGCCCAAAGTAAAGAGGGCCACCATGACGAGAGCGTTACTCACATTGGTAAGGACGGGCCAAAAGAATGTTTGATCCACGGGAATTTTACCGAAATTACAAATTAAAGCCAAGGCTACGGCGTAAATAATCGGCATTTTAAAAACTAATTTGACCGCATCAGTGCTACTCATTTTGCCCTGTCCCGCAAAATAAAAGCCAAGGCTGTTGGTCACGATGTTTTGCCAAACAAAGACAACGATTTGAATGGCGATAGCCGCCTGCAGCCATATAGGCGAGCCGTCTTGTAAAAACGGTTCATTGGAGTAGATAAATACAATAAGCGGCACACCAATGTTACCGCAGTTATTAAAGAGTACCGCATTGCGGAAGATACCGCTTTTTTCATGGGACAGGCCCAACATTTTTTCAAAAACCAAACTGGCCAGCCAGGTGGCCGCAAAACCAATCACCGTGAGCCACACTACTTGGGCACTTTCAGCGGTCACGTTGTAACTGTATGTATTCGTAAACAAAAATGCCGGCGCCACCACATAGAAGTTCATTTTACTGAGTGTATCAAGGTCCATGTGGAATTTTTTATCCATAAAATAGCCGATGAGGACCAATAATAATATAGGCAGAACCGTCGTCAGGAAAATATGCAAAATCATTTATTACTTGGCACCCCACACTAAATTATACAGCGATTCGCCGATAGTGCCTGCCTGAATGGCGGCCGGTTTGGAATCATAAGTGTATTCGCTTTTATCGTAAGCGATGCCGGTTTGATGGAAATACTGCATATCCAAGGTTTGGATGGTGCGTTCATTCTTCTTAATTTCCATTTTTTCAAAATAATAGTCTCCACCCGGTTGAATTACACGAATCCAAAGTTGGGCTACATCGTCTTCTTTGTCGACGCTGCTGTTGTCGATGGATGTTGTGTTATCATGAATGTCGGCACCTACATAATACCAATAATCCGCTGCCTGTACAGGCGCTAACAATGATAGGCTCAATGTACCTACCAGGCCTAACATGGCCAATGTTCTATTCAGTAGTCTCATAATTAGCCTCTTTCTATATAAATTAAAACCTAAATAAATCAAAAGTTACATTATAAAATATCCATGCTAATGGGCATGCTAGTGTCATGCTAATATCCATACTAAACTATATCGATTTGTTTAGCATACACAACATTATACCCACTTAGACTGAGTTTTCAAGTCTAAAAAAGTGAAAATGGTCTGAACTGCTATCATTCAGACCACTACAAAAAGCCACAGTAAGCCGTAATCATCTTCGGCTACCGTGGCTTTATTTAATTTATTTGTAAATTAAGGCTATTTAACGCGCCAGGAAACCCACGCAACCTTATCTTCCGATGTATTACGAATGCGGCCGTCTTCCGTGCGATACGGCGCCAATAAAGGCAAAATTTCAGCACGCATAGCTTCTTCCGTACCCCATTCTTCCGAATGAAGGCGCATAGTAAAGTAGCGAAGGGCTTCTTCTTCCGTGAAAAATTCCACTTCCGGCACGTTTACATATTCCACTGCCACGTCTTGGCCAACTTTTTTAACCGTAGCAATAACATCATCTACATTAGCCTGCCATTTGAAGTCGTCTTTTTGACCGTAAAAGTGTTCATATAAAGCGTCCACGATAGTGTCCTGACGACCGGCAAAACCAACGAACAAGCAGGCATTGCGGCTTGTCTTGGTCAATGCTTCAATATTGTTCATGTCAAACATAACAGGACAGAAAAAGCTGTAACTCAAATCAAATTGACGTTCCCAGCCGAGTTCTTCACGAGTGGTTTCACTCCACGGACCTACGTAAAGGTCCAAATCAAGATCTTCTTTTTCCGCTATTTTACGAGCGCCCGCAATCATACCATTCGATAAATCGATGCCCGTAGCCTGATACCCCAGTTTGGCAAGGCCCAAGGAGTAGTCACCGACACCGCAGCCTACATCGAGGGTACGACCGCCCGGAACCGGTAACAAGTTATGTTTTTTCAAAAAATCTATAAAATTCGTAACTTGCGCAGCACGTTCTTGTTTGTCATGTAATTCCACAAAAAATTCGGAACGATTATTCCACGCCTCTTGTTCTGAGCGCCATTCCACTTCATTTTCGTGAATATTCGTTACTCGCACATTGCTCATAAAAGTCCTCCTATTGATAATTTATATCAATTCTAATATTTTCTATATATAGAGTACTCTTATTTTGTTCCTGTGACAAATACCAATTACGAATAATAGCCTATTTTCAGATGCATATTATCTTGAGATATAATCTCATTTTCATAATATATCGGCCTCTCATTTACCTAATATGGGGGCCTCTCATTTTCCTAATACATCGGCAAAGGATTCCACCGTACGATCTATGGCATCAGTCAATGTCTTATTATCCGTATTGAGCGGCGGATTGAAGTAGAGCACATCACCCAATGGACGAAGCAATAAACCATGGTCCAATGCTTTTTTGTATATCTGATAGCCTGTACGTGCTTTGCTTGGCAATGGTTCTTTCGTTGCCGGATCTTTAACCAATTCAATGGCATTAATGAGTCCGATATGACGAATTTCACCCACATTCGGATGTTTACCCAATGCATCTTCCAAGGCATTGTGCAAGAAGACCGCTTTATCTTGCGCCGCCGCTAAGACACCGTCGTTTTGCAAAATATCCAAAGTAGCCAGCGCAGCTGAACACCCCAATGGATTGCCCGCATAGGTATGACTGTGCATAAACGCTTTGTACTCGAAATAATCGGCATAGAAGGCATCATAAATCTTATCGGTAACAGCCATGATGGACATCGGCATATAACCGGCGGTCAAGGCTTTGGAAATGGTCATGATATCCGGTGTAATGCCGGCATGGTCGCACGCAAACATTTTGCCCGTACGGCCAAAACCGGTGGCAATTTCATCCGCAATAAGAAGGACGCCGTATTCATCGCAAAGAGCACGTAATTTTTTCAAATACAATGGCGGATAGATACGCATACCCGCACAGCCCTGTACGATTGGTTCCACAATAACAGCCGCCAATTCATGACTATGTTTGGCGAAATTTTCTTCCATATGCTCGAAACATTCGCAGCCACAGGTTTCACGCGTCTTATTATATGGGCAACGGAAACAATCCGGCGCTTCCGTATGGATTGTTTCCATCAGCATTGGCTGATACATTTTAGCAAATAAATCCATACTGCCAACAGCCAAAGCACCCATGGTTTCCCCGTGATAACTTTCAGTGAGACACATGAATTTCTGACGTTCCGGATGCCCCGTTTGATATTGATACTGGAAAGCCACTTTAAGAGCGCATTCAACGGCACCGGAGCCATTGTCGTTAAAATGTAATTTGTTGAGTCCTTTTGGCAATACTTTAGTCAACTCTTCCGCCAAGGTAATAGCCGGTTTATGACTCAAATTAGCAAAAATAACATGTTCCAATGTATCCAGCTGTTTTTTGATGGACGCATTGATTTTCGGATTGCAGTGCCCCAATAAATTACACCACCAAGAGCTGATAATATCGATATATTCATTGCCGTCTACATCATATAAATACGAACCTTTGCCATGGTCAATAACAATGGGCGGCAATGTTTCATAATCCTTCATTTGTGAACAAGGATGCCAAATATGCGCTAAATCTCTTTCAACCCACACCTGTGAACTCATGTTGAACTCCTTTTACCTCTAAATACCTATACCTAATCATTACGTATGTTAACTGTATTCGCAGCCTGATACGCGCCTAACTTAACTAATACGTAACCTAACTTAATATGTAAAAACTTATATATAACCCTTACATGTTGCTGTTTGAAAAAAATATTGCTTACACTTCGTCATATAAGGCGGCTAACGTATCCGCGGAAACACCTAAGTCCTTAGCCCCTTCCGGTACGCAAGCAATTACCGGTACGCCCGTTAATTCTTCAATCATCAGCTTATTATCCCGTTCCATCGGGCTATCCGTATAGAAGTTTAAAATAACCCCTTTAACCGGAATATTACGAGCCCGCAAGTATTCGATGGTCAAGACCGTAGCATTAATCGTACCCAATCCGGCATGAGCTACCAACAAGGTCGGCAAATTGAACCATTGGATAACGTCTTCCAGAAAAATATGTGCCGTTTCATCATAGCGCAATGGACACATAATGCCACCGCTACCTTCCATGGTGACGTATTCGAAGTTTTCTTTTGCTTTCGCAAAAGCCGCTTCTACTACGGCTTTTTCAAGAGGATGACCTTCCCATTGAGCTGCCAAATGAGGCGATACGGCATGATCATATAAATAAGATAATAAATCTTCGTCCGGTACATCAATGCCGGCCACTTTTTTCACATAACCCGCATCACTGGCTGCAATTGACGGCGCACCACTGACCGCCGCTTTATAATAACCGGCCTTATATTGACCGTCTCGCAATGTTTTCACCAAAAGGCCGGTAATGAATGTCTTGCCGATATCCGTTCCCGTGCCCAATACAAATAAGCCCTTACTCTTTGATTCGAGTTGTGCCATAATAACATCCCTTCCTCTATTATTACCCTATTTGTTAACACGTGGTTAACAAATTGATTTTGATTTAATTTAATCACGCCAAGGGGTTATTGTCAACTCGAACCATTTTAGTATGGTTTATAATTTAATCGAAAGATTTTTAAAAATTGCATTTTTAATATACCCAAAAGGCATTCAATCATCGTTTTTACCACTATTGATTACATTTGTTCAAAAAACGTCATTCATCATTGACTAAATGAGCGATTATGATTATATTATAGTTAAGATAAACCATAATTAAGCAAAATACTAATATAATTAATAAAATATATGTGATGTTACACAGAGGAGATTCCCATGCTATCAGAAGAACGGCAATCCTTAATTCTCGAACGGTTACGGACTAAACGGGCCGTTACCGTACAGGAGTTGGTGCAAGACCTTGATTCCTCCGCGGCCACGATTCGTCGCGATTTAACCGAACTGCATCAGAAGGGCTTACTACAAAAGGTGCACGGCGGCGCTGTAAGTTGCGATGTAGACTATTTCACCACCGAACCCGATATGTCGACGAAAGCCAATTTGTTTACTGATGAAAAAACGGCGATTGCCCAAGCAGCAGCCACTCTCATTGAAGAGCACGACTTCGTCTTTATCGATGCAGGCACCACGACGGAAATGATGTTACCTTTTGTAAATGCTAAAAATGTAACCTTTGTCACAAACGGCACATCTCATGCAGCAGCGCTGGCAGCCCGTTATCGTCGTGTCATTCTCCTTGGTGGTCAGGTAAAAGCGGTTACCGGTGCCATCATTGGCGACACAGCTTTACAACAATTAGATGTTTTTAATTTTACCAAAGGCTTCTTCGGAACCAACGGCGTCAGCATAAAAGGCGGTTTCAGTACACCGGATCCGGCCGAAGCAGCTATCAAAGCCAAAGCGATTCATAAATGTCATCGTGCTTACGTACTTTGTGATTCGTCAAAATTTGACAAAATATCGTCTGTTACGTTTGCCCCATTGGAAAGTGCAACGATTATTACAACTAAAGTAAAAGGTGCTTATCATAACTATACTGAAATTAAGGAGGTAGAGCCATGATTTACACGGTTACTTTTAATCCGTCCCTCGACTATGTCATGCGCGTTAACGGCTTTGAAGCAAACGGCGTTAATCGCACCTATGAAGACTTCATCGTAGCCGGCGGTAAAGGGATTAATGTATCCATTATGTTGCGTCATTTAGGCCACGAGAACACAGCCTTAGGCTTCATTGCCGGTTTTACGGGCGATGAAATCGTTCGTCAACTGCGCGAAGAAGGTTGTGAAGAAGCCTTTATTCGACTTGAAAAAGGGTATTCCCGCATCAATGTGAAATTAAAGAGCAACGGTGAAACAGAAATCAATGCGCAAGGTCCGGTTATCACCGAAGACGCCATGGCTAAGCTCTACAAACAGCTTGATACGTTAGAGAGCGGTGATACCTTAGTTCTCTCCGGCAGCATTCCCAAAGGACTTCCGGAAACAACCTATCGTGATATCATGGAGCGCCTCAGCGCTCGCAATATTCGCATCATCGTCGATGCCACCCAAGATTTACTCATGAATGTACTCGATTTAAAACCGTTTTTAATTAAGCCGAATCATCACGAATTAGAAAGTGTATTCCATACAAAATTTACAACGGAAAAAGACATCATCGAAGCCGCCCGCCAATTACAGGCCAAAGGTGCTCAGAACGTCCTCGTATCAAGAGCCGCTGACGGAGCCGTATTAGTTGATGCTAACGGCGAGGTACGAACCAGCCCCGTACCGAAAGGCAAACTCGTCAATTCCGTAGGTTCCGGTGATTCCATGGTGGCCGGTTTCTTGGCCGGCTATATCGAATCGGATGGCCAATATGACAAAGCCCTGGCTATGGGCGTCGCCGCCGGTTCAGCGTCCGCCTTTGAAGAGTGGCTCGCAAATCGTGAACAAGTAGAAGCATTATTGGAGAAGGAGTAATATCATGAAAATTACGGATTTACTACAGAAGCAATCAATTCAATTGAACGCCCATCCGACCAACAAAGATATCGCCATTCGCCAACTGGCCGAATTGATGGATGCAAGCGGTAATTTAAAAAATAAAGAACAGTACATCAAAGATGTATTGATTCGTGAAGAATCCGGCTCCACCGGTCTCGGCATGGGGCTTGCTACCCCGCATGCTAAAAGTATCGGCGTAAAAGCACCGGGCCTATCCGCTATGACGGTGCCGGAAGGCATGGACTTCGAAAGCCTGGACGGCGAACCGACCCGCCTATTTTTCATGATTGCCGCCCCGGAAGGGCAAGCCGATACCCATGTGCAGGTTCTTGCCAACTTAGCAACCCTCATCATGGATCCCGAATTTAAAGAAGCGCTCATCAAAGCACAAACCGTTGAAGGATTCCTCGCTTTAATTGATGTAAAAGAAGCAGACCAATTCAAACCGAAAATGACAGAAACGGAAGCATTAGCTATTGTGGAACAAAACGTAACCACAGCCGCTACCGCTGCGCCTAACGCTAAACAAGAGGCTCAACAACCGGCAAAAGCACCAAAAGCAATGCCGGCTAAAGCTGCCGACGGCTCTTATCGCGTACTGGCAGTAACCGCTTGCCCTACCGGCATCGCTCATACCGCTATGGCCGCTGAAGCCTTAACCCGCACAGCTGCTGACATGGGCATTACCATTAAAGTAGAACAAAACGGTGCAGCCGGCGTTAAAGACGCCATCACCGCCGAAGACATCAAAAATGCGGAATGTATCATTGTGGCAGCCGACAAGAGCGTTCCTATGGAGCGTTTTAACGGCAAACCGCTCATTCAGGTAAAAGTAGCCGACGGCATCAATAAAGCCAAAGAATTATTGGAAGAAGCAACGTCCGGCAAGGCGCCAATCTTCGAAGCAGGCGAAGAAAAAGCCGACAAAAATGCCATTACCGCCCAAGACAGCTTCGGTCGCCAGATTTACAAACATTTGATGAACGGCGTATCCCATATGTTACCGTTCGTTATTGGCGGCGGTATCCTTATTGCCCTCGCCTTCTTATTCGACGACTTCAATCCGGCCGACCCAAGTAAATTCGGTTCCGGTACGGAACTGGCCGCCTTCTTCATGAAAATCGGCGGTGCCTCCTTCAGCTTCATGTTGCCGGTCTTAGCCGGTTTCATCGGCATGAGTATTGCCGACCGTCCGGGTCTTGCCGTCGGTTTCGTCGGCGGTTATCTCGCCAACGCAGGCGGTTCCGGTTTCCTCGGCGCCCTCTTGGCAGGTTTTGTGGCCGGTTATCTCATGCTCTTATTAAAACGAGTTTTCTCCGGCTTACCACAATCTTTGGAAGGTATCAAACCGGTTTTACTCTATCCGGTATTGGGGGTACTCTTCATGGGTATCATCATTACCTTCATTATTAACCCACCTGTTGGTGCACTTAACGAAGGCTTGATGAACGCCTTGAAGAGCATGGACACCAGCAGCCGTATCGTTATCGGTATCATCTTTGCCGGCATGATGGCCGTTGATATGGGTGGTCCGGTAAATAAAGCGGCTTATGTAATCGGCACAGGTCTTCTCGCTACCGGCGAATACGGTGTTATGGCGGCCGTTATGGCCGGCGGTATGGTGCCTCCATTGGCTATCGCCCTTTGCACAACGTTCTTCCCTAATCGCTTCACTCCGGCTGAACGTAAATCCGGTATTACCAACTATGTTATGGGCTTCTCCTTCATCACCGAAGGAGCTATTCCATTCGCCGCAGCCGATCCGGTTCGCGTAATTCCATCCTGTATCGTTGGGGCAGCTGTAGCCGGTGCTTTATCCATGGCCTTTGAATGTACCTTGCGCGCTCCACATGGCGGTATTTTCGTAGTACCTACCATCGGCAACCCGCTCATGTACTTATTGGCTATCTTAGTAGGCTCTGTTGTGACCGCTTTATTATTGGCTATTTTGAAAAAACCGTTAAAAGCCTAATATCCGGCTAATAGACAATAACCTCATGCATAAAATTTTTACACGCAATGCCTAACCCTTATAAAAATACCCCTGAGTCCTATGGATTCAGGGGTATTGCCATATTGCCTATTAAATTTTAATCTCACTTGATCATTCAGGCAGACTTGAATAATTTAAGTCGCATGAAAACTCTATTTGTTCAATTCTTCACGGATACTTGCCACCGAACGACGCAAGAGCCAATCCGTATCGTTCGAATCACCTACCACAAAGGTATGCTCCCCGAATTTTTCAAAACCGAATTTAGCATAAAATTTCTGAGCTTTGTAGTTATGTTCCCACACACCGAGCCAAACATAATCACAGTCTGTTTGGGTCGCTAATTGCAGAGCCTTTTCAAAGAGAAGTTTACCAAGGCCGAGTCCTTGGTAATCAGCCAATACGTAAATACGCTGTACTTCAAAACCATGTGGCAATTCCTGCTCAGTTTGCGCACGGCCTACATTAACTTTCAAAAAACCGACCGGCTGGCCGTCTACTACGGCAAAAAAGTGTTGTGATTCGGAATCAGTTAGCTCCGCTTGTAACGTTGCTTCCGCCAACGAGGTATTAAAATAGGTGTCGAACTCTTCGTCAGTGTACTCATCCCTAAATGTTTCTGAAAATGTTCTCATCGATAAGTCGCGCAATGTTTTCACATCGTCCGCCCCAATCGGTAAAACATCGATATTCATAGTATCTCCCCCTCCTTTTTCAGGTGTAATATATCCGCTTTATTATAAAACATTCTCACCCTATTTTCAAACGGTCTGACAATAAAACATTGCAAGCATGCGCCGCCTGTGCTATAATCACGTTAGAAAATTCAGGGGAGCTTATGAACGTAGGCTGAGAGGAAGTCATCAAACTTCGACCCTTATACCTGTACGGATAATGCCGTCGTAGGAAGATGTTATAGCGACTTTCTCACGGAGGCACCGTATTGGTGCCTCTGTTTTTTTATGCTGTCTGTCAAAACAGACCGGCTGGCGGGGGAGCGCCCGACAGCTGTCATTACAGCGAAGGGAAGCCGTGTTCCGGCGTGAGAGGAGACCAGTAAGTCTCGACCGCTACAGGAGTTTGTAATGAACGAATCTACCAGTAATGTAAAAAAAGTAACCATGGCCGGTATTTTAGTGGCCGTAGCCGTAGTAGGCAGCACCTTTTCCTTTCCCGTTGGCATCAGTAAATGTGCCCCCGTACAACATATGATTAACATTCTTTGCGCCGTATTATTGGGTCGCTATTACGGGGTGGGCGTAGCTTTTTGCGCCAGCACTTTGCGTCTCGTTACGGGCCTTGGCAGTGTACTCGCCTTTCCGGGCAGTATGTGGGGTGCCCTCTTGGCCGGCATTGTCTATAATCGTACCGGCAATCTATTCTTAACGCTCTTAGCCGAAGTATTTGGTACCGGCATTCTTGGCGGTCTTTCTGCCTACCCGCTGGCCATTATCGTTTTGGGTAAATCGGCCGGTCAAATTGCGTTTTATACCTATGTGGTTCCTTTTTTGATTTCTACCATAGGTGGCTCCCTATTGGCAGGGATTTTGCTCTATACATTACGCAGCACCGGAGCCTTAGCGCAATTAAAACAGCATCAGTAGGCCTAATCTATAGACCGTGCCTAAGCCCTTGTTGACGCCTCAGCATAGCTGAAAGCGCCGATTGTCGGTTGGCCGCCTATGGTCCCTTGATGCCGGAGAAAGGGTATTCTATGAGTACAGCTACTTCTGAAACGAAATTATTATCTCACGGTCTTTTATGGTTTGGCGCCGCCTTATCCATTGCCGAAATTTTTACAGGCACGTTATTCGCACCACTCGGCTTTGAGCAAGGCGTCATTGCCATTTTGCTGGGCCATATTATCGGCGGTTTTCTATTTTTCTTAGCCGGTCTCATCGGTGCCAACACGCGCCGCAGTGCCATGGAAACCGTTCGTATCGGCTTTGGCCGTCAAGGAGCGTCCGGCTTTGCCTTGGCCAACGTACTGCAATTAATCGGTTGGACTACCGTCATGATTATTACCGGCGCCGCCGCTACCAATGCGATTTTACCTTGGGGTACTGCCGTTTGGTCCCTCGTAATCGGCGTTCTCATCATTCTTTGGCTCGTCCTCGGTTACAGTAATCTTACCCGTTTAAACCTCGTAGCCGTAGCACTCTTATTCTGCCTTACCATTTGGCTCAGTTTCATTATTTTTGATCCGTCCTCAGCCGTGGCCGGTGCTTTACAGTTAACGGAAGACCAAGGTCTTTCCTTCGGTGCCGCCGTTGAACTGGCCGCTGCCATGCCGTTATCGTGGTTACCGCTCGTGTCTGACTATACACGTACAGCCAAACGCCCCGTAGCAGCCACGGTAGTGAGTACCTTAACATATACCATTGTCAGCATTTGGATGTATATTATCGGTCTCGGATCCGCTATTTATGCCGGCGAAACAGACATTGCCGCCGTTATGTTAAAAACGGGGCTCGGCCTCTGGCCTTTATTAATCATTATCTTTGCCACCGTAACGACAACGTATCTCGATGCGTTTTCCGCCGGTGTCAGCTTTGTCAGCATTTTTCCGAAATTGTCTGAAAAAACAACGGCTATCAGCCTCACGGTACTCGGCATTGTATTAGCCATTTTAGTACCTATGACAGAATATGAGAACTTCTTGTTCCTCATCGGTTCGGTTTTCACGCCCATGATCGCGATTCTCTTTACCCAATACTTTCTCCTTAAGCAGGATGCATCTGGGCGTAAATTTTACCTTCCCAACCTGATTCTTTGGTTAGTCGGGTTTGTCTTATACAGAAATGTGATGACCTATGAAACACCTTTGGGAACCACATTCCCGGTTATGATTGTCATTGCAGTTCTGACATACATCGTCGGCCGTTTTACCGGTAAAATTCAAGATTAATAAAAAAGAGCTTTGAGTCACGACTGATTCAGAGCTCTTTTTCATTCTTATTTCCGGCAAACCATATTTATAATAGCCTAAATTTATATTTCGGGGCACAAATTTACTTTACACTGGCTTAAATAATAGTACATTTTACTAAAATATCGAATTTCTATAATTAGTTTCAAAAAAATCGATATTTTATATATACACTGCTCTCGTTCTATGCTATACTGAATTTGCAATAATAAGTCGGTATTAACTATCATAAATCATAATGACCGACAACTATAAGTAAACAGCCAAAGTGGCTGTGTATAAGTTTTTAGACAGGGGCGTATATCCATGAACGATTTTTTAAGAGGTTTTAAAGATTTTGCATTGCGCGGCAATGTAATTGACTTGGCAGTCGGTGTTGTTATCGGCGCTGCTTTCGGTAAGATTGTATCTTCCTTAGTTAGCGACATCATCATGCCACCGATCGGTTTACTTTTAGGCGGTATCGATTTCTCCGATTTCTTCATCAGCTTGAACGGCCAGCAGGCAGCTACTTTGGCTGAAGCTAAAGCAGCCGGTATTCCGGTTATCGCTTACGGTAGCTTCTTGAATGCGGTAGTTCAATTCCTCATCGTAGCATTTGCGATTTACTTAGTAATCAAACAAATCAACAATCTATATCCTAAAAAAGAAGCACCGGTTAAACCAATGCGTACTTGCCCATTCTGTAAACAGGACGTAGACGAAGAAGCAACGCGTTGTCCGCATTGTACTTCTGAATTGACACCGGAAGTTAAAGCCAGCTAATTGGCCATCCAAAAAAATCCCACATTATCGAAGAGCTTGCCTCGTAATGGACAAAGAGAGCGACGGACTTAACAGTTCGTCGCTCTCGCTCGTTTTAAATATTAATAATTATTTTTCACCTTCACTAATGCTGTCCATTAATTTAATGTACTCGTCCTTAGTGAATACAGGTTTGTAATTATCCTGCACTTTCTTAGCCCCTTCACCGTCGCCATATAGCAAGTCAACAATGGTCATGGCCAAAGCTTGCGCAGTTTTGGTATAGGCTACTTCAGGAATGGAAATCTTGTAATTGGCACCGTGAAGAACGCCTTCAATACAGCCAACCCACGGATGAATAACCGGTATAATATGCGCTACATC
Organism: Veillonella sp. LMAG:90; assembly: GCF_008679445.1. Lineage (NCBI taxonomy): Bacteria > Bacillati > Bacillota > Negativicutes > Veillonellales > Veillonellaceae > Veillonella > Veillonella sp. LMAG:90. The sequence goes on from NZ_NAND01000001.1 coordinate 168,919, forward strand.
GCCCATATCCGTACTACCGGCCATGTGTTCGCCTTGAATTACATTAGCCTCGCCAAATAATGGAATGGAATTTTCTTTTAAAAACTCATTCATAATGGCATCATTACGCATCGGCAAATAGCCCGGTAAATCGTTGATTTCGCAAGTTGCACCCACTGCATCGGCACCGGCCTTGAGAGCGCGATTAACGCGTTTATTAGCCGCTATCATGGCCTCTACATTGGCCGCCCGCACATAGCTTTCCATAGCCACATAATCAGGCACTACATTTACTAAGCTGCCGCCACTGTTAATAATCGGATGGAACCGCACATAGTCGCTTTCTTTGAAGGTATCACGAATGGCATTGACTCCCATAACCCCCATCATAGCGGCTTGCAATGCATTGACACCTTCGTGAGGGGCGCCGGCTGCATGAGCCGCTTTACCGTGATAATTAATCAACTTACCGATAAAGCCATTCGATGTAGAGCCCAAGCCCATTTCACCGCCTTCGGTGTGCGCTGTTTCCACATGCATTTGCATAGCCATATCAATATCGTCAAAAGCGCCTTCATAGATAAGCTGCTGCTTGCCGCCTAAATACTTAATTTTGCCTTCTTCGCGCAATTTATTGCGATAGTCAATTTCTACATATTCTTCAGCCGGTACGGCAAAAATAACAACTTCACCGTTTAACTCCGGCAAAACACCTTCGGCCTGCAAACCGATGGCCACGGCCAACATATTGGCAATCTGTACATTATGGCCGCAACAATGAGCCGCACCGGTCACTTCATCGGCGCGCGGATGTTTAGGGCAAATGATGGCATCCAATTCACCAATCATGGCAACGCGATAAGCATCGCTTTTACCTTTTAAACGGCCCTTCACCCCGGTCAAAGCATGGCCGGTCGTAAACGGAATATTTAACTCTGTAAACAACTGCTGTACAAAGGCCGTTGTTTTATTTTCTTTATAGCCCAATTCAGGAGCTGCCATAATAGTTTCGGCAATTTCCATTAATCTTGGCATCGCCTTCTCAATGGCTGCACAGACTCGTTCTTTTACTTCTATTTTAGTTAATCCACTCATGTTAAATTACGCCCTCCCAATATAAAACTACTTGTGCTACTAAAGCGGCACAAACGAAGGTCCCTGCCGCAACGGCTAAGGCAACCGGAACAATACGCCACGACAATTGTTTAAAAGCGCCTAAATCCTTGCCCAAGGACAAACCGGCATACGCCAATACCGGTGTTGTTGTGGCTAAGAAGGTAACCTGAGCCGCTTGTTTGGTAATCCAGTCACTACCCGGTACGCCCGGAATCGATAAAATAACGCCTAAAATAGAAACCCAGAATACCATCGGTAATTTTTTAAATCCCGGCAAATACGAAAGCACGGCACCGGCAAAAGCGATACCGGCCAATACAAAACAGCCTACCAAACTCGGTCCGAAGGCATGCTTACCGTCTAAAATATTACCGGCCGCTGTAATCACAGCCGCTATAATAACAACTACCAAGAATTGAATTATTTTTTCCTGTAAGGTCATAGTTTTTTCCGTACTCATTAGCGCACCTCCTCAGAATCATGACGTAATACACGGGCACAGAAGCCGTATAAGCGTTCCATAATCGGCAACGATACAAATAAACTGAAGTATACGCCCACAACACTGGTTAATAAGTTGGCAGCCCCTGCCATGGCCATAATTTCACGTTCAAATTCAGGATGTACTGCCACGATGGATCCGGTGGCAGCCGCCATCATACTGGCACTACCGATACCGGCACCCATAGCGAGGGCTATCGGATGGAACCAGCCTAGTTGAGCAATCATGCCGGCCAATACGGAAATCCACATAGCACCAAATAAAGTACCGCAAATGTACATGCCCATAACGCCGCGACCTTCCGGTGAATGGAATCCGTAGCGGTCAATAATAATCGCCACATTGGCTTCACGGTCAATGGAGTAACAAGCCCCTACCGCTTCACGACGCATACCCACTAAGAGGGCGATTGGCAAACCGAGAACAATGGTTCCGAAGAAGTGACCCAACTCTTGTAAAATCAAAGCCCAACCGGAATTCATTATGATATGCAAATTAGGCCCGATGCCAAGACCAATCTTGGTCATCAAAATCATAATTGAAATATTCAGATAATCAGTAGCTGCTACCATTTGCTCTTCCGTAACAATCTTAAGTTTAGGAATTGAAATAACAAGACCGATTACCAAAGAATATAACAGTGGCAAAAATACAACAATGCCGAATTTTTGGATGCCTATCCCCTCCGCCACCAACGTAATCAGCAAACACAGCAGATGAATCTTCCAGTTTTTTAATAATCCCATAACCTTGTCCTCCAGAAGAAAACAAAAATACATATAAAAACCACACACACCAATTATACGCTATAAATCATATTTTGACTTATATTATTTTGTAATGGTACTTGATAAATTTGTAATAGTTCTTGATAAGTCTAAAAATAAAAACAGGTAATAATGCACGCATTATTACCTGTTTTAACTATTTATTTATTTTTTAAATATATAATTATCAATTTTACAATTCTCCCTTATGTTTTCTATGACAATCGGGATTTTATAAAATTCTTATTAATAATTTAAAATAAGCCCGTACGTTTACCGTAATGCTTAGAGTCGCCGTTTTGTTTCCAGCCAACCATATCACCGATGGACATAACGCGGCGAGTCAAGCAATCCTTACATTTATCGGCATTATCGTCTACGCAAGGTTTGTTATCGTAGAGTAAGTACTTGGCACGGTGTTCCGGAATCGTAATAATCGGCATCAAAATATTGGCGCCGGCCGCAAGACCTTTTTCACGTCCCAATTTATCGAGGGCCTGTAGGGCTGTGGTAGCCGCGATATTAACGTCTTTTAAGAATAAGCGGGTCAACGCAATCATCTTGAGCCCCAGCTGAATACGACGTTTTTTACCCGCTTCATCATCAATCCCCATGGCCAATGCTTCTTGACCGAGTGGGGTGTCATGATGTACCACATATGGTCCCATACCGATCATGTCGATATCCATATCACGGTAGAAGAGAATATCATTCACCAAATCTTCTTCCGTCTGATGAGGAAGACCGATCATAACCCCGGTGCCCACCTGGAAGCCCACTTTGCGAAGACTCTTTAAACAGTTAACGCGCGTTTCAAAAGAATGGAGTTCATCATTCGGGTGGATTTTCTTATATAATTCCGGATTACTTGTTTCAATACGAAGCAAGTAACGACTGGCACCCGCTTCCACCATGCGGCGATAACTTTCTTCAGTCTGCTCACCGACACACATGGTAATCCCCAAGGAGCCGTCGCCGATAGATTTAATTTCACGAATTAAGTCTACTACATAGTCCACGAAGGCCGCATCACTGCGCTCGCCAGACTGCAAGGTAATGGAGCCGTACTCATGGTCATAGGCCCACTGCGCCATTTTAATAATATCTTCGCGCTTCATATCAAAGCGTTCCGTTTTATCGTTCTCACGACGAATGCCGCAATATTCGCAGTTTTTCACACAGCGATTGGAGAATTCAATCAAACCGCGATAATACGCCATCTTATCTACATATTTAGCCTTAACTTCATAGGCCTTTTTATAAATAGCCTGCAAATCATCTTCGTCGGTGACGCTCATCAAAAAGCGCAACTCATCGACGGTCAACGTGTCATTGCCGACCAAATCTTTCTTAAGTATATCTTGTACTGTCATTTTTTGAACTGTCATATTCCTCCATTTATTCCGAACGACGATAGGCCCCCATCAGTGAATCCGCTGGCTTCACCGTCTTCATTGCGAACGACGATAGGCCACGGTAAGCGGCTCTGTCAGCGTAGCCGGCAGGTCCGTATCTTTTACAAAACCATCCAATTCAGCGGGCAAATCGGTCCATTCGGTTAATTCATGAGCAATCATATAATGGGCGAGGCGGCCGCGCATCTGTTTTGACGAGGTGCTGAGCTGCTTCCACACGCCCTGTTTTAATTCTAAAAACTCAACCGTCACTATATGCGGATGAGTCACTAATTTTGAATATTCCTTGGATGCCAAGTTCAAGAGCCAATCTTCCTTTTGAAAATAGGCCGTTACCTTGCCGGTCCAGCAATCATAAAGTGATTTGGCGTCTTTAAGGAGATCTTCAGCTACCGGCTCGGTTATCACGTTTTTGGCAAAAATCCGGTCTACCAAATCGAGCCGATAATCGGTAACCGGACTCTGCGGCGTTACTACGCCATACAAAGCGGATAAAATACATACATGGTCATTACCGAAGGCCTGTGCTTTTTCAGACAAATCCTGCCAAGCCAAATTTTTAAAGGCAAGGCCCGAATAGCTGAGTGCGGCAGCCCCTTCCGGCGCCGTTTCATAGTTTTGATAAAACTCGACCAAGTCAGCCGCCATATCTTCCTTAACTTTAAGAGCCTTCATGATGGCCTCCGCCGATAAAGTTTGCATATGGGCCACAATGGCTTCGGTTAAGGCTTTAGCAAAAACCGGTGCTGTAGCCTTGCCCTGCAAGGTTTTCGTTTTACTAGGAGACAGGAGTATTTTCATGCTTACTCATACCTGCCTCTTCATGCATAGCTTCGTCTTCGGCTACTAACTGCGCCTGCAAGTCTTTACTCCAAATCATCATTGGCAAGCCTACAACATACTTGGCTTTCATTTCCTTACACATATGAATTGCTTCATTCAAATATGGCGAACCTTCATCAATACCGTCAGTCAAAATCACAACATGGCGATTTTTTAAATCCATGCCGGAATATACCATATGTTCACCATTGTAGAAAATCTCTTCAATGAATAATTTATCGTGCATAAACTCGTCCATGCGGTGCAATATAATACGATCTAACAAGGCATTAGCCGGCGTCGAAACTGGTTCCGTAGTAGCCAGGCCTTCCGGCTGCAAACGAATAAATACAGTCTTTTGGTTATGACCTTTGCGGTACTCCAAAAGAGCCTGTTCCAAAGCGCCGTAGAACAAGAATTGTTCTGCCGGATCTAAGGTATCACTCAAAAACATATCTATAACGGAGCCTGATTCGGCCGTTTTCAACTGTGCTGACAACTGAACCGCTACATCTTCTACAACTTCTTCATAATCGGAATGTTTAACTTCTGCCATTACGCGATCCTCCTACATCAATACACTAAATCGAAACAGTCAAGCTTCTTTCTAATTCTAACCATATAATTATAGCATTTTTACCTAAAATATTCTATATCCCCCATGGACAATACCATATAATATGTTTTTCATTATATTTCGTCAAAAATCAAAAGGACTTCCGCAGAATTTGCGAAAGTCCTTAGTATAACCAATATTGACTGTTACATTGACGCGTCATGCATACACGCGGTCAATCTGCAGTAAACGATTAGGCTTCAAATATAAACGATTACGCTTCAAATAAGAGATAAATATTCATCCCCGTCACCACAAGCCCGATAAGCCACAACATAACCGCCGTAGACGGTTTGTTTTTGTATACCCCCATAACCTTGGCCGAACCGGTCAAGTAGAGCTGCAAGAAAATGGTAAACGGCAATTGCAAACTGAGGAACATTTGTGAAACGAGGAGTGCTTTAAACGAGTCTTGAATGAATAAAATGAGCACGAGCGCCGGAATATAAGTAAGTGCGAGCCCGATGCGACTGTGCAAATCCTTCATATCATAGGATTCACCAAACATCCCCGCAAAAATACTGGCTCCCGCCATACCGGCCGTAGCCGACGAAGCAAGCCCCGCAAAGAGTAAGGCGATGGCAAAAATAACCCCTGCCGACGGCCCGATTAAAGGTACCAACAATTCCTGAGCCTGTTCTAACTCTTCTACCATTACGCCTTGCGCAAAGAACGTAGCGGCCGCCAGAATAATCATGGCGGAATTGATGGCCCAGCCAATCCCCATGGAAAGAATAGTATCCAAGAACTCATAACGCAAGCGTTTCTTCATAATTTCCGGATCTTTTTTATTGAACTCACGGCTCTGAATAATTTCCGAATGAAGAAATAAATTATGAGGCATAATAACGGCCCCTAAAATACTCAAGATAACGAGCATCGATTCATTCGGCAATGTCGGATTCACCCAACCGAGTCCTGATGCAGCCCAATCTACATCAACCATGGAAAGCTCTGCCAAATAGGCTAACGCAATGAGCGATACAAAGCCGGCAATAACTTTTTCAAGCTTACTGTACGAATTTGTCAACAGCATGACGGTACACACAATGGCCGTCAAAATAGATCCGATAAAAAGGGGAATGCCGAACAGCATTTTTAAAGCTATGGCCGCCCCGATAAACTCGGCTAGTGCCGTAGCCGCAGCTGCCAACCCTGCCGTACTCAACAAAGTACGGGACAACCAACGGGGCAATGTCTCATAGGCACATTCCGACAAACAACGACCGGTTACAATGCCCAAATGGGCCACATTATGTTGCAACAAGATGAGCATAATCGTTGAAAGGGTAACAACCCATAACAAACTGTAACCGAATTGGGCTCCGGCCGCTAAGTTGGCAGCCCAGTTCCCCGGGTCGATAAAGCCGACCGTTACTATAATCCCCGGTCCAATGTATCGGAAAACTTCCGAAACTCCCTGTTTGTGGACCGTATTTAGTTTTTCTTTAATACGTGACAACATACCCTTCACCATTTCCTATCTTTTATAATCCAACGACACCGATTCACATACACTCATAATTACGGCTTGGATTTCAGCAAGGGTCCCCTTCCTGTCACAGTCCAAACACTATTGTGCGGCAGATGCACTTTCAGCAGCACTATTTGGATTTACCGGTTTAGCATCGGCATTGGCTCCGCCATCGTTAGCCGCATCAGCTTGAGCGGCTCCCTGAACTACCGGACCGGGCTGAGCCTGCGCGCCTGTCTCTTTATTGCCGGATTTGCCTTGATCCCGGGCAGCTTCTTTGTCTGCTTTAGCCTGTGCTTTCGCGGCTGCTTTATCAGCTTTAGCCTTGGCCTTAGCCGCTTCTTTATCGGCTTTAGCCTGAGCCTTAGCGGCCGCTTTATCCTGTTTAGCCTGTTCTGCTTTTTCTTCCGCTTCTATGCGTGCACGATTTTCCTGAAATTTTTCACGCGATTTAGCTGCTTCTTCATCAGCCTGAGCAATCGCCTGTTTGCCTACTTTATCATACAAAGCATCCGGCGCTGCCACACCGCTGCTCGAAATGACCACACCTACACGAGCCCTGGCATCACTGCGGCCGCGATTGTCAAAACGAAGGCGCACGTCGCCACCAGTTTGCACCTTGCTGCTGTCCACTTCAAAATGCTTCATTTTTTCCGCAATTTCTTCACGGGTTAATGCCGGCTGTTGTCCTTGCGAAATAGCATCTTCGCCGCGTTTACCTTCGCGAATTTCCTGATCCCGGTTATATTGCATCAAATCCTCACGGAATTCACTGTACAAGCGAATGGCAATATTTTTATCCGTATCATTCATTGTCTCACGACGTTCCACAATATCAGCCACCAGTGGTGTCAATTCATAACGCGTATATACTTGAGTTCCCAAATTTAAACCTTTAGTATCAGTAAGTGCCCCATGCTTTTCGAGCGTCATTAACGCCTGATACGCCCAATCCGACGGTTTCACATCGGCCAGGCGATTATCAGCCTGACTGATACCTACAGTACAAACGGTACATAAACCGGCTACTAATAAAGCTTTTTTCCAATTCATGGTCAATCTCCTTATTTTCTTAAATTCATCAATATTATACCATGTTTTTACGAACTTTGCTATCATTGAAAGTCATTATCAAAATTAATTAAAGTTATTCGCCGCTTTCCAAAAACTTCGCCTGTTTCAAGCAAACATAGCCCTAACTTTTTCAAAAAATCCTCTCATTTCAAGCAAATATGGTCCTAACAGCACTATACAAAATTCATTTCGGAATTTCATGAAAAAACGGCTTTTTACCCAACATACTAGTGTTTAAGTAAAAAGCCGTTTTTATCTATTCAACTGTTGTCCCTTACAATTTTTCAGTTTATTCGGCGCTCACAACCGCCGTTTTCATAGATCTTACGTATTCCCCTAATGCTTCATCAGCCGCATCACCATGGGCTTCAATGATTTTTACAATAGCCGAACCTACGATAGCCCCGTCCGAAACGGCCGCCATTGCTTTCGCCTGTTCCGGTTCGGCAATACCGAAACCGATAGCTACCGGCACGTCGGTATATTTTTTAATCGTTTGCACTAAGCCTGCGATATCGGTAGTAATTTCCTTGCGCACGCCCGTCACCCCTAAGGAAGATACGCAGTAAACAAAACCTTTTGCATCAGATGCAATGCGTTCGATACGCTGTTCTGAAGTTGGAGCGATTAAGGAAATCACGGTAACCCCCGCCGCAGCCGCCACATCTTCAATTTCACCTTTTTCTTCGTAAGGCATGTCCGGTACGATGATGCCGCGAATGTTAAGCGCTTGGCAGCGGGCAAAGAATTTTTCCGCGCCATATACATAAACCGGGTTCAAATAGGTCATGAACACCAACGGAATCGTAACGGTCTCACGGACTTTTTGAACCATGGCAAAAATGGCATCCGTAAGAGCTCCGCTTTTTAGCGCTCTTTGGGAGGCGCGCTGAATGACTTCCCCTTCGGCTACCGGATCGGAGAAGGGAATGCCGATTTCCACTAAATCGGCGCCCGCATCAGCCATAACCTTAATATAACGGGCCGTGGCTTCCAAATTAGGGTCGCCGGCAGTCAAAAATCCGATAAATGCTTTACCCTTGGCAAAAGCTTGTTCTATTGCATAACTGTCTTGTTGTACCTTATTCATTGATGTCATACCCCCTGTATCGCGCCATAGCCGCTACATCCTTATCACCGCGACCGGAAATACAAATAATAATCGATTCATCACGACCCATTGTCGGTGCCACCTTCATAGCATGAGCTACGGCATGGGCACTTTCAATAGCCGGAATAATGCCTTCGGTGCGCGATAAATATTCAAAGGCCGTTACCGCTTCTTCATCGGTAATCGGAACGTAAGTAGCTCGACCCGTATCGTGTAAGTACGAATGTTCCGGTCCGATACCCGGATAATCAAGACCGGCCGAGATAGAGTATACCGGTGCAATTTGGCCGTATTCGTTTTGCACGAAATAGGAACGCATGCCGTGGAAAATCCCCGGTGTTCCTTTTGCCAACGTAGCCGCATGTTCTTTCGTTTCGATGCCGAGGCCCGCCGCTTCACAACCTACCAACTGAACCCCTTCATCCGGAATAAAATGGTAGAACATGCCGATAGCATTGCTGCCACCACCGACACAGGCGAGCACCATGCTTGGCAACTTGCCTTCAGCGTCCAAAATTTGTTCCCGCGCTTCTTTACTGATAATGCTTTGGAAATCACGCACAATCATGGGGAACGGATGCGGACCTACGGCTGACCCCATGGCATAATAGGTATCATCCACCCGGCGAGTCCATTCACGAAGCGTTTCACTGACTGCGTCTTTTAAGGTCATAGTCCCTGACGTTACGGGATGTACCTTCGCGCCTAATAATTCCATGCGATACACATTAAGGGCCTGACGTTCCATGTCTTCTTTACCCATGAAAATCTCGCATTCCATGCCGAGAAGTGCCGCTGCCGTAGCGGCCGCAACACCATGTTGACCGGCGCCGGTCTCAGCAATGATACGTTTTTTACCCATTCGTTTGGCCAACAAAACCTGTCCCAATACATTGTTAATCTTATGGGAGCCGGTATGATTTAAATCTTCACGTTTCAAATAAATTTTGGCGCCGCCCAAATCTTCCGACATATGCTTGGCATAGTACAAAATCGACGGACGGCCCGTGTAATTCACCTGTAGTTCTTCCAATTCGGCCACGAAATCGGGGTCATTTTTATATTTCTCATACGCTGCTTCTACTTCAAGGACAGCGTTCATCAAAATCTCCGGAATATATTGCCCGCCATGCTCACCATAGCGGCCCTTGCGTTGTACTTCACTCACAAAACTCACCTCTCCAATCTTTCTCTTTTATTGTTTTACTATTTTCAAAAAGTCTTCTACTTTTCGTTCATCTTTAACGCCGTCAGTCTCTACACCACTGCTCACATCAACACCATAAGGTTTGGCAATGCACATCGCTCGAGCTACATTGGTAATATTTAAACCGCCGGCCAACATAAAGGGCTTCGTAAAATCTCTTAAAAGCGACCAGTCAAAGCTTTGACCGGATCCGCCCCGTTCGCCCTTTACAAACGTATCAAATAGAATCAAATCGGCTGAACTGTCACGCCATCGCGCTACATCGGCGGCTGATTTCACCGGAACGGCTTTCCAAATGGCCGCCTTCGTCAATTGACGTAACGCCGCAATATCTTCTTCCGTTTCATCGCCGCAAAGCTGAATCACATCAAGGGGCACGGCTATGGCCAGCTTCGCCATAACTTCTAATGACTCGTTAACAAAGATACCTGCTTTTTTTACTGTCGGCACCAAATGGGCCGCCAAGGTTTTAGCCTCAATACAAGTCACCTGCCGTTTGCTGGGAGCAAATACGAAACCTATATACTCCGGTCTTAATTCATGGGGCAACGCATTGATTAAGGCAATATCTTCCGGCCGTTTCAAGCCGCATATTTTTGCTTTCACCGGTGGTACTTTGCCGTAGAGTTCGGCAATCGCTTTTCCCTTATCGGCCACTCTCATAAAACGCTCCCCGATAAGGGCGGCGCCGATACCGTTTTCACGGAGGGCTTCTATATCAGAGGCCGTATTAAGACCGCTTTCCGATACAAATATAACCGAATCAGGCACCAGCTTTCTAAGCTTCAAACTGTGATTAATATCTACCGTAAAATCACGCAAATCGCGATTATTTACGCCGATAACCCGTGCCCCTATATTAAGAGCTTTAGCTATTTCTTCTTCCGAATGGGCCTCAACCAAACAGGCCAAGCCTAAACTGTTTGCCAATCCATGAAAATTCTTTAATTCTTCTTCCGATAGAATCGCACAAATCAATAAAATGGCGGAGGCACCGATTACTTTGGCCTCATATATCTGATAGCTGTCGATGGTAAAATCTTTGCGCAGCACCGGAATCTGTACTGCCTTGGCAATCTCTGTGAGGTATGTATCGGCCCCTTGGAAAAACTCCGATTCCGTCAATACCGATATAGCGGCGGCACCGGCCTTTTCATAATCCTCGGCAATCGCCAAATAAGGGAAATCTTCCGCAATAACGCCTTTCGATGGCGAGGCTTTTTTCACCTCGCAGATAAAATTCATCGAGCCCGCCCGCAGCGCTTTTTCAAAAGCAAAGGGGAATTGTCCGCCCTGTTTTGCCAGTTCGGCTCGTGCTATAACCTCTGCTTTGGCCTTGATCAGCTCCAAAGGCACACTTTCTTTTAACTTGGCCACCCGCGCTTTAGTGGCTGCTACAATCGTATCAAGAATCATTAAGCCACCTCATTGGTAGCGGCGATTAAATCTTCCAGCACCGCCAGGGCCTTGCCTTCATCGATAAGCCGCGCAGCCTTAGCAATACCTTCAGCTAACGTAGTATCTTCTTCTGCCAAATGGAAACTCATGCCTGCATTAAGAAGAACCGCATTACGACGGGAGCCGTTTTCACCATTCAATACGGAGCGGGTAATTTCCGCATTAACCGGCCCGTCACCGCCTACGAGTTCAGCCGGTTTGGCATAGGCAAGGCCGAATTCAGCAGGATCCAGCACATAGCTGGTTAACTTGCCATCATTAATTTCGCAAACATAGGTCTTATCACAAGCGGTAATTTCATCGAGACCGTCAAAACCGTGAACTACGGCGCCTCGTTTAACCCCCAGATTAGCTAATACCTGAGCCATCGGTTCCACTAATTCCTTCGCATATACGCCCATGAGCTGCATGGTCGCACCGGCGGGATTCGTCAAAGGTCCGAGCACATTAAACACGGTGCGAATTCCTAAAGCCTTGCGCACCGGCATGGCGTATTTCATGGAGCTATGATAGAGTGGGGCAAACATAAAGCACATGCCCACTTTATTAAGCACATCCTGATTGGCCGGTCCCGGTACATTTAAATTAACCCCTAAGGCTTCCAAGCAATCAGCGGCGCCACATTTACTGGATACACTGCGATTCCCGTACTTAGCGACCGGAATACCGCCGGCAGCGATTACAAAGCCTGCGGTGGTGGAAATATTAAACGTATTCGCCTTATCACCACCGGTACCGACGATTTCAAATACATCCTTAGCGTGCTTTACGGGCATGGCTTTTTCACGCATGCCTTGAGCGAAACCGGTAATCTCATCGATGGTTTCCCCCTTAAGGCGAAGTGCCCCCAACAAAGCACCGATTTGAGCCTCATTGGCTTCACCGTTCATAATCTCACGCATGGCTCCCAAAGCCATATCGTAAGTCAAATCCTTACCGTCTACCACTGTTTCAATCGCCGTTTTAATTATCATGATTAGCTCCTCTCGGGCCTTGCCCTCTCTTATTTGTCAATACTCTCAGTTCTCAATATTTCATCGTAATTTACTTATACACTCATGTTCAAAAAGTTCTTTAAAATCTCAATGCCATGGGGTGTTAAAATCGATTCCGGATGGAATTGAACGCCGTATAGCGGTCCTGATTTATGTTCCATGGCCATGATTTCGCCGTCCGCCGTTTCCGCTGTAACCACCAGCTCTTCCGGTAAGCTTGCTCTATCTACCGCCAAAGAATGATAGCGCGCCGCTTCGAAGTGCTTTGGCAGACCTTCAAACAACTTGGAGTCTTTAATTATATTAACCTCACTGGACTTGCCGTGCATTACCGTTTTGGCAAAACCTACGGTACCGCCAAAGCTTTCCGCCAAGGCCTGATGACCGAGGCAAACACCTAAGAGCGGAATTTTACCGGCCACGGCCGGAATCAATGTTTCGTAAATGCCCGCTTCATTCGGTCGACCCGGTCCCGGCGATAATACGATGTGACTCGGGTTCAGTTCAAGCACTTCCGGTACCGTTAATTCATCGCTGCGAACCACTTTAATATCCGAATTCAAGGTTCCGATAAATTGATATAAATTAAAGGAAAAACTGTCATAATGATCAATCAACAATATCATAACCGGTCACCTCTACCCCTTTCTTAATGGCTTCGATTATAGCCTGCGCCTTGTTGCGCGTTTCTTCATATTCATTGGCCGGTACACTGTCCCGTACGATACCGGCGCCGGAACGAACCGCTACATAACCGCCTCTGGCCACCGCCATGCGAATGCCAATACAAGTGTCCATATTGCCGGCAAAATCTAAATATCCGATAGCCCCCGCATACACGCCGCGCGGTGCTTTCTCAAGTGTTTGCAAAATCTCTACGGCCCGAATCTTCGGTGCCCCCGATAAGGTGCCGGCCGGTAAGGTAGCACTTAATGCATCCAATGCATCCTTATCTTTTTGAAGTGTTCCCGATACGGCGGAACAAATATGCATCACATGAGAGAATCGTTGAATTTCTCTAAGCGCTGTTACCTTCACACTACCGAATTCACAAACACGACCTAAATCATTACGGCCTAAATCGACCAACATATTATGTTCGGCCAATTCCTTTTCGTCATTTCTCAACCGCTCTTCATACGCCATATCTTCCGCTTTATTCTTACCTCGCGGCATCGTTCCGGCGATTGGGAAGGTTTCCACCTGACCATCACGAACCTTCACCAAAGTTTCCGGTGAGGCTCCGGTCAATTCCATATGCGGGCTGCTGAGATAAAACATATACGGCGATGGATTTGTAGTACGCAAGATACGATAAGCATTGAGTAAACTGCCTTTAAACCGTGCGCGACGTCCGATGGATAACACGCCTTGGAAAATATCCCCTTTTCTAATATGCTCCTGTAAGGTTTCAATCTTTGCCATGAATTCTTCTTTGGTAAACTCGTCTTCAAATTCCGTTAAGAGGTTACCGGCCGGTTCATTCACTTCTTCCCCTGTCGCCACCAATTTGGCTAAACTTTCCAGCTCCAATTGAGCCTTGTTATAATTCGTTTCCAACTCATCGGTGCGAATATTGGTAATTAAAATAATCTTTTTCTTATAATGATCAAACACAATAACTTTATCAAACAACAAAAGGTCCACATCGTTGAAGATTGGTATATCGTAAGGACCGGTGGACATCAACTTCATCCGTTGTGCTTGAAAACCGTGATCCAAATGCGGTTCTTGGTAAGTCATGTATTCATAGCCGAAGTAACCTACAAGACCACCTGTAAAGGTGGGCAAAAAATCGAATTGCGGACTACGGTATTCTTTCATTACCCGGCGAATTTCTTCATTCGGCTTGGTCGTCCGATAGGTTTGCGTCGTAGCGCCCTTAATCGTCATCGTGCCGGCCTTACAGGTGATTTCAAGGAGAGGATTATAACCCAGGAATGAATAGCGCCCCCAGTTCTCTTTGTTATCCGCACTTTCCAATAAAAAGGCAGTTTTGCTTACACGTTTTAACGCTTTAAGCACACTCACTACAGTTCGCGTATCCGAAAAGATTTCTTTGTATACGGGCACAATCGGATAATCTGCAGCGTATTTTTTTAATGTTTCCAATGGTAACTGATTCATAATGGCAGCTCCTTTTTCTCAATCATTTGGGCCAACGCTTATAACATTTAATACTTTCCATGCCAAGCTTTTTATGCTAACTCTCTTTTGGTAACAAAAAAGTCCTTGGCAAATATATGCCAAGGACGGGTAATTATACTCGCGGTACCACCTTGTTTGACGTTCTACATACAATAAAACGCCCCCTCATTCGCAGGGTACTAACATACCCCTCATTGCTAACGCCAATGTCGCGTCGCTGTATACTAAAGCTATTAACATAACTCTTTCCCAGCGCCCTCAACGGTCCATTTAATAAGCTGCGTTCTGTGAAAATCTCAGCTAACTCCACTCTCTGTAAGTGCACGTCTTATTTTTATCTCCGTCTCAACGGTTTATAGGTTCGCTATAAAGTTATATACGAGCCACCACCCCGGCGGCCGTTAAAATCAAATGTCTCTCACTCCATATTGCCCGGCAATCCCTATGCCGAACAAATCCTTCTCTCTGCTCCCTCAAGCTACCTTCGTGTTATCTCGTGATGTACAATTTTTATCAGTTTGTTCTTTTAACAAGAAACTCTGTCCACTTAGGTTGTATTTATAATATACACAATGACGTCAAATGTCAAGATTTTTTTTGTAAGGTTTTCATAAAATTTAAAACTAAGCTTTACCAATACCTTAATAACAAGCATTAATTGGGATTTAAAGCGTCATATATTTTTTTGAATTCTCACATCACAATCAATCTTGGTGGTATAATATACATATAGTGTATTTATTTTAGGATCCTTATATTTCGCAGTTTATTTTGGAGGGAAGTCCCATGGCCAACACCGACACCACAATTAATGCAGTTACCAATCCTGAACCGAATTACACAGCTATTAACATAGAAACAACCATTAAAAATCTGACACGCAATAACTTTGTTGTGCATTATTTTGAGACCGGCGCCGAAGCCACGGCTTACTTAAAAGAACGCATTCAAAATAAACGGGTTGGCTTGGGCGACTCCCGCACCTTACAAGCCCTTAAAGTCTATGAAGCCTTAGAGCCTACCAATAAGGAAATAACGGATATTCACCGCCCCTTAGAAGGGGAAAATTTCCGTCAGACAGCCCTTCGTACTATGCAGCGTGATGTTTTCCTTACGTCCGTAAATGCCTTGGCTCAAACAGGAGAACTCGTTAATATCGACGGCACCGGCAATCGCGTAGCCTGCTCCCTATTCGGTTCCGAAGAAGTATTCTTCGTCCTCGGCGTAAATAAGATTACCCCCGATTTGGCATCCGCCATTTATCGAGCTCGTAATGTAGCGGCACCTCGTAATGTTGTAAAAAACAAAAAACTCTCCAAGACTCCATGTGCCATTAAACAGGATCATTGTTATGATTGCGCCTCTCCGGATCGAATCTGCAACGCCCTTACCATTTACTACAAGAAAATGCGCAATATGGACATTATGGAGGTCATCATTGTCAACGAAGAACTTGGTTTCTAATAACTTGGCCGCTAAAACCAACACGCTTCGTCCTATAAGCCTGACTTGGCTTCTAATAACCAAACGAAAGCCCCACCCGTTGCCGGGTGGGGCTTTCTTCATAGGCACAAGCTATCAATCAAATGCCTGTATTAGTTTGTTTAGCTTATTATGCACCTACAAAACGGTTCAAAGCAGCTGTGCTTGTCATATGACGTTTAGTCATGCCAAGTTCAGCAGGGCTGATACCCAATGCTAAGCCGATTAACTGGCTCATATGGATAATAGGCATATCTTTGTCGCTAGGAACATATTGTTTAGCTTCTTTTTGGAACATATCAAGCTGCATCTGGCAAAGTGGGCAAGGTGTAACAACACAATCAGCGCCTTCTTTAGCAGCATCAGCATTGATGGAACCGGTCATCTGCATAACGGAATCATGTGCAGGGTATACAGCATGGAAACCACAGCAATCGAGTTTACGGGAGAAATCGATTGGTGTAGCGCCGATAGCTTTGATTACATCAGCCAAGCTGGTTGGAATCTGGAAGTCTTCAAAGCCGGTTTCTTCTTGCGGACGAAGAAGATGGCAACCATAGTATTCAGCAACACGAAGACCGCTTAAAGGTTTAACAACTTTAGCTTTAAGGTTGTTCAAACCATAGTCGCGAATCAATACCCATAAGAAATGAGTTACATCGCTGGTACCTTTATAACGTAAGCCTGCTTGGCCCAAAATGTTGTTTACGCGAGCGCGTTGAGTTTCATCGCGGTCGAGTTCATTTTTAGCTTCGCGAAGCATTAAAGTACAAGTGTTACAAACTGTCATTAACTGAACGCCTTGTGCTTCAGCTAAGGCAATGTTACGAGCATTGGTAGAAAGAATTGCCAATGGATCAACGTCCTGAACGTGGGACGCACCGCAGCAAGTCCAACCTTCCAATTCTTCCATTTGAATGCCTAATTTTTTAGCAACCGCAACAGTGGCGATAAAATCTTCTTTGGCTGCACCTTCAAGTACACAACCAGGGAAAAATGCGTATTTCATTATCTTTCTGCCTCCTCTGCTGCCTTAATAATGGTGCGCACATCCTTAATACCTTGAACAGGTTTGTGTGGAACTACGAGTTCAAGAGGATTAATCTTACCATGTGCCCAGAGACGCAATGCGTAGAGACCTTGTTTAGCGGAATCTACAAGACCGTCAGTTTTAAGACTCATCGTTACTTCGTTCAAGCGACCGGTCTGCATGAGGTCTTGTTTGAAGGCGATAGCATGGCGAGTACCTTTATTGGATAAGCCGGCTTTCGTAGCTACTGCACGAAGTTCGGAAATATCTTTTGCAGGTTTTAAGTGTTTTGGACAACGGGAGATACAGTTCATGCAATGAACGCATTTCCAAAGACCATGTTCAAAAGCAGGGTTTACGTGAGCCATAGGTGCAGCATCACGGGAATCCTGAACAAAGCGATTAGCTTTAGTGTAAACATATGGATCCAAGAAGTCTTCGCGATTAGCGGACAATTTGTTACATTCGGAAGCACAGCAACCGCAAAGGATACATTCTGTGTTAGTAACAAATTTTTTGAAATCTTCCGGAGTTTGGCGAGAGCCCATGTCGCGGTTGAATTCAGGTTTCATGAAAATCCATGGAGCAACTGTTTTAAGACGGTTAACTTTAGCTTCCCAGTCAACTGCCAAGTCGCGGATTACGTCGAAGTTACCGATTGGAGCGATTTCGATAGTGTCGCTGCCAAAACGTTCGGTAATGTCGTCGATTTTGCTTTCACAACCAAGCATAGCCTGACCATTAACTTTAATGGAGCAAGCACCACAAACAGCACTACGGCAAGCAGCGATGAATGTTAAGGTTGGATCGATAGTATCTTTAATTTTTTGAAGGCCCCAGAGAATTGTACGGTCCGGTTCATAATCAAAGGAATAGGTCTGTACATAGGAGCGACCTTCATTATAACGATGAATCTTATAAGTAATCTGTCTCATCTTAGTACGTCCTTTCTTTTGGTTCGAAGCGAGTAATTACAACTTCACTCTGACCTACTTCGTATTCGCCATCTTCTTTAAGTGTAATAACTGTGTGATTCAAGAAGTTAGCATCATCACGTTTTGCATAGTCTTCGCGAAGGTGACTACCGCGGCTTTCTTTACGACGCATAGCGCCCAAAGTAACAGCTTTAGCAATAGTTAAGAGGCTGCCTACTTCAACGTAGTTTACGAAAGCCATATTGAACGTACGGTTAGTATCGCCAACGTAGCAAGTTTTATATTCTTCAAGCAAACGATTCAAGATCGCCAATTCTTCTTCCATTTTCTTTTCTTCGCGGAAAATACCTACGTTGTTCCACATAGTAAGAGCCATTTCGTCACGAATTTCAGAAATAGGACGACCGGTTGTACGGCCGGTTACTTCACGGAAGCGTTGTTCCCAACCGTTAGCTGCTTCGTTAAGAGCTTTAGCAGCGTCTTTAGCTTGGTTTTCTTTAACGTAAGCTACAGCGCCTTCACCGGCTACTTTACCGAATACAACAGCGTCAGCCAAGGAGTTACCGCCAAGACGGTTAGCACCGTGAATGGATACGCAAGCAGCTTCGCCGGCTGCAAATAAACCAGGGACTACAGTACCGCAAGTTTTGAAATCTTTTACATCAATACCGCCCATGGAATAGTGACAAGTTGGACGAATTGGAATAGGTTGAACTAATGGATCGGCATGTTCGAATGTGATAGCGAGGTCGCGGATACCATGAAGTTTTTCAAGAATAACTTCTTTTGGTAAGTGACGAACGTCAGCTACTACATATGCGTCAAGACCGGTACCCCAGCCGCGACCTTCAGCGATTTCAGTTTCGATAGCTTTAGCTACAACGTCACGAGGTGCAAGTTCCATTTTGCTAGGAGCATAATCCTTCATGAAACGTTCCCCTTTGTTATTCAAGAGGTAACCACCTTCACCACGAACAGCTTCGGACATCAAGATACCGCTTTTACCGAGACCGGTTGGATGGAACTGAACCATTTCAGGGTCTTTCAAAGCACAACCTGCACGGAAACATGCGGCCATACCGTCACCTGTGGAAAGGTAAGGGTTGGAAGTACGAGTCCAATACATACGACCGGCACCACCGGTTGCAATTACTAATGCAGTAGTTGCGATTTTTTCAACACGGCCTTCTTTCATGTTCCAAGCAACAACGCCGCCTACGGAACCGTCGTCGGCTTTAACGATGTCTAATAAGTACCAATCTTGAAGGAAATGTACGTTTTCCTTTAAGCATTGTTCATACAACGTATGCAAAATTACATGACCGGTTTTATCGGCACTGTAGCATGTACGAGGGTATGCCTGGCCACCGAAGTTACGTTGTGCGATTTTATTTTCTTTAGTACGGGAGAATGGGGTACCGAAATAATCAAGTTCTTTGATTAATTCAGGACAACGGTTGATAAAGAATTCAACAGCATCCTGGTCGGCAAGATAGTCACTACCTTTAACGGTATCGAAGATGTGGTCTTCAATAGTGTCTTCTTTTGCCACATTGTTTAATACGCCATTAATACCGCCTTGAGCCATAGCCGTTGCAGAACGACTTGGGAAAATCTTGGTAATAAGTGCTACGCGCAAACCTTCTTGATGAGCTGCTTCTAAAGCTGCTCGTTGGCCGGCTCCGCCGCTACCTACTACTAGAACATCATACTGTTCCATAATAACCTCCTAAACTTGTACCTACTTCCTACAGACTTATCCGGCACGCCGTACCTGGGCATGCCTTTCCTATAGCTTGTTCTTTAATTATAGCGGTTTACAAAGCCTTTTGTCCAAAATCAAATACGCATACTTGAAAACAGCCCTCATAAATGATAATTTTTATCATTTGCTAAATCCCCCTATTTTTAGTGTGTATTTAAACCGACATTTATCATAAACTAATGTATTTTCTAGACAAACGCTAATATTATTCTGTTTATTTATATGGCCGGATAGAAAAACGGAATATCTAATCGAAAATCATTTTCACACATTTTTTTTGATTTTTTCAAGAACGTCCGAAAAACGTCCAATCTATGCATAAAACACAAAGGTACACAATTTAGTTATCATAAATTTAATGCCTTAACGTTATCCCTTCACAATGGGTTCATACCCTTACGCTATACTGACTTCAACTTAAGGCTATTATTATTATGCCTATGAAGTGTTATAATAAATTTAGACGTTCTTTAAATTGATTTATAGTTTTATTTTATAGTCTGTTACACCGACGGAGGTTGTGAAACAGGCTTATTTCTGTAAGACAGGAGTGATTGTATGAAAGTTTTACTTGTTGAAGACGAAGAAATGCTAAATAATATTATCGCCAAACGCTTGCGCGTTGAATCTATGACGGTTGACTGCTGCTTTGACGGCGAAACCGCTTTGGATCACATTAATACATCCAGCTACGACGTAGTCGTTATGGACGTAATGATTCCTAAAATGGACGGTTTTACCGTTGTGCAACACTTGCGCCAGGAAGGCAACAAAACGCCGGTATTGTTCTTAACCGCCAAAGATACTTTGCAAGATAAAGTAAAAGGCCTGAACCACGGTGGCGACGATTATCTCGTCAAACCTTTTGAATTTGAAGAGTTGATTGCTCGTATCTATGCCTTATCCCGCCGCAGCTACAATCATGCGCACAATGATTTGGAAGCCGGTCCTTTGACAATCAACAGCCAAAGCCGTACCGCTACCTTACACGGCCAGGAATTAGTACTTACCGCTAAAGAATTTGACTTATTATATTATTTAGCCAGCAATGTAAACATCGTATTATCCCGTCAACAGATTCTCGACCACGTATGGGAATACGACTACGAAAGTTATTCCAACTTAATAGATGTATATATTAAGGATTTACGTAAAAAATTGGATGTAGCCAACGAAGCCAAATTAATTCACACAGTTCGAGGTGTGGGCTATGTTTTCAAAGTGGAAGAATAAGCTAAGTTCCGGTGGTCGTTCGCTTAACCCTTTCAGCCGTTTACCGCTAACGCTTAAGATTACCGGCTGGTATTCTATATTTCTCTTATTAATGTTACTCATGCTCTCCGTGTTCATTCTGCAGTTCACGCAACTGTGGGAAGCCTCGGAAATGCGCAGTACCTTACAATCAAGGGTTATTAATACAGCCGACAATCTGACCCGGTTCCGTCCGTTCCAAGAAGGTGTTTTTACCGTTCTCTATACGGATAACGGCGTGGCTGTCAAAGGGGTCATTCCTGACGGTTTCCCACCGGAAAGTATGATTTCTCCCCATCACATCCAAGAAGTAACTGTCAAAAACACTACCTTCTATTATTATGACGCACCTGTAGCCGACCCGGCTTTCCACGGTTGGGTTCGCGGCGTAATGCCCGCTACCACAGCCAGTCGTGCGGCCAACATTATGTTGCTTTCTTTGATTCTCGGCGGGGTTATATTCCTCGTTATCGGCACCAGTGGCGGTTATTGGATTATCAAGCGTGGTCTCGGACCGATTCGTAATATGACCCAAACAGCCGCTGACATTGGTCAAAAACGCGACTTATCTCAACGTATCGAACAACTGGTAGACAGCCACGACGAAATTTCCGCACTGTCTAAAACATTCAATACAATGCTTGACAGTTTAGAAAGCTCTTCGCAGCGTGAAAAGCAGTTCAGTTCCGACGTATCCCATGAGCTTCGCACGCCGATAGCCGTTATTCAGGCAGAAAGCGATTACGGTCGTGCCTATATCGACAATATCGACGAAGCTAAAGAAAGCTTTGAACATATTTTCCAACAAAGTCGTTTCATGACCGCCATGGTTACCCAATTATTGGATATTGCCCGCTTGGACAATATGGACAGCATCAAGAAGGATCCGCTCAGCATCAGTCAAATGATGCAAGAAGTAGCCGACAGTTATCAACGAATTTGTAAAGAGAGAAATATTACCTTAACCGCAACCATCCAACCGGATTTATCCATGGTCGGCAATCTGCCGTTTTTAAAACGCGCGGTGGGCAACTTGATTGACAACGCCATAAAATTTACCAAAGATGCTATATCCATTCAGGTCGTAAAACTAAACAATACCATTCGTATTACCATTAAAGATAATGGCGAAGGTATTAATCAAGACGACCTCGATAAGATTTGGAATCGCATGTATCAAGTCGATCAGGCCCGTACCAAAAAAGCTAATCAAGGGTTGGGACTAGGTCTTTATTTTGTAAAAAATGTCATTAATTTGCATCAAGCCAAAGCCTATGCAATTAGTGAGCCTCATGTATCAACAAGTTTTATTTTAGAATTTCCTATCATGACCGATGAGGCCTTTAGAGAGGATACACCATGAAACCATTATTGCGACAGTTCACAGTAGAATCCAACGATGCAGAGCCGCCTCGACGAGCTTTACACCGTATAATACTGCTATTTGTTGCCGCTTTTGCAATCGGCGGTGGTATCTATGCAGTCCATGATTATATGGCACAACAGGAAGCGATGCGTGTCAGTGCAGCCCGCACCGAAATGATCAAAGCCCAGGCCAAAGCCAATAAATTGACCCTCTTGAGCGAAGATACCATTAAAGAGTTGACGGCCATTAATACCGGGGTGCCCCTGAATGAGCTGACATTTAAGGAAATTGCCTTAATCACCTTTGATGATCTGCCCTTTCCACCGGGACCGCCTATCGGCCAAGGAATGATGCCTAATGATAAAAATGCAGATTCTTCGACAAATAAGCCCATGAACGGACAAGCTGCCGATTCGTCTGATAGCCATGAGAACTTAAACTTGCCGGCTACAGCCGAAAACAGTAATGTGGCCTCATTGCCGCCTCTTCGTGTGCCGCCGCCAATAGCTGCAGCCGGGCCAAAACCGCCGCTGGAAAGCGAAAGAACGCTTATCAAACCGAATGAGAGTAATACCGATCGTGAGCATCCCCCAATTGACGAATTAGCCAAGGGCGTACAAATTAATGATTTCACGCGGACTCCGCCTAAAGAATTATTAAAGCATCCGTTGTATAAAATTACAGCCAAACGCTCCAGTTTGACCTATGATTTAATTATCGACGGGGTTAATGGACATATTATAAAATCTATTTTCCACTAAGATTCTAGGATAATTTAAAGTCACATAGTACATGTGTTTTACTACTAATTATCACTATTAAATTTAATCTGAAAATTTTATCAAAAAAAGTCATTAAAACTCAAAAACGTTCATTTTGCGTTCATTTTGATGACGTATAGTTATATCATCAAATGAATGGTAATTTCGATACCCCATTCGAATTACCTCCATCATTGATTACAGGGAACTATATTGATACTGAACCCTCCCTGTTCAGCCAATATAGGTGATCAAGATTTCATTTGATTAACACTAACACTCCCCTTACAAGAAAAACAGGAATCCCTCCCCGGATTCCTGTTTTTCTTTATTTTCAAATATTTATACACTACTATTAGCCCTTATTGACAAAGTCTTTACAGGCCATTATTTGCAGAGGGGCTTCATATATAGTAAAATGTTACTATTAAATTTATAAATTTCTATATAATGTAGTTTTTATAAATTTTAATTCAGTTGTACCCAAGCTTCAAGGAGGTTCACCATGGCTCTAATCAACGAAAATTATGCCAACCTACAAAGTTCCTATTTATTTGCTAACATTGCTCGCAAAGTGGCAGAATTTCAGAAAAATAATCCGGATGCCGACATCATTCGCTTAGGCATCGGGGATGTAACACGACCATTAGCACCTGCCGTGATTGAAGCCATGCATAAAGCAGTTGACGAAATGGGTCAAGCCGAAACGTTTCGCGGTTACGGCCCGGAACAAGGTTACGAATTCTTACGTCAAGCCGTTGTCGATCACGATTATAAACCACTCGGAATCAACCTCGACATTGACGAAGTCTTTATCTCCGACGGAGCCAAATCCGACGTGGGCAACATCCAGGAGCTCTTCAGTGCCAACAACGTAGTTGCCATTACCGACCCGGTGTATCCGGTGTATCTCGACAGCAATGTCATGGGCGGACGTTCCGGTCAGTTCAAAGACGGCCGTTTTGAAAACATCGTCTACTTACCAACCAATGCGGAAAATAACTTTTCGCCGGAATTTCCGAATCAACATGTAGACATTGTCTACCTCTGCTGCCCGAATAACCCGACCGGTACCGTTTTGAGCCGCAAACGCCTTAAAGAATGGGTTGACTGGTGTAAAGCCAATGATACGGTGCTCATGTTTGACTCCGCCTACGAAGCCTTCATCAGCAGTGAAGACACAGTTCACAGTATTTACGAAATCGAAGGGGCTCGCGAAGTAGCCATTGAATTCCGTTCCTTCTCCAAAACAGCCGGCTTCACCGGCACACGCTGTGCCTATACAGTGGTTCCGAAGGAATTAACGGTCAATATGGCAGACGGTCAAAAACAGGCCTTAAACCCTATGTGGAATCGTCGACAATGCACTAAATTCAACGGTGTTCCTTATATTATTCAACGTGCCGCCGAAGCCGTTTATTCTGAAGCAGGCCATCGTCAAACACGTGAAGCCATTGCGTACTACAAAGAAAATGCCCGCATCATCCGCGAAGGCCTTACTGCCATCGGACTCACCGTATTCGGCGGTGTTGATGCGCCTTACATTTGGCTTAAAGTTCCGGCCGGCATGACAAGCTGGGAGTTTTTCGACCTTTTATTGGGAAAAGTACATATCGTAAGCACCCCGGGTGCCGGTTTCGGCCCTTGCGGCGAAGGATACTTACGTCTCACCTCCTTCGGCAGTCGTGAAAACACATTGCGTGCCATTGAGCGAATTAAAACATTACAATTTTAAGCGAGGTATACATGTTTACAGTAGTAAAAAAACTAGAAATCAGTGCCTCTCATCAGCTGAAATTGACCTACCCAAGCAAGTGTCAAAACTTGCACGGTCACAACTGGATTGTGCACATTCATGCACGCGCCGCCGAGCTTGATGAGAACGGCATGGTAATTGACTTCGGTCATATCAAAGAAGCGATTCACGGCCAACTCGATCACAAACACGTGAACGATGTTATGGGCGATATCAATCCGACCGCCGAAAATATGGCCAAATGGATTGCCGACCAATTGGGTGAAAAATGCTTCAAAGTTGTTGTTCAGGAATCGGAAGGGAATGTGGCGATTTATGAACGTGATTGAGCGTTTCAGCTCCATCGAAGGTGAAGGTACCCGCCAAGGGTCCCTTTGCTCCTTTCTAAGACTCTACGACTGCAACTTACGTTGTGTCTATTGCGACACAACGTACAGCTACGGCGACGAAGTAGACTATGAAGTACAATCCGTGGAAGACGTAGCGGATGCGTTGCGCCAAATGGGGAATCGCTACATTACCATTACCGGCGGCGAACCCTTGTTGCAAGCCGACGAAGTAGAACAGCTCATCGATGTATTGAGCCGTGAAACAACGCCGTTTGGTCCCTATGAGTTCAACATCGAAACGAACGGCAGCATTATTGCTCCCTTCCAGCGAGATAATGTATTCTATACTTACGATTACAAATGTCCCGATTCGAGTGCCGAAGAGTCCATGCACCCTAAATTATGTGAAGCCATGACGGATAAAGATGTATTGAAATTCGTAGTCAGCTCCTACGGCGATTTACAGCGCATGAAAGAAATCGTGCTCACTAAAAAGCCGAAAGGACATATCTTCGTATCCCCCGTTTTTGGCAAAATCGACCCGCAAGAAATCGTAGCGTATTTACTGAAAAATAATCTGCAGCAGATTCGCTTGCAATTACAAATCCACAAATTCATTTGGGATCCCGATGCTAAAGGCGTCTAAAAACTAAAAACACCAGACGGCAATAGCTTAATTGCTAAGCAATTTAATCCTAAAAGAGTTAATAAAATTTACAACTATTATTTACAAAATCTTGACAAGTGCCTTCTACTAATGATATGATATTTTAGTAATTAGATATGGAGGATTACTCAAGAGGCTGAAGAGGACGGTTTGCTAAATCGTTAGGGCGGGTTACCGTCGCTAGGGTTCGAATCCCTAATCCTCCGCCAGTTAGATTACACCCCTACAAACCTAGGTTTGTAGGGCTTTTTTATTTAAAACAATCATAGTAAAAACTTTAGTCAAAGAGCTAAATATGATATACTAATAAAAGGAATTTTCCACTTACAGTTTACGGGCCTTTAAGGATAACGACTGTGCAGTTTTTTGCTGCCATCGTTATCCTTTTTTTCATATAAGGAGCTATTATGTATCTCATCGTCGATAATCATGATTCATTTACCTATAACCTGGCCAACTTGGTGGCCGAAACGGGACGCCAAGTCGAGGTGCGCCCCTGCGACACCATTACGGTGGATGAAATTACTTCTATGAAACCTACCGGCATCATCATCTCGCCCGGCCCCAAGGGGCCTGCCGATGCCAAAGAATCCTTGGATATTGTACGTGAATTTAAAAATACGATGCCTATTCTCGGCGTCTGCTTGGGCATGCAAATCCTGGCTCATAACGCCGGGGCTTCCGTGGTACGCGGCGAAAAGCCGATGCACGGCAAAATTACGGCCATTCATCATGAAGGAACCGGCTTATTCAAAGGTCTGCCCACAACATTTGACGTGACCCGCTATCATTCGCTGGTTGTCCAAAAAAGCACCTTGCCGCCCGTTTATCACGTAGATGCCATCAGCGACGATGGGGCCGTTATGGCCATGTCACACCAACTATTACCGCTCTTCGGACTGCAGTTTCACCCGGAAGCCTTATTGTCAGAATATGGCTCTGAATTAATCCAAGCCTTTTGCCGTCGTGCCGAAGAAGGAGGTCACCCCCATGCCTGAAGCCATGATAAAAAACGTCACTAAAACAATGACGGAATCTATTGGCGACACCATGATTGAAACAGAGGCTGAAGCCTGTATTTGCCGTTCAACTTTGCCCTATAGCGCCGGTGATATTTTCACCCTCTTTGCCGACGAAAAGAACGCCGCCTTTCTCGACTCATCCTTAGAAAACAACCTCGGTCAATATTCCATCATCGGTCTCGTACCTTATCACGAGGTAAAAGTTGAAAACGGGTGCCTTTATGTGGACGGCAAAGCCCATCCGGGAAGCGCCGAAGACTATCTCAAGAC
This sequence comes from Veillonella sp. LMAG:90, assembly GCF_008679445.1. Taxonomy (NCBI): domain Bacteria; kingdom Bacillati; phylum Bacillota; class Negativicutes; order Veillonellales; family Veillonellaceae; genus Veillonella; species Veillonella sp. LMAG:90. The sequence continues at coordinate 196,237 of NZ_NAND01000001.1, forward strand.
CTACTTGCAAAATCATTACCGTAAAAACGATACCGACCTACCTTTGACAGACGGTGCCATCGGCTATGTTACCTATGATTACGGCATGAAAGAAATGGGACTTACCTCGCAACACGAAACGAAGGTCACCATGGCCGATATGAAATGGGGCTTTTACGACTTTTTTATCATAGAAGATTTAAAAGATCACTCCCTTTGGTTCATCGCTAACGGTCATACCGAACCGGCTCCCGTTCTTTTGAAAAAGATGGAGGATCTTATCGCCGCGAAGATGGCTAACTTCAAGTCACAATCACTGGCAGAAACTTATCCCCTAGCAATTCATCCGGACAGCACATCGGATGAATATGCTCAGGCCCTTCATAAATTGATGGACTACCTTATAGCCGGTGACGTTTATGTTACCAATTTTACCGGTACGTTGACCGTCGATTGTCAGTGCCCGCCGTACACCTTCTTTAGCCGGCTGCGCCGAGATAATCCGTCGCCTTTCGGAGCCTACCTGCAATACGACTCCTATCAGATAATCAGTGCTTCCATGGAACGATTGCTTCGCATCAACGGCAAAAAAATTGAAACCCGTCCGATCAAAGGAACTCGCCGACGCGGCAAAACAGCCGAGGAAGATGCGGCGCTTCGTAAAGAACTGGCCGAATCGCAAAAAGACCAAAGCGAACTCTTGATGATTGTGGATCTGGAGCGAAATGACCTCAATAAAATCTGTGAGCCCGGCAGTGTTATCGTACCCGACCTCTTTGCGGTAGAAGAGTATGCCACAGTCTTCCATTTAATCGCCAACGTGATTGGCACGCTCAAACCGAATCAGACCGCCATCGATGCCCTCTCGGCACTTTTCCCAGGTGGCTCCATTACAGGCGCGCCAAAAAGACGGGCCATGGAAATCATCGACGAACTGGAATCGAGCCGTCGCCAACTCTACACCGGCACCATCGGTTACTTATCCCTCGACGGCAACTGCGACCTCAACATCGTCATCCGCACGGCCGTCCACCAAGGCGATTCGTACTATATCGGTGTCGGTGGCGGTATTACCGCCGAATCGGAACGTGGCTTTGAATATGAAGAAATCTGGCAAAAGGCAAAGGCCTTACTCAGTGCCTTGAAAGGAGAAACTTTTGATTATGAACCTTACCTTTGATGACGGCTATCAGTTTGGCCTTGGTGCCTTCGAAACCATAGCCCTCGTAAACAATCAGCCAATTTGGTTAGAAGCCCACGAAGCGCGCCTACGCCGCACACTCGACTGGCTTGGCATCACCCTACCTGACGATTGGCAACAGCAGCTTCAAATTTATTTAAACAAAAATGGTGACGGCATGGGCGTTGTTAAAATCATGGTGTCAGCTAACAATCTAAGCTTCACAGTAAGAGCTAACCCCTATGAGAATTTACCGTCTCGTCCGGGTTTTGTCCTCGCCATGTCCGACATTCGCCGTAACGAATCATCCCCTTTTGTCTACCACAAAACCTTTAATTACGGTGAATCCATCTTAGCCAAGCGACAAGCTGCTAAGGCAGGCATCGACGAGCCGATTTTCTGTAACAGTCGCGGCGAACTTACGGAAGGATCCGTAAGCAATCTCTTTTTTATAAAAAACGACCGACTTTATACACCACCCATCGAGGCCGGCCTCTTGCCGGGCATCGTCCGGGCCTACCTTTGTCAGCGCTATGAAGTAGTTGAAAAGACCATCATTCCTCATGAAATCGGCTCCTTCGATGAGTGTTTTATTACCAATTCCCTCATGGGCATCATGCCGGTACGTCAGTTTGGGACTCACGAATTCCCGGCCTCAGCACAGACAATGACGGGAACCTTATACCAAAATTATCTGCAAGATAGATTGCGACCTTTTCCTAACTACAATTAAATTTAACTCAATTAAATTAAACACCCCTGCAAACCTAAATCTGCAGGGGTGTTTAGTTTCTCGCCTATTTTTTATTAATTTGTAAGCTACTCGACGTTACAAAATTCTTAATTTTAAATTCTTTTCGCGCCTGCTCGGCAACCCTTGCCAATACATAATATAAAAAGTAAGGATCATACTCATTAAAAAAGTCTAGCCACTTATCCCTTTCTACAATATCCTCAATACTACCGATAGAAAGGAGCATAACATTACTGCGCATCTCGCCATGAGGAATCCGAATCAACGTCGTCAGCGTCTTGGCGCCCTCCTTATTTTTTAAAATTACATCAATAGAAATATCCTTAAAGCCCAATACATAACTTTCTTCCTGTGTCTTGGACTCATAGGTATCTCCAATCTCTATTTCATAGGGAACGTAGATTAAAATATCCTCGAGCCTGGTTATATCCAAAATCTGCATAACCCGTTCCAATGATTCCATATTAATATCTCGGAACTTATTGCTTACCAAGTTTTCAATAAAAGTTTTGGGGAAACCATTGTCCAAAGCAAATGACGTCTTTTTCAGATTCCGCTCTTTTAAAATTTTGCTTAGCTTGCATATAAACATTTATTAATCTCCCTATCTCCAAAAATCTATTTCAAATTACTTTTTATGTAAAATCAATTCTAAATCGACAATTAACATAAAGTATGTTATAATCCAATTATAGCCGAAATGATTATAGAAAGGCTATTATAACTAGTTACATTTTAAAGGATTTTCTAATTTTAAGAAAGAAGGAGATGATATTAGAGCAAACGTATTTAAAAGAATGTCAGTAATACATGAGGGATTTTTTGAAAAAGGAGGTCTCATATATACAATTGACTGCACTAAGAAAAAGAAAAAACCGTCTAGTATTGGCGTACTAAACGGCTAAAAACAAAGTTTTTAATTGAATTAACTACCTTTATTCTAACATACTATAGGTTTTTATAAAAGAGGCGTCTTAATGTTCATATCAATTGCCCGGATATAAACAAATAGGCGCCTTTAAACCTATCAAGAAAAAGTCTTAGCTACTACGAACAATGTTAATATGTGTTCTTTATATTCAAATCATGCAGAAAGCAGGAATACCCCATTAACACAAAATCCCTTATAGAACTACTATTTAGCTCTATAAGGGATTTATATTTTCTTATGGCGGAGAGGGTGGGATTCGAACCCACGGCCCCTTGCGGAGTCACTGGTTTTCAAGACCAGCTCCTTAAACCACTCGGACACCTCTCCAAATTAAACTATTACCTTAATATATTACCGTGTTTTGTCCAACAAATCAAGCCCTTACCGCAACTTTCCGCTGAAACGTACCGTAAATCCTGTAATCCTCCTATTTACTTCATCAAAGTTTTCTTTGTACTCTCAGCTAAAACAGGCTATAATTAACATATCGAAATTTATAATTATTATGTGAAATTTACTCGAGTTTAATAAACGAATTAAACACATCTGAGGAGCTCCATGAAATACACAAATAAAAATCAAACAAATACAAACTCATCAAATACCGCCAATACTTCCGGCACTGCCCGTAAAAATCATAAACGCAAAGCTATTGCCGCTATAATGACGATTGCCTTAGCCATGTCCGCATCAGCCTATCCGCTCAATTCCGTACATGCAGTAGATCCGGTTAACGCCTATATCGCCGCCAAAATCATCCCCTCTTTCTCGTTACCGTCACTTAATCCGATTAAAGCGGCCGGCAAATTACTGGGTCTCGTAAGCGATTCCGATGATGCCGTGAAAAAAGGCAAAAAAGTGGACAACAACTACAAGTTTAAAGCCACTAAAGTAGCGAACGGCTCAAAGACTTTTAAAAATTCTCTCAACAATAACCAGAATAATCAAAATGTAATTTTAGTACAGAAAACCGGCAAGGCGAAAGTGAAAAAAGCGGAACTCATTAAAACCGGTCATAGCGACAGCGAAGGTCTCAGCCTGTGGCGCGGTCAAAACGCCGCTCTTCTAGTTGCGCCATATAGTCAGGCCACGATTGAAAACAGCACTATCACTACCAACGGCGACGGCGCTTCCGGCATCGTTGGTAGCGGTAAGAAAGTAAAAATTACCGCTAAGGATTTAACGATTCGCACGAATAACCGCGTATCCCAAGGCATCGGTGCTGCCTATGGTGCCGAAATTTCCTTAAAGCAGAGTAATATCAGCACCTACGGTTCTCAAAGTCCGGCCCTCGCCACCGCAACGAAAGTCGACAGTAGCCTCACTGCTGATGGCGTCACCCTTCGTACTTACGGCCAAAACAGCCCCCTCATCAGCTCAACCGGCACGATGAAGTTGAATGCTATTAACGGTGAAGCATCGAATGGCACATTCGGACTTTTGGAAGGCAATACGGACGTGACATTTACCAATTCACAGCTAAAAGGAGCCAATGGTTTTTACCTATATCAAACCGATTTAGGCACCGCTGAAAAAGGGACGACCAAGCTCACCATTAACCAAAGCCGACTCACCGAAACGGGCTCTACGCCGCTTTTTACCATTCTCGGTGCTAAAGCCCAAATAAAACTCCAAGGCAATACTATCAGCCAACCGAGCCGTGCTCCATTCTTGCAGGTACTATCCGGCACGGGCGATACATCCGACCTAAATCGTGCAGCGGCGGCTATCAACAGCACCGGCAACACTAACAGCCAAGTACGTTTACAAGCCAATCAACAGGCCATTAACGGCGATATACTAGCCGACCGCGGTAGCAAGCTGGACATTAAGCTTTCGCAAAACTCCACATTTACCGGTGCCATCAATCCGAACAACAGCGCTAAACAGGCTTCTTTAAGCCTTAGCAAGGATTCTGTGTGGAATGTAACCGGTGATTCCTATCTGACGGAACTTAACAACGACGATTCAACCAACAGCAATATCCATACTAACGGTCATACGGTAAAAATTGTAAAATAATTACCCAAAGGAACGATTTATATGAAATTTATCACAACTTATTTAAGCCCCGTAAAATGGGCTTTTTTAAGCGCCTGCCTGCTCTCCTTAATTCATGTAGTCAGTGCGCTTACTGTGCCGACTTTAACGGCCAGCATCATTAATGAAGGCGTTTTGCAAGGCGACTTGGACGCCATCAGTCGCCTCAGCGTTGCCATGCTCGCCGCCTCTTTGGTAACCGTCATCGGCTCACTCAGCGCCGTATACTTGGCCGCCCATATTGCGTCACGCGTCAGCCTCAACCTGCGGCAGCAACTCGTGCAGGCGTTGCAGGACTTCTCTTTGTCGGATTTTTCAAAATACGGCACCGGCACCTTGCTCATGCGTGCCACCCGTGATGTGGAAAAAATCCAGTCCGTCCTCGCCAAAGGCATCAATATGATTCTCCCCATGCCGCTCATGATTATAGTCGGTTTAGGACTCACTTTTTACAAAAGCTTCGAAATGGGGCTCATCATTTTAAGCCTCATGGTCATCATGGTAGTGCTCATGATAAGCATTCAAAAACGGGCCCTCCCTATCGTCATGGCCGTTCAGCAGCAATTAGATAAACTGACCGACCTCGTGCGCGACCATATTATCGGCATGTCCGTGATTCGAGCTTTTAATCGCACGGACGATGAAAAAGCTGCTGAAATTGGCATGTTCACGGAATTATCCAACAAGGAAACTCGTCTGGCCCGCACCTACGCCATCGGACTGCCCAGTATCCTCATTATTTTCAACATGAGCACCGTGGTTATCCTCTGGCTTGGCGGCTATCAGATTGACTCCGGTGTGCTCCAAATCGGTGATATTATGGCCATCATCGAGTACGCCACCCTCATTTTGATGAACCTCATTATGGCTGTATTCGTGCTTCTCGACGTGCCGGAAGCCATTATTTGCTATCGACGTATTAGAGAGTTATTAGTTCATTCTGAAAACCCGACAGTTAGTTCTAAGCAAAATACAGTAACTGATAACGTTTATTTACATGCAACGGAAAGTATCTCCGGCCAAGTACCACTGTTAGAATTTCGCAATGTTACCTTCCGCTATGACGATGCGGAAGAAGCGGCCTTAAAAGATATTTCCTTCACCCTCAACGCCGGCGAAACGCTGGCTATCATGGGTGACATCGGTTCCGGCAAAAGTACCTTGGCCAAGCTCATTTTAGGCCTGTATCCTATCGAGTGTGGCGACATTCTCTTTAACGGTCAGTCAATTTTTAGCCAACCCATTGAAGATGTGCGCTCACAAATCGGCTATGTGCCGCAAAAAGCCTATCTTTTCACCGGTACCATTGCCATGAATTTAGAATTTGGCAAAAGCCAAGCCTCGAATGCACCGCTGACACGTGAAGATATTGAAGAAGCGGCAAAATTAGCGGGCGCCCATGAATTTATCAGCCGTTTCGAAGACGGTTATGAGCACGAACTTGCTCAAGGCGGTACCAACCTATCCGGCGGTCAGCGCCAACGCCTCGCCATGGCTCGTGCCTTAGTTCGTAAACCTCGTCTTTTAATTTTTGACGACAGTTTCTCTGCCTTGGACGGCATCACCGAACAGCAAGTGCGTAAAGCCGTAGCCGAGGAGATTAGCAATAGCAACGGCAATAGAAACAGCGATGGCATTACCTCCGGCAGGGCATTCATATCTATTGAACAGAAGGTCAGCGCCGCCCGAAAAGCCGATAAAATCCTGGTCATCAACCAGGGTGAATCGATGGGCGTAGGCACGCACGAAGAACTCTTGGCTCATTGCCCAATCTATCAGCAGATTGTAACATCACAGGAGGTGGCACTATGAAACTGGTCAAACGATTCCTCCTGGACTCACGCAGTCAGTGGTGGCGCCTCGGTTTTCTAACCATAGCCTTAATCTTAGCCGCGAGCTTTGAAATTATCGCCCCGCGCCTCTTAGGTGACATTGTCGATGCCATCGTTCAGGGCCTCGAACAGCACCGTGAAATCAACGCCATTTTAGACGGTACAATCGATACAGTCCTTCTACTCATCATTTTTTACAGCTGCCACGCCGTATTCACATACGTTAGTGAATTTATCATCGCCGGCAGTGCACAACGCATGGTATTAGCTTTGCGCAGCCGCGTAAGCCATCAGATTCATCATTTACCGATGTCCTATTTCAATCAACACAACCGTGGCGATATGTTAAGTCGCCTTACGAGTGACTTAGACTCCGTCGGCGAAACGCTCCGTGAAGGCATTCCGGGCCTCATCTCATCGTTTATCGGCATCGTCGGTGCCGTCGCCATGATGATTTGGATTAGTCCGCTCCTGGCTGCGATTATTCTCGGCGTTATCATCGTCGGCGTTCTCGGCTTAACCTTTACGTCTAAAAAAGCGCGCACTATCTACCTGCGCAATCAAGAGGCTTTAGGTGCTGTGAACGGCGGCATTGAAGAATTAATTTCAGGCAAGCAAATCATACAGTCTTTTGGTCTTGAAAAAGTCTCCACCGACCACATGACGGATTTAAATACACGTCTCTTTACGCGTGAACGACAATCCGGTTTTATGGGGCAGCTCATCATGCCGTTGGTTAACTTCATCAACCAAATAGGCTACGTCCTCGTTGCCATCCAAGGCGGTCTCTTCGTGTTGCGCGGCTATATCACCCTTGGTGACATCCAAGCCTTTTTCCTCTACGTAACACAAGTATCCGACCCGATTTCGCGCAGTTCCTACATCTTAACCCGATTTCAAGAAACACACGCCGCCTTAGGTCGTATTTACGAGATTCTGGACGCTCCGATGGAGGATGACTCAGGAACCTTACAAGACGTGCCTAACTCTGTTGCGGGCGCCGCATCAAGTACTAATGCCATTGAATTTAGTCATGTGAACTTCGGTTACAGCGACGATAAACCGCTTATGACGGATGTAAACTTTGAAATCCCCAGCGGCCACGTCGTAGCTATTGTAGGCCCTACGGGGGCCGGCAAAACCACAATCATTAACCTGCTCATGCGTTTTTATGAAATATCCGGCGGTACCATTACTATTCACGGTACGGACATTCGCAAATTAAGCCGCGAAGCTTTGCATCGTCAAATCGGCATGGTATTGCAAGACACGTGGATTTTTACAGGCACCATTGCTGAAAACATCGCTTACGGTAAGCCGGATGCAACGCGGGAAGAAATTATCCATGTTGCGAAACTGGCCATGGCGGATCATTTTATCCGCACCTTGCCACAAGGCTATGATACGATCTTAAAAAATGGTGCCGATGACCTCTCGCAAGGGCAGCGCCAATTACTGACGATCGCTCGTGCCTTTTTGGTTAACCCAAGCATTCTCGTACTTGACGAAGCCACCGCCAACGTTGATACGCGTACAGAAGTGGAAGTGCAAAAAGCGATGAATCAACTCTTAAAAGGCCGTACCGGTATCGTCATCGCCCATCGATTATCCACCATTCGTGACGCCGATTTATTGCTCGTTGTGAATAACGGTCAAATCGTTGAGCAGGGTACTCACCAAGAACTCTTGGCTAAGGGTGGTTATTATACGGAATTGTATGAAAACTACGCCAAGGGGATGACGGTGTAAACATGCATTCTAAATGCAATTGAATAAAAGATTCTATATACGGACAAGGCCTTATCGGCGGTAGGACGTATAGACTTATAAAGTAAAACGGGATTGTTCCAAGGTTATTACCTCGGAACAATCCCGTTTTTATTTAATTAAAGAGAAGCCAATTTAACTATCTCACACAGCTACCATATTAGAAATTGATAGCAGCGGTTTAGTTCAACTATTTATTAGCCAACTGGCGCATAATTTCCTGAACTTGCGTACGTAATTCCGCATTTTCCTGAGCCTGCTGTTGAACCTGAGCCCGTAATTCTTCAATCGTAGAATTCTGGTTTGCTAATTGCTTAGACTGTTCAGATACAACTTCGGCTAAGGCAGATTTCGAGTAATTCGAATACTCGTTACTGCTACCGAACTTAACACTTACGCCGGCATTAAACATGTTTTCACCGCCGCCCATGCTGGTGCCGATGGAGAATAACAAGTCATTCGTCGGACGATAGAACGCACCAATTGCTACAGCATTAGCCGATTTGTAGTTACCGTAACCGGCGGCAAAATCCCATTTAGCAGTCGGATCGTAATCTTGCGGATGCAATGCTGCTAAAGCGGCCGCACCGGCACCGACACGATTAATACGATTGTCCAGTTTGTTAACCTGACTGTTCAAGCTGGTTACGTTATTGGTAATATTGCTTACTTCGTTGGAAATGGAAGTAATATTATTGGTGTTCTGCGTAATCTGAGTCGTATTAGCAGCTACTTGGCTATCTAAAGCACTCAGGTTTTGGCCGGCTGACTTAGATTTTTTCACGTAAGTACCGTCTTCAGCAACGCGTGTTTCATTATAAACAGTACCGCCGGTAACAATTCCTTTATTGTCTGCAACTACCTTGCCATCGGTGTTCACTTTGATTTTGTAATTAGTTCCGCCGATACTATTCTTTTCTGTGCTGTCGATAGTAATTGTGCTATCACCATCAGCATTGGCAATGGTATTTCTCGTATCAACGGCAGCTGCAATTGTAGACAAGTTAACGCTTCCGGAAATGATTTCTTTTCCATCGGAATTCTTAATAGATAGACCTAATTTATTATCTTTAAAGCTCAAAGCATCCGTACTTTCCTGTAGCCCTGTACCCGCAGCATCCAAAGCCGCTTTAAGCTGCGCCACGTTGACCGCATCGGTATCATTGGTACCGGCTGCAACATTGGTAATTTGACGAGTTAAACCTGTTTCACTATCACCAACGGAAACAGCCGCCGCACCGGATTGCCAAGCGGATGTAATCTGAGTTTTTTCCGATACAGCTGCCGTATAGGCTTTATTGGCATCATTCACGGCTGTTTCTGCCGTATCCATAGCGGCTCTTGCTTCATCATTGGCAGTCTTAGCAGCATCCATCCGTTCTTTAATTTTTTTACCTTGATTCGAATCATGGTCAATACTGTTATAAGCATTTACAGCCTGAACATAATCGGCATTTTTGGCCAGATAATCAGAAACCTTGGTTTCATAATCAGCTTTAGCTGTCGAAAGAGCGGATTCCAAATCAGGGATACTGCTATTTAATTCGGCAAATCGATCTTCTTTGCCGGCATAAGCAACAATAGCCACTTCATTTTCAAAATCTTTACCTGTAATCGGATTATAGCCAAATAACCCTTTGTCAACAGCCGATACAGAATTACTGCCGATAGCCACGCCACCATCATGTTGTACGTCCGTATTATAGCCGAGCATAACAGCGTTGCTGATATTTTCCGTATGTTCACGTAACGGTTTTTGCACCTTCACCGCATAGTGCAGCGTATCTCCTGTCCACTGTAAATTTCCGGTCACATGTTCAAAACTCTTAGGCGTATGAGATTGTTCTTCATAGCCTACTTTCGTTCCCATAGTTCCAAGAATTACGTTATTTTTGCTACCCGATAAGGTATGGTAATCACCGATGACAACATCCGTAGTTGCGTCGCTAAGCGTATTGCCGCTCCCCATGACAGAGACATGATTCACATTAGTGGCTTTATTTTGATAACCGGTAACCATATTATAATCACTGACTGCAGCTTCGGTGCCGCTTAAAGTATTGCCCGTTCCAAAGATGGAAGATCGTCTTGCATAATCCGACACATTGCCGTTCCCAAGTGCAAATACGGAACCCCCATTTAAAGTTGCAAACTCACCCATCACCTCGGAAGAACGATCTGTATAACCAAAATCGTCCCCTGCATGATAATAGAGCTCGCCCCAACGGCCCGTCATAAAACCGCCTTCAATACCTTCAGTCATATTACCGGCTGCATTGGTCACACGGTTACCGGTACCGAAAACCATGGAACTCAAAGACGAATCAACTTTATTCAAAGTCCCAAAAGTTCCGGTTGCAATCGAAACACCCATTCCATTCTCGGAACTAAGCTTATTATCCACGCCATAAAGAGAGGAATAAACAGTCATTCCCTCAATGGTTGAACGAGTGCCAACAGCTGTACTGAGAGGCCCTAAGCTCTGAACTCTATGCCCGATTGCTGTAGTGCCATCGGCTCCCAATGCATGGTAACCAATAACAACCATTTTCCGATTACCAACTCCGATAGTCTTCTTTTCTTCAGGTGATAAAGAGCCTATGATAATAGAATCCAGAATATTACTGCCTTTTTGATTATCACCGATAATAATACCTGCTGCCGCACCGTCAATATCATTATTATTACCGATAACCGTTAAGGAGTCCCATTCATTGCGATACGTATGATTACCGGTAAGGACATTACCGCGACCAATGGTTAAGTCGGAAATATTAGGTTCACGGCCTTCCGGATGACCATAGTCAGTAACGGTACCAACATCTCGACCGATTATTTTATTATTATCACCGATAACGTTTTGTTTACGACTCCCCCGTACTTCGTTGTTATTACCTAGAACACGAGTATCAACGCTGGCTTCATATCTTGTTCCACCCTGCCATGGGTAGCTCTTTGTTACCTTATTATCATTACCTACAATATTAACGCCATTGGTGTCTTCAACGGTATTGGTATCCCCAATAACATTGGCATCTTCACTGCCGGTCACTGAATTTTCCGTCCCCACGACACGAGCCGTTTTGTCATCAGTTACGGTATTCGTTGTCCCCGTAGCGGTACCACTGTCTACAACGATGTTTTCTGCTGCTAACACTTGCCCGCCTAATAACAGACTCAATAATACGGCACTGCTCAAAGAAGCTTTGACTATGCGACGACGATTTTGATGCTTTGTTTCCATCCTAAAACTCCTCTCATACCCTATACCATATAACACTTTTACCATGCGATGAACTCAAATTATACCCCTTATAAATTCATCAAATATTCACTATAATTAAATGCTAGCACTTTTATCATGTAGGGTCAATGAGAGTATTAGTTCATATTTATCACATTTGCCCAAAATACAATCAATATAGCATAATTTTCTTTGATAAAACAATCTATATCACTTCATCTAACCTTTACAAGCTTAACAAATTCACACTATAACCATCCCATTACAATCATCAATATTTTGCGATAATTCATTGATAAAATTTTAGTAAGTATCTTGTTTTCCAACAAAAAAAGAACCGCCAAAACAATTTATCTTGCCTTGTAACGGTTCCTATCATAGATGTCATCAATATTCAATTATAATTCACTAATAGCCGAGCATCTTACCACAACATTCCCGACGTCCAAATCAATCGCAATGCTAAAATCCCTACTCCTAAAGAGAACACCATAAGAATACTGGTAGCTTTAAGACGTTTAGCAATAGCCGCACCAAGTTGGGCCCCAATGACGGCCCCAATGCCGCAGGCAATGGCGATATTCCATTGAATATGACCCAAGGAATAATGTGTGACTACACCTGTAATCGTGGATAAGAATAATATAAACTGGCTCGTAGCCGTTGCCACATGTGTGGGGAAGCCCAAAATATACACGAGCGCCGCCACGTGAATGAGCCCGCCGCCGATGCCGAAAACGCTGGAAATAAAGCCGACTACCACACTGATTAAACAACCGATAGTTTTACTATAGGTCAACTCATGAAGTTGCAAAGATTCTTCCTTGCGTTGTCCTTTCGTCCAGTTTTTATAACCGATAAACGTCGACATGCAGAGTAGGAATAAACCGAACCAGAATTTCAACATGGATATGTCGAAGCCTTCCGACGCGACAGCGCCAAGATAGGATCCGGGAATCGTAGCCAGCGTAAACCAGATTGCCGCACTGTAGAGTATTTTTTTCTGCTTAATAAACGCTGTCGAAGCGGACATGGCATTGAACATAACAATAGTGAGCGAGGTACCGACTACCATGGCCGGCGACCAGTCGGTAAATAAATATAAGAATACCGGCACGAAAATTAAGCCTCCGCCGGCGCCTATGAGTGTCCCGAAGGCTCCTACACCAATACCCAGCACAATAAATCCCAAAAGCACGCCCCACGACATGCCCAAAATCAATCCTGTTGCCCCATCCATAGCCGACTCAACCTCATTTCTCTTTTTTCAAAACACCGACTTAAAATAGCGTAACTACTCTTAATACTGCAAATACACCACGTATTTGATTATATCCATATTTTTATTCAGTATATCGCAAAATAAACAGAAACGCCATCACTTCCTGGTTATAGCTGTTCGTGATTCAGCTACAATCCCGCAAATGATGGCGTTTTTGTTTACGTAAGTTTGTGTAAGTGTGTGTAAATACGTATATAGTTAACTGATTGTTCGTGTCAATCAAGGAACTACCTTAAATCGGTATATTTGGTTGTTTTTGCCTATAAAACGGCGGATACGGCTGTTACGATTGGCGCAATGACCGTTGTCATGATGCCCATGAAAATCATGGCCAAAGAGGCAATAGCACCGGTTTTAGGGCCGTCTTCATAGGCTTTAGCAGTACCGGTCCCATGAGCCGAAATACCGTAAAGCATGCCTTTTAACAAGCGGTTATGAATATGAGCCCGTTTAATCATCATGGTGGTCATAATCATACCGATAAGGCCGGTTGCAATTACGAGGATGGCCGTAATCGTAGGGTCGCCGCCCATTGTATCAGACGCAGCTAAGGCTAGCGGCGTCGTTACGGAACGCGGAGCAATACTGTGAACGAGTTCAGGGCTAAGTCCGATAAGTTCGGCGAGTCCCATAGAACCCAAGAACGCCACCGAACAACCCATGCCGATAACAACCAAGAGCGGAATAAAATATTCTTTTACTACGCCACGGAATTTATACAAAGGCACCGCAAAGGCCACGGTGGCCGGTTGCAACATCATCGTGATGTACTGGCTGCCTTCCTGATATACATCGTACGGAATATTCATAGTTACGAGGAATAAACCGATAACTACCGGCACGCCCAACAACGGGGTAAAATAGAGTTTTTTGCCGGAACGTTCATACAATTTTTTAAAAAGAAAATACAAAACTACAGTGCCCACTAACGATTCGATGATATGAATACTAATCATCTGAAACGGTGAATAATTTACCATAATTTGTACCCCTTTCTACGTAATTTCATAACACTCAAGGTAATAACCGTAACGGAAATCAAGAGTGTTACAATACTCGTTACGATAACGCCCAAGAGCATAGCCCCCGTACTGCCAAATAATTGTGTATATTGAATAACCCCTATAGCGGACGGAATGAAGAACAACAAAAGTTCCCCGATTAAAACGGCCGCTCCCTGTTCCACCCAGTTAAGCTTGATGATACCTGAGCAGAGCAACAAAAATAACAAAATCATGCCCACCAAAGTCCCCGGTAATGGCAGGTTCAACCACTCTTTCAAGTAGCCTCCCAACACTCCAATCAAGGCGAGCAATAGAATCTGACCTACTACAATCGCCACACGTTTCATCCTCAAACGCCTCCTACATATCGACTAATTTTTATTCTGCAATATACTGTGTCTTCATTCAATAAACGAATGTTGTATTTATTGTGTACTCGTATAGGGATTTTTCGATATTCCCTTTGTCATGACTTATTGTATCTCATTTTTTCTTAAAAAAATAATATTTTTTCCCTATACGGCCGTATTCTTTTTAGCTATAATAGATGTAGATTATATTGCAGGAGGATTATATGGATATTACCCATTTAAAATATTTTGTCGAAGTGGCTCGCCAGAAGAGTTTCACCAAAGCGGCCCAAACTTTACACGTAAGTCAGCCGTCACTAAGTAAAGCGGTACGCCTGTTGGAAGGGGAATGGAACAAGCAATTATTCCGCCGTCGCGGGCATCGCATCGAGCTTACCAATGAAGCGTGCGCCGTATTGCCGCAGATTGAAGCCTTAGTGAGGCAATTTGAAGTGCTTGAACACCAGATGCATCACACGAATGATACGGAATCGGGTGAATTGAGCCTCGGCATCCCGCCGATGATCGGTTCTTCCTTCTTATCGCCGATTATTCGCGACTTCATGGCCGCCTACCCGCAAATTTCGTTAAAGGTAAGTGAACACGGTTCACCGCAAATCGCCCAGCTTGTACAGGACAATCAATTGCAGGTTGGATTCGTTACCTTGCCGGTGTCTGACTTTACCAACCCGGATACACAAACCTATATCTTTAACCACCAGCCTTTATACTATGTGATGCAACCAGATTCACCATTCGCCCATTACGAGTCCGTTACTCTTCACGAAATTCGCAAAGAACCGCTTGTGTTCTTTCATCCGTCCTTTTCGTTATACGATATCATCTTAGGTCGTTTTCAAGAAATCGGCGTAGTACCGCAAATCGTAGCGCAAAGCAACAACTGGGACTTCATCACGGAGCTTGTAAAAAGTGGTCTCGGCACGGCTATTTTGCCACAGACAATCTGCGAACGTCTTAATAAGGAGCAGTTGGTTTCAATTCCTATCGAGCCCCGCATCAACTGGGTGCTCGGCATGATTTGGAACGAACAGTCCATGATTGTACCGGCAATTCGCCTGTGGGTTAACTATTTCCGCTCTCATGTGGTGGAAGAACGCCTGGTTCACGGCGAAGATCCGGGGCCTGCCCCTTCTATTTTATGTGATTCTAAATAATCACATAAAACAAGCCCCTTACAGCCAATCGCTGTAAGGGGCTATTTTCATTCACTATGCGAAACTATGCAGGTAATTAATTACTTTAATAGTTTCTCCAATGCACGTTGTCGTTTTTTGCATTTTTCTTTCACCGGTCGGCAATGGTTGCCGCACACTTGACAACGACCTTTACTGTCGGTCAGCAAGGCTTTCTTTTCCGCCTTGGTCGTCTCGTGTAGGTCCGGTAATTTCTTACCAAGGCGTTTTATTTTTTTGGATTTTTGTCATCCGAATTGCTATGTAATTTTTGCAGGGCATCATCGATGAAGTCCAATACGCCCAAAGCCGCACCGCGAGCGCTTTCTTTCATATTGTCCGCTACTTCGGAAATATGATCGGCTACTTTGTCAGCTACTTCTTGAGCTCGTTCAGATAATTCATCGGCTTTATCGGCAGCCTGGTCTTTCAAATCAGCCGCTTTATCGGCTAATTCATCTACTTTGTCCGATGCCTGTTCCTTTAAGTCTTGCGCTTTATCAATTGCTTGATCTTTCAAATCAGCCGCTTTGTCGGCTAATTCATCTACTTTGTCGGATGCCTGTTCTTTAAGCTCTTCCGCTTTATCGGATGCTTGGTCTTTCAAATCAGTTGCTTTGTCGGCTAGTTCATCAACTTTGTCCGACGCTTTATCTTTTAACTCTTCTGCTTTATCAGTTGCTTGATCTTTTAATTCTTCAGCTTTATCAACAGCTTGGTCTTTCAAGTCTTCAGCTTTACCGGCCAATTCTTCAGCTTTATCGGAAACTTTTTCAACAACTTCTTCTGCTTTGCCATCAGTGGCTTGATTCAAATTCTTGGCTAATTCTTCTTTAGTGGACATTTCGTCTACCACCTTTCCTTTGACATCATTCACTTTTGACTGCACTGCTGTTGCTACACTGCCAGCTGTTTTGGAAATCTCTTTTGTTTTGTCAGCCGCGGTGTTAGCTACATCATCAGTCAACTCTTCCAAATTTTGATACCATTCTTCGCTGCGCTCTTGCACGCCTTTTTTGGCGTGTTTCGCTTTTTTCAATGCTTTTTTTGTTTCTTTTTCAGCCGCTTTAGCTGCTTTTTCAGCTTCTTTCGCGACTTTCTTAGCTTCTTTTTTCGCTGCTTTATGGGCTTTTTTAATAGATTTTTTTGCCTGTTTAGCGAGTTTTTTAAATTCTTTCCACTCCGTATGGAGCATCAAATCTTCAAGCGTCATTGTCCCCTCTTTGCCATCCGGCAAGTTTTGGCTCAACATGTCCAAAATATCTTGCAAAAAGATTTCCGATGTTGGGAATACGTTATGATCGTCATCCTCGTCATCATCCACCTCAGCTGCAAACGCCGCCGAATCGGCCGTTCTCACCCCCGCATTCAATACAGCATTCGTTCCTGCCAATAAATTGTCATCCGCATCGGCTTTTACACTATGAGTTAAAGATGATTGCGGAATATCTCTATCAGTAATGGCATCAGCTGCCACTGCCTGTGTTTTAGCTGCCGTCGGTTCAGCCACAAGGGTACCATCTTGACGTGGTACTACCGAGCCGTCACGGCGATTTACAACGGAACCATCCTGACGAGTCACTACTGTGCCATCTTGACGCGTAGCTACAGCACCTTCACGACGTGCCGCTACCGTACCGGCTTGGCGTAATGCAACCGGTCTTTCCGAAACATCTACATCCGCCAAATCCACTTGATCTATGTTTAATTCTTCACTGGTTAGTTCATCCCCTTGGGCCTGAAATTCATCTTCCAAGGAATCATATATATGAAGCTGCTCTAACAAGTCTTGCGTTTCATCGATTTCCTGCCACAAACTGTCCAATAACGCCGTATAAAATAAGCGTGCTTTCACTTCTTCATACGCCTGACGCGTAATATGAAGTTCTTCATATGTCAGGTCTTCAGTACTATCCAGCTCTTCTATTAACTGCTGAATATGACGATCCTCAGCATACTTATTCTGTAACGAACGACGAACCGATTCAATAACAGACTTACCAATGATGCCATGACGATTATGCATACTTCCAGCTCCCATCTTCCTATACCTTCGGTAATAAACATTAAGCTAAAAACAGTAAAAAGCAAATCTATATCATCGAGTGCTGGCTTTTTAGCCATCCCTACACACCCGGATTCGGTGAATCTATCTCTATCTTAAAACAAATTTCTTAAAAATACCAATCTAAACAGTTAAGCCATAACCTAATTCGCTATTAAAGTAATCCTTTGCAGGAATTATTTATTCAATAAAGGCACCGTGTTGCTGGCGAGTGGCATAACCGTTACGGTGTAATCATCGCGACCGATTAATTTGTTCGCAAGCTCAATGGCTTCATCGATGGATGTTACTACATCGATGCCCACGCGGTCACAAATTGCTTTATTTTCCGGTTTCGTCACCAAGATATGGCGATATTTCTGAAAATCTTCGCCTAAATGGAACGCAATAAAGCCCGGTACGGTAAAGCCATTACGCAATTTAATTTCACGTTCTTTCAAATCGCGGGTATCAAACCAACCGAGGAATTCTTCCGGTTCGTGAATATCCGGCAATTCCATAAGCAAAATAACCACGCCACCCGGCTTACATGCAAGCACTGCATTAACCTGGGTTTTAACACCTTGATACAAGTTAATATCTTTCGGATAACCGCCCGCCGAAGCGATAACGCAGTCAGCCAATTCATTAACCGGTACCCCGTAAATCTGTTTAACTAATTTCGTGCCTTCCAGCCATGCATCTTCCCAATGACCGGCCACGAATTTCGCTAATTTACCTTCCGTATTCGCTACGGAATTAATGAGGAAATCCGCTTCTACGGCACGACCATGTTGCATCTGATCGTCATGCATAATATTATTCGTAATATTACCGCTTACGATTTCAGGTTTCGTACCGCCACCAATCTCTTCCGACAAGCAAAGATTGTGGTTTTTTTGAATCGTCTGATAGGATGAAATACCCGGTAAAATGGCCTTACGACCGCCGCCAAAACCGGCAATCAAGTGGTATACGATACCGCCCGTCAAAATGAGACGATCCGCATCTAAAGCGAGTTCATTCACTTCAATCGGTACACCATGAGATGTTTCGCCGATATGACGGAAATGACTGTCCGGATTGATACCGCTACTGTGTTCAATACGAACGCGATTAACGACTTCGTCACCAAACTCGGAACGAGATTCCGCTTCCGATTGAAGACGATGAGCACCATAAGCGATTAAAAGGAAAATCTTTTCATCCGGCACACCTGCTTCGTTCAAATAATTAAGCAAAGTAGGTAAGTAAGCATCATAGCGAATCCAGGCGCGTGTAATGTCGGATACAACGATACATACCGTTTCATCATGCTGCACAATATCTTTTAGCGGCGCCGTGCCGATTGGATTATCCAAAGCTTCAAGAAGCGCTGCCGGAATATCTTCAATAGCGGGATAGTCCGCCCCTTCCACAACATCTACTACTTCTTGAGTGGGTAAATCAAATTCAACCTCGCCGTTGCCATACTTCAATTTAAAGTGTTTCATCGTTATTCTCTTCCTCTCTCTTTTGGTGGGCCAAGCGTTCCCAAAGGGCCCCTTTCATAACAATACCTTCACCGAATTTTTCTTCGAGGTCATCTACAGTCTTTGCCAATTCATCCTGTGACACTTCACTCTCAAATAAAGATGTCTGCCCCCATTCATCGGCAAAATCGCTGACCGTAAGCCCTAAAAGGCGAATCGGTTTATCAATGTTTAGTTTATTATACAACATCAATCCTATACGGTATAGTGTTTCTTCATTGTCAGTAGGCATATCTATGCGTTTTTGACGACTTATAGTCTTAAAATCGTTAAAACGGACCTTAATGGAAACGGTATGTCCTTTCAAACCTTGCTGCCGCAAACGTTTCGCCACTTTATGGGCAAAATAGTGCCATTCGCGGTCAATGACAGCTTCATCGGTCAAATCTGTTTCATACGTCAATTCATTGCCGATGGAATGAATCATGCGATCATATTCTATCGGCCGGTCATCAATGCCTCGGGACAAATCGTAGAGCCGTTTAGCCTGATTGCCCGCTACGGGGCGCAATTTCGACTCATCCCCTAGCGCCGCAATTTGACCGATTTTATAAAAACCCGCTTCATGTAGACGTTTTTCCGTTTGTTTGCCTACGCCCCACAAGCGTTTAACCGGCAGATTGGCAATAAATTTAGCTTCCTGTCCATAAGGTATTACCACCAAGCCATCGGGCTTTCTAATATCCGAAGCCAGTTTTGCCAAATACTTATTCGGTGCGAGACCAACCGAAGCTATAAGGCCGGTCGCATCTAATATATCCTTTTTAATAGCCTTACCGACCGCATAAGGGCCGTCAAAACGATTATGGAGGCCCGTTATATCCAAAAAAGCTTCATCTAGCGATAACGGCTCAATATAGGGTGAATAGCGTTCCATAATAGCATGGACCTGCTCTGAAACAGCATGGTACACTTCGAACCGGGGCCATAAATAAATACCGTCCGGACAAAGCTCACGGGCCTTGGCCATACTCATGGCCGAATGAACACCTAATTTACGAGCTTCGTACGACGCGGTAGATACCACACCACGCGAAGAAAGGCCGCCAACGATAACCGGGCGGCCTCTATACTCGGGATTATCGCGTTGTTCAACTGATGCATAAAAAGCATCCATATCCACGTGCATAATCCAGCGTCTCATATTAACTCCTGTTGTTTCTTATTCAGGTTTATCTTCTAAGCGACAATATTTAATCTGAGCGCAAATACATTCATCTTTGGTTTTGTACAAATCAGGTAAGATCTTAACTAACTCATCAAAAGTTTCTTCGTTGATTGAATAGCGTGTCCATAACCCGTTACGCTGCGAGTTAACAACACCTGCATCAATCAAAATTTTCATGTGATAGCTCAACGTAGACTGCGACAAATTGAAGCTTGCCAAAATGTCACAAGCACATAACTCATTACATGACAACATGTCAATGATATGCAATCTAGTTTCATCACTCAATGCTTTAAAAATCGTTGCCAATCTTTCGTATGATACTTCCATGCCCAATACTCCTTTTTTTAACCTTAGCCATTACCCTTTCGCCTTATTCTATGTAATATATTATATACTAAAACGCAAGATAAATCTAATAATTTCAATGTTTCAAGTTTTCGATAAATATATGAAAAAAAGCACTAACTTACAAACACTTATTCGACAAAGGTTTTCACGGTTTGTTAATTCATAATTATTAATTATTTTGAATAAGTTAGCATATGAAAGTCAATCAATTTTACCGCATTTTTATGAGGTTTTACTGCTCTTAGCCTTGACAAAAACGACTTTGCAACAATATACAAAAGTAGTCTTTCATTATACATTCGCCACAATTATCTTGAATTCTGCTTTTCCGAACACAATTTCGGTAAAACTCATTGACTAAAGTTGAATATAGCCACAAAAAAATGAATAAATACCCAAATTTTTTCAAAACAAATCAGATTCGAATCATCATTTTTTCATTCAACATTCACATAAAATCAAATGTGTTCAAACAAAAAAATCAGCGGCCGAGACAAGCTCGCGCCGCTGATTTTAGGAAAAGGGATCTCCTAAATATGTCAATGAACAACCTTCTGTAGGGAGGGACTTGCTGTTCATTTATTAACCGGTTAAAAAGGGTTAACCGAATAGTTGAATCTTATAATTTACCTACAAGGTCAAGACCCGGTTTTAAAGTATCTGCACCCGGTTTCCATTTAGCCGGACAAACCTGGTCACCATGTTTAGCTACGAATTGAGCTGCCTGCACTTTACGAACCAATTCATCGGCAGAACGACCGATACCCATGTTGTGGATTTCAGCAGTTTCTACTTTGCCTTCCGGATTTACTACGAAAGAACCGCGGTATGCACGACCTTCTTCTTCGGAGAAAGTTTCGAAGAAGTCAGCCAGTTCATGTTTCTGATCAGCTAACATAGTGTACTGAATTTTTGCGATGTTTGGAGACGCATCAGCCCATGCTTTATGTACGAATTCGGAGTCAACGGATACGGAGAATACTTCTACGCCCATTTCCTGCAATTCTGCATAATGGGACTGTAAATCTTCCAATTCGGTAGGGCAAACAAATGTGAAATCGGCCGGATAGAATACGAATACGCTCCATTTGCCAACTACATCTGCTTTAGTTACTGTTACTACGTCCGGATTGCGGAAACCCTGTAAGGAAAAATCAGGTAATTCTTTGCCGATAATTGCCATTTGTGAGTCACTCCTTGTGTTTAATAAACTTACTATACTTTAAAAACTATCATGAGCTGCATTATTACCAAACAGTAAAAAGCAACCTAACTTGCTATTAGAACAAATATACAGTGCTCTCTATTTTGAATATACAATGTCGCTAATTGATAGTTATTAATAACGGATAATCTATATCGATTACATAATTATCATACACCACGCAACGAAAAAAATCAATACGAAATCGAGTTTCAGTTATGCAATTTATGAAAAAAGGCGATACATTTTTGCAATCTAAAAATAAAGCGATATAGTAATACCACTATACCGCTTTACCTCTTACATTATTCAGTTTTATACACCTTATGTCCCCGCAATCATTAAATCGGTTTATAAAGCCTCATATATCAGTTATTTATTTTACTAAGCCCTTAGCTACCAAAAAGTCATGAGCTACTTCTTTAGGACTCTTATGCTCCACGTCTACTTGATAATTTAACTCACGCATTGTGTCCGTGTCTAAGGTTGCCATCATACGATTAATAACATCTTGTAATTCAGGATGTTCTTCTATGGTTTCTTGGCGAACCAACGGTACACCGTAATACGGCGGAAAGAATCCTTTATCATCAGCCAAAACAGTCAGATTATATTTCTTTAATAACCCATCTGTAGAAAAGGCATCCACTACCTGTACATCACCGCTTGACAACGCCACATAGCGCGTGGCCCCGTCAATGCCTTTAGCATCTTTAAAAGTAAAACCATACTCATTTTGAACGCCGCGTAAACCATCCTGACGATTCAAAAACTCAAGGGTAGTACCGGCCTTCAAAGAGGAGGCAACCTGACTTAAATCACTCATGGTATGCAAATTATACGCCTGTGCCACAGCAGGATCTACCGCCAAGGTATAGGTATTGCTGAAAGGAGCCGCCGCCAACAAGGCAACATCATACTTCTTCGCCAATTCCTCTTTCGTTGTATCGTATACTTCCTGCTCATCGCTTATGGGATCATGTTTTAAAATATCCACATAGGCCGTACCGGTATAATCAATATACGCATCTAAATCGCCTTTTTCCATGGCACTAAACAGCACCTGGGTGCCGCCGGCACCTAAGTGACTTTCTATCTTAATATTTGTATTTTTTTCAATCATTTCACCCAGCATATTACCCAACACTAACTGTTCGGTAAACTGCTTACTCCCGATACGAATCGTATTAGGATCTTTAACTAAATTGGCATATACATTCTGCCCAAACATAAATACCAGTAAGGCTACTACGACGCCGACACTCCATTTCTGGCGACGTCGTTTAGCCGTAAGGGTCGAGCGAGTTTTCAACAACTCAGGCTGCAAACTGACCGGTGTTACCAATGACTCCACTTGAGACAGCACCCAGTCAATGGCCAAGGCCAATATACAGGCAGGAATCGCGCCGGCCAAAATCATACCGTTATTAACGGAACTGATGCCGCTAAAAACTAAAAAGCCCAAACCACCGGCGCCGATAAAGGCGGCAATTGTCATAAGGCCTACGGCCGTAACGGCTGAAATTCGTACACCCGCCATTAACATAGGCAATGTTAACGGTAACTGTACCTTCCATAAAATTTGTTGACGTGTTAAGCCAATCCCGCGAGCCGCCTCAATGGTGCCCGGCGAAATCTGACTGATGCCGATATAGGTATTTTTGACAATCGGCAAGAGGGAATACAAAAACACCACAATGACCGACGGCAAGGTACCAATCCCTAAGAGTGGAATGGCAAAACCCAATAAGGCCATGCTGGGAACCGCTTGAATTAAGTTAGTAGCCCCCATGACCGGCTTATTTAAAGGCTTTACGTAGCTGATTAAAATCCCCAGCGGCAAGCCCACCAGAATAGCTAACCCCACCGCAATGGCAGTTAGCTGGATATGCTCTAACAAAAGACGCATAATCTGATCTATATTTTCAAACATATAACTAAATATACCCAATTATATTACCTCCGCATCATCTACATACTGACTTCCTAAGGTGGTAATTAAACTACTTTGTGTAATGACCCCCGCCAGGCGTTCAGAATCATCCAGTACAATCATATACGGACGGTGCAAGGTCTGAATTGTTTCTACCACATCTAATAAGGAATCCCCCACATGAGCCAATTTCTTCGGCTGGGCCATAATTTCACTGACAGGTCCTTGTAAACTTATTTGCTCACGAATCATACGGGCATTAACTAAGCCTCTAAAACGACGCGTGCCGCGGTCTACAATAATAAGGAAATCTTGAGGGATATCTTTAATTTTTTTCATACAACGGAATAAACTGTCCGTCGGATAGGCGATATTGGTGGCATCAATCATGATGTCTTCCGCTTTGATGAACTCCGGCGAGTTCCAAATACGATTTTTACCAATAAAGCTTTCTACATATTCCGTAGCGGGATTCCGTAAAATTTGTTCCGGCGTATCGTATTGTTCTACATGACCTTCACGCATTAAACAAATACGATCCGAGATTTTAATGGCTTCATCCATATCATGGGTTACGAAAACAATCGTTTTCTTTAATGTTTCTTGTAAACTGCGAAGCTCATCCTGCAAGGACACACGCGTAATAGGGTCAATCGCAGAGAAAGGTTCATCCATCAAAATAACATCCGGATCGACAATAAGCGCTCGTGCTACGCCGACACGTTGCTGCTGACCACCGGATAATTCGATGGGATAACGATTCAATAAATCACGGGATAAATCAACGAGGTCCATCATTTCATTAATCTTCTCAGCCCGACCTTCTTGCGGCATCTTATGAAGATCCATAACTAATTCTAAATTTTTACGAATTGTCATATGCGGGAATAAACCCGTTTGTTGGATAACATAACCAATCTTACGACGCAAGGTTACAGGTTCCATATCATGAATATTTTTACCATTTACATAAATATCGCCACCTGTAATAGGAATCAAGCGATTAATCATTTTAAGCAATGTGGATTTACCACAACCACTACCGCCGATGAGCGAAACAATTTCACCATCGGGAATAGTCAAACTAATATCATGTAATACTTCTTTTTTGCCATATCGTTTCTTTACGTTTTTAATTTCTATCATTCAATACCTCCCTAAAGTAACAACTCAATTCTAACATCAAGTTGTTACTTTAGTCAAATATCGACTTTTATAAATATAGTATAGTATATATTACTTTATGTCATAATGTCCTATATAATACAAAAAAGCGCCCGACTCATGTCAGGCGCTTATTGCGTTATATTGTAAATAAAATTATTAAATTATATAGTCAACCTTTAGTTAACCTTAAAACGTTACCGATTATCTGCCACAGACTGTTAAGCCTCATTTTCATCGGTATTATACAAAAAGCGTTCCAATCGCAACCAGCTGTCAGCGGGGCCGATAAAATAGATTTCTTCGCCCGCCGTAAAGGTAGCATACGGTCCCGGCGATATAATCATAGTCTTATCTTGATTTTCAATCGCCACAATGGTAACACCGGTATGTTGCCATAATTGAATGGATCCTATGGACTGTCCTAAATAACGACAGTCCTCCGTAATGGACATTTTCATAGGTTGCAAAGGATTTTTATATTGGTAATGCCCCACCGAATCAGTTAATTTTTGTATCGTTTCTTTTAATCCCTGCAGGGATTTTGTTTGATTCTCAATTTGCTGAGTCAGCTCGCGTCGCAAAGAGTCCACCGAATCAAAATCGCTAAATTGCATGCGGAATTGTTCGGCTTTCTCTTTAGATAAAACTGTACAGCCACTCCCTTTAGTCACTTCGACAATGCCTAAATCTGCCAGCAAAGCGATGGCACGGCGCGAAGTTTCGGGCGACACACCGTAGTGAACCGATAGAGCGGAGCGCGCAAAAATACGCTCTCCTTCCTTATACCCGCCGGATACAATTTTACCGGCCACATCGGCTGCAATTTGTTGATAACGAGCTGTACGTACAGTTTTACTCACTATTACATTCCTTTAATTTTCAAAATAGCATCAACAAAGCCTTTGAATAACGGATGTGCTTTAGTAGGACGGGATTTCAATTCCGGATGGAACTGAACACCTACGAACCAAGGATGATCTTTGAGTTCCACACATTCAACTAAACGGTTATCAGGGGATGTACCACTGATTACGAGGCCTTTTTCCGTTAATTCCTGACGGAATGCATTGTTGAATTCATAACGATGACGATGACGTTCGTAAATGAGGTCTTCGCCATAAGCTTCACGCACTTTGGTGCCTTCTACAGTCTTACATGGATAGATACCAAGACGCATAGTACCGCCTTTTTGATCTACATCTACCTGATCTGGCATCAAGTCGATTACAGGGTTCATGCAGTCTTCGTCGAATTCGGTAGAGTTAGCAGCTTCAAGGCCGGCTACGTTACGAGCAAATTCCATTACCGCAGACTGCATGCCGAGGCACAAGCCGAGGTAAGGGACTTTGTTTTCACGAGCATATTGGATAGTGCGAATCTTACCTTCTACCCCGCGATAACCGAAGCCGCCCGGTACTACAATACCGTCAACATCTTCATATAACTTAGCCACATTGCATGCGTTTTCTTCCAATTCTTCCGCATCAATCCATTTAATATTAACCTTTGTATCCGTTGCGATACCGGCATGAGTCAAGGCTTCAGCTACGCTGAGATACGCATCGTGAAGGGCTACATATTTACCAACCAAGGCCACGGTGATTTCTTTGTTAGGATGAAGAATTTTATCTACCATTTCTTTCCAAGCTACCATATCGGCCGGCTTATCAGGTAATTGTAATTTTTTAACAACGATGTCATCAAGGCCTTCTTCCTGCATCATCAAAGGCACTTCATAAATCGTGTTACAAGTGCGGTTTTCAATAACGGCTTCCGGATCGATGTCACAGAATAAAGCCAATTTATCTTTCATTTCGTCGGAAATGTGTTTTTCCGTACGGCAAACGATGATATCCGGTTGAATACCGATACTGCGCAATTCTTTTACGCTGTGCTGAGTCGGTTTAGTTTTTAACTCGCCCGCTGCACTGATGTATGGCACCAAGGTTACGTGAATGTAGAGCACGTCGTTACGACCTACTTCTTTTTTAACCTGACGAATGGCTTCGAGGAACGGTAAGCTTTCAATATCACCTACCGTACCACCGATTTCCGTAATAACTACGTCCGCGTTATCTTCTTTACCTACGCGATATACGTTTTGTTTGATTTCATTCGTAATATGAGGGATAACCTGAACGGTACCGCCTAAATAATCACCTTTACGTTCTTTGTTAATAACGGACCAATATACTTTACCGGCCGTTACATTCGAGCGTTTACCGAGGTTGATATCGATAAAACGTTCATAGTGACCAAGATCAAGGTCTGTTTCAGCGCCGTCATCGGTAACGAACACTTCACCGTGTTGATACGGACTCATTGTACCAGGGTCGATATTGATGTACGGGTCAAATTTCTGAATGGTTACATTCATACCGCGGTTCTTAAGCAAACGGCCTAAGGATGCTGCAGTAATACCCTTACCTAACGACGAAACAACCCCACCTGTTACGAAAATATACTTTGTTGCCATGATTCCTCCCAAAGCTATGAATGTATCTACACACTATCGCACGCTGCGACAGTTTTAAAAAATCTTACATTTTTTCCGGTGCGGAAATACCTAAAATACCGAGGCCGTTACGCAATACATCGGCAATCGCCGTGATAAGGCCTAAACGCGCCTGTTGTAAATCGCTGTCTACGCCCATAATACGACCTTGTTTGTAGAACGAATGGAACATGCCGGCCAATTCGTATAAGTAACGAGCAATACGATGTGGCGCACGATGTTCGGCAGCCTCACGAATTTCTTCAGGGTAAGCGCCTAGTTTTTTAATAATATCGAGTTCCAATTCGCTCGTTAAGGTATCAAATTTTACGCCGGTCCAATCGCCGTATTTGATGCCCGCTTCATTCACCTGATTAAAAATGCTGTGAATACGTGCATGCGCATACTGGATGTAGTATACCGGGTTATCATTGCTCTTTGAGGCTGCCAAGTTGATATCAAAATCCAATTGGCTGTCCAAGGAACGCATGAGGAAGAAATAGCGCGCCGCATCTACGCCTACTTCTTCAATCAATTCATCCAAGGTTACGGATTGGCCGGTACGTTTCGACATTTTTACAAGTTCGCCGTCACGATATAAGGCCACCATTTGTAATAACAAAATTTCCAAGCGGTCCGGATTATAGCCGAGGGCCTGCATGGACGCTTTAACGCGCGTCACATAACCGTGATGGTCGGCGCCCCAGATATTAATCATCTTTTTAAAACCGCGTTCAAATTTATTGCGATGGTACGCAATATCCGATGCCAAGTACGTAGGTTCACCGTTTTCGCGGATAACTACGCGGTCTTTGTCGTCGCCGTAGCGCGTGGACGCAAACCACAAAGCACCGTCTTTTTCATACACATCGCCGGTGTCTTTTAAGAATTGAATAGCTTTGGTTACTTCACCGCTTCTATGCAAGGATCGTTCGCTGAACCAGTGATCAAAGTCCACATTGAAATTGCGAAGGCTTACACGCAAGGCATTAAGCTTTTCAGTCAAACCGAATTCTTTAAAGAACGGCAAACGTTCTTCTTCGCTCAATACGGCAAAGAAATCGCCACCCCAGTTGATGATACTCTGTGCCGTATCAATGATATCCTGGCCATGATAGCCGTTTTCAGGGAATTCACTCTTCATATCGAGAAGTTCCATATAGCGAGCATCAATGGATTTCGCCAAGTTATCAATCTGATTACCGGCGTCATTAATGTAGTATTCCGATTCTACCTTGTAACCGGCGGCACGCAATAAGTTAACAAGCGCACTGCCGTACGCGGCACCGCGACCGTGGCCTACATGAAGTGGGCCCGTCGGATTGGCACTTACATATTCAACCTGAATCGTATCTTCATCACGAGTAGCTTGAGCACCATAGCAAACGCCTTGTTCCAACACGGATTTCAACGTATCGTAAACAGCGTCTGTTTTCACAAAGAAATTGATAAAACCGGCACCGGCTTTTTCAGCTTTTTCAAGCCAATCATAGTCCATATTGGCAATGATGATATCCGCAATAGCTGCCGGATTCATGCGGGCTACACGGGCCGATTGCATGGCAATATTCGTAGAAAAATCGCCGAATTCTTTCTGTGGCGGTACTTCCAAAACTACTTCAGGGTACGTTCCTTCCGGTAATGCGCCGTCAGCTAATGCTTTTGCTACTGCCGCCTCAATTCCTTGCTTGAGCTTGTCCTTTAGTTCCATACTCTAAATCCTCCTGTAATACGATATCTAATTGATTATAATATTGCCATTCGCCACTGACCGAAATGTCGTAGCCTAAGTGTATTTTACCAATGCCGTCCTCTAAGTCAGACTCCAATTCATGAGTTTTAAACGCCATGTGAAGCTCACCGAAGGGAGTTTCATACACTGATTGCCGTGTCTCGCCGAGCACATACTCATGTCGCATAGACACTTTGCCATTGCGAATTAATACAATGGAACGAGGCTTTAACTTAATCGTTGTATGGGAGCCTTCCATTCCGGATAATTCGGTTTCATTATACATAATATATTTTGTATCATTTTTTTCGTGATATTCACCGGGAGAAACCATTTCAATGACTGTATCATGCCCGTCCGCATCCCGTTGAATACTCTTTACACCAACTAAAACGCGCTTCATCGAAGTCCTCCTTTCCACTTTTGACACATCAGTTTGTTATCAAAAATTTTATTAAACTATACATCAGTTAATTATACCATAGAAAGAGCTTTATTTTAAGAAAATTCTTCGCTTAAACGCCTTGAAGAATGTCCTCAATTACCGTAGGATTCGCCTTTTTAAAAGCCGCCACCAAGGCTCTTTTTTGGTCCCTCGGCATGCGTTTTACCTGGTATTCCATGGACTGCGCATCCTGTTTGCGCTCAAAGGCGGTAAACCACACGAGGCTCACCGGCCGGCGTGTTCTGGTATATTTGGCGCCGCCCGGAATTTCGCCGTTATGAGCCGCCACACGTTGCTTCAAATCAACCGTCCAGCCCGTATACAACGATCCGTCCGCGCATTCTACCATGTATGTGTAAAATTGACTCATAACTGCCTCCCCTCATACAGTTTGCACTACTTTAATATCTTTATTATTGTTCTATTTACAGCTAATAATTGCTCTATTTACAGCTAATAATTACTCTATTTGCTACTACCTTGAGTGTCCGTAATCGGCTCCAAAGTAATAGACTTGATCACAACCGGCGCCAACGGCTTGTCATTTTTATCGGTCTGTACTTTGCCGATTTTAGCGACTACATCCATGCCCTGCGTAACAACGCCGAAAATGGTATGCTTATTATCGAGCCACGGCGTAGGCCCCAAGGTGATAAAGAACTGTGCCCCACCTGTATTCGGCCCGCGGTTGGCCATGGCCAAAAGGCCCATTTTGTTAAAATGTAAATCATTTACAAATTCATCCGGAATAGTATACCCCGGACCACCTTTACCGTCATCGCCGCCTTGAATCATGAATCCGTCAATAACGCGATGGAATGTTAAATCGTTATAATAACCTTGTTTTACCAAGTAGTCGAAGTTTTTAACCGTAATCGGTGTTTTAGTGCCGTATAAACGAACTTTAAACGTGCCTTCCGTAGTGTTAAACACGGCATAATGATCTTTGACCGGCGTGTTATCAAGCGTCGGTGCTTGCAAGGTACCGGTCTGGCTGTTTTGTGCTGTATTTTGGTCGGCCGAGCTGCCTGCAGCCGTACCGCAAGCGGCGGTTACGAGCATGGTCATCCCCAACAAACCAACCGAGCACAAACGTCGCCAATTTGTATAAAAATACGTCAGCTTCATCTGTACCTCCAATATATGAAAAACCGCTCACAAACAATATGAGCGGTACTTTCGACATTTCATTATAGCACAGAGTATTAAATTAGGCTAGAGGAATTTTTAAATTCTTCGATTTTCATTTATGAAGCGCGGCCCTATGGGCATCAACAGAGCAACAACTTAAATCCAACCGA
Organism: Veillonella sp. LMAG:90; assembly: GCF_008679445.1. NCBI lineage: Bacteria > Bacillati > Bacillota > Negativicutes > Veillonellales > Veillonellaceae > Veillonella > Veillonella sp. LMAG:90. The sequence continues at coordinate 227,164 of NZ_NAND01000001.1, forward strand.
AATTTTTACAAGCTTCGTAAATGCCGTCATTATTACAATCGGCCGTAATATAATCAGCCGCCGCTTTAAGCTCTTCACGGGCATTCCCCATGGCGATGTTAAGCCATTCCGGATTAAACATGGACAAATCATTATAGCCGTCGCCGAACACTACCACATCGGCCGGTTCCATGCCGTAATGGGCAATCATGCGACGCACGCCTTCCCCTTTAACCATAGGTTCAAACAAGATACAATCATTGCCATAGCGAATGATGTCATTCGACATATGAACGACGCCGGTGGCAGCTTCCTGTTCCGGTGTCATGTAGGCATAAATTTTGTAAAAATGTTCTACCTTACGATAGTCAAAATTCGGATCGTATTTGGTCGTGCATACATCCCAAACCGGATGCCAGTTAAGCACTTCTTCATACGGTGTAACTCGGACCAATTCATTCACATCGGTTACGGCCCAGTGAAGCCCCAACCTGTCCAGTTGTGCCAAGTAGTTAAGGCACGCTTCTCTATCCAAGCCTTCCATAAATAATATCTCATTATTAACGGTCACACTCTTACCGCCATCAGCCACAAAGTCATGCACATTCGCCATATCGGCAAAGCGTTTCGCATCGATTTGCAAGCGCCCCGTCGCCAAGGCTACGCGATGACCGTTCGCCTTTAACGTATCGAGCGTCATTTGAGCACTTTTTGGAATAATGCCATCCGGCCAAACAGCCAGCGTGTTATCAACGTCAAAAAAGAAGAATTTCTTTTTCATCAATGCCTCCCATCACATTAATATTTCATATAATTATACAGTTAAATGTGTTTTTATGCTTTGTCACGGCCCGACATCAGTTTAAACCGTTCTTTCTGTGTTACATCAGGATATTTTTCATGGTCTACCGGACTGGCAAACATAGACAACGGACGAATGTACGTCTTACGTTCACCATATAACTGCTGATACACAACGAAAGGTTCCCCCGTTTCCGAATGAACGGCGATGTCTTTTACGTAATAATACATGCCTTTGAAGTGGCGATATAAGCCACCTACTACGATTTCGTGCATACGACCTCCCATAAGTTGTGATTAAGAATAAAACTCATTGTTTCGCTTTTTTTATTGTAACATATGAGGGCGAAAATAAATACTTTTAAACTTATTTCACTACGGTTTATCTCTTATAACGAGTAGCTCGCCCCAATCCTATTTTAGTAATATATTGTTTTTCTATTAACGAATTAAGTAATCGAATTACTTTACCACGCTTATATCCTAAATGTTCAACTACTTCTGCTGTTGTTAGTTCTCTATTTTCGTTAAATGCAGATAATACAACCCTTTCATCATCAGTTAATCTTTCCCTATCAGTTACTACCGGCAACACAACCGTAATTGTGTTGTCCATAACGATAAATTGGGGTTGTATTGCTTTTCCTTTATAAGCTTCTTTAATACGACGAATACCGGTTCCCAATCTTTCAATTAAATGTAACCTATAAAATAAACTTCCCAAAATCGGGTTTCTTAAACTTGAAATATAGCCTTCTAAATATTCTTCCTTGCTCAAGCCATTAGGTAAGCCGCCCGGTGATGATATTTCAATCCGATCCTCAAACATAGCTACTCTAACATGTATATTTATATCCCAAGTACGATGTACCAATGCATTAGCCATGACCTCACGAAAAGCGGTTTCCGGAATTTTTTCTACTACTGTCCGCTCTACGCCTCTAACTTCTTCATAGCGGTAGTATAACTTATAAAACTCAATCGCTTCTTCATATTGCTTAAAAATCGATTGTTTATCTATTGTACGGCGACTTAAAATTTGATTAATATCTACGCCAAATTTAACTATATCCGTTCCATAAAACGGATTTTCATCAGCTACAATAGCCGCCGCATTATTGAGTTCATGTTTTTTGGTATAAAAGCCCAACGTTCTCAGTATATCCGTTGTAAACTCTTCAATATTTAATCGTTCTTTTACTAATTTTTCAAGCAAAGTAAACTTTAAGTCTTGATCCAAGGAAGGTAAATCTTCAAACTCCATGTTTTTTCCGGCTAATACTAATCGTTTCAATTCTACTTGATCAACTTTAACCGTAGATGTATCACTACGTCGATAGGCCGTACCATTGTATAAATATGGTTTATATTCACCTTCTTTAACTAATAATTCAATCGTTCTATTTTTTTCATTTACAATCAATTCAAAATCCGGCTTTGGTAAAATACTATCATTTATTTTGTTTTCAATAGCCAGACAATCTCCATTTAAATCAGAGAGACCCTTAACAGTCCCATCATCGGCAATACCAAAAATAATTTTCCCATCGCCAAAATTAGCATAGGCACTAACCGTTTTCAAAAAATTATTATTAGTATTTTCTTTATATTCTAATATTTTTGACTCCTTCATACATTCACCCCACTTTATATTCCCTATTATAATGGAACGAAAAATAGAACGCAAATTTTTTCATTCCATTTTTCGTTCTATTTTAGAACGTATTTTTACATTTCGTTCCATCTTGCGTTTCATTTTTGAAACAAAAAAGCAATTTGCGTTCCAAACGAAATGGAACGCAAATTGCTTTCATAGGATTTTATATGCTCTAAAGGAGTATTAAATTCTTAATTCTTATTTTTTAATCCAGCTCATCAAGCCGCGAAGTTCGGCGCCCACTTTTTCAGATTCATGATTAGCCGCTTTTTCACGACGAGCATACAATTTCTTGAAGCCGTCATTATAATCGGCCAAGAATTCATCGGCAAACGCACCGGATTGAATATCTTTCAAGATTTCTTCCATCTTTTTACGTGTTTCAGCGGTGATTAATTTGGTACCGGTTGCATAGTCACCGTATTCGGCGGTGTTGGAAATGGAATTACGCATAGTATGGAAACCACCTTCGTAGATGAGGTCTACGATAAGTTTCATTTCGTGAACGCATTCAAAATAAGCGTTAACCGGATGGTAACCAGCTTTCGTCAAGGTTTCAAAACCGGCTTGCATCAATTCGCAGATACCGCCGCAAAGAACGGCTTGTTCACCGAACAAATCGGTTTCTGTTTCTTCGCGGAAGGTTGTGCCCAAGATGCCCGCACGACCGGCGCCGATACCGGCCGCCCACGCCAAAGCCAATTCTTTAGTATCACCGGACGGATCTTTTTCTACCGCATAAAGGCTCGGTACACCGCTGCCTTCTTGGAAGGTACGACGAACGAGATGGCCCGGTCCTTTAGGGGCTACCATAAATACATTCACATCAGCCGGTGGTACGATTTTTTTGAAATGAACGTTAAAACCGTGAGCAAAGCCGAGATAGGCACCTTTTTTAAGATTCGGTTCTACGTCTTTTTTATAGGTTTCCGCCTGCAATTCATCAGGAATAAGCACCATAACTACGTCAGCGTCTTTTACCGCATCAGCCGTCACTTTAACCGGTAACCCGTCTTTTTCGGCTACTTGCCAAGATTTAGAGCCTTCACGAAGGCCTACGGTAACATCCATGCCGTTTTCTTTTAAATTAAGCGCATGGGCATGCCCTTGTGAACCGTAACCAAGTACGGTGATTTTTTTACCTTTTAATGCGTCCAAATTGCAATCTGCATCATAATAAACTGTTGCTCCATAGATTGTTCCTGCCATAATTGTTCCTCTCTCTCTGCCAGCTTCCCGGCTAACCTAATCTATCGCTTATAATCGTTCGCCCCGGCTCATTGCCGTCACGCCCGTTTTAGCCATTTCAAGCACCCCGTAGGGTTTCATAATATCAATAAAGCCGCGTAGTTTTTCTTCATCCCCCGTCAGTTCAATGATGAGCGATGTTGGTGCCACATCGAGCACATTGCCGCGATAAATATTGGCAATCTGCACGATTTGTGAGCGGGTCTGGTCGTCAGCCTTTACTTTAATCAGCATCAGCTCACGTCGTACCACATCGGTCTTGGGGAATACTTTCACTTTAACTACGTCGATAATTTTATAAATCTGTTTTTGGATTTGATCCAGTGTATCCGAATCGGCATCCACCGTAAGGGTCATACGGGCATAGCCCGGTTGAACCGTCACGCCGGAGGTCATTTTTTTCACGGAATAGCCGCGCCGGTTAAAAAGCGCCAGCACGCGAGCGCCGATGCCGGATGTGTTTTTAGTTATCACCAGAATTTGATGCTCATTCGACATCGTCAGCCACCCCTTCCTTACCGCGCATATCCGCTACCGTCATACCGGCCGGAATCATAGGATACACATTTTCTTCGCGCGCTACGACACATTCGATGAGCACGCCATCGTCCGCATCAAGCGCTGCTTTTAACTTTGATTTTAAATCTGTTTCCCCTTCGATTTTCACACTGCGTACGCCATACGCCGCCGCCAATGTTTGAAAATCCGGATTACAGGATAAGTCTACATAGGAATAACGCTTATCGTTAAAAAGCTCTTGCCACTGCCGTACCATGCCCAAGTAGGAATTATTAAGGAGTACGATTTTCACCGGCAATTTATACTGATTAATGATCATTAATTCATGAGCCGTCATCTGAAAACCACCATCGCCTGCCACAAGGACTACTTTGCTCTTTGGCATCCCCACTTGCGCCCCGATGGCGGCCGGTAAGCCAAACCCCATCGTACCGGCGCCGCCAGATGTAACGATGCTGTTCGGTTTCCGATAGGTAAAATACTGAGCTGCCCACATTTGATGTTGCCCTACATCGGTGACGATAACCGCATCACCTTGAAGCAATTCATTAAGTGTTTTTAACACTTGCTGCGGTGGCAAAGTACCGTCAGGTTGCTTGTTATAACGCAACGCATATTGTTTTTGCCAAGCCTTAATCTGTGTGAGCCAAGCCTCATGGGCGGCCACCTTAGCCTCGTCTTCGCCGATCTTCAGCTCCTTATTCAACGCCTGTAAAACCTGCTTTACATCACCTACAATCGGCACATCCACCTTACGGTTTTTCTCAATTTCCGCCGGATCGATGTCGATGTGAATAATGGAAGCGTTTTTACAAAACGCTTCCGGATTACCGGCGATACGGTCATCGAAGCGAATCCCTGCGGCCAATACTACATCAGCTTCATCAGTAGCGAAGTTTGCAGCTGCCGTTCCGTGCATGCCGAGCATCCCCAAGAATAACTCATGGTTCCCCGGAAATGATCCCAAACCAAGCAATGTATTTGTCACCGGAATTTGGGCTTTTGCAGCCAGTTCAAAAAGTTCCGCCGAAGCACGGCCTTTTAAGACACCGGCGCCGGCAATAATCAACGGGCGTTTCGCATTTTTCAAGACCTTGGCCGCTTTTTTTATCTGCTTAGGATGACCTTTATAATTCGGTTCATAGCCTTCGAGAGCGAAGGGCTCTTCATAAAGCTTATCGAATTCATCCCGCGTAATCTCTTTTAGCTGAACATCTTTCGGAATATCTACGAGCACCGGCCCCGGCCGCCCCGTCGTTGCTATATAATAGGCTTCGCGCAAGATGCGAGGCAAATCGTAAATTGATTTTACGAGGTAATTATTTTTCGTAATCGGCATCGTAATCCCCACAATGTCGGACTCTTGGAACGCATCTTTACCGAGTAAAGCACAACCGACCTGGCCTGTAATAGCCAGCACCGGCACGGAATCCATATGTGCCGTCATGAGCCCGGTCACTAAATTAGTCGCCCCCGGTCCCGATGTCGCGAGGCACACACCGCATTTACCGGTAGCTCTGGCGTAACCATCGGCCTCATGTGCCGCCCCTTGTTCGTGGCGGGCAAAATAATGGTTCAGCTTCGGGTATTTATAGATCTCATCGTAAATCGGGATAACGGCACCGCCGGGATACCCGAAAAAATCGGTCACTCCCATGCGATGAAGCGTTTCCAATACGATGCGCGCCCCGTTTATCATGGCGTCCCCCATTCGCTCACATCCTCTCTCTGTTTTCTCAAAACAGTACTTTTTCTTTTAGATTTCTAAAAAATTTCTCTCAATTTTTTCTCATCGTTTGCTTGTCTTTGCAAGCCATCACTTCGAACGTTTTCTCAGATTTTATTTAATACTGTATAATTCTTTTTTGATTTACTGCAACCTATTTTAATTGTTTCGTATAACTAATTTTTCATAACTGATTCTTTAAAAATAATTAAATCTGTTAACGTTCGTTTATTTCGCTCGTATTAATACGGCGAATTGTGTAGCCCTGTTTAGCAAACTCTTCGGTAATGCGGCGAATATGTTCTTCACCGTTAGTTTCTACCGTTACTTGTAATTCTACTTCGTGGAAACGATCCAAGTTTTTGAACTGATTATGTTCCAATTTAATAACATTGGCATTTTGACCGGCCAGGATTTCCGATACCGCTACCAGTTGGCCCGGTTTATCCGGTAAGTTTACGGAAAAGGTAAAAATACGGCCCCGCAATACCAAACCTTTATTAATCATGGAAGCGATAGTCAATACATCGATGTTCCCGCCGCTTAATATAGATACTACCTTTTTGCCTTTTTCTTTCAGTTTCTTTAACCCCGCAACGGATAAAAGTCCTGCATTTTCACCGACAATTTTATGTTTTTCCGCAAGCAACAAGAAGGCTTCCATCAATTCGTAATCGGATACGGTGACGATTTCATCGACATACTCTTTAATATACTTCAAGGTCACATCGCCGATTTGCTTAACCGCCGCCCCATCAGCAATCGTACTGACACTGTCAAGCACCACCGCTTTATCGGCTTTTAATGCAGCTACCGCACTGGCCGCACCTTCCGGTTCGACACCGACTACTTTAATGGATGGATTTTTTAATTTGGCCGCTGCCGCTACGCCTGCAACTAAGCCGCCGCCACCGATTGGCACAAGCAAGATATCTGCATCCGGCAATTCTTCAAGCACTTCCAAAGCAATTGTCCCCTGACCTTCGATGACGTCTTCATCATTGAAAGGATGTACAAACACATAGCCGTTTTCCTCTTGCAAGCGAACCGCTTCGGCATAGGCTTCATCATATACTTCCCCGGCCAGCACAACTTCGGCACCATATTGGCAAGTTGCTTCAATCTTGATGAGCAGGCTTGGCTTCGGCATTACGATAACTGCTTTAGTCCCCAATCGTTGAGCCCCGAGCGCCACGCCTTGTGCGTGATTGCCGGCGGAGGAAGCAATAACGCCACGCGCTTTTTCATCCTTCGTAAGCTTAGCAATCTTGTTGTACGCCCCTCTTAATTTGAAGGAGCCGGTCCGTTGTAAATTCTCCGGTTTAATATACACATCATTGCCCGATTCATCTGAAAATACCGTGCTGTGTATTAGCTTTGTTTTGACCGTTACCGTCTGCAAACGCTCTCTTGCTTCTATAAAATCATACAGTGTTAACATCCTACCCATCCTTTTTGCTCAATTCTCTCTATATTAAGGTTTCTCACGCCTCATTTAATGTTCTCTCTCGATTTTTCTCGCTATGGCTAAGGTTTCTCAGGTCTTAGTCAAAACTCTCTCAATTTCTCTATATAAAAGGTTTCTCACACCTTATAAAATGTTCTCTCTCTTCTTTTCTCTGAATCGGCCAGGTCTCTCAGGTCTTGCCGATTAACGCGCCTTTTTAGTAGCTTCCCCGGTTATTAAACGCTTAATATTTTTCAATAGCTCCTTCGGCTGCCGACGATACGAATGTAGCATATTTTTTCAAGTAACCCGTAGCACCGGAATCATGAGGCTTTAGATTGGCTCTTCGTTTTGCCATTTCTTCTTCCGTCAAACGCACCGACAAGCTGCGGTTTGGAATATCGATGTCAATCACATCGCCCTCCTGCACCAGTGCCAACGGCCCCCCGGCCGCCGCTTCCGGTGAAATATGACCGATGGAAGCGCCTCGGGTAGCGCCCGAGAAGCGTCCGTCCGTAATAAGTGCCACATCCTTACCAAGGCCCATGCCGGTAATCGTGGATGTTGGGGTCAACATTTCCGGCATCCCCGGTCCACCTTTCGGTCCGGCGTAGCGAATAACCACCACATCGCCTTTCTTAATTTGATTCGATGTAATGGCTTCGCAAGCCGCTTCTTCCGAATCAAATACCCTGGCCGGACCACTGTGTACCAACATTTCCGGATCCACCGCACCGGCTTTAACGACCGAACCGTCCGGCGCCAAATTACCTTTCAGAACGGCGATACCACCGGTTTCATACACCGGATTGGACCACGGATGAACTACATCTTCATCCAGCACTTTAGCTACTTTAGCAAGTTCCCCTTGCGTAACCAAAGTTACGGATTTGGTATCTTCGTGTAACTTGCCCGCTTCCTGTAAACGATGAAGTACGGCAGGAATGCCGCCCGCTGCATACAAGTCTTCAATGAAGTACGAACCGGATGGTGATAATTTTGCCAGCTGCGGTGTAACTTCAGCGAGTCGGTTAAAATCATCCAAGCTTAGTTTTACACCCGCCTCATGGGCTACTGCCGGTAAATGTAAGGCCGTGTTCGTCGAACCGCCAAGCACCATGTCGACGGCTACGGCGTTTTCAAAAGCATCTTTGGTAAGTACATCCCGTGGTCTTAAATCCGCTTTCAAAACCTCCATCACTTGAAGTCCTGCCCGCTTAGCCAATCTTAGTCGTTCCGAGTATACCGCCGGTATCGTACCGTTCCCCGGAAGAGCCATGCCCAAAGCTTCGGTGAGGCAGTTCATGGTGTTCGCCGTGTACATCCCGGAGCAGGAGCCGCAAGTCGGACAAGCTGTATCTTCGAGCTGTGCTAATTCCGCCTCGCTCATGAGCCCCGCTTCTACCTTGCCTACCGCTTCGAATACATCGCTGAGGCCTACCCGTTTGCCTTGATGTCGCCCGGCGAGCATCGCTCCGCCGCTGACGAAAACACTTGGCAGATTCAATCTGGCTGCCGCCATCAACATGCCCGGTACGATCTTGTCGCAGTTCGGAATGAACACGAGCCCGTCAAACGGTGTAGCCATGGCCGTCGCTTCAATCGAGTCGGCTACAATCTGCCGTGTCACCAGCGAGTACTTCATGCCGATGTGATTCATGGCCGTGCCATCGCAAATCCCGATAGTGTTGAATTCCATGGGAATACCACCGGCTTCACGAATCCCGTCTTTCACAGCCTGCACCAAATTACGTAAGTGCATATGGCCCGGGATGATTTCATTGAACGAATTGGCGATACCGATGACCGGTTTGCCGATTTCTTCATTCACAAAACCCAACGCTTTTAGTAACGACCGATGTGGTGCTCTTGCCACCCCTTTTGAAAAATTATCACTTCGCATGTTTCTCGCTCCTTTTCCTAATCGAATAACTTGCAAGGCCTTCGCCTGTAGTTTAAGCTCTTGGTACTTAATAAAAATTAACGATGTCACTTCATAATTGCCATTCAATCTTTGGCATCTTCTTGAAATATCGTGTTAGTAATAAAAAAAGACGATTCCGAAGAATCGTCTTAAAAATATCCGGCTAAATGTTCTCTTGTCTCTCACAAATATACGAAATACAGTATACGGTTTATGGCCCAAGCTCTTTATTAGCTTGCCTTCCCTTGCATCAAGGGGAGCTCAGGGCCATGATTTGTGGAAACTTTTAAGACGATGTCTGTTAAGTTTTGTTCACGGCTAATGACGATAATAATGTCAATAATAATGAGCAAGCTAATAATGAGCACGACTAAACCTAACATAACATTGTCCTCCTTTCCACAGTATTTTATGTGCCTTGGCACGTAACTTAAATCGATATCTGAAAATCCCAACGACCAACTGTCCACTGACCTTGTATCGTTGTTCATTATATTAGCACTTCATTTTTAAAATTGCAAGTACTAATTTTCAATTTTTTTAAAATAATAGACAAAAATCCATATCTAATAAACAACACAAAAATGCGCCACGAGCATACATACTCATGGCGCACCATAACTAAGCTTTTATTAAATTATTGAGCCTCCTAAAGCGACTCCGTAGCCTCACGGTTACCGTTAAGCAAGACGCTATGCTTGCGGCCGTAGCCCATGTAAACCAAAAAGCCTAAAACACTCCAACCCACGAAGAGCTCTATAGTATGAGCCGATAATTGTGAGAATACAAAGAGGCAGAAAATTATAGCGAGCGGTGCTACCACATACACGGCAGGGCAACGGAAATCGCGTTTAACATCCGGATATACCCGACGTAACACCATAACCCCGAGAGCCGAACACATGAAGGCAAACAAGGTACCGGCCGAACACATCTCAGCTACGATATGAATCGGCGTGAAGCCCGCAATCAATGAAACCACCACACCTACAATCATCGTAATAATGTGGGGCGTGTGAAACTTTTTATGAATGCGGCATAAGCTGCGCGGAATCAAACCGTCACGACTCATGGCGTAAAAAGCACGGGTCTGCGCATAGATCATAACCAAGAGCACCGTGGACAAACCACAAAGCGCACCGGTCCCGACGATAGCCGAACCGGCTCGCATGCCTACATATTCAAGTACGTAGGACGCCGGTGCCGCCGTATCAAGCTGTTGATACGGTACCACACCGGTCATGACAATGCTGACCGCAATATATAAAACCGTGCAGATAAGCAGTGACGCGATGATGCCCACCGGCATATCCACTTTAGGATTCTTTGTTTCTTCCGCCGCCGTCGCAATGGAGTCAACCCCGAGATAGGCAAAGAATAAAATGCCCGTACCGGCTGCGACGCCTTGCCAACCATATGGTAAAAACGGCTCCCAATTAATTGGGTCCACATGAGGGGCCGCCAAGAAAAGGAACAAGAAAATCGTACCCACTTTGATTAAAACCAGTATGCGATTAACTCGCGCACTTTCACGAATCCCCAGAACCAAGAGCCCTGTAACGAACAGCACCACCAACATGGCCGGCAAATTCACAATGCCCCCTTCATAGGGAACCGCCGTTAAAGCCTTCGGCAAGTCGATGCCCGCTGCATGCAAGATGCCCACCAAGTACGCCGACCAGCCGCCGGCTACCGCACTGGCTCCGACCGAGTATTCAAGGACCAAGCCCCAGCCGACCCACCAGCCGAAGAATTCGCCCAAGGACGCATAGGTGTAGGTATAAGCACTGCCCGAAACCGGCAACATGGCCACCAGCTCCGCATAGGCCAAACATACAAAGGCACAAGTAACAGCTGCCAATACGAATGATAACATGAGGCCCGGCCCCGCATAATTAGCAGCTCCGATACCGGTAAGTACGAAAATACCCGTCCCGATAATAACGCCTAAACCTAATAGGGTAACATCCAAAGCGCTCAATGCTTTGGTTAATTTTTTCTCCGCCGCCGCTGCAGTCAAATCAGCCAACGGCTTCCTACGCAACGAAATCACAAAATTCCTCCTATACTACTTACGCTACTTGCCCGGATCCGGCCATTAACACTTTGATACTCCATATCAAACAAATTACATGACAAACTATCAAGTTTTTAACCGCACATTACCCAGGCTTTACCTAACTATTATACACTATTTACAAAGATAACCAAAACGATTCCACCGGAAGATAACCAAAACGATTCCACCGGAAGATTCCCTACGCGACTCTGACTAATTTTCTTGCAAACGTTACCGGCACACAAAAAAGGCAGCCCCCCCAAGGACTGCCTTTTGTTGTTATTTCTAAACAATGACTAATGCATTATTCAATGATTATGCAGTTTTTTCTTCACCATTTACGGCCGATTTAGATACTAAAGCTTTATTGATAAAGCCTACCACAAAACCTACCACAGTAAATGGAATCCAGCCCATACCTACGTTATGGAACGGTACATAATTAGCGAACCATTCGCCGAAGGCACCAAGGCTTACACCGGCTGTTTCAGCACCGCTGACAAAGGCCGCTACACAGGTCAAACCGATAGTCCAAACATATACACATTGACGACCTTGGAATGTGTTATTCAAGAATGCCAAAGCGATGATGGCAATAGTCAACGGATATAAGAACATCAATACCGGAATGGCAGCTACGATGATAGTTTTCAAACCATACATACCGATGAAGAACGATACAACGGTGAAAACTACGGCATAGGATTTATAACCGATAACCGGGAATACACGTTGGAAATATTTAGCACAAGATGTGATCAAACCGATACTGGTTGTCAAACATGCCAACAATACAATAACGGCCAAGATTAAAGCACCGATACTGCCAAAGAGGTATTTAGCACTTTCAGCCAATACAGGTGCACCTGTTTCCAAGATGCCAAGTTGCTGCACACTGGTAGCCCCCAAATTAGCTACGAAAATGTATACAAAACCAAGGCAAGCAACGGCGATGATGCCCGCTTTAAAAGTAGCACTAGTAACTTCTTCTTTCGTCTTAGCACCGGATAATTTTACAAAGTCAATTACAAGAATCGCAAATACCAAGGAAGCCAACGCATCCATTGTGTTATAACCGTCAAGGATACCTTGAACAACCGCAACACCTGCGGTAGCATAGGATTCAGTCGGATTCATATAAGAACCCATTGGTGTAACCAAAGATTTTACAATCAAAGCACAGATACTGATTAACAATAATGGCGTTAACACTTTACCGATACGGTCTACCAATTTGGCAGGGTTAATGGATAACCAAAGAGATATTACGAAGAATACCACCAAGAAAATCGTCTGTGACATATCACTGCCACCGCCAGCTAAGAACGGACGAACAGCAATTTCATAAGATACGGTACCGGTACGCGGAATAGCGAAGGCAGGTCCGATAGTTAAATATAATAATACCGTGAAAAGAAATCCGTATAACGGATGAACTCGGCCGGCCAATGCCTGTAAGTCTTTGGCCCCGGAATAACCCATAGCCATAACACCGAGGAGCGGTAAGCCTACGCCTGTCACAATGAAGCCCAGAACAGCCCACCACACATTAACCCCGGCCTGTTGTCCCAATGACGCCGGGAAAATTAAATTGCCCGCACCAAAAAACAATGCGAACAACATCAAGCCTATAGCTATATAAGCTCGATTACTCAATTTTACATTTTCTGTATTCATAAGTCCCCATCCTCTCTCAATTAAAATAGGTTTGCAATAGATTATACAACGTTTTTACATATTGTACAAATGTATTTTAAAACTTTTTACCGGTTTATTCATTACTTTTTCGCATAAATTTATAACAAACATCATATACTTATCAAAAAAGCCGAAACATAAATTCCCCGGAACGCCCATTTTAACTGAATAATATGTGTAATCATCATTTTATCATAAAGTTGACAATTCTCATTCAACTTCTAAAAACTCATCATTTTATTTTGTAAATGGAGACAGTTTAATCCTATAGGGGTGTAATATCCACTTTTACGTCATAAAAAGTGCTGCCTTCCGCATAATCGGTCAGTCTTGATGAGGTTAACGCATTAATGCTGTTTCGGGGATCCGAAGAGTAGCGTTGCCACCAAACACCATAAGAAACTACCGTTTTAGGGCTAATTCCTTCATCCAAATATACGGGCATCTGTAGGGTTCCTTGCTCATTATAAAGGCGTACCAAATCACCTTCAACAACGCCGAGTCTCTCCGCATCAATCGGATTAAGCCACGCGCCCATCATCGGTTTCGACGTATCAAAGACCCGTTCATTAAATGATGAATCAAGAATTCGCAAATCAGGTGCATTAATAAGGGCGAACTCACCTTTTGCCACCGTATCACTGTGAGACTCAACATAGCGCGGAAGCGGCTCAGCCAGTATCGGATTTAAGATTTCAATCTTATGGGACGCCGTTTTAAAAGTCATTTTGTAATTATTTGGAACCGGCATTTCCACCGGTTCGCCTTGTAGTAATTTCTCTTTCAATTCCGCCGGTACATTAACGGCCCCGTCAAGCGTATCGTGGATTAAATCTAAAGCTGTTTTATCAAAAAACGGATCCGTAATCCCCATTGCTTTAGCGATAAGACGAATCGTGTCCCAGTTCGACTTGCTTTCACCGATCGGTTCAATCGCTTTATAACCTATAGCACTGGTGTAATGACCATAGGAATTATAAATATCATCCGCTTCTACTGACGAAGTAGCAGGCAAAACAATATCCGCATATTTAGCCGTATCGGTCAAAAAGCGCTCATGCACGACGGTAAATAAATCTTCGCGAGCTAGCCCTTGGCGCACCAAATTCTGGTCTGGTGCCGTAATCGCCGGATTGGATGAATAGATATAAAGACAGCGGATTGGCTCTTCTTCCTGGTTCAAAATTTCGCCTAGTTTAACCATCGGTACCATCGGCACGACCTTGCCGGCATGAACATCCCAGGACATAACTTTATCATTAACGTAAAAACTGCCCTTCGCGTCGCTCAAAAGGCCACCGCCCAACGTTTCATAAGCTCCGACCACGGCCGGTAAACAGGTTATGGCACGAACGGTCATGGCTCCGTTGCCATAGCGGGACAGACCGCTGCCCAGGCGGATAAACGGTGCTTTTGCCTGGCCGTAAGCATGCGCCAACGCTTCAATTTGTGCTGCCGGCACGCCCGTAATGGCGGATACCTTTTCAGGTGTATATTCAGGTAATGATTCTTTAACAAGTTCATCATAACCAATAACATTATTGGCTATAAACTCACGATTTACCAAGTTATCCCGTTCTAAAATATGAAGAATCCCCAACGCCAAGGCACCGTCTGTTCCCGGTTTGGTAATGATTACTTCATCGGCTTGTGCACAAGTGGTGGTTTTGTAAATATCAATGACCCATACTTTGGCGCCCCGTGCCTTCGCTGCCTTCACATCATGCATGATGTGAATTTCTGTAGCCAACGCGTTCAGACTCCAAAGAATAACAAGGTCACTGTGACTCATTTCCTGTGGTCGCGTGCCGAATGTATCACCCATAACCATATTCCACCCGTATGTTTTGGCCGGCGAGCATATCCCCCGATTATGTCGCACTGCCCCCAGACGGGCAAACAGCGGAAAAGCGGCGGCTTTTTGAATCAGCCCCATAGTTCCTGCATAGGAATAAGGCATGATACTCCGGCCACCGTATTTTTGTAGACTGTCCTTAAAACGAGCAGCAATCGTTGCCACTGCTTCTTCCCAAGTAATCGGTTCAAACTCACCGCTGCCTTTCGGACCGACACGTTTTAACGGTGTCCGCAAGCGTTCCGGCGAGTGAATTGTATCTTCATAATGCACCATTTTAGGGCATAAAGTACCGCGCGTAAACGCATGATCCGGATTGCCCTTTACGCTTAACACGGTGTTATTCTCTACCGTTAATACCAAACCACATGCATCGGGGCAGTCATAAGGGCACACAGCATTGATTTCTCGTTTACTCATAAAGCTCTCTCCTTTTCAAGTTAACTCTTTTACCTCAAATTATAGTTCTCCACTATAATCTCATGCTAAGGTTTTATTTTAATGTATCTACTCAACATTGTAAACCTCTGATATTGTATCAGTTGTTGCATATATCACCGGCATGCATTCTTTTGATTCCTGATTCAACAAAAAACAGCCCGCACGTTACCGTGCGAGCTGCTCTTCTTCTTACTGCTTAATAGGCTCTGCCCTTCCTATTAAACTGCACAATATCATCATTGCGCTATATGTGCTAGGTGCATTATTTACTGAGAGTCAAGGGACTCCTATTAATAGGGCTCAATGGCCGTCTATTAATAGTTACCGGTGAACATATCGCCGGCTACAGGTGGTTTGTAGTCGCCGAAGTATTTGCTGAAGTCAAGACCTAAGTACTGGCAAAGTTCATAAACTTCAGTCATAGTTTTGTCGATTACAGGGATACCGTTTTCTTCACGGTCTTTAACTGCTTCAACTTCTTTTTCACCATGAGTGTAAATACGTGCTTCACCTTCAGCTTTAGGAGCTTCACGAAGTTCAGTTAAGAAAGTGGAGAAATGTTTTTTGATAGCGTCAGCATCGCCGAAGAATGCAGGGTTAATAGCCATGAAGCCGTGGCAAATATTGGATTTGCCGTCTTTCATGCAGTGGTTGGAAGTGCCGCCCATGGAAAGGATAGCTGCGAACAATTCAACAACCATACCGTTACCATAACCTTTATGGGAACCTAATTGTTCAGTGTTACCGCCAAGTGGCATGATACCGCCGCCTACGTGAGCGGAGATATTTTTCAATACATCAGCTGCGTCAGTGGATGGGTTACCATCTTTATTCAATGCCCAGCCATCAGGTAATTGTTTACCTAATTTATTGTACATTTCCAATTTACCACGAGTTACTACTGTAGTAGAAGCATCGAAGAAGAAGTTGTAAGGTTCAGCAGGAGCTGCCCAAGCTTGTGGGTTGGAACCCAACATAGCTTTACGAGCATATGTAGGAACCATGATAGCTTCGGAGTTAGTGCAGGAGAAACCGATTAAGCCTTCTTCTACTGCCATGTTAGCGTAGTAACCGGCAATACCGTAGTGGTTGGAGTTACGTGCAGAAACGATACCTACACCGGATTCTTTAGCTTTTTTAATAGCTAATTCCATTGCATAGTGACCAATCAATTGGCCCATGCCGTCATGACCGTCGATAACTGCGGATACTGGAGTTTCGAAAACAACTTCAGGTTGAGCGTCAACTTTGATTGTACCTTTTTCGATACCTTTGTGGTAACGAACAAGACGCTGCATACCATGACTCTGAATGCCGTACATATCGGACATCAACAATACGTCACGAATAATTTTAGAATCTTTTTCAGAGAAACCAAATTTCATGAATGCATCTAATAAAAGTTGGTCAAGTTGTTCATACTTAAATTTTACTACGTTTCCCATTTGTCTAATCCTCTTTTCCGAAAACATATACCTGGAACAAGCTCTTCAAGAAATCCTTAATCCTAATTACTGACGTTTTTTGGTCCCCTTCTCAAATTGCTTATTTCCTTTTAAAGACAAGTTCATTATAGCACAGGGTTTTTGATTGTTGAATACTCCGAAGCCCTAAAAACGTCCAAAAACCATTACTAAATCTGCATAGAAAAGGCATTTTTGACGAATAATTGACGGTATGAGAGTCGATAACTGCTAGTTATCACTAGCTTTATCCATGAATGCGTTTTGATAATAGGAACGATGAATTTTTTAAAATTTTACGCTATTTTTTCTATAAATTTTCTGTTTTATTACTTTATTTGTCTACTACAAAACGTATAAATCAAACATTTTTCATGTTTTTAGTCAAAATTCAAAACCCTATTTTAAGGCGTTTCTCATGATTCACGGAAAATTTTTTAGTGTATTATTGCACTATATTGCATAAAAAAACGCCTGTCAAAGCATTCGCTTAACAGGCGTTCCGGTTAGAAGATTAATTAATACTATTCAAAGTTTGCTTTCGAAGCGGCCGTATTGTCGGTTTTTACCTTAGTATCAGCCTTAACTTTAGCTTTCTTGTCTTTCTTATCTGCTTTTGACTTATCGTCAGCTTTTACCTTTTTGCTGCTCTTAGAGTCAATAGCCGCTTTTAAATCCTGTTCCATGGTCACCGCTTTATCGGCGGAACTTAACGTTACCAAAGAAGTGCCATTCATAAGAACTTGGTTGCCCTGAGCTACCGGGATTCCCACATTATTATCATGATAGTATCTTGCCAATTTGCCGGCCACCAAATAAGCCCGCATGGCGCCCGTATATTGCCCGCTGGCCTCACCCGTATAAACAGGCTTTTTATTGACATAGACTACATCATCCGTAACACTTACATGTTTCCCGGAGTAGTCCTCAATACGTTTCAAATGATCGAGAATACGCTGACTCATCTTCGGATGGTTATTGGGATTGACAATTTGCCCCAAACCATCGGTGTACAAATCGCCGTATTTATCGCGCAGAACCGCCATGGCCACAGCCGCAGCGCCCACATTATAACCGGCATCGGCCAATAGTTTAAAGCCCCATTCATCAGCCGCTTTTTCTTGACTTACGCTGAATACCTGCTGGTTAACATAGTTACCCGCCACATTGCCGAGGAGCACACTAAGACCGCCCGCATTTGCCGTGGCAGCACCAACTGCCGTCTGCAAGGCTACGCTTTTGCGAATGCCCCGGATGGCATCCTTGTTTTCACCATGACCGATTTCATGACCCACAACGGACGCAATCGCCGCATCATCCATCATATCCATGAGACCTTTATTGATAGACATGACACGACCAAGGCTCATAGCCGCATTGGCATCTTCTTCCGGTGTTACATATACTACATACGTCCGCTTTACATCAGGTGTATCGGTTAGACTTTCAAAAATCCGCTTAGCTCGATCCTGATAGGCATAATTATTATAATATCCGGTATTTTTCTGACGTTCTTCGAGCATTTGCTGCTGACCGTCATCGGTATCATCGATACGAGATAATTCCGTATTGACCGTTACCATGGCCAATGTACCGCCCAACAATACATCAAACACACCGGCTGCCTCTGCTTTAAAGCCCGCCAAACCGGTAAAACCGCTACCGCCGGCCAAAGTTAAGCCAATAGCCGCCGCCAATACAGTTCGTCCCCAGCGTTTCATACAGTGCCTCCCCTACATCTCATCCGTACGCATAGTAATATCGCGGAATCTGGTGAATTCCCCTTGGAATAAGAGATTAACCGTGCCCAATGCGCCGTTACGATGTTTACGAATAATAACTTCCGTTACATCTTCCTGATTTTCATCTTTACTGTAATATTTATCACGATATAAAAAGACTACAATGTCCGCATCCTGTTCCAACGAACCCGATTCACGAAGGTCACTCAAGACCGGTCGTTTATCGGTACGCGATTCAACACCGCGGCTAAGCTGCGACAAAGCAATCAAAGGTACGTCCATTTCACGGGCAATCAATTTAAGGTTTCGGGAAATTTCCGAAATCTCCTGCTGACGGTTATCGCTATTACCGCCATTGCGCCCTGTCATGAGCTGCACATAGTCGACGATAATAAGATCCAAACCCTGTTCAACTTTCAGACGACGCAGTTTGGATCGCATCATTTGAACCGTAAGGCCCGGCGTATCATCAATATATAACTTGGATTCACCAAGTTGTTCCAATTGCCCGATAAGTTTCGGCCAATCTTCCTGTAAGAGGCGCCCCGTACGCAAACGGTCCGAAGGCACTTCCGTAGCGGATGACAAAATACGACCTACCAATTGTTCGGCAGACATTTCCAAGGAGAAAAAGGCAACGGACCCTTTACCTTTTACGGCCACATTATAGGCCAAGTTCAAAGTGAACGCTGTTTTACCCATGGAGGGGCGAGCGGCCACAAGGATTAAGTCAGAGCGCTGCAAGCCATTAGTTATCTTGTCCAAATCTTTGAAGCCCGTGGAAATACCGGTCAAGCTGTCACCATAGTTCTGTAATTCACCGATTCGTTTCATAACATTGGTCATTACGTCACCAAGGCTGACAAACGAAGTTTCCGCTTTTACCGCACCGGTTACATTTAAAATACTGCTTTCCGCATCATTTAAAATGTCCGGCACTGTTTTGTCCCCATTGTAGCTTTCACCGACGATGCGATTACCCGCGTCAATGAGGCGACGCAAGGTTGATTTTTCAGCCACAATACGAGCATGCTCTTCTACATTAAAGGACGACATAGCATCATTGGTGAGTTCCGCAATGTAATTAATACCGCCCACTTCGTCGAGTTTTTTCATGCGCGTCAATTCTTCTGTCAAAAGGACCATATCGACGCGACGATTACCGCGGCGCACGATATTTTCAATGGCTTCATAGATAATACGGTGCGCATCGCGATAAAAATCACTGCGACCTACAATACTGCTGACGGAATCATAGATATCATTCTCGGTTAAAAGAGCCCCGAGAACAGCCTTCTCCGCCTCAATACTATGGGGTGGAATGCGCGCTTCCGCCATATTATGCCTCCACTAATTCAACTTTAATAGTAGTCGTAATTTCAGGATGTACGCGAATCAACACATCATGAACGCCCAAAGTTTTGAGCGGTTCTTTGAGTTCAATTTTCTTTTTATCAACGGCTACATCGAATTGAGCGGCCAAAGCATCGGAAATATCTTTACCTGTAACGGAACCGAATACACGGCCCGCATCCCCCATTTTTACAGGAATGCGTACTTCTACTTTAGCCAACTGGCTGGCCAAAATCTTCGCTTCATCAGCATTTACTTGTTTCTTGTGAGCTGCCGAAGCTTGTTGCTGCTTAGCATTATTCAAGTTAGCAGGCGTACCTTCTAAAGCCTGGCCTTTTTTAATCAACACATTGCGGCCGTAACCTTCACTGACCTCAATGATTTCGCCTTTTTTACCTACTTTTTTTACATCTTCCAACAAAATTACTTTCATTCTGCTTTTTCCTCCTTCTTCATAGAAGCAAGCTGGCCTTTAGCTACACTTTTTACAGCTTCCACCGCTTCTTCCATGGTCATATCATATAGCTGGGCGCCGGCTACGGTACGATGACCGCCACCGCCCAAGGCTTCCATAACAAGCTGAATATTCATAGCCCCTTGCGAACGGGCACTTACGCCGATACCGCCATCCGACAAAGTATAGAGCACATAGCTGGCTTCGATACCTTCAATGGTGATAAGCTTATCTGCCGTTTGAGCCGACAAAATGGACGCGTTCTGGATACCCGCCGGACAAGTGGTAATCGCCATGCCGTCAAAACGTTCCGCATCGGCCAACATTTTAGCCCGCAATTGGATGCTGTCAAAACTTTCCATAAACAAATGGCGCACAATGGATAAATCCGCACCGGAACGGCGCAAGAAAGACGCCGCATCAAAAGTACGCGATCCCGTTTGTACCACAAAGTTCTTCGTATCCACTACGATACCGGCATATAACGCACTCGCTTCCACCACATTGAGTGAAATCGGGTCTACGAAATACTGAATTAATTCTGTTACCAGCTCACTGGTGGACGACGAAGCCGGTTCCAAATAAGTGAGCAATGGTTTTTCAATAAAGTCGGAGGCACGACGGTGATGGTCAATAACAACGCGACGTTTAGACTTCTGCAAGGCTTTTGGCGCCGCTACCATATCCGGTCGATGCACGTCCACTACAAATACGAGGGTTGTATCGGTTACAAAATCTTCAGCCGCTTGTGGCGTGATTAACAGACTTTCAAAACCCGGTTCGGTAGGGAATAAATCTGACAATTTCTTAATAGCCACAGTTTGATCGCTTACAGCTACGTGAACGGATTTACCGGCCGCTCTAGCCATGGCGGCTACGCCGATGGCACCGCCGATACTGTCATAATCTTCACGCTCATGGCCCATGACGATAACATTATCGGCATCATCCATGAGTTCTTTAATGGCTTGTGCTACCACGCGGGCACGGACACGAGTATTCTTTTCGGCGCCTTGCGTTTTACCGCCGTAGAATTTCAATTCTTCGCCGATATATACGCTGGCCTGGTCACCACCGCGACCAAGGGCTAATTCGAGACCGGAACGAGCTCGTTCCGATTGTTCTTTAATCGTAGCCGCACCGGCTGCAATACCGATACTGATAGTCGCCGGAATACGACGACTGGTCGGAATATTATGAACCTTCGCCAAAAGTGGGAAATTTTGTTCAATCATATTCATTAGCGCTTTTTTAGAAATACAGAAGATGTACGAATCATCCGCATAGTTACGGACAAAACCGTCGTAACGGTCAATTTCTTCTACGATGGCATTATTAATTTCCGCCCAGAGGTTAGTGTATTCAACGTCACTGAGACCTTTCGTCACATCTTCGATGTTATCCATCATGAGGAACCCGAATACCGGTGCCATCGCTTCTGCTTCATGGCGCAATTGTTCCGATTCGGTTACATCGTCAAAGTAGAACGCCATATATGATTCCACTTCGGAGTCAGGCGCCCCTTTATAATCCGTGCCATCAATGAATTTATAGATAACACGATAATATTTATTTTCAATTTTTTCATTAAAATAGCCGGACTTGCCCCAGATTTTATCGAGGCGCAAACTCGGAATAAAACCGTTAAGGCGTTGTGTTTTATCCGGATCTTGCGGCATCCAATCACGGAACACGCTATTATACCAGCAAACACGAGCCTTACTGTCAATAATAACTATTGCTGTCGGCAAGTTCTGCAAAGCAAAATTCGACGCTTGGGTAATCCCCTTCGCAATCGTATTAAATTGCTCATACCGTTGCTGTCGTTGTTTACACACCGCTCGGCTGCTGTATAAATAGGCCACAACGACAAACAAAAGGCCAAATAGCGCCATCTGCCAGTTAAGCCAGGCAATCACTAATAGTAAAACGATGATAACAACGAAGGCGGTTTTTTCAAAGGCTCCAAAAAAGCCTTCATTCCCATTCATAAGATCGCTCCCTACTTTTTCTCTTTACTCATCGCCGATTCGTCTCGACAGACGACGACGTAAATTTAAAATTAAATCTAAAATGCCAATCCACATCGTGGCGAACTGCATTAATAAAGTAATAAATATCAAAACTAAACGGATGCCGTTTGACAATCCATAGCTTTTAAAAATAGTCCACAAACAACCGATACCCTGCAGTACCAACATGTACGATCCCAGCGCGTACATATTATAAGCCACAATATTAATGGCTTCCGATTGCAGTTCGTTACCCCAATACGTCAACAGCACACCGAGGGCAAACATGTATAAGGTCCACTGCGGTACACGCCACTCTTCAAGGGGCGGTAAGGTTACGCCTTCACCACCGGTGCGGCGCATGATAATATTCGCTACGGCGCAAATGAAGTAGCTAATTACTACGGACGACATAAATAGGGCGGCCAAAAGCACATAGGCCATTTGCTTAAGCATGGCCTGCACACTGGTCATCATGGCGGTCACTTGTTCATCCATGAGACCCTGTTCACGATAAGCGGTTTCCATTTCGGTCAACGCTTCCTGCTGAAAATTTTGCCACATCGTAACTATATCCATCTGCATCACATATTGCGCAATCATAAGCTGTATACCGATGGTAACCATCATTGTTACGGCCGGCAATACCAAAAGCCGACTGGTCGACCAGCGATGTATATAACCATAGGCCAAGACAATACCGGGTATGCCCGATGTCATCACTTGCATGAGTGCCCCTAAGGGTGTCAATACAACCGACATAACCAGCCCCATCGTAACGGTCGCCAAAATACTCCAACGAACACCATGGCGAGCGCCCAACACTACAAGTACGGCGGGCATCAAGATGGAAGCAAGGAATCCCATAAACGGTACCGTAACTCCCACAAAGGTAAATACCATAATAAGAGCCGTCAAAAATCCTGTTTCCACTACGGCTCGCGTATCTGTATATCTCATAAATTACTCCTGACAAAATAGACGTATGACCGAGGTCATACGCCTATTATAACATTTTGTATTGTTTTTGAATATCATTAACCACAAAATCACAAATTACGACCTATATAGGAGGGTAAATTACCACTTATAAACAAGCTTGAATTTACCGCATCACTCAGCCGATGCGACTTATACGTCTTGGATAATCGGTAAAATCATCGGACGACGACGGGTCTTTTCATACAAGAATTTACCCAAAGTATCGCGTACTTGAGATTTAATGGTAGCCCAATCTTTCATCTGACTGGCTTCGCATTTTTCAATCACTTGTTCAATGCGTTTTTGCGCTTCGTTCATGAGATCTTCCGCATCACGTACATATACGAAACCGCGCGATACGATATCAGGACCGGCTACAATCTGGCCGCTGGCACGGTCCATGGCCATAACTACGATAACCATACCTTCCTGCGCCAATTGCTGACGATCGCGAATTACGATATTGCCAACATCGCCAACACCGAGACCGTCAACGAACACCTTGCCGGCCGTAACGTGACCGCCTTTGCGGCCTGTACGACTGGTGAATTCAAAAATCTGCCCATTGTCGCCTACAAGCACGTGATTTGGTTTCACAATGCCCATGGATACAGCAAGTTCACCATGTTTCTTCAACATGCGATACTCACCGTGTACCGGAATGAAGAATTTAGGACGAACCAAGTTGAGCATGGTTTTCAAATCTTCTTGGCTGCCATGACCGGATACGTGAATGCCGCGGTCACGACCATAAATTACATCCGCACCTAAGCGCAATAGATTGTCGATGGTACGACCAACCGCTGCTTCATTGCCCGGAATCGGCGTGGCGGAGATAATAATCGTATCATTCGGAGTAATTTCGATAGTACGATGATTATTGGTTGCCATACGGGATAAGCCTGCCATAGGTTCCCCTTGACTGCCGGTTGTCAAAATCATGATTTCGTCATCACGGTAACGACCCATTTCATCAACATCAATCAAAGTTCCTTCCGGAATATTCAAGTAACCGCGTTCCTGCGCAATTTCCGTTACGTTAACCATACTGCGGCCCAACACGATAACTTTACGCTTGAAGGCAACCGCCGCATCAACAGCCTGCTGCAAACGAGATACGTTGGACGCAAAAGTAGCGAGTACTACACGGCCGCGAGCTTCCCCTACAGCACGAAGTAAAGCAGGTCCTACGGTGCTTTCAGATGGAGTAAATCCCGGTTTTTCCACATTCGTGGAGTCGGACATCAAGGCTAATACGCCTTTGTTGCCCAGTTCGGCAAATTTATGAACGTCCATCAATTTACCGTCTACCGGCGTCTGGTCCACTTTGAAGTCACCGGTGTGAACAACAGTACCTACCGGCGTTTCAAAATAAACGGCGCAAGCATCAGGAATAGAGTGGTTCGTCTGAATGAAACCTACTTTGAAAGACCCTACACGAATTTCATCGCCCGCTTTTACAATATTAAGTTTTACGCCGCCTACTTTATTTTCTTTCAATTTGCCTTCGATTAAACCGCAAACAAGGTTAGTAGCATATACCGGCACATTGATTTCTTTCAAGAGATACGCCAAGGAACCGATATGGTCTTCATGACCGTGAGTGATAACTACGGCACGTACTTTATCTTGGTTTTCAATCAAATAACTCATGTCAGGGATGACAATGTCAACGCCCGGCATATCGTTTTCAGGGAACGCAAGACCTGCATCCAATACGATAATATCATCGCCATATTGGAATACGGTCATGTTCTTACCGATTTCACCGAGACCGCCCAACGGAATAATCATGAGCTTATCTTTTTTGCTCGAATGATGTTGATGATTCGCATGTGCATCACCATTGCTGTGGGATGTGTGACGGCCATTAATATTGGCACGATCGCCGGTATTTTTTTCATTGCGATTGTTATAACGTGTAGAGTTAGTACGATTATTCGTACGGTTGTTGGTACGAGCCGGTTTAGCTGTGCCTTCCGCATTAGCCGCAGCATTGGCAGAATTTGTGTTCTTACGACGCGGTGCGGACTGTTTAGCGCCTTCGCCGGATGCATTCGTTGTACGGCGTGTGCTTGGTCGACGAGTTTCCCCGGTATTGCGATTACTATTTGTGCGACGCGTGGTGCGACGAGTGGTTTCGCCGCCCTGTTGTGCTTGATCGGCACCTGTCGTTTCAGTAGCCACAACATTTTTAGCTACCGGTGCTTTTTTCTCAGCCGCCGGTTTAGGCTCATTAGCAGTATTATTGCTTTGGCCTGTTAATTGATTCAATAATTCTTTTAACATATATGTATTACTCCTCCTAAATTTTATATTTCCTTAAATATATACCTTAATCATGTACGTCCGTCCGGAGTATACCTATTCTCCGCGTTCCTTTGTGGGATGTACGTAAAAAGATTCACTCGTTCATTATTAACTTGTCATCACATAAGCGTATGGATGCAACACAAAAGCAAGGACCGTTCTTTGTAAGACACGCCTCTTCGTCTGCAAACTGCTTCTGTAAAGTTAAAGGGTAAAATGTGAAAAAACTGCACGATTACACATATTGTGTACCTGAAAAAAGAGCCGAATTATGACTCTTTGCACATTATATTAACCCAAAGCCGAACAAATATCTTACGAATAGTATACCATAAGTCATATAAAACGAAAAGAACCCCCGACAAATTAATCGAAGATTCTCTATATATAAAACTTTTTTATTCTATGTCTTTTGCGTATACTAACCGGCGCTTACACTAATTTTATGCCAAGCAACACGTCTTCGCCCTTACATACTGTCATTAACGCTCAATCGCAGCCTTGAACTGCTCGCGATACTGCTTGGCGCCGCCATTGGCAGGATGCCGCAGTGCATGAGCCACAATGCCCTGCCGCGCCAAAATATCCGCCGACTTGCGCCCTACGGCACAAATAATCTGTCGGTCACCATTGTACGCTTCAATCAAGGCCATTAAGTCCTCGGTAAACTGACCGCCGATAACAATTTCTGTCTCCGTAGGCGTGCGATTCGTCAAAGGCTGATTCGCTACATGGGGATGAAAAGGAAAAATATTCCACAATATAGCATCATAGGTAGAGATATTATTCTCCAAAAGAGCTGACCATACTACCGTATCCGTCGGTTCGTTAAACCCTTCCAAGCGTTGTTTATTATTAAGCAACAATGGGCTATCGGCACGACTCGTCCGTTTGCCTATGCCGTCCGGCAAAATCATAGCGGGTTTCACATCATTATGAAAACCGAGGAGCATGCGCTCACAGGTAATGGCAATACCGGAAAAGCGCCCACCCTGATAGCCTACGGCTTCAGCCACAATAAGATAACGGCTTTGTTTTAAGCGTGCTCTTAAATAACTCTCTAATTGCTCCCGTCGCCACTGAGGCGCCGCCTGCGATACATCGAGGGCCGGATCGTAATCACGCCACGGATTAAATACCGTATCAGAGCCTTCATAAGCTGCCAGTTTATCTATAAACCGACTAATTGAATCTTTCATAGAACCTCCTCTACGGCATTTAACACACATTTAACACGCATTCAACACACTTTTGACATGTATCTTTCCTGCTATAACAATTTGATAAAAATCCGCCAATCAATATAGTTAACAAACTGATTGTTTATCGTGTTTCGTAAATAAATATCTTATTCTCAACGCGCAACAATTTCACCATTGGCGCTAACGAAGATTTTTCAAAATGTCCCCGATACTTTTCAGGCACAAGAATCAGCGCATGAAGTGCTACCGGATTATCGATCGGCATCGGTTCCGTCGGATTTTTCCCCATCGGCAAGCGGGTTGCTTGTCCCTTATCATTCGTTACACTTTGTAAAACTCGTGCTTCATTATTAAGGGCCGCCTGAAAACGCTCCGTCACTTCTTCTACCGTTTGAGCAGGCATCTTGTTTTTACCTTCCCAAGCATTACTACGTTCCTTATTTTTATTAGGTAACGCATCGTCTTCAATTTTAGTAACTTCTTTGTCCGTATAATACACGAGCGACGCACTATAGTCACCATAATAATAGATATCGCCGTCATACTGAGCCACAACAGGTGCATAAGCTACCGATGAGCGTTGTTCTACCAGCGGTTGTATCCCTTCATGAATAACAAGCCCTGCAATGGCCATAGTCATAAAAGTAACTACTACCGGCAGCATATAGCGTTTCTGGTTCCAATACATCAGGCCGGTCAAAATAAAACCGACTACAATCAGTACATACAACAAGTACCAGAAGCCCCAAGGCACATAAAAACTGGCCACGCCCAAAACGAGCCACAAGAAGAAGGCCGGCCCCATAATGAGCCAAGACAACTTACGCGGGCGACCGGGACGCAATATTTTTACAACCCCAAAAGCACCTAAAAAGCTAAACGGTACCAAGCTGATAAATGTATACGTCGGGTACTTAGTGGCCATTAACGTATAGAATAATAATGTCCCCCACCCCATAATCATGGAATAAATATAGAACGGCTGTTTAAAACGCCAACCGTAATACATACCGTATAATACGGCGCCTGTCCACGGCAACGAAGCCAACGGGAACATAACTAAGTAATACCACCAATGATTAGCTTCCGGATGCTCCGACTGGGTGGCGCGCACCACATTATGAAGGCCCAAGAAACCATCAATAAAGTCTTGCCCGTGTGTCATGTACATATAGCCGTACCAAGGCATAACGACAACTAAAAAGGCTAAAATGCCTTGCCACGAAAAGATGTAGCGAAGCATACGGCCCGAACGCATTACAGCGGCATATACCAAGAGCAAAATCCCCGGCAATACGAGTGCCACCGGTCCTTTGGTCAAAACACCGATGCCCGCAAAAAGGTATGCCCACACCATAAACAAGGTGCGGCGTTCCGTAAGCCCGCGATAAGCATAGGCCAAGGTGCCGATAGTCGCCCACAAGAGCACCATATCCGTTACGATGCCTCGCGCCAAAATCCAGAATTCAAGGGATGAACCGAGAATCATGGCACTCCACAGCGATACCAAACGACGGCCGGAAATGCTGCGCACTACCTGGTAGAAGAACCCTACCGACAAGGCCCCGAATAAAGCGGCCGGAAAACGAGCAGCAAAATCGGAAAAGCCGAAAATTTTATAACTTAACGCAATAAGCCAATAAATCATTATCGGCTTATCATACCAATATTCATGATAAATCTGTGGCGATAACCAATCGCCGGACATGACCATTTCTTTAGCTGTCAATGCATAGTTCGACTCAACCGGATCGGTAATCGGCAAACTGCCATTGCCGATAGCAAACATGGCGAAGGCGATTAAGAAGCAAATGACGCTCAAGCGATGAAGTCGCATCTAATCCCTCCTTAGCGCTGTGTTGTATTATCCTGCACAGCATTGTCTTTCATTTCGGTTGTTGCCTCATCCGTAAGGTCTGCCTCTTCTTTGGTTTCAATCTTCGAGTCATGAGCAACTGAATTTACACCGTCTGTATCTTGCTTGCGCTTTTTGTTGCGATAGTAACGAATGCCGAAGAAGACCGCAATGATAGCAAAAACAACTATCATAATAACTAAGAATTCATGATTGTACTCAATCAAATCCTGCCAATGTTCACCCAATTTTACGCCGAGCCATACGAGCAAAATCGTCCAAGGAATTGTGCCGAGTAAAGTCCAAATGATAAAACGCCCCATCGGATAACGGGCGATACCGGCCGGGAAAGAAATAAAGGTACGAATCCCCGGCAACAAACGGCCAAAGAACACCGCAGCACCGCCGTATTTATTAAACATTTTCTCAGCCATTTCAAATTTATGTTCATTGAAGAAAATATAGCGACCATATTTTCTAAGCAACGGACGGCCCCCATGTTCCCCCATCCAATAGGATAAAATAGAGCCAACCACACCGGCAGCCGTAGCTACAATCATGGTCATATTCATCTCGAATACGCCTTGCGCAATCAAATACCCCGAGAAGCCCAACACAATCTCACTGGGAATCGGAACATTGGCATTTTCCAATACCATCGTAATAAACATGGCCGCATAGCCGTATGTCTCCAAAAATGAAATCAGGTAATCCACTGTTAATATCTCCTTTTACTTGTTTACAACTTACCAAACTATATTTCTCTTACAGAGTGTGTTAATTTCTCACATTATCTTTTATTTTACCATAATTTCTGTCTTTTTAACACAAAGTTATTACCAAAACGCATAGTTTATAAAAAGTTTATAAATTGTAAAATCCGGTTTAGCAAAGGGTGAAAAAGAAACCTAATTATAAGCTATATCTCAGCAATACTGCGAAAAAAGCCACCGAGTCAACGAATTAACTCAGTGGCTAAATTACTTACTGTTTCATTTTGCTATCATGCAAAAAAACTATACGAGAACTCTTAGGCTCCGAATACATCTTCCAACACGATAGTCTGTTTACGGTTAGGGCCTACGGATACGATACCGAGACGAACGCCGGTTACTTCCGAAATGCGTTCTACATAACGACGAGCCGCTTCAGGCAACTCATCATAATGACGAATACCGCTAATATCTGTCTGCCAACCAGGTAACGTTTCATATACCGGTTCGCATTGTTCCAATACCTGTAAATCTGCCGGGAATCCTTTAACCGGTTCGCCGTTCAAAGTATAACCTACACAGATTTTAATTTCAGGCAATTTGTCCAAAATATCAAGACGGGTAATTGCCAAATAATCAAGGCTGTTAAGGTCGGCTGCATATTTAACTACAGCCAAGTCTAACCAACCGCAACGACGAGGACGACCGGTTACGGTACCGAACTCATGACCGGTTTCACGGAGTAAATCACCGATTTCATTCAATTGTTCGGATGGGAATGGACCGGCGCCTACACGAGTAGCGTACGCTTTAACTACGCCTACGATATTTTTCAAATAATTAGGACCTACACCGGCGCCTACAGAAGCACCACCGGAAATAGGATGAGAGCTCGTAACGAATGGATAAGTACCATGATCGAGGTCAAGCATGGTTGCCTGAGCGCCTTCGAACAACACTTTTTTACCATCTTTGATGTAAGATACTACATTGTAATTTGTATCTTGTACATATTGGCGTAAACGATCGGCATATTCTAAGTAATCTTTTAAAATTTCATAGTAATCTACCGGTTCGGCGCCATATACTTCGCGCAAAATTTTATTTTTAATCTTAACATTATATTGTAATTTTTCTTTGAAAACTTCTTCGTTCATCAAATCGCAGATGCGAATGCCGATACGATTTACTTTATCTGCATAGCAAGGGCCGATACCGTTCTTGGTCGTACCGATGGATAAAGCGCCTTTAGAGGCTTCTTCCGCTTCATCCAAGCGATTATGATATGGCAAAATTACATGAGCACGATTGGAAATCTGCAATGTTTTAGCACTTTTGCCTTGGCTTTCCAAGTTTTCAATTTCACCTAAAAGAACTTTAGGGTCGATAACTGTACCGGTGCCTACCACATTGATTTTATTGTCATATAAAATCCCACTAGGCAATAAACGAAGCGCAAATGCTACGTCATCAACTACTACGGTATGTCCTGCATTGTTGCCGCCTTGACTGCGAACAACCACGTCCGCCTGTTCTGCTAAATAATCTACGATCTTGCCTTTTCCTTCATCGCCCCATTGGGTTCCGATAACCATACTAGTTGCCATAATATTCAAACCTCCATTTGTATCACATAGTGTCAGTTGTGGTATGGCCTGCTCTAAAATTTGAATTATAAAAGTCTAATTCTAAAACTAAAAAATAGAGACATTATCATACAATTTATTATAACATACCTTTGAAAAGTGTGCATCAAGTAAAACGGCGGAGGTATGGGAAACGGAGAGGCTCCTCGGCTAAGGCTTGGTTTTGCTTCGCAAAAAGACCCTCATCCGAGGACCTCTCCGTTTTCTCCCAAAGACCTCTCGTCGTGTTTATGATGCTAAGAGGGTGGCTTGGAGGAAGACCCTTTTACCGCAACACCTCGCCGCTTCGTTCTTAACCGCTCATACAACAGCAGATCTCTCGGCCATCGCTTAAAGCCTCTCATCGTGTTTATGATGCCGGGGAGGAGGTTTTTTTATGGCACTATAGTGCATGAATCTATAAAATGAGCTAAAATAATAGAAAATAGCAGTAAGTATTTGAATGTTATTCTATAAATTAGCAAAGGCTGTGGCCGTGCACTACCACAGCCTTATATTTCAATTCCCTATGTATTCTCATAGCAAGGTGATCCAACCCATGAAGAAAAAGGAAAAACGACGCCAAGAGCTCATAACTATATTAAATAAAAGTATGACACCGCTGACGGGTGATGAATTAGCTCAGAGTTACGG
This sequence comes from Veillonella sp. LMAG:90, assembly GCF_008679445.1. Lineage (NCBI taxonomy): Bacteria > Bacillati > Bacillota > Negativicutes > Veillonellales > Veillonellaceae > Veillonella > Veillonella sp. LMAG:90. Next base: position 258,882 of record NZ_NAND01000001.1, read on the forward strand.
GGTTACACGACAGGTAATCGTGAACGACATGGCCGCTCTCCGTGCCGCCGGTTATCCGATTCGTTCCACCGTAAAAGGATACGAAATCAGCAAAGGGCCAACGCAGGGCGTTTTACGCACCATAACCTGCCGTCATAAGCCGGAGGATGTAGTGACGGAATTACACACAATTGTCGCCATGGGTGGCCTGGTTCACAATGTATCTGTCAACCACGACGTGTACGGGACGCTCACTGCCCCCTTGTTAATCAAAACAGACGACGATATTGAGGCCTTTTTAAACAAACAGAAAGATTCTACCAGCGGTTTGCTCTCCCGATTAAACAACGGTCTCCACACCCATCTGATTGAAGCACCCACGCCCGACATAATGGATCACATCATCAAAGCATTACAGGATTTACACATAATAGTAGCATCGGACGCATAACTGTCCGGTGTTTTTTCATATAATCATCTTGCTTACTTTTTTCAAAAAAAGCCCTTGCTATCTGAAAGTTATTGCTGTATAGTTAAAAAGTATACACATTGCTCAACTGTATACTTTTTATTTTTAGGTATTAGAAACAGGGGATGACTCGATGATTATTAATGAATTGAACACGATGAAACCTAATCGCTTTCATTACAAACTTTTACTCATTGCCGGCATCGGCTGGGCTTTTGACGCCATGGATACGGGCATTATTTCCTTCATCATGCCGTTATTAACCAAAGAATGGCATCTCACGGGCACAGAAATCGGTATGCTCGGCAGTGTAGGTCTCTTGGGCATGGCCATCGGCGCCGTATTGGCCGGTGCTTTAGCGGATCATATAGGTCGTAAAAAAATCATTACTTGGACCATGTTACTGTACGGTATTGCCACGGCCCTGTCAGCCATGGCGCCTAACTACGAGTTTTTGCTCGTCTGTCGTTTATTGGTAGGCCTTGGCCTCGGTGGTGAACTCCCTGTAGTAGCCACCTTGATTACCGAATATTCACCGCAAGATTCCCGCGGCCGTTTCATCGTCATGCTGGAAAGCTTCTGGGCTATCGGTTGGCTTTTAGCGGCCCTCATCGCCTATCTCATCATTCCGATTTACGGTTGGCGTATCGGCCTTGCCATCGGGGCCTTACCGGCCCTCTATACCGGGGTCATTCGCTCCCACATGCCGGAATCCTTACGTTATCTGATTAAACAGCAAAAACTTGACCAACTGAACGCAACCATCGCTCAAGTAGAGGCAGCTACCAAGGTTCCTCTCACGCGTTGCACCAAAGACGATTTAACTATGTTAACCGCCAACGACTCTCGACCTACCCTTGGCACTCTTTGGAACAAACAATATGCCTTGCGTACCTGCATGTTATGGATTACCTGGTTTGGCATTGTTTTCAGCTACTACGGCATTTTCATGTGGCTCCCTTCGTTAATCTATCAACAAGGTTTTACCATTATAAAATCATTCGAATACCTCTTAATCATGACCATAGCACAATTCCCGGGCTACATTTCAGCAGCCTATTTAGTTGATAAAATCGGACGTCGCTATACCTTATCGCTCTATTTATTATGTAGCGGCATCAGCAGCTATTTCTTTGGTCATGCCACCTCGGAAGCCATGTTATTGACCTCCGGTATTTGCATGTCATTCTTCAACTTAGGTGCCTGGGGTGTTATTTACACTTACACACCGGAATTATATCCTACCGAAATCCGTGGCCTCGGCTCCGGTTGGGCCGCCGGCATCGGTCGTATCGGTGGCATCATCGCCCCGTTTTTAGTCGGTTTCCTCCTCTCCCATGAAATGCATATGGACGCTATTTTTTACCTCTTTGCCTCTGTCTTCGTCATCATTGCACTCGTAGTGTTGAGTTTTGGTAAAGAAAGTAAAAAACAAGCATTAGAAGGAATTAAGTAAAACGGCGGAGGAATGAAGAAGTCCTGAGAAGCTCCTCAACTGAATAAAAATAGAAGTGGCGAGGTATCACGTCCAAAGGCTTGAAGGAAGACCCTTTTACCGCGATACCACCTCGCCACTTTTTTCTATCATCTCATATCAGCCGCGGATCTCTCAGGGCTTCGCTCAGCACCTCGCACCGTTCACTATGACGGAGAGAAGAGAAATGAAACAGCGCAAGGTTATATAGAAAAACCCGAGAAGTCCTTATCTAAGGGGCTTTTCTACTTGCAAACCCAATCTCCCCCTCCCCCTTTAATAAAACAGCGCGAGGTTATATGGAAAAACCCCGAGAAGTCCTTATCTAAAGGTCTTTTCTGCTTGCAGAAACCACTCTCTCCCTCTCCCCCATAATAAAACAGCGCGACGCTCTAGGGAAAAAAGGACCCCTACCCCTAATGAAACAGCGCGAGGTTATATGGAAAAACCCCGAGAAGTCCTTATCTAAGGGTCTTTTCTGCTTGCAGAAACCAAGCCTTAGATGAGGAGCTTCTCGGGGTTTATATATCTCGCGCTATTTTATTATAATCCGAATCTTGCCATAATCGTATCCACATGTCTCAACATGCGATGTGGGTCGAAGAGGTGATCGATTTCTTCATCGGTAAGATATTTTTTAATATCCGCATCACCTTTAAGGCCGGCTTTGAAGTCTTTGCCTTCCAACCAACGAGCCATAGCATGACGTTGTACCCAACGGTAAGCTTCGTCACGAACAGCACCTTTATCTACAAGGGCTGTTAAGATTTGCTGGCTGAAGATCAAGCCGCCGGTTAATTCCAAGTTTTTCATCATGTTTTCCGGATATACCAACAATTTGTCGATAACTTTAATAGCCAAGGACAGCATATAGTCAACAGTAATCGTGCTATCCGGTAAAATTACACGTTCAACAGAGCTATGGGAAATATCGCGTTCATGCCATAAAGCCACGTCTTCCAAAGCAGCCTGCGCATTGCCGCGTACCACACGAGCTAAGCCGCAGATACGTTCACAAGTAATTGGGTTACGTTTGTGAGGCATAGCGGAGGAGCCTTTTTGTTTAGGGCTGAAGTATTCTTCCGCTTCACGCACTTCCGTACGTTGTAAGTGACGGATTTCAAGAGCAATTTTATCCAAAGTGCTGGCGATGATGGCCAAGGTGCTGCAAAGTTCAGCATGACGGTCACGTTGAATAACCTGAGTGGCAATTTTTACCGGTTCCAAACCGAGTTTTTCACACACATATTTTTCAATGAACGGATCGTTAACGGAGTAAGTACCAACGGCGCCGGACATTTTACCAACGGCTACATTTTTCTTTGCATGTTCCAAACGTTCAATATCACGTTCAATTTCAGCCATCCAGAGGCAAAGTTTCAAACCGAAAGTGGTAGGTTCACCATGAATACCATGGGTACGACCAACCATTGGGGTGTATTTAAATTCAGCGGCACGACGGCGAAGTACATCGCGGAATTGATGTAAATCTTCCAAAATGATGTCACAAGCCTGTTTCATCATAGCACCGAGTGCTGTGTCTTTTACGTCCGTAGATGTAAGGCCGAGGTGAATGTATTTAGCTTCTTCGCCAACGTATTCACCGACAGCGGTTACGAAAGAAATAATATCGTGGTTCGTTTCTTTTTCAATTTCATGAATTCGTTCTACATCAAAGTTCGCTTTTTCACGGATAACCTTAGCCGCTTCTTTAGGGATAATTCCCAATTCTGCCTGTGCTTCACAAGCTAAGATTTCCACTTCCAACATCTGGTCAAATTCGTTGCGTTCGCTCCAAATATGGCCCATTTTTTCTCTTGTATACCGTTGAATCATGTGTCTTTAACCTCCATCGAAATGACTGAATATTACTCTTTCATTTTAACATAGTAAAAAATAAGGGTCAATAAACTTTACCGAACGTTAATGTGTATTTCACGCAAAACATTCGGATTTATATCTGCTAATATATAATACTTCTCATCAGCATCTTGTCACTGACTAAACACTAACCTGCTGCGGAACAACCACTACTTAACCGGGCCTCACTACTACTCATCAATAGCAACTTCCCAACTAATCACAGCCACTACTGCTGTTTGTAAAAATAAACAATCTCCGTACCCGCTTTATTCACGGCCGCACCGGTTACATATGCATGATTAAATGTCGTCCCTACGCTAAAAATATAGTAGGTGTATGAATCATCCAAATTCACCATATTGTAATTATACGAATAATAGCCTAACAGTTGCTGCTGAGCTTTTTTATTCGTGTCATTATCGAATAACTGATCCGTTACATAATTTCCGCTATTTACTGATGTTACGTCGATAATATCACTCCAGAAATCACGCCACGGTCCAAGATTCTTTAGCTCAGGCGTTGTCACGATTTTATAACCAGGTAATAATTCGCGCAAACTGTCGGCAAATTGCATGTCTGAATTAGGCTCCATTTTTACATAAACCGAACGGCTATCTGTTAAATTAGTCTGCATAATCGCTAACTTAAGCGCTTCCCCGATATACGGTGCCATTTCGGAAGCTGTACCGATGAAACTAACCTGCGCTTCCCCACCGGCTTTTATAAATTGTGGAATATAAAACACGGATACATTGTTGGCAAAGGACGGAACCTGTTTTGGGAAGCCGTCAAAATTCGGCACCAAATCATATTTTGATGCATCTGTCATAGGGAAAGCTACCCGTAAGGCTTGTTCTTTATACAAGGAATTACTTTCATTCGTGAGCACCGTCTTAGCACCCGATGCCGGCATAAAAGCTTCTAACACCTGTTTTGGTATGCCTCGGTTCACGTAAGGCGACCCCGCCTTAACAGCTTCCTGAGTCGCATAATTAACAATGGCTGCCAAATCTTTGTCGCTCCCTGTAAGCGCCGTGGTGCCATTATCTGTAGCGGCACTATTACCGGCGCCCAATACAGTGCCGGACACCATGGCCAAACCGGCCAAAACAAGGAATGCTTTCTTTTTCATATTAAACATTGTCATATATCATGCCTCCATATGAAACTAAAAATATAAGACATAAGAACTCTTTTATATATTTTTATTATAACTTAAATACAATACAACTGCCTATACTAAAGAGCACTCTATTTCAATTTTTTTCAATATAAAAAAACGGTGCAACCTGTTTTATACAGATTACACCGTTTCATTTATATGATTTCCGTAAAATCACACAGATTATTTAACTAACATCTCCCGGACTTTGTAGCGCCGCTACTTGTCCGGCCGTCCCAGACCCAAATCCTTAAGCCTGAGGCGTCATGGTCGTAGTTTCTACGCGAACCACATCTTTGTACGGATAGGCACAAAGTTCGGCCATGGCTTGGCCCACTTCTTCAAAATCCGCATTACCAAGTTCCGGATTAACATTACCAATGCTTACGGATTTTACTTTATTATCGCCTAAATCTAAACGAATCTGAATTTTTACTACTTCTTTTACTGTTGCGTCTGCCATAATTAGCCTCCTATATATTTATACTAGTAATATTTAATACTTTAACCTCATATCCCGCTACCCTAATCTGTCTAACCTTACTAGATTACCGAGCAGCTGAGACATATCGTTTGGTGACCGCCGATTAGTCAACCAATTGGGCACTGGTATTTTCTACCATAAAAGCGCCCTTATAGCCGGTTAAAATTTTACCTTTGGCGCTGGTCATAAAACGTTTGGCAATCAACAAATTTGCCACTGTTTCGGCTGCAGTGCGACTTACATCCGCTTTAGGTACACTGATGCGCACCGTAGTTTCTTTTAATTCATCATCCAAAAATACGAGTTGTAATTCTTTTTTCAAAACATTCATAGTTCCTGTAGCCATAGTTGCCTCCTAAAATTAAATTCGTCCGAAGCCCCATGTATGTATGCCAGAAAATCATACATCAAACAGAGCCCTTCATTTTGTCCATATTACTGAAAAGTACATGTACTATTGAGTTTCTCATCATTCTCATTGACCGTTTGCAAACGTCATAAGCAAGTCATCATTTCTTGTGAACCCGCTTACACCCCTATACATTCTCACAACGTTAAAATGTCAAGTCATTAAATTCCACCAACCGAAATTTTCATTCATCATATGCAAAAAATTCAATACAGATTGACATTTCCCTCTTTCTTTTCACCGTCGGAAAATAGTATAATGAGGTGTATCTTGTATATGATAACTAATATCGTATACAAGATATTGATTTATAATACAACTCATCGATAGTACCAAATAGATGTATTTAGAGGGTATGAGTGTATCAACGGCTTACGTAAATACAGTGAAGTCACTGTTTGCGAGCCATATTTTTATGTGTAAATGTAGTACTTTGTAACGGGAAGGAACCTTATTCATGGCTATTATGATTAAAAAACGAGACGGCCATTACGAACCGCTCTCGGTAGAAAAAACTAAAAAGATGATTGCCTTCGCATGCTTGGGGCTTGAAAGCTGCGATCCTATCGAACTCGAAATGGACTCCAAATTACAGTTCGTTGACGGCATGAGCACCAAAGAAATTCAGAAAATTTTGGTGCAGACTGCAATCGAAAAAGTTATCCAAAAAGTAGACGACGGTTACGGCAACATGGTTAACCGCATGAACCAGGACTGGCAGTTTGTGGCAGCCCGCCTGTTCCTTTTCGACTTATATAAAGAAGCGGCCATCCAACGCAAATATAAAGCGTTCGGCTACGGCAACTTCCCTGCATTAGTAAAAAAATTAGTGGAATCTAAGCGCTATGCGGACTTCTTCCTCACCCAATACACCGAAGAAGAATTGGAAGAATTAGGGGATTACATCAAACCTAAACGCGACTATCTCTTCAACTATGAAGGCATTAAATTGTTGGCTGATCGTTACCTCGTAAAAGGTTACGACAAAGAAGTGTATGAATTGCCGCAAGAACGTTTCATGGCGATTGCTATGCACCTTGCCCTCATCGAAGGGGATCGCAAAGTAGAATTTGCCAAAAAATTCTACGACTTAATGAGCGAATTAAAAATGACCACCGCTACGCCAACCTTGGCCAATGCGGGTACGCCGTTCCATCAGCTCAGCAGCTGCTTTATCTCCGGCGTTGACGATAACCTTTGGTCTATTTACGACGTAAACAGCAAATTCTCCCGCGTATCCAAACACGGCGGTGCCCTCGGTATTTACATGGGTAAAGTGCGTGCCTTGAACAGTGATATTCGCGGTTACAAAAACTCCTCCGGCGGCGTTATCCCTTGGGTTCGTCTTTACAATGATACAGCCGTAGCCGTAGATCAGCTCGGCAAACGTAAAGGCGGCGCTACCGTAACGCTTGATATTTGGCATAAAGACTTCTACGAATTCGTAGAACTTCGTACCAACAACGGCGACGATCGTCGTAAAGCACACGATATTTTCCCTGCCATTGCCATTCCGGACATCTTCATGGAACGTTTATTGGCTCGTGAAAACTTCAGCCTCTTCGATCCACATGAAGTACAACAAGTGATGGGCTTCAACTTGGAAGATTTTTACGATGAAGACGAAAACAATAAAGCCTTCACCGAACATTATCTCCTTTGTGAAAACAATCCGGATCTCCACCCAATCCAGGTCAGCGCTTTGGATATGATGAAAAAAATCATGCGCAGTGCCGTAGAAACCGGTACGCCGTTCATCTTCTTCCGCGACACAGCGAATCGCGCCAACCCGAATAAACATGCGGGCATGATTTATGCCTCCAACTTGTGCCACGAAATCGCGCAAAACGTTGGTTTCACCAACCTCAGCGAAGAAGTGATTAATCCGGACGGCAGCATCACAACTAAAACGGTTACGGGCGACATGGTAACATGTAACCTTAACTCCATTAACCTCGGTCGAATTACGGACGAAGAATTGGAAGCAAATGTAGCCCTTCAAATTCGCATGCTCGATAATGTTATTTCCATCAACCAGTTCCCGGTACCGGAAGCTAAGATGACCAGCGAAAAATACCGTGCCATCGGCCTCGGTACGAGCGGTTACCACCACTACTTGGTGCGTCATCAGATTCAGTGGGAATCGGAAGAACACATCGAAACAGCGGACAAATTATTTGAAAACATTGCCTACTACGCAATTAAAGCATCCATGGAATTGGCTAAAGAAAAAGGTGCCTACCCTGCTTTCAAAGGTTCCGAATGGGAAACCGGTGCTTACTTCGAGCGCCGCGGTTATACATCCGAACGTTGGCAACAATTGCGCAAAGATGTAGCTAAATACGGTATGCGCAACGGTTATCTCATGGCGATTGCCCCAACCGGCAGTACCTCCAATATCGCTAACACCACAGCCGGCATCGACCCTATTTTCAAAAAATTCTTCATCGAAGAAAAGAAAGGCAGCTTCACGCCGAAAACGGCCCCTGATCTCGATAACTCCACCTTCTGGCTCTACAAAGAAGCTCACACGATTGACCAACAATGGAGTATTCGTGCCTGTGCTGCCCGCCAACGTCACATCGACCAGGCTCAATCTTTCAACTTGTACATTACACCGCAAGTTAAGGCCAAAGAAATCCTTAACCTCTACATTGAAGCGTACAAACAGGGTGTTAAAACGATTTACTACATCCGCAATCAGTCCCTCGAAATGGACGAATGCACCAGCTGTTCTTCCTGATTTAAACTAAAACAATAAGCGGTTTAGTGACCGGCAGTCATACGAACAACATAAAGCCTCAATTAATCGATGTTTTACAACGGTTCAACAGTAACATATGACTGCCGGTTAGCCGTAAATTTCATATGTTTAACCGCTTTAATATGCTATACTAAAGACAACAACTTATATAGAAAGGGTGAATGTCATTATGGATAAAAAATTAATTTTTAACGAACATGGCGAGCGCGGCACGGAAAGCATGATTGGTGGCAATACGACCAACTTGCGCGAATGGAACCGCATCAAATATGACTGGGCAACGCAGATGTACCGTACCATGCTCAACAACTTCTGGATTCCGGAAGAAATTTCGCTGAACGAAGATATCAAACAATTCCCGTTCTTGACCGACAGCGAACGCCGTGCGTTTGACAAAATTATTTCCTTCCTCAATTTCCTTGATTCGATTCAAAGTGAAAATTTACCCAACTTAAGCCGCTATATTACGGCTGCCGAAGTAGCATCGTTGCTTAACATTCAGGCATTCCAAGAAGAAATTCACGCCCAAAGTTACTCCTATATTTTGGACACCGTAACGAATCCGATTACCCGTGACCGTATTTATGACGAATGGCGTACAGATGAACACCTCTTGGCACGTAACCGTTTCATCGCCGACATTTACCAACGTTTCAGCGATGATCCGTCGGAACATAATTTAATTCGCACCATTATGGCGAACTACATCTTGGAAGGCATTTATTTCTACTCCGGTTTCAGCTTCTTCTACACCTTGGCACGCCAGGGCAAGATGACAGCAACCAGTACGATCTTTAAATACATCAACCGCGATGAAGTAACTCACCTCGTTTTATTCCAAAACATCATTCGTGAGCTTCGCATCGAACGTCCTGAATTATTTACGCCTGAATTGGAAGCGGAACTTACGGACATGCTCCGTCAAGGTACGGAAAACGAAATCGCTTGGGGCCAATACATTACGGATGACAAAATCCTCGGTATTAACAATGTATTGATTGAACGCTATATCAAATACTTGGCTAATATTCGTTTAGAAGCCATCGGCCTCAAACATCTCTATCCGGACATCAAAGAAAATCCGATGGCTTGGATTGAAAGTTTCTCCAACCTCAATAGCACTAAAACGGACTTCTTTGAAGCAAAAGTTACGAATTATACCAAAGCAGCCGCATTCGACTTCGATGATTTGGAGTAATACAGCGCTACCAACCAAACCAGGAAGGCCGGCACATCGCCGGCTTTTCTTTTTTTAGCCAAGCCGTATCATTACAATAAGCTCAGCAATAAGTCGCATAATCAACTAAATAATTAGTTTACCTGAAGTTTACGAATGTTTTGCAAAAAAAGACTTGCCAGAATAGAAACTTAGGTTTATAATGTTGGCAATCACTTTAAGAGAGGAGCCAATATTATGAATACCGCTATCAGCACTATGAACAGCCAATACTTCTATTTTTGGTTCTTTATCCAGGCAACGGGTAAAGGACTATTTGGGCTACGCTGATTTCGGTATCATTGTCAGGCTTAGTATAGTTAAGGAGCTACCCGTAGTGCACGCGGGTAGCTCCTTTTTTACTATCACTTAAAAGTAATTATTGAAAGCAACGAAGGTTGTACAAGCAGTAAAGGATTTGAATTTATGAACGAAACCTGTTTTCAAATATTCATAAGTGACGAAAGAGGAGAGATTACTATGATTATTACATTGAAGGAAAATGCTACACCGGAGAAAGTTCAAGAGTTGCGCCAAAAATTAGAGGCCCAAGGGATTACGTTACATCCAAGCCAAGGCGACAACTACTCATTAATCGGTCTCATCGGCGATACCTCACTCGTAGACAAACGCCAAATTGAATCGTTAGACTTTGTTGAAAAAGTAACACGCATTCAAGAACCGTTCAAAAAAGCTAATCGCAAATTTCATCCGGAAGACACCATCGTAGACGTAAGTGGCGTAAAAATTGGGGGCGGCCACTTCGCTATTATGGCCGGTCCTTGCTCTGTAGAAACACCGGAACAAGTGTTGGCAACGGCAAGAGCGGTCAAAGAAGCGGGCGCTACTATTCTTCGTGGCGGTGCGTTCAAACCGCGTACTTCGCCATACTCTTTCCAAGGTATGGGCCCTGAAGGCTTGCATTTATTGGAACTGGCCAAAAAAGAAACGGGGCTGCCTATCGTATCGGAAGTCATGGATCCATCCCAATTGCAATACTTCGATAATGTAGACATGCTTCAAATCGGCGCCCGCAATATGCAAAACTTCACCTTACTTAAAGAGGTCGGCAAATTAAAGAAACCGGTTCTCTTAAAACGCGGCTTATCCGCGACTTATGAAGAATGGTTGATGGCTGCGGAATACATCATGAGCGAAGGCAATACACAAATCGTACTTTGCGAACGAGGCATTCGAACTTTCGAAACGAAAACCCGTAATACCCTTGATGTAACGGCGATTCCAATGATTCATGAGCTCAGTCATTTACCGATTATTATGGACCCGAGCCACGCTGCCGGCATGAGCCGCATGGTTCGACCTTTATCCCTCGCTTCCACCGGCGGCGGTGCGGATGGTCTCATGATTGAAGTTCATATTGATCCGGCCAAAGCGCTTTGCGACGGTCCGCAAGCTTTACGTCCCGATCAATTTGCTTCCCTCACCAAAGATGTATTCGCTATGCGCGAAATTGTTACCGGTCAAAAAGCTTAATTAAGACCCGTTAATTGATACCCAGTAAAAGGAGTTACCATGGAACGTATTCATATAGAAGCCTCCACTGCCTACGATGTCATCATTGAAGATGGGGTTTTACAACATATAATAGAATATATTAAGCCCCTTAAGGGCCCCTGCCCGACCATGCTCGTCAGTGATGACCAAGTAGCTCCGCATTATGCAGCGCTTGTCAAAAAGCAACTCACCGCAGCGGGCTATACGGTATATGAATACGTATTCCCTCATGGTGAAACAGAAAAAAATGCTGCCCGACTATTGGATTTAGTGGAATTTATGGCGGCCAAAGCGCTGACCCGTAAGGATTTACTTATCGCCTTAGGAGGCGGTGTAGTCGGTGATATGGCGGGTTTTGCGGCGGCCACCTATTTACGGGGCATCGACTATATCCAGATGCCTACATCCCTATTGGCTGCAGTTGATTCATCTGTTGGCGGTAAAACGGCCGTTAATTTAAAAGCCGGCAAAAATCTGTGGGGCGCTTTTAAACAGCCGATTTTAGTACTCTGTGACCCAACTGCACTCAGCACTTTGGCGGCCGATGAATTCAGTAACGGCTGCGGTGAAGTCATTAAATACGGCATGCTCGGTTATCCCGATTTACTGGCTGATTTAATGACCAATCCTTTACGTCAAGATGACCTTCCCCATATTGAAGCGATTATCGCCCTATGCGTGAAAGCCAAAGCGAAAATTGTCAGCGCCGATGAAAGAGAATCGGGCGTCAGAGCTTTGCTCAACTTTGGCCACACGTTTGGTCACGGCATCGAGCTTTGCAGTGAATTTTCCGTAAAACACGGTATGGCCGTCAGTATCGGCATGGCCCTCATGATGCGTGCCGCTTTTAAAAACGGACACATCAGTGAAACCGAATTAAATAACTTTTTAAATCTACTGGCCGCTCATAATTTGCCGACTAACACGACTATCAGTATTGACGAACTCTTAGAGGCCGCTTTACATGACAAAAAAAGTCACGGCCAAACTATTACCATTATCTATCCGACTCGTTGGGGGCAGTGCGAACTTCGCACCATACCACACAGCGAATTAGCCCATTACGCCATAAAGGAGGTAAAACACCATGGTGCCAACTAATCCATCTGAATTTGAAGCAACCAAAACTGCGACTGTCCATTCTGAATCCGTTACCGTAACCGGAGCCATTCCAACCGGTACCATTGCGGCCATTCCGGCCAAGGCCCACGCTCATCGAGCCTTGATTGCCGCTGCTTTGGCGGACAGCCCGTCCAGTTTACTCATTGCGCACTATTCAGAAGATATTGACGCCACTATTGCCTCTTTGCGTGGCTTAGGTGCTACTATTGAGAAAACAGAGAGCGGGGTTACTGTCACACCCATCCCCGAAAACCAAAAACACGGCACCATTGATGCTCACGAATCAGGAACTACCTTGCGCTTGCTCTTATCGGTAGGTTCCGCCATTTGTGATACCACCGATGTAACCGCAGCCGGTCGTTTACCGGATCGCCCGTTGGAGCCTTTAAAAAGCCAATTGGAAGCTCATGGCATCAACTTTTCGGCGGCCAAGCCGCCATTTACCATTAGCGGTCATTTAACAGGTGGGCTTTTTGAAATGGTAGGCAATGTGAGCAGTCAATTTTTTTCCGGCCTCTTATTGGCCTCACCAAAACTGGATGAAGATACTTTAATAAACAGCACAACACCGTTACAATCCCGCGATTATGTGACGTTGACGCGTCATGTCATGGCGGATTTTGGCGTTACCGCCTATACCTCCGATGATGGCAACAGTTTTACCGTTCCCAAAGGGCAACATTACCGCGGCCTCGAAAATTATCCCATCGAAGGGGACTGGTCAAACAGTGCCATTTGGCTCGTAGCCGCCGCCATCACCGGCCAACCGCTTACCATCACTAATTTGCAACCCGATTCGACGCAGGCGGATCGGCGCATCTTAGATATTGTTGACTGCGCCGGCACCACCGTGGAATGGCAAACAGAAGACGGTACCGTTGTTGAAGATGATGAATTGGACAAAATTAAAGTGCCGTTACGCCTTCATTGTGAAGGTCGTGCCATTGACCCTATAACGGTTGATTTAGAACAATGTCCTGACTTATTACCTGTTTTAGCGGCCTTAGCCTGCAGTATCGAAGGGGAAAGCTGGTTTATCAACGGTGAACGCTTGCGTCTTAAAGAATCAGACCGCTTATTAGCCGTTCGTGATTTGGTGAGAACTTTAGGCGGCACCGCTCACATTGAAGGAGATAATCTCTACATTAACGGTACCGGAAGTCTTACCGGCGGCACCGTTACTTCCCACAATGACCATCGTCTCGTTATGGCTGCTACACTCATGGCACTATACAGCGATGATCCGATTACGATTACCGACAGTCAGGCCATCAATAAATCCTATCCGCTATTCTTCAGCCATTGGAATCAATTAGGCGGTCACGCCAAATAATTTACTATCTAACCTTTCAAAACAGGAGACGCTTATGAGTTCAAGTTTTGGCAAAAATCTTACTATTTCTGTATTCGGAGCCTCCCACGGCAAGGCTATCGGCGCCGTAGTCGATGGTCTGCCATGCGGTGTAACCGTCGATGAAGCGGCCTTGGCCCGCTTTATGAAGCGCCGTGCCCCGGGGCAAAGTTTAATTACCACCCAACGTAAAGAAGCAGATCAACCCGTATTTCTAAGCGGCCTCGTAGAGGGCCAACTCAGTGGTTCACCACTTGCCTTTTATATTGAAAACACGAATCAGCATTCTAAGGACTATAATAATTTACGTGATATACCGCGCCCATCCCATGCTGACTATACGGCACGCATGCGCTATGGTGAAAAAGTGGACATGCGCGGCGGCGGTCATTTCTCCGGTCGCCTTACGGCCCCACTCTGTTGTGCCGGTGGCATTGCCTTGCAAATTCTTAAACAAAAAGGCATTGAAATAGGTGCCCATTTAAAACAGATTGGCTCGGTACAAGATACCACTATGAGCTTCACCGAACCGGATATGGCGGCCCTTCAAAAAGTAAGCCACGAAACCGTAGCCATGGTATCCTCTCAGGCACGCCTTAAAGCAATTACCTATATTGATGAATTGCGTCAGGAAGGGGATTCTACCGGCGGCATTATAGAGCTGTTTGCTACGGGTCTGCCGGCGGGCCTTGGGAATCCGAATTTTGACGGCATTGAAAATCGCCTTAGCCGTGCCCTTTTTGGTATTCCCGGCGTTAAAGGCGTTGCTTTCGGCAGCGGTTTTGACGGTTGCCTCGACCGCGGTTCCAATCAGAACGACCCGTTCCGTTTAGAAAACGGCAAAGTTCGCACCTTAAATAATAATAGCGGCGGCATCCAAGGCGGTATTACCAACGGCATGCCGCTCGTTCTCAAAGTGGGCATGAAGCCGACTGCCTCTATTGCCAAAGTACAGCCAAGCTTCAGTTATGAAGCAGCTGCCAATACGGATTTACAGATTAAAGGTCGTCATGATCCTTGCATCGCCGTTCGTGCCGTACCGGTTGTTGAAGCTGTCACCGCCTTAGTCCTATTAGATTTTCTCTTAGATAACACTATTAAACTTGATTGATAAGAGCCTAAAATTTAATTACGGGCAAACTACTATTTTCCTAATTTTCGACTAACTATTATAGTCGGTACCGAAATACACATTTCCAATGAACGGAAAGGATATTATTATGAATCATACATCTACGCTGACCCCTTTCGGCCTCTTGGGCAAAACCTTGGGGCACAGCTATTCGCCACAAATTCATAAGGCTCTCGGCAATCCCGACTATGTACTGTACGAACGAGCTTCTCACGAATTAACCGACTTCTTAAGTCAATCCGAACTGAAGGGCTTAAACGTTACCATTCCTTATAAAAAAGACGTCATGAGCGCCTGCCAAACTTTATCTGACGCGGCCAAACATATCGGGGCCGTCAACACCATGGTCCGTCAAGCCGACGGCAGCTGGTACGGTCACAACACGGACTATGACGGTTTTATATATATGCTGGAGCGAGCCGGTATTACTGTTAAAGATAAAAATGTAGTTGTTTTGGGAGACGGCGCTACAGCCCATACGATTCATGTGGCTCTAACCGATTTGGGAGCCAAAGAGATTAGCCACCTTTCCCGTAAAACAGCGCCTTTTTATAGTGACGCCAAAAGCTACGGGGCCGATGCCGATGTACTCATCAATGCCACGCCGGTCGGTACTTTTCCGAATTGCCCGGATAGCTTAATTTCATTGGATGATTTTCCTAAACTCAAAGGCGTAGCCGATGTGATTTATAATCCTTATCGCACGGCCCTTCTTATAGAAGCGGAGCAACGCGGCATTCCTTATACCGATGGTCTCCCCATGCTTGTAGGACAGGCGGTAGCAGCAGCTAAGCTGTTCATGCAAAAAGAGTTTCCACCGGAAGCAACGGAAGCTATCATTCGTCAAATGCGTCATGCTCAGGAAAATATTATTCTCATCGGCATGCCCGGTGTAGGCAAAACAACTATCGCCACTGCGCTCGCGGAACGCTTACAGCGACCGCTCATCGACTGTGATGATGTATTTGAAGAACGGTACTGTCACCCCGGCGAATATATTAAAACCTATGGGGAAGCCCAATTTCGTAAAAAAGAAACGGCCCTCTTGGCCGAACTTTGCAAAACCACCGGAGCCATTATTGCCACCGGCGGCGGCGTTGTAACTCAACCGGTTAATTATCCTATTTTGCGCCAAAACGGCCGCATCTATTGGCTTCGCCGCCCCCTTGAGAAATTAGCCGTTGACGGTCGTCCACTTTCACAGGGGGGGCTGGAGCGCTTAGAATCTTTATATACTGTAAGAGAACCGCTGTACGAAGCCTTTTCACAATGTAGTTTTGACATAAACGATCCGGATACCGGAGCTGCTCAGATTGAGGAGGAATATCATGCACATTTTAATTCTTAACGGCCCCAATATTAATCTGTTAGGTTTAAGAGAGCCGGATATTTACGGCTCTGAAACGTATGAACAGCTCGTCCAAATGATTCGCCAACATGCTCATGAGCGTCATATCGCGGTTAGTTTTTATCAGAGTAATCACGAAGGCAGCTTGGTAGACCGAATTCAGGCGGCCCATAATGACGCCGAAGCCATCATTATCAATCCGGCCGCTTATACGCATACATCAATAGCTATTCTTGACGCCTTAAAAGCGATTGGCCTCCCTACGGTGGAAGTGCACATCTCCAATCCCGATGAACGGGAAAGCTTCCGTCATTTCTCCTATGTAAGCGAATATGCTGAAAAAACCATCAAAGGCCATGGTCTTAAAGGCTATATCGAAGCCATGGATTATCTTATTGATACGTATGGCGATAAGGAATAAAGCGCCTTTTACGGCCTGATAAAAATTCAATAATTACAAAAAAGAGGTTTGAAGATGAGCCATGGTGCTCAACTTCAAACCTCTTTTCCGGTATATAAACTTTTGTGGTAAGTTTGTTTAGTAAGTTTTAAGTATGATAATTCGTTTAGTACTCGCTTTAGTACTTGTTGCCATAGGATAAGTTGTTAGTGTAAAACTCGATTTCTTCCCTTCTTTGTCAACTCCCCAAACCCAGCCCCCGCTGCAGTTTGGGGAATAATTTCAACCAAATCAAAGCCTGACGGTCAAGCTGTTTCATTTAAAACGAGATTGTCACATCCACATATATTTTTACAATAATAATGCCTACGTTATATACGGCCGATATCTGTATATAACGTAAAATATATTGTTTTAAATGAACCAAGCCATGTCGTCGGTCATATTCTTTGGTGTGAAGGCTACTTTATGCCGTGGCATATGTTTGCGTGAATGGCTGTCCACCAAATGAATCGTCGAACGAATCTTGCGAACAACGATGTTTTCAGGTTCCGTTTCATAGATGACCACATTCTCAGGCACATCACGTTTGATAACCAGATTACAGCCTATCCGGCTACCGCTGCCTACCATAATGTCGCCCAGTACTTTAGTACCGGCACCGATAAGCACGTCGTCACCGACCGTTGGATGGCGTTTCACGCGTCTTGAGCTCATGCCGCCCAATGTTACGCCGTGGAACAAGGTTACATTATCGCCAACAATGGCAGTTTCACCAATTACGACACCCATGCCGTGATCAATGAATAAACCTTTACCGATTTGTGCGCCCGGATGGATTTCAATCCCCGTCGCATTACGCGAATGCAGTGCCACGCGTCTGGCCAATAATTTGTAACCATGTTTATACAAACGATGGGCAAAGAAATGCCAGAACAAAGCTGTTATATGCGGATAGGTCCACAATACCATCAATACTGATGTGGCAGCCGGATCTGAATCCATAACGCGCTTAATATTATAGCGAATCGCTTGCCAAAGTTCTTTCATACATCCTCCCGGCCGGTATTCCCCCAACCCCTAAATATCTATGGCCATATAGCTGGCCGTTCATCTCTCTTCAAGCTAAACCTAAGTCAACTTATGGTCGTTCCCCCGAACGATTATATCGTCAGATGCTTAGGCTTTTACATATTCAACATCATCAAATTCAAGCATGGATAAGTATTTTTCAACTCCGTCCGGAGCAATAGCTACTACAGGCACGCCAGGGTTTTTAGCGGCTAAATCTTTAGCTGCTTTAATAGCTGCGCCGGCAGAAATACCGATGCTGATACCACTTTCGCGCATGAAAGTCTGTACTTGAGCGATAGCATCATCATCAGTTACGGTTACAACTTCATCCATAAGGGATTGGTCGAAGTTTTCAGGAATGAAACCGGCACCGATACCTTGGATTTTATGAGCGCCACCTTTACCTTCGGAAATCATTGGGGAACCTGCCGGTTCAACCGCAACAGCTTTCACATTAGCATTATGTTCTTTCAATTTACGAGCCACACCGGTGAAAGTACCGCCTGTACCTACGCCGGCAACAACGATGCCCACATTAGGAACTTGTTCAATAATTTCAGTAGCTGTTGTTTCGTAATGAATGCCAGGGTTAGCAGGGTTTACGAACTGTCCCAAAGTTACAGCACTTGGGTTAGCATCAAGAATTTCCTGAGCTTTAGCCAAAGCACCTTTCATGCCGGTTGCTTTTGGAGTCAAAATTAACTGAGCACCATAAGCTTTTACCAATTCACGACGTTCTTTACTCATGCTTTCAGGCATCAAGATTACAACTTTAATACCTAAAACAGCACCGAGCATAGCAAGGGCGATACCGGTATTACCGGACGTTGCTTCTACCAAGATAGTGTCAGGTTTAATTAAACCTTTCTGCTGAGCGTCGCGTAACATACCATAAACAGCACGGTCTTTAACACTGCCGCCGGCATTGTATTTTTCCAATTTAACAAAAACGTTAGAATCTCCAATTTGGTATACAGGTGTGTTACCAATCATTTTTAGTGTATCATTTACTGGTTTCATACTCATAATATTCATCGTTCCTTTCTCATAGAGTCTCTCAGCTCTAATAATCATAACCACCCGTAGAACGGGTGGTTTGCTCTGACCCTATAAGGGTCTTTCTCTAGTGGTTGCCCTCTAAAGAGGGCTTTGAGTAATCTGACAACCACTCTATTACCACTGGCTGCCCCCTACTCGGGGGCTTTTATTTTTGCCTACTTTACCTGCTCACCCGTGAACGGGTCCATATATTCTTTAAAATTTAACGTATCTTGAGCTATATCTTCTTGTAATTGATTGCGAATATACTCCTTTATCGCTCCTTCGTATCTGCCTACCGTATCCACATAATATCCTCTACACCAAAAATGTCGATTCCCATACTTATATTTTAAATTAGCATGTTTATCGAATATCATGAGGCTACTTTTACTCTTTAAATACCCCATAAAACTTGATACACTTAAATGTGGAGGTATAGTAACGAGCATATGTATATGATCGGGGCAGCACTCCGCCTCTATAATCTCCACATTCTTTCTTGTACATAAATCTCTTAATATTTTCCCTATATCAACTTTTATTCGCCCATATATAACTTGTCGTCTATACTTAGGTGCAAAGACAATATGGTATTTACATCTCCATTTACTATGTGATAAGCTTTTTACGTCATTCATTGACATTGAACCTCCTAAGTTGAAATGTTGTGGTTGCCAGACCAACTTCATTGTATCATTAGGAGGTTCTTTCCTTTTCTATAAGAATTTTTTACCGACCCCCAGTTTAACTGGGGGTTTTGTCATGCCTATTCGGCGTACAAAAAAAGCCCTTGGTCACATTTGTGACCAAGGGCGATATATCGCGGTTCCACCTTGTTTCATTTGACTGTGCGCACAATCAAACCTTTGCTGTACTATTAAACACATATTCTCCGGAGCATTTCACTCCTATCTGTTTAATTCTATACAGATTCGCTATAACGGGCGACCCCCGAATAAGACTCCCCTATATCGCTATAGCTTTGCCTTAATAACTCCGAGATGCACTTCCATACACTTCATAAGACCCGCTCTCACCGTCCGGGCTCGCTGCACATACAATAGTATATGTACTTTTCTCTTCCTCGTCCTGATTTCTATTCAAATCATAAACCTACTATAACACTATGAATTAATACTGTCAACAGCGAAATTAAACTTTTTGATTTTCATCAATTTATTATTGACGAATCTTTGACTCTCTGTTGCATGTACTTTATTTTACTACAACTGTACATTTTTTGCCAGTCCTATTGTATTTTATTATTCATTTTACGCTGATTTCGAACAATTTCATCAAACTTCTTTCAATTTTTGCAATTATTATCAATGCATTACCAAAATAAGCTGCAAAGAAAAAAACTGTCAAAGAAAAAACAGCCTATTTTCATAGACTGCTTTCTGTTATACATATATAAATTTTTGCTCGGTATAACCTAATCTAATGGGTATCCGCGTCCCTAATCGCAATCCCGATAAGACACGAGGCCTGCAATTACCGGTCATAGACTTAGCTACTGTCCATCACTCTTCACAGGTCTCAGTCTTACCTGTACTGTCATCTATGCAGTATATTCGAATCTATACTGTCTGTCCAACTCCTCGAAATAACCTATACCTTTAATCTATCCCTGCCGGTTCGACAGAAAGCTGACAGCCTTGAATACTAGGTATATTATAACAAACCTTTTGAATATAAGGAATATTTAAAATGAATTTTCGACATAAATATCCGTATCGATTATGCATAATTATCGTCAAAAAAACCGGCTATATAACTTAAAGTCATTTTCTAATTGACTTTAATGTAAAAAAATACCTTCCCGCTGTACTTGCGGGAAGGCATTTGCATATATGATTATATGCCGGTAAAAATTAAGTATTCATTTTACTGTGTTAAGTGTGTGTTTAATGTGTGTGTTATTTATGTTGTGTTATTTGTGTGTTGTGTTGTTTTGTATTGTGTGTATTTAAGTGTTGTGTTTGTGTTTAGGTATTTATGGAGTATTACCTATTAATGAGGGAGTTGGTTCTTCAGGGAAAAAACGTGCTTATGCGTTAAGAAGTACCCCGATTTGAACAGCTGTACCGGAATTTTGAGGAACCGGTTTCTTGTCATCTTTAGGTGGCAACGGTTTTTTATCTTCCGGTTTTACCGGTGGTTTTTCAGCGCCCGGTTTGCGATTATTGTAGTCGTTAGCCAAAGCTACTTTGCGTTTTTCCTTGGTTTCCGGTGTTACTTTGCTTGCTGCTTTATCTTTTTTAACAGTTTCTTTTTCAGGGGCTTTAGGTGCTACCTGAGGATTCTGCTGATTCTGATCTTTTTTATCGTTTTGGTTAATCTGTTTGTTGTCTTTATTAGGCTGATTTTGTTTGTTCTGCTCTTCTTGCTGCCATACAGCCGGTTTATTGTTGTTAATGTCTTGTAAGCTCTGAGCACTTACCAAAGTGCCGAAAGAGTTAGCCCAAAGAGTAACCGCCGCGACAGGTACCATTAATACATATTTGCGTTTCATAACTATACCTCCTAGTACAAAATTATACAATTTTCTTACTGTCTCATAAATGCTCGCGCATCACTTGAACAGCGCCATATACAAATCTAATCTGTTAACTTACGTTTAACATATGTACATCTTACCTAGATTTTATGAGGTATATATGAAAATTTCGATGAGCTTTCCGTAAAGTTTTTCATGATTGTTCATCTATCGTTCATCTATATTTTTATTCCAAAAGCAAGTATAATTATTCCTATTTATAAACAGAAAAATGCCGTTGCCCTTAGGGAGGAGGCAACGGCAAGTTGTTCGTACATATTTGTACTCACGATTAGGTATAGGTATTTATAGGTTTAACAAGTGGACTCACTCGCAATAACTTCCGGGATAAAGAAGTTAGTTGAGCTGTAGCGCTCGATTCTGAATAATCGTTAACTACTGTTCCCTTGTTATGAGCCTATTATAGCATGTAAATCTAATAATTTCAATATCTAAAATTTATTTTTTTTCGATTTAATTTATTTTTCTCTATATATCCGTCAAAAAACCGCATAAATACTGGGTTTGTATGTTAGCTAATAATTTATTTTTATCTGTAAAGTGACTACAAGCCGGCCTTCAATACATCACGAGCCGTTTCATACATGTAATGATACCCCAACTCATTGGGATGCACATCACCGGCATAAAGAATTTCACCGCGATAATCCGCTTCGGCGATGGTTTTATAGAAGTCTATATACAACAAGCCTTGTTCCTTACAGTAGGCTTTCAAACGCTCATTATAATCAACGAGTACCGCATCATCGCCATCGGGATCACAGTCAATCTGCGGCGCTAAACCAACAACCACATCACAGCCGATTTTTTGAATATGATGAATCGAGCGCATCATTGAAAAATAGCAATCTTCCGCCGTGCGCCCATGCAAAATATCATTAGTCCCACCCATGATAAACACCGCATCATAGGACGAATCATGGAGAGCGCGCTCCAAATTATTATAAATAGCCTGCAAGGTGGCACCATCAACGCCGGCATTAACCATAGTAATTTTTGCACTTTCATTAGTTGCCGTGCTTTTTTCAAAATATGCTTTCAATAATTCAACCCAGCCCTTGCCGTAGGGCACATCGTAACCGCGCGTCAAACTGTCACCGATAAATAACACCTTTTGCCAACTCTTTGTATTTGCCATGCCCTTACCGCCTCCTATTTCATCAATGGATCCGTGGTGCCGTTCAATTCAAAAGCCTTAATGCGATCGATGCAGGTACCGCAAGTGCCGCAAGGCTTGTCGCCACCTTCATAGCAACTCCAGGTAAATTCATACGGCACCTTAAGATCCAAGCCAACCTTAACGAGTTGAGCCTTATTTTTAGTAGCAAACGGAGCCTCTACTTGGACTTTATCGTAGGTACCTAAGGCAATAGCTTTGGTCATAGCATCAACGAAGGCCTCACTACAATCGGCATAGGCATTACCCGCCGCATCATCGGCATGGGCGCCCAAATAAAGCTGCACCGTATCATCAGGGAAAAGGCTCATGCCGAGACTGGCTACGGCGGATAACATCAAACCGTTGCGGAACGGCACATACGTGCTGACCATGCCTTCGCCTTGTTCTTCAATCTGTTCCGCATAACTCTTATGAATAATCTCATCGGTGGAATTTTGCAATAAGGATGAATTCGAGTATTTTAAAATCTGCGATAAATCCAATTCATAATGAGGTACTTCATAATAGGCTGCAATCTTGCGGGCACATTGCAGTTCTTTATCGTGTTTTTGCCCGTAAAAAATGGATACAGCCGCCACATTTTCCTTGCCAAGGCGATCAATGGCTAAAGCCAAACAGGTGGTGGAGTCTACGCCGCCACTGGATAATACAATTGCTTTCATAGTGTCTCCTTTACCAAATAGTATGTAATAACAATAAATCTATTGAATAATTTATACTACTTAAATACTTTATACTTCTCAAATACTTTATATCAAAAATTTCATAATCACCCAAAATCTCAGCACAAAAACTAAATACATCACTCATAATTTATCGTACATCAATAAAAACATTAGTGATATAATAATATTATTCTTTGCTATATTAAAAAAGGAGCATATATATGGAAAATCCAATAAATACAAAAGATCCTATAATTGAACAAATCACCATACAATTAGAGTCTATGAAATACTCATGGAATTTTGCAGGACTAATTAATTTTAATAATACTATATATCCTTTTGGCAATGATTCTAAAATAATTGGCCGCATATTCGAAATCGCCGCTAGAGAGGCGTTATCAATGGCCGCACAAAAACTTGGATATATATTTCAAGAAAATCCTACACAGACGGTATACCCTGATTTTTATTTTGCCATTCCAAATACCGATAAGCTTATTGCCATTGATATAAAAACGACATACAGACAATCCTCATCAGCCAGTTTTAAATTTACTGCAGGTAGCTTTACTAGCTATCTTAGAAACGGAACTAAAAATATCGTTGGACATTATGACAATTATATTAAACATTATATCATTGGATTTGTCTATGATAGAGAAGAAAGTCCAACTACTCAATGTACTCATTATGAAGATAGAGATTCTATTATTCCCGCTTATAAAAATGTAGAATTCTTTGTACAAGAAAAATATAAGATTGCAGGAGAACAGAAAGGAAGTGGAAATACTGACAATATAGGCACTATTTCCGCTAACTCAATAGAACCATTTAGATTAGGATATGGTCCATTTTCAGTACTTGGAGAAGAAATATTTGAAGACTATTGGAGACACTACCCTAAATACACAGACACAAAAAAGTTATATACTAACCTTCCAACATATATAGAATGGAAAAAACAAATTGGTGACCCACATGCGACTCGCATAGAATACTTATACAATACGTGGAGAAATAATATCACCCTATATTAAGCTTCAAATGAAAAAAATAAAATCCATAGTGATCCATAGCTAAGTACTAAAATTAACACGCTTAATGCTTAACCGAATAGGTAATCACTATGGATTTCTTATTTTTATATCTATTTTGAATTATAATCATTCAAAATTATTTACAACTAAGGCTTCAATCATTGGATTTCTATTACTTTCTTTAGCTCCTATATGGTAAAAGTGTTCTGTAGTTAACAGTTTTCCATGTGACCACAATTTAATGTGTTCATTTTCTCGATATTTATTTTTATACCACATACTAAAAGCGTATTTAGCAGGTCCATTTTGAGCCAATTTAGATAACAAAACTGCATAGTCTTCACTCCATGCATCATAGTAACCATCATACCTATCAATATATGGCGGATCTAAATAAGTAAAATCTTTTGGCTTCATCATCGAAAAGGCCTCTTCAAAAGGAATACATAAAAAGTCCCAATCATGATTAACGATTAAGTCTTGTGCCCACGCAACCTGATTTACTATTTTAGTAATGAGTGCTTTTTTAAACCTTTCTGGCTTTCTTCCAAAAGGAACATTATACTTCCCTTGATTATTAAACCGTATCATACCGTTAAAATTAGAACGTTGAAGGAATAAAAAATCAAGAGAAGTATGGGTTTTATTAAATCGTTCTCTAACTTCATAATAATAGGAGTTCTTATCAGCTGGTGTCGCCATTAGTTTTAAAGTCTCTTCCTCTAAAAATTCACGAACAATAGCCGGTGTAATAATTTTATTCTGTAAATCTTTATAAAATTGTATAATATAGGGATTCGTATCACTAAAAATTGCCTTTTTGGGTTGTAAATTAAATCCAACAACCCCTGAACCCATAAACGGCTCAAAATAAGTACCATTATCATCCCAATATATAGATGCAGCAATAAAAGGTACCAATTTTGTTTTAATGCCTTGAATTTTAATAGGTGGCACCTTCGTTAATTCGATATGCTTAGGAAACAAAAATAGACCTCCTCATTTTATAATGCTAAAAACACCATGATTATCCATGTGTTTTATTAAGCATAACATATCGTAAAGTATAAACAAAGTCCTATGTTACCAAGACAAGTGAAATTATAGAATTAACTCTTTTTCATAAGAGCGAATTCATGTTACTCCACATTTTATCTCTCTTCTTTGCAATATACTTTTAACAACTCTTGCATTTTTTCACAATCAGCGGCCTGCCCAACCGTAATCCGCAGCCATTCAGGACTGAGTCCGGAGCGCACTTGATAGCCCGTTTTGAGCCATACATCGGCAATAGCTTTAGCCTCTTCCGGTGATGCAAATTCTACAAAAATAAAATTGGCTTCACTGTGATAGTAATGGAGTTTTAACTCATCGAGGCAAGCTTCCCAGCCTTGACGAGCCTTAGCATTGGCTGCCACAACATCCGCAATAAAGGCTTGATCCATAAGGGCTGCCTCCGCCGCCACCTGTGACACGCTGTTGAGATTATAAGGCAAGCGAATAGCCTGTACATAATTTACCAATTCCGGACTTAATACTAAATAACCTACCCGATAATTGGCCAGGCCATAGGCTTTTGAAAACGTCCGCATCAAGCCCATATTGGTAAATTCTTTTAAAAGCGGTAAAGCACTGGCTGTTTCAGTAGTAGTGACGAACTCAATGTACGCTTCATCAATCAAGACCAGCACGTCTTGAGGAACCTTATTCATAAAATCGCGCAACGATGCTAGCGAACAATACGTACCGGTAGGATTATTCGGGTTGCATAGCCATACCAGCTTCGTCGTCTCATCGATAGCATTTAGCATACCGGCTAAATCAGTAGCACCTGTTACAGCATCACAAGGAACGCCTTTAATGACAGCCCCTTCCAACTGAGCATTCAAGGCATATTCTGAAAACGTCGGCGTGCTGATGACTATGGAGTCTTTATCGGTCAAAAAAGCACGACTGAGCATAGTAATCACTTCATCAAGGCCCACGCCGATAACAAGTGATGTTTCAGCCACGCCTAAATGATTGGCCAACGCTGTACGCAAAGAACTTGCATTGCCGTCAGGGTATTGGCTGCTGTCATGTTTAGTTACATAATCGATTACCGCTTCACGAACAGCCGGCGAAGTGCCATAGGGATTTTCATTAGCCGATAAGCGAACAACTCGCTCCACCCCCAAACGCGCCTTCAACGCTTCCACCGGTTCTTCCGGAACATATGGTTTTAAGTCTTTTATACTCTCTTTCATATACACTCACTCTTTCTCTTATCGCTTTATTGATTGCCCGTCATGCTTTATTAAATCAAGATTTTGCTTGGTTCATGATTTGTAAAAAAGGCCCACCGAGCGCAGGTGGACCCATATAGGCTATAAGTTCTTAATTTCCGGCCGATCCGTTGTTTTACTGATAAGACCTTCTCGACGTGCCAGTTCTTCCGTTATAGCTTCGTAAGGAATGCCCTTTTCAACCAATAAAACCAACACATGATACAGCAAATCCGCCGTTTCGCTGACAAGTTCCTCTGTACCTTCATTTTTAGCGGCAATCACCACTTCCGTAGCCTCTTCGCCGACTTTTTTCAAAATCTTATCGAGTCCTTTAGCGAATAGATAATTCGTGTAGGACCCTTCTTTCGGCTCTAATTGCCGATTCTTGATGACCTCATAAAGTTCAGCCAGTTCCTGTGTCATAGTAATCCCTCTCTTTTATTCAGCTTTTTAGCTATTTGTTTTTAATTTGATTTCGTTAAAAAAACAGCTCCTTGAACCGGTATGACAAGCCGGGCCGTTGGGGATAACTTCCAATAATAAGGTGTCCTTGTCACAATCCAAGGCAGCCCGTACAACCTTTTGCGTGTTACCGCTGGTTCCCCCCTTATGCCACAACTCTTGGCGCGACCGTGACCAAAACCAGGTTTCGCCGGTTACTAAGGTTCGTTCATAGCTTTCTTCATTCATATAGGCTACCATGAGCACTTCTTTCGTGTTGGTATCCACTACTACCGCAGGCAATAAATTGTGCACCTTTTCAAAATCAGGCCTCAAATCCGAATCCAATCTTAAATCGGTGGTAATGTTCTGTTGCATATCTGCTATTTTGTCAGCCATCATTGCCCACCTCCCTAGCGAACCGGAATATTATAAGCGCGCAAAGCCTCTTTTACTTCCTCAATGGTTATTTCGCCAAAGTGGAATATAGAAGCCGCTAAAGCACCGGTTACTTTTGTTTTTGAAAAAACCTCTACAAAGTGTGCTACCGTGCCGGCGCCACCGGAGGCAATTATGGGCACTTGCACCAAGTCGCCCAATTGTTTATACAGTTCAATATCAAAGCCGGACTTGGTGCCGTCTTTATCCATACTCGTTACGAGTAGTTCGCCGGCCCCCAAGGCTATGGCCTCCTGTGCCCAGTCATAAGCTAAGCGGTCTGTTTTTTTACGTCCCCCATGGCTGTACACAAACCGTTTCCCCGTCTCGGGATCGGTTTTCACATCAATGGCTACGACGATACATTGATTGCCGAATTTTTCAGCCCCTTCGCGGATTAGTTCAGGATTCGCCAAGGCTGCTGAGTTGATTGAGATTTTATCCGCCCCGGCCTGCAATAATTGTTGCATATCCGCCAATGTACGAATGCCGCCACCAACGGTAAGAGGCATAAATACTTCATTTGATATGGCTGAAATTACGTCCTTGAAGGTCCCCCGACCTTCCGTTGTGGCCGTAATATCCAGAAACACTTGCTCATCGGCACCTTGCACTTCATAAGAAGCGGCAATCGCCACCGGATCGCCTACATCTACTAAATTAATAAAATTAACACCCTTTTTTACACGGCCGTTATCCACGTCCAGACAAGGGATGATTCGTTTTGCCAACATAGTTTCTACTCCTTTATCATTAGCCGTATCCGGTTTATCATGATCATGAGTATGTATTGCTATCGCTATTGCTATGTGTATCTTATTAGTGTTATGTATTGATTTTATTTTATTGATTTTATTTTATTGACTTTATTATATTGAATTTACTTTGCCGCAACTGCGGAAATCGCTAAATTAGACACATCATGAGAATCTGTTTCTTCATGGATAGTGCGTGTATAGTATGGTGACGGTTCAATCAATTCACCGGCTAACTCGCTTTTTTCCAAAGCTACAATATCCGCTAAAGCCAATGGACCTTCATACAAGGCTTTACCGACAATACAGTCGACAATGCCTTTTTTACGCAAGGCTACAATGTCACCGGCATTGCGAATGCCGCCGGAGGCAATAATACGAGCTTCCGGAAATTGATCGTGTAATTCAAAGAGCAATTCCTGGTTAACCCCTTCCATGGTACCGTCACGATTAATATCGGTAACAATGAAGTGTTTAGCACCGGCCGCCATCATTTCACGAATCAAATGGCTCATATCAACGTCCGACTTTTCAAGCCAACCTTCTGTGGCTACTTTACCGTCGGCACCGTCAACACCGATAACAATGCGTTCTGCTCCATAAGTGGCCAGCATTTGCTTAGTAAATTCCGCATTTTTTAAAGCTACAGATCCTAAAATAATACGGTCGATACCGGCATTCAGATACGCTTTAATCATTTCTTCGTCGCGAATACCGCCACCTACTTCAATAATGCCGCTGAAAGCTCTGCGAATACCTATAATAATATCGAAACTAACCGGTTTACCTGCTTTGGCCCCATCCAAATCAACCACATGAAGTGCCTTAATACCGGCGTGTTCATAGTCCTCAGCTTGTGCCATCGGGCTATAGTTAATCACGATTTCCTTGTCAAAATCCCCTTTATATAAACGTACGCTGCGTTTGTCTTGTATATCAATGGCCGGAAAAATCACGGTCAACCCCTCCTTTAAGTACTGTTCTTATATATTTAATATTATATAATATACACTTCTAGATTACATCTGTCTATGATTTACATCGAAGATTTCTATGTTGTGTATCAATTTTTATTATAAAAAAATGTGCAATACAGGCCATCATATACAACAAACATTATCTTTTAGCAACTATTACAATTATCACTTTTCACTAATAATAGAGTTTTTAAATTCTCACAATACGACTAATCTGTTGATAAACATCGCAATAAATACCATTCTTTAAGCCTCATAACCTGCCGTATGAGCTTCACATAGCTCATTAAATCGTTGCAATAATCTTAGCCCGATAGCGGCGCTTTTTTCCGGATGGAACTGCATACCATACACATTACCATGCGCCACCACGGCCGGTATTTCCATGCCGTAATCAGCCACCGCCGTAATATAGCGCGTTTCACATTTCACATAATAGGAATGAACAAAGTATGTGTATTCGCCATCAATACAGCTAAAAGGACTTGTTTTATTCACCAGTGAATTGCAATTCCAGCCGGTGTGCGGCACCATGAGACCCAAATCTTGAGGAATTTCATCTACCGTACCCGGAATAAAACCGAAGCCCTGTGTTTGGCCGTATTCATTGGAACTATCAAACAAAAGTTGCATTCCCAAGCATATGCCCAATACGGGAATATTTCGAGCTACCACCGTCTCTAAGACGGGTACCAAATCACGTCGTGTTAAAGTATCCATGGCTTGCCGAAAAGCGCCCACGCCGGGCACAACGACGCCGGCGGCCTGTAAAATCGTCGTCTTATCGGCCGTTAAGACCGTCGGTATGCCCAAGTGAGCAAAGGCTTTTTGCACATTAAAGGTATTGCCCGCATCATAATCTATAATTGCAATCATACGCTACCTTCTCTTTTCAAAATATTTTATACTGTCAAACTGCCCTTGGTAGAGTTAACGCCTACAATAGCCTCATTTACAGTTACAGCACGGCGCAGTGCCCGCCCCAAGGCCTTAAACATGCTTTCAATAATGTGATGTGTATTGCGTCCATATTCATTGCGCACATGAAGATTCATAAGACCGTTCATAGCGATGGCTTGGAAAAAATCTTCCACCAATTCTGTCTCAAAAGTTCCCAACAAAGGAGTTGAGAGTTCCGCCTTGAACACTAAATAGGGCCGGCCGCTCAAATCAATAACGACCTGAGTCAGTGCCTCATCCATAGGCACCCACGCATCGCCGTAGCGCTCAATTTGTTTTTTATCGCCCAAGGCCTTTGTCAAAGCTTGGCCCAAGGCGAGGGCCACATCTTCAACCGTATGATGAGCATCAATATAGGTATCGCCATCAGCCTTAACCGTTAAACCGAAGCGACCATGTTTAGCAAACAAATTCAACATATGATCAAAAAAGCCGATGCCCGTCGCCACGGCAACGCCTGATTCTTCATCTAAATTAAGCGTTACTTCAATATTCGTTTCCGCGGTTTTGCGGATTACCGTAGCCACTCGCCATGTAGCGGCCGCTTGCTCAGCTGCTTGCCGGGTCTTACCTGATATTGCCACCGTGGCCGGCTTAGTATTTGTCTTCGCTTCATCCTTAGTGTCCATAAGCAACTGCCTCCGTATCTTCACCTTTACCGGCTACTACCGCATTGTCTTTTGTTTTATCAAAACGAATTTCAATGGACCGCGCATGGCCTTCCAAACCTTCAGTGCGTGCTAATGTGGCAATATGCGGAGCCAGCTCAGCTAAGCGTTCTTTAGAAAATTGCATAAACGCTGTACGTTTTACAAAATCATATACGCCGAGGGGTGACGAAAAACGAGCCGTACCGCTGGTTGGCAATACGTGATTCGGGCCGCCCATATAATCACCCAGCGGCTCAGCCGTATAAGAGCCGAGGAATACGGAGCCGGCATTTTCTACTAAGCTCAAGTAATCTGACGCATTGTTAAGCTGAATTTCCAAATGTTCCGGTGCCACTTCATTCATTAAAGTGAACATGTCGGCTACCGAATCCATGATGGCAATAAAACTACGCTCTTCAATGGCCACTTTGGCAATATCCTTACGAGGCAGTTCCTCCAATTGCCGTGCCACTTCATCCGAAACGGCATGAGCCAATACTTCGCTGTCTGTAATTAGAATAGCCCGCGCCCGTTTATCATGTTCCGCCTGAGACAATAAATCAGCGGCCAAGTGAACCGGATTAGCTGTTTCATCAGCCAAAATGCCTATTTCGGAAGGCCCTGCAATCATGTCGATGGATACTTGACCGAACACTTGACGTTTCGCCGTAGCCACATAGATATTACCGGGGCCTACGATTTTATCAACCTTCGGAATTGATTCCGTACCATAAGCAAGGGCTCCCACAGCCTGAGCGCCGCCTACCTGATAGACTGCATCAACACCGGCTAATTTAGCGGCACCTAGTACAATCGGCGCAATGCCTTCTTTTTGCGGCGGTGTCACCATAATAACTTCCTTAACACCCGCTATTTTAGCCGGCAAAGCACACATCAAAATAGTCGACGGATAGGCGGCCGTACCGCCCGGTACATAAATGCCCACCCGTTTTAACGGGGTTACTTTCTGGCCCCGGACTATGCCCGGTGTATCCAAATCAATAAAGCTTTGGTCGATTTGTCGTTTATGAAAAGCCTCAATATTACGTTTGGCCACTTCCAAAGCCTCTTTTAAAGCCGGATCCAGTGAATTATAAGCTTTGGTCAAAGCTTCGTCACTCACTTTTAACTCCGTAAGCTGTACGCCGTCAAACTTTTCACTATAATCACGCAAAGCCGCATCACCTTTGGCAATAACGGTATCAATAATTTCGCGTACCTGCTGTTCAATCACTAAATCCGTTGTGGCCGCCGTGTAATCATTTACCAATTCCAGCATCTTTTGTAACGGCTCTCTATATATTTTCATGATGGTCTCCTCTCTTTTTTTAATTTTTTCTCAAATTATTTCGCCATATCAAGCTTACGAGCTTCTTTTAAGCGGTCTACCAAATCAAAAATTTCACCCCGTTTTTGCTTAAGCGCCAAAGGATTCGCTACTAAGCGCGTTGAGATGGGGCTCAATTTATCAAAAATCTGCAAATTATTTTCCCTCAAGGTTGTCCCTGTTTCCGTTATATCCACAATGGCATCAGCTAAACCGATAAGGGGCGCCAACTCCACGGACCCCTCAATTTTGATAATTTCCACGTCTTTACCACGGCTGGCAAAATAGCGTTTCGTAATATTCGGATACTTGGTGCCGATGGTATGTCGCCGCGGCTCATTGAGATCATAACCGGCCAGCGATGCCAGAATAAATTGACAACGCCCCGTTTGTAAATCCAACAGCTCATACCCTGTATTCTGCTGTTCTTCCAAAATATCGCTGCCTACAATGCCGATATCAACGACACCGTTATTTAAATAGGTAAGAACGTCGCCGCCTTTAACTAAAATTACTTGCAAATTCTCACCTAAAGTAATGACCAGTTTTCGTTTTTTATTTCGTAGCGGCTCACAATCAATACCGCAACGTTCAAAGAGTGGAATAACCTGATCTTCCACTCGTCCCTTTGTCAATGCAATACTAAGCATCGGCTTTCACCCCTTCCTCTGTGACCACATAGAGTATGGCTCCGTCCGCAGCAGCTTGTTCACGGGCCTCCGCTAATGTATCGGCCAACACTAAACTATACGTCGGATGAGCCAATACATAATCAGCCACCACATCCCAAGCATCTTCACCGATATACACATAGGATGGTTTTGCCTGAGGCAAGGTTATATCCGCTACCGATGCCAATACATCCAAATCAAAGCCCATACCCACGGCCGGAGTAGGTTCTTTTTGAAAATTAGCGAGTAATTTATCATACCGTCCGCCGCTCACAATATAACTGGCCACGCCGTCAATATAGCCGCGGAAAGTAAGTCCCGTATAATAAGGTTGCGGTGCGGGACTGCTGAAGTCTATGCGCACCTTTTGACTGGATAATTTTTGTACCGCCTGCGCCATTTGCATAACCCCGTTCACCAAACGCTGTGCGCTCATCGGTAAAATAATGGCATCCAGCTCTTGCTGCACTTCCTCAATAGAGCCGAAAAGGCGCGGCCAAATTTTGAGCAAGGAATACAATGTATTTTCCGTATACGCTTCAATTAAACGCTCGTACACCGGCAAGTTTTTATTAAATAACGCTTCAAACAATTCGGTTCGTTCCGCCGCCGTAAGCCCCAATGCGTCGACTACGGTTTCGGCAAACCGCGCATCACTGAGTTCCACATATAGCTGATTGTTGAGCCATAATCGGTTAACTTGATTAATGATAAGCAAACACTCCAGTTCGGCTTTTTCCGAAGCATAACCGACCAGCTCAATGCCGGCCTGTGTCACTTGATTTGCCCAACCGCGGTGAGCCTGATTCATAGCAAACACATCGCCGGTGTAGTAAAATTTTTTAGGCAAATTAACTTGAATATTCGCTAAAAAGCGTGCAATAGGCAGCGTCAGATCGGGGCGAATTACCAAGCGTTCCTGGGAGCTGTCCACCACTTCATACATACGCTGCTGAACAGCCAAATCATAGTCATCAAATATATTCTTGTATTCAATGAGAGGTGTATTAATCTTCGTATAACCCCGTTCAAAAAAGCACTTAGCCAGACTATGACTAAGAGCTGCTTTTTTCTGTGCTTCTTCACCAAACTCATCGCGAAATCCCGGCGGCAATCGTTTCTGTCTCATATGTTCTCCCTACTCTCTTCCTCTTTGAACCCTATCGGTACGTTCTATTACATCTCTTTTACTTATTCTTTACTTTTATTCTTCATCTAACTAAAGGATTAAAGTTATAATACACTTTCAAGCGCGGATAGTCAACTTTCATTTAGGTATAGCATGCATGTATTTAAGTAATAAGATACTGTTTCAAATGGCAAATAACTAAAAAGGAGCCTTTAACCATATGATTTTATATGACTAAAGGCTCCTGATATGTTGTTCTCTCAAATCAATTTCTCTATAATATTACCCTTACTCACTCCAGGCTTTTACAAAAGCCGATAAGCTATGTGAGTCGGATCCCATCATGAACGGTACACCCAAAACATAGGCCATTCCTTGAATGAAAGGACTTGGATACATTTCACCGCAATTTTCTTTGAACACACCGCTCACATTATAATCAAGGGTCCGATTTTGCACTTTTAAGGTGCGTAAAATGTTCATAATGACCTGCTGCGTTTGCTGATCATAGGACGATGTAAAATTGAAATACTTTTGGTATTTTTTAATCACATCAATATGGCCGATACGCACCGGCGTATGTGGTCCGAAATCAGTCTGTACCGCCTGCAATACCAATTCAAAATAGCGACGGAACAAAACATCCTGTTTTTGCAAATAACTGCCAAAGGCTTTTTCAAATTCCGCCTCACTGTAGTCAAGACACCAAAAACCGTCGTTCGCGCCCTGCATGAAGTGAACCGACAATAAGTTTTCACCCGTATAAGGACCTACCATGTTTAAAAATTCTTGCGTAGCTGCTTCAAAGCCCGGTAAAAAATCCACTTCAAAACCGACAGACAAATTAATATGCTGCCCGTATTCGCGTTGCAGTTCATTGCCTAACGCCAAATACGGCTCCACTTGGTCCATCCGCAACGAAGCTGTAGTAAGCCCCTCTTCATCACCTTTATAGCGTTTACTGAAACCGACCGGTAGTGGTGCATGTTCAGTAATACAAAGTTTATAAAAACCTAATTCGATGGCTTTTTCAATAATCAAGGCCACCTTATCGCCACTGCCATGAGGGCAAAGTTCGGTGTGTATATGACCATCCACCAATTGCCCTTCATATTGATTATTGCCGGCTACGGGATAACGGTGTTGGCGAGCTTGTACCGCAGCGGCAGGCTCGTTATTTTGCGGCATAGTATTACGCACGTTATTTTGCGACATAGCGTCACGATCGTTATTTAGCGGCATACCGTTATGAAACGGTTGATTATTACTCATATAGCGCCTCGCACATACATAATAATAGCAATCGTAACCAAGACAAGCACGGCTGTCACTACATAATCCAAACCTTTCATGCCAACAGTGGCTACAAAGCTGTGATCTTTATTACCGAAACCGCGAAGTTCCAAAGACAGCGCCATTGTTTCCGAACGGCCTAAGGATTTTAACAACAATGGTTGAATGACAGAACCGTAAGAAGTAAAGCGTTTGAAGAAATTACCTTCCAAAGCAAGACCTCGACAAGCCTGAGCTTCCTGAACGGCATGGCTTTCCGCAATGAAATCCGGTACGAAACGAAGGGCTGCGGTGAACATAAACGCATATTCGTAAGGAATTTTACACTGCGTAACCAAAGCTGCCGTCAAATCCTGTAATTTCGTCGTTGCCAAAAGCATGATGAATACCATAGTCATGCAGAGCATACGAAGACCGGTTACGTAAGCCGATTCCAAGGTACCACCGCCAAGGAACTGTACCACTGCCAAGAACACGGCGAAGGCGGCTAAAGTTAAAACGGCTTTATATTGGCGAATCAAAAGACCCGTTACTAGTAGAATTAAAAGTTCCAAAGCCAATAAAAGGCTTAATTCATAGGTGGTTGTCAAAAGGACAGCCCATGCGGAAAAGGCGATGGTCATTAATATTTTGGTAAATGGTACTAATCGTTGCATGGTTCCTCCTAACTGCGAGCCTTTAAGGCCAACATTTTTGCTTCAAATTCTGCCATTGATTTGCAATAACCAAGGCCCGGTACCGTTTCTGCCAATTCTACACACGGCGGTTTGGTAAGACCTAAGTCAAATAAATCATCACGGCTCGTAAATAATTCTTCCGGCTTCCCGTCAAAAGCTTTCGTGCCGTAGCCTACGATAATAGCGCGGGTACAGTGGCTTGCCATGATTTCCATGTCATGAGTAACAAGGATAATCGTAAGTCCCGTAACACGCAAGGTTTCCAACAATTCCAAGAGTTCGCGTGTTTCCTTACCGTCTTGACCACTGGTCGGTTCATCAAGAATTAAAAACTTGGACTTCATAGCCAAGGCCGAAGCAATGGCTACACGCTGTTTTTCACCACGACGTAAAGTCGGTGGATACGCATCGCGCAAATGACTGATGCCCGTATCGGCCAAAGCTTTGGACGTAATATCCGCCACTTCCGCTTTGGTGTAACCTAATTGTTCCGGTCCGAAGGCCACTTCTTCAGCCACCGTTGGGCGGAACATTTGGCGATCCGGCTGTTGGAACACGTAGCCGATGAAACGGCCTCGTTCCGATGGCGGTAACGCCGTAATATCTGTGTCATTATAATAAATCTTGCCGCTGCGCGGTTTTTCAAGGCCCATTAATAAACGGGTTACCGTCGTTTTACCGCAACCGTTGCGACCGCCGATGGCGATGAATTCACCTTCGCCGATGGAAAAATCTACATTATCTATAATATCTTGGCCCAGCACATAGCCGAAACGCAAGCCTTTAACCTCCAGCATACGAACCTCCTGTTTTTAATCCGTTAGCTAATTCTTTATCTACCGCTGTAACTTTAATGACTCGGTAGTGCTATCTATTTTATGTTGCTTTTCTCTTATACTCTTTACCCGCTCTCACAACTGCTTTGATTGGCTAGGCTTTTAAACCTTCTTTAGCAGCTGCCACGCTGAGCCATGGTTTTTCAAAAGCAAAACCTGCTTCTTCTAGACGCATATAGGTTGTGAAGATGGATGGCAATGCGTCCACATAAATTTTGTGGTCATACATGTAACGCAAGGTTACTTCCGGCACATCGTCGGTGCGAAGTTCGCCGTCTACCATGAGGGCCATGCGATTGGCATATGGCAGCACTGCATGAAGGTCGTGGTCGATAACGACTACGGTAATGCCGTATTCCTTATTAAGGGCACCCACTAAGCGATACAATTCAGCAGTCCCTTCCGGATCGAGGGAACTGGTCGGCTCATCCAACACGAGGATGGATGGATTCGTGGCAAGCACGGAGGCAATAGCCAAACGTTGACGCTGACCGCCGGAAAGACTTGGAATCTTACGGTTTTCCATGCCTTCAAGACCAACCTGTTTGAAAACTGCGGCACTTCGTTCTTTAATCTGTTCCGGTGTATAACCGCGGTTTTCCATGGCGAAGGCCACTTCTTCGGCTACCGTCATGGTTACGAGCTGCGTGTCATAATCGGCCAGTACGACACCGATTTCCGTAGCCAATTCGGAAATTTCCGCCTGCGTCGTGGCTTTACCGTTTACGAATACCATGCCTTCCATACGACCGCCGTAGAATTTAGGCACCGCACCAATCATGGCCATACATAAAGTGGATTTACCGCAACCGGCAGGACCGGTAATAACGAGGAAGTCCCCATCGTTTACAACTAAATTAATATCTTTCAAAGCCGGCTTGGTTTGCTGGCCGTAATAATAAGAGAAATGTTCAATAGAGATTTTAGCATCCGTAGCCGGTGTCAATTCATACATACTATGGTCGCTGGAAATAACTTCATCCGCTTTCGGTAAATAACCGCGGCGCGCGAATAAGCGTTGTGCCGGCAAATATAAAAGCGGTGTAATAACGGCGTTAATAGCAGCTACCAAAAGAACTAACGGCCACATAGCTTTCGTGTACACTTCAGTCGGTAACGCTAAAACTACATACAAAACGGTAACGAAAATCCCGCCCGATACAACGGTACTTAAGAATCCGGATACAACCGGCGGTACAATCATGCGACCGAATTTCAAACGGCTGAACATGTGAACCACGAAGGCGGCGGTGAGTGCCCCGGCCGGTTCACTCAATAAGTTCGCATACGGAAACGCCGATTTAGAAGTCATCAGGTTAATTAGGGCTGCCACAAGACCAATCCCTAAGGACTGACGATAATTTGGTCTGGTCAAATGAATGGCTACGCAGTAGGTAGCAATCATCCAGTTCGGCGTAATGCCCGCCACGCTAGGGCTGACTAAGTGTAAAATCGTACCTAACGCAAGCATTAAGGTACTGACTGTGACCCAGCGGAACTGCCCGCCTTGCACATGTGTATATACTAATTTTGAAACATCTTGAACTCGCTCCATACTGTTCTCCTCCTAAAAATGGGTATAAAAAAAACCTTCCAATCCCAAAATACATAGGGACGAAGGTTAATCCGCGGTGCCACCCCGATTGGTCAAAAGACCCGGCTCACTACGTACGGCCTACCCAATACAGGCGATACGCGCTCCTTTGGTAACGGTCGGAGATGACCGGTGACGCCTACCTACTGGTTCGGGCCACATCTCCCAGGTCCATTCACTATACTTTCTTGCACCGGGCTTCCACCATTCCCGACTCGCTGTAGCCGAACTTGTATAGCTACTCTTCCTGTTCACAGATGATAACTATATGTTTTATCCAATTATACACACAAGCGATTTAAGAAGTCAATACGATTTTCACAAATTATGACAAATCTTTTTGCTGGCTCTCAGAATCTTTATTCATGGTTGCTGCTGTAGCTTTATTCATAATCTTCGTTCTCCAATAAATATATAAGTTAGCGTTTAACACGTCATTTCAATAAACAGTTCGCTATGCTATAATAACAGTGAAATAGAGTGGTATCTATCAAGAACCACATCGCTTTCAACAGGATTTATAACTTCATAATTTATTCTAGTTTTATCGCTTGGATCTTTTAGACCGGGACGAGACGCAACATAGGAATTTTATGCGCATTTCGTGGTCGAAGTGCGCCTTTTTTATGAAAACTTGCGGCACGTCAAAAGCAGAAAGGAGTTTCATGAAAATCGGTATTATCGGCGGGGGCAAAGTCGGTTCTACCTTAGCTCGTCATTTGAGCACTCGTTTGGTGGGCATCGTAGGTTCTTCTTCTGAAAAAACCACCCAATTAGCCACCAAGTACAAGGTACCTTGTATGACTCACGCTGAACTCGCCGCCAAGGCGGATTTGGTATTACTCACCGTACCGGACAGGCAAATAGCCATCGTCGCCAAAAGCCTCGCTGCCGAGGCTCAACAAGAGCCGGCTATAGGGAGTACCGTTTACTTACACTGCAGCGGCAGTTTAGACCTGTCACCCCTTAAGCCTTTGCAAGACATTGGCGCTTTCGTAGGCAGTCTTCATCCTCTGCAAAGTTTTGCCGGTGAAAACACCGTTTTAAAAGGCATTTACATGGCCATTGACGGTGATGAAAAGGCACAACAAGCCGCCCATGAACTGGCAACGATTTTAGAAGGACGAAGTTTTCACGTTCCCGCCGCAGACAGACCGCTCTATCACGCAGCCGCCTGTATCTGTGCCAACTATACGGTCACCTTACAGGCCATGGCGCAAGAGCTTATGAGCCGTTGGTTAGTGCCAACTAAGATTTCAGACTCAACCAAAGACTCAGCCAAAGGCTCAACCAACGAAGCACCGGCCAACGTTTCAGGCTCCGGCTCAGTCATTATGGACTCAACCAAGCCTTCGAAGGCCGCTTGGCAAGCACTTTTGCCATTATTCCAAGGCGTCGCCGCCAATCTTGAAAAGGCTGAAAATCCCGGTTCCGCTCTTACCGGCCCCATCGCGCGGGGCGATATAAACACGGTACAGAGCCATTTAGGGGTTTTACCAAAAAACATGATTCCGGTTTACATACAATTGGGCATGGCCACAACGCAGTTGGCCCTAATGAATCAGACAATTACGCCGCTTATGGCGGAAGAACTATTCGATCTATTTAATTCCGTTCACTATGAAGCTACTACTAAGGAGGAGACTTCACATGAGTAACAAACCAAAAACTATTACAACCATCAAACAAATGAAGGAACAGGGCGAACCGATTACCATGATTACGGCCTATGACGTAGCCATGGCGCGCAATGTAAATGAAGCGGGCATCGACATGATTCTCGTAGGTGACTCCGTCGGTAATGTAATGCTCGGTTACGAATCCACTCTTCCTGTTACGATGGATGAAATGATACATCATACCAAAGCGGTAATGCGCGGCAATTCAACGGCTCTCGTGGTAGCCGACATGCCGTTCATGAGCTATCAGGCAGACATGGCGGAAGCCATGCATAATGCGGGCCGTTTCTTAAAAGAAACCGGCTGTACCGCCGTAAAACTTGAAGGCGGTCAAGAAGTGGCCCCTTTGATTAAGAAACTTACCACCGCCGGCATTCCGGTAGTAGCCCATATCGGTTTAACACCGCAGTCGGTAAATCAACTCGGCGGCTTTAAAGTACAGGGCAAAGACATGGAAGCGGCGCAGCAACTCATTGATGATGCCAAAGCCTTGGAAGAAGCAGGCGCTTTCGCCTGTGTCTTAGAATGTGTACCTGCTGCCTTAGCTACCAAAGTAACGCAATCCCTCAAAACGATGGTAACCATCGGCATCGGTGCGGGCAACGGTTGCGACGGGCAAGTACTGGTTTGCAACGATTTACTGGGCGTAAGCACCGGCTTTTCACCGAAATTTGTCAAAAAATACGCCAATCTCCATGACATCACGGTCAACGCGGTAAAAGACTATATTGCGGATGTAAAAAGTCGTGAATTCCCGGCCGAAGAACATACCTTTAAGATTGACGATTCTGTGCTGGATAAATTATATTAAAGTAAATCCCGCAACTATAAACACGCATAAATACATACAGGCATATATAAACATATTTAAACACACATAAACACATATAGGCACATATAAGAAAATATGTGGTTTCAAAATTCAAAAAGGCGATAAGTTCAGTTTATTTCTGAATTTATCGCCTTTTAAGTTAGCAAATTATAGGACAAATCAGCAGCACTTTCCCTACATTATATTTTACCCTATCTAAAGTTAAGGTTTGAAAATATAGGTAATTGACATTAAATAGGCTGAGCTAAGTTAGTTAAATATATTGTAAAACCGCTGCTGTCATGCCATTTGTATCGACCCGTTGCATGCCGTCCTTATAAATATCGCCCGTACGATAACCCGCTTCCAAGGCTTTTTCAACGGCTGCTTCAATAGCATCAGCGGCCTTAGGTGCGTTCAACGAATAACGACACATCATGGCGGCCGACAAAATGGTGCCCAAAGGATTGGCAATGCCTCGGCCTGCAATATCCGGTGCGGAACCGTGGATTGGTTCATATAACGCAGTACCCGTACCGATGGAAGCGGATGGCAAGAGACCCAGTGAGCCGGACACAACGGCGCCTTCGTCACTTAAAATATCGCCGAATAAATTGGTCGTAACGATAACATCAAACTGGCCGGGATTGACTACAAGCTGCATAGCCGTATTATCTACATACAAATAGTCCATATCAATTTCCGGATTAGCCGCCGCTTTCTCTTGGGCAATCTTACGCCATAAGCGGGAGGAGGCCAACACATTGGCTTTATCCACACTGGTAATCTTACCGCGACGTTTAGCCGCCGTTTCAATGGCCACATCCATGATGCGCTCAACTTCATAGCGATGATACGTTTCCTTATCCCATGCCAATTCATTGGGACCTTCCCCTTCCGCTTCTTCACGTTCTCCGAAATAAATACCCCCGGTCAATTCACGGACAATGACAAAATCTACATTTTGTACCAGTTCCGGCTTTAACGGTGAATAATCTTGTAAGGCTTTAAAAATGCGAACCGGTCGTAAATTACAAAAAAGACCTAAAGCTTTACGAAGACCGAGAATTGCTTTTTCGGGGCGAATAGATGGGGCAACATCATCCCACTGCGGGCCACCAACCGCCCCTAGCAAAACAGCATCCGCCGTTTCACAAGCTTTAATCGTCTCCGCCGGCAATGGCTCGCCATAGGCATCGATGGCTTCACCGCCGGCCTTTTTTTCAACCCATTCTATCGTTATATTATCTTTTGTCACAGCCGCATCAACTATACGGCGTGCCGCCGCCACAATTTCACGGCCGATTCCGTCGCCATTAATAGCGACAACCGTTTTTGTTTGACTCATTTATATTCCCTCTATTTTTCTCAAAATCTCAATACCCAAAATGCAAAAAGATAGTGAAGTTCTTATACGCATTACCTGCTAACTATATTAACAGATACTTCATGCCCCGGTGCAGCGATTAAGCCTCACTGCGTTGTTTGGCAAAATTCACCAACCCGCCGGCCTTGGCGATAGCCTGTACAAATGGTGGCAAAGCAGTCCCTTGATACACTTCGCCGGTCGTCAAATTATGCACTTCGCCGGTACTCATATCTACGCCCACTTCATGGTCGGCTTTGATTTTTTCAACAGCATCACCGATTTCAATCACCGGCAAACCGATGTTAATCGCATTGCGAAAGAAGATGCGGGCAAAACTGTGAGCAATGATACAAGGCACACCATTTGCCTTAATAACCGCCGGTGCATGCTCACGGGAGGAGCCGCAACCGAAATTTTTACCGGCCACCATAATATCACCGGGCTTCACATTCGGTGCAAAAGTAGTATCAATATCTTCCATGGCGTGGGTGGCGAGCTCCTGCATATCGGCAATGGCCAAATAGCGGGCCGGAATAATTACATCTGTATCTACATTGTCGCCGTAGCGCCAAATTTTTCCTTGAAAATCCATATTATACCTCCTCCGGACCGGCAATGCGTCCCAAAACGGCACTGGCCGCCGCCACATAAGGGCTTACCAAATATACTTCACTATCTACATGACCCATACGGCCTCTGAAATTACGATTCGTCGTCGACACAGTGCGTTCACCGGCCGCCATAATGCCCATATAGCCGCCTAAGCAAGGTCCGCAAGTCGGCGTGCTCACCGCACAACCGGCATCTACAAAAATATCTACCAAACCTGTTTTAATGGCCTCATCATACACAGCCTGACTACCCGGAATAACGATGCAACGAACGAAGTCAGCTACTTTACGATCTTTAAAAATAGCTGCTGCCGCCGCTAAGTCTTCATAACGGCCGTTCGTACAGGACCCGATGATTACCTGGTCAATCGCGATGTCCTTTGCAATTTCATCTACATAATGCGTATTCGATGGTAAATGCGGGAAGGCTACTACCGGCTTTAACGCTGCTAAATCAATAATCACGGTTTCGCTGTAAACGGCATCTTCGTCCGCAGCAACCGGTGTAAAATCACGTTTTACCCGGCCGGTTACATACGCTTCAGTTCTTTCATCGTACGGGAATACACCACATTTACCGCCCGCTTCAATAGCCATATTACAGATAGTTAAGCGATCGGCCATAGCCAAATGGGCTACGCCGTCACCGGTGAATTCAATAGCCTTATAACGTGCTCCATCTACACCAATGCGACCGATAAGTTCAAGCACGATATCCTTGCCGGTTACCCAGCGATTCGGCTTACCCATAAGTTCTACCTTAATGGCTTCCGGCACTTTGAACCAAATCTGTCCCATGGCCATAGCTACGCCCGCATCAGTAGAGCCTACGCCGGTGGCAAAAGCGCCAAGCGCTCCATAAGTGCAGGTATGTGAATCCGCCCCGATAATCATATCTCCTGGTGCTACCAAGCCCTGTTCCGGCAATAATACATGTTCGATACCCATGCGGCCCACTTCAAAATAATGAGTAATCTTTTCGGCTTTTACAAAATCACGCATTACTTTGGCTTGCTCCGCCGATTTTATGTCCTTATTCGGCGTGAAATGGTCGGGCACCAAATAAATACGGTCACGGTCAAACACAGGTTTACCTATTTTTCTGAATTCTTTCAGTGCCGGCGGAAAGGTAATGTCATTCATCAATACCGCATCTACCTTGCACTCAATAATATCGCCTGCTTTCACCACGTCTACGCCGGCGTGGCGCGCCATGTTCTTCTCTGTCATCGTCATCCCCATAACGAAATCCTCCTCAACTCTCTTAAGCTCTCAAACTATTTTCTCTTATGTCTTAAAATACATTCTCTTATGTCTTAAACTACATTCTCTTGTGCCTCAGACTTACGCTCTATCAGCTGTAATACACCATGAAGCTCTCTCAAAACTTCGTAGCGTAATGTTTATTCTATGTCCTGTGCTATTTCCTGCTCAATTTCTTCTGCCAAATACACATAGTTTACAGCATTAATATAGGCCAACACACTGGATGAAATTACATCGGTGCTCACGCCGCGTCCGTTATATCGGCGGCCTTTATATTCAATCGTTACCTGCACTTCACCAAGCGCATCCTGCCCTTCCGTTACGGCTCGTACCTGATAATCCTTGAGTTCAATCGGCAAACCGATAACACGCTGTGCCGCTTTTAACGACGCATCTACCGAACCGTCACCGACCGCCGCATCTTCGCGAATACCTTGCGGTGTTTTCAAACGTACATCGGCGTAAGCATAGCCTCGTTCGTTAGATTTATAATGATGATGGACAAGTTCCACTGCTTTTACATGGTCGATATTGTCGATAACTAAAGCCAAAATGTCTTCGTCAAAAATCTCTTTTTTACGATCCGCCAAGGCTTTGAATTTAGCGAATAAGTCGTTCACTTTGGCCGTATCAAACTTAAAGCCCATGCCCTCCAAATGGCTTTCAAAGGCATGACGGCCGGAATGTTTGCCAAGGACGATGCTCGTTTTTTCTGCCCCCACACTTTCCGGTGTCATAATTTCATAGGTGGTCGGATTATTCAACATACCGTGCTGATGAATACCCGATTCATGGGCAAAAGCGTTACGCCCTACAATCGCCTTATTCGGCGGTACCACCATACCCGTCAATTTGCTGACCAATTTGCTGACACGAGTGAACTGTTTCGTATCG
Organism: Veillonella sp. LMAG:90; assembly: GCF_008679445.1. Lineage (NCBI taxonomy): Bacteria > Bacillati > Bacillota > Negativicutes > Veillonellales > Veillonellaceae > Veillonella > Veillonella sp. LMAG:90. The sequence continues at coordinate 303,778 of NZ_NAND01000001.1, forward strand.
ATGGCGGTGGTTACGCCGTAAATATCGGCGCGAGTTTTTAAAGCCATTACAACTTCTTCAATGCCCACATTACCGGCTCGTTCGCCAAGACCGTTAATGGTGCCTTCCACCTGACGGGCTCCCGCTTGAATGGCAGCCAAGGTATTGGCGTTGGCCATGCCCAAATCATCATGGCAATGAACACTGATGATGGCTTTGTCGATGTCCTTTACATGCTCCTTGATGTAACGGATTTTATAAGCAAACTCATCCGGCGTCATATAGCCCACCGTATCCGGCACGTTCAAGATGGTAGCGCCCCCTTCGATGGCAACACCAAAGACTTCACATAAATAATCCAAGTCGGTACGCGATGCATCTTCGGCGGAAAACTCGATTTCATCAAATTTGCCGGCTGCAAAAGCTAAGCAGTCTTTTACGATTTCAATGACTTCATCGCGCGTTTTTTTCAATTTATATTCTAAGTGAATATCGCTGGTGGCAATAAACACATGCAAACGGCTATGCTCAGCGCCTTTCAAAGCTTCCGCGGTGCGCTCAATGTCTGCCTTATTGGCTCTGGCCAAGCCGCAAATAGTGGCGCCTTTTACTTCATCGGCGATTTTTTTAACCGCTTCAAAGTCCCCCGGCGATGCAGCCGGAAAGCCCGCTTCAATCACATCAATGCCTAAGCGTACCAAGTTCTGCGCAATTTCAATCTTCTCCGGCGTCTGTAATGATACGCCCGGGCTCTGTTCACCGTCACGCAAGGTTGTATCGAAAAAATAAACTCGATCCTGATTTACTACATTATTGGCTGTCTGGTTAACTGCTTGATTTGTTACTTCGTTGACTTGATCAGTTGCTTGCCCCTGTGTCATATACATTCCCTCTCTTTTCGCTCTCTTATTTCTCAACTAAGCGCCCTATATGTTTAGCGCCACTCTTTGTTTACCCAAAATTTCATCAGTACAGCGCTCTCACCCGCCATACTAAGACTCATCATTTCTTAAGCGAACCGGCTCAGCCCCGCGCTCTCACCCACGGGACCGGTTCCTCTCTTCTCGCTCAAATGAGTCCCCAGTGCATCATGCTCTCACCCACAATGCATTCTCTCTCTTTTTTCTCAAAAGAACCGTCACGCCATTATTTTTAAACTATTCTTCTTAAAAAATCTTGACTCGGATAATATAAAAACGCCCCCGGATGCACAGTAAAACTGTACGTCCAGGGGCGTTATATACATTAATAGCAGCCTATTAACAGCTATGATTTTTGCCGGATGAAGTAAGACTTGAGACCTGAAAATTTAAAATTTAGACTTGAAGTAAAATTTTCATTTATTTTTTCATCTAACAAAAAAGCCCCCGGAATCACATAATGTGTTCCAGGGGCATCATAAACTATAACACGGTACCACCCTAGTTGGTTCTCTTGCAGTTATAACGGAACTACCGTCACGGCTTACTTCAGTTCAGCCGCAATGCTCCGAGGCGAGTTTCGATACTATCCGTTCTATTGCCTCGCACCGACCGGCAACTCTCTGTAAGCAACTAAATAGTTCTTTATACCTGTTCATCACATATCTCATTTGATTGTTGCTATTTTCGCACATACATATATACTTTGTCAAGAGATTTTTTTAAGAGTTTTATATTTTACCAAAATAACGGCTCGAAAACTCTGATTTCTCATAGTTGGAATAATCCGGTAACGGCCCATATTGATTCGTTTCCGGTTGACTCTGCTGTATGCTGAAAATTAACAGAACGATAACACCAAATGGTACAAATACGATTAAATACCACCAGCCCGTACGACCGATATCATGGAGCCGCCGTACCTGTACGGCTATGGAAGGTATGATAAAAGCCAGGCCGATTACACTGCTTATAATACTGCCAAACTCCGAAATAACACTAAAAATAAGCGTTAACAGCGAGCCTACTACCCATTGGGCCAACACAAAGCGCCAAAATTCACCGCGCGTAGCCCGCCCCTTGAAATCAGCATATTTATCCTTAAGACACATAATATAATTATCGATTAAAGATAGGGAACCCACCCAGTTAGGCGGATAACCTTCACCATTCTCCCAATTGGCATAGTGCGTATTAGAGGACTGTGGCTTTGCCGCCGGCACTTGATTATTAACACCGACTTCTTTTGGCTGATTGCCATCTGACGAATCATCTGCCACCGGCTCCTCTACATAAACCGGCTGGCTGAATTGACTATCCTTCTTGAATTGTTCTCCTTGCTGTTCCTTTTTCGGCTGCGCCGGTTCACTCACGTCCGGCATGGCTATTTCACCGACGGCCGTGCCGCATTTCGAACAAAAACGACTGCCTTCCCCAAGTTTAGCTCCGCATTTTGTACAGTACATAATTCCACTCCTTTACCTATTCCCCGTTTTCCATCTATTCCTTACGAATTAATAACTATTACCATGCCAAATTATGGCTGATTTTCAACATTAATATGTGACGCACCGCATCATTTAAGCGGTCTTTGGAGATGTCACCGCTGCGCACGGCCTTTAAAATCGCATTATAACCCTCGATGGCGTGATTGTACTCTTGACCGATAAGCACAATATCCACACCGGCGTTAACAGCCTTAACACTCATATCGCCAAAACTGTAATGATTGGCAACGGCGCCCATTTCCATATCATCCGTAATGATGACACCTTTATATCCCAGCTTTTGACGTAAAAAATCTTGCATAATAACCTTAGACAAGCTGGCCGGCATGGTATCATCGAGATTGCTGTAAACCGCATGGGAAACCATGACCATATAGTCGTCGTTATTCACCGATTGTATGATCGTCTCAAAGGGCTTTAAATCGGTGGCCCATAATTCATCGGCCGATGCGTCAATCGTATTGCCCTCTTTATGTAAGTCCGTCACGGTACGACCGATACCCGGAAAATGCTTTAACGAATAAATAAGCCCCGCTTCATGGTAAGCATTGCCCACCGCCTTAACAAATGGAATGACTTCAGCCGCGGTGGTGCCGTAAGAACGTTCATCGGCAAGGCCCAAATCGGCAACCGGTGCAAAGTTCACATTAAAACCTAATGATTTTAACTCTTTACCACTTTCTAATGCTAGTTTTGCTGCTTCCGCCGGTGTACCTTGCCCCAGCTGTTCAGCGGCCGGTACTTTTACAAGCTCACTGCTCAGGCGCGCCACCCAGCCGCCTTCCTGATCTATAGCTACAAAGAGCGGTGCTTTTTCACTTTGGCGAGCCGCTTTCTGTAAATCTTGAATCAACGCTGCAACCTGTTCTTTGGATTCCATGTTGCGGTCAAACAAAATAATGCCGCCCATTTTGTATTCGCTCAGCATATAGCGCACATCGTCGTTTACCTGAGTCCCTTGCATGCCGAATAAAATCAGCTGGCCGACTTTTTCTTCATCACTCATGGACTCAAGTAATGAGTCTACTTTTTGCTCGGCCGTCAAATCCGTCTTTTGCCAAATTTCTTCCTTAGCCTGGGGCTTTGTATCAGAGCCGCACCCTGCCATAACCACTAAAGCCATAAGCAAAGCCATTAAAAATCCAAGCCGTTTAAGACCTTTTCTGCCTTTCATTAATTCGCCTCACTTCTAAATCTTACGGGCCGACATATCATCAATAAGCCAGCCCGACCCTTGTTTACGCATCGTCACTTCGCCGGCAAATTTGCTCGCCACCGTGTCGCCCTTGTTACCTGTATAGTCTTCCGCATGCAACGTATACTGAATCACAATCGTGTCATCTGTTTGGGAAATAACGCGCATAGAATCCACTATACTTTCCTTGGTTTTGATATACCCCATGGACCAATCATAAAAAGAATTGCCCCCTTCTCGCTTATAATTTTCAGATAACAAATCATAGGCCTTAGAAATATCACCATCAGTAATCATCTGATGATATGTTCTAAATGTGTTCATAGCACTGTCAGCGGCCAATGTTTTTGGATCGGATGATTTAGGTTTTACTACCGGTTGTGTTTTAGTTACTGTTTCAGTTGCCGTAGTGGTCACACCATTTGATGTTAACGTGGTCACTTCTTTGGCTGTCGTATTCAGTATTTGCTGATTTCGTTCCTGATAACTTTCATCGGCATAATCAGCCGCTTCCTCCAATACGCTCATCGTATTGGCATAGGACATATACATATTACCAAAAAATAAAAATACCCCCAGTACACAAGCCCCAATAATCTGTCCCTTATCATTGCGTTGATACATGCTAACCTCCTCCTTCTTACAACGATTTCTCTTTAATTTCATCGATTAACCAAACCGGTCCATCTTTGCGCAGCGTCGCTTCACCGGCAAATTCCCTACGCACCGTATCGTTACCTTCATCGACCAACTTATGTAATGTATATTTAATGATAATCGTATCCTCGGTTTGTGAAACTAAATCCATTGAAGATACGACAACTCCTTTGGTTGCGCTAAAGCTGTTAACCCAGGTCTCATAATTACCGGCCACATTCTGTTGGTAATTATCGGAAAGCAATTGATACGCACGGGCATACTTATGCTCCGTAAGAAACAAATGATAATTTACAAACGTGGTCAACGCACTTTCGAGCTCCTTAAGCTCCAGCACATCTTTTGACGTATCCTTGGCTTCGGTTGCAATTTCGCCCTTGGCCGCTGATGTAGTTGTCTCTTTAGTATCGGACTCTAAACCTAATGCTTTTTTACCCTGCTCCCAGTAACCAACCCATCTGGTGGCCTGTTCAAATACTTTATCCACACTGTTTGTGGAAACCATTATCGACGCTGACGCCATGATTAAAACTCCGATAATAATTCGCCGTATTAGACCCCAATAATCCATACCATCCTCCCCGATTGACTGTACCCCTAAACCTATTTACTATTCTCCTAAACCTATTTACTATTCCCCTAAACCTTTTGCAAAAAATCCTCATTTCATAAATTGGAGACTTACTCTATAAGTAAAAAGTTCCACACACATTGAAAGTTTCCCTCTTTTAACTTTTAACGACTTCATTTTATAATCACATTTCAAGTATCTTGATAAAATTCATTGAACTTAGCCTCTATATTTATCGTAAAAAGCATGTGGTATAATATAAGCCTAACGATATTTTTTGGTTTTTTAACCTGAATATTCATCGTTTTTTTAATTGAATTAGGTGTTGGATATGAGGAGGCGTATTACTATGTTAGGTGCAATTGTAGGCGACGTTGTAGGCTCCCGTTTTGAATGGGACAATCTGAAGTCTAAAGAATTTGAACTTTTTAAACCCCCTTGTCATGCTACCGATGATTCCGTGATGACCATAGCCATTGGTAATGCTTTATTAAAGGCTGCTACGGCTCCCCCTGAAAAGCTGGCTCAAACAACCGTAATGTCTATGCGTATTCTGGGACGAGCTTATCATGGTCCTAATTACGACTATGGCGGCATGTTTTACCAATGGCTCTATGAAAAAGACCCAAAACCATACAACAGTTTTGGGAACGGTGCGGCCATGCGTGTCAGCGGCTGTGCCTACGCCGGCGACAGCTTAGAAGAAGTCCTTAATTTAGCTCACACCGTAACGGCTGTCACTCATAACCACCCAGACGGTATTGCCGGCGCGCAAGCTACGGCCGGTGCCATTTATTTAGCACGTACCGGTGCTTCCAAAGACGAAATTCGCAAGTTTGTCCAAGATAATTATTATGACTTGAATTTCACCATTGACGGAATTCGTCCTACCTACACATTTCAAGGTAGTTGTAAAGGAACGGTACCGCAAGCCGTTGTAGCCTTTCTTGAAGGTAACGACTTTGAAGATACCATTCGCAATGCCATTTCCATCGGCGGCGACAGCGATACCTTGGCAGCCATTGCCGGCTCTATTGCTGAACCGTTCTTCGGAATTTCGCGAGAAATCGGTGATACCGCCTTGTCCTACTTAGATACGCCACTCTTAAAGCTGTTCTGTGAATTTGAAAAAACCTTTATTTTTCCGAAACAGCCGAAAAAATAGAATAATCCGAACAGCAAATTTTATTTAGAACCAAATTATTCCGGCAACATAATCACAACATACCATCATTTTCATATCGATAATTTGCGATTTACTCCCGAATTTGCTATAATTTTAAAAAAACAGCAAGCCCTGTGCTTGTAAACAGCACAATAATCAAGCCAAATAATCGATTGTATCATAATGTTATTTTGTCATTTTTTATGTACATCAAGAAAATTTAAAGTTTTCGTATTAGAAAGGTGTAAAAAATGGATAATTCTCTTTATGAATACAAAGCATTTACTCTTATTGAAGGTTTAGGTGAATTATATACAAAATATCTTTACAGAGTATCAACATCTGACTTAGATAGCGAAACTAAATAGACATTCATAGACAAAATAAAATCTGAAAAAAGAAATCTTAATTTCAAAACGTTAGATACCGTTGAAAAACTAGATTTAGCGGAAGCTAATTTTAATCAACTAAAAAAACAATTAGATGGCTTAAATATTTCTTTATAAAAAGTAGACATTAAATTATAACAGTAGGGAGACTTGTAAAATGAAATCTTTAATTATGTTATTGTTAGCCGGCTTATTTATGTATATTTCCTTCAAAATGATGGTATTTGCATTTAAAGTAGGCTTCATGGTTGTATCCATTCTCTTACTTTGTGGCTTTGTTTATTACCTCTACCGCTCTATCACGTCCAAACGTTCGGAAGAGTAATACTGATACCACATACCGCATAAAACATACTCCTAACAAAAAGCGATGGACCCCGGTCCATCGCTTTTTTGCGTTCATTTTAAAAGACCCATAAGACTAGGTAACTACTTATCTTATCGGCCTAAAAAACAACTCATTTTGTCCTATAAAATAAAAACAGCGCAAAATGTCCTATATATCTGAAATTTTCTTATTGTTGAACCACTTTTTGCTTACATGATCCGTATAATCCGGCAACGGTCCATACTCATTTTCATACATCTGACTTGGCAAGAGCGTAAAAATTAAGAGAATAAAACTACCGCCCGGAATAAGGTGTAAGAAATACCACCAACCGCTGAAGCCGGTATCATGATAACGACGTATTTCACAGGTAATAATAGGTGGTAACAAGGCTAGCCAAGCGGCTACGCTGATAAAAAAGAAAAAGAAGAACGGTACATTGGAGTCGGCTACATTCATAAACATTCCGGTAATAAACATCAACGGAAATTCAACTACAAGGATTAATAGCCCTACAAATAACATAAACTTCCAGTACTCACCGCGCGTAGCACGACCTTCAATGGTACAGTACTTTTCAATAAGGCATAATTTTATATTTTCAGTGAATTCCAGCGAACTCTTCTGATGATTTGCCACTACCGGTACGGTGGACGCAACGCGCATTTGTCCGCAATTAGGACAAAACCTGGCTTCCGGTGACAATTCTTTACCACAATGACTACAATACATAATAAACCTCCCAGCAATCATTTTTTTAGATAGTATACATGATTCGACAACAAAGTTAAACACTTCTAACTTTTATTGCCGATTAAATTATTATATTGCTAATTATATTCTAACATACTTTTTCAATCATTTTTGTATACAAAAAAACAGCCCTAAGCTATGACTGCACCTTTTCACGAACTTTTGAAAAGCCTGCCTCATCAAAGCCAATGACTGTTTTATAAATTTAATATTCAATGTTTAATTAACTAAATAATTGCTCACGATTACCCTTGATAATTACTGTAATCAGGCAAAGAACCATATTTATTAGGCAATGGATTATTTTTTAAAAGCATTAAAACAATACCCGCAATAGTGCCTATGAAAGGAATTAAAATGAGTACTAACCACCAGGCACTGCGATTGGTGTCATGAAGTCGTCGAACCATTACGGCTAATGACGGCATAAATAATGCGAGGCTCAATAAACTGAGTACGCTTTCAACAATTTTACTCGACTCCATAACCGACCCAATTAGAGCCGCTACAATTACAATCACATAATGCACCAAAGAAAACTTCCAATACTCTCCCCGTGTAGCACGACCTTGTATGGTAAAGAACTTTTTAGTCATACACATCTTAAAGTTTTCCCAAATCGGTAAGGATCCCACCCAATGTAAAGGATAGCCATCCGCATCTACCGCAGGCACCGCATTTGTTGACGTCGCTGCTACCGAAGTCTCTGCCGCAGCAACATCTTGACCACAGTGTGAACAAAATGCTTGCCCGGCCTCCAATTCTTTACCACAATTTTGACAATTCATCCCAATACTCCTCTCTACGCAAACCCTTAACTAACAACCACTTATAAAAAAATTCATGTATATCATTCAATAAAACGATATAAATGAACATTCTACACTAATTATTAATCTTTATCAAATGCAAATTATGAAAACCGGTATCACACCGAATTATCATAAATATTAAACCAAAACATCTTAACGTTTACGTTGGGTGAACACCCGGATAATGGTCGGGAATTTTATCATTTATCCCTCGTGTGAGCGCCTTTATTTCGTCATGAATAACATGATTGACTGTTTCACATTTCGCCGAATTTTGTCCTAACAATACACGACCTTGGTCAACTGCTACCTTAGCTCGCCCGGTTACTATGAACGGGTGCTTTTTAATAGCTTCGATTTCATCTACATAATGACTGCACATAATCTTATTGACCGTAATTATTTTCATAAGTTTCCCCCTGGCACGGTAAAATAACCAACTGATATACTTAAAAATTTAAAATCGGCACAATGTTAAGTTTTTAATCGTACAATTCAAACGTAAAATATAGTATCAATCAAATGTTGCCCACCGCCCGTAATAAGTGGTTAAGCCATTCCCAGACGCTGCCGGTGCATTCCCCCATTCCGTTACTGCTTAAAATAATTACTATAGTAAAACTCCAAGTCCCGGTTTGAATCCTTGCTTTTGGGCTCAGAGGTTAAAACAGTATTAATATTCAAGCTCCATTAGCCCCTGTAATAGCTGTAATCCGGTACGGGGCCGTATTTATTAGGTACTGGATTCCCTTTCATGACGGAGAAAATAAACAAAACAAAAGAACCGGCATAGGGCACGAAGTGGAGTAAAAGCCACCACGCACTACGGTTCAAGTCATGAAGCCGACGGGTCTGCACCGCTAACGAAGGCAAAATGAACGGTAAGGTGACTACCAAGGTCAAAATATCTTCGAAGGTCGAACCAATACTGAAAATACTGATTAAGAATTCCAACACAATTATAATAACGAATTGAATGAGCACAAATTTCCAGTACTCACCACGGGTAGCACGACCTTCAAATTTTAAATATTTTTCAGTCATACACATTTTAAAATTATCCCAAACCGGTAAGGAACCGACCCAGTTTTCACTATTCATAGGAACTCCTCTTTTAACTACAATCTTAAATTCAAACTCATAAGTAACCGACATGCTAATATAACTAGCCCGCCGGAAAAAGATATATAACCACCAATTGCCTGTAGTGCTTTATGGGCACCACAGGCAACTGTCATTTCTTATTTCTTTGCAATCATAAAACCGGTGGCCTGCTGATTGGCCATGATGGTAATGTCCGAAATCTGCACGCGTTTTGGCTGCGTAGCGGCAAATACGATAATGTCCGCAATATCTTCCGCCTGCAACGCTTCCACGCCGGCATATACAGCAGCCGCTTTTTCCTTATCACCGTGAAAACGAACTTCACTGAACGGTGTTTCCACAATACCCGGTTGAATCGTCGTCACTTTAATATCCGACTCAATCGTATCGATGCGGATACCGTCACTCAGTGTTTTAACAGCCGCTTTAGTGGCACAGTATACAGCGCCTTTAGCGTACGCATAAATACCGGCCGTAGAACCTAAGTTAATAATGTGACCGGCATTTTTAGCCAACATGAACGGTAATACGGTACGTGATACATAGAGCAAACCTTTTACATTTGTATTAATCATGAGCTCAATATCATCGATGGAACTTTCTTGGAAAGCATCGAGACCTTGCGCCAAGCCTGCATTATTTACAAGAATATCTACACCGCCGGCTTTTTCAATCACCGCCGGTAACGTTTCCGTAACTGCTTGACGATTTGTTACATCAAGGGCAAACGGAGTTACCTTGATGCCGTATTCCGGTTCGAATTCGGCTTTCATGTTTTCCAATACTTCCAAGCGACGAGCGCATAATAAAAGGTCATACCCCGCTTTGGCAAAAGCTAAAGCCGTAGCGCGGCCGATTCCCGAAGTAGCACCTGTGATTAATACTGTTTTGCTCATTATAGTCACTCTCTTTCTTAGATATACCTTATATTTCTATTATAGATATAATTCGGTTTTGAGACTAGTTAGAAATATTTTTATTTTGCTCTATATTATTTTTCAATCATTGATTCTAAAATTACAATGTCCGTCTCGCGCATACCGTCACGAGCGATACGCCCCACCGTATGCACCGTTTCATCGATATTAGCTTTAACGATACCGTCACCGTTTTTAAAACTATTATTCGACTTCGCCTGGCGATAGGATAATAACGCATTGCCCAGAGACATACCAATCTTCATGGCACACGATGCTTTGGCGCCGTCACAAACCACGCCGGATGTACCAACCAGTGCATTGGATAGGGTTTCCCATACCACTTCTTTCGGCTCATCCGTTAAGTACGCAATACCTGCTGCCGTAGCAGATGCGGCACTCACCACACCACAATAGGCACTCAAACGCCCAATATCATGCTTAATATAAAGTGCTAACACATTAGCCAAGGCCAACGCACGATAACGTCGTTCTTCAGGCACATCATATTCTTCAGCATACACATGAATAGGAACGGCCAAGGTAATTCCCTGATTGCCGCTGCCGCAGTTAATCATAACCGGCATGCTGCAACCGCCCATGCGCGCATCGGAGCCGGCCGCCGCATAAGCACGTGCCTTATCCGCAATGCTGGCAGAATCTTCAATAATAAGTTTACCGATGTTTGAACCGTAGGAGTTTTTCATCCCCTCTTCGGCAATGGCCATATTATATTCAAACTGACGATGCAATAATTCTTTGAGCCGCTTAAAATCAGCCTCTTCAGCGAATTCATAGCAGTCATCAAATGTCATCTGCACTTCTTCCGCCAAAATCTGTTCCAACGGCATATCAAATATAACTTCCCCGTCTTTTTCGATGTGCGTAATATTAGTGTGTTTCTGTTGAACCGTTACCTTCACTTCGTGATCCGCCGTTTTAGCGGTTACGGCGATGTACAGATTGGCCACACCTTCCGCCAACGATACGGTACAGAAATTACTTTCAAATAATTCATCAGCCCGCTTCACATCATCCGATGTCAAACCTTCGAGTACTTCCAGTTCTTTAGACGCATCACCCACAATAGCGCCCAAAATCAGACTGTAGTAAAAACCGGTTCGCCCCTGTGCATTCGGGATAGTTACGCTCTTCGCGTTTTTAATAATGTTGCCGCTGCAATCAGCGTGCAAGCTGCTTGGAAATTCCCCCAAAACTTCCACCGCTTTCGCCGCCGCAAAGGCCAGCGCAATCGGCTCCGTACAACCAAAAGCAGGTAGTACCTCTCTCTCCAACATACAGTACAAATCTTTCATAAGAGTCCTCCATGCTTTTTTATTCAAATGACGTAATTTAGCCATTTCTAATTTTATTATACCTTATTTATAATCAAAAATCTCAATATAATTTCATTATAATAAAAAACAAGACACTTTGCGAGCAATCATTGCAAAGTGCCTTATTAGCAAAATTTACTTTATTAAACCGCATGCACCATCCCAAACAATGCGTCGATAATTAACTGTATCCGTATCGCCTTCAGTACTGATACAAAGAACAACAGATTCTTCATTTAATCCCAACTCTGAACGCATAGGCGCTTTATCCGCATCAACCATAAGACGATAAACGAGTCCGGTTGTAACAGCACCGCTTTCACCTGAAATGATTTGTTCATCACCATACAACGGATTCCCCAACACACGCATTCCATCGGCTGCAACTTTATCATCGCAAGACACACTGTAATCGCCAAATTGACGAATTTGTTCCCAGCCTACCGTACATACCTCACCACAACAAAGGCCGGCCATAATAGAATCTAAATCTCCCGTCACGGCATGTAAGGTACCATCATTGGCTTTAACTGTCTGAAATACACAGTCTGCCTTATTAGGTTCTACATAAATTATGGTTGGTTTCTTATCACCATAATAATGATTGAAAAATCCGGTTAAAGCTCCGGCCATAGCACCAACTCCGGCCTGTAAGAAAATATGGGTAGGTACAATATCTCCCAAAGACTGTACAGCCTCTAACGCCATTGTCATATAGCCTTGCATAATCCAACCGGGAATTTCCTCATAGCCCGGCCATGCCGTATCTTGCACCAAAATCCAACCGTTAGCGTCACCTTGTGATTTAGCAAAACGAACTGTATCATCATAGTTCAGTTCGGTAATCTCTGCCGTAGCACCAAGTTTACGAATATTTTCCAATCGTTCGACAGCCGATCCTTTCGGCATATACACAACAGCTTGCTGTTTTAAATTCTTAGCAGCCCAAGCAATACCGCGTCCATGATTGCCATCGGTAGCCGTTACAAAAGTGAAACTGTTTGGCTCTACATTTTTCACTTCAGCCGGCGTTATATTTAATTTTGTAGCAATCACTTCAGCCAGCGCATAACTGCCACCAAGGCCCTTAAAAGCATTCAACTCAAATCTATAGCTTTCATCTTTTACAAATAAATTTTTTAGTCCCACATGTTTAGCTAATGCACTTAGTTCTCGTAACGGTGTTGCCTCGTACCCCGGTAAACTCTCGTGGAATTCCTTAACTGCTTTTGCCTTTGCAACAGTAAACAAGGCATCAAAGTCACTAGATCTAACATCTTTTTGAATAGGAACAATATTTATCATGGATTCTCCTTAACTTATGTTATTCATAGACTAACTGTAATTCTTCTTAGAAATTTATCTTCTTCAAGAAAATCGATTGTTTACTGCGCCAAATTTTTGATTACATTAATGAATACATTGGCTCCGGCAAAAATATCTTCGTCTTTAGTATATTCTTTCGGATTATGACTAATACCGTTTACACTTGGTACAAAAATCATGGCCGACGGGCAAATCCGCGCCATCATCTGTGCATCTTGACCGGCACCGGACGTCATCCGACGATTCGATAAATGCATTTCATTAGCCACTTGTTCCACCATACTTACAATTGTTTCATCAAATTGTACCGGTTGAAAACGTACTAATTGCTCCGTACTAATTTGTACCTTATCGGTCACTGCCAATTCTTTTAGGTATGCCGCTAAAGCCTGTTCTTCAGCTATTAAGCGTTCCTCATTAGGGTTGCGTACATCAACTGTAAAAACAGCTTTTGATGGGATTACATTAATCGCATTTGGTTCAAAAGCAATCGTACCCGTTGTCGCTACTGTAGTACCACCTGACTGATTACAACGGTCACGCATAAAAGTAATTACCTTGGCTACGGCCAAACCCGCATCCACTCTCATATTAGTCGGTGTTGTACCTGCATGATTAGCTACACCTTTAATCTCAATTCGTTGCCAAGAAATCCCTTGCAAATTTTCAACAGCTCCGATAGAAATGCCTTCTACATCTAAAATAGGACCTTGCTCGATATGAAGTTCAATATACGCACGAGGTTTAATAAATCCCGGTTCTTCCGTCCCTTCGTAGCCGATACGCTTTAATTCTTCTCCTAAAATCGTGCCGTCTACACCAACAATAGCTTAGGCTTCTTTTACATCAAGACCTCCTGCATATACAAGGGAGCCCATCATATCCGGTGAGTAACGAATACCTTCTTCATTGGTAAAGGCTCCTACAACCAATGGACATTTTGTTACAATCTGCTGTTCCTGTAAACTTTGAATTACTTCAAGGCCGGCCAACACTCCATAACAACCGTCATATTTGCCGGCATTAATAACCGTATCAATATGAGAACCCATCATAATCGGTGCTTCATGTTTATTGGACTCGGTCTCCCATATCCCAAAAATATTACCAATATAATCTACTGCTACACGAAGTCCGGCTTCTTTCATCCATGCCACTACCTGATCGCGCCCGGCTTTTTCCGTATCGGAAGCAGCCGCTCTGGTACGGGCTCCATTTTCATCAATGCCGATTTCACCAAGTTAGTTGATTCGATTCAACAATCGTTGTTCGTTAATTTTTAACATAATAGTTCCTCCTATACCTACTGACATCCACTATAGAACTTCTTATCTATGCCCTAAGTATAAGGGTATCGTGATTTTCTTACTATCGAATACGAACGTATTTTTATCTGATTTGTACTTTTTATCATACTTATTATGTTGTATTGTAATAAATATTCCTTTATAATTTAAATCAAGACATATCATCAAAGGAGGATTAGTTATGATAGAATCTCATCCACAATCAAAAAATAAAGGGCAAGCATTTGCCATGAGTTTCACCAGTGAGCTTCGCGAAAACCTCCCCTATATAGCCCTTGATTTACCTTTATCCGTATATACCCAGGATTTCGTCCATGCTACGTCCGACATGGTGCCCATTCACTGGCATAATGAAATCCAACTGACTTGGGTTATTTCCGGATCATTAGAATATCGTGTTAATAATAAAACCTTTCATTTAACACCAAATACATTATTATTTGTAAATCCTCACCAACTACATACGTCAAAAACAATAGACCAAGATACACATTCACTCTGTCTAAACTTTACCGATAGTTTATTTATTGACTATATCCAAACTCATTTTATTAATCCCATTACCCAAAACCCGTCACTCGCTTATGCCATGTTACCCCTACAGCCAAATCAGCTAAAACAGTTGCAATCTTTTATAGAGTTAGACGATGCTCCATTTCATCATTTAGAGGTTATTAACTTTATTATGGAAATCATTGAACAGCTCTATCCGCTTACCAAGAATGAATCAAAGCCGGTCAACAAAAAGGAACTGGCCCTGTTCTACGCTATGATTGAATACATTCACAACCATTTCCATGAACAGCTGACAGTTACAGCTATCGCCAAACAGGCTTTTACCAATAAAAATAGATGCACCGCCTTATTCAATAAATACGCCAGTACATCGCCTATTAAATATTTAAACAATTATCGGCTTAATCAAGCCAAAGATCTGCTATTACAAACATCTCAATCAGTATCAGATATTTCATTAGCGGTCGGTTTCAATCAGTTAAGTCATTTTATTGAACTCTTCCGTCTTAATTATGGTTTATCACCTCTCAAATATAGAACCTTTCATTCTAAAACCATCGGTAATGATGCTATTGAAAAATAATAATCTTGGAAGAGTTCTGTTAATTTTGGCTTATAGGACAAAAAGTGTGTGTGGCTTTTTTAAATTAATCCCAATAAATTGGAAATTCCGTGGACATATGGAACTCATTCCAGACAATGGCATCGCCCCATTGGGGTAAGATATTATCAGGACGGTTATTCCGCATTATCCTACGGTAAGTAGCAGCGATTGTTTTATCTGTAGGCATACATTTTAATATTTCAGCAACAGGAAGCGGTCTAGGTGAGTGCTCGTAACACCACCAATAGACCGCTTTTAATCGTCTTTCTAAGGATAATCCTCTGTGGTCTCGTAACATCCCCCTAAGTTGCGCATTAACGCCTCCTTCCAGTCGATTGTTCGTTGTAGGTACGGTAATATCTACAAACGTCAGGTAGGTAAATAGAGTCTCATCTCTAATTAATCGTAAAAGTCCTGCCTCAGCTTTTAAGAGGCGTTCATGAGTAGCCCTTTTATTCCCATTTTCGTCAACTGTCATTTCACGTAAGAAGTCATCAAACTCTTCTCTCCAAGCTAATAATCCATCAATCCAAGTATAGGCATCATCTATCGATTGAATCTTAAATAAACGCTTTGCTAGTTCATATAAGGCCTTGCCGGCTACTGTTTTTGGTGCAGAAGTTGTATACCTTCTTACTTGTGCAAAAACATGAAATAAGCAGCGTTGATGGTTACTTGTCGGCCACCTCTTTGCTAAGGCCTTAGCAAATCCAGATCCGCCGTCTGAGATAACAACACGCGGAGGAGCAATACGGTCCATTAATGCCTGCCAAGCTCTAGAGTTCTCATATCTACAAACATACCAGCCTAACACATGGTCCTTACTACAACAAATAAGTACACAGAGCTTACGCGTTAGGTATATGCCGTCAAAGTAAAGCACATCATATACTTCCTCAATCTTTGGTGGAAGGCACCATATGGACCAAAATTTAGCGGTTTTACGTCTAAATGTACGTCCTCCTCCAGGCATATCCTGCTGCAACTGTTTACTAAATAACCACTTCAAAAACAACTTTAGATCATGACTATCGGTGTTAATTTTGTTAGTGAAAGCGACTTTACAGTGCTTACAAAACCATCGCTGAGAACCGGATTTCAATATACCGTGTTTTATACATTTTCGACCACAATCAGGGCAAACTACTTGTTTAATTTTAATCATCCTCCTATTTATGTTTTTATTTAGGAAGATATAATACCATTTTAGTCAGTAGTTATGTGGGTTCAAGCATGTTTTTACACACACTTTTTGTCCACCCTTTATCTTTGTCAAAAAAAGATAAAAGTGCTATAAACCCAGTATCTATCTAGGTTTACAGCACTTTTTACACACACTTTTTGTCCTATAACTCTTAATTTTCAAAAAATTAGCAAAACAAAAAGCCCTCATAAGATGCAAAACCTCTAGCCAATCGGATGTAACGCATCCGGTATAAGTAGAGTCTGAGCCTTATGAGGGCCTTTTTATATATTAATTCTTACCACCATTCATTAATGTATGTTTTTTGTTTCGGATAAACACGGATGAGCATAGCAATCACCGCTTTTTCACCACATACTTTACCTTCAAACAGCAGTTCCGACGCTGTCATGCGGCCCATAAGGATAAGGCTTAAAGCCCCTACCTCACTTACAACCTGCACATCAGCTTTAACTTCGTCCGCTGTTTTAACGGCTTCCACGTGGCCATCACTATGAATTGTCACTTCATAGGTACCTTCATTCCAAGTTGCCATGGAATCTTTAACACCTAATGTAAAGGTATAGGTCTTACCGTCAACTACGCCCGCCTGATTGGCCCAATGTGCATCAATATGGGCCGGCACTGTCGCCATAGCCGTCGTCACATCGACAATACGACTCATCATGTACGGCATGGTTGTATGACCGGTTTTACCGTTCGGATGGAAAATATAAGATTCATCCTGCATACCTTCGTTCCAGCGGATGCTCGAACCTTGCGAACGATGATTGTATAAGTAATTTAAGAGACCTTTTTGACCGCGACGGGAAGTGTACACAAATTCGGTAACCGGAATTTCTTCCGCCCCTAAACGATACACCGCATAGCCTTCAATTTGACCGTCTTCGGTCTGCACATAAGCTACGCGCACCCCTTCCGCAAAAAAGCTGCCCAATAAGCGTCGCCATTCTTTTTCACCGCGCACGGCATAACCGGATAAACCTTCAGTATAAGCTTCATAGATTGGGGCTAACTTAGTCCATTCGTCTTCCGATTGCAAAAGACCGAAATGAAGTGTTTTATCCGTAAGCGGACGTAACTCTTCAAGACTCAAGGTTTGCACCCACTGATGAGCGTACAGTTCCCAACCGTATTGTTGGTAAAACGCAGCTTTGGACGGCATCAAAATGGTGATCCCCTGACCGCGTTTTTTTAACTCTTCTAACGAAGCCGTTAATAATTGACCGCCGATACCGCCACGGCGGGCTACCGGATCGGTTGCTACGCCTACCATGTAACTTACCGGCACGAGCGCACCGCGCACATTAAGGGTATACTGACGCAAATGCACCATACTGGTCAGCAAATTTCCGTCATAGCCTACCATGGTATGTTCCGGTTCATAGGCTTTGCTGAAATAATATTGGAAAAACGGATCTTCTTTTGTTTCAAAGCAATAAGCCCATAAATTTTCTACCGCTTTCGTATCATTGGCGTTGGCAATTCTAAATTCCATAATTACACCTCTTTTTATACAAAAAAGGAGAGTCCTCAGGACTCCCCTAATACTTTATTCCTTAACAGGACAAATATCGGCATATACCGCATCATATTTTTCGGCAAAATGATCCGGATTATACGATTCTTTAGCCTTACGAAGGCCCGGTAAGCCCATATCTTCTTCACGGTTTACAAATTCCGTATCGGCAAATTCATGACGAATGAATTCATTGTTGATAGCCTGGTACAAACCGCGGATAGTCGGATTTGCTTTTTCAATATGAATCAAAGCCATACGGTCGTTCAAGTATTCACCGATAGTGAACGCTTCGATACGTCCGAACAACTTGATAGCACCGCCTACAAGACCAAGTTCATCCCAATGAGTGAACAACAATTTAATGGCTTCCAACTCATCTTCAATGCCTTCTTCATGATGCTGTTCCACCCAGGATTCAGCCGTAGCAATACAATCGGCAAAAATGTCCGAAGTAAGCGGCATGTACTCATAGTTGGTATACTGCATGCGGAACTGATTTAAGTGATTTTTCTTCTGGCGCAATTTTTTACCGGACAAAGTAATCAAATCTTGCGTTTTATAAATGTACTCAAAATTGTCACGGTCCGGCGTAAATTCATAGCAATCAGGACAAAGCGTATTCATACGCTCCATCATAATCGGATTAACACCTTTTAAACGGAACGGCAAGTTATTCACTTCGAACCATTCTTTAGCCATATCAAGGCCGTCTACGAATTTTGCATCTTTACCGGCAAAAGGTGGCAACATAAACGGTTCCCGTTTGCCGCCCCCTTTAATGAACAATACGCCATCTTCTTCGGCCCATTCGATACCATAAGCATCTTGCCACATAAACAATGTGGTAAAACAGTTATCCGATGCTTCATAATGATGAATTGCAAAATAATCATCAATAATCGGTTTATCTTTTAATTCAAATCTTCTAAATACTAAAATAGGAATCGCCTCCTACGGACTAATAGTAATAATACACAATTATAGCGTTCTGATTTTTTTATAACGCTCTACATTTTTTAGGAACTATATCCCTAACCCAAATACCCTAATCTTTTAGGACTTTATTAACACTATACTCAGGGCCAATCAATACTCTTTTTAGAGTACCAATAGGGGCTGAGCTCATATAGCGAACTCTATAATTATACTACATATTTGAACTTTGTAAAATACAACTATATCTATATATTTCATTCTATATATATGATTTTACCATAAAATTGTGTAAAAGAGAATTTTTTTCACAGTTTCGGGTTATAGGACATTTTGAGTTGGTAATTTAATCCCATAGATAGTTAGGATATGGATCTGAGAAATGAAAATCACTCCATACAATAGCATCGCCCCAGGTTGGAATAGAATCTTCTAATTTTTCTCTGGAATTCATGGTATCATATAGTTTAGAAATACTTTTGTTGGTCGACATAACCTCGAGTATTTCAGCGGGTGAAAGCGGTTTCGGTGAGTGCATGTAGCACCACCAGAAAACCGCTTTTATTCGCCTTTCAATATTCATTCCTCTATGGTTACGAAGCATAGCTCTTAATTGAGCATTTATGCCACCTTCAATACGGTTATTAGTAGATGGACAGTTAAAGTCTAATGTATCATCTAGGTAGGTAAATAAGGTACCAGATTTAATTAATACAAGAAGTGATTGCTCTGCTTTTAAAAGTCTTTCATGTTTTAACCTAGGTTTTCCATACTCGTCATAAGATACTTCGTCTAAAAAGGCTTTATGCTTAATTTTCCAGTCTGTTAAACTTCTAATCCAATGTAATGCTGCAGTCGTAGAATTTACCTTAAATAAATCATTTGAAAGCCCATATAGCTCTGCACCGGCAATTGTTTTAGGACGAGTTGTTGTATACCTTTTTACTTGTTGAAAAGCATGAAAAATACATCTTTGAAGTTTGGCCTTTGGCCAAACTTTTTTTAATGCCTTCCGAAAGCCGGGACCACCATCAGATACAACGACCGTGGGCGTAGCAATACGGCTCATCAAAGCCCCCCAAGCCCTCGCTCGCTCAGCTCTGCATACATACCAACCTAATACATGCTTTTCACCACAGCAGATTAATATACAGGCTTTCCTTCCTAGGTGAATACCATCAATGAATACAATCGAGCTTTGAGTTTCAATTTTAGGTGGTAAAGGCCAAAGTTCCCAAAATTTAGCTGTTTTTCTGCGAAAATTACGACCGGCACCGGGCATATCTTTTTGTACATTTTTACTGAACAACCATTGAAGAAAAAGGCGAAAATCCGAGTTTGTATGATCATAAGGCTTAGTAAAAACTTGATGACATTCTTTACAACGCCATCGCTGCCTACCTATTCGAGTTTTTCCATACTTTATACAGTCAAAACCACAATAAGGACATCTAATTTTTTTCATAAAGTAATACCTCCTAAAAAATATATTTTCTAGAAAGATATAACCTTATTTAACCCTTATATAGCAAGGGGTTTCAGACTTTTTACCAACTCATTTTGTCCACCCTTTAAAATCTAATAAAAAATTTAAAAGACCGATGAGACTAGATAAATACTAGTCTCATCGGTCTAAAAACCAACTCAAAATGTCCTATAGGCCACAGTTTCTTTCGTTTGACAGCATTATTTTATAGACATTGAATCTATTATCGACAAATGAAGAACAGTGAATTACAAAAAGCGGACTGAAGAACTTTTATCTTCAATCCGCTTTATTAGTATTTATAAGTTATCACTTAGAACAAGCTGTCTTCTTCCGAATCCAATTCGTCTTTAGCAATAATAGCTACGGAAGCTACTTTATCCTCACCATCAAGATTTTGCAATTTCACACCGGAAATGGCTTTACCTTTTTTAATGGCAATATCTTTCATGTCAAAACGAATAATCTTGCCCTGTTCGGAGATGAGCATTACTTCATCGCTGTCCGTTACGATACCAACAGCTACAACATCACCGGTTTTATCGGTAATGCGGAAGTTTTTCGTTCCCTTGCCGCCGCGTTTCTGGAGCGAGTAGACATCTTCGCTGTTGCGTTTACCATACCCTTCTTCACTGATAGTGAATACCTGACAAGCTTCGCCCGATTCGATAATCACACCGGCGCCGACTACATCATCACCGGCATTAAGTTTAATACCGCGAACGCCCTGAGCGGAACGTTTCATGAGACGTACGTCTTCTTCATTGAAACGAATAGCCATACCCTTACGAGTGCCGAGGAGAACATCCTGATTGCCCGCTGTGAGGCATACCGCAATGAGACGGTCATCGTCAGCCAAGGAAATAGCATTCAAACCGCTGCGACGAATATTTTGATATTCTTCAATGGACGTACGTTTTACCACGCCTTGTTTTGTTACCATTAACAAATTAAGATCGTGATTTACAGTTTCCATATCAATCATAGTCGTCACCGCTTCACCTACATTGAGCGGCAATACGTTGATAATCGCTGTACCGCGGGAATTGCGGCTCGATGCTTCCGGCACTTCGTAACCTTTCAAGCGATATACACGGCCCGCAGTGGTGAAGAACAAAAGCGTATTATGGGTACGAACATGAGAAATCTGTACCACATAGTCGTCTTCTTTCGTCTTCATGCCGACAACGCCTACGCCGCCTTTATGCTGGTTGCGATATACATTGGCATTCATGCGTTTGATATAGCCCTGACGAGTCAAGGTAATAACCATTTCTTCGTCGGCAATCAAATCTTCCACATCAAGTTCCGATGTATCAATCGTAATTTCACTACGACGTTTGTCGCCGTATTTCTGTTTCATTTCGGTCAATTCGTCTTTGATGATACCCCGCTGACGGTCTTCGCTGGCCAAAATAGCTTTCAAATCAGCAATAAGGATTTCCAACTGTTTGTATTCGTCTTCAATCTTTTCACGTTCCAAACCGGTCAAACGACGTAAACGCATATCTAAGATGGCAACGGCTTGTTTTTCAGTTAAGCCGAATTTCTGCATCAATGCGTTCTTCGCGATTTCATCGGTTTCCGACGCACGAATTGTGGCGATAACTTCATCAATATGATCGAGGGCAATAAGCAAGCCTTCCAAGATATGAGCACGAGCTTCCGCTTTGGCCAATTCGAACTGCGTACGACGTACGATAACGCCTAAACGGTGGTTCAAATAGTGAGTAAGTACTTCTTTTAGCGTAAGTACTCGCGGATGACCGTCCACCAAGGCAAGCATAATCACACCGAAGGTGTCTTGCAATTGAGTGTGTTTATATAATTTGTTAAGAACGATATCCGGCTGTACATCGGCGCGAAGCTCTACAACGATGCGCATACCGCGACGGTCACTTTCGTCACGAAGCGCGGTAATGCCGTCAATAACCTTGTCACGGCTCAATTCGGCAATGCTTTCAATAACACGGGCTTTATTAACCTGGTACGGAATTTCCGTTACCACGATACGGTGTTTGCCCTTGTTCATTTCTTCAATCGTGGCACGGGCACGCATCTTAATGCTGCCACGGCCAGTGCTGTAGGCTTTTTTAATGCCATCGCGACCGAGGATTAACGCCCCTGTCGGGAAGTCAGGCCCTTTAATGGCTTTCATCAAATCGTTTACATCCACATCAGGATTGTCGATAAGCATAATTAAGCCATCCGCTACTTCGTTCAAGTTGTGCGGCGGAATATTGGTCGCCATACCAACGGCGATACCGGCGGAACCGTTAATTAACAAGTTCGGAATTTTGGCCGGCAATACTGTCGGCTCTTGCAAGGACTCGTCATAGTTTGGCATGAAATCAACGGTATCTTTGTCGATATCAGCGAGCATTTCCGTCGTAATACGAGCCATACGTACTTCCGTATAACGCATAGCCGCTGCCGAGTCACCGTCGATGGAACCGAAGTTACCGTGACCATCTACCAAGAGGTAGCGCGTATTAAAATCCTGTGCCAAACGCACCGTTGCATCATATACGGAACTATCCCCGTGTGGATGATATTTACCAAGTACGTCCCCGACGATACGGGCCGATTTCTTATATGGCTTATTCGGAGTCATACCGGTTTCATGCATAGCGTACAAAATACGACGATGCACCGGTTTTAGACCATCGCGAACATCCGGTAAGGCACGCATAACGATTACGCTCATGGCATAATCGATATAGGAGCTCTTCATTTCTTTATCAATCTGGACGGGCTCAATTTTCCCGTGACTCCAGGTCGTTTCCTCCACAGTCTCACCTCATTTAATAATAACTAATCGTACATTTCAAGCGCTTCATTTAATTTATTAGCAACTTATATTATAGCATTTTTAGCGTTTTTATGCTACTTTTAACCGCATCAATAAGGGATTTTCACCACATTTAACGGGGATAATACATAATAATTAATACCCCTACGAGGGCAATGGCAACACCTACTAAATCGGCCATATCGGGCACCACTTTATCCACCTGCCAGCCCCATAATATGGACAAAACAATAAAAATACCGCCATACGCCGCATAAACGCGGCCGAACGAGGCCTCCTGCAAAGTAGGTATGATACCGTATAAAAAGAGAACGACGGCACCGGCCACTAAGTACCATGGCCCTTTATCTTCTTTTAAAGCGAGCCATACCAAATAGCCGCCACCGATTTCAAAAAAGCCGGCTACGATAAAGTAAAATAAGGATTTAGCTATTTCCATCAGTGTCTCCTTCCTTATTCACCAAGATTAATCATTGTATCCAAACGGTTCATGCGAAAATCTTCTACCATGAGCATAAAGGGCTCGTTATGAATCGGATTATAGGTCGTACCAAACAGATGACTGTTACAATCACAGTCACTTGAGCCGAAGCCCGGCACCTCCCAGCCATCCAAATTGTTAACAGCCTTGGCCAATTCACATTCCAAATCGTCGCTGCTACGAATCGACAAGGTGGCAATCATTTCACAGTGAGAACGGAAATAATCGAGATGCCAATGCATCTTTTTACGTTTCCGTTTATGACGTTCCAAACGCTTGGTAAGATTGGCTTTAGCGGAGCCCACATAGGTATAATACCCTTCCTCAAAATGAAGGATACCCTTACTACCGATTTCCAAATCCATGGCGGTAGACAAATGTAAAACCACCAGATAATCGCCGCGGTCCTGTGCTTCCCGGCGAAGCAGTTCCGCATCAAAACGGCATTCACGGATTACCTCCGGCATGGTAAATTCTTCCGTCCAACGCAGT
Source organism: Veillonella sp. LMAG:90 (assembly GCF_008679445.1). NCBI lineage: Bacteria > Bacillati > Bacillota > Negativicutes > Veillonellales > Veillonellaceae > Veillonella > Veillonella sp. LMAG:90. The sequence continues at coordinate 328,096 of NZ_NAND01000001.1, forward strand.
GCCACCGCCTTCCAATCAAGATCTCCCGCTACTTCACCGAAAGTTTGGGCAAAGGCCAAATCCGTATGATAATCCGGTAAAAACCAACGGGCCCGTTCCCACTGTACCAAGAACAAGACCCCCGTATGATAACCTTCACTTTTAAGAGCCTGTAGATGCAGTAAATGTTTACGCCCTCGCTCCGTTATGGCATCAGGGAACATGGCCCCTTCACGACTGAACAAAGTGCAGGATTTTACTTCCAGCAAAAAAGACTCGCCGTCATCATTGGTTAATAACAAATCAAAGCGGCTATTACCTACTGTATATTCACGGCGCACGACGGACCATTCTTCCCAACCGGGAATTTGTTTCGTAGAAATTAAATACTCCGCCACATCATTACTGTAGTTAGTATCCAACATAATCGGCACCCCATCCCGTTCAATGCCGATAACCCGGTACTGTGTTTTGGCGTCCTTTTTCGGATGATGGACTATGTAGAATTTAACACCGGGGTATAATAACTCCCACATGCGGCCCGGATTCGGCAAATGGGCCGGCAATACTTCACCGTTTAAATGATCCATAGCCAGATGAACCACAAAGCGATTCGGCCGTTCTACAAATCGTCCCGTTAATACTTTTTCATATAGTTGTTTCATGGTCTACCTCTTATTACAAAATTGCAATAACGAATCATTCTTCTAATATATCTAAAAAAATAAAAATGTAGCACAGGCTACATACATTTCAAGTAAAATGTCCTATAATGAACAATGTAAACACGAAGATTACCGTGTACTAAACGACATGAAGCAATATTTTTACTCGTATTATAAAAATATTACCTTCTTTATTATACGTAGAAGTAATGCACTCGTAAAGGAGTGCCGTCAAGGGAAAGGACGATGACATTATGGCTCAAGTAGCAGGTAACTTACAAAGAATTCGCAACGGTCAACGCCGTTATGCAATCACACCACGCATTCCGGGTGGTTTCGTACAACCAACTATGCTTCAAAAATTTATAGATGTAGCCAACACATTTAAGGCTACCCTCAAAATCACCGGTGCCCAACGCATCATGATTACTAACTTAAAAGCGGAAGATGTTGATAAAGCTTGGGAAATGCTGGGAATGGCACCGGCTTACAGCACATCCAATCGTGTACGCAGCGTAAAAATTTGCCCGGGCACCACGTTCTGTAAACGCGCTAAGCAAGACAGCGTAAGCCTCGGCATGAAATTAGATAAATTATATATTTCTCAGGAAATGCCTTCCAAAATGAAATTCGGCGTATCCGGTTGTCCAAACTCTTGCTCCGAATCCATCACTAAGGATATCGGCGTAATCGGTACCGCAGAAGGCTGGCAAGTATATGCCGGTGGCAGTGCCGGAGCACACCCTCGTTTTGCCGATCTCATCGCCGAAGTAGCCACTGAAAAAGAAGTATTAGCCTTAGTAGACCGCATGGTTACTTTCTATAAAGAAAACGCTCATATTGAACGTATGGGGGCCTTCATTGACCGCATTGGTCTTGATGCTTTCAAAGAAGCTGTATTAGGTGATGTTGAAGCAGCTGACGCATCCAAATCTGCAGCAGCAACCGCTACAATCAGTGCCGCTGCCGCAGCTGATGTAAATGCCACTGAGCCTTCCGTAAAATTACCGGGTATGGGTAATAATGCTACACAAGGTTTACAAATGGGTGAACCTATTACTGAAAACTCCATCATTCGTGAAATCATCGAAGTATATCCAAACACAATTCCGGCTCTTCAGGAAATCGGCATGGGCTGTCTCGGCTGTCCGTCGGCTACGTCCGAACCATTATGGCAGGCCGCTTCCATTCACGGCTTTGATGTTAATGACCTCGTAACTCGTTTGAATAATCTTCGTAAAGGAGCGTAACCATGTCAGCATTCTTAGGTCACATTCATTTTTGGTTGTATAAAAAAATTCGCCTCGTTATTGAGCGCGAAGACTTAATCTATAAAGAAGCACAGAAATCCTTAGGCGATTTAGCCGATGAGCTTCATTTCGTTGCCGTAGATCTTTACGGCAAACCAATTCCGGCGGACCGTAATCTTGAAATGATTATTGACCACAGCAATATTCACGGTTGGTTACAAAATCAGATTGAAATTGCTACGGTCCGTGAAGCTAACTTCATCAAAGACTTGCTCGACTGCGGTGGCGAAGATGCGGAAACCGCCATTTTGACAGCCTTCGTAACCCAAGGTGCCGCATGTGGGAAAGTAGCGGCCGACGAGCTTAATAAGGGTGAACATACGCCACAGGAAATCTATCAGATTATGCAAAACTACTATTTAAACGGCATGCCTTGTGACGGTGGCGATACAGTTCTCGCTAATACAGCTGATGAATACGTATGGGAAGGTAGCCACGCTAATCAAAAAGCCAACTGGGCTAAAGCCGGCGTCGATCAGACATTCATGATGGCTGCCTACCAGGCTTGGTTCCAAGGTTTTGTAAGCGCTGCAGATCCTAAGTTCAAATTCACCGTAGAATTAATTAACGGCGAATTCCCGCAATACAAAATCGTGCGCGCTTAAGCAACACTTCAAGTCCGGCTATTTTATACAGCCGACTCCCGGCTGATAGTTAAATCAGCAAAAAATTGTACGCCCTACAATTAACAATATATGTATATAACTTGCCGTCAGCTGACCATTGCACTTTATAACTAATTTACCTTTCCCTTATAGTCTAAAGGCAACGTACTGTCGGCAAGTTTTTTCTTACAATTATTTCCAAAGGAGGTTTTCTCATGGTTGGTACTGAAAAAAACGAATTGGGCTTATTATTCCAAGGTCCTAATTTTGTAGTTGTAAAAAAAGGCGGCAAAGCCGGTGAAAAAGTAGAAAATCACAATCATCCGGAAGCCAATGTAGTCTTTACCGTAGTAAAAGGCAAAGTAGAGGTTCAACTGAATCAGGAAGAAGAACATGTGTTAACTCCTGGTACGGTTTTACAGTTTAACGGTGACAACTTCATTCAAGCAACCCTCGTGGAAGACAGCGAATTTATTGTTACTTTAGTGCACAAACCGGAATAAAAAATAGCGACACATCCTTATTACGAAAATGTATCGCCGTTAACACAATATTTATAGGCACTAACCCTTATTCTATAGCCTCATAAAAGTAAAAGCGAGCCAAGGTCATCCTTGACTCGCTTTTTTTAATGAGGGCCTACTGTCATGTGACAGTCCTTAAATAATGAAGTTACTTGCTTATTTCAACAAAGCAATTACATCGTCAGTTACGTTTTCAGCAGTGGAGTTTGGTTCAATACTTACGATAACTGTAGGGTTAGCTACGATGAAAGGTAAGTTTTTCTGAGCACGTACCTGATCCAATTTTTCTTGGATTTTAGAATCAACCGGTGCGAAGATTTTGTTCATTTCTTCGTTGTATTTCTGAGCTACCGGAGCATATTTTTTATCGATAGCTTCCTGTTTTGCTTTTTCGTCTTTGATTGCGTTAATTTCATTTTCCAATTTCTGAAGTTTTGGAGCGTATTCCTGTTCAACTTTCTGAGCTTGCATTTGAATAGCACCGTAACCAGGATATGCCTGCATTACCTGAGCCATATTAACTACGCCAACATTAGCTGCGCTGGCAGCACCTAAACCAATTGTTCCAATAACTGCTAAAGCAGCAAGATTCTTTTTAAAATTCATGTCCCAAAGACCTCCTTACAAAACTAGAGCCTATTATGTAGCCCTATATTCACTATAGTAACAGAAATATAGAGAAACTACAATATCTAAAAAAATTAATTTAATATTCAATATTTATTTTTGTCATGTATTTATCATACCGATTGATAATGAATATCAAATGAATTATCGTTAAAACCAATCATATACTCTAAACAGCCCCTTAATAAAGAGGCTGTCTGACGAGATTATATTTTATTTTTCATCATTTTCATTGATATAAATATATTGGTCCTTTTTTAACTTGGAGATAATTTCAGGAACCATACCGATAAGGCGATCAAAACCACTGTATTTAGCGGAACCTTTGATGTTGAATAATTCTACCCGTTCGCCTTTGATAACAAGAATAGCAGTCGGTTCCATTTTAGCACCGCCGCCGGCACCACCGCAGTCAGCTTTACCGGCACCACCGGTACCGAAACCCATGGTTACATCTACAAATGGAACGAGCGTAGCATCACCGATTTGAATCGCTTCGCCGACTACAGTTTCCACTTTAATCATATCTTTGAATTTTTCAAAAATAGGTTGTAAATTCTCTTTAACAAAGGTGCATTTATTTTCCATGAGGATCCTCCTTAACGCATGTGTACTTCACACCGATAATATTTAGTATAGTAGCACCGCATTACGCAGCTGCTTTATCTTTTGTTTCTGATTTTTTAGCTTTGTTATTTTTGTCTGTAGCCTGTTTATTGTCAGACTCTTTAGCTTCCGCTTCTTTTTTAGCTTTTTGCGCTTTGCGATAACGCAAGGCAAATTTCACCGCATCAATTAAAAGGTCTCGTACCGGTTTCGATAGCGCAAACAAGGTACCGTAAAAAGCAAGTACGCCCGGACTGATACGACCATGCACATCTAAGCTGCCTTCAAAAGCGGGCTCAACGAAACTAAGTTCCACATTAGTCATTTTTTCAGGCCAAATCGAATATAAGGCCGATGCAGTCAACCCCATTTGATATGGATTGCCTGTACCGAATGTGCCTTCGATTTCAAAGTGACGCGGTTTCGAATGATTGTAACAACGCTTGGTAAAAAGCAACAATTTCTCATATAAGGCACCGTTGGTTACATGTTTAACCCACCACCATTTATGAGGATCTTTTGCTTTTTCTTCACCCTTCGCGTCTTCATCAGCTTGCTGGCTGTCAGTGTCAGCTTTTTGGGCCTCATTGGCCTTTTCAGCTTGGCGTGTTGCCTTAGCGGCTGCCGCTTCATTTTGAGCTCGCAATTCACTTGGTGATATAGTGCCTTCCACTTCACCCGTAGTCGGGTTCGTCATGATAATACGATCACCGCTTTTTTCAGTGACCTCTGACACTGTTTCCACAGGTTTACCGTCAGCATCAAAGCGTACACTTTTAACCACCGTCTTAGGTGTAGTGTCTTCTTCGCCTTCTTCCTGTTGTATCCGCGTTTTTTCCAACTCTTCTTCATAGACCTTGGATTCATCAGGTTCAGCCGTCTCTTCCGCTACGCGGCGGGACAACCAATCTTCATAATCACGGACATTGCCCAGTTTTGCTTTGTGCAAAATATAAACTTCTTTGAAAAAAGGCTTGCCTTGCTCATAGGCAAAGTGAATGCGAAACATTTTGCCCCACCATTGAATGAATAAACGCGCTTTATACGGTTTACGGCCTACTAATTCAACAGCATATGTAATGGGGTTAAAAATAGCGACTATAATCAGAACAAAAATAACCAGTAGCACTATGGCTAACCAGGTCACAGGCAACACCTACCCTCCTATAGTAACGTCTTGCGGTTTTCTCTATATCCGCCGCCCTTTCAGCTACCTGAATAAGGCATTCTTATAAATATTCTCCATATAGAGAGAAAATTCCTCTATTTTAGAACTTCTAATTTAAAAAATTCTATCTGACTTTATTATGGTTAGTTTTCAATGCCGGCTCTGGCTAAAACACCTTTTGTATAATAATGTTTTACCTCTTCCATAGAAGTAACCAAATCAGCTGCATCAACGAGCCAATCAGGGGCGCCACGACCGGTAAAAATCAATTCGGTCTTCGGTGAACGATGTGCCAATAAATCTTCTGTGTCTTCGCGACTGATAAGTCCGAAAAACAGGGCCATTACATATTCATCAAGTACTACCACATCATATTCGCCGGAGCTCACTGCTTCTTTAGCTCGTTCCATGCCCTTAGCTATAAGCGTTACATAATCAGCCGGCGGTTTGCCGACAGGAAATACAACAACTTCATCACCCCAACGAGCCAATTCTTCTTTGGTTTTGACTCCTTCTTGGATGATAAAAAAAGGCTTACCTACCGTCTCTAAGGTCAGATTCGGTAAGGTCGGTAAAATTTTATGTTCACTGTAAACCTTCGATTTCATGAACTGCAAAAACAACACTTTTTTGCCTGCTCCTAAGGCACGAATCGCCAACCCTATAGCAGCAGTCGTTTTACCTTTGCCATCGCCCGTATAGACTTGCACATACGTATCCATGATGGACCTCCTTTACACATTTGTATATTATCATTTTACCACATCTAAACCGCTAACGTTATATAAAAACTGTATACATTGAAAAATCTTTTAAATTTTTTTATCAAAAAGGCTATAACAACTCAAATATGCCATTATGAAACAAGAAAATTCTAATAGTTTTCCTAATCATAAGACAATCTATGAGTGTTATAGCCTTTAGTTTTTATGATAACTTATTCAATTTTCATATAGGATTTGATTCGGTTATTCGCCAAATACTACCCGGCTCTCGGTGCCAAATTCTAAACAGCAATAAAGTTAGTGAATTAACAAGAATGCTACTGAATCGGCAAGAATAACAACGGATCTACAGCTACGCCGTTAATATCCACTTCATAGTGAACATGGCTACCCGTACTCTTACCGGTACTACCCATTAAAGCAATCGTGTCACCTTGTTTTACCTGCATGCCTGCATGAACAAGTAAAACCGAGTTATGGCCGTAACGTGTTACAAAACCATTACCATGATCGATTTCTACCAAATTACCGTAACCGCCCGATGTTGCATCGGCAAAGGTAACCGTCCCCGCTGCAGTAGCAATAATCGGTGTACCGTAGTCATTAGCAATATCAAGCCCTTCATGGGTAGCGGAACCGCCATAAACAGGATCGATACGAGTACCGAAATTGGACGTAATAACCCCTTTAGCCGGCCAAATAGACGGCATAGTCGATGTATTGCCCGGATTATTGGCTGCAAATGCTACCGATTGTAAATCACGAATATTCTGGCCTGCGCCGTCACGCAAAATATTGCGCAACATATAAAACGAAGCCATACGCTGCTGTGCCAAGCGGTCAAGGCGCGACAATTTAGCCGACAAGCTTGTTACGGATGTTCCGGAACTGCCGGCGGCATTAGCTGCAGCGCTATTAGAATCTGTTTTAGCGGCACCGCCAGGCTCATCCTTATCGCCGGAAGCCGCCTGCGGGGTTTGTGCTTCTCCACCACCTTGCGGTATCGTACCGGATTCGGAGCCCTTAACCATTTGGCGAATTTCTTTATCCAACTGGTCCAACGATTCCATTTTTTTATCTAAAATCTCAGTTTTTTGTTGCAATAGCTTCAATTGTTCCGTCTGTAATTGCGTTTGTTGCCGCAATTGCATAACTTCAGCCTGACGCGTAATGCCCCAGATGCCGAAGCCTAAGGTAACAACCAATAACAATACGAAGCCGGTCAAAACCCAGCGCCATTGTTGTTTCGTTATTTGCAACGTATACGAATCGCCCTGACTTTGCACATGCTGTGCCAAAAAGTCCGGAATTTTCATATATTGCCCCCAACTCCTTCTTTTTACTACAATCCTTTCATCATTAAATTTGTTGTAACAAGATGTATCTATCTTATTTTACTACGGAAGCGCTGATAAGAGCTTCTTCATTGCTCTTCGTGCCCAAAGCTTCCTGCAAGCTTTCCATTTCTTCCTGAGAAAGACTGGCAAGACTTTTACCATTAACAATAGGTTTACTGAAAATACGAGATTCACTGCGTCCATATACACTGGAAATACAAATCCCGTTGTTATTACCATCCAATAAAGTTACGGAGAACGATAAGTCGTTTCCTATATTTTCAAAGGCATTGTATTTAACAAAACCAATTTTCTGAAATGTATTGTGCTGTGTCGCCTGAATTGCTTCCTGCTGCTGGAATAAACTTTCAATCGATTCCGCCGCATCACGCAATTCTTTGACTTCTACAGATAATTTACGCTCTAAACTACTGCCATTTTCACCGCGCATAAAATAATCATATCGCTTACTTAAGGAATTAATTTTACTTTGCAGTACGAGGCAATAGAGAAATAATACAATGAGTAATAAACCGCCGGCAGTGGCGATCCAAAGTTGCATATTTTCTAACATGATATGCCTTTCTATTTAAAATTATACGAATATAATGAATTTAATATTAAATTACAGCCTATTTCATCAATAACATGAAATAGCAAGGCTATAATATGCTGTTTTTTCCTTTTAAGGAGTCCATAATTCAACCAAATTATATCTTATAGCTGAACTTTTATTATATCACAAATGTGTGATTATTGTTACATTCAAATGCCTCAAGCCTACTTATAACTCAGAAGCAAAGGGACTAAGTGCACGGTCTAGTATACCATGTAATGACGCAATTAGCACGCCATAATTTACGATAGGCACCCCTTGTTGTTCTGATACATCCAGGCGGCGCAATACTTCACGGCGCGTCAACATACAGGCTCCGCAGTGAATTATCAAATCGAAGTCCTTTACATTTTCCGGGAAAGCGCCACCGCTGGTCCATTGCAAATCTAAATTTTCATACCCCGCCTGTTTTAACCAACGCGGGATTTTAACCGTACCGATATCATCACATTGACGATGATGGGTGCAGCCTTCACTAATCAGAACTTTAGCGCCCGGTTTTAAGTTTTTAACAGCTTTCACGCCGGCTGCCAATGTTTTTAAATTACCTTTAAAACGAGCCATCAAAATAGAAAAGGATGTAAGCGGAATGTCATCCGGCACCTGCTGAGCCACGGCATCAAAAGCCTGCGAATCGGTGATTACCATTTTTGGTTTTACCCCTAATTTAGCAAGAGCTGCCGAAACTTCTTCCGTTTGCACTACAAGACCCATACCATGAGCATCCAATATTTCACGAATCATCTGCACTTGCGGCAAAATAATACGCCCTTTTGGCGCAGCCTCATCGATGGGGCACACCAAAAGAATAACATCATGCGGCTCTACCAAACCGGCCAATAAAGATTGCTCATCTTCACCGTCTTTTGGTTTCATAGAACCTAATTTTTCTAAAATAACTCTCTGTTTATCATTTTTCAATAAGTCAGCGCCTATATAGGCCAAGTTCAAATCACCCAATACAGCACCGGCTTGTGCCATGTAAGAATCAGCGGTAATACCGGCCACTTCATTTAAAACAAGTAAAGTATTTACATTTTGACGTTGCAACAAACCAAGCCATTCCATATCCGCTGCTGTTAGTGCCGCATCGGTTTTCAAAACATACACGGCCAAGTTCATGCGCGGCAATAATTCTTTTGTCTTATTAATACGCAGCGGTCCCAACTCCGACGTATCGTCAACGCCGGCTGTATCGGTAATAACAACCGGACCTAATGGCAAAATTTCCATGGCTTTGCTCACCGGATCCGTAGTTGTACCGGCTACTTCCGAAACCAATGCAATTGGCTGTCCAGTCAACATATTAATCAAGGTAGATTTACCTGCATTACAGCGGCCGAAAAAACCGATATGTACACGATTTGCTTTTGGTGTTTGTTCCATACTTGTCATAGCTTCTTACTTACCTACCTTTAATATAACGTAAACCGCTCCAACCGTATGAAAATAGGTTAGCGGTTAAACGTGAAATGAAATGGAAGCCGATTCATCAGCGTCAACTTCAGTCTGTGCAGGAGAAGCTCCCTCAACTTCACCCATACCTTGGGCCTCTATATAATCTATGAGATAGTTTAACTCCTCTTCACTACGGAAGGCTATCTCCATTTTCCCTTGTACCTTATTACCTGCTTTAACTTTAATATCTACGGGCATGCCGAGACTCACTTTTAAGCGGTCCATAATAGCCCGTAACTCAGCTGTTTGCTGAGCTTTCGTTCTTGCTTTGCCCTGTTTACCATAGGTACCGTCAAGCATTTGCTTAACCAGTGTTTCCACCTGGCGGGCCGTTAATTCTTTTTCTTTAATAAGCTTTAATGCTTCTTTTTGTAATTCTTTATTTTTTAAACTCAATAGTGGTCTGGCTTGACCAATAGAAATATCGCCAAGGGATAATTCTGTAAGAATAAAATCCGGCAGCTGCAGTAGGCGCACCATATTGGCCACATGAGAACGACTGCGTCCCAAGCGAGTGGCAATGGCCTCTTGCGTCTTTTTAAACGTATCCATAAGGCGCTTATACGCATATGCCTCTTCTACAGGGTCCAAATCTTGACGCTGTAAATTTTCCACTAAGGCGATTTCCGTAATCTGTTCCATACTGTAGTCTTTAATGACTACCGGTATGGTCGTAAGTTCCGCCAACTGGGCAGCGCGCCAACGACGTTCGCCCGCCACTATTTGATATTTATCATCCATTTTACAAACTACGATAGGTTGAATCACACCATACTGACGAATCGATTCCACCAATGTTGCCATTTCATCTTCTAAAAAATTACGACGTGGCTGATTTGGATTAGGCTCGATTTCCGTTAACGGTAATTCAACAATTCCCGTTTTAGCGGCTTCATCAATATTGGCTGTGGCCGCGGATGCAGTTCTCTGCTCATCTTGCGGCAGCAAGGAAAGCACACCTCTGCCGAGACCACCTTTTTTCTTACTGTCTCTAGGCATTTTTGATGACCTCCTTGGCTAATTTCATATACACTTCGGCCCCCTTGGATTTCGGATCATAAATAATGATCGGTTCGCCATAGCTGGGCGCCTCACTTAAACGCACATTCCGAGGAATGATAGTTTTATACACTTTAGTAGTGAAGAATTTTTTAACTTCATCCGCCACTTGAATCGATAAATTAGTACGACCGTCAAACATGGTTAACAATACACCTTCAACTTCAAGTTTTTCATTCAAGGATTTTTTAACCAAGTTAACGGTATTAATCAACTGGCTAACTCCCTCCAGTGCATAGAATTCACTTTGAATCGGAATCAATACACCATCAGCGGCAGTCATCGCATTGAGGGTGAGCAAATCGAGTGATGGCGGGCAATCGATGAAAATAAAATCATAGTCATCTTTTACTTCTTTTAACGCCTTTTTCAAAATATGCTCGCGCTTTGGTAAGTTTACCAATTCAACACCGGCTCCGGCCAAATCTATGGATGCAGGTGCAATCTTCAATTTCTTAAGAGCTGTTGGCACGATAACATCATTCATCGTCATGCCATTGATTAAAACATCATAAATACAAAGCTCTAAATTATCTTTATCAATGCCAAGTCCGCTTGAGGCATTTCCCTGTGGATCCATATCAATAAGCAGCACTTTTTTGCCTAATTTCGCAATACAAGCACTTAAATTAACCGATGTGGTCGTCTTGCCGACTCCACCTTTTTGATTTGTTATGGCTATTATTTTTCCCACAGGCTCACCTCATTTTCTTAATACAAATACACAAAAATATTATACCATACTCCCCGAATAAAAACTTGTAAAATAGGACAATTTAATCATTTTTTAAAAATTGTTTCACGTGAAACAATTGAATTTTTCTTTGCTTATAAAGAGATGTTACATTAAATTCAAAACAATACGCACCTTTAATTGCGTGGCTATTTGTTTCACGTGAAACAATCCAACTCATCTTCAAATTTTAAAATTCTAATAATAATTTTATTCCTCCCGCATTAGTTTTATAATTCGAGCATTAATGTTTCACGTGAAACATTTACGGCGATAATTAAATAGGTTCTATAATTTATTTTGGGGCGCTAAAGAGAAACGCTAGTTGCGTGTCCTCTTGGCGCCTACTTTTTTTGCACAAAAAAAGACATATTGAATAAAATCCGATACAATAAAGGTGCTAACAATTAACGAAAGGATGTTTATTCAATATGTCTAGTCTTAATTATATAGGAAAATGCTCGGAATAAAAGATTCACATATCCAAAATATGAGAGAAACTTCAGAAGAATATGTATTACATGTGATGGTGCCGGTAAAACCTCATGTTTGTCCTAATTGCCATAAGGAAACAACGCGTATAAAAGGCTATACACATCGTACAATCCGCCACACTACAACCAATGAAAAGCCGATTCGCCTTATCTATCGTCAACGCCGGTATAGCTGCACTTGCGGACGCACGTTTAATGAAAAAACAGAGTTCTCTACGCGCTATCTTAGGACTACCCCCCGACTACGAGAAGTGGTCATTACTGAATTGTCAGAGGTAAAATCTCTAACAGCAGTTGCTAAACATTGTCATATTAGCGTAACTCAAGTTATTCGCATTTTTAAGGAAATTAACTATAGCCGGCCCAAGACATTACCTTCGGTATTATCTATTGATGAATTTAAAGGCAATGCAGCCGGCCAAAAATACCAGGTCATCCTTACCGATCCTACTGACCATAAAATACTGGATATTCTGCCTAAACGAGATACAGTCAAGCTAATACAGTACTTTTTGCAATTCCCAAGACACGTACGAAACAACGTAAAATACATCACAATGGACATGTCCCTCCAATTCCGCTCCGTCATGAAGCAATGCTTCCCTAAAGCTCATATTGTTGCTGACAGATTCCACTTAATCCGGCTGGTGACCTTTGCCCTTGAGCGAGTGCGTAAAGCTGAGCAAAATACCTTAACTAATGCAAGCCGAACCTTCAAAACGAATAAGCGAATATTGACTAAACATTTTAAGGATTTAACTGACAATGAATATGCAAAACTGATGGATATGTTTCACTATTCATCGAGATTACACCGTGCCTATATGCTAAAATATACCTTCCATACAGTGTTGAAATTTAAACGGAGGCGCGATATTCTAAGGTCCATAAATGAATGGCTTTCATTAGTTTTTGACTCTGAACTATCTGAATTTCAATCCCTCTTAAAAACGTTCTCCTCTTGGAGCGACGAAATTATTAATGCCTTAACCTTCCCATATTCAAACGGCTTTACCGAGGGTTGCAACAACAAAATTAAAGTTTTAAAACGTTGCTCTTTTGGGATACGGAACTTCCACTACTTCCGAAACCGGATTTTATTCATCAATGCAAGAAAAGGACACGCAACAGTTATGTCGCATGTCCTTCCTCAAAGTGCATAGACTCTTTAGCGCCCCAAAATTTGACAAAGAGCCATTAAATATCATTCACATTGTTTCACGTGAAAAAAAACGATTCGTCACCTTAATAACGAATCGTTTTTTTGTCATTCAATTAAAATAAGTTTAGTAAATTTAACAAAGGATTTCTATTACACGTGGTCAATCAGATATAAAACAGTCTGTATGTCATTAAGTGGCATAATATGAACACCTTGAGCTACTTTCTTTATGGCCAGCAATGTTTCCAAGGCGATTTCAAGTCCTGCCTCTTTGCCGCCTTTTTCCATACGGTCTAATATATCTTCCGTCAATGAAATTCCCGGCACCTTCGTATGAAGGTATGTGGCCATTTTAAAACTTTTCAAAGGAATGAGCCCTAACATAACCGGAATTCCTAAAGGAGCTACCATATCAATAAAACGTTTAGCCTTTTCTAAATCATAAATCGGTTGCGTCTGAATAAAATTAGCACCCGCTTCTACCTTGCGAATTATTTTAGCTTTTTCCTCTTCCAAGTCATCAGCCCCCGGATTACCGGTTGTGCCAATGTAAAAATTTGTTGGCACTTCAAGTTCATTACCGGCCAAGTCAAAACCGCTATTTAAAGTGTGAGCTATTTTCAACAAGCCCATAGAATCCACTTCAAAAATAGGTTTTGCATCAGGATGATCCCCTCTCGAAGGTTCATCACCGGTTAAGGTTAAAATATTATTAACGCCCAAAGCAGCGGCCCCTAAGAGTTCTGCCTGCAAGCCTAAAATATTTCTGTCGCGACAGGTCAGATGGAATATGGTATCAATCTGTGCCCGATATTTAATTAAATGAGCCAAAGCAATCGGACTCATGCGAAGTTTGGCCATCGGGCAATCAGCAATATTAATAGCATCCACTTTATCTAAAAGTTGTGCCGCTTCCTTAAAAGTTTTATTTGCCGAAGCACTTTTCGGCGGGTCCAATTCAACCGTAATGGTAAATTGTCCGGCTTTATGTTTTTCACGTAATGATGTAACCATCTAAATCCCCAACTCTCTCTTATAATTAAGTATTTTTTACCAGTCGAATATAATGCCGGGCATTCTCATACTATCCTCGGCATATTTAACGATAGCTGATAATAAGTAAAGAAATTATCAGTCGTCTCCAAGCAGTTTTTTAACAATATTAACGGCCGTAATCCCATCTTTAGCATACGAATCAGCCCCTGCCTTATCAGCATATTCCTGCGTAAGTACGGCACCGCCCACAAGAACCTTAGCCGGTAAACCTGCTTCGCGAATAGCTTCAATCGTCACGTCAATCATAGGCATCGTTGTTGTCATAAGTGAACAAATCCCTACGACCGTAGCATTTTCACGTTTAACGGCCGCTACAATTTCTTCCGGATCCACGTCTTTCCCCAAATCAACTACACGGTAACCGTTATTTTCGAGTAAAGCTGCTACGATATTTTTTCCTAAATCGTGAATATCACCTTTAACGGTCGCCACTATAACCGTATCTCGAGTTATGCCGCCGGAGTCCGGTAACACACGTTTAATGGTTTGGAAAGCACCTTGCATAGCTTCGGCAGCCAACATTACCTGTGGTAAAAAGACTTTACCGGCGCCGAATTTTTCCCCCACCACATTCATCGCTTCCGACAAGGCATGTTTTGTTATTTTCAAAGGATCAACACCATCAGCCAACGCCTTTTCTACTAATTCAATAACTAATTCTTTTTCCCCTTGTTCAACAGCATGCTGAATATTTTCTAAAGGATCATCACTGTTAAAAGAAACCGTGGCCACTTTTTTAGAAGCAGAACTTGTAACTGTACCTTCTTCGTCCAAGCCGTAATCGGCAATAAATTCAGCCGCGGCCGGATCAAAACCGAGTAATGTTCGTGCTGCCACAAAGGCTTTTTTTACAGTCGCATTTAAAGGATTAAGAATTGGTGCTGTCAAACCATGAGATACAGCCATTGTTAAAAATTGACTGTTTAAATATGGTCGTTGCGGCAAACCAAAGGACACATTGGATAAGCCCATAACCGTTGGAAAGCCGAATGTTTCTTTATACATCGCCAAGGTGCGAAGTGTTTGTACCGCACTGTCCTGACCACTTGCCAAAGTTAATACAAGCGGATCTAATAATAAATCCTGACTACGAAGACCATTCTCATAGGCGGCAAGTACAATTTCTTTAGCCAATTCCACTCTTTGTTCCGCCGTAGCCGGCAAATCACCACGGCCCAATGGTAAACATAAAAGGGTGGCCCCATAGCGTTTTGCTAAAGGCAATACTTGGGCCAATTGTTCCGGTTCCGCATTTACAGAGTTAATCAAAGGACGACCGGGATACATTTTTAAGCCCGCTTCCATCGCAGCCGCATCCATAGTATCAATGGAAAGGGGCACATCTACGAGCATACTGAGTTCCATAATAGCCCGTTTCATTATGGCCGCCGGATCTACATCAGGCACGCCCATATTAACATCCAATACAGCCGCACCGGCTGCCACTTGTGCCAAAGCATCACGTTTTACCATGGCAAAGCTGCCCTCTTTAATTTCTTTGGCCAATACTTTACGACCGGTCGGATTAATACGTTCACCGATAATAATCGGCTTTTCCGTATGCCCCACTTTAACAAAACCGGTACGACTGGTAAAGGCCGTAAACGGTGCAATTTCAGGTCGTTCTTTAGGTGTATGATTACCGGCCGCTTCAGCGATGGCTTTAATATGTAAAGGTGTACTGCCACAACAAGCACCCACATAGGTTGCCCCTGCATCAAGTAAGGCCGGTACATAAGAACCCATTTCTTCCGGCGATAAAGGGAATACCGTTTCCCGACCAACCAGCATCGGCATACCCGCATTTGGCTGAGCACTAATCGGCAAGTTAGTAACCGAAGCTAAGCGTTCAACTAACGGTATAAGCTGTTCCGGTCCTAAAGAACAATTAATACCTACCACATCGGCTCCCATGGCATCCATTAAAATAGCTGCCACTTCCGGCGGTGTCCCGGTGATAGTACGACCGTCTTCACTGAAGGAAAATTGACAAATACTCTTAACGTCCTCTTTAGTTTTATTTAATTTTTCACGAGCATCACGAGCAGCCAATAAGGCAGCACGCATTTCCTGCACATCTATAATTGTTTCAATGATTATGAAATCCACGCCCGCTTCAATTAAAGCTAAGGCTTGTTCATAATAAGTATCATAAACTTCATCAAAAGAAATCTGTCCCAACGGCTCTATGAACTGGCCGGTAGGCCCCATGGAACCGGCTACTTTAGCTGACGGTTTTACCTGGGCAATCGCCTTTTTAGCTGCCTTAACGGCGGCGGCATTAATTTCCGCCACACGATGTTCCAAACCGTAATCCGCCAATTTTAAACCACAGGCACCAAATGTATTAGTCGTTACGATATCACTGCCGTTTTTTAAATAGGCCGCATGAATTCCGGTGACTACCTCCGGATGTTCCACATTAAATAATTCGGGACAGTCCCCCTCCACTAAGCCCGATTGTTGGAGCATAGTGCCCATAGCACCGTCAAATATATACATACCTATCGCCTCTCTCTGTTCCTATTAACTCATATATTATCTATTAAAATTACTGTATCTTGGTTTACATTATTTAAGTTTACCTTATTAAGCTTCCGAAATTACTATACTTTCTTTAATTATCCAACCGGCTATACCTTGTTTAACTTCTTAACCGGCTATACCTAATTTAATTTCTTAACCGGCTACACTTTGCGTGATGCGCAGTTAACCTGACTGCAGGAACTGCAACCCCGTTTAATCCCCGGGCGTACATCACCGTTTTTTTCACAATCAAGAGCCCCTTTGGGAATGCAACCTATAATAGCTGTTACCGATTTGCGTGGAAACAGCAAGAATGTGTCCGTTACTTCAAGTCCTATATGACTCGTACCAATAATGGCCGCTAAATCTTTTTGCACATTCAGATTCCAATTACCGTAACCGGGACTGAATCGCCATGTCGTAGTATAACCCGCTTTAGCCGCTTCTTTCTCAATTAAGTCATTCACTTGATTCGCAACCTGTTCAACCGCCGTTGTAGCAGCCGCATCGACTAACAAGCCTAAGGTATAATTATTTTCTTTAAAAAGCTCAGCACTGCGCAGCTCTACACCTTCCCCAATGGTAACAGCCAAAACATATACTTTGTCCGCTTTTTCTAAATGTTTGCGAATCGAACTGCCTTCTACGATTAGGGGCGGATTGCTTTTTATCGTTCCCGTAGCGGCATCATAGTCATACGCTTCATAAACACCCTTCGGTTCCGCCACCAATTGTACTTCCAAACAAGCATCGGTTACATATTGTTTAGGAAAATCTGTTGCCTGGCGTAAGCCCGCATATCGTATTGTTTCTGCCACATCTATCTGTGGTAAACGACCATTGTAAATAGCCATACGCCTCGCTCCTCTCATCATCTTTCGCAAATATTTTCGGCCATCTGCACTTATAATCTATATAAAAAACTATTATAGATTTTGCCTATAATCTATAATCAACAAATATGGCCAACACATAAAAATATGTTACCTTTATTACCTTTTAATGTCAATAAAAAACCCCTTGCTAAAGGCCTGTAAACATATACATATCAAATGTACTTAGTTATAGGTTAAACCTTTAACAAGGGGAATTTTATTCATATCTTACCGATTTTATACATGCAGTAAGAACTTTATCTTATCAATATTAAGTTTTTAAACTAAAGGCTTAGTCTTAATATCCTTTGGCTTACGGGGATATAACTTAGGTGTTACACCTGTTTTCTTAATATAAATAATAGCCCGCTTATCATCGAGCGTTGGCAATTGTACCGGTTTTACCTGTTCAATGCTTCCTTTTAAAATCTTCAACGCTTTCGACGCTTCGGCCATTTCTTCCTCATAGGCGGCGCCTTTTAAAGCTACCATATACCCATTTTGTTTTACATACGGCAAAGCCCATTCGAGCAGTACCGGCAAGCGCGCCACCGCCCGACTGGTCACGAGATCGTACGCTTCACGATGCGCCGAATCATGGCTTATATCTTCCGCTCGACCATGTAATGTTGTTACCTTATGTAATCCCAATTTTGATATAACATCACTGAGAAAATTAAGTCGTTTTTGCAAGGAATCAAATAGCACAATTTCTAAATCAGGGCGCATAATAGCGAGCGGTATACCGGGGAAACCGGCACCTGTTCCCAAATCAAGAAGTTTTGCACCTTCTTTGAAAATAAGATCCTTATCATCCAAAGCTGTGAGGGAGTCTACAAAATGCTTCACCGCTACTTCGTGCGGATCCGTAATGGCCGTCAAATTGAGATACTTATTGGTTTCAATAAGCATTTCATAATAGGTCGTGAATTGACTTAATTGATCGGTTGTAGCCGAGAAACCGGCCGCCTTTAATTGAATCGCCAAATTATCGGTAAAGTTCATAGCCCCTCCTACTGTTGTTGTTCACGACGATATTGTTCTAATTGGATTAATAAAACCGACACATCCGCCGGTGATACACCGGAAATACGACTGGCTTGGCCGATGGAATGAGGTTTAATAGTCTTTAATTTCTGCTTGGCTTCCAAAGAAATGCCTTTCATGGAATCATAATCCCAATCGGCAGGAATAATCTTTTCTTCCAACTTGCGAACTTTTTCTACCTGTTCCATTTGCTTTTTAACATAACCTTCGTAGGTAATCATAATGTCGATTTCTTCTTCTACATCAGGACTGTAACGTTTTAAATCAAAGGCATCAGCCACATCGCCATAGCTTAATTCATTACGCTTTACCAAATCATAGGCAGTCATACCGGTTTTAATATGAGCGGTCCCCATAGATTCCAAGAGTGCCTGCACTTCTTTGGTTGGGTTAATATTTCGTGCTCGTAAGGCTGCTACACCTTCTTCGATTAACGATTTTTTATGCAAGAAACGCTGATACCGTTCATCCGATACGAGGCCGATTTCACGACCTTTTTCAGTCAAACGAAGGTCCGCATTATCCTGACGAAGCAATAAACGATATTCACTGCGGCTCGTCATCATACGATACGGTTCCTTGGTGCCTTTCGTTACCAAGTCATCGATTAAGACACCGATGTAGGCTTCGGAACGGGACAAAATAAACGGTTCTTTACCTTGCAAATATAAAGCTGCATTAATACCGGCCATGAGACCTTGAGCGGCCGCTTCTTCATAACCGGACGTACCGTTAGCCTGACCGGCGGAATACAAGCCTTTGATGTGTTTGACTTGAAGAGCCGGCGTCAATTGCAACGGATTTAAGCAATCATATTCAATGGCATAAGCAGGACGCATAATTTCTACATTTTCAAGACCCGGAATGGTGCGCAAAAATTGATACTGCACGTCGATTGGTAAGCTTGTACTCATGCCCTGTACGTACATTTCATTTGTGTGATTACCTTCCGGTTCTACAAAGAGTTGGTGACGGTTTTTATCACTGAAACGAACTACTTTATCTTCAATGGATGGGCAATAACGAGGGCCCGTACCTTCAATGATACCGGTATACATCGGTGCCCGGTTTAAGTTTCCGCGAATGATATCATGAGTTTCTTCCGTAGTATAGGTAAGCCAGCAAATCTGTTCATTGCGATCAGTCCAATCAGACATGAAAGAGAAGGCGCGGTACTTGCTGTCGCCCGGTTGTTCTACCATGTGATCCAAAGTTAAAGAACGTTTATCCACACGAGCCGGCGTACCTGTTTTAAAACGCATCAATTCAATGCCGTTTTTACGAAGCGAATCAGACAATAATTCAGCTGTACGCTGACCGTTAGGACCGCCGGTATAGGTCAATTCACCAAGAATAATTTTACCTTTCAAGTAAGTACCGGTGCAAAGAATGATAGCTTTCGCTTCATATACTTCGCCCAATTCACTCAAAATACCCTTTACTTCACCATCTTCGATAAGCAGTTCATTTACCATAATCTGTTTTACATTCAGATTATCCGTATTTTCAAGGGTTTCTTTCATCAAACGCTGATAAGCCACTTTATCAGACTGAGCACGCAAGGAATGCACGGCCGGACCCTTACCCATGTTCAGCATGCGCATCTGAATGGCTGTAGCATCCGCATTAATAGCCATTTGACCGCCTAAAGCATCCAGTTCATACACCAAATGACTTTTACCCGGGCCACCTACGGCCGGATTACAAGGCATCAAAGCAATATTATCTAAATTAAGAGTTGCCATAAGCGTGCGTTGGCCCATACGGGCTGTAGCCAAGGCCGCTTCGCAACCGGCATGACCGCCACCGATGACAATGACGTCATACGTATCTACTGTATACATACTATCTCCTATCCCTCTCTCGAGGCACTATTGTTCAGTAATTTTATACCAACCTCATTTGAGGTCTGTAATTTACATTATAAGCAAATTCAGTTGTCTAAGCAAAAACCTATATGACAACCAAGAAATTACCAAAAGTTTTACTTAAACAAAATAGTCAAATTTTGAAATTTACACTATTTTATTTACCTAATTATTTACCTAAGCAAAAACGACTGAATAATTCATCTACTAAGGATTCGCGCAAACTGTCACCCGTAATATCCCCCAGTTGCTCCCAAGCAGTGCGTACATCAGTAACGATAAAATCAACCGGCAAGCCGGACTCAATATTATTCAAAGACTGTTCAATCTGCGATTTAGCCTGCTCCATCAAAGTAATATGGCGCACATTGCTAAGCATAGCGGATGATTCATTTTGAACCGTACCGCCATATACCAATTCTTTGACAGCATCAGCCAACACATCCATGCCTTCACCGTTAGCAGCACTAATCGGTGCAATAGCGGCAAATTGACCGTATTGAGCCACCGTATCGGCCGTAATGACCGCGCCCTTATCGGCTTTATTGAGGAATACGATGGTATTTTTATGAGAAGCTTCACGTAAAATGGCTTCTTCCTCCGCCGTCATAGGCTCCGATGCATCAATAACGCACACTACGATTTGAGCTTTATCCAAATACTCTTTAGCTCGATCTACACCGAGTTTTTCCACGATATCATCGGTCTCACGAATGCCGGCTGTATCAATCAAACGAACCGGAATTCCCTCAATAGTAATAGCTTCTTCAATGCTGTCACGGGTGGTACCCGGAATATCCGTAACAATAGCACGATTTTCACGCAAAAGAGCATTCATAAGGCTCGACTTACCTGCATTCGGACGTCCCACAATAGCCGTCATAATGCCATCACGCAACAAGCGCCCACGGTTAGCCGTAGCCAATAATTGATTGATTTTAGCTAAAATAGGCCGCAATTTATCCGCCGTTTCATCCATCGTAAGTTCTTCAATGTCTTCTTCCGGATAATCAATAGCCACTTCCAGATGTGAAATTAACTCAATCAACTGTTCTCTAATGGTGCGAATCATACCTGCCAAAGTACCATCCAGCTGTTTTACCGCAACCGCCAAAGATTGCTCCGATTTTGCCTCTATAATATCTATAACAGCTTCCGCCTGGGTAAGGTCGATGCGGCCGTTTAAAAACGCCCGTTTCGTAAATTCACCCGGCTCGGCCAAGCGAGCCCCCTGACGAAGCAATAATTTCAAAATTTCACGCACCACGATAATCCCGCCGTGGCACTGTACTTCTATAACATCCTCCGCCGTAAACGACTTTGGACCTTTCATGATTAAAACAAGGACCTCATCAAGGATTTCATCCTGTTTCTGAGGATCTATAATATGACCATATTGAATGGTTCGATTCGGCCGTTTTTCTAAAGGTACGGTTCCCTGTGCTTTAAAAACAGAACCAACTATTTCAAAGCAACGAGTGCCACTGACGCGAATAATGCCAACCCCGCCGATGCCGGGTGGCGTCGCAATGGCAGCAATCGTATCTTCTGTGTACATGGTGTTCTCCCTTGTGTAAAAATAAAACCCGATCATAGATCGGGTTTTATGACTCGCACATAGCTTATCGTTTATAAGCAATGACTACGTGACGATACGGTTCTTCACCTTCACTATCAGTCACAATATGTACTTCGTTTTGGAGCGTTAAATGAATAATTTTACGCTCGAATGCACTCATAGGTTCCAAGGAAATCTTTTGACGATTTCGTTTTACCTTCGAGGCAAGGCGTTTAGCCAAATTAACCAAAGTTTCTTCACGACGAGAGCGATAATTTTCTACATCCACTACGATATGACAATGGCCGGCTACTTCTTTATTAGCCACCAAGTTTGTTAAGTATTGAATAGCATCCAAGGTTTGACCATGTTTGCCGATTAAAATACCTAATTCTTCACCATGAATCTGGAATGTGATTTTCTCAGCAGTCATCATTTTTTCAATCTGAACGGATAAGCCCATTTTGCTAAACATATCTTGTAAGAACTGTTTACCTTTATCGGCAATCACCATCTGTTCTTCTTTAGAAACCGGTTCACGTTGCGGTTTTACAGCCGCTGCAACGGTAGTTGCCGCATCTTCCGCAGTCTCTTTAGCATCAGCTAATGTATCCGCAACGGTATCTTTTACATCAACCGCTACATCTTTTGCCTGCGCTTTCACATTAGCAATTTTTGCTTGTGCCGCATCAGCTGCTTCACCTAAATGTTGCTGTGCTTTATCAGCAAGTTCGGCAGCCTGTTCTTTCACTTCGCCGAATTTTTGCTGCGCCAATTCAGAAACTTCACCGGCTTTTTGTTGAGCCGCTTCCGCTACTTCATTGAATTTTTGCTGCGCTGCTTCGGCTACTTCTACAGCCGTGCTTTTAGCGTCAGCTACTTTTTCCTGCACAAATTCAGAAGCTTCACTAACTGCTGTTTTTGCTTCCGCTACTTTAGTCTGTGCCGTAGCCTGTACATTGGCTGCGGCCTGTTCAGCTGCAAAAGCTACTTTTTCAGTCAACGGAGCTTCTTCAAAATATAAACGCACTAACGCATCGCGACGACCAATACCCAAGAAACCGCTGGAAGGCTGTTCCAATACTTTCGTATCGGTTACGACCTTACCGTCAGCTTTAAGCTGTTCGGTGCCTTTGGCAACGGCATCAGCAATCGTTTTTGCTGAAACTTCAATATAATCCATAATTAAGCCTCCTTATTATCGTTTCGATAGATAAAGAACTGCTGAATCATTTGGAATATGTTTGATACAACCCAGTAAATAACCAAACCGCTTGGGAAATTCAAGCTGATATAACCAATGAATAAAGGCATGAAAATCTGCATTATCTTCTGTTGGCCGGCACCAGCACCGGTAGCATCTTGCGCAGTTTGTTTGCTCATTACAAATGTAGAAAGAGCACTTAATACAGGTAAAATATACAAATGATCCGCTTCACCCAAGCTTGGCAACCATAAGAAGCTTTCATATGCAGGATCATATGGATAGCCTTGCAACGCGTAGAAAATAGCGATTAAAAACGGCATTTGCACCAATAGCAGTAAACAACCGGATAAAGGATTAACGCCTAATTCTTTATACATCTTAGCAATTTCCTGTTGCGCACGCTGTGGATCATTCTTGTATTTATTCTGAATCTCTTTCATTTTAGGCTGCAATTTCTGCATGCCCTTCATAGATTTGACCTGTTTAGCCGTCAACGGCGCCAGGATTGCCTTAATCCCGATGGTCATAATAATGATCGCTATACCATAGCTTGGGAACCCTAATGCTTCTGTAAGATTATAGCAATACGTAAGCAAGGTCCGCATAAAATCAACTAATACCTGAAAAATTTCCATTAGTTTGCTCCTATACGAGTATTAATGACGAATACAAATGGCCTTTGCGTGTCTATATACGTTATGGTATGGTCTATATTTCATCCATACAGACACTTTGACATTTCCAAATTTGTGTTATCACGGAACCGGATCGTAGCCGCCCGGATTAAAGGGATGACAACGTAAAATGCGCCGAATTCCTAAATAACTGCCTTTAAAAGGTCCATATTTGCGTAATGCTTCCAAGGTATACGTCGAACATGAGGGATAAAATCGACAAGTTTTAGGCTTTAATGGAGAAATTCCATAGCGATAAAATTGTACCAAGCCGATGAATAGCATATTCAACAGTTTGGTTAAGAAGGTCAAACAGCGTTTCATGGATACGCCTCTTTCTAAGCTTCATTACTTTTAAGTAATTTGCTCTTTTTAAAAAGATACATCATTTCCTTACACGCTTGATCATAGGTGGCACTCGCCATGCGAGCCCGCCCTACAACCACAATAGCATAGCCTTCTCGGATAGCATGCTGATTAAGACGATACACTTCTTTCATAAGCCTGCGCGCCCTGTTGCGCTCCACCGCACCGCCTACCTTTTTACCGGTTACAAAACCGATCCGGGTAGCCTGCTTGGCCACGGGCATACGGTAAACTACACAGAGACGACCTACTTCATAATTGCCATGTTTATAGACAAGACGATATTCACTGTTTTTACGAATTCTTCGTTCTTTATCTAATTTAAATGTCAATTCACTCATATCATCATCCCATGCCATTATGAATAGAAAAACTTGGCAGCAGCGCCAAGTTTTTTCTCCTGCCTAAAAGCTATTATATTATGCAGATAATTTCTTTCTGCCTTTAGCACGACGTCTTTTCAAAACAAGACGGCCGCCAATAGTCTTCATACGTTCACGGAAACCATGAGTACGTTTTCTCCAAAGAGTATTTGGCTGATATGTACGTTTCATGTATAAAACACCTCCTTGAGATTGTTCTTGTAATTACTTATACCATAACAGCATAATTATAAATATAAAGCCATGTAATGTCAATACTCACTCGATAGATTCAATCATTATTAGCCATATACTGTGGATATATAATATATACATTATACTCTTAATAACGCCAAAAAGATATCCACAACTACGATGACAATTCTTCCTATTTCTGATAAAATATAGAGGATGAAATATAAAAGGAATATCATATTGTGACTAATAAAACTAGGTTATCAACAAGATATACACAACTTATGCACTACTTATCCACAACAGAAGTGATAACAGTATAAAGTCAGTGTTTATCAGTTGTTCTAACCTATTTATTTTTTCTCTTTTTTCACAAAAAACGAAGTTATACACAGGTTAGGTATTTTTAGTTATTCACAGTATGACACCCTGGGAAGGAAATGGTATGTCAAACATCAATCTTAACGATTTTTGGAATAAAGTACGCGAAGATATTGAAGCCACATTACCAAAAGAAATTTTAGAAAGCACGATTATACGATTGCTCCCGTTACAATTGGACGAAATCAGTAAGACCCTTACATTAACCACGATGCAAACGTATATTAAGGATTTTATCGAAAACGAACCGATGATAAAAAATGCTTTTCAAAATTCCGTAAATAATGTTTGGCAGCGTTTAACCAAAAACAATTCTCCACTTACAATTATTATTACAACACCGGGCGACAAAGAGCCGGCGACCCTTCACGAAGAGGTGAAAACAACCGTTGCCCAACCGAGTGTAATGACGCCACCGGAACCAACGGCTTTTACCAATCAACCGGCAAACTATGACGATAGTCAAATCGCTTCTATGCCGCAATCACAACTGGGCAATGAATCGGGCTATGACATGAATGAGTATGAAAACGCACCGTATGAAACAGCCGCTCATGCCAATGAAACGGCAACCCATGCGCCGAATTATAGCGCCTACGATCAATTAGCCAGTCAATACGGTTTACCACCGGCCGCACCGGCGCCGTCACAAACACCGCTGCATACACCGAATTATGATGAGCCGGTTGTAGTTGATTCTGTACGTAAAAACGACGCCACTAAATCCGGCCCGTATATTCCAAGTACTTCACCGATGGAATCGGATAGTTTATTCCCACCGTCGGAAATACCGCAAGAAGCGGCATCTATGCAGTCTAATAGCAGTCAAACAACCTTATATAAAAATAATGAATCTATTTTAAAATTAAATCCGGATTACACCTTTGCCACCTTTATTGCCGGCGGCTCCAGCCAAATGGCCTATGTGGCAGCACAAAATATTGCGGAAAATCCGGCCAATCGCTATAATCCGTTCTTTATTTACGGTAAATCAGGTCTCGGTAAAACTCACTTAATGCATGCTATCGGCAATGAAATTCATCGTCGTTATCCCCATTTACAAATCATGTGTATCACCAGTGAAAACTTCTTGAACCTCTTCGTTCAATCTATTCGTTACGGCCAAACCAATATGGATATATTCCGCAGCACATTCCGTAAAGTCGATGTTCTCTTGATTGATGACATTCAATTTATTCAAGAAAAACGCTACGCCGGTACGCAAATGGAATTTTTCCATACTTTTAATGCCTTAACGGACAGTAAAAAACAGATTGTCCTCACCAGTGATGTTTTACCACAAGATATGGAACAAATGGAAGATCGCTTGCGTACACGATTCAGTTCCGGCCTGGTGGTAACCATCGATCCGCCAAACTCCGAAACTTTGGAAGCCATCACGCGCTCCTATGTGGACAAACAGCGTGAATTACTGCCAAATCTTAACATTCCGAACGAAGTGATTCGTTTCTTTGGCAACACCTATTACAACCGTAGCGTTCGTGATTTACAAGGTGCCCTTACCAAATTAATCACCGCCGCTGAATTGGATAATAAACTCGATCAAATTACCGTGGAATATACGCGCTATATCCTGCGTGATCTCATTCCGGAAAGCAAAAAATCCGTATTATCCGTTGCCTATATTCAAGATTTTATTTCTGATTATTTCAAAATCAAAAAAGAATTCTTAGTCGGTCAGAAACGGAATAAGCAATACGCTCATCCGCGCCAAATCGCTATGTATCTGTGCCGTGAACTCATCAATGAAAGTTTTCCACAAATTTCGCAAGCTTTTGGCAAAAAGGATCACACCACAGCTCTTCATGCGTATAATAAAATCAGTGAAGACCTAGCTAAAAGTACTGATTTAAAGCGAACTATCGATGATATTATCAGTAAAATCAACGAAGATACCTAAGGATTAACGGTTGTGGATAACTCTGTGAATAAGTTGTGTATAGTTAGTGATTAACTTCCAAGTTATTGACAAGCACGACTCTAAAAGTTCATAAGTGGATAACTTTTTCCTTCTATTCACAAACTTATACCCATGTGGAAAACCTATTAAAAATGCCACTTCAAACAGCTTATCCACTTATACACCGCCCCTACTACTAAGACTACTAATAATTAAAAACTTAATCACATCCATAATAGTAAAGGAGACAGTCCATGAAAATCCAATTTGCAAAAGATACGTTACAAAAAGCGATTAATGCCTTAGCCAAGGTTAGTCAGAACAAAACAAGTTCTAATTTACCCGGTGCTATATATATAACAACTAAAAACGGTAAAGTAGAAATGCAGGCCAATGATTATGAAATCGGTATCCGCATTACTATTGATGCTAATATTATCGAAGAAGGTACTATCGTTCTCAGCACGCGTTATTTCCAAGAATGGGTTCGTAAAACACCAACCGATACCATTACTTTAGAATCTAATGCAGAAACTAAACAATTATTATTAAGTTCTGAAAGTTCTCAATTCAATCTTATTACCATGGATCCGGATGATTTCAACTTAGTTGAACAGATTCACGATGAAAATCACATTGATGTAGACGGCGAACAATTTAAACAAATGATTGATTTAACTAATTACGCAGCTGCCAATGATGATGATCGTCCGATTTTTACCGGTGCTTTATTGGAAGGTGAAAGCACCAATTTAACTATGGTAGCTACAGATACTCACCGTATGGCCGTTAAGAAAATCAACTTAGATGCACCTATGCCGGCGGCTATGCGTATTTTGATTCCAACCAAAACATTGGCTGAAGTATCCCGTTTATTACCAACGGATCAGCCAACCGTAGTTCGCATCATTTGGAATCGTACGAATGTAGTATTCTTATTTGATACTATTTACTTATTCTCTCGTTTGATTGAAGGTCAGTATCCTGATTATGAAAAAGTAATCCCATCGCAATTCGATTCCAGTGCGATTTTAAACAGTCGCGATTTTGCCGGTGCCGTAGATCGTGTTTCCTTATTGGCTAAGGATGCGAGCTACAATGTTATTCGCTATGATTGGGATGAAAAAGAAGTTACTTTATCTACGCAAAATGCTGAAATCGGCATGGCTAAAGAAGAAGTACTTTGCGAATTTAAAGGTACGCCGTTTACTATTTCCTTTAACGGTCGTTATATTGGCGATATTTTGCGTCACAGCAGCGGCGACAGAATTCATTTATACTTAAAACAGAACGGTCCCGTTGTTATTCGCCAGGATGATAATCCAAATTATACCTATGTAGTAACGCCGGTTCGCACGAACTAAGAATAGACTGAGCTATAAGCTTATATTAATAATATATAGTTGCAGAGTTAACATCACGTTTTGTGAGGAGGCAATTATGAGTAAAACAGAACCGATTCAAGTAGAAATTTACACGCCTTACATTAAATTGGATCAATTATTAAAATTGGAACAAATTATTGGCACGGGCGGTCAAATTAAATTTTTGCTTGATGATGAGAAAATCAAAGTAAATGGCGAAGTTTGCCATGAAAAACGTAAGAAAATATACCCTGATGACTTAGTTGAAATTCAAGGTATCGGTACCTTGGTCGTTGTTAAAGAGGAGGCCGGCGAGTGAACATTCACTCCTTGGAACTCGTTAATTTCAGAAATTACGAGCATGCCAATTGGACCTTTCCGCCCCATATCATCGTTCTTCACGGACTCAATGGTGTAGGCAAGAGTAATCTCTTAGAAGCCTTGTATGTCAGCACCATCGGCCGCAGTTTTCGTACCAATGATACACAGGATTTACTGCAATTTGGTGCTACCGAAGCGGGGATTATTGTGGAATTTACGAAGCGTGATACGAAACACAAAATCAATTTGAAGCTCAGTGGCAAGGAAAAGAAAGATATTCGTCTCAACGGTAACCGAATTTTACAAAAAGAATTAGTAGGCACCTTGAATACCGTTCTTTTCAGTCCTGAAGATTTACAGCTCATAAAAGGCAGTCCCTCTTTAAGGCGTCGCTTTTTAGATATTGAAATATCGCAGACAAGTGCGTTATATTATCAGCAACTGCGCTTGTATAATAAGATTTTGCAGCAACGTAATAAAGTATTAAAAGATTCTTACGGCAAGCGAGATATTTCTTTAGCCGAATGGGATACACAGTTGGCGGAGACCGGGTCATTTATTATAAAAAAACGACTCGACAGTTTGCGTAAAATTAATCTTTTGCTGGATTTGATGAATCGTAAACTCACAGGGGGCAAAGAAAATTTAAAGCTTACCTATGAGCAACATCAAATTTCAAATGGATTTTTAACCGAACCGCAAGCGTTTTATGAGCAATTGCAGGCTAATTTACCGGTGGATCGGCATCGCATGAGTACCTCTTTTGGTCCTCATCGTGATGATTTAGGCTTCTTTTCCGGTCCTATGGATTTGAAACGATTTGGCTCGCAAGGTCAGCAACGAACGGCTATTTTATCGCTTAAATTAAGTGAATTGGAATATATCAAATCGGAAGTGGGCGAGTATCCTATATTGCTATTGGATGACGTGCTCAGTGAATTGGATAAGGAGCGGCGGCAAAATCTGTTGAATTTTATCCATAAAAAAATCCAAACGTTTATAACCACGACCGATTTGGAAGATGTGAAACAATTGAGTGATGTGGAACTCATTAATTGTGAAAGGCGGTGATCATGATGAGCGAAACGTTTGAGTCGAAAAACGGCATACAACCGGCAGTCTCCGAGGCAAAGACTGAGGCCGCTGCGGGGGACGATGTAACAGTCCGCTATATTGAAGGTCTGTTGGCCTCCAATCGGCCGGCCGGACCCATCGGCTATAAGCCGGATGCCCATGTGCGGCAATATGATACGCATTTGAACAGTAAATATAAATCGTTCAACGTATTCAAACAATTCGCCGTCATGCGCCTGTATCATCATTGGCCTAAAGTTGTGGGGGCGGTGCTGGGCAAACAGACTAAAGTGCTTGAAATTAAGCCGCCTATTATTAAAGTGGCGGCCATGACATCCCCCTGTTTGCAGCAACTTCAGATGATGAAACGTCAATTATTGAAAAAGATTAATGACTTTTACGGCTCGGAGCTTATTACAGAGTTAGAATGCACCATGTATCGGCAAAGCTATTTGAAAGCAATTCAGCCCGTCGATGCAGTGTCGGTTACATCGTCCCATGGTCAAGGATTAACCAAGGGTGATACATCGGCCTATATGGGCACAGCAAAACACACGGATTCCTATGAGCGGGTGCTCATTAATTTTAAAGCGATTCCTATTCCCATTGATGTGATGGCTCAAATAGACTCATCGGTGGCGAATATAAAAAGCGAAGAATTGCGCCGGCAGTTGAAAGATGTGCAGATAAAGCAATATAAGAAGACAGTCTATCTAAAGGACCATGGTTATCATAATTGTGAATGCTGTGAAAAACTTATTGGTCCTGGTGAGACTCTTTGCTCATCCTGTACTATAAAAACGCAGGAACATGAGGCTTTTTTATATCGTCAGCATATTAATGGTATTAAAGATCGATTGATGCAAGAACCCTTTGCCGTATATGATGAAATGCGTCAACATGTACCACAGTGCACTATGTCCGATTATCAGTTGGCTCATCGTGAATGCGTGTATTTTTTCAGAAATCGAGTCGTCAAAGAAGAATCCAACGAGAATTATGATATATATATGCTGTTAATGCTGATTACGCACAAAAAAGCAGAACAGCTAAAACCGGAGTTTGTACGCAATTCGGTTTTAAAAATGCGGGCTCAATACAAGGAGGCTGTAAAGTCTCATAAACCGCAAAGCAATTGAAATATAGAGAAAGTGATGGTAAGATGTATGTTCGTTCATTTATCGGATACGTATAGCGTGTCTATTGAAGATATCGTGGCGGTGGTACAGGATATTCCGCTTTTAAAAGGGCGGCGCCGTCGCAATAAGCAATGGCAGAACAAGGATGTAATCCAAGTTTTTCCGGATGAACCGATTGAATGCTACTTGGTTACAGTGGATGCGGTTTATGGCTTAAGTATGTCTATTACCGGCGTAGGCCGCCGTTTACAGCGTGCCGCTACCGGTATTCCGGTAAGCTTATACACAAAACGATAAAAATAGAGTATAATTAAGGATAATTGTTTTATAAAGCTAAATCCCCATAGATATGGTTTATTACTGAAATTAGGGAGGATATGGAATGGCAGAACAGAATTATAGTGCCGATAATATACAGGTCTTAGAAGGCCTGGAAGCGGTACGACGCCGCCCGGGGATGTACATAGGGAGTACATCATCTAAAGGGTTGCACCATTTAGTATATGAAGTTGTTGATAACAGTGTGGACGAAGCCTTAGCCGGCTATTGTACTCATATTGAAGTCAGCATTAATGAAGATAACAGCGTTACCGTTACCGATGACGGCCGCGGTATTCCGACAGGTATGCATGAAACAGGCGTTCCGGCGGTTGAATTGGTTTTAACCAAATTGCATGCCGGCGGTAAATTCGGCGGCGGCGGTTACAAAGTATCTGGCGGTCTTCATGGCGTAGGTATTTCCGTAGTTAATGCTTTGAGTGAATGGACGGTTGTTAAAGTTCGTCAGGAAGGCAAAGAACAGGAAATTACTTTTGCGCGCGGTCATTTGCAAAGTCCGTTAAAAGTCATCGGTGAAGCTAAAGATACCGGCACAACCGTTACTTTTAAACCGGATGCAGAGATTTTTGAAACTACCGTATTTGATTTCGGCGTATTGCGTACTCGTTTACAGGAATTGGCTTTCTTGAATAAAGGTCTGCGCATTACCCTTACGGATAAACGTCCGGAAGAAAATTTAGTAGAAAGCTTCATGTACGAAGGCGGTATTACATCCTTTGTTGAATTTTTAAATGAAGGCAAAAACTTGGTTAATCCTACTGTTATTGATGTGGAAAACACGCGTGACGATGTAGTGGTTGACGTAGCGTTCCAATACAATGACAGCTACAGCGAAACTTTATTTTCTTTCGTTAATAACATTAATACCATTGACGGCGGTACCCATTTGAGCGGTTTCCGCAGTGCCTTGACTCGTACTTTAAATGATTACGGTCGTAAATCCGGTCTCATTAAGGACAATGAAAGCAATTTGTCCGGTGAAGACGTGCGTGAAGGTTTGGCTGCCGTTATCAGTGTAAAAGTGTTAGACCCTCAGTTTGAAGGTCAGACAAAGGCAAAACTGGGCAACAGTGAAGTCAAAGGCATTACCGATACGGTTGTGTCGGAAGGTCTTAAAACATTCCTTGAAGAACATCCGGCGGAAGCTAAACGTATTATTGAAAAAGCAACCAGCGCCACCCGTGCTCGCGAAGCAGCTCGTAAAGCTCGTGAATTGACCCGTCGTAAAAATGCTTTGGAAGTAAGTTCTTTACCGGGTAAATTGGCAGACTGCTCTGAAAAAGATCCGCTTATGACCGAAATTTATCTCGTCGAAGGTGATTCTGCGGGCGGTAGTGCCAAACAGGGCCGTGACCGTCGTTACCAGGCAATTTTGCCGTTGCGCGGTAAGATTTTGAACGTAGAAAAAG
Organism: Veillonella sp. LMAG:90; assembly: GCF_008679445.1. NCBI lineage: Bacteria > Bacillati > Bacillota > Negativicutes > Veillonellales > Veillonellaceae > Veillonella > Veillonella sp. LMAG:90. The sequence continues at coordinate 360,846 of NZ_NAND01000001.1, forward strand.
CTCGTTTAGATAAAATTCTAGCTAATAATGAAATTCGCTCCATGATTACGGCCTTTGGGACCGGTATTGGGGAGGATTTTGATCTCGATAAGAGTCGTTATCACAAAATTATTATCATGACCGATGCGGACGTTGACGGCGCCCATATTCGTACGCTTTTATTGACCTTCTTCTATCGTTATATGAAACCGCTCATCGAAGAAGGACGTGTATATATTGCGCAGCCGCCATTGTATCAAATCAAAAAAGGCAAAGGTCATTGGTATGTATACAGTGATGCTGAAATGGCCGCTAAGCTAGATGAAATCGGTCGTGACAATATTACGATTCAGCGTTACAAAGGTTTAGGTGAAATGAATCCGGAACAGCTTTGGGAAACAACCATGAATCCGGAAAATCGTACTATTTTGCAGGTAAGTTTGGAAGATTCCATTGAGGCCGGTAAGATTTTTAGTGTACTCATGGGGGATAAAGTAGAACCGCGTCGCAAATTTATTGAAGATAATGCTAAATTAGTTCGTAATTTAGACTTGTAGGGTGGGAGGATAGTGTATGAGTGATGCAGCGAATACTAAATTAAAAAGAAGTCTGAAATCGCGCCACATGAATATGATTGCCTTGGGCGGCTCCATTGGTACGGGCCTCTTCGTAGCAGGCGGTGAAGTAGTTAGCACCGCCGGCCCGGGCGGCGCTTTGGTAGCCTATGGTTTTATCGGTATTATGGTTTATTTCTTGATGACCAGTTTAGGTGAAATGGCTACCTATTTACCGGTACCGGGTTCGTTCGGTACGTATGCATCCCGTTATGTAGATCCGGCTTTCGGCTTTGCTTTAGGGTGGAATTACTGGTTTAACTGGACGATTACCTTGGCGGCGGAACTTGTTGCCGGTGCTTTAATCATGAAATACTGGTTCCCGGACATTCCGGCCATCGTATGGTCGGCCTTGTTCTTGGCGGCTTTATTCTTGATGAACTATTTATCGACCCGTTCCTTCGGGGAAAGTGAATATTTCTTCTCCAGTATGAAGGTTATTACTGTTTTCGTATTCTTATTTGTAGGTACCATGCTTATCTTGGGCATTGGCGGTACATCGCCGGGCTTTGAAAACTGGACACGCGGTGAAGCACCGTTTGTAGGCGGTTTTGCATCTATTATGGCCATCTTCATGGTAGCGGGCTTTTCCTTCCAAGGTACGGAATTAATCGGGGTAGCTGCCGGTGAATCGGAAGATCCGGAAAAAAATATTCCTAAAGCAATTCACTCCATTTTTTGGCGTATTTTATTATTCTATATCGGTGCTTTCGTAGTCATCGGTTTCTTGATTCCTTACGATGATCCGAATTTATTGAATTCCAGTGTTGAAAATGTCGCTATCAGCCCATTTACCTTGGTACTCGATCGTTTCGGTTTTGCCTTTGCGGCCAGCTTCATCAATGCTATTATTTTAACGGCCGTATTGTCTGCCGGTAACTCCGGTCTTTATGCATCTACCCGCATGCTATATGCCATGGCTAAAGAAGGGGATGCACCTAAGGTATTTACTAAATTGAATTCCCGTGGTGTACCGGTACCTGCTTTATTAGCAACGGCAGCTTTCGGTGTATTTGCATTCTTAACTTCCTTAATCGGTGAAGGTACTGCGTACAACTGGTTAATCAATATCAGTGGTATGAGTGGTTTTATTGCATGGCTCGGGATTGCCATTGCTCATTATCGCTTCCGTCGTGCATTCCATGCACAGGGTAAAAGCTTGGATGCCATTCCGTTTAAAGCCTTGTTCTATCCATTCGGTCCTATTTTTGCTACCGTTTTATGTCTTATCATCATTGCCGGTCAGAACTATACAGCGTTCACCGGTGAAACGATTGACTGGTACGGTGCCAGCGTAGCCTATATCGGTATTCCGGTATTCTTGTTGGTATATGCGGCGTATAAGAGCAAATATAAAACTCATGTTATTCCGTTAAAAGAAGTTAATTTGGATCGAGATTACGAAAAATAATCCGCAAAGTTCTTAATTTCTTGATATTTCTAAAAAATTTTAAAACCATCGATATGGTCATAAAAACTGATATTAGAGCGGTTTCTAAGGGATATATGCATCATTCGTTGAACGAAATTTTAAAATTAAATAGAAAAATTTAAATTTAATGCTTGACTTGAAGTCGACTTCAAGTTCTATAATGAGTTCTGTAATCACCGCTGATGACTACGAAATGTGAGTCACAGTGAAGATTACAGAACTTTTTTTGTTTAAAACAAATCGTTAGTAAGTCGTATTCATAATAGTTTTGCAAATCCTAAGTTGGATAACAATGTATGATATACGGATTATATATATGGTGTTTAGAAAGGAAGATAGTATGAATTTATTAAGTAAAGTAAACAGCCCTCAAGATATTAAAGGCATGAGTATTGAAGAATTAAAACAATTGGCTCAGGAAATTTGCGAAGTACTGATTCATCGCGTAAACGAAACGGGTGGTCATATGGCGCCGAACCTTGGTTTTGTAGAAGCAACCTTGGCGCTTCATTACGTGTTTGATTCGCCAAAAGATAAATTTGTATTCGACGTATCCCACCAGTCCTACATTCACAAAATGTTGACCGGTCGTAAGGAAGGTTTTACCGACCCTGCATCTTACAGCAAATATTCCGGTTATACCAATCCGAACGAAAGTGACCATGACTTCTTTACCGTAGGTCATACTTCCACGTCCGTAAGTTTGGCTTCCGGTATGGCTAAAGCACGTGACCTTAAAGGTGAAGACGGTAATGTCATTGCCATTATCGGTGACGGTTCCATGTCCGGCGGTGAAGCTTTGGAAGGTCTTAATGTAAGTGCTACATTGGGCAGCAACTTCATCGTGTTGTTCAATGATAACGATATGTCCATCGCTCCGAACGAAGGCGGTTTCTACGCTCACTTCAAAGCATTGCGCGACAGCAAAGGTAAAGCGGAAAACAACTTCTTCAAAACATTAGGTCTTGACTATGTATTCGTAGAAGACGGTCATGATTTGGAGTCCTTGATTGAAACGTTCAAAGCTGTTAAAGACATCGATCATCCAATCGTAATTCACATGGTAACTGTTAAAGGTAAAGGGTTACCGGAAGCAGAAGCGGATAAAGAATCGTACCACTACATTATGGGTAAACATTTTGATGTGGATGCGTACATGAAAGAAGAACATTTTGATGACATCATCGCAACTCACTTGCTTGAAAAAATGAAACAAGATCCTACCGTAGTCGGTTTGACAGCCGGTGTACCGGGCATTCCGGGCTTTAATCCACAGCGTCGTGCCGAAGCGGGCAAACAATTTATTGACGTAGGGATTGCGGAAGAACATATGGTGGCTATGGCTGCGGGTATTGCCAAAAACGGCGGTAAACCGGTTATCCTTGATGCGGCTACCTTCTTACAACGTACCTATGACCAATTGATGCAGGATATGGCTTTGAATAACAATGCCGTTACTATTTTATCCTTCCCGTTGGGCGGCGGTATTTCGCCAATGGATGCTACTCATTCCAGTGCTTTTGATTTGGCTATGATGAGCACCATTCCAAACCTTCGCGTATTATCCCCGGCTACTAAAGCAGAATTGTTGGCTATGCTCGATTGATCCTTGGAACAGACTGACTTCCCGGTAATGATTCGTGTACCGGGCGGTAAAGTACAGACATTTGAAAGCGGCAATGCCTTCAACGGTGATTTGAGCAACCAAGTAACTGTCAAAGGTAATACGGTAGCTCTCTTGGGCTTAGGTGCCTTCTATGACCTTGCTTTACGCACTAAAGACGCTTTAAAAGCTGAATTAGGCATTGAGGCAACCGTTGTAAATCCGCGTTTATCCTCTGAAGTCGATGCTGACACTTTGGAAAGCTTAAAAGCAGACCACAACCTCGTAGTTACTTTGGAAGATGGCGTATTGGACGGTGGTTTTGGTGAAAAAGTGTCCCGCTTCTACGGTTTATCCGATATGAAAGTATTGAACATCGGTATGAAAAAAGAAGTTAATGACCGTGTTCCTATGGATGAATTGGTGGCTCGTTACCACTTATCCCCTGAATTAATCGTTAACGATGTGAAAGCGATTTTAAATAAATAATTTAGGTCAATATAAACTGATTTAAGTATAAATGATTCAGGCTGTAACTCAGCCTTTGGGTTCCCGTTTTATAAAGTTAAAACGTTTATCTGATAGAGGCTTGGCATTTTAGGCATAAATGCCAAGCAATAGAAGCTTAACCCTTCGATATATTCTATGAAAACGCCCTGTCGCCATACGCAGCGACAGGGCGTTTTTGCATTATGCCGGTCTATGTTTTACAAATAGAGGCAATAAGACTCAATATAGCGAAAATATTCAATTTTTGATATACTATACGGTAAGTACAGGCTAAAGTAGCCTGACAGAATATAAGTATCCACTGTAAGTAAGAGGAGAGTGATTCATTAGTGGATGGTGACGTGGGTCTGGAGATACTCATAATTTTCTTGCTCATTATAGCAAATGGTATTTTCTCCATGACAGAATTAGCCATAGTCAATGCCCGTAAGGGTTTATTGGAAGATAGTGCCGAAAAAGGCAGTACGGGGGCACAGCGGGCGATTCAATTATCGGAAGACCCGAATCAGATGTTTTCTACCATACAAATCGGTATTACTTTAATCGGTATCGTAACCGGTTTGTATTCCGGCGCCGCATTATCGACGCCTATGGCAGAAGCTATTAAAGAACATATACCGGTTTTGGCACCCTATGCCGATTCGGTAAGCCCTATTGTTATCGTATCGTTGACGACCTATTTATCCCTCGTTGTGGGTGAATTGGTACCGAAGCGTATCGCGTTGAACGCACCGGAACGAATTGCCATTATTATGGCCGTACCGATGCATTCGTTCTCGGTTATAGCAAAGCCGCTGGTAGCCTTGCTTAGTTCATCCACCAGCTTTTTATTAAAACTCTTGGGTGTTAAAGAGAAAGAAGAAGCGCCGGTTACAGAACTTGAAATCAACAAAATGTTAACCCAAGGTGTTGAGTTGGGGGCTTTTGAAAAAGAAGAACCGATTCTTGTAGATAATGTATTCCGCTTGGCCGATTTAAATGCCGGTGATGTTATGACACCGCGTACACAGCTTAAGTGGCTTGATTTGAATAGTCCGGAGGAAGAAATCAAAGAACGTCTTTGCAACTCCACACATTATCGTTTGCCCGTAGGGCGCGATTCCTTGGATGAATTGGAAGGTCTCGTTATTGTGGCTGATGTGTTCGCCGAGCATATGAAAGCAGGCGGGGAAAAGACGTTAAAACAATTGGTGGCAGAATGCACCAAGCAGCCGGTTATGGTACCGGAATCCATCAGTCTTATGAAGCTTCTTGAAGTTTTCCGTTCGGAAGGTATTCATGAAACCGTAGTACTCGACGAATACGGCGGTTTCAGCGGGCTTGTAACACTTCATGACATCATGGAGAAATTGGTTGGTTTGATGCCGGCCAGCGAAGATGAGCTGAAAGAAGAAGAAAATCGTATTATTCAGCGCACGGAAACAACTTGGCTTGTTGACGGCCTACTCAGCATTGATGAATTTAAAGAATATTTCGGTATTAACAAAGAATTACCGGGTGAAGAAAAAGATTTATATAAAACGGTGGGCGGCTTTTTGACATATTTATTCGGTCGCATTCCTAAAGAGCTGGACCGCTACGTGTGGGAAACATATACCTTTGAAATTGTCGATATGGATAATGTCCGCATCGATAAAATCATGGTGGTTCATGAGCCGATTGAGGAAACAGTAGCTGCCGACGAATAAGAACTATCCTCATAGTGTAGGCGAAGACCAAAGCTATGAGGATTTTTTTAGTTAAAAGACGATTATTATGAGATGTGTTAAACATCTGTATAAAACTACAAAAATACGGAGTTGTAAATACCAATGGAAAATACGTACAAAGAATTAGTGACTACGGCTTCATTGTTTGCTGTATATGTGCAGGAAGTTCGTAAACGTCTTCTAAAAGAGGCTATTGAAACGTATATTGATACAGTGCCTTGTGAATCGGCAAACAAGCTGATGAATAAAAAGTTTAATCATTCGGAGATGCAAATCTTAAGTTATTTGGAAGCTAAACCGGATAAAACGGGGACCTATCAGGAAATTTTGAAGGCTATGCCCTTTTCACAGGGGCTGTTATCACGGTATGTAAAACGTTTGGCGGCCAACAATTTGCTCATTCGTTTTCACAACAAAGAAGATTTAAAAGCTGTATTATTGCGTAATACGGAACTGGGAACGGCTGTGGCATTGGTGCATAATGATTTGCATAAGCGTGAAGAAGCTTATTTTAAATCGGTTCTCAGTAATGTGCCGGCTGAAAAAATTAAGGACACCTTGGAAACACTTAAACTTTTAATGAATGGACCGATTGCTATATCTGATGAAGAATTGAATACGCTAACCGGTATGAAGCCAAAATCGGCCTATTGACAGTCATAGTATATGGAAATAAAACCTTATTGGCATTACTGTAACACCAATTAAAGGCGGATAGTATAAGGTACATAGTATATTGAAAATAATTGACAGTATTGGGAATAACTCTTACAATTAACATATATATTACCGGTAATAAATAAGGAGGAGATTCATATGAGCGGGCTGAGAAGTTGGCGCCGATACACGATAATTACAGCATTATTGACAGGTTTGTTACTCTTGGTGAGTGGGTGTGGCTCATCGGACGAAACGAGCGATAAAGCACCGTTGGTTAAAACGCAGGTCGTTGGGCAAGGGAGCGGAGCCGGTGAAAACAGTTTGGCCGGTACCATTAAAAACCGCAATGAAACGGTGTTGTCCTTCCAAATCGGCGGACGTGTCATTCAAAAGAATTTTAATATCGGTGATCGCGTCGGAGCCGGTCAAGTACTGGCCATATTAGACCAAGGCGATACGAGCAGTCAGTTGCAAAATGCCGAGGGTGCTTTGGCAGCGGCTCAGTCACAGTATGATTTGGCAGCTACCAATGTACAGCGTTATCGCCAACTCTATGCGGAAGAAGCAATCAGTCAATTGCAATTAGACCAGATGGAAAACTCCTATAAAGTAGCGGCCGCTCAATTGGCACAGGCGCAGGCTAATGTGCAGACCAGTGCCAATCAGCAAAACTACACGCAATTAACAGCACCGGCTGACGGTATTATTACGGCTGCCTCCATTGAAGTGGGGCAGGTCGTAGCGGCCGGTCAGACTGTAGGTACTATTGCGGTCGGCAATGAACCGGAAGCGGTTATTGCCTTGCCGGAACAAATGATGGCGTCCGTAGCCGTTGGTTCGCCGGCCAGCGTAACCTATTGGGCTTTACCAAATGTGACAACGGCCGGTGTAGTACGTGAAATTTCTCCGGTGCCGGATGCGACGGCGCGTACCTATACGGTTAAAATTTCTTTACCAAATCCGCCAGCTCAATTACAGCTTGGTATGACTGCTAATGTAGTATTCAATCAATTAAATAGCAATGGATTAATGATTCCGTTAACGGCTTTAGTAGGCACGCGTCAACCGACACCAAACAGTCAGGGACAAGTCTATGTAGTCACTGATAATACGGTGCATTTACGAAATGTTACTTTAGGCAGTTTAGGTAATAATCAAGTCATGGTAGTATCCGGTTTGAAGGCCGGTGACCGCATTGTAACGGCCGGTACGGATAAATTGGAAGAAGGGGCTAAGGTACGCATATGAAGCAGTTTAACTTAGCTGATTGGGCCCTCAGACACAAGTCTATCATTTACTTCTTTATGGCCATGCTCTTTGCCATCGGCAGTTTTTCCTTTATGAAAATCGGTCGTATGGAAGATCCGAATTTTACGATTCGCACCATGGTTGTAGCCGCCACTTGGCCGGGTGCGTCACCGCAGCAAATGTCGGAACAGGTTACGGATAAACTGGAAGAAAAAATTCGCGACTTACCTGGTCTTGATTATACAAAGAGTTTTACGGATGGCGGTAAAACGGTTATTTATATTAACCTCAAAGAATCAGTCAAAAGCGACGACGTACGGGCCGCTTGGACGGAAGTACGTCACATGATTGATGATGAATGGTCAAGCTTGCCATCCGGCGTGCAGGGACCTGTTATTAATGATCGTTTTGACGACGTGTACGGTACAATTTACGCTCTTACCGGCGATGACTATTCCTATGAAGAAAAAAGAGCTTATGCGGAAGATATTAAGCGCGTTTTACTCAGTGTACCGAATGTAAAACGTATAGATTTAAAAGGTGTGCAAGAACAGACTCTTTATGTGGAAATGAATAAGGATAAATTGTCGGCCTATCAGATAAGTGCCCAGACGATTTTGAATGCCTTAAAACAGCAAAGCTCTATGGCGCCGGCCGGTATGATTGATACAGATACGAATAATGTCTATTTGCGTGTGAACGGTCTTTTTGACAGTGTTGATTCCGTTCGCGAAATGCCGCTCCAAGTGAATGGACAGACCTTGCGTTTAGGGGATATTGCCACGGTTCGTATGGACTACGAATCACCGCAAAGTCCGCTGTTCTACTATAATGGTAAACCGGCCATAGGCATTGCCGTTTCCATGGATCCGGGAGCCAATAATATTGAATTCGGTAAGGCATTAGATGCTAAAATGGCGTCCTATAAGGATGCCTTGCCGGCCGGACTCGATGTCAGTCAGGTATCCAACCAACCGAAAGTGGTGGATGATTCCATCAGTGAATTTACCCGTTCTTTATTTGAAGCCATTGTCATCGTATTAATCGTCAGCTTTATATCCCTTGGTGTACGCAGTGGGATTGTGGTAGCTCTTACGATTCCGGTCGTTGTGGCCAGTACCTTTGTGGGGATGTATGCGGATGGCCTCGAACTGCATAAAGTAAGTCTCGGTGCCTTAATCATCTCCTTAGGCCTATTGGTGGATGATGCGATTATCGTCGTGGAAATGATGACCCTCAAAATGGAAGAAGGGCTCAATACGCATGATGCGGCTACCTTTGCCTATAAATCGACGGCCTTTCCGATGCTGAGCGGTACCTTGATTACCTGCTGCGGCTTCTTGCCAATCTTTTTATCGGAAGGATCGGTTGCCGAATTTACCCATGCTTTATTTATTGTTGTCGCCATGGCACTTTTGTTATCATGGTTTGCTTCGGTGCTGGTAAGTCCTGTATTGGGCAGTAAATTAATTCGTATCAAACCGGGTCATGAGGAAACAAGAGCTATGCGGATACAAAAAGCCTTTTTAGCTCGTTTTGAAAAATTCCTCCACTGGGCTCTCGGTCATCGCCGTACGGTCCTTATCACTACCTTAGTGTTATTCTTCATTTCTTTGGTCAGCGTGCCGCTTATTAAAGTAGAATTTTTCCCGGCCTCTACAAGACCGGAAATCATGGTAGCCATTCAGTTTCCTCAAAGTTCTTCCTTACAGTATACGAAGGAACAGGCGGAGCAATTGGATAATCTCCTCAGTGGCGATAAGCGCATTGAGCATTATTCCTCTTATATCGGTGAAGGAGCGCCCCGTTTTGTGCTCACCTTGGAACCGGAAGTACAGCGTAACAACTACATGCAGTATGTGATTGTAGCTAATTCTTTGGAAGACAGAAACAGTTTGTACAATGAATTAAATGAAAAATTGAAGGACGAATTCCCATCGGCTTTAATCAACATGGATTTCATTCAAACCGGTCCGCCTTCAAAATATCCGATTATGTTCCGTGTATCCGGTCCTGATATGGATAAAGTTAAAGAAATTGCCACCGATGTGAAGGCTGTTTTCAAAGAATATCCTGAAATTACAGATATTGCCGAAGATTGGCCGGATAATACACCGAATATTGAAGTGCATATCGACCCGTCTAAAGCGCGTTTGATGGGCGTTGATAGTTATACGGTAGCGACAGATTTACAAAGTAAAATATCCGGTATTACGGTGGGACAATATTATGTAGGCAATCAGACGATACCGATGAAATTTAAACTCAGCGGTAATGAAGATCATAATATGAGTGTTTTGCAAAATATTCCGATTCAGACCGGTTCCGGCGCCTATGTACCGTTGAGTCAGATTGCGACGATTTCTTTGGGCAATGAAGACGGTATCATATGGCACCGTAACATGGCGCCGACCATTACAGTCCATGGCAATGTACCGCCTAATGTAATGGCCGATTCGTTAGCTAATGAAATTAATGAAAAACTGGATACCATGAGAGCGGACTTACCGGCCGGCTATACCATTGAGGTTGACGGATCCGCCGAACAAAGTAACATTGCTCTTAATAACTTAAAAGGGCCGATGCCGATTATGATTTGTCTCATTATGGTAATTCTCATGTTCCAGCTCAAGAAAATCTCCCTCATGATTATGGCCATGTTAACGGCACCGCTGGGACTCATCGGGGTTGTTTTGACTATGCTTTTAACCAATACGCCGATGGGCTTCATGGTAGTCTTGGGGGTTATCTCCTTAAGCGGTATGATTATCCGAAACTCTATCATTTTAATTGACCAGATTGAGTTACATCGCAAAGAAGGACAAACGACCTATGAAGCCATTGTAAGCTCCACTATCTTGCGTTTCCGACCGATTATGCTCACTGCTTTGGCTGCTATTTTAGGCATGGTACCGCTCATGCGAAGTGCCTTTTGGTCACCGATGGCCATAGCTTTCAGCGGTGGTCTCTTTGTGGCTACGATTTTGACTTTAATTGTGCTGCCCGTTATGTATGCTGTTTATTTTAAAGCGGAAGAAAAATAAAGGGAATTATCAAAATTAGTGAAAATTTATTGGTAATATTGTAATTAATACGATAAAATTAAATCAAAGCATATTGCGTAGATGATGTAATGTATGATTAAATAAGTAAGTAGACATTGCCAATAACAGTGAAAAGGAGCTAATACGATGAGTAACGTAGCATATTATGCCATTCATTATGGGGTGGATGAAAAGGGATATATTGCCTTTAATAAAGACAATAAGGAAATGACAGTAGTATTGCCTGATGAAACTTGGCAAAAAAAGGTTTGGGATTATTTACATACACCGCAAACTATTGAAAAAGCGTTAAGCCTCGACGTGTATGAAACAGTTACGTTAGATCCTTCTGAATCTTTGGAAAATTTAAAATTAGCGTTAACCGTTATGTGGGAACGCACTGACGTTCAAGTTGATTGGAGCCGCCCGGTTGAAATCGACGGCGAATTTAAGTTCCCTGAATAAGTAATGGAAGACCTGTATTGTTAGTAAAAATTGGCAGAACATGTCATTTTTGAGCGAACAAATTAAAAGTTATACACCGGTTATAAACTAAAAATAGTACATACTGACGAACATATCCACAGATTATACACATAAATCTGTGGATATGTTGTGTATAGCTTGTGAGTAAGTCTAAAAATTTGGTGCATAAGTGAACGAAAAAGTGTATAACTCTGTGTATAAACTGGGGATAACTCGTGGATAAGTGCTTAAGAATATAGGTATATTGCGAGATGTGAACATTCCGTTTATAATATAGTTTGTAAAGTGTTTTAATTTAATACATACATGCGTCTATAGCTCAGTAGGATAGAGCAGCAGTTTCCTAAACTGCGTGTCGGTGGTTCGATTCCGCCTAGGCGCACCAAATAAAAAGGGGCTGTAACGAAATACACCCCTAAAAACAAGAATGCGGTTTGAAGATACGAAAGTGTCTTCAAGCCGCATTCTTGCTATATTTGTATAAGAAAAAAGGCCCCGAAGGGCCTTCTTTGTTGGTATAATTAATTTATGAACAGAAACCATATCCAACAAGGCAATTATACTAAACTTTCTGGCTTTCGCCAAGTAGTTTTATCATTGGATTATGGCTTTCAGATCGGACCAAAAGAACCGGTGAGATTACTGGATGCTGTATTGGAGGAACTGGACTATACAAGGTTGCAGCATTTATATTCTTCAAAAGGAAGAAAATCTTTAGTACCTCCCCATCTTTTGTTTAAAGTCTATGTGTTAGCTATGACCGAAGGCATTGTATCTGTTCGCAAAATTGCTGAGCAATGCACTAAAAATATCCATTACATGTGGCTCTTACAGGGCTATCCGACTCCGTCTCATATGGTATTTCATCGATTCTTTCAACGCTTAACTGTTGATGTACTTAGAGATTTGTTATCTCAATTTATTCAAGCATTAAGTGAATTTGACAGCTTAGATTTTTCTGAAGTATTCATCGACGGAACTAAATGGGAAGCCTATGCAAATAAATACACCTTTGTGTGGAAAAAGGCAATTCTTAAGCACTATGCTAAGTTACCGGATAAATTGTTAGTTCTTCAATATGAAATACAAAATCTTTTGGACATAGACGTCTCAGATATGACTGAAGATGAACTATTGGTTTTGCTGGAGCAATCCATACGCGAAAAGCAAATTGAGTTTGTACACGGTACCGGTAAACGAAAACATCCATTGCAAAGAGCTTTTGAATCCTGTTTAGCCTTGCGTGGCAAGCGAAATGAATATGATGAAAAGTTAGCTATTCTAGGCTCTCGCAACAGTTACTCTAAAACTGATCATGATGCTACGTTTATGCGACTAAAAGAAGATCATATGTTAAACGGCCAATTAAAACCGGCCTACAATGTTCAACTAGCTGTTCATAGTGAATATATTATGGGCGTTGGCGTATTTCCAAATCCTACAGATACGAACACCTTAATTCCATTTATGCAACAATTAGAAGGACAATACAAACAACACTTTCAATATGTGGTAGCTGATGCCGGTTATGACAGCAACGAAAATCTGGCATGGTTATGGGCTCATGATTACAAAACTTGTATTAAACCAAGTACATATGAATTGAGTAAAACGAAAAAGTATAAGAAAGATATTGGTCGAGCGGATAACATGGTATATGATGAGGCGACCGATACATTTACTTGTGCCAAAGGCCGTACATTACGATTCCAATACATACGCAGAAACAAAAGTAAGACCGGTTTCATTAAGCAAAACCGAGTATACCGGTGTGAAAACTGCAATTATTGTGGCTTACGTAAGGAATGCCAAAAACTTAAGTTCGGAAAACTTCCTAAGGGGAATAAGACGATATATATTGCTACTGATTACCGCGAATTATTAGCCAAAAACAAGGCTGTATTTGATAGTGACTATGGCTTACAACTTCGAGTAAACCGTTCTATTCAGGTGGAAGGTGCTTTTGGCATAACAAAAGAAGATTTTGAATACACCAGGTTCAGGCACCGAGGCAAAGTTAACGTAGAAAAAGATTTATTACTATTAGCTTTTGGATACAATTTACTGAAGCTGCATAACCGAATACAGAAGAAGCGATTAGGTCAACGGTTGTTCGAAACTAATTCTGCTGCGTAATTAAAAGCCAAAAGCTAAAGGCTTATTTAAGTGCGCTAAAAAACAAAAAAACAAGGATATTTTCAGAATTGTTGATTTTGGAAATATCCTTGTTTTAATTGAAAAGGGAGCTGTAACTGAAATGTGAGTTAAAAAACTCAATTTCGTTACAGCCCCTTTTTATGTTTAATAGCATCTTATTTAAATACTATTAAATTAGATTCTTTGATTAGTTTTAATATAGCTAACTGCATTTCTTCGATAGAATGTGTTCTATTACGTGCACAATCTTGTGCCTGTTTATTACAAATAAGGCAAGAACGATATTGTTGACGGGATAATTTGTGTCCTTTCGGATCAATAATATCAATATCAAATAAACGACCTAAGGGATGTGTATTTTCTAAGGTAATCGCTTCGTTTTTTACGTCATCGGCATTACCGTCAAAGGCACAGATATATTCATTCCCGGTTATTTCATTACTATAATGTTCCTGTAAAATATGAATTTGATGATTGTTGAATATAGCGTTAATGGATTTTATGCCTATATAAAATATATCAGATAAAAGACTGTTGTTTTTTATAGGGCCCGGAATATTTAAAGTAAATGAAAGTAACGGTGCGTGATATTTTTCAAATAGAACGTTTTGTAACATAGCCCTATGCTCACGACAACGCATCATGTCATTAAGCTCTACTTGTGTGCCCTCATTTAAGCGAGTCAGTAAAGTTTTAAAATCAATAGTGTATGACATTTTGGCTCTCCTTTATTTTCTGTATGATAGGTTGTGCCTCTTTACGTTGCAGGAATGAGAATGTCGATACAGGAGTTAAATTTTTAACTAATTCCCAACTATCCTGTCTAATAGCTTCACGAACATGAGAAGCACTGACGATTATGTTATCTTTGGTAAAACGGGAAACTATATGGTGTTCAATATAGGCTTTTTTTAATTCTTGAGCCATCGTTTCATTATACAGTTTTGTTACTTGGCTAAACGGCTCCTCACCAACATAACGTGACGTTATGTTTAGATATTTAGCGATTTTTACAAAAATATTTACGTCCAATATGGCTTGGCTGAGAATTACGGCTTCATTGTCTTTTTGAAAATAAGCCGGAAAAGTGGCACTGCTTATCATATAAGAACCACAGTCATGATAAATAACATTTTTTAAATCCTTGGTACCGTCCATAATGAGTTGTTTTCGAACGGTATAAGGAAATAAGCTGGAGTCGTCACTGACGATAAAGAGATGAACATAATCATTTGATTCACAAGCAGTCTTAATTAAATGCAAATGTCCCAAAGTAAAGGGATTGGCATTTAAAACAATAGCTGCTTGTTTTTTATTTTCAAAATTAGGACCAACTTGTTCAATACTTTCCGTATTTAATAACTCCAGATATTCTTTAAAACCGAATGGTTGATTTTCTAAGAATGAAACCAGATTCGCATCTTGATAAATTTCATAGAATCCTAAGTCTTTAAAGTATTTGGCTGACTTTGGTTTTGTATAGATAAAAAGATGAGTATTACCTCGATTGTATTGAACTTCTACTAAATGTGAAAGTAAGGTATTTAACAGGCTTTGACCCTGGTAGTCAGAATCGACGGCAAAGCACCGTAAAGAATTTTTAAATAAGCTTCCGGTAGCAACAATATTATTTTGATCATATATGGCCGCTATATAATCAAGGTTTTTATCCAGAGTTAAATCTTCTTTAGCCAGTAATGCTTTTACAGCCTCTATCCCTTTTGTATCAGAAGGATAAATTTGAGAAACTGTAAAGTTATTCATGAAAGGCCTCCTTCCAGTCGGTCATAAATTGAATAAATGCATCTATTTGAGGTAGCACTTTGAGATTCGGTTGATATAGCAGGTAAGTCGAACGTTCTAAAGGCATACCGTCATTAAAAAATAGGGGCTTAACAGTTCCGGTAAAATTCTCCAGACAAATCTCGGGAACAATGGCCCATCCTAAATTTTCTTTTACCATATTTACTACTGTTTGAATGCCATCAACGGTAATATCAGATTTAATATTTTGACTTAAATTATTTTCATTTAACCAGCGGATAACGGCGTGTTCCATATTTGTATCAGTTTCTCGCGTAATATACGGTAAATTATTTAAATCGGATAGAGTTTGAATTTCATTATTATAAATTAAGCATATTCTTTCACGATAGAGAAACAATTTATTGCCTGTCCAGTCCTGAAAATCACCGCGTAGTATAGCAGCGTCCAGAGTGTTTTTTAAAAGAAGTTTGTATAAATCACGACTTTGATTGGTATGAATATGGGTAGCCACCAACGGATATTGATTTTTAAAGCTTTTTAAAAATTGCGGCAATTTATAATGGGCAAAGTTTACAGAAACACCCATTTTTATGGTACCGCTGACAATGTTTTTTAAAGAGTCAATATCTCGAGTCATTTGCTCTTTATGTTCCATAATAGCTTGGGCATGTTTTAACACAACTTCGCCGGCCGGTGTAAAATGAACACCTTGGCGAGAACGTATAAGTAATTCTGTGGATAATTCTTTTTCTATACTGCGTATACGTTTGGATAAAGTTGATTGAGAGATATATAATTGCTCAGCCGTATGAGTTATATTGTTTGTTTTAGACAGTAAAATTAGTAATTCATAATCCTTATCATCCATGAAATATACCTCCTTTACTTTAAAATGCAGATTTAAAAAAATATAGTTTATAATCCTATTTTAATTCTTTTATTACAAAAAATATATATTTTTTGCCATGAAAATATTTCGTAGAAAATTGAGAAAATAATGAATTTTACATAAATGTGAGACAGTGTTTAAATGTATTTATAAAAGTTCTCTATATTATGTATAAATTGCAATTTAGGTTGTAGGAGGTTAGTTTATGGATATTTTAAACAATGCAATAGCCGGAACATTGGAGTCCAGTGATGCACAGGTACAAGTATTTCCACAATCAGGTAAATTAAGTATTTATGTTGAAAGTAGTGTTATGAATCAATATGGTCGTCAAATAAAAAAAACGGCTGAAGAAACATTAGCAAAGTTAAAGGTAAAAGAGGGAAAGGTTGTTATTATCGATAAAGGAGCTTTGGAATGTACACTTAAAGCTCGTATTGAGTGTGCTGTATTTAGAAGTTGCGGTCAATCGGAAAGCAATATTCCTTGGGAGGTGTTATAAATGATTAATCGTCCAAAACCGGAAAAATTCAGATTGCGTAGAACGATGATGTTTATGAATGCGCAGAAACCTGGCTTAATAAAAGATGCGTATATTTATGGCAGTGACAGCATTATTTTAGATTTGGAAGATGCGGTAGCGGAAAATCAAAAAGATGCAGCCCGTTTTTCTTTATATCAAGCATTAAAGAATGTTGATTATGGTGATACGGAAGTAATTGTTCGTATTAATGGTTTGGATACACCTCATTGGCAAGAGGATATTCGTGCTGTAGTAGCCGGCGGTGCTGACGGTATTCGAATTGCTAAATGTGAAAGTGCAGCTGATGTAAAGTTGGTTGAAGAACATGTATTGGCTGCTGAAAAAGAATTCGGCGTAGAAGAAGGACGTACATTATTAATGGCCGCTTTAGAAAGTCCTAAAGGCATTATGAATGCTTATGAGATTGTATCGGCATCGGATCGCATGTTTGGTTGTGCTATTTCAGGCGGTGATTTCCGTAAATCTATGCATGTACAGATTAATCGTGGCGGTATAGAAATGTTGGCGGCACGCAGTCAAATGTTATTAGCCGCTCGAGCAGCTAATGTTCAGTGTTTTGATACTATGTATCCTAATATTGATGATATGGAAGGCTTTGAAGCAGAAGTAAAACAAAACAGAGAAATGGGTTTTGATGGTAAGAGTATAGTAAATCCGCGTCAAATTGCTTTTGTACATGAAACATTTGCACCAACGCCGAAAGAAATTGCATATGCCGAAAAATTGGTAAGATCATTTAATGAACAAGCGGATTCCGGTGTTGGCGTTTATACGGTTGACGGTAAGATGGTAGATATTCCGTTTTTTGAAGATGCAAGACGCATTATTGCTTTAGCAAAAGCTTGCGGTGTGTATAAAGGTGACTTATAGAGGTGATATAAATGAAAAATGCAGTAGGTAGAGAGATTCCGGATGAGCTTTTAGTTAATAATAAGCGCGTATATTCCGGAAAAAATCAGATAGATGGTCAATATGAACAAAAAGTTGGACCGAAGCGTAGAATTGGTGAAAAACCGAGAGAAAATAAATTAGTGGCTACTCTTCGGGAAGCTTGTGAAAAGTGTGGTGTTCATTATGGTATGACCATTTCATTCCATTCTGTATTCCGCAACGGTGACTATGTAGCGTCAATGGCCGTGAAAACATTAGTTGAAGAATTGGGTGTCAAAGATTTAAACATTGCCGCCACTTCATTAGGTAGTGCTCATGATATTATTGCCGATTATATTGAAAAAGGGATTGTAACGGGCATTCAAACATCCGGTGTTCGAGGTCGTATCGGAGAAGTTATTTCTGAAGGAAAATTAAAAACACCGGCTATTATTCGCAGTCATGGCGGTCGTCCGCGAGCTATCGCAGCCGGCGAAGTGACTATTGATATTGCCTTTATCGGTGCTTCAGCATCTGACTATTATGGTAATGCAGCCGGTATTGGCGGTAAAAATAATAGTGGTGTAATCGGTTTTGCCGGGCCGGATGCAAAATATGCCAATCACGTTATTGTTGTTACGGATACATTAGTGCCGTTTCCTAATTTACCGGCCCCTATTAATGCTATGGATGTGGATTATGTAGTGACTGTTGATGAAGTCGGTAATCCGGATAAAATAGCGACGGCTGAAGCACGAATGACACAGGATCCACGAGAATTGATGATGGCTCGTAACGTTGCGGATATTATTGCTAATACTCCATATTTTAAAGATGGTTTTTCATTCCAAACCGGTGTAGGTGGCCCTTCATTGGCTGTAAACCGGTTTTTAGAAGAACATATGGTTAAAAATAATATTCAAATGGGTTTTGCTTTGGGTGGTATCAGTAATGCTATGTGCCAATTGCAGGATAAAGGCTTGGTAAAGAAAATTCTGGATACTCAGTGTTTTGATAAACCGACAATTGAACATTTAGCTAAACATCCTGATAAACATATTGAAATTACAACTGATGAATATGCTAATCCATCAAATCAAGGCGCCTATGTGAATAAGTTAGACTATGTAGTCTTGTCTGCTTTGGAAATTGATACAGATTTTAATGTTAATGTTATTACCGGTTCAGATGGTGTTTTACGCGGTGCACCGGGCGGTCATCCGGATACAGCGGCCGGAAGTAAATGTTGTATTATTGTTACGCCGTTAACACGCGGTCGTATGGCGACTGTTTGTGAAAAAGTAGTTACTGTTACTACGCCGGGCGATACAGTTGATGTATTGGTTACCGATTATGGAACGGCTGTAAATCCTTTGCGTCAGGATATTATTGACTGTTTAGATAAGGCCGGTATTCCACATGTAACAATTGAATCTTTGAAGGAAAAAGCATATTCATTAGTAGGACGGCCTGATGATTTGGAATGGGAAGATAAGGTAATTGCTGTTGTAGAAGCTCGTGATGGTAGCATTTTAGATGTAGTTCGTAGAATTAAACCGGTCACATTGGATTAAAGTAACAGGGAGGGTGCAGAATGAATATTTGGGAGAATATTCCCAAACCAATACAAAATATAGGCTGTTTGGCTTTGGAAGCTATGTTATTAGAGGCTAATTGTGCACCCGCTCCCGGTTTGGTAGACCGTTTTAACAGTGGTGCCCATAATGATATGGACATTTATACGTTTATAAAAAGTTCAGTAGCATTAAGTTCTTATATGTATAATTTTGCGTATATGGGCTATATGCATAAGGGTGCATTAGATACGTTATTAGCGTTTATTCGTCCTTTGGGTATTGAAGCGGAAGCTGCTATGTTTAAAGCTACAAAAGGAGTAAATACACAAAAAGGTTTGATTTTCCTTATGGGTATTCTTTGTGCTGCGGCCGGCTATGTATATCGAAAATATAATATTATCAAAAGTACTTTAGTTTTTGATGCAGTAAAAATCATGTGTCAGGGATTAGTAGCAAAAGAATTAGGTAAATTACCCAATGACAGAAAACTGACTTCCGGTGAACGGTTGTATCATCAATACGGCATCAGGGGTATTCGCGGTGAGCTGGAAGACGGGTTACCTATTATTAAAGATATTGCTTTGCCGGCTTATAAAAAGGCCATTACGTTAGGTGCTACTGATGATACATTATTGATTTATACCTTATTATCAATTATGACTGCTACAGAAGATACAACAATAATAAATCGGCATAATATGGAAACATTAGCTAGGGTTCAAAGAGAAGCTAAAGCTTTATTAGAAAGCAATCAAGTTTTGGAATCAGGCGGGTTTGAAGAAATTAAAAAATTAGACAAAAAGTTTATTGAACAATGGATTAGTCCCGGCGGTTCAGCGGATTTATTAGCAGCCACTCATTTTTTGTACTCATTGGATGAAAAATATGGTTCACTAACATTTATGGATGAAACAATTAAAACAGGAAGTCCTACTTGTATTGCTATCAAAGATTAAGAAGGATTGTGCAAAAATTAAAAAGTAATTGAAAACAGGCTTTAAAACTCTTTATAATAGTAAATTGCAATATGAAATTGAACACTTTTAAAAACCCAGTAACTTATTAACTTCTTCAATGAAGGCTTCTTGTGGTGTCCGGTAGTTCAGAATTTTGCGTGGCAGTGCATTACACCAATCGGTAGCACGTCGAAGTGTTGCTTCTGAAACATCACGAATGGGAGTTCCTTTGGGAATAATACGGCGTAATAAACCGTTGTGCCGTTCATTAGAACCACGCTCCCAAGCTGCATACGGATGAGCAAAAAACACTTGTAAATGCTCTGTTTCTAACTCAGCAATAGATGCAAATTCAAGACCGTTATCGGCTGTAATTGTCTTGCAGAGTTGCTGTAGTGAGTCATGAGTACTGAAGCTTAGTAACCAGCTCTCTAGCGTATTTTTAATGTCAGCTGCTTTAGCTGACGGAGAACGCAATGTTACATAAGCCCGTGTTTTACGTTCCAATAGGGAAATAATCACTTCATCATGCTTATCTTTAATGCCACGGACAGTATCAAGTTCCCAATGACCAAACTCTTCACGAGTCAGAATAGACTCATCGCGTAGATCAATAGATTTACCAAGGTTTTTCTTGTGTTTACGCGTATTAGATTTACGCGTAGAACGACGTAATACTAACGGTAAATCCATAGGCTTAATACGGAGAAGACCTTCATGTAGATAGTTATATAAAGTTTTGGTAGACACCATTTCATTACGTATAAACAAGCACTTACGCAAGGCGTAGCCTACAGCAGCATCAAGTGACCATTTATGGACTAATACCTGCTCTTCTACCCACGTAAGAAACGGGGAAATAATACCGGCTTTAATTTGTTCTACAGAACCGCGCTGTATTTCGCTTTGAATCGTTGTACGAGAACGGCCTAATGCATTAGCAATCGCTGTTTTTGATACACCTGCTTGTAATTGTTTTTCAATAAAAAAGCGTTCTTCATAAGATAAGTGTTTGTTTGTACGTAATGATGTGTTATGATTAATAGAGTCCATAGTGATATCGATACCTCGTGTAAAAGATTTTAGATTAGACACCTTAATCATAACACAAATCGGTATTCACTATGGATTTTTTATATGTTCAATTTCAGTTTACAATTAACCAATTTTAAAGAATGTTAAGTAGTTGTAAGTAGGTTGTAAGTAGTTTTTAGTAGGTTGCAAGTAGTTGTAAGTAGGTTGTAAGTAGTTGCAAGTAGGTTGTAAGTAAAAAATACATACTGAAAAATAATATCAATTTATTAAAGTGGTAAGGAGTAATCATGCCCCAATTAATCTTCAAAGGTGTTATACCTGACGTTGTTCAAAAGTTAAGTATTGCTTTGCCTAAACAGCTGGCTGAATTGTCTGATACACCGGTAGACTATTTTACCTTAGAATGTCCGGAAACAAAGTATTTTCGTGATGGTAAAATCCATGACATGTATCCTTTAGTGGAAGTGTTACAGTATGATCGTGGTGTTGCTATGGAAAAACAGATGGCACAGTGCATTGCTGATGCGGTGAAGGCCGAAGGCTATACTATGTGTGAAGTGTATTTTATACATATCGGCAAAGACGATTATTATGAATTTTAAGAGATAATTAAGAAGCCTCGCAGAATTTTGTTCTGTGAGGCTTCTCTTTGTGTAATACTTCTTAACTCTTCTTCACCACCGAAATAATGGTTACACCCTTACCGTAACTATGGGAAGCAATAACCTGATTCCTTGCATCAGATATACTGGTAGCCGTTACTGTTGTGGCATTGACACTGCCCCGCGAGGTTGGGCTGGTACTTTTATATCTAAATTTTACTTCATAGCGTCCACTCATACGTTAACATCTTCCTTTCATAAAAATACAGTAACATAGTAAGTCTGAAAAACACATTTATAGTAAAAAACAGTGACAAACCCTATAAATCCATTATATATGTAAATATGTATAATAGCAACGGATAGTATACATAATTGATATTCATTCACAAATTGCGTATTAATTATACAGAATACTCATAAGACGAGCCATTTAATAAATATTTGAGTAATTTTTACAGAAACTAATCAAGAAAAACCGATAAAAATCATAACAATAAGTTGAATTTAAGAATGTTTTTATGGGGTGGATATTACACCTTATTTTTATGAAAATATGAGTAATACTTCGTAAATATTATAAAATAGTAATTAATATAATATAATACAAAAATATTAAGTGAAAATATTCTGATTAATATTATAATTTATGTATGTTTACTATTAATTGTTTGATTATAAATAATTGAACACTCAGAAAGTACACTCTATGCAATATAATCATGATGATTAGTTGTCATTTTAGGTATGCTATGCTATCATACATACATAAGATGTCTTTTCTGAACGGATACTTGGGGGCAGGTTTTAGAAAAGGACGAAAAGTGTTGTTTTTAGGTTTTACAGGTTTTACTATTAAGGAGTAAAGGTATGTTAGATGAAAGAACAGTAGTCCAAAAGGACATACCGGTTCAGGAGGAATTACCGGTATATGGCGAACAAACAACAATTCGCGAAAGTATTACTAAAACATTAGATGCCTCCAAATGGAACAAAGAAGATACGACTTGGATGTTAGGTTTATTCGGTACAGCCATCGGCGCCGGCGTATTATTCTTGCCAATCAACGCAGGTATCGGCGGCATCTGGCCATTATTGATGATTACCTTATTTGCATTCCCGGTAACATTCTTGGCTCACCGTGCATTAGCGCGCTTTGTTATGTCCGCTTCTTCACCTGATAAAGGTATCATCGGTGCGGTTGAAGAATTCTGGGGGCCTACGGCAGCTCGTGTATTCAATGTAGTTTATTTTGTTGGTATTTATACAATCTTGTTATTATATTCCGTAGCGATTACCAACACGACTGACAGCTTACTACAGAATCAGCTCGGTATTGCCGGCGTTGATCGTGCTTTAATTACGGTAGCTGTAATTGTTGGTTTATTGGCCATCGTTCGTATGGGTCAGGATATTATCGTACGTATTATGAGTTACTTGGTATATCCGTTTATTGCCACTTTATTGGTTATCGGTTTATACCTCATTCCTGAATGGAATACCGCTATTTTAACCTACCAGCCTGAAGGCGGTAGCAGCAGTGCTATGCTCATGACTTTGTGGATGACATTCCCGGTTCTTGTATTCTCGTTCAACCATTTCCCTATTATTTCTGCTTTCGTTATGAAAGAACGTCAGGAATACGGTGATGAACATGTAGATAAAAAATGTCATGATATTCAAAAATACGCTGTATTATTGATGTTCGGCGTTGTAATGTTCTTCGTTTACAGCTGCGTATTCGCCTTATCTCCGGCTGATTTACAGGCTGCTAAAGATCAGAACATCTCCATTTTATCCTACTTAGCTAACCACTTTAATACACCATTCATCGCTTGGTTGGCTCCAATCATCGCCTTCGTTGCGATTACTAAATCCTTCTTGGGTCACTATGTAGGTGCTTATGAAGGTTTACGCGACATCGTTATTGATTTAGGCCATGTTAACAAAAAAGAATTAAATGCTAAAACGGTTGACCGCATTATCTTGGCATTCATGCTCATTACTTGCTGCTTGATTGCTTACATTAACCCAAGCATTTTAGGTATTATCGAAACATTGAGTGGTCCGGCTATCGCCTTCATTCTCTTGTTAATGCCTATGGTTGCTATTTTCAAAGTACCAAAAATGCAGAAATACCGCAGCGTAACAAACTACTTTGTAATCGTAATCGGTATCATCACTGTAGCCGCTATGTTCTACGGTCTTATCCAGTAATTGGATTAAAAAGTTCATAATTAGGTTTGTAAGCCACCATCTGAGTCATTCTCAAATGGTGGCTTCTTTTATTGTGGTCCTGTACTGACAATATTTGTAAAAAAGTCAATCGGCTAATTATGGCTTATTTTGTCAACTATTTACTAGCTACAGGCGTTATGGTATAGTAGAATTAGTTTTTAAAAAAAGATATAGGGAAAAGGAATAGTATAAATTGACTCATCAATGAAGGCATTGATAAGTGAGAATTAGAGGAGGGATTTCCATGGTTGGACCGAATGAAGTAACAAATCAACAAGCAGGAAATATAGTAGCCAACGATGCAGCGGCGAAGGCTCGCCACCATGCGTACTTGGAAGATGCTGATTATACATTAGAGGAAGCCTTAGCGGAAGCTAAGCGTTGCTTAAATTGCGCGAAGCCTTTGTGCCGTACCGGTTGTCCGATTGAAAATGAGATTCCGCGCTTTATTCAAGCCATTGCGCGCGGCAATTTTGGGGAAGCCAATGATATTATCGGCGAACGCAGTAATTTACCGGCCGTTTGCGGTCGAGTTTGCCCTCGTGAAAAGCAGTGCGAAGGCCATTGTATTTTGAATCGTGCCAATAAGCCAATCAATATCGGTAAATTAGAACGTTTTGCGGCGGATTTTGAAAGCTTACACGGCTTACGTCGTATGAAACCAATCATTAAGGATCAGGGCAAAATCGGGATTATCGGTTCCGGTCCTGCGGGCCTTACCGTAGCCAGTGATATGGCCAAACTTGGTTATGAAGTTACGATTTTTGAAAAACAGGATGAACCGGGCGGTATTTTGCTCTATGGTATTCCGGCATTCCGCTTGAGTAAAGAAGTGGTACATCGTGAAATTAATCGCCTTAAAGCGCTTGGTGTTAAATTCGAATGTAACACGGTTATCGGACCGGATAAAACAATCGATTCCTTATTTGAAGAAGGCTATGACGCTATCTTCATCGCAACCGGTACCCATGTACCGATGGAACTTCCTATGCGCGGCGATGAAAAACCGGGTGTTTTACAAGCCATGGCTTTGTTGACAGCCGTTCAATTGCATCAAAACGGTCGTGTCGGTGATGATGCCATTCCGGTTCAAAAGGGTGACCGCGTTGTTGTAATCGGTGCCGGTAATGTGGCTATGGACGCAGCTCGTACTTGCGTGCGTTTAGGTGCTGAATCGGTTACGGTAGCGTATCGTCGCGGCGAAGAAAACATGAGTGCCAATCCGTCTGAATACGAAGAAGCGAAAGAAGAGAATATTCGCTTCAAGTTCTACGCGGCTCCGTCCAGTGTAGAAGGGGACGTTGTGGTAGAAGGTT
This sequence comes from Veillonella sp. LMAG:90, assembly GCF_008679445.1. Taxonomy (NCBI): domain Bacteria; kingdom Bacillati; phylum Bacillota; class Negativicutes; order Veillonellales; family Veillonellaceae; genus Veillonella; species Veillonella sp. LMAG:90. The sequence continues at coordinate 386,082 of NZ_NAND01000001.1, forward strand.
TACGTTGTGAAATTCAAGAACCACAGGAAGACGGATCCATCCAGCCAACCGGTCACTATGAAGTGATTCCGGCCGATAAGATTATCATCGCCATCGGTCATAAACCGAATGCACGCTTAGTCGGCCCGGGCAACGGGATTGAAGTTAACAAGGACGGCTATGTAGTAACGCGTGAAATGCCGTACGGTATGACGAGCCGTAAAGGCGTTTTTGCCGGCGGTGACGTAGTACATAAACCGGCTACCGTAGTACTCGCTATGCGCGCCGCTAAAAAAGTTGTAGAAGGCATGGTTAACTACTGCGAAGCCAAACGCTACTTGGGCGACCTTTAATTAGCTTTGATTAGAGAGTGATTTGGCACGAATAAAATCAAATATCAAATATAATGAAAGCTCCAACATTGGGATTCTGATGTTGGAGCTTTTTAAGTATTGTTAATAAGTGTATATGTTGTTTTTTGTTTTTATACCGGAGCCTGATTAGCTTTACAAGTCAGCTCTCGAGCTACTAGTTTTATAACAGCTATGGCTTTTAGCATAGCCGGTTTATATTCCCATTGGTTTTTACCGGTGTAATGCGCCATGATGAGATTTAAGGCGGCTTCTTTTTCAGCCATATCTTCTACCAAAGAAGCATCGGCCGTACCGATAATGCTGAAATAGGCTGAAGAATAATCGCAAGCTATCTCACCGGGTAGTAATTCTTGGCCGCCGTCCATTTCAAAAGCAGCATAACCGGTGCGTTTAATTAAGTCGATTTTACGCCCCATAGGGGCACTGTGACAATAAAAGACATGCTGGCCGTTTTCAAAAGAATGGGCAAAATGAAGCGGTACTATGTAAATTTCATCCTCATCGCGTAAGCCTAAACGAATGGCACGACAGCGCGCAATGAGTTCGTTAATTGTGTTTTCATCAGTAATCTGACGATCGTGACGACGCATGGGCATCTCCTACCTTTATATAAATTGAGAGTTTACTTTAAAATTAAATTTGGTTAATAGATTGTAGTCCTTTAATAATACGATTGGCGGCTTCGCGCACTGTATCCGGATGGGCTGCCAAGTTGAAGCGTACAAAACCCGGTGTGGCTGGAGCAAAGTTAGGACTTGTGTTTACGCCGACGCGGCACTGTTTAATCATGAAGTTATCCAGTTCTTCAGGAGCCACATAGGCTTTAAAATCAACCCAGGCCAGATACGTCGCTTCCAGCGGTGTAAATACTAATTTAGGAGCCGCTTCGAGCAAGGTGTTTTTCAAAATATCGTAGTTGTCTTTAATTACAGCCAACAGTCCGGTTAACCAAGCATCGCCCGTCTGATAAGCTGTTTCTGTAGCCAGTAAATCCAGCACCGGGAGCTGTGTATGGTCGATGGTGGCTACATAGGCATCAAATTGTTTGCGATGAGCTTCATTCGGAATAATGGTATGCGCTACCGGTAAAGAGGCTAAGTTGAAAGTTTTGGACGCACTGGTAATGGTGATAATGGAATCTTTGAAGCGGCCGTCTTGTACGGCTAAGGCCGGAATAAACGGATCCGGTCCAAAAATAAAATCCTCATGGATTTCATCACTTACGATGAGTATATTATTTTCTTCACAAAGGGTGAAGAGTTTAACCATTTCTTCTTCCGACCAAATACGACTCACCGGATTATGGGGATTGCAGAGGATGAAAACTTTAATATTGTGTTCTTTAATCTTTGCTTCCACATCGTCAAAGTCGATATAATAGCGGCCTGTTTCGTCTTGTTGCAGTTCACTGCAGATTGGTGTGCGGCCTGTATCCTGAGGTGTGCTGTAGAACGGATAATACACCGGTGAAAGAATAAGGATATTATCTTTTGGCTTAGTGAAGGCATGCAAAATCCAGAATAAGGTCGTTATCGTGCCGCTTGTAAAGCGGAGCCAGTTTTTCTTAGGCGTATAGCCGTGATGGCGTGTGAGCCAATCGATAAAGGTTTGATGATAGGTAGGGCTGATTAAAGAATAGCCGAAAGCACCATGTTTAACGCGTTCCGTAAGAGCATCAATAACCGTTTCGGGTGCCTTAAAATCCATATCAGCCACCCACATAGGGATGACGTCATCGGTGCGGAAACGTTGTTTTAAACCGTCCCATTTAACACTATTAGAGCCCCTTCGATCGAGGGCGTAGCGACTTAAAAATTCTTCTTTGGTCATGGTTTGACTCATTATTACACCTCCTGTAACAGTGTATGTATATTTAAAATTTTATATATTAGTAATTAATGGTTAATTGTAAACTGAAATTGAACATATAAAAAATCCATAGTGAATACCGATTTGTGTTATGATTAAGGTGTCTAATCTAAAATCTTTTACACGAGGTATCGATATCACTATGGACTCTATTAATCATAACACATCATTACGTACAAACAAACACTTATCTTATGAAGAACGCTTTTTTATTGAAAAACAATTACAAGCAGGTGTATCAAAAACAGCGATTGCTAATGCATTAGGCCGTTCTCGTACAACGATTCAAAGTGAGATACAGCGCGGTTCTGTAGAACAAATTAAAGCCGGTAAACGAGTTTTAATGTACTTGGCAGATTATGGACAACTTAACTATGAGAAAACCCGTCAGGGCTCCTTCAACACTCGTAAAGCCGGTATTATTTCCCCGTTTCTTACGTGGGTAGAAGAGCAGGTATTAGTCCATAAATGGTCACTTGATGCTGCTGTAGGCTACGCCTTGCGTAAGTGCTTGTTTGTACGTAATGAAATGGTGTCTACCAAAACTTTATATAACTATCTACATGAAGGTCTTCTCCGTATTAAGCCTATGGATTTACCGTTAGTATTACGTCGTTCTACGCGTAAATCTAATACGCGTAAACACAAGAAAAACCTTGGTAAATCTATTGATCTACGCGATGAGTCTATTCTGACTCGTGAAGAGTTTGGTCATTGGGAACTTGATACTGTACGTGGCATTAAAGATAAGCATGATGAAGTGATTATTTCCCTATTGGAACGTAAAACACGTGCTTATGTAACATTGCGTTCTCCGTCAGCTAAAGCAGCTGATATTAAAAATACGCTAGAGAGCTGGTTACTAAGCTTCAGTACTCATGACTCACTACAGCAACTCTGCAAGACAATTACGGCCGATAATGGCCTTGAATTTTCATCTATTGCTGAGTTAGAAACAGAGTATTTACAAGTCTTTTTTGCTCATCCATATGCAGCTTGGGAGCGTGGTTCTAATGAACGGCACAACGGTTTATTACGCCGTATTATTCCCAAAGGAACTGCCATTCGTGATGTTTCAGAAGCAACACTTCGACGTGCTACCGATTGGTGTAATGCACTGCCACGCAAAATTCTGAACTACCGGACACCACAAGAAGCCTTCATTGAAGAAGTTAATAAGTTACTGGGTTTTTAAAAGTGTTCAATTTCATATTGCAATTTACTATTAGTAATTAATTTCATTATAACAAAATATAGTTTCACTTACAAAAATAGCCATACTACCCTTTTAAAGTTAAGTATGGCCGTTTTTGTAATTGTTTTTAATAGTTTATTTTGTTGTCATTAAAGACTCTATAGAGTTCAAATGCTCTAATAATTGGTCCATAGATTTGAAAGTGCCGTTGGCGTATTCTAAGACTTTAGTGGCATTTGGTGAATATGTGTTGATTGCTTTAAATAATTCTGTCCAATTGATAGAACTGGTACCGATAGGCTGATGTTCGTCTTTTTTTTCATTATTATCATGTAAATGATAAGCAATAATCTTTTTGTTTAAAGTTTGAATTACATAAGGTAAATTCCATTGATTAACATTAGCATGGCCTACATCAATCAATGAAACAATGTTAGGAAACTTAGTAAAGAGTTCAATATACTCGGATTCATTGAATAGATTATTTGTTAATAAACCTACATTTTCTACGGCTAGACGAGGCCCGGCAATATTTTGAGCCAATTTATCAAGTTCTTGAAGACGTTCGATAACTAAGTTTTGTATATCTTTTCTATTTCCTGACCATTGTTCATTTGTATGGACAACGATAAATTCAGCATTAATTTCTTTGCCGAAAGTAATATCTTTTTCATAGCGGCTTAAATATTGAGTATCATCCGGATTGGCCAAATTGACGGTTACACAAGGTCCGTGCAAAGATATAGGTCGTGATTGAATATTAAATTGTGGCAATAAAGAACGCCAATATTCAACCGGTCCAAATTCTACAAAAAACTCCATACCAAAATTTTGAGGTAAATTTCTAAGTGCATTTTTTTCAAATGCAGGAAATAGTAAATCGCTAATCGCAATAGTATTCATGTTTCCTCCTAGTGGCTTTGTTTTGAATTTAAATTAATGCCGGTTTCGCTATCAAAGAAACAAGCGTCGTTCCAATTAAAATTAATGCCCAATGAATCACCGATATTAATTTTATTTTCTAATCCTGAAAATTGAATAAATCCTTTAATCATATCATTCACTTGAAATAAACAGTTTTGAATATTACCTATATTTTCAATATATTGGCATTCTCCATGTAACATAGCTCGTTCTACCGGAACAAGGCGTAATTTTTCCGGACGAATACCTACGGTAAGTGCCGGCGTTGTAAGTTTTTCTTTTACATATGGCGGTAACTCCAATGTAGAAGACCCGATGGTTACTTGACCGTTATTAGTTATTAAAGGCCATAGATTCATAGCTGGCGTACCAATAAATGAGGCTACGAATAAATTAGCCGGATTATCATATACAATTTCTGGTCTGTCGAATTGTTGTAAGACGCCTTCGTGTAAAATGGCGATTCTTTGACCGATAGTCATGGCTTCTACTTGATCATGAGTAACATAAATCATAGTAGAGTTACAGCTTTCATGGATTTTAATAAGTTCTTGGCGGGCATGTTGACGAAGTTGTGCATCCAGATTTGCTAATGGTTCGTCTAGTAAAAAATACGGCGATTGTTTTACGATGGCACGACATAAGGCAACCCTTTGTTTTTGACCGCCCGATAGAGATTGAATCAGGCGATTTTCGTAGCCTTTTAAATTTAACATTTCGATAGCAGCTTTAGCCCGTTCTTTGATTTCAGACTCAGGTAGATTTTGTAGTTTTAGACCGAATACAATATTATCCCATACATTGAAATGAGGGAATAAAGCGTAGTTTTGAAAGACCATGGCTATATTACGATCTCCCGCAGGTACATCATTGATTAGAGTTTCTCCCATATATAATTCGCCATCACTAATGTCTTCTAAACCGGCAATCATACGAAGAGTCGTACTTTTACCAGAACCGGAAGGTCCCAACAAGACCACTCGTTCCCCTTCTTTAATTTCAAAGCTTAATTGTTTAATGATTTCTTTTTCGTGGTAGGTTTTACTTACTTTATTAAAAACTATATTGTGCATTATCCTTTAACTCCTGATTGAATAAATGTGTTGAGAATATATTTTTGGCAAATGATGAATAAAATAAAAGGTAGAATACTGGTAAGTACGGCAAGTGCCATAGCCAGGCCCCATTCACTGCCGCCTTCGGCACTAATAAACATTGGTAATGCTAAAGCTAAGGTATATTCTGTTTTACTTTTTAAAATAAGCAATGGCCAAAAATATTCATTCCAAGCATTGATAAAGAACATAATACTAATGGAGATTACTGATGGTCTTACTAAGGGGAGAATAATGTGCCATAAGATATATAGCGGTGAAGCTCCTTCTAAAATGGCACATTCGTAAATACTTTTTGGAATACTGCGCATAGTTTGGCGCATTAAGTAAATACCCATGCCATCTACAATTTCTACGAGAATAACACCGTAAGGTGTGTCTAGAAGTCCCAATGAAGAGATCAATAAATAATTAGGCATGATTAACACAGACATAGGAATAAAAAAGGTCAGAACCATGGAATTGAATAGTAATTCTCTGCCTTTAAATCGATAGTAAACAAATCCGAATCCTGCTAATAAGCTGGTTATGATCTTAAAAATAGTAACCGTAATGGCAATAAAAAAGGTATTACCGGTAAATTGGAAAATAGGGAATCGGTCCAATACTGTAAAATAGTTGGATAATGTTGGATTTTCCGGTAGCGGATTCAAAGGGTACTGAAAGATTTGATTTAAATCTTTTAAAGAAGCCGATACTAGAAATACAATAGGCCATAAGCAAATGAGCAGCGAAACTATAAGGATGATATGGCCGATAAGTTCTTTTTTTAGATTAATTTTCATAGTATACCTTCTTATCTAATACTTTATTACGCCACCAAGCAAATATAACGAATAATAACATCGTTAACACAGCATACGCCGCCGATTTGCCGACTTGATAGAATACGAAAGCATATTGGTAAATAACGTATACGAGGTTTGCACTGCCTTGATTAGGTCCGCCTTGAGTTAATATATTGACCGGAATCATGACGTACTGTAAGCCGAATACCACGGTAATAACAAAGACGTAGATTGCTGACGAAGATGTTTGGGGAATTATAATTTTACGTAAAATGACCCAATCCGAGGCTCCTTCTAAACGAGCTGCTTCAATCATTTCTTTGGAAACGGACATCATGGCAGCCAACATAAGAATAAAGTTATAGCCAAATACTTTCCAAGCAATAATCATGCTAATAGAGAAAATAACTAAAATTGGTTCTTTCAGCCAACGAGGAGAATCAAGACCAAATATTTGTAAAATGGCATCAATAGGTCCCGCTAATGGATTATATATCCATAAGAACAGAATACTTGCAACGGATAGACTAAAAAGCGAAGGCATAAAGAAAAATACTTTGTATAGATTTTTCCCGTATTTAAGAACATAAGCTAAGATATAAGAATAAATATAAGGTAATACAAAGTTAAAAATTAAAAGAAATAGGACAAATAAAACTGTATTTACAATTACAGAATAAAATTCTGCCGTTTGAACGATATCTGTATAATTTGAAATTCCAACAAACTTAATCTTAGAACTTACCATATTCCATGAGAAGAAACTAAGAACTACATTGACGAGTAAAGGCCAATAATAAAAGATTGAAAAGAAGAATGCAGCCGGCAAGAACAGTAAGTAGCCTGATTTTGAAAGACGATTCATATTAAAACTCCTTCTAAGCACAATTAGAATCAATAGACAAAAATAAAATCTAAGGTCTACAGATTCTAATGGCATTAATTTTACAATATGAAAATTTTTTGAAATATTACTTCAGTAAATCGTTAATTTTTAAAGCTGCTTCGTGTAACGCTTCAGATGCAGTTTTACTACCGTTAAGGATAACATCTCGGGCATCAATTAACACTTGTTCTGCTTGTAAGCCATTTTGTCCCGGGAAGCTAACCCAAGGTGTTACATTAGGAAGCATTTCCATGGCTTTTTTTATATTTTCGTTTTCATCAATTAGTTTTTTGTATGGACCTTCTTGTGCCATATTTTTACGTGGCGGTAAGTAACCGGTACCAGTATCCCATTTCGTTAAGTTTTCAGCACTTTCCAAGTATTTTACAAATTCAACAGCGGCTTTTTGTTTAGCTTTATCTTTGCTGAGAATCATGAGGAAGTTACCGCCGGCAGGCACTTTAACTGGTTTGTTGCCAAAGGCAGGGAAGGTTGTAGTCATTACTTTGAAGTTAGAAGATTTTTCAAAATTAGCACGTTTGCCGATGGTAGTTGCTACCATAGCTAATTTACCGGAAGTAAAGCTTTGGAAACCTTCTTCATTAGTTGCGTGTAAGCCTGTGCCGTTTTTAACCATATCGGCAATTACTTGATAAGCATGAGCAGCTTCAGGGGTATCAAAACCGGCCTGCCATTTACCGTCTTTATGAGTTAACATGGTGCCGCCATTGGATTCAACGAGTGCTTGATTGGTCCAAGTATCGGCATATTCTTGCATAAAGAATGCCGGATTACCTGTTTTTTCTTTAATTTGTTTAGCATATTCTGCTACTTCTTCCCATGTTTTCGGTGGTTTATTAGGATCTAAACCGGCAGCTTTAAAGATATCCGGATTATAGTATAAAACCGGTAAGGATAAGGAGTAAGGAACACCGACTTGATCGCCGTTATCTGTTTGTGCTAAGCGAGCAATATTAGGTTCAAAGGTATCTTTTATAAAATTAGGATCACCTGCATCAGCGAAAATTTTATCAATATTTTCCGTTTCAAAGTTTTCGTGTGCATAGTTTAAGAAGTTCCAACCCATTTGCACTACGTCTGGTGTTTGGCCAGATGCTAAAGCAGCCTGTAAGTTTTGAGTTAAGCCTTTGTACATATCCGGATTAAATTTCTCAGTGACTTTAATATTAGGATGTGTTTTGTTAAAATCGGCAACCAATTCACGAACTGTTTGTCCACCAAAACTATCGGATGCGACATGCCAATATTCAATTTCTACTACTTTGTCATTTGCTGAACCACTGTTTGAAGTTGAGTTGCCACAACCTGCAAGTACGAGCAAGGCCAGCATACAAAACAGGCCGGATAAAATGGCTTTTAATCTCATGATTTCCTCCTACCTTGAATAAGGTTTTAATATACTAGATTACAATTTAGTGCACCACATATTTTTCATTAAATCATAATAGTGTAAACATTCAAGATGAAAAATGTAAAATTTAATAAAAATTTTTCAAGGTTTTGTAAGATTTTTGTAGGAGATAAAAAAACGGTTCTATAATTTATTTTGGGGCGCTAAAGAGAAACGCTAGTTGCGTGTCCTCTTGGCGCCTACTTTTTTTGCACAAAAAAAGACATATTGAATAAAATCCGATACAATAAAGGTGCTAACAATTAACGAAAGGATGTTTATTCAATATGTCTAGTCTTAATTATATAGGAAAAATGCTCGGAATAAAAGATTCACATATCCAAAATATGAGAGAAACTTCAGAAGAATATGTATTACATGTGATGGTGCCGGTAAAACCTCATGTTTGTCCTAATTGCCATAAGGAAACAACGCGTATAAAAGGCTATACACATCGTACAATCCGCCACACTACAACCAATGAAAAGCCGATTCGCCTTATCTATCGTCAACGCCGGTATAGCTGCACTTGCGGACGCACGTTTAATGAAAAAACAGAGTTCTCTACGCGCTATCTTAGGACTACCCCCCGACTACGAGAAGTGGTCATTACTGAATTGTCAGAGGTAAAATCTCTAACAGCAGTTGCTAAACATTGTCATATTAGCGTAACTCAAGTTATTCGCATTTTTAAGGAAATTAACTATAGCCGGCCCAAGACATTACCTGCGGTATTATCTATTGATGAATTTAAAGGCAATGCAGCCGGCCAAAAATACCAGGTCATCCTTACCGATCCTACTGACCATAAAATACTGGATATTCTGCCTAAACGAGATACAGTCAAGCTAATACAGTACTTTTTGCAATTCCCAAGACACGTACGAAACAACGTAAAATACATCACAATGGACATGTCCCTCCAATTCCGCTCCGTCATGAAGCAATGCTTCCCTAAAGCTCATATTGTTGCTGACAGATTCCACTTAATCCGGCTGGTGACCTTTGCCCTTGAGCGAGTGCGTAAAGCTGAGCAAAATACCTTAACTAATGCAAGCCGAACCTTCAAAACGAATAAGCGAATATTGACTAAACATTTTAAGGATTTAACTGACAATGAATATGCAAAACTGATGGATATGTTTCACTATTCATCGAGATTACACCGTGCCTATATGCTAAAATATACCTTCCATACAGTGTTGAAATTTAAACGGAGGCGCGATATTCTAAGGTCCATAAATGAATGGCTTTCATTAGTTTTTGACTCTGAACTATCTGAATTTCAATCCCTCTTAAAAACGTTCTCCTCTTGGAGCGACGAAATTATTAATGCCTTAACCTTACCATATTCAAACGGCTTTACCGAGGGTTGCAACAACAAAATTAAAGTTTTAAAACGTTGCTCTTTTGGGATACGGAACTTCCACTACTTCCGAAACCGGATTTTATTCATCAATGCAAGAAAAGGACACGCAACAGTTATGTCGCATGTCCTTCCTCAAAGTGCATAGACTCTTTAGCGCCCCAAAATTTGACAAAGAGCCAAAAAAACTGCCACATCCTTTCGGACATGACAGTTTTCATGATTAGATTTGTAAGATTTTATTTATGTTCTTCTTCGTTAATGCGTTGGATTTCGAGCGCTTCTTCACGATTGAACTTAGTCGATAATACAAGATTTACGAAGTAAGCAATTGTGAGGATAAAGACACCTAAACCAAGCCATTCAGCAGTATTTGCAAAGTCTTTGCCAACCATGCTGAGTGGATCTTCGCCACCGCCGGAAGTTACGGAGATAACGATGATAACCGCAATAATTACACCGATTAAGCTTTCGCCTACGATCATACCGGAAGCGAAGAGAACGCCGCGACGGTTACATTGTTCAACATCGGCATCAGCCAATTCACCGCTACGTTCTTTAGCACGTTTTACTAAGTATTTGCCAACGAAATAGCTCATTAAAGAACCGATAACGAGCGGCATTTCGAGGGAAGGCGGTAAATAGATACCCATCCCGATAGCCAATGGCGGTAAGGATAAAGTAGCTGTTGTGCTCTTTAATACTAAGTTAACGATAATACCGATAATACCGATGCCCACACCGATAAGGATGTAATCCCAATCAAGATTGGAGCTGAAGATACCTTGCGCAATTGTTGTCATCAAAGTAGCTTGCGGTGCCGACAAGGCAGCGGATGGATCCATTTCGGCACGAGGTAACGCACCGGTGAAACCATAAGCTTCGTATAAAAGGTTAAGAACCGGAGCGATAGCGATGGCGCCGGCTACGGAACCGATAAGTAAAGCTACCTGCTGTTTCCAAGGTGTAGCACCTACGAGTTGACCGGTTTTGAGGTCTTGTAAGTTATCGTTGGAAATAGCGGCAATACAAACAACCACACTGGTCATGAATAAGGCCATAGCAGTAGCGAATTTTACGCCTGCTTCAGTAGCGAATAAGTCATTGGCAGATGCAATGGCGAATACTACGAGGGACGAAATGATGATACCCAAAATACCGATACCGGAGATTGGGCTGGCGGATGTACCGATAAGACCGGCCATGTAACCGCAGGCAGCAGCTACGAAGAAGCCGATGCAAAGAGCGATAACGATACCGCAGATAACGAATGTCCACATAAGAGCAGGACTGATGTCAACGGCACTTACGAAGGAGTAGAAACAAACAACGAGGCCAACTAAAATAAGCAAGAATACAAGTGCGATAGTAGAAGGCTTCATATCTGTATCCATACGATGAGTTTCACGTTCTTCGCCGGACATTTTCATATTTTGAACGGAAATACGCATACCTTCAACAATTGGTTTTGCCAAGGTAATGAGGGTCCAAATAGCGGCAATACCGATACATCCGGCACCGATAAAACGAACCTTTTCTTTCCAAACGGCCATAGCGAAGGATTCTACCGACTTAGCATCGCCCATAGGCAATACATTGGTCAAGTAAGGCACGAAACCGCCCCAAGCGATAATCATACCAACCAAGATAGCGATACCACTGGAGATACCGATAAGGAAACCGGCACCGAGTAAGGCAGTGGAGAAGCCGAGAGGGAACTGAGTAACCCCGCGGCCAACACCGAACCAGAAGCTCATTTCACCGGCCAAGTAATGGAAGCCGTTGGTGAAAAGACTGATGATACCGGCAAAAATACCGCCGCTTACGATTTCTTTCATACCGCTGGCGCTTTGTTTAGCGCTGTCGCCATGATTCTGACTGCCTACTTTAAGAATTTCAGCAGCAGCACGGCCTTCCGGATATGGAAGATCGCTGTTTACTACCATGGCACGACGAAGCGGAATCGTAAATAATACACCTAAACAACCGCCGCAGGCACAAAGTAATAAAGTTTGCATGTAAGGGAAGCCTTGCCAATAGCCTAGCATCAAGAGGCCCGGCAAAACGAAAATAACAGCCGATAAAGTACCGGCAGCCGATGCTTGGGTTTGAACCATGTTGTTTTCAAGAACGTTGGAGTCTTTGAAAAAACGAAGGATAGCCATGGAAATTACAGCGGCTGGAATGGAGCTGGAGAAGGTTAAGCCAACTTTTAAGCCCAAGTAAACGTTTGACGCGGTAAAAATAATAGTAATGAGTACGCCTAATAGCATACCGCGGAACGTCAATTCCGGCAGATGTAAGTCATGACTCATAAAATCATGCTTCATACTAACCCTCCTTGAGAGAATAAAAAATAGAACACTTAATAATCCTACAAGACGATTGTACAAAAACTGTGGACAAAAATCAATCTCAAATTTAACTCTATATTGTATACATCATAAATCATCATGAAAAAATGCAGAATATCACGATTTTTTCACCGTTTTTTGCTATATTATAAATATATAGTGTTTTTTGGCATGATTTAATGTATTAAAGTACATCAGCCATAAAGGGGAATGAAGGAGGAATTTTTTATGAAACAGAAATGGCAAAAATATATAATGGCCGCTGTATTCGGATCCATCGCTTTGGGCGGTTTTGGCGGCGTTAATGCTGCTGACGTGGCCGTTGTAAAAGTGGATTCCGAACCGGCTGCTGCTGTAGTCGATGACAACGGCGATATTGTGGCAGTACAGACGCCGACCGAAGCACATAACAATACGACCGGCGTTATGACTAAACGTGTATCTTCGGATATTTCGCCGGCTTCCAATAAAGCTATGTGGGAAGCATCCGATGAACTGTCGCGTGAAGCGGATTTGGTGAAAGTTCCGGAAGCGAATGCGTATTATCAGCGTTTATCCGTAGCCGTTCAACCAATCGCTATCAGTGGTGACCGCATCCATGTTACCTATCCGACAGTAACATCCGTCAGCCCGGTGGTAACAAAGGAAATTAACAGTCGAATCACCAAATACGTACAAACATTGCAAAAGAATTTGGAAAAAAACAATCTTAAAGCGGATGTAAAAGAAAATCTGTACATGACATATGATGTTAAAGCCAATGACAAAGGGATCTTCAGTGTATTGCTTAAATCGTATACCATTGGTGACCAAGCTGCTAACGGTTTGAATACAGTAAAAGCGTTCACCTTTAACAGCACCAGTGGCAAAGTGTTGACCTTGCATGACTTTGGCGGCGTTAAATTAGATGAATTAAATCAGGCTATTGCCAATGATGAAGATTTAAAGCCACAGTTTTTCCCTGAAAACAGAACGGTCGACAAAGTTCCTTCCGATTTCTATGCTACGGAAGACCATGAAATTTTTGTTATCTTCCAGCAGGGCACCGTAGGACCTATGTCTTCCGGTACGATTTATGTACCAATGGGTAAATTGAAATACTAAGCCAAACTTAATATGACAGCTTAGCCGGTAAACAGAATAAACAGAAAAAAATGTACGCAGTTCCGATTTTGGACTGCGTACATTTTTTGTTATAGCCAATAAGCTATTAATGTTTATTTTATTTTCTTAAAACAGATAACCGTTATATTGTAACGATATATTTTAACAATATATTTTAACATTACATATTAATGCTTACACATTGAAGCGGAAGTAGGTTACATCGCCATCTTTCATGACATAGTCTTTACCTTCGAGGCGAACAAGACCTTTTTCTTTGGCCGCATTCTGGCTGCCGCAAGCTACAAGGTCGTCAAACGCTACGATTTCCGCACGGATAAAGCCTTTTTCAATGTCGGAGTGAATTTTGCCGGCTGCTTGAGGGGCTTTCGTACCTTCTACGATAGTCCAAGCGCGGGCTTCCATTTCACCGGCAGTGAAGAAGTTGATAAGGCCCAATAAGGAATAGCTGGCTTTAATTAACTTAGTTAAACCGCTTTCGGTAAGACCGAGTTCTTCAAGGAATGCCGCCGCTTCTTCATCGGATAATTCGGCGATTTCCGATTCGATACGAGCGGATACAACTACGACGCCGGAACCTTCGTTGGCCGCATATTCTTCTACTTTCTTTACATATTCGTTAGCTTCGTAATCAGAAATTTCATCTTCCGATACATTGGCTACATATAAGGATTTCTTAGCCGTTAACAAGGTTAACTCTTTAAGAATTTCCAACTCTTCTTCGTCGAGACCTTGGGCACGTATCGGAATGGCTTCGCCGAGACCTTCGATGACTTTTTCCAAAATCGGAAGTTCGATGCGAGCATCTTTGTCACCGCTCTTGGCGATTTTTTCAATACGCTGTTTACGTTTTTCAACGGAATCAAGGTCGGCCAAGCAAAGTTCCGTGTTGATGATTTCAATATCACGAATCGGATCGATGGAACCGGCTACGTGAGTGATGTTAGGGTCATCAAAACAACGTACAACCTGGGCGATAGCGTCAACCTGGCGGATGTGGCTAAGGAATTTATTGCCCAAACCTTCGCCTTTGGAAGCACCGGCTACGAGACCGGCAATGTCAACGAAACGCATAGCAGCCGGAATAATTTTTTTAGATTTAAACATAACGGCCAATTGATTGATGCGGTCATCCGGCACGTCAACCACACCTACGTTAGGTTCGATTGTACAGAACGGATAGTTGGCCGCTTCGGCACCGGCCTTGGTAATAGCGTTAAACAGCGTACTTTTGCCCACATTAGGAAGGCCTACAATACCTACTTCAAGATTTGTACTCATTTCATTCTCCTCACTCATCAGTTAAGTCTGCTATAGGTGATTATGGGAACCACCGACGTCTATGTTAGTTATAAATTACTATGTTAACAATTTATTATAACATAGAAACTGCGCGGATGCACTGTTAACCGTTTTTACGTTTATTGGTAAAGGTGTGGATACTGATAAAACCGGTGATGATAATGAAGGTAATAAGGGCAAAAATCTGTGGCCATAAATACTCGACACCTATTCCTTTTAGCATGATGCCGCGGATGATGGTCAAGTAGAAGGTCATGGGCATGATGGCGCCAAGGTATTGAAAAATGGCATCCATGGCCACACGGGGGAACATAAAACCGGATAACAAAATGCTCGGCATATATACCAAGATCGACATCTGCATGGCTTGGAGCTGGGTTTTGGCCACGGTGGAAACGAGGATTCCCAGCATCAATGAGGCGATGAGGAAGATGGTCGTTGTCATAAAGAGGACGAAAAAACTGCCTTGAAACGGCACATCAAATAGCAGAATCCCTGCTACCAAAGCGATACCCGCCTGAGCGTAGCCGATGATTACATAGGGAATTACTTTGCCGATGATGATTTCATAGTCTTTGAGCGGCGTTACCATTAACTGTTCCAAGGTACCCACCTCCTGCTCGCGCACGATAGCCATGGCCGTAATACTTACCAAGGTCATGGTAATCATGAGGCTGATAATGCCCGGCACAATGTTATAGGCGGTTATGAAATCCGGGTTGAACCAGGGGTTGATTTTAACTTCAATGGCATTACCAGATGGCATCGCTTGGCCGGTAGCCAGCAAGCGTTGTGACGTAATACTTAGGGACCGCTGTTGTCCTAAGAGTTGTGCCGTGCTGATGGCGCTGTTGGCTATGGTATTGTCACTGGCGTCGACGATGAGTTGCATTTCCGCGGTGCGCCCGTGTTTAATATCCTCACTGAAGGTTGGCGGAAAGGTGAGGGCCGCTACGGCCTTACCGGAATAAATGCTGTCTAACATGGCCTGGCTGCTATCTACATATTCAACGACATCATAGTAGGAGGTGCCCACGAAGGCATTAATAAGCTCGCGGCTTTCTTCGCTTCTTGATTGGTCATAAATAACCGTCGGTACATGTTTTACATCCGTATTGATGGCGTAGCCGAAAATAATGAGCTGCATTAAGGGCATTAAAATCAGCATAAATAAGGTGGCTTTATCCCGTTTCATCTGGTGAAACTCTTTTATCAGTATAGCCCAAATTCGTTGCATATCATTGACTCCTAGCTTGTTTCATATAATAAATAAAGGCATCTTCCAAATTATGAGCACCCGGTGTGGTTTCTTTTAATACTTTAGGGCGACCTTCGATAATTTTAGATCCTTTATCCATAAAGAGAATGCGGTCACATTGTTCCGCTTCGTCCATGAAGTGGGTGGTTACTAATATCGTGGTGCCTCGGTCGGATAATTTATTGATGACGTCCCAGAATTGACGACGTGTCAACGGATCGACACCACTGGTCGGCTCATCCAGGTACACGATGGCCGGTTTATGTAAAATGGCGGCTCCTAAAGAGGCTCGTTGGCGCCAGCCGGTCGGTAATTCACGGACTAAGCGGTTCTTAATGTCGTGTAATTCAAGTTCGTTGATGACGGTATCGATGCGTTCGGCTAATTCAGCCTTTTTTAAGCCGTAGACGCGACCGTAAAAGGTGAGGTTTTCCATGACTGTTAAATCGGCATAGAGACTGAATTTTTGAGACATGTAACCGATGCTTGATTTTATGAGTGACACATGCTTTGTCACATCCGTATTGAGTACTTCGATTTGGCCGGTCGTAGGGGTCAAGGTGCCGCAGAGCATGCGAATAGTCGTGGATTTACCGCAGCCGTTGGAGCCGAGCAACCCGAAGATTTCCCCTTCTTTAATAGTAATATTAAGCTTGTTGACGGCTGTAAAATCACCGAATCGGCGCACCAGGTCTTGCGTTTGAATAACGATTGGTTTATCGGTGAGTCGCTCAAAGTCATGGTGCACTGCATAATCGGCGGTAAGTTCGTTGTTTTTATTGACGAGGCGAATATATACTTCGTCCAGTGTTTGGTTTGCTTTTACATTGGTCTGAGCTCGTAGTTCTTGTGGCGTGCCGAGGGCTAAGATTTGACCGGCTTCAAAAAAAGCAATCTGCGTGCAGTAGTCTGCTTCGTCCATGAAAGGCGTAGCGACTACCACGGTGGTACCGTCTTGGTTGATTTTTTTGATTAAAGTCCATAATTCGCGGCGTGATAAGGGGTCGACACCGGTTGAAGGTTCATCCAAAATGAGTAGTTTTGGTGTGTTTAAGAGCGCTACGGCTAAAGCTAATTTCTGCTTCATGCCGCCGGATAAATCATTGGCCATGCGGTCTTTAAATTGGCCAAGGCCTACATATTCGGCGAGAGTATCACATTTACTGTGCAGATCATCCTTACTGAGTCCGTATAGACGACCATACAACTCGAGGTTTTCGTACACACTTAGATTGGGATATAAGGCGAAGAGCTGCGATACATAGCCGATAGTGTGCTTTATGTCGCGCGGCGAGGCACCATTAATAGTTATAGTGCCTTCGTTTGGGACGATTAGTCCGCAAAGCATGCGAAGGAGCGATGATTTGCCGGCACCGTCGGCACCAACGAGGCCAAACATTTCACCGTCCGGAATGGTCAGGTTGATACCCTTAAGGGCGTGCACATCGCCGTAATGTTTGTGGACATTTTGAATGCTAATCATGGAATCACCACATCCACGGGCATACCCGGTTTAAGAATTTCCTCACCATTTTTTACTTTAATACGCACTTTATATACTAAATTTGAGCGTTCCGTTTTAGTGATACTTTGACGCGGCGTATATTCCGCTTCGGGGCTGATGCGTTCAATATAGCCTTCAAAGATTTGGTTTGGTAAGCCGTCTACTTTGATTTGTGCTTTGTCGCCTACTTTAATGAGAGCCAATTGCTCGGTCGACACGTAGATATGGACCCACGCATCCTGCATATCGGCGATGGTTAAAACAGGTGCGCCGGCTTTCACATATTCACCTTTATTGTAGTTCTTGGTTAAAACAAGGCCGTTAACCGGGCTTTTCATAATTAAATCTTCCACGCGGCTTTGGGCAGAGGCTACATTAGCGTTTAACGCTTCTACCTGAGCCTGGGCAGCGGCAATCTGTTGGCTGCGGGTGCCCTGTAATAATTCTTGGTAATCGGCCGTCGCTTTGGTGAGGTTCTGCTGGGCTACCTCATAGGCTTGTTGTTTTTGATCGCGTACTTGGGCGGACACAGCATCTTCGGCATATAAGGCGTCATAGCGATTAAATTCACGTAGCGCTTGGTCACGTGTAACGGTCGCGGAGTCGACCAAGGCTTTGTATGCTTTGATTTGATCTTCACGAGCACCGGCTTGTAAATCCGCTAAGTTGGCGGCTCCTTGAGCGAGCGATGCTTTAGCGGCATCAAGGGCTGTGTTGGTGGTTGGTTCAGATAAGGTAAATAGTGTTTCACCGGCGGTGATGCGGCTGCCGAGATCTACATCAAGACCTGAAATATAACCGCTGCTGCGCGGAGTAATATCGTATTGGTGAACTTCGATGGTACCTACCGTGTTCACCTTGCCGGTAGTTGTGCGGGGGTAGAAGTAGTAGATGGTGATGCCGATTAAAAGAATCAGCACCAGGCCGATGGGGATATATTTCTTTTTCATAGGGGGCTCCTTAGCTAAGTAGTAAAAAAGATATCACTTGATATTAGAGTTCTGGCTTACATTTTATGCTTCGATTCAATCTCGCATTCCGGGAAATAGGTATCAAAAAAGAAATGCAATGATGCTTTGGTTTCTTCCGGCGAAATGAAGACATCTTTCATTGTCTTAACGCCTTCATTAATAGAGGCGCTGTAAATAACCGGAAAGACCAAAATGGAGATTAAGTGGCTGAAGGTAAATTTAGTCATATTACGTATGGCTTCATCGGAGGCATCCGGTTGTTGCTCTTTAATGAGGAGGGCTACATGACTCATTATTTTGGCAACCCCTTGGGTTCGTAAGAATTTAAGATAGGTCATCTGGGTTGGGAAGGTTTGCTTTGATGAAAAGAGATAGAAAATAAACTTCTTATGCTTGGCTAAATGCTGTTGATATTGCAATAAAAAATCGAATAAACGCTTGCGCGGCGGCGTTTTTTCGTCTTCGAGGAGTTTAAAAAACTCTTTGGCACGGATTAGAATTTGGTTGATGACCTCATTAAAGAGGTTTTCTTTATTTTTAAAATGGTAATTAACGAGTGCCACGTTGACGTCTGCTTCGGCGGCAATCATGCGTACCGTGATGCTGCTGATATCGTCATTATTGAGCATTAAGCGATAGGTTGTGTTGATGATTTTATCTTTCGTTGATTCTGCCATAATTATGTCCTTTATATAGATTAGAAAAATAAGAATTGTAATATAGTTTGCTGTTTTATTTTAAAATTTAAACATTGTTTAATTTACAATTTAATTTTAAACGCTGTTTAAATTAAAATCAAGGGGCAGATGAAATAAATATTAGGAAGATCAATTTTAGATAATCAGTCATTGAGGGGGAAAGCAAGAAGTAATTTAAAAAAGCAAATAAAAAAGCAACTTAAAGATGTTATCTCTAAGTTGCTTTAAAGAGGAATTTTTAGTTGTTAATATTACTCAGTATTTACGAATTACAATCTTTTGGTGCAATTCTATCTCCCATATACGTTTTGCCCCAGTCACACATGGACTCGATAATAGGGGATAAAGTGAGGCCGAATTCCGTTAAGCTGTATTCTGTTTTAGGTGGGACTACGGGATAGACTTTGCGTTCGATAACGCCCGCATCTTCCAGTTCACGCAGCTGCTGGGTTAACATTTTTGGCGTTGCCTGAGGAATGACACGCTGTAATTCACTATAACGATGAGTACGTTCCAATAAATGCCATAAGATGATGCATTTATATTTGCCGCCTAACAGGCTTAGAGCCGCTTCAACGGGGCATTGAAACATAGAATTTTTGGTAGCCATGATAATCCCTTCCTAAAAATATAATTTATTATTTACCGGCTTTTGCTTTTAATAAAGTAGCCGCTAAGCCACGGAGCCAGTCCTGATGGCCGATATTCATTGGATCTGTTGGGTCTTCGTGTAAAGCCACGGCGGGTTTGCCGATTTGAGATTCTTGAGTCAAAATACGCACACGATTCTCCGATAAATCTTCAATGAGCCAAGCATGGATTACATCAAGACGCGTTTCGGCGTCGCCTTCAGCCCAGCCATGCCAAGCTAAACGGCCCGGTTGATCACCTTTTGGCGCTTCAAATTCGGTAATTTCTGCTTCGATAGGGAAACCGAAGGTTTTAAAACGAAAACGCGTATTTTCAGCAAGCTTGGTACCTTTAGTATTGTCAAACTCCACATCGGCCACATTTTTATAATAAGTTGGCCAAATGGCGGTATCGATTAAATTGTCAAAAGCTTCGGCAGCCGTAACTCCTTGGATAATCACTTCGTTGGAAGCAAAGTTGTCGGTTGTACCCGGTAAATATTCGTGTGGCCAATTAATTTCATGTAACATAATATATCTCCTTTTATTGTAACATAGTCTTGGTTATTTATTTTGCAGTATTAAATGTTAGTATTCGGTAATGAATCCTAATTTATTAATGTATTTGTAAATTTTGAAAATAATTCTTATCAGCTGATGGATTCATTATATGCTAAATATGATTTGAAAGGAAGAATGCACTTTAAAGTGCTATAGTACCCAAAAAGATAGTATAGAGGTTTTAAAGTAGTGTACTACTGAGTTAAACGTTTAGTTAATACACAAAAAAAGACCGTAACGATAACAGAAAATCTGTTTTCGTTACAGCCTCTTAGTATATAGGTTATTCTATTGTTGGTATTAATATATTGTTACGAATTATAAAGAATGAGCGCGCAATTCTTCAGCACTGTGGGTAGAAATCCAAGCCGGTGGAATATCGAACACAGTGTAAGCACCGGTGCCGCCGTGTTTAGCTAAGCGATAAATACCGCGTGCATAGGCCGTCAATACAGAGCCGGTGAATTCAGGATTGCTGTCGAGTTTTAAGGAATATTCTACAACGTGACGGGTACCTTCGGTGCTTTCACCGCTGCGAAGTACGAAACCGCCGTGTGGAATGCCTTTATGGTTTTTGTCGAGTTCTTCTTGGGAGATGAAATGAACGATGGTTTCATAACCAACGAAGTAGTTTTCCATAGTTTTGATTTCGTTTTCGATTTTATCTTTGTCAGCCCCTTCAGCGGCGACTACATAGCATTCACGAAGGTGACCGGACTGAGCCGTCACTTCAGGAGTTTGACCCTGACGAATCTGTTCCAAATATTCTTCGCGAGGTACAGTATACTGACGAGCATCCACTACGCCATCCAAACGACGAATGGCGTCGGAGTGACCCTGGCTGACACCGCGGCCCCAGAAGGTGTAGGATTTACCCTGTGGCAAAATGCTTTCGGCAAAAACGCGTTGCAAGGAGAACATGCCCGGATCCCAACCGCAAGAAATTAATGCCGCATTGCCGCCTTCTTTAGCTGCTTTGTTAACATTTTCAAAATGTTCCGGAATGCGTGCATGGGTATCGAAGCTGTCGATAACGGTGAAATGTTTAGCCACCATCGGAGTCTGTTCGATTAAGTCTGTAGCGGAACCGCCGCAAAGAACCATAACGTCGATTTTGCCCTTGAAGCTTTCCAATTCACTCATAGCGTAGCTTGGCACGCCGCTCACTGTTTCTAAACCGTTACGACGAGAAAAAACACCAACTAATTCCATGTCCGGCTGTAATTTTACAGCCGCTTCTACGCCACGGCCCAAGTTGCCGTAGCCTACAATGCCTACTCTGATTTTCATAGGTCAAACCTCCTACATATATAATAATATTGTAATCATTGCAATCTTTTTGATATACACTCTTATTTAAGTATACTCTGTGTAGAGTTCGGTGTATAGTTAAAAATGTCATTTTCTATAGAAAATTAGAATAGTATAAACAGCAAATAGTAATTATTGGAAATTTTGGGCTTTTTTTCATAAAAAATTTGCCTTTTTATTAGAATTAGTATATAATTGAAAAGCTTATTGATGGTAAGCGCTTCCTACCCCTATGGAAGATAGGGGCATATGTCCAAAAGAGGAGGTGATTTTGTATGAACAAATACGAAGTCATGGTGATTGTGAAACCAGCCGAAGAAGAGACAACCAACGCGGTTATTGAAAAAGTAGAAGCTTTGATTGCTCGTGTAGGCGGCACAGTAGAAAAGGTAGATCGTTGGGGCAAGCGTCGTCTTGCTTACGCAGTGAAAAAATTCACTGACGGTTTCTACGTATTGGTTAACTTTGAAGCAGATCCTGCAGAAATCAAAGAAATCGATCGTGTATTAAAAATCAACGATGATGTCCTTAAACACCTAATTGTTAAACACGGCAAGTAAGCTCTGGGAGGTTTACTATGAACTCAGTACAGATCTTAGGTAATTTAGCTCGTGACCCTGAAGTGCGCTTTACTAAAACCGGTAGAGCCGTAGCATCATTTACAGTGGCTGCGACAAACACATATTTTGATTCCACTACCAATGAACAGAAGGAACAAACCGCCTTCATTAACTGTGTAGCTTGGGGTAAATTAGGGGAAGCAGCTGGTAACCTACGTAAAGGGAGCCGTTGTTTCGTTGAAGGTCGTTTGAATACCCGTTCTTATGAAACTCAGGATGGGCAAAAACGCTATGTAACTGAAGTAGTAGCCAACTTTGTTGGTACATCCTTAGATACTCAGAACACCGATAGCTTCGGTGGTGGGTCTTCTAATTTTGATAACTTCGGTAGCAGCAACGATGAAAACATTCCGTTCTAGTGTTTAGGACTCCTACTAATTCGAAAAGGAGGATTCACATAATGAGAAGAGATAGAAGCAGAAAACCAAGAAGAAAAGTATGTAACTTCTGCGTTGATCATGTAGATCAAATCGACTACAAAGATATTGCTAAACTTCGTCGTTTCACGACTGAACGCGGCAAAATTCTTCCACGTCGTATTTCCGGCACTTGCGCTAAACATCAGCGTAAATTAACATTAGCAATCAAACGCGCTCGCGCTATTGCTTTGTTGCCATTCACAGCAGAATAATACTTTATAGCTTGATATGAAGTATTAAACCCCGGTAGCCGAAAGGTTGCCGGGGTTTTTTATTGGCTATACCAATAGTTTTTGAGTTATAGGACAAAAAGTGTGTGTAAAAAGTGCTGTAAACCTAGATAGATACTGGGTTTATAGCACTTTTATCTTTTTTTGACAAAGATAAAGGGTGGACAAAAAGTGTGTGTAAAAACATGCGTGAACCCACATAACTACTGACTAAAATGGTATTATATCTTCCTAAATAAAAACATAAATAGGAGGATGATTAATATTAAACAAGTAGTTTGCCCTGATTGTGGTCGAAAATGTATAAAACACGGTATATTGAAATCCGGTTCTCAGCGATGGTTTTGTAAGCACTGTAAAGTCGCTTTCACTAACAAAATTAACACCGATAGTCATAATCTAAAGCTGTTTTTGAAATGGTTATTTAGTAAACAGATGCAGCAGGATATGCCTGGAGGCGGGCGTACATTTAGACGTAAAACCGCTAAATTTTGGTCCATATGGTGCCTTCCACCAAAGATTGAGGAAGTATATGATGTGCTTTACTTTGACGGCATATACCTAACGCGTAAGCTCTGTGTACTTATTTGTTGTAGTAAGGACCATGTGTTAGGCTGGTATGTATGTAGATATGAGAACTCTAGAGCTTGGCAAGCATTAATGGACCGTATTGCTCCTCCGCGTGTTGTTATCTCAGATGGCGGATCCGGATTTGCTAAGGCCTTGGCAAAGAGGTGGCCGACAAGTAACCATCAACGTTGTTTATTTCACGTTTTTGCGCAAGTAAGAAGGTATACAACTTCTGCACCAAAAACAATAGCCGGCAAGGCTTTATATGAACTGGCAAAGCGTTTATTTAAGATTCAATCGATAGATGATGCTTATACTTGGATTGATGGATTATTAGCTTGGAGAGAAGAATTTGATGACTTCTTACGGGAAATGACAGTCGACGAAAATGGGAATAAAAGGGCTACTCATGAACGCCTCTTAAAAGCTGAGGCAGGACTTTTACGATTAATTAGAGATGACACTCTATTTACCTACCTGACGTTTGTAGATATTACCGTACCTACAACGAACAATCGACTGGAAGGAGGCGTTAATGCGCAACTTAGGGGGATGTTACGAGATCACAGAGGGTTATCCTTAGAAAGACGATTAAAAGCGGTCTATTGGTGGTGTTACGAGCACTCACCTAGACCGCTTCCTGTTGCTGAAATATTAAAATGTATGCCTACAGATAAAACAATCGCTGCTACTTACCGTAGGATAATGCGGAATAACCGTGTGGATAATATCTTGCCGCAATGGGGGGATGCCATTGTTTGGAATGAGTTCCATATGTCCACGGAATTTCCAATTTATTGGGATTAATTTAAAAAAGCCACACACACTTTTTGTCCTATAAGCCTAGTTTTTGTTACAATAACACTATATAGATGTTTTCTAATATAGTATTAATATATATGGAGGTACGAAGATGAAAAATTTTATTACACCTCAAGAGTTAGCCAATATTCAAAAAGACGTTGTAATTTTAGATGTACGTGATGATAAAGCTTATGCCACAGGTCACATTGAAGGAGCCTTTGCAATTAATTTAGCCGGTGATTTATCCGATCCCGTTGAAGAACATGGTGGTCGTCATCCTTTGCCAAACATGGTTGAATTTGCTAAAAAAATGGAACGTTTTGGTATTACTAAAGATACTCCTGTTGTTATTTGTGACAGCTGGATTTTCTTAGCCGGTCGTTTATGGTGGATGCTCAAATACATCGGCTTAGACGTTGTAAAAGTATTAGAAGGCGGCATTGAACGATGGGTAAAAGAAGGACATACTTTAACTACTGATTCAACTGAATTACCAACCGAAACAAGTCAACTTGATTATCGTTTACAACCTCATATGCTTATGAGCCGTGCCGAAGTGTTGGCAGCCAGTGAAAATGGTGACCACATCATCGTTGATGCTCGTGCGAGCGAACGTTATGACGGTAGCGTTATCGATACCATGGATGGTATGACCGGTCATATTCCGACAGCAGTCAACTATTATTGGGAAAATTGTTATACTGCTAACGGTTTAAAGTCTGAAGCAGAGTTGAAAGAAATGTTCAAAGATTTGAAAACGACTAAGACACCAATTGTGACATATTGCGGCTCCGGTATTACGGCTTGCCTTGCTATGCTCGCCATGAGTGAAATCGGTATTGAATCCGCTCTTTATGTGGGAAGTTCCAGTGATTGGGTAACGTATGAAAACTTCCCTATTAAAACAGGGTGTGAGTTTGTGAAGGCGTAGCCTTAATTCCTTCTCTTCTTTCTATAATGTTCTGACTGAAAATAGGCTCGGCGAATCATCGCCGGGCTTTCTTCATTTGATGAATAATAGGGCTCCCTTTTTTCTTTAACAACGATTTCCGCCTCTAACTGATTATTGAATTCCCCCAAATACAGTATAATCGGCGTTTTATCCTTGCTGTTCATAACACTAAATTCTCCTTATTAATCACGATAAATTAATTTATTGATTATGCTTTGATAAAAACATAATACGCCGTTTATTATACACCTTTTATTTGAAATGTGAAGTGTAAATGAGTAAAAAATTGACATGATTTTTACTGCCTTAAATTTATTTTTATTTACTTTTTAAGGCTACTATTTTAGTAGAAATTCAGTTAACTATGAATTGATTATAATTAATATCAATATAGACCTTATTGTTTATTGCTGTTGACTTATAGCTTCATTTTTTGAGTGTTATCTCCGGTAAACTCACGTATATTGCAAGAAGTACATATACCCCTTACGGTATAATACTATACCTACTAGGGTATAATAAATTAAAGAAAATTTGAGTAAACATAGGAATCTATCAATATAATGAATTATTTTTCTATAAAATAGCTTAAAACGGCTAAAAATTCCTGACTTTTTATTGACACATTTACAATAAATACGCTAATATATTAGTGATAAAGGATTTTATTTTCGAAATTGAATAATATACTCTGACTAACTTCTATAAAAGATCTTAGTGTTGTAAGTGTCGGGTATGCCGAGCGATTTAAGAGGAAAATAGGTGCAAATCCTATGCTGGAAACAGCTGTAAATGAGGAGTTTATTTCAACAAGGAGTCACTGGGAAACTGGGAAGGCTGGAAATAAACGATGAATCATGAGCCAGAAAGCCTGCTTATAACAAATTGACTGTTGCACATAGTTAATGGGATGTGTTATGGGGTTAATTTGACTAAAATTTGTTTTGCGTACTCACTCTTTCAAGGGTGAGTTTTTTTATTTACTAAATTTTATGAATTTTTATAATAGAAGTTTGATTTAAAACGATATTGTCTAAAAAGGATTCATAGATGTTGATAGTGTAAGTTTGAAAATTGAGTATATTAGGGGGGGACAGGAATGTTTAAAAAAACACTGCAGCATTTGGGGCAGGTGTTGGTGACGGTAATTGGGGTTACATTTTTAACTTTCAGTTTAAGTTTTCTGGCGCCGGGCGACCCTGTGCTCATGATTTTGGAAACCGCGGATACCATGGTTTCACAGGAACTGATTGATCATACGAGGCAGGAATTGGGGTTAGATAAACCGTTCTTGGTGCAATATGGTAATTGGTTGTCTCATGCGGTGCAAGGGGATCTTGGAATGTCGTATTCAGCCAAGAAACCTGTTGTAGATAAGATGATGGAGGCCTTACCGGGTACACTTATGTTGGCGAGTGTAACAATTGTGATGCTACTCGTCATAGCCGTTCCCATGGGGGTTATCGCCGCTATCTACCAGAATAAATGGCCTGACTACCTCTTCCGCGGAATTGCATTTATCGGTATTTCCATACCGGCTTTCTGGCTTGGTCTTATGTTGCTTTACATTTTTGGCTATAAATTGGGTATTGCCCCGATTGCGACGGCAACCGTTTCGTTAAAAAATGCGATTTTACCTGCTTTTACCTTGGCATTTACGTTAATTTCAAAATTTATGCGCCAGGTACGTTTGGTAGTTTTGGAAGAAATCAATAAAGATTATGCCGTAGGTGCTAGAGCACGCGGTATGACAAATACGGAAATCATGTTTAAACATATTTTGCCAAATGCCTTTTTACCACTACTTACCATCTTCGGTATGTCCATGGGCTGGTTGCTTGGTGGGGTTGCGGTTGTAGAGATGGTATTCTCGTGGCCGGGGCTTGGTAAAATGGCCGTACAGGCGATTACTTTCCGTGATTATCCGTTAATTGAAGGTTTCGTACTTTGGGCTTCTATTGCGTATATGTTAATTAATGGTGTAATCGATTATTCGTATACGCTCTTGGATCCTAGATTGAGAAGGGGGAGTAAATAATGAAAGAGTTTATTAGAACACATAAAGCTTTCTCCTTCTATACATCCTTAGTTTTATTGGTTGTATTGATAGCTCTTTTTTCACCATGGCTTACGCCGAACGATCCGTTTGCTTCGAATTTAAGCAATGCCTTAAAAGCGCCGAGTTCTACCCATTGGTTCGGGACGGATAAATTAGGTCGTGACGTATTGTCGCGTATCATTTACGGCACCGGCTTATCCTTATTCATGGGCTTTACCATTGTTGTGTTGGTTGCGTCCATCGGTACCTTAGTAGGATCTTTGGCCGGTTATTTCGGCGGCAAAGTTGAAATGGTGCTCATGCGTCTTTGCGACATCATGATTTCTTTTCCGGGCATCGTGCTTGCCATCGCTATTGCCGGTATTATGGGCGGTAGCGTAGGCAATACCATTTTGGCGCTCACCATTGTAGGTTGGGCTAAATATGCGCGTTTAGTGCGAAGTCTTGTTATTAAAGTTCGTCAGGAAGATTATATAGCGGCCGCTATTATGAGTGGCGGTACGTCGGCCGTTATCTTGCGTCGTCACGTGTTGCCAAACATTATGCCGCTCGTCGTTGTAACGGCCAGCATGGACCTTGGCGTTATGATGCTCGAAGTAGCCGGTCTCTCATTCCTCGGTTTCGGGGCACAACCACCGACACCGGAATGGGGGTTAATGCTCAATGAAGGTCGTCAATATTTACAGTTGGCACCATGGCTTATGATTTTCCCGGGGGCGGCTATTCTTATCGTAGTATCTATTTTTAACCTTTGGAGTGACAGCTTGCGCGATATTTTGGATCCGCGTCAAAACAGAGGCTAAGAGACGGAATCTTTATATAGGTTAATGGGAGAATTTCGTATTTACATTTTGTCAGATGATACCCGTTAGGGATTTATATAATTTCATCTTGAGTGTTAGCGTTAATCAAACTGTGTGTTAATTTGTTAAAGGTATTTTTATGGAGGAATGTTATTATGAAAAAATTCTGGCGTAAAGCGCTACTCGGTGGCTTAGGCGTGGTATTGGCGGCATCGCTTTTGGCCGGTTGCGGCAGTGATTCTGCAGAAAACAAAGATGTGTTAAAAGTAGGGGTAACCAACTTTGCGGATACGTTGGAGCCTACCGATAACTTCTATGCTTGGGTAGTTATGCGTTACGGTATCGGTGAAACGCTTACCAAGTTTGACAAATCCATGGTGGCTAAACCTTGGATAGCATCTAAATGGTCCTTGGCTGATGATAAATTGACTTGGACATTTACGATTGATGATAAGGCTAAATTCTCTAACGGTAAAAAAGTAACGGCTGCTGAAGTAAAAGAATCTATTGAGCGTGCTTTTGCTAAAGCTAAACGTGCCAGTACATTCTTCGAATATGATTCTATTGAAGCCAACGGTCAGGATTTAATTATTAAGACTAAAAAACCTATGCCGAACATGCCCGGTTTATTAGCGGATCCTTTATTCCTCGTTGTTGACGTACAAGCTGAAAAAGATGGCCGTAACTTTGCCAAAGAAGGTCCGATTGCAACCGGCCCGTACACCGTTGTTTCGTACAGTAAAGATAAATCCGTGTTAAAAGCTAATGAAAACTACTGGAATGGTTCCGTACCGTTCAAAACTGTAGAAGTGCCGTCCATTGAAGACCCTAATACTCGTGCTATGGCATTACAATCCGGTGAAGTAGATATGGCCGTTAACATTGGGCCGGGCGAAATCGATCTTTTCAAAGGGAACGACAAATTCCAGGTTGATGAAATTGCTTCCTTGCGCGTAGTATTGGCGCGTATCAATCAAAAAGGCTTATTGGGCGACCCTAAAGTGCGTGCTGCCTTCATCAGCGCTACGGACCGTCAAAACTATGCAGATGTACTCTTAAAAGGCACCTTCATTCCGGGTAAAGCACCGATTCCACCATCCATGGATTATGGTTTTAATCAATTGACTGATCCAAATGCGTACAATCCTGACCGCTCTAAACAATTATTGGCAGAAGCCGGTTGGAAAGATACCGATGGCGACGGAATCTTAGATAAAGACGGTCGTCCGTTGTCCGTTAACTTCGTAGTATACAACAGTCGTGCTGAGTTACCTATCTTCGCTGAAGCGGTACAAGCTGACCTTCGTAAAGTGGGCGTAGATGTAAAAATTAAAACGGTTGACTATACCTTAATCGATAAAATGGGGATCGACGGAGATTATGATTTGCTTATCTCCAATATCGTAACAGCGAATACCGGTGACCCTGAAACATTCCTCAAATGGTACTGGAAAACTAATGTTAACGGCGATAATCCGCAAAATGGTTCCGGTTACAGCAATCCTGAATTCGATGCTAAATTAGATGCATTGTCTACTGAATTCGATCCGGCTGTTCGTAAACAATTAATTATTGAAGCACAGCAGATTCTCTTAAATGACGGTGCAGCTTTATACCTTGGTTACCCAATGACTAATATCATTGCCAATAAAGCACTTAAAGGTGTAGTTATGTTCCCATCCGATTACTACTGGATTACGAACGATATTTCTAAATAAGCTCATTTGTATATCGTTGTTTTGATACGAAATACTATTAGGTGATATATAATATTTTGAAAAATCTTTGTTATATAAGCAATACGAAAGGATGTGCGCAAACGATATGACACGGGAGGCAGCACTGGTAGAAGTAAATAATTTGAGCATAGCCTATGGTGAAGCGGCGCCTTCTGTGACAGACGTTACGTTTTCCTTAGAAGAAGGCGAAATTCTCGTTATTGTAGGTGAGTCGGGCAGTGGCAAAACCACGGTCATTCGTGCCTTAATCGGCTTGTTGTCCGTAGGAGGTCATGTTGTGGCCGGCGGCGCTAATTACCGCGGCCAAGATATTGCTACATGGTCTGAGGAAGAATGGCGGAAATATAGGGGCACCGATATTTCCATGATCTTCCAGGATAGCGGCAGTGCTATGGACCCGATTCAGACCATCGGCAAACAGTTCATTGCCCATATTCGTCGCCACAGTGATTTAGATAAAGGGGCGGCGGAAACGAAAGCCATCGAATTGATGAAAATGGTATCCTTGCCGGCGGATAAGGACTTTTTGAAACGGTATCCCTTTGAACTTAGCGGCGGTCAACGTCAGCGCTTGGGGATTGCCATGGCGATGGCCTTCACGCCACACTTGTTGCTTGCCGATGAACCGACTTCGGCCCTTGATGTGACAACGCAGGCTCAGATTGTAGAGGAATTGATGCGGCTTTGCCAAAAAAGTCGCACCGGCATTATCATGGTAACCCACAACATCGGGGTAGCCGCTCATATGGCGGATAAAATCATGGTTATGCAACAAGGTAAAGTGGTAGATTACGGCTCACGGGATGATGTTCTTTTCAAAGAGCATTCCGCTTATACCCAGCAGTTATTGCAAGCCGTACCGACGTTAGGAGGGACACGCTATGTCGACACAGTTGAATAAGGAAGCCGTAGCCTATACTGAAAATTACGGCACTCATACTTCAATGGCGGCGGCTGACGGCGTAGGCACTCCGATTTTGGAAGTTAAAGGTCTTTGTAAAAATTTCTCGTTGCCGAATGGTGGCACGTTGCAAGCTTGTAAAGAAGTATGTTGGTCCTTATGGCGCGGCGAATCGCTGGGGATTGTTGGTGAATCGGGCTCCGGTAAAAGTACGCTCATGAAGATGATTATGCAAATGACAGCACCTTCCGGTGGCGAAATCTATTTAAACGGTGTGGAAATTTCCAAAGCATCGGCCAAAGAAAAGCGCGAACAACGCCGCAAGATTCAAATGGTGTTCCAGGATTCCTCGCAGGCCTTTGACCCGCGTATGTCAGTTGAAGATATTATTTGTGAACCTTTGTATAATTTCGGTCTTTTGAAAAAAGGAGAAACCACGGCTATTGCCACCAAGTATTTGGAGATGGTTGGGCTTAACGGCACGTTTGCCAAACGTTATCCTCATGAAATGAGTGGCGGTCAGCGTCAAAGGGTGGCCATTGCCCGTGCCTTAGTGTTGGAGCCGGATATTGTTGTATTTGACGAAGCGACTTCGGCTCTTGATGTATCCGTACAAGATTCGATTGCTAAATTGCTCGTTAAATTGCAAAAGGAAAAGAATCTAACGTATTTATTTGTTGCTCATGACATTGCCTTAATTCGCAGTATATGCCATAGAGTAGTTGTGATGTATAACGGCGAAGTGGTGGAAGCAATTTCGGCGAAACATTTAACAGAAGCTAAACATCCTTATACACGTAAGCTGTTAGCGGCTGTATTTGAAGTGACGGAGCATCGCAAACCGGTCGTATTATAAGGTGAAGGCAGTAGGGACTGCCAAGGCGTTATAGTAGGATGATGTAGGTATTTGGAGGCTGATTTATTAGGTATGGCAAATATTGAACTGATTACCCCGGACACGCCGCGGGAGCCGATTTATCAATTCTTAGTTGAGCAAATGCATTTGCATTATAGAAGGCCTTTGGATAGTGAGCATAATAAGTATTTTTTACAATTAGCGGAGCATTATTCACCGGATAAACGAAGTTCTTTCTATGTGCTCTATGAAAATGGCGAAGTCATGGGAACCGGTTGTGTAAGTCCTTTAGAAGCTCACCATCGTCGCCCGCCCCATTGCGTGGATGCATCAACTTGGGGCTATATATCGCGCGTGTATGTTTCGCCGAAGGCTCAAAGTAGTGGCTATGGACGTCAGATTTATAAGGTACTGGAAGCAAGAGCCAAAGAGTTTGGTTATACTCATTTATGTCTGAATACGCATAAATTCCTTACCAAAGGCTGTGCCTTCTGGAAGCGGCACGGTTATATAGAGTTCTATGATATGCTGGATGAATGGCATACCATTTGGCTCAGCAAAGAGTTAGTATAGTCTTCTTCTGTGTGAAACGGTTGTCAGGCGGCCATATTGTAAAAAGTTATCCACTAAAATAGGGTGACTTATTCACAGTTAATCACTGGTTTATACACAAATAATTTACACTTATCCACTACTTATCCACCGAAAAGCACTACTTATACACAGGCTAGTGGTTAAGTTTTTAGCAAAAAGTTATTCACAAGCAAATATATAAGTGAATATACACAATTAAATACATAAAAAGAAAAAGCGTAATGCAATTGGATTCGATGAATCTCTGCATTACGCTTTTCTTATGGGCTACACAGAATGAAAACTATAGAGTAGCGTTGGGTGGGTGTGAGTAATGTTTTAAGGGGTCAGCTATATAAACACTTAAATAGCATTGTCATTTGTGGGCATAACGCTATCTAAGAGGAGGAGTATATTGTTGCCAATCTCCGAATAAAAGCGCACGCTATTAGTTGACTCTATAAATTCCCATTTAACATGCATACCCGTATCGTTAGGGCCGTACTTTGAGCGGAGCGCTGTCTGTACGGTTTGGGGTAAGCGAATATCATACATAATGTTATAACGGTTGAATTTATCGTCCACCAAAATATAGTGACTGTCGATAATTTCCACATTATAACGGCGCGATACAAGGTCGAGTAATCCTTGAGGCACTTTGTAGTCATTTTCTTGATTTTGTGTAGTCAATCGGATGGCCTCCTTTCTGTGGATTCCGGTTGTAAGGCGTTGTGAAAACCTGTAAGGCCATGGCACAAGGCACTACTGCGCTTGTGCCGGCCTCGGGATATTAGGGCGAGCCGCGCGATACGGACATTGCCTATTTGAGTATCGGATTATTTTTAGATCCGATAGGCTCCAATTTTTCTTCAATAAATGTATTGATGAGCTGCTGCACCGCTAAGGTAGGTGTCAGCTCGCCTTGGAGCACTTGGTCTTCCACGCTGTCTTTGCAAGCAATGATACGCGGCGCCCGATAGAATAAATTGTGAAGATGCTCTTCCACCATGGAGTATACCCACGACATAGTTTGCTGTTTGCGACGCTCCTGTAAGACGCCGTTGGCTTGGCATTGTTCGATGAATTTTTCAATAACATCATGCCAAAGCTCCATAACGCCTTCGCCGGTGTACGCCGAGCAAGTGTATGCCTGGGTAGTCCACCCTTCCGTGGCGGGGCGGAGGAAATGGAGAATCCGATTATATTCCGATTTCGTAATCAGAGCTTTCGGTTTGTTGTCACCGTCCGCTTTATTGACCACGATGGCATCGGAGAGCTCGATAACCCCTTTTTTCATGCCCTGCAGTTCGTCACCGGCACCGGTTAGTACGACTAACAGGAAAAAGTCGACCATGGAGCGCACGGTGGTTTCACTTTGACCGACCCCGACGGTTTCGACAAGAATTGTGTCATAGCCGGCTGCTTCACAAAGAAGTAAGGTTTCACGGCTTTTACGGGTTAAGCCACCTAGCGTCCCGCCCGAAGGGGACGGACGAATGAAGGCGTTTTCCTGCCGCGATAAGGTAAACATACGAGTTTTATCACCTAAGATACTGCCACCCGTTACGGTACTGGACGGATCGACCGCCAAAACGGCCACTTTATGACCTTCTTGGCAAAGTTTGGTGCCGAGGCATTCGATAAAGGTAGATTTACCGGCGCCCGGTACCCCGGTGATGCCGATACGCGTCGCTTTGCCGGTGTATGGCAAGACTTTTTGAATAACCTGCTGGGCCATTTCAAAATGGGCAGCCGCATTACTTTCGATGAGGGTAATGGCGCGGGACAGCATCATGCGGTTGCCGCTTAAAATGCCTTCCACATAATCATCGACGGTAAGTTTGGCCGGTCGTTTGCCGCCGGTTTGTTTAGGTGGTGTGCTTGAGGTATTACGCAAAGGACTGTCATTGACGCCGCGCATAACGCGGCAGGCGAATTTATCATCATCTGCTTCGGGAACCCAGGACGGTTTATATCGTTCCGTCATAGTATCACTCCTCTAGACGTTCATTTAACAATTCGAGTACTTTCTTCGCGCATACTGGGATAATGGTACCGGGGCCAAAGATGGCGGCGGCACCGTGTTCATATAAGAAATCATAATCTTGAGCCGGAATTACGCCACCGATGATAACCATGATGTCTTCACGGCCGCGTTTTTTGAGCTCTTCGATGAGTTGCGGCATAAGTGTTTTATGGCCGGCTGCCAAGGAGCTGATGCCGACGATGTGAACGTCATTGTCCACGGCGTCTTGTGCTGCTTCTTCCGGCGTTTGGAATAAAGGTCCGATATCTACGTCATAGCCCATATCGGCGAAGGCGGTAGCAATAACTTTCGCACCGCGGTCATGACCGTCCTGACCCATCTTAGCGATAAAGATACGCGGACGACGACCCTCCCGTTTTTCGAAGTCATCGGTCATTTGACGTACTTCGGAGATAACGTCATCATCGCTGAACTCGCTGCTGTATACGCCAGAAATGGAACGGATAATCGCTTTATGACGACCGCACACTTTTTCAACGGCATCGGAAATTTCACCCTTGGACGCACGGGCACGAGCGGCTTCTACGGCTAATTCCAATAAGTTGCCTTCGCCGGTTTCCATGGAATGCGTGATGGCGTCGAGGCATTGACGAACTTTGTCGTTGTCGCGATTAGCGCGTAATTTTTCAAGACGTTCAATCTGAGCCAAGCGTACGGTAGTGTTATCTACTTCGAGAATATCGAGCGGATCTTCTTTGTCTAAGCGCAGATAGTTAACGCCGACGATTTTTTCACTACCGGAGTCAATATGAGCTTGGCGACGAGCGGCCGCTTCTTCGATACGCATCTTAGGAAGGCCGGTGTCGATAGCTTTACTCATGCCGCCCAATTCTTCGATTTCCTGAATATGAGCCCAGGCTTTGCGAATCAATTGGTTGGTTAAGAATTCTACATAGTAGGAACCGCCCCATGGGTCGATAACTTTACATACCTTGGTTTCATCCTGGATATAAAGCTGTGTATTACGGGCAATACGGGCCGAGAAGTCTGTCGGTAAGGCGATAGCTTCGTCAAGCGCATTGGTATGAAGCGACTGGGTGTGGCCGAGAGCCGCCGCCATAGCTTCGATACAAGTACGGGTAATGTTGTTGAACGGATCCTGTTCGGTGAGGCTCCAACCGGATGTCTGTGAATGCGTACGAAGCGCCATGGATTTAGGGTTTTCCGGATTGAAGCTGTTAACGATTTTAGCCCATAACATACGGCCCGCACGCATTTTGGCGATTTCCATGAAGTAGTTTTTACCCATAGCCCAGAAGAAGGACAGACGAGGGGCGAACTGGTCAATGGTTAAGCCGTGTTGGGTACCGGTACGGAGATATTCAAGACCGTCCGCCAAGGTGTAACCTAACTCAATATCGGCGGTAGCGCCGGCTTCTTGCATATGGTAGCCGGAAATGGAAATACTGTTAAATTTAGGCATATATTTGGATGTATACGCGAAAATATCGCCGATAATACGCATGGAAGCGGCCGGAGGATAGATATAGGTGTTACGTACCATGAACTCTTTCAAAATGTCATTTTGAATCGTACCGGCCATAACTTTTTTATCAACGCCTTGTTCTTCACCGGCTAAGATGTAGAACGCCATGATTGGCAAAACGGCACCGTTCATTGTCATGGATACGGACATTTGATCGAGTGGAATTCCGGAGAAGAGGATTTCCATGTCGAGAATGGAGTCAACGGCTACGCCGGCTTTACCAACGTCACCCACTACGCGCGGATGGTCGGAGTCATAACCGCGGTGCGTAGCAAGGTCAAAGGCGATGGATAAGCCTTTTTGACCGGCTGCGAGGTTACGACGATAGAAGGCGTTGGATTCTTCGGCGGTGGAGAAACCGGCGTACTGACGTACGGTCCAAGGGCGGGTTACATACATGGTAGCGTATGGTCCGCGTAAATATGGCGGTAAACCGGCCATATAGGATAAGTGATTGCAATCGGCATAGGCACCTTGGTCATACAGCGGTGCCACGTCAATTTGTTCCATCGTGCGATAGAAGTTTTCATCAAAGGATTTGCCTGTTTCAGCTTTTAACTGAGTAAGCCATTCCTGAGCCGCTTGCTCATTGGCTTCGGCCCCGGCAAATGGGATATTTGCGAAATTAGGTATTTTAGCCATTATTTAATCATCCCCTTTTCTTGTTGCATCCGTAACAGTGTTTCGTAGCAGTTGGAGCGTACACTGATGTAGTCGTCCATACCGGCAGCATCACACATTTCTTTTAGTTCAGGTGATGGAGCACCGGCGAGGAATACTTTCATTTCAGGGCGCTGGGCTTTGATGCCTTTCGTAACGGCCGGTGCCAATTCCGGATAGGTGTCGTCGGTGGAGCACACAATGGCTACGTCCGCCTTGGATTCAAGGGCGGCGGCTACGGCGTCTTCCACTGTTTTGAAACCGTTGTTCAAGGCTACGTCAAAGGCGGCAACCTGCATGAAGGATGTAACAAAGTCGGCACGGGCTTTATGTTGCGGGATAGGACCCATGTTAGCCAAGAAGATATGAACATTGTCGCCGGTTTCGGCTACAAATTTTTCGGTCGTGCGGCGTAATTTTTCATAACGTTCGGTCCAGCGATGCGCTTCGATTGGTGAAACGGATTCGCCTTGACTATCGGTGGCGAGGGCGTTTGTGATTTCGCCGAAAGTAGCACCTGCGTTAAGGGCCGTTTTCACAGCGCCGATAAGCGACATCGGTTCGCTGAAGTCGGAGTCTTTAAGAACTTGTAAAGCTTCGTCGATGGCTTTTTCATCGGCTGTTTTACGTTGCTTGGCAAGTTCGTCCAAGCGTTGCTTTAAGAGGTCTGCTTTATTGATTTCAGGGACTTCGAGCAATTCTTCGGTCATGTTAGGGTACATGTTATTACCAACGGCGCGGTCTTGGCGAGTTGCCAATTTTTTGAAGCGGTCTTCCAAAATGCTGTGAACAGCTTCTTGAACCTTACCGGCTTTGATGGCTTCCGTAATGCCACCCATGTTTTCCAATTCCTGGAATTTAGCCCAGGATTTTTCGGTGAACTCTTCCGTTAACGGTTCGAGGTACCAGCTACCGCCCGCCGGGTCAACCGGTTGAATGAAGTTGAATTCATGCTGTTCCATGATTTGGATGTTGCGGGCAATACGGCGGGAGAATTCATCGCTCGGACGGATACAATGGTCGAACGGATACACGTTCATGCCGTCAACGCCGCCTACTACAGCGGAGAAGGACTGTGATGCGGCACGCAATAAGTTAACGTACGGATCATACACAGTTTGGCAAAAAGCGGATGTGCTTACATATAAGTTGATGCGTTGGGCTTCTTCGTCGCCGCCGCAATGACGAACCAATTGAGACCATAGCATTTTAATGCTGCGGAGTTTGGCGATTTCCATGAAGAACGTAGCGCCTACGCTGAAATGGAAACGAATGTGACGGCAGAATGTATCAACATCAATACCGCGACGTTCCATAGCGCGCATATAAGTCAAAGCGGTATGAAGGGCATAGGCTGCTTCTTGAATACCGTTGGCCCCGCCGTTGTGATATACATCGGCATCAACGAGGACTGTTTTTAAATTAGGTGCATGTGCTTTAGCCCAGTGAATCGTATGAGCCATATCATCATAGAGTTCGTCGAGCGGACGATTTACTTTGCCAAAACGGAGTAAAGAACCGATAGGGTCGGCAGCAATAGCACCGTGCAATTCGGCGGATTTTAACCCGGCTGCTTTGCAGGCGATGGATACAGCACTGATGAGATTAACGGCAGATGGTCCGCCGAATAATTCGATTTCATGCTTGTTAACATCAATATCTTTTAATAAAGCTTTTACATCTTCGGCTGTGCTCAAGGAAACGCCGGTATCGATGAATGTTTCGTCAGTACCATCGGTAGGATCGATGCCTTGTTGTGTTAAGCTGTCGGTAGTAATGCTTACAACCGTGCTGCCTTTATCGAGCTCGAAAGCTGCCATGGCATTGGCATCGCTGATGGTTTTGGCATCACAGCGCTGAGCGATTGACCAAGGTGTGTGGATATAGCCGCTGGCATGCGCGCCGCGGAGCTTATCCGCTAATCCCGGATAGGTGTAAGGGTGGGTTAATTCTTTTTGATCCTCTAAACGATAAATTGGGTGAAATAAAATACCTTCGTAAGTTTTCGTGAACATACTCTTATCGAAAGGCTTACCTTTTAACAGTTTTTCAACGGCGGCCTGCCATTCGTCATAACTGGGAATTTCAAACTCGTCAAAGGTGACAGCGGGCAATTCCTCGTGCCCATTTTGCCTTGAAACGGCTAGAGTCTGCTGCTTATGTTCCATAGTACGAATCCTTTCTACATAGCAAATAGAATATGAAATGCAAGAAAATTGATGCATTCGCTATATACAACACTATGTGGCTTCGTTGCGTCTATGATTAGGTAAAACCGTTTTGTCGCTTAGCCTCGCGCTGTGAGATGGCGAGCGGCAGTTGGACTTACTTACTGTGTCTCATAAATAACGCGGTGGGATATATTGTTTCCTCCTATAACAATAATAAAACTTCCTACCGAAGAGCCATATAAGTGGATGTACCGGGCAGTCTCCAATAGGAAGTAGTTTCGAAAAAAATACCGTTTCACAGCAAGACTGCAAAACGGTAAGATTGTATGCGAAAAGAATCACACCATATCTTCCCGTCTATCGCGGGTATAACGACATGCTTCCTTAGGCAGTTCTTCTGACTCAGCTTCATCATTCCTTTTGCCTTCCCAAACATAATGTTCAGTGACATAATAAAAAGGAACTCCACTTCACAGCGGCGGGACCGTGTCGGATTTGCACCGACTTCTCTATTAAGCTTAAAAAGCGCCTATAGGGGACTGTATTTGTTTTATAATTTTATTATATGGTTATAACATAGGAGTGTCAATTTAAATGCATAGTTTAAGCATGTGTAACGTATAAAGGTTAGTTATAACTCATGCTAAGGGGGTGTATGCATAATCGGTAAGGTATGGGGTGGGACAAAATTGTAAGTAGTGGGTTTAAAGTGTATTTATACAACAAGAGGTACAATTAATATATATATACTACTATATGCAGTTAAAGGTGATACATGAGGTAAAAGCATGTGTTGTCCACGCTTGAAGGAATAATGTGTTTAATTAAAAATCTTAAAAATATTTAGTAAAAAGGGGTTGACGAACCATAGGCAAAAAGGGTATGATAGTTCATGTCCTCAATCACGGGACATCAAGTGACCGCCTTCAAGCAATTGGAAGCGGGTTATTTTGAAAAAGTGATGTATATTCTTTCTGTTTTCGCAGCAAAACTTTTTAAAAGAAATTTTAAAAAAGTGCTTGACACGATAAACTGATTGCGATATACTGATTAAGCTGTCGCAAGCCCCTAAGGTAAAGCGATAAAGCAGATCTTTGAAAACTGAACAATGTAAGGTAATCATTTTTAACGAAATGAACATAGCCAGAGTGCGGGTTTCAACAACGTTGAAACCAACCAAAAAATTCTAAGTCAGATAACTTCGGTTAAGCTGACAACAACGAAAAACGAGCTAGCAAATAGCTCCAAGATATCTTGGAGAGTTTGATCCTGGCTCAGGACGAACGCTGGCGGCGTGCTTAACACATGCAAGTCGAACGGAGAGAGATGGAAGCTTGCTTCTATCGATCTTAGTGGCGAACGGGTGAGTAACGCGTAACCAACCTGCCCTTCAGAGGGGGATAACAACGGGAAACCGTTGCTAATACCGCGTACGAATGAACTTCGGCATCGAAGCTCATTGAAAGGTGGCC
Source organism: Veillonella sp. LMAG:90 (assembly GCF_008679445.1). Lineage (NCBI taxonomy): Bacteria > Bacillati > Bacillota > Negativicutes > Veillonellales > Veillonellaceae > Veillonella > Veillonella sp. LMAG:90. Next base: position 426,064 of record NZ_NAND01000001.1, read on the forward strand.
TCTATTTATAAGCTATCGCTGAAGGAGGGGGTTGCGTCTGATTAGCTAGTTGGAGGGGTAACGGCCCACCAAGGCAATGATCAGTAGCCGGTCTGAGAGGATGAACGGCCACATTGGGACTGAGACACGGCCCAAACTCCTACGGGAGGCAGCAGTGGGGAATCTTCCGCAATGGACGAAAGTCTGACGGAGCAACGCCGCGTGAGTGATGACGGCCTTCGGGTTGTAAAGCTCTGTTAATCGGGACGAATGGTCTTTGTGTGAATAATGCAAAGATTTGACGGTACCGGAATAGAAAGCCACGGCTAACTACGTGCCAGCAGCCGCGGTAATACGTAGGTGGCAAGCGTTGTCCGGAATTATTGGGCGTAAAGCGCGCGCAGGCGGTTTCATAAGTCTGTCTTAAAAGTGCGGGGCTTAACCCCGTGAGGGGATGGAAACTATGGAACTGGAGTATCGGAGAGGAAAGCGGAATTCCTAGTGTAGCGGTGAAATGCGTAGATATTAGGAAGAACACCAGTGGCGAAGGCGGCTTTCTGGACGACAACTGACGCTGAGGCGCGAAAGCCAGGGGAGCGAACGGGATTAGATACCCCGGTAGTCCTGGCCGTAAACGATGGGTACTAGGTGTAGGAGGTATCGACCCCTTCTGTGCCGGAGTTAACGCAATAAGTACCCCGCCTGGGGAGTACGGTCGCAAGGCTGAAACTCAAAGGAATTGACGGGGGCCCGCACAAGCGGTGGAGTATGTGGTTTAATTCGACGCAACGCGAAGAACCTTACCAGGTCTTGACATTGATGGACGAAACAAGAGATTGTTTTTCTCCTTCGGGAGCCAGAAAACAGGTGGTGCACGGCTGTCGTCAGCTCGTGTCGTGAGATGTTGGGTTAAGTCCCGCAACGAGCGCAACCCCTATCTTATGTTGCCAGCACTTCGGGTGGGAACTCATGAGAGACTGCCGCAGACAATGCGGAGGAAGGCGGGGATGACGTCAAGTCATCATGCCCCTTATGACCTGGGCTACACACGTACTACAATGGGCTTTAATAGAGGGAAGCGAAACCGCGAGGTGGAGCAAACCCCAGAAACAAGCTCTCAGTTCGGATCGTAGGCTGCAACTCGCCTACGTGAAGTCGGAATCGCTAGTAATCGCAGGTCAGCATACTGCGGTGAATACGTTCCCGGGCCTTGTACACACCGCCCGTCACACCACGAAAGTCGGAAGTACCCAAAGCCGGTGGGGTAACCTTCGGGAGCCAGCCGTCTAAGGTAAAGTCGATGATTGGGGTGAAGTCGTAACAAGGTAGCCGTATCGGAAGGTGCGGCTGGATCACCTCCTTTCTAGGGAGACATACACGAAGACAGGTTCTTCGATGTCACTTAGGTCGACACTTTGGCGCTGTACTTCGTACAGTAACCTACATTGTTCGGTTTTGAGAGATCTGCAAAGACTCTCAAGTTCATATAACTATATATGAGCATTGTTCTTTGAAAACTGCATAGAAGATAGATAATTAATATGTAAGGTAAGCCTCTTGGAGTAATCCAAATGGTTTAACCAAGCACATTAGGAAAAAATTCTCTGATTTATAAAGAGTAGGTTAAGCTACAGGCGAGACGCAAGTCTTAAAAATCTAAGTAAAGATTTTAAGGGCGTACGGTGGATGCCTTGGCTATACTGGCCGATGAAGGACGCGGTAAGCTGCGATAAGCTACGGAGAGGTGCAAGCAACCTTCGACCCGTAGATTTCCGAATGGGGGAACCCGGCAGAAGTTATGTTCTGTCACCCATACCATAGAGTATGAGGAGGGCACCTGGGGAACTGAAACATCTAAGTACCCAGAGGAAGAGTAATCAAACGAGATTCTCCTAGTAGCGGCGAGCGAACGGGGAAGAGCCCAAACCGGATCGGGAAACCGAACCGGGGTTGAGGACTGTCATCAAGTGTAAATGGGATAGAAGAATCGTGTTGGAAAGCACAGCCGTAGAAGGTGAAAGCCCTGTAATCGAAATCCTGCATGCACGGGACAGTATCCAGAGTACCACGAGACACGTGAAACCTTGTGGGAAGCAGGGGGGACCACCCTCCAAGGCAAAATACCAGTATGGACCGATAGCGCATAGTACCGTGAGGGAAAGGTGAAAAGCACCCCGGGAGGGGAGTGAAAGAGAACCTGAAACCGTATGTCTACAAACAGTCGAAGCGCGTATAATTGCAGCGCGACGGCGTGCCTATTGAAGAATGAACCGGCGAGTTACTGTTACTAGCGAGGTTAAGTGGAAAACATGGAGCCGAAGCGAAAGCGAGTCTGAATAGGGCGAATAGTTAGTGATAGTAGACCCGAAACCGTAGTGATCTATCCATGGCCAGGTTGAAGCACAGGTAAAATTGTGTGGAGGACCGAACTCGTGAGCGTTGAAAAGCTTTGGGATGAGCTGTGGATAGGGGTGAAATGCCAATCGAACACGGAGATAGCTGGTTCTCCCCGAAATAGCTTTAGGGCTAGCCTCATGGAGAGAGTATAGGCGGTAGAGCACTGATCGGGCTAGGGCCCATACCGGGTACCGAACCTAGTCAAACTACGAATGGCTATACTTATACATGGGAGTCAGACTATGAGTGATAAGGCCCATAGTCAAGAGGGAAACAGCCCAGACCACCAACTAAGGTCCCTAATGCTGTACTAAGTGGCGAAGGATGTGGAATTTCTAAAACAACCAGGATGTTGGCTTAGAAGCAGCCAACATTTAAAGAGTGCGTAATAGCTCACTGGTCGAGAGACTCTGCGCCGAAAATGTCCGGGGCTAAAGTACAGAACCGAAGTTGTGGCAAATGCAGTAATGCATTTGGGTAGGGGAGCGTTCTTATTGGATTGAAGCAGTACCGGAAGGAGCTGTGGACTGGTAAGAAGTGAGAATGCCGGTATGAGTAGCGAAAAGAAAGGTGAGAATCCTTTCCACCGAAAGCCTAAGGGTTCCTGAGCAACGATCGTCGACTCAGGGTAAGTCGGGACCTAAGCCGAGGCGGAAAAGCGTAGGCGATGGACAACAGGTTGAAATTCCTGTACTAGTATGAATTGTTTGATCGATGGAGTGACGCAGTAAGATAGGTCAGCACGAGGATGGAAATTCGTGTTTAAGCGTGTAGGTGAAGTGGCAGGCAAATCCACCATTTCGAAAGCTGAGGCGTGATGAGGAGTTACTGGCGATAGTGACGAACTGATTGATTCTACACTGCCGAGAAAAGCTTCTAGGTAGAGACATACTACCCGTACCGAAACCGACACAGGTGGGCGGGGAGAGAATCCTAAGGTGCGCGGGAAAACCCTCGTTAAGGAACTCGGCAAAATGCCTCCGTAACTTCGGGAAAAGGAGGACTCATGTAGTGTGAAGAGCAGTAACGCTTGGAGCATGAATGAGTGGCACAAGAGAGGCGCAAGCGACTGTTTACCACAAACACAGGTGCCTGCTAAAGCGAAAGCTGATGTATAGGTGCTGACACCTGCCCGGTGCTGGAAGGTTAAGAGGAGGGGTTAGGAGTAATCCGAAGCTCTGAATTGAAGCCCCAGTAAACGGCGGCCGTAACTATAACGGTCCTAAGGTAGCGAAATTCCTTGTCGGGTAAGTTCCGACCCGCACGAAAGGTGTAACGACTTGCGCACTGTCTCAACGAGGGACCCGGTGAAATTGAAGTACCTGTGAAGATGCAGGTTACCCGCGACTGGACAGAAAGACCCCATGGAGCTTTACTGCAACCTAAGATTGAATTTAGTTATTGAATGTACAGGATAGGTGGGAGACTTAGAAACTAGGGCGCCAGTCTTAGTGGAGTCATTGTTGGGATACCACCCTTTCCATAATTGAATTCTAACGGGAAGACTAACACCCTTCCGGACAGTCTTAGGCGGGCAGTTTGACTGGGGCGGTCGCCTCCGAAAATGTAACGGAGGCGCCCAAAGGTTCCCTCAGAGCGGACGGAAATCGCTCGAAGAGTGTAAAGGCAGAAGGGAGCTTGACTGCGAGACGGACAGGTCGAGCAGGGACGAAAGTCGGGCTTAGTGATCCGGTGGTGCCGAGTGGAAGGGCCATCGCTCAACGGATAAAAGCTACCCTGGGGATAACAGGCTAATCTCTCCCAAGAGTCCATATCGACGGGGAGGTTTGGCACCTCGATGTCGGCTCATCACATCCTGGGGCTGAAGTAGGTCCCAAGGGTTCGGCTGTTCGCCGATTAAAGTGGTACGTGAGCTGGGTTCAGAACGTCGTGAGACAGTTCGGTCCCTATCCATCGCGGGCGCAAGAAACTTGAAGGGGGCTGCTCCTAGTACGAGAGGACCGGAGTGGACGAACCGCTGGTGTACCAATTATCCTGCCAAGGGTACAGTTGGGTAGCTACGTTCGGGACGGATAAACGCTGAAAGCATCTAAGCGTGAAACCAGCCTTGAGATGAGGTTTCTCATAACATAAGTTAGTAAGATCCCATGTAGACGACATGGTTGATAGGCCAGGTGTGGAAGAGCTGTGAGGCTTGGAGCTGACTGGTACTAATAGATCGAGGGCTTTACTTAAATAGTGAACCAAATTTACAGGACCGAAGGGACGCATAAATTTGTGTGAATCTTTTAGTCCGAGCCGTAAGATTCTTTGAAAAAGAATCCACAGGCGCCGGACACAAGGTATATTGTAATTTGGGGAGCGACACAACATAAATAAGTGCCTAGAGCACCTACCCAAATCAAAGAATTATCTAATGTGTAACTTACATAATCTACACTTCTATGTGGTTTTCAGAGTACAAGCTCTGACAAATTCAGTGGCGATAGCTACGAGGATCCACCTGTTCCCATCTCGAACACAGTAGTTAAGCTCGTATACGCCGAAAGTACTTGGCTGGAAGCGGCCTGGGAGGATAGGTAGTCGCTGATTGATTAAAAGGACACACCGAAAGGTGTGTCTTTTTTTGTTGTATTGACTACCTATCCGACCAGGCCTTGGCCTTGGGAAAAGTAGGGCAAACGATTTGAAGGAGCAAAGCGACGCACAAATCGTATTGCATCACTTTCTTTCGAGCCGAGTGAAGCGATGGCGAGAATGATAGTGTAGTCGCAAATGATACCGGACTCAGAGAGCTTCCAGCCAATATTGTAGAGGTGTGCAGTACGGTAAAGGTACAATAGCGGCGTGGGATACGCAGGGCTCATGCTTTATAGGAGCGCAGCGACGCATAAAGCATAGAGCATCGCGTAGTTCGGGGCGTAAGATTTTGCGTAGCAAAATCCACAGCATCCGAACAGATAAGGTAGTCGCAAATGATGTCGTACTCAGAGAGCTTCCAGCCAATCTTGTACAGGTATTTACTATCTTAGAAGCACAACGAGGAAGCGGAGCTGGGAAAAGTAGGGCAAACGATTTGAAGGAGCAAAGCGACGCGCAAATCGTATTGCATCACTTTCTTTCGAGCGGTAGCGAGAATGATAGGTAGTCGCTGATTAGAGCCGGACGTACTCAGCGTCTACTAAGTAATATATAAAGCAGCGAGCGAAGCAATGCGGTTACGCCCTAAATCAATCGAGCTTTCTCCCTCTAGCCTTTATAGCACTAAAAAAGGCAGCGAGCGAAGCAATGCGGCCACGCACAAAATCAATAGAGCTTTCTCCCTCTAGCCTTTTAGCACTAAAAAAGTCAATCTACCTAAGCAATACGAACTACCTCTCCCCTCATTTGAATAACAAATTCATAGATGACCCAAATACATATATATATTATCTATTATATATAATAGAATCGCCCTATATTTACTGATAAACAATTTCATTTAAAATCTGACACCTACATTAAATCCCGTACATAACCCTAAAAATTGCCAAATAACCAACTATATTACAAGATATCAGTCTGTAATTTTGAGAAAAATATTCAACTAGAATCACATATAATATACTATAGTATTTATATTGTTTTCAATTACCTCATATCCTATTGACAATGTATGATTTAAAAAGTACAATCAAACACAGCTTTACATTTTACGCACTTCGTGCGCCATAAATACCTGTTAAAATTGTAGGAATTAAAAATTAATCTGAATGAGATATATGAATCCGTCAAAGATGCTGAGAGTACAGATTCATATAGCAATTCGGTTTTTTCACAATAAACAGTATGATTTGGGAAAGAAGCTACGGCCGAGAACGAGTAACGGCCAAAGAGAGAGTTTATAAGATAGAAGGTTATAATTATGAAACGAAGAGGTTGGTACGTACTTCTTTCGGTAGGCATAGTGGGGGCTATGCTGTGGGGAGCCGGTCATTCGTTTTCGTCGCAGAATAACAGTCAGGTGACAACCTTGACGAATGTATCCTATGACCCGACTCGAGAGTTTTACGAGGCATATAATGCCGATTTTTCAAAATATTATAAAGAACGAACCGGTAAGGATGTAGAAATTCATCAGTCCCACGGCGGATCGGGCAATCAGGCTCGGGCCGTGGTGGAAGGCTTTGACGCCGACGTGGTGACCTTGGCGCTGGCTCAAGACGTGAATCTACTGCAGAAGGTTCATCTGTTAGACTCCAGCTGGGAATCACAATTGCCGAACTATTCGGCACCCTATACGTCCACGGTAGTATTCCTGGTTCGTAAAGGCAATCCGCTACAAATTAAAGATTGGTCGGATTTGGTAAAACCGGGTGTGCGCTTGATTGCACCGGATCCTAAAAGCAGCGGGGGCGCTTGTTGGATCTTTTTAGCGGCCTATGCTTATGGTGAAGGTCCTAATAACGATACCGCTAAAGGGAATGATTTTGTCAAAAAATTATATAACAATGTGACCGTAATGGACGCGGGGGCTCGCGCGTCTACGACGACTTTTGTTGAAAACAAGCAAGGCGATGTGTTGCTCGCTTGGGAAAACGAAGCAAAACAGATTATGGAACATTATCCCGGCGAGTATGAAATCGTAATGCCGTCCGTTTCGATAGTAGCGGAACCGAGTGTGGCTGTAGTGGCGGAAATCGCCAAAAAACACGGCACCTATGACGTGGCTCATGAGTATTTGGCTCATCTTTACGAACCGGACAGTCAACGACTCATTGCTAAATACGGTTTCAGACCGACGAATCCGGACGTTATGAAGGAAGTAGCGGCTAAGTATCCCACTCCGGCACGCATGGTGACAATTCGAGATTTTGGCGGGTGGTCGGCCGCTTATGAGCGCTTTTTCGTAGATGGCGCCCTATTCGATACAATTCGCGATGAATAGGAGGGTCTATGAACGAGCAGAATCAGTTAAATGAAATTAAACGGGCTACACCGGTACGAATCGAAGGTCCTAAGCGTCAGACGAGTGGTAAAAAGGCGAAAACACCGCGTTTATTGCCGGGGTTTGGCTTAACTCTAGGCGTGACACTGACGATATTATCCATTATCGTGATTTTGCCAATCGGTACCATATTGGGGTTTGCCTTACAAATCCCACCGGCCGCCTTCTGGCAGGCTATTTCAAAACCGGTTGTATGGCATGCCTTTGCCACGAGTTTAACCACCGCCTTTGTGGCGGCCGCTATTAACCTCGTGTTCGGAACCTTATTGGCGTGGATTTTGGTGCGTTACACCTTCCCGGGACGGCGTATCATCGACAGCCTTATCGAGTTACCGTTTGCCTTACCGACGGCAGTAGCGGGCATTACCTTGTCCAAACTCTATTCCGAGACAGGCCTCTTAGGCAGTGCCTTGGTTAAATTGGGCGTATCCATTGTTTATACAAAAATAGGTATTATTATAGCCTTAGTATTTGTGGGTATTCCTTTCGTAGTTCGTTCCGTGGAGCCTGTGTTGGCAAAACTTGACGGTTCTTACGAAGAAGCCGGCGCCGTATTGGGTGCCAATAACTTTACGATTTTCAGACGCATTATTTTGCCGGAAATCTTACCGGCCGGTCTAGCCGGTTTTGCCTTGGCTTTTGCCCGAGGGCTTGGTGAGTACGGTAGCGTTATCTATATCTCCGGGAACAGTGCTAAAGCGCAGACGCAAGTCGTGTCCTATGTGATTATGCAAAAACTCAATTATGTGGATTATGAGGGGGCAACTGCCATGGCGTTGGTGCTCCTCGTATTGGCCTTTTTAATTTTGCTTACCGTGAACTTGATGCAGCTTCGTCAGGCACGGCGGTTAGGAGGTCGATAATATGAAACAGTCAAAATGGGTGAAAAATACATTGATTACATTAGGCTTTATCTTTGTAATCTTAATGTTGGTCTTCCCGCTGGTAACTGTGATAATCAGTTCGTTGGCACAGGGCTGGGGCTTTTACTTAAAAGCTATAACCACACCGTATGTGTTATCCGCTTTGGGGCTGACGCTTTTAGCAGCTTTAGTAGCCGTTGCAGTCAGTGGCTTCTTCGGCCTTTGTGCAGCATATTGTATCGGTAAATTCGATTTCAAGGGGAAACAATTCCTCATGACTTTAATCGATGTGCCGTTCTCCATTTCACCGGTTATTGCAGGTCTTGCCTTTATCATGGTATTCGGCCGCATCGGCTGGGGCTATGGGATTTTAGATACAATTAATCAGTGGCTTGGCACGAATTGGCGCGTTGTCTTTGCCTTACCGGGTGTTTTCTTGGCAACTATATTTGTAACCTTGCCTTTCGTGTTCCGCGAAGTGATTGCCATCATGCATACGCGCGGACGTGAAGAGGAAGAAGCGGCGGTCCTCATGGGGGCATCGGGATTGACCGTTTTTTGGAAAGTAACCTTTCCGCAAATTAAATGGGCTTTTTTATACGGCGTCTTATTGTGTGCGGCTCGTGCTTTGGGGGAATTCGGGGCCGTAGCAGCCTTGTCAAAAGCTCGCGGCAGCACCTTTACCTTGCCGCTCGAGATCGACGCATTATATATGTCAGGTTCGGCGACGGGCGTAACGGCAGCCTTTGCGGCATCCTCTTTATTGGTATTGATGTCCGTATTATTGCTCTTACTAAGAGCCTATGTGGAACATCGCGTCGGTCATGCCGGCGATTAGAGCGTTTAGATTGAATAAACGTCAGCCAATGAGGGTAAAATAAGTAGCTATATACAACATAAAGTATAAGAATATAACTTGAAGAAGATAAGAGAGAATTTGAGGTGATTAAATGGGCGTAACGTCGGCGGCGTCATCGAGCTATGTGGCGATGACCGGAATATATAAGCAATACGGCGATTATGAAGCATCGAAAGATGTTAACTTTGAAATCACGGAAGGCCGTATCGTGGCCTTATTGGGACCCAGTGGCAGCGGGAAGACGACAATCCTACGTATGTTGGCAGGGCTTGAACATCCCGACGAAGGGGATATTCATATTGCCGGTCAGCGCGTAAATGAAATCGTACCGGCTAAACGCGGCATCGGGTTTGTTTTTCAAAACTACGCCTTATTCCGTCATATGACGGTGTTTGATAATATTGCGTTCGGCTTGGACGTACAAAATAAAGATCGAGGCAAAATTGAAAAGCGTGTTACCGAATTGCTGGACTTGGTGGGCCTTGCTAATTTACGAGATCGCTATCCGGGGGAATTGTCCGGCGGTCAGCGGCAGCGTGTGGCCTTTGCCCGTGCGTTGGCTCCAAGACCGCATGTATTGCTATTGGATGAACCGTTTGCGGCTATCGATGCAAAAGTAAAGCATGATTTACGGCAATGGCTTAAGGCGACGATTAAAAAATCCGGGATTACCAGTATTTTCGTAACCCATGATCAGGAAGAAGCAGTCGAACTGGCCGATGAAATCATCGTAACGAACAATGGCCGTATCGAGCAGATGGGCACACCTGAAGAAATTTATGGTACGCCGGCAACGCCGTTCGTGGCCGGTTTCATGGGTAAAGCTAAAGGCATCATGAATTATGAGAAATTAGTCGGTTTTGACAAAGAAGACGATTTCGACTGGGCTATTATTCGGCCGGAATTTGTAGCGGTTTTCAAAAAAGACGCCGACCATGGCAATAAGAGTGCTATAGAGCAGGGCGTGGTAGAAGCGGTGACATTCCAAGGCACAAGGCTCAGCATGCAAATTCGTATCGGCGAGCATATACTCGAAGCGGAACAGCCGATTGAGGCCAACATGTTTACCGTCGGCGAAGAAGTGGATGTACTCATCTATCGACTGTTTTTGTGCAGCAATACGGACGTTCATATTGCCAAGAACAAAGCGCTCGAACCGGACCAAGTGTTCTATATTTAGTGATATTCAGTCGTTAACGGCAAAGATGAACGACGTATCAGTAATAGGCAATTATAAGGAGATAGCATTCAACGCCAAAGTGAATGTTGTTAACTATATCAAATGATATTCAGCCCTTAAGTAGGCATTATAGAAATTAGGTGGAATGGGATTATGAAATTTGAGAAGCGAGAGCGAATTGAGACGGATGTGCTCATCATCGGGGGCGGCACGGCGGGCTGTTACGCGGCGCTGACCTTGCAAAAAGAGAGCAACGCCAAGGTTCTCATCGTAGAAAAAGCGGCCATTCGACGCAGCGGCTGTTTGGCGGCCGGCGTGAATGCGCTGAACGCGTATATCGTAAAAGGCCGTAAGCCGCAAGATTATGTGGATTATGCCACGAAGGACGCGGCCGGCATTGTCCGTCACGATTTATTGCTCACCATGAGCGAACGCCTTAACGGCGTGACGAAAGTACTGGAAGATTTGGGGCTCGTTATTTTGAAAGACGAAAATGGCGAGTATATGGCACGCGGTAATCGTAATATTAAGATTAACGGCGAAAACATCAAGCCGATTCTGGCTGATGCGGTTCTTCAGTTACCAAATACGACGGTTATGGAACATGTGATTATGACCGATTACTTGGTAGAAAACGGCGAAATTAAAGGGGCGGTTGGTTTTTCATTGCGCAATAACGTAGCCTATGAAATCTACGCACCCTATGTAATTTGTGCCACCGGCGGAGCGGCCGGCTTATATCGACCGAACAATCCGGGTTTTTCACGTCACAAAATGTGGTATTCACCGTTCAACACGGGCGCCGGTTATGCCATGGGCATCAAAGCGGGTGCTGAAATGACTACCTTTGAAATGCGTTTTATCGCCCTTCGTTGTAAAGACACAATTGCGCCGACCGGCACTATTGCCCAGGGCGTGGGCGCTAAACAGGTCAATGCGGATGGCGAAGTGTATGAAACGAAATACGGCCTGACCACTTCGCAACGCGTGTACGGGACTGTAAAAGAAACGCTCGATGGTCACGGCCCTTGTTATTTGGCAACCGAAGGTATTACGAGCGAGCAGAACATGGACCTTTTAAAGGCGTATCTTAACATGGCACCGGGTCAGACTTTAAAATGGTTAGAATCCGGCGAGGGTCCGCAGCAGCAGAATGTGGAAATCGAAGGAACGGAACCATATATTGTAGGTGGTCATACGGCGAGCGGTTATTGGGTAGACACGAAGCGTGAAACGACAATCCGTAACCTCTTTGCGGCCGGCGATGTAGCCGGTGGGTGTCCGCAGAAATATGTAACCGGTGCCTTGGCTGAAGGTGAAATTGCGGCCTTGGCTATTGCCGAACGTTGGCAAAACGAACAAGGTGCGAATGCAGGGACAGTCAATAACGTAGCAACAGGGGGCAAAGTTAACGCAGCTAGAGCAGCAGCGAATACTGTTTCCACTACTGTAGCGGCGCAGGCCAAAACGTACTTGGATGCGTATGATACCTTCCTTACCGGCGAAGCACCACTCTATACGACGGAACAGCTGGAAGAAGCGATGCAACGGGCCATGGACAGCTATGCCGGCGGTATCGGCTCTTATTATCGTTTTAACGGCAAGCAATTGGCCAAAGCGAAAGCACGTATCGAAGAGCTCATAGGCATGGCGGAACAGCTGAAGGCGGAAAACCTCCACGATTTGCTGTTTATCTACGAGCTCAAAGAGCGCTTGGTAGTATGTTTAACCTTGATTGCTCACTTGGGGGCCCGCAAGGAAACGCGTTGGCACAGTTTTGCGGAAAACCTGGATTATCCTGAGACCAGCGATGAATGGCTCTGCTATGTTAACTCCGTGGCAACGGATAAGGGCATTGAAATTCGTCAGCGTCCATTGGTAACATCGGACAGCTATGAACATCAAGACGGCGCGGCCGTTAGCAAAGGAGGCGCACTATGAGCATCAAAATCGATCAACAGACATGCGTAGGTTGTCAGCGGTGCGTTAATATTTGCCCCGGCAGCTTACCGGCTATGAATGAAGCGGGCAAAGCCTTTATGGCCTATCCGAAGGATTGTTGGGGCTGTATGGCCTGCATTAAGGAATGTCCCGTAGGCGCTATTGCCTACTTCCTCGGTCCTGATATGGGTGGCCTCGGCGGCACCATGAAGGCTCGTCGCGACGGTCAATATTGGAATTGGGAATATACTTCGCCGACCGGTGAGAGTCAGACCATCGTGGTGAATGCTCAAGAATCCAATAAATATTAAGCTTTGATATCTCAGATACGACAATTTTAAAGTTTAGATTTTTTCAACATTGTAGTATCTTTGCAACGTTTAAAAGTTAAGATATTTTTCAAAATAAATTATAGAGTAAAAGAGAGAAGGTTTAGCATGAGTGAATACAGCCATTTAGACGAATTGGAAGCGGAAGCCATATATATTATCCGCGAAGTAGCGGCGCAGTGTGAAAAGCCGGTTATGTTGTACTCCATCGGTAAGGACAGCTCGGTAATGCTCCACTTGGCGCGCAAAGCATTTTATCCGGAAAAACCGCCGTTTCCGTTTTTACATGTAAACACAACGTGGAAATTCAAAGAAATGATTAAATTCCGCGATGAAACAGCCAAGAAATTCGGCCTCGATATGATCGAATACATCAACCAGGACGGCGTGGATCAGGGTATCAACCCATTTGACCACGGCTCGGCTTACACGGATATTATGAAAACACAGGCCTTAAAACAGGCACTCAACAAATACGGTTTCACGGCAGCGTTTGGGGGCGGTCGTCGTGACGAAGAAAAATCCCGTGCGAAGGAACGTATCTTCTCCTTCCGTAATGCGTCGCACGGCTGGGATCCGAAGAACCAGCGTCCGGAAATGTGGAAACTTTACAACGCTAAAATCAATAAGGGTGAAAGTATCCGTGTTTTCCCATTGTCCAACTGGACCGAAAAAGACATTTGGCAATATATTAAGCGTGAAAACATCGACATTGTATCCTTGTACTTCGCGGCAGAACGTCCTGTTGTATACCGTGACGGCAACATCATCATGGTGGATGACGACCGTTTTAAACTTCTTCCGGGTGAAAAAATCGAGCAGAAGAAAGTTCGTTTCCGTACCTTAGGTTGCTATCCTTTGACGGGCGGCACCGAGTCCAATGCGACCACCTTGGATGAAATTATTGAAGAAACCTTGTCGGCTGTATCGTCTGAACGCACGACCCGTGTTATCGACAGTGAAGCGGCGGGCAGCATGGAACGTCGCAAACGTGAAGGTTATTTCTAATACATACATGACGATGAGGGCCATTCTTTTTGAAAAAGAACAAGCCTTGGGGATGACAGAGAGGATACAACGATGAAAGGACTTTTAAAATTTATTACCTGTGGCAGTGTGGATGACGGTAAATCCACACTCATCGGCCACATTTTATATGATGCAAAATTATTATATGCGGACCAGGCGAAAGCCTTGGAATTGGAAAGTAAAGTGGGCAGCCGCGGCGGCGCCATCGACTACTCTTTATTGCTCGACGGCCTCATGGCGGAACGCGAACAGGGGATTACCATTGACGTAGCGTACCGTTATTTCACCACCGACAACCGCAGCTTTATCGTAGCGGACACACCGGGCCACGAAGAATACACCCGTAACATGGCCGTAGGTGCGTCCTTTGCAGATTTGGCCATTATCTTGGTGGATGCTTCGCAGGGCATTTTGGTGCAGACCCGTCGTCATGCACGTATTTGTGCGTTGATGGGGATTGAGTCGTTCGTGTTTGCCGTGAATAAAATGGACCTTGTAGGCTATAAAGAAGACGTGTTCCGCAAGATTGAAGCGGACATTGCAGCCCTTGCTAAAGAAGTAGGGCTCAAGCAAGTACAGGTGATTCCGGTTTCGGCTACCGAAGGGGATAACATCACCGTTAAAGCAACGACCATGCCTTGGTACGAAGGACCGGCCTTATTGCCATACCTTGAAAACGTAGATGCATCCGGTGCAGCGGAAGACGGTTTCTATATGCCCGTACAACGCGTTTGCCGTCCGAATCACACCTTCCGCGGCTTCCAAGGCCAAGTGGAATCCGGCAAAATTACCGTTGGCGATACCCTCACCGTATTGCCGAGTGGAGAATCAGCTAAGGTTAAAACCTTGATGGTCGGTTTTGATGAAGTGCAGGAAGCGAAAAACGGCCAGCCGTTGACTGTTGAACTTGACCGTGAAATCGACGTGTCTCGTGGCAGCGTGTTGGTAAAACAGACCGGCATTGAAATCGCTCAGACCGCCAGCGTAAAACTCCTTTGGATGGATGACGAACCGCTTGAAGTGGGCAACGAATATCTCATAAGCCTCGGCACCAAACAGGTGGCCGCTACGGTGACGGATATTCAGTACCAAATCGACGTGAACAGCGGTGAACATTTACCGGCTGCGGAACTCGGTAAAAACAGCATTGCCCTTTGCACCTTGCACTTCCAGGCGCCGGTTGTTATGGATGAATTCCGTCGTCATAAGACGTTGGGTGAGTTGATTCTTATCAACCGCGTAAGCAACATGACCTCCGCTTGCGGTGTCGTAGAAGCGGTGGGTACTACTGCGGAACAGCACAGCTTTGAAGGCAATGGCTTGAAAGCACGTGGCGACGTGTTTGATGAATTCTACTACAATGTAGAAGGTCTCAAAGTAGATAAAATCCGTCCTAACCGCACGACCTTTAATATTGGCGACAGCTTGCCGCTCGCCGGTGCCAGCTACAACTATCCGGCTAATTTTGATATCTTGGTTCTCCGCGATAAAGTGGCTATCGAAGTACGGGACGGTAAATTGGCTAATATCGTACCGTTGGCTGAGTATACATACAACGACGTGCCGGTTGTGAACGGTCGCGGTTTTGCCGTGCAGGTTAACTCTGCCGACGATGTAAAACAATTCATCGAAGAGTCTTCCGATGATGCGTTGCAGCATGATGGCGCATGGCATGATAAATGGCTCCGTTTTGAAACGTACCGTAAGATTATTTTCCATGATTCTTTCTGGTCGATTTAAGAGAATAAGCGAATAAGACTAAGCAGTCATACAGTACATTACTGTGTGGCTGCTTTTTTATTGGTCTCATACATCTTAAACTTTGAGCAATATTGATTGATTTTGAGCGACATATATTTTATTCGCATAGTCCTATATCCGTCAAAATCTACGGTTATTCTCTTTTTTAATCACCAACATGTTAAAAATAAAACTCTATTGACATAAATAATCTATTCAATTTGAGTCCTTGGTCAGTTTTGATTAATTTTAATATATAGAATATATTTTACAATGCAAAAGAGGTATTTTATAAATTCACTTAGAATATATATAATAGTGAGTATAAAGTAAAATATCGATATGGTATTTTGCAAATTTCTAAGCTGTGTTTACCTACAGTGGGTCGCAAAAGGCCGACGTGGGACGTAACTGTTTTTTGTTTTTCAATGTATAAAATATACAGTATATTACACAAGGAGAACAGCATGGAACAATTTGATGCAATCGTTGTAGGCGGTGGCTTAGCAGGTGCGGCAGCTGCTTATCGAATGGCCAAAGAGGGTGTGAAAGTGCTCTTGGTTGAACGAGGGAGTTATGGGGGCGCGAAAAACATGACGGGTGGTCGTATTTATACGCATTCGTTAGAAGAGTTAATCCCTGATTTTAGAAAAACGGCTCCGTTAGAACGTAAAGTAACGAAGGAGCGCATCTCCATTTTGGAAGGTGGCAAGGCAACGACCGTTGAATATGAAGCGGAACCGGCTCAGCCAAAAGACGAATCCTATGTGGTATTGCGCGGCGTTTTTGATAAATGGCTCGTAGAGCAGGCTGAAAAAGCCGGTGCCGTGGTGGTTAACCGCATTCAGGTTACGGATCTTCTCATGGAAGGCGGCAAAGTGGTAGGCATTCGCTGTGGTAAAGATACGTTGCGTGCTGACGTAGTGGTATTGGCTGACGGCGTTAACTCCTTATTGGCTGAAAGAGCCGGTTTACGTGCACCGATTACGGCTGCCGAAGTAGCCGTAGGTGCTAAAGAAGTATATAGCTTTAATAAAGGTGTGTTGGAAGAACGCCTCGGCCTCGACGGCAATGACGGTTTGTCTTGGCTTTTCATGGGTGATATTACGCACGGTCTCATGGGCGGCGGTTTTATCTATACTAATAAAAACAGCTTATCCATCGGCGTCGTAGTAGGTCTTGAACATATCGGTGAATCGGACGCTACTATCGAAGATATGATGAACGAATTCATGGCGTATCCGACGGTGGCTCGCTTGTTGAAAGGCGGTAAACTCCTTGAACGCAGCGGTCACATGGTTCCGGAAGCCGGCTATAACATGGTGACCACCTTGAGCGGTGACGGCTTTATCATCGTCGGTGATGCGGCCGGTTTCTGTATCAACATGGGTTACACCGTGCGCGGTATGGATTTTGCCATTGCGTCCGGCATGTATGCCGCCGATGCGATTATTAAAGCCAAACGCTTAGGCGATTATTCCGCCGGTGCGTTACGTTACTACGATATTATGATTGAGGACAGCTTCGTAGGTAAAGATTTGAAAACCTATCGTCACTTCCCTGAATTCCTCAACAATCCGCGTATTTTCCAAAAATATCCGGGAATGGTCAACGGCATCATGTCCGATGTATTTACCGTTAACGGCGACGGCGCGAAACCGCTTGTTCCTAAATTATTGAAACGGGCTACCGGTGTAGGCCTTGTTAACTTGGCTATGGATGCCCTTAAAGGAGGTCGTGCCCTATGACAAACTTAGAAGAAAAGTTAGGCGTCAATAAATATTACGTAAACGAAGGTCATCCGCACATTGAAATCATTCATGATTATCCGGATATGAAGGAAAAAATGAAACTCGTCAATGCCTGCCCGGCCGGTTTATATACCTTAAACGACGACGGTACGCTTGCATTTGACTACGCCGGTTGCGTAGAATGCGGTACCTGCCGAGTTTTATGCGGCAAAACGATTGTAACTAAATGGGAATACCCGGACGACACGAAGGGTATTGAATTTCGTCAAGGCTAATAGGGAGGATGACTATGGAATTACTCGTATGTATCAAGCAAGTGCCGGATACGTCTGAAATCAAGCTCGATCCGGAAACGAACACTTTAATTCGTACCGGCCTGCCAAGTATTGTCAATCCGTTCGACATGAATGCATTGGAAGCGGCTTTGACCGTTAAAGATAAATATCCGGGAACCCGCGTTTCCGTGATTACCATGGGACCGCCGCAGGCGTCCGTGGCGTTAAAAGAATGTATCTCCATGGGGGCCGATGATGCGTACCTCATTACGGACCGTGCCTTTGCCGGTGCCGATACGCTCGCTACCAGCTACACCATCGCTTGTGCTATATCCAAAGTGCAGGAAGACCAGGGCAAACCGTTTGATATGATTTTCTGCGGTAAACAGGCCATCGACGGTGATACGGCGCAAGTAGGTCCGCAGATTGCCGAAGAACTGGGCATTCCTCAGGTTACCTATGTGTGCGGCATCGAAGTGAACGATAATATTGTACGGACCCAACGTGAACACGAAGAAGGCTTTGAAGTATTGGATACGGAAATGCCGATGCTCCTAACGGCCGTTAAATCCCTCAACGAACCACGCTATCCGACCCTCCATAATTCCATTCGTGCTACGCAGTACGAAGTGAAGACGATTACCGTTAAAGATATGACGACGGATCCTAAGCGTTTGGGCCTTCAAGGTTCGCCAACCCGTGTACGCAAAGTATACAGCCCGCCTATGCGCTCCGCCGGAACCATGTTGACCGGTGCCGTTTCGGAATCCGTAGCAACCGTTATGGATGTGTTAAAACAAAAAGAACTTATCTGATAGCTAAGGAGGAATTACGGTGTTTGAAGAATACAAAGGTGTCTATGTCATTGCTGACTGTTTCGACGGTCAGGTGCGCAAAGTCACATACGAATTAATTGGTCAGGCCCGCCTCATAGCGGATCAGTTGCAAGAAGATGTACATACATTGCTTCTCGGCGCCAAAGTGGCCGGCGAAGCACAAAGCCTTATCGAGTATGGCAGTGATTACGTTCATGTATTTGAACATCCTTTATTGGCACGCTACACGACTGACGGCTACACTAAAGTCATTACCGATTTCTTTGCTCAGAATAAACCGAATGTTATCCTCATCGGTGCTACTAACGACGGTCGCGATTTGGCACCGCGTATTTCCGGTCGTATGAAAAACGGCGTTGTAGCGGACTGTACGATTTTGTCCGTAAGCACATCCGACGGCCTTGTAGAATGGACTCGTCCGGCCTTGGGCGGTAACATTTTGGCGGAAATCATCTGTCCGGAACATCGCCCGCAAATGGGCTCCGTTCGTCCGAATGTGTTCAAAATGCCGGAACGCCAGGAAGGTCGTCAAGGTCATATCAACAAGGTCGAAGTTCAGCTCACTGACGGGGACATTCGCAATCGTTTCGTAGAAATGATTAAGGTGGACATGAACGATGTTAACATCGAAGAAGCGGAAATCATCGTGGCCGGAGGTCGCGGCATGGGTTCCCCTGAAAACTTCAAAGTGTTGGAAGAATTGGCCGATGCGTTGGGCGGTGTGCTCGGCGTAACCCGTCCGATTGTTGAAAAAGGCTGGTATCCGTTGAGCCGTCAAGTTGGTCAAACCGGTAAGACAGTGGCTCCTAAATTATACTTGGCCTTCGGCATCTCCGGTGCCATTCAGCATACGGCCGGCATTACGGGCTCCGATATGATTGTGGCCATTAATAACGATCCGGAAGCCTCTATTTTCAAAGTGTGCGACTACGGTATCGTAGGCGACGCTATGGAAGTGGCTCGTGAAATGATTGCGCAATGCAAGGCTATAAAAGGATAAAGTGAAAATCCAATTATTTACTTATTAATAAAATTTGTGAAAAAGCTATGGTGTAATGACACTGTAGCTTTTTCTTTTTTATATGATGAATAGTGCAAAAATATAAGATGTGTGAAATTTTAACACGGCGGTATGAAATATAATTTTTATTCACCGGTTTATGTTTTATGAGAAACAGTGATAAAATAATGATTATATGTCTTGTGAGGGGGCACAAATATGATAGTATTTAACTATAAATGAAGTCGTGATGAATTGATTGGTATAGGTAATAATCAATTCACTGTTTTCAAAACGTTAGTTAGTGGACGTGCTTTGAGAGGAGTTTAGGTATGAAAATCAAGAAAAATGGTCGTCATGTGATTAAAACATCTTTGAGCAGTGCTGTTTTATTGAGTTTGTTATTAGGGGGACAGGTTTTTGCAGCGGATAATATTGTTGTAGATAGTGGTACGGCTACAGGTACGATCAATACCGTAACCGATGATACGACGGCTCGTGTTGTAGGAACTGGGAATACAGTTACAACAAGCAATGATGCTGAAGTATTTGGCGATGATAATACAGTAACTAATAGTAAAAGTCAGACTGTGATTGGCGATAAGAACAGTGTCACAGGGAGAAACTCAGGTACTGTTTCTGGAAAACAAGACGTTAGAACAGAAACCGTATCTGATTTACTTATCGGTAAAGGAAATACGATTAGTGGTAATGATACTTATATGAAAGGCTATGAAAGTCTAACTGTTATTGGCAACAATAATACTTTTAAGGCTCCGGGTGGAGGTATTGTGATTGGCGATAATCGGATGAATAACGATTTTAAAGATTCGGTTATTATTGGCTCCTTAACGCCTGAAGAAAAGAAAGCTGCGAATAAAAATATTAGGGGAATGAACATGACTGTTGTTGGTAATCATGCACAGAGTGGTGCCTCGGGTACAGTAGTAGGTTGGGGCGCTCAAGGTCTTGGATCTTTTGGTACAGTCACAGGTTTTAATTCAGTAAGCAGTCTGGGTACTACCTGGTCTTCGATTTATGGCGTTGATAATAAAATTACCGGGTCTGAATATGCCCCCGTGACTATGGTTAATGGTGCTTTTGGTACGATGAATAAGGTAGACTATTCATCGAACTCTATGGTTTGGGGCACCGGTAACTGGGTGACAAATGCCGGTGGCAATATGATTGATGTGGTAGTAAACGGTTTTAGTGATTATCGTTATAATGAGTTTATATTGCATGGTAGTTATAATAACGGATATTCAGATCATATGTCCGAGATATTTAGAGATTATGCTTCACTTAACGGTGGATCTGTGTTTGCTATGGGGAACAGCAATACATCAGATTATGCAAGAAGATCTTCAATTATAGGGTCGGGGAATACTTTAAATGGGACTGAAAATACGGTAAGTGATTATAATACCATTGCAGGTTATCAAAATGCCGGTATTAATGTGAATAATACTTCAGTCGTGGGGACCGGAAATACATTAAATGGTGGAAATACGGCAGTAGTGATTGGTGATTATAATATATTGACTGGAGGCAGTAATAATATTATTCTTGGTTCAATGGAAACAAAAGATGAAATTAAGACACAAATATATACGCCAAAGATGGACATTATCACCCGTGATCCGTATACTGGTACAGCAATTCCTTATACAATGAAAGTAAAGGTAGCGGTAAAGGCTCATACAGAAAACATCAGTAATGCCGTTATGCTCGGGTATAATACGGATGTGCAATATGACGGCGGCGTTGCTCTTGGCAGCAATTCCATTGCATCTGTAGATAAGGGAAGATATGGATATAATCCAATTACCGGTACTGCTTTTGATAGCGATACAGCAATTGCAGCTCTTTCAGGAAAAGAATCTCGATTAACGGAATTGAATAATAGTTTAGGTGGCTTAGAGTCAACATATACAACAGCTAAAGATGATTATCAAAGTAAGGTCGATAATTATTTAGAAAAGGCTGCAACTTATTCGGAAAAGGTTCAATTTTATAACGCTGCTGATGCAGGATCAGCAGATCAAGCAAGATATAAGGAACAAATGGATGCTGCGAAGACTGCGTTGGATGAAGCTGAAATAGCAATGAATACTTCTGAAACTACTATGAACAATGCTAATAAAGCTTATACTGATGCTGTATCAGAAAAGAATCAGATTACTTCTGCGTGGAAGTCCAATGCTGCCGCTGTTTCCGTTGGCGACAGTGAAGCAGGTATTACTCGCCAAATTACTAATGTAGCAGCCGGTACAAATGACACTGATGCTGTTAACGTAGCTCAACTTAAAGCAGCCGTAGATGCTGCCGGCACGGGCTTGCAAAAAAGTAACAATGCTTTGAGTTATGAAAATAATAAACTATCCTTATCTATTAAAGACTCGGATGGTAAGGACTTCATTACAGGGAGTGTAGAAATATCTGATTTAGCCAATTCAATTAATACTCGTAATAGTGTAGGTAACTTTGATGGCGACAATACTATTACTATTGAAAAAGCTGAAGGCTTAAATGAATTTAATGGTGTAAAATACCAGCTTAAAGTTAATACCGATGGCAAGGTAGCTGCAGATAATAAAGGTGTTGTTAATGGCAGTACTGTTTACAACGAAACTCGTGTAGCCAAAGATGGTACTTACGTTAAACAATCTAAATCTGCAGGAGAAAACTTGACTGCTTTGGATAGCCAAGTAGCTGCCAATACGACTCAGATTACGCAGAACACTAATAATATTACTTCCATTTCCAACGAAGTAAGCAATATTACCAATAACGTAACCAGCTTGAACAGCCAAGTTAATAAATTGGATAATCGAATTAATCGTGTCGGTGCCGGTGCCGCCGCATTAGCTGCTTTACATCCGCAAGATTATGATCCGACTGCTAAGTGGGATTTTGCGGCCGGGTATGGCAACTACAAATCGGCCAATGCAGTAGCTATCGGTGCATTCTATCGTCCGACGAATGATTTGTTATTCTCCGTAGGCACCAGCATGGGCGGCGGTGAAAACATGTTTAACGCCGGTGTGAGCATTAAATTTGGTAAGGGTAGTGAATACTCCAACTACTCCAAAACTGATTTAGTCTCCGTAATCTCTAGCCAGCAAGCGGAAATCAGTGCAGTTAAAGCCGACAATGAAGCTATCAAAGCGGATAATGAAGCTAAAACTAAACGTATCGAAGCGTTAGAAAAACAGATGCAGGAAATTTTAAGCCAAATCAATCGCTAAGAGATTTCATAATGCATGTACTGTAACCGATTGTGAGGTTAGTTCCCCTCAATCACAGCACCCAAAAACCAAAAATTCATTTTAAAACACTTTTATCAAAAACTCACTAAAAAGGGACGTACATCAATACTAGAGCAACCCGGGCTCTGATGAGATGTACGTCCTTTGTGTTATGCAATGGTCTTTTTATTTTGTAACAAGGACTCTTACTTTATGACTCAATACAATTATCGATAAATCTCTATAGGTCAAATTATTTGACTTATAGAGGTTTTTAGATTTATAATTAAATTGTAAAAAGTTTTGACTGAAAAGAGGGATTATATGAAGGCAGTGGTTGTCTATGAAGCGGGCGGTGTCGATAAGCTCATATATGAGGACGTGCCTACGCCGGCGGTTAAACCGGGTTGGTCTTTGGTTAAGGTGAAAGGTTTCGGCATTAATCGCTCTGAGATATTTACGCGAAACGGTTATTCGGAATCGGTAAAGTTTCCGCGGATTTTGGGGATTGAATGTGTCGGTGTCATTGAGAAAAGCACCGATGTAAAGCGTTTGCCACCGGGTACGAAGGTCGTATCCGTTATGGGGGAAATGGGCCGTGATTTTGACGGATCCTATGCGGAGTATGTATTACTTCCGAATGAGCAGATTTATACGGTGCGTACAGACTTACCTTGGCCGATTATGGCGGCTATACCGGAGACGTATCATACGGCTTTTGGCACGCTGCAGAATTTAAAAATCGAGGCTGGCGATGCTGTGTTGGTACGCGGTGCCACGAGTGGTGTGGGCGTAGCGTTTGCCAAACTTTTAAAAGCTCGTTATCCGAAAGTGCGCCTGTATGGTTCGACGCGTTCCATGAATAAGCTTGAACAGCTCTTGGCGGAAGGTTTTGACGAGTGCATTCTCGATGAGAACGGTCGTTTGGATACTGATATATCTTTTGATAAGATTGCCGATATGGTGGGCCCGGCTGTATTAGAAGATAATCTGGCGCATTTAAAGCCGGGCGGAATTCTTTGCAACACGGGCCTTCTCGGTGGTCAGTGGTATGTGGAGAATTTTGATATTATTATGACTTTGGGCAGCGGTAAATATGTGACCGGCTTCTATTCCGGCATTGTGAATGAACCGATGCTGCAAGCCCTATTCGATTATATTAAGGACAACAACATTACTGTTGAGCCGGCTATAGTTTTTAAATTAGCCGAAATTCGTGAGGCACACGCCTATTTGGACAGTGCTGACAGTTTTGGGAAGGTGGTGGTAGTGAATGACTGATATTTTACCGGCAACAAAAGAATATTCCAGAATTCGCGACAACCAGATGTCGATTTTTGAAAACTATGCTCGTAAAAACGGCATGCAGAGCAAGGCGCTGACGATTCTGATGTGGATTTACTATAATCCGAATGGAATTACGCAGCAACGCATTACGCGCAAGACGTATTCCACGAAACAGGTCGTCAATGCGACCATAAAGAACTTCAAGGACAAGGGCTATATCTTTTTTGAAGAAAATCCTGAAGATAAGCGCACGAAAGTGATTAAATTGACCGAAGACGGTCGCACCTATGCAGCATCTATATTGGATGCTTTGGAAGCAGCGGAAAATGCGGCTATGAAGGAATTAACGGCCGAGGAGCAGGATGTATTACTCCGGGCCGGTGAAAAGTTTACCACGGCATTGGCCAGGAACATTGATGAATTACGGGAACGGCAGGTGAAACAATGATTGAATTTAAGAATGTAAGTAAATTATATAAAGAGAAGGCGGCGCTTCGTAATATCAACATGACTATCGCGTGCGGGGAGTTTTTCGTCCTCGTCGGTACGAGTGGTAGTGGTAAAACGACGACGCTCAAGATGATTAACCGTCTTTTGACGCCGACGGAAGGCACGGTTTCGATTAATGGTGTCGATGTACAGCAGTCGGAGCTGAGAGAATTGCGCTTAAACATCGGTTATGTATTGCAGGCCGGCGCTTTATTCCCGAATTTAACGGTATGTGAAAACATCGAAATCATCCCGGAAATGAAGGGTTGGCCTAAAGAAGAGCGGGTTAAAACAATCCATTCCTATTTGGAAATGGTGGGCCTTCCGCCGGACCAATATATGAATCGGTATCCTCATGAGCTCTCCGGCGGCGAACAGCAACGTGTAGGGATTCTACGGGCTATCGTGACGCGTCCTTCGATTCTCCTCATGGACGAACCGTTCAGCGCCCTCGATCCGATTAGTCGCAATCAGTTGCAGGAGCTCATTAAGCGCCTCCATGATACGTTCAAAATGACGATTGTCTTTGTAACCCATGACATGGCGGAAGCGGTGAAACTGGGCACGCGTATCTGCGTCATGAGTAAGGGTGAAATTGTGCAGCTCGATACGCTGCAAGTGATTAAAGAACATCCGGCGCACGAAGTGGTTAAGCGTTTTTTCTACGAGGGGTAAATCATGGACACATTATATAGTACATTCATTGAACGACAAGGTGAATGGGTACAATTATTGGTAGAACATGTGCAAATCTCCATGATTGCGCTGTTTATTGCCATTTTATTATCTGTACCGTTTGCTATCTTCGTCGTTAAATACAAAAAAGCGTCGGAAATCACCTTGCAGGTGGCCGGCATTTTACAGACCATTCCGTCATTGGCCTTATTGGGTCTCTTTATTCCGCTTCTTGGTATCGGCAAGGTGCCGGCCATTGTGGCGCTCGTTATTTACGGTTTGTTCCCGATTTTGCAAAACACGATTACCGGTTTGCAGAGTATTGATCCGCTCCTTCAGGAGGCGGCCGATGCGTTTGGTATGAATCGCTGGGAAAAGCTTAAAAAGTTTGAATTGGTACTGGCCATGCCGTCCATTATCGGCGGGATTCGCACGTCGTCGGTTATGTTAATCGGTACGGCTACGTTGGGCGCCTTAATCGGGGCCGGCGGTCTCGGAGCCTTCATTTTGCTCGGTATCGATCGCAATAACTCCGCTTTAATTCTCATCGGGGCTATTTCGGCCGCTCTGCTCGCCGTGTTGTTTAGCGTGATTATTAAGTTTTTAGAAACAAAATCGTTAAAAGTTATCGGCTCTTCCTTCGCGGCTGCCTTGGTATTATTGGTGCTTTCTACGATTAACGTGGGCGGTCTCGGCGGCGTTGGCAACATCGGCGGTCATCCGACCTTGATAGCGGCCGGCAAGCTGGGTTCGGAGCCGGAAATCTTGATTAATATGTATAAAGAACTGATTGAGGATCAGACGGACATAAAAGTGGTGGTCAAACCAAGTTTCGGCAAGACGAGCTTCTTGTATGAAGCGCTTAAAAAAGGTTCCATCGATATGTATCCGGAGTTTACCGGCACGGTAACATCCGCCTTGTTACAACCGCCGTTGACGAATATCGGGAATAATCCGAAGACCGTGTATGAAGCGGCTAAAGAGGGCATTTTAAAACAGGATAATTTGGTATTGTTGGAACCGATGGCGTATCAGAATACGTACGCCTTGGCGGTCAAACGCTCCTATGCGGAAGAGCATGGGCTTAAAACGATTTCCGATTTGCAAAAAGTCGTAAATACGGCTACAGCCGGTTTCTCCTTAGAGTTTAATGACCGCTCCGACGGTAACAAGGGCTTACAGTCCCTCTATGGGCTTAACTTCCAAGTGGTGACCATGGAGCCGAGTTTGCGCTATGAAGCTATCGACCAGGGCAATGTGGATGTCATTGATGTATTCTCCACGGACCCTGAAATTATCACGCATGATTTGGTAATGCTCGAAGATGACCGCGGTCTCTTCCCACCATATCAGGGAGCACCGTTATTACGGGCCGATACGCTTAAAAAATACCCTGAATTGGCACCTGTTTTGAATAAGCTGGCCGGAATGATTACAACGGATGAAATGCTTAAAATGAACTACGAAGTAGACGTGGACGGCAAGACGGCTAATGAAGTAGCCGTGACTTACCTGAAATCTAAAGGGTTATTATAACACAAATAGTATGTAAGGCTTGCGTGATTAAACAGATCCGTCAAGCATAATAATGCTTCGGCATGACAATAGTATGATACCTTCCTTTAAAAGGCTTTGCGGCGTGTCCGTGAAGCCTTTTAAAATATAGAATTTTACAGCCCTTATTATATGTTATAATCAGATTATCAGCTTTTTGAGAGACTTATGAAAGAAGGGATTGTATGCCTGGGTTAGGTACTTTAATTAATATGTTAATCATCGTAGTTGGGGGACTCATCGGATTAACAGCACGCAATTATTTGAAACAACAGCTATTGGACACGTTGATGGTGGCCATGAGTGCTTGCATTATTTTTATCGGTATTGCCGGAGCCGTTCAAGAGTCACTCGTCTTTGACGGTCAAAAATTCGCTCTTACCAACTTGATGATGTTGGTAGTAACCTTTATTATCGGTACTGTCATCGGGGAATTTATTGATTTGGATAAAAAATTAGAGGATTTTGGCGCCTGGCTCCGTGTGAAAACTAAGAACGAAGGGGAAGGCGGTTTTACCCAAGCTTTTTTAACCGCATCTTTTACCGTCTGTATTGGTGCTATGGCGATTATCGGCTCTATTAAGGATGCCACGGGCGATCCGTCAATTTTGATTGCGAAGGCTATGATGGACGGAATTGTCGTTATGATTATGACCACCACTTTGGGCAAGGGCTGTATCTATTCCGCCATTCCCGTGGGCATAGTGCAAGGGCTGGTTACCCTGTTGGCTATTTTTATTTCTCCATGGCTGACGAATCAGGCACTCAGTAATATATCGCTGACCGGCTCGATTATGATTTTCTTAATCGGTGTGAGCTTGCTTACAGGTAAGCATTTTCGGATTGCTAATATGTTGCCGACCCTTGTGGTGGCAGCGTTGTGGGCGTGGTTGTAAATACCGGAGCCTATGGACAGTTAACTAGATAGTTGATTTTTTAAAATAAACTCTGTCGTAAAATTGCGGCAGAGTTTTTTTATGGCTTATATATGATTTTTGACTATGATTTTTTATCTTTTATCTTTTGGCATCTATATGGGGAATTTATTTTTGCCCTTGACTTGAAGCCAACTCTAAGGGGTACAATAGAATTGTACTTAGTGATAGCACATATGTAAGAGAAGCTATCCGGCAGTTTACTCGTATATATTTTATTTTGTTGCCCGTGGACCGGTGTAGTATTAGTCGGCAATCCAAGGCAGAATTACTTTTATAATTTGGAATACGTGGTGTAAAAGAAAGGAAAGGATACGTTATGTTAGGTACATTTACTTTTGAAAATCCAACTCGAATTCATTTTGGTCAAAATGCATTGGAATCATTGAATCAGGAGCTGCCAAAATTTGGTAAGAATGTTCTGCTTGTATATGGCGGCGGCTCCATTAAGAAATCGGGACTTTATGATCAAGTGGTTGAAATTTTAAAAGCCAACGGCAAGACGATAACCGAAGATGCCGGTGTTATGTCTAATCCTACGGTAGATAAATTATATGAAGGCGTGGAACGAGCTAAAGCAGGCAATGTAGATTTTATCTTGGCTGTAGGTGGCGGCTCCGTTATTGACTATGCGAAAGCTGTGTCGGTATCGATTAATTGTAAGGAAGACCCATGGGAAAAATATTTTGAACGCATGGAGGATGTGGATTGTGAAATCGTACCGGTAGGTACTGTTTTAACAATGGTAGGCACAGGCTCTGAAATGAACGGTGGCTCTGTTATTACGAATCATGCTAAAAAATTGAAAATCGGCCATGTATTCGGCCCTAATGTATTCCCTAAATTCTCTATTTTAGACCCTACGTACACTTATACTTTGCCTACGTATCAGATGGTAGCCGGGTTCTTTGATATTATGTCCCATTTATTGGAACAATATTTCTCCGGTACCGATGATAATACATCGGATTATGTGATTGAAGGGCTCTTACGTTCCGTGATTCACAGCGCGCGCATTGCCGTGAAAAATCCTAAGGACTATGAAGCACGTAGTAATATTATGTGGACGGCTACTTGGGCACTGAACACATTCACTCATATGGGAAAACCGGGCGACTGGATGGTTCACATGCTTGGTCAGGCGGTAGGTGCCTATACTGATGCTACTCACGGTATGACCTTGGCTGCTGTTTCCATTCCGTACTACAAACACATTTTACAGGCCGGTTTGCCTAAGTTTAAACGCTATGCCTTGAATGTATGGAATGTAGATCCAACCGGTAAAACGGATGAAGAAATTGCATTGGCCGGTTTAGACGCTATGGCCGATTACATGCGTGAAATCGGTGTGGTTATGAATTTAACCGATCTTGGCGCTACACCTGACATGATTGAAGGCATTGCTGATGCTACCTTCATTCTTAAGGGCGGTTACAAAGTATTGACACGTGATGAAGTAGTCGCCATTTTAAAAGCCAGCCTATAATTTCCGTATATTGAGCCATTATTAGGCTGAGTTTATGATATATCGCAAGCTTGAGCGTATGTTATATCGTAAGGAAAGGATACACAGTGATGACGAGACCTTATATTTTTTGCCATATGGAAACGAGTTTGGACGGTAAAATAATGGGGAAATACCTTTGGCGCCCCAATGCCGTCGATGAAGGCGACTCTTTTGACATAGTGCAACATCAGAAGTATGAGTACCAAGCGCTTATTTTAGGCCGTACGACGATTGATGATAATTTTACGTATTATGAAAAACCGCAGGTGAATGAAGCGGCGCCTGAGGTTCCGGCGGGCGACTTTATCGCTGAAGGCGCTTCTTTGGGACAGTTCATGATTGCCATCGATAGCAAGGGGAAATTGGCATGGCCCGATAATACGGCAGAAGATGGCGATATGAAGCCACATGTGGTGTCTATCTTAACAGAAAGTACGCCGAACAGTTATAAAGATTTCCTTCGTCAAAAAGGCATCAGCTATTTAATCTGCGGCAAGGATTCCGTTGATTTGGCACTTGCTTGTGAGAAGATTAAAGACGTGCTCCATGTTGAAAAAATGATGCTCGGCGGCGGTGCCGTGCTTAATTGGAGCTTCCTCCAAGCAGGTCTCATTGACGAAGTGAGCCAGGTTATTGCACCGGCTGCGGACGGCAGTACTACGACGCAAACTCTTTTCATGGCTAAGCCGGGTATCACCAAAGATCAGCCGATAATCTTCAAGCCGTTGAGCGTTGAAATCATGGAAGATGATGCGGTTTGGATTCGTTGGCAGGTGGGTGAAAAGGTCGATTTCGACTTCGACAACGACCCGACCTATAAAGAAGTAATGGGCATGATTGAGGCGCATAAATAAGAGCCGGCTCAAGTAGATAGTCAAAGCTAACGACTAAATCTTAAAAAGCTTAAAAAGCTTAAACCTTTCAAACTATATAACAAATCTCTAAGTACATCAACACATGCCGGTGATATGCTCCCTTTTAGGTAGACACAAGAAATAATAAAATCTTGTGTTACTTGAAAGGGAGTATTTTTATGCCCAAGTCAAAAATCTGTGCAGAAGAAAAAATAAAAACCGTAGAAAATATCCTTGAAGGAAAAGAATCCATGTCCACAGCTGCTAAGAGGTTAGGAATTGATTGGACTACCGTTAGGGCTTGGATTATCAGTTATAAAAGCAATGGGCTCGATGCATTTACACATGTAAAAAATAAGCATTATTCTGCTAAAGAAAAAATAGAAGCCGTAATAGCTTATCTAAGCGGAGAAGGATCCTTGAATTCTATTAGCCAAAGATTTGGATTACGGTCAAACATGCAACTACGAGATTGGATTAAGAGGTATAATAGTCATGAAGAATTAAAAACATCCGGAACAGGAGGATGTTTTACCATGACAAAAGGCCGAAAAACAACATTCGATGAGCGTGTTGAAATAGTACAGTATTGCATATCTCACAACCATAATTACACAGAAACAGCAGCAAAATACAATATTTCTTACCAACAGGCTCGCAGTTATACAGTAAAATATGAATCCGGTGGGCTAGACGCATTACAAGATAATCGCGGAAAAAGAAAAGCACTAGATAGTCTTACTGAAGTAGAACGATTACGCACTGAACTTAAGATGGAACGTGCTCGCCGAATGAGGGCTGAAATGGAGGCATCTTTCTTAAAAAAATTAGACGAAATAGAGAGGAGGCGGGGCTAAGCCAAGTAAAATATTTTCATATTTATTTGGCGATAAAAGAAGAACACGAAGAGCATCACTATGCCATTTCAGCTTTATGTAAACTAGGTAACGTAACTAGAGCTGCTTATTACAAATGGTTACATAGACAAACGCCTATAAAAGAGCGAGAAAACATAATGATTGCGGAAAAGATAGAGGCCATTCACTCAGAAAGTCCCGATAAGGGATACCGTAGAATTCGAGATGACTTGGATCGCTACTATGACATACAGGTTAATGATAAGCGAGTACTACGAATTTGCCGGATACAAAATATTAAATCTACCATTAAGTATTGCAATAAGGGATGCACTCGACATGCGGCAAGACCACAATATGTAGCAGAAAACATTCTTAATAGAGACTTTACTGCTACAGCCCCTAATGAAAAATGGCTTACAGATGTTACTGAATTTAAATATTACTTGGGCAATGAAGTTCATAAAGTATACCTTAGTGCAATTCTTGATTTATATGATCGTAGAATTGTTTCATTTGCAATCCGAGACAGAAATGACAATATATTGGTATTTGATACCTTTACCCATGCCGTAACTTCTAATCCAGATGCACATCCATTATTCCATAGTGACAGAGGATACCAATATACTAGTCGAATGTTCCATGCAAAGTTAATTGCGGCAGGAATGAAGCATAGTATGTCTAGAGTAGGAAAATGTATTGATAATGGCCCTATGGAAGGGTTTTGGGGTATCTTAAAACGCGAACGATACTATGGGCGTCACTTCACAGATAAAGAGTCTTTGGTTAAAATGATTGAAAACTATATTGAATATTACAATACTAAACGATTACAAAGAAAGCTCGGTGTTTTAACACCTATGGAAAAACATGCTAAATATTGGTTAGCAGCATGAAAAAACTGCCACCGGAAACCGGTGGCAGATACAAAACTAATTTTATTTTTTCGAGTGTCTACTTGACGGGTAGCAGTTCACGGTGAGCAGGGGTTTTGTGTTTATGTTTTAGTTATTAGTGGGGTACCACGTTTTATTAGGGTTATAGGACATTTCATTAATACCAACGAGTCATCGGTAAATCATTGTTGATGCCCTTGGTAGCTAGTATCTGATGTAAGTCCATCATGCCGTTGGCAAAAGCAGCGGCACAGCCGTTAAGGTATAAATCCCACATGCGGATGAAGCGTTCGTCGAATTTTTGGCGAATGGTTGGGAGCTGGGCACGGAAGTTCTTATCCCATTCTAATAAGGTTTTATTGTAGTGCATGCGGAGGTTTTCCACGTCCAAGATGTGGAATTTATCGTCCGTCATATCGGAAATCATTTCACGCAGGCTTGGTAGCATACCGCCCGGGAAGATGTATTTGCTCATCCACGCATCGCCCGGTTTTTCATCCATACCGCTGATGAAATGGAGGAGGAAAACGCCACCTTCAACGAGAACGGAGTCTACACAGTCATTGAATAATTGATAGTTTTCACGGCCCACATGTTCAACCATACCGACGCTCACAACGCGATCGAATTCTAAGCCCGATTTTGGTAAATCGCGGTAGTCCATGAGCTTCACTTCGAGGTAATCTTCCAAGTGGTTTTCCTTGATACGTTCTTGGAATTTTTCATACTGTTCATGGCTGAGCGTAATGCCGGTGCCCTTGATTTTGTATTTTTTAGCCGCTTCGAGGAGTAAATAACCCCAACCACAGCCGATATCTAAGAGGCGCATGCCTTCTTTTAAATACAGTTTGTCTAAAATGCGATGGATTTTATTCATCTGTGCTTCGTAAAGAGTCGTATTCTCATCTTCGAAGTAAGCGCAAGAGTACTGCATGGTTTCATCGAGCCAAAGGGAGTAGAAGTCGTTACCGATATCGTAATGGCTCTGCACTTCTTCCGCTTGGTGCTTCTTGGTAAGCGGATTGTGGGTTAGTTTGGTGAGTACGTCGCCGGCCGTGGAGAATTGATCCATTTGGCCGAGGAAGTGGTTCAACGCGAAGTATAAATCGCCTTCAATTTCTAAATTGCCGTCCATGTATGCTTCGCCGAGAGCGATGGATGTACTCGTCATGAGCTTGTTTGCGGGAATGGGTTCCTTCATATCTACTGTAAAAAGAGGTTCCCCTTCGCCAATTATATATTCATTATCTTTAAATTTTACTTTAAAAGGATTGGCATCGAATCGTTTTAAGAAACTAATCATTGCCTTTTCCTCTATTTTTTCACCTAAGTTGCCTAACATCTCAAGGTACCTCCTTATTAAAATTTTGACTAGCTTGTTTTTATATACTAAAACTTTAGATGTGAAAAGTCAAACAATTTGGCGGTTGTAATATGTAATAATAGATATAGAAAATATAAATAGATGAAAATATTTTTATTGTGTTATTATAAAGAATAATTAATAATGCCCTTACCTGAAATCGCGAGGATTACAGGCGAGGGCATTATAGTAATTGAGAGTTCCTATCTACTACATAGTGTTTAATGAAATAAGGTTATTAGTTTTTAAATATAATGAGAGAATAGGAATACCAAAATTCACGCATCGTTAAGGCTGACAATTTGCCGGTGCCGACCTTATCGCAAGTGTAAAAGGAGGCGTGAAGTTTTGCTGTTAATTTGAAGTGATTACGTTAGGATGCTGATCTTAATTGCTGATTGTGATAATGTTGAACTATTTAGCTATTTGGTCCAAAGCTTGGGCTAAATCGGCAATGATATCGTCCGCATCTTCGAGACCTACGGATAAACGCACGAGGCCTTCGCTGATGTTGGCAGCGGCCAATTCTTCTTTCGTGTAGGTGGAGTGCGTCATGGACGCTGCGTGTTCGATGAGGGTTTCCGCATCGCCTAAGGAAACGGCTAAGCGGCAGAGCTTAACGCTGTTCATAACAACGGCTCCTTCTTTGACACCGCCTTTTAATTCGAAGGATACCATGCCGCCCGGTAAAGCCATTTGCTGTTTAGCCAATTCATATTGCGGGAAGCTGGAAAGACCCGGATAGTTTACGGATTTAACAGCCGGATGGGTTTCGAGGAATTGAGCTACTTTCATAGCATTGGCGCAATGACGTTCCATGCGGATGGCCAACGTTTTAAGGCCGCGGGCTACGAGGAAGGCATCAAACGGGCTGAGTACGGCACCGGTCATGTCTTTGATACCGTATAGGCGAACTTGCGTTAAGAAGTCGGCGGAGCCGCATACAAAACCGGCAATGACGTCACCGTGACCGTTTAAGTATTTGGTAGCGGAGTGAACCACTACATCGGCGCCTAAAGACAATGGTTGTTGGATGTAAGGTGTGCAGAAGGTGTTGTCAACAACAACGAGACAATCGGCCTCTTTATGGCTGATTTCGGCAATCGTTTTGATGTCTACGATTTTAAGTGTCGGGTTAGCCGGCGTTTCCAAATACACGACTTTAGTATTTAGTCTGAAAGCTTTTTTCACAGCGTCTATATCGCTCATATCAACGAAAGTTACTTCAACGCCCATGCGGGTCAAGCCGTGGTTAAGAAGGGCGAAGGTGCAGCCGTACAAGGTGTCACAGGCGATAACATGATCGCCCGCTTTCAGCGCCGTCCACAAGGTGGCGGAAATAGCCCCCATGCCGGATGCGGTGGACATACAAGCTTCGGCTCCTTCTAAAAGGGCTAACTTCTCTTCCAACTGCGTGTTGGTCGGATTGCCTAAGCGAGAGTAGATATAGCCCCCTTCTTCGAGGGCAAAGCGACGACCGCCCTGTTCGGCAGAGTCGAAAACGAAGGTAGAGGTTTGGTAAATAGGGGCTGTTAAAGCTCCAAATGTATTAGGCGCTGCGCCGCCGTGAATTGCTTTAGTAGAGAATCCCTTGTTTTTTAAATTTTCCATGTTATATACCTCCTAAAAGTAAGTCTTTTTAAAACGGACAAGTTATTGGGAACACCGTTTATTTTGAGGTCAGTGTAACATGGATAGTTCATGCTGTATAATATCCCTTGGAGTGTATTTACCATGCATTAAAACTATATCTAAATTAATTGATTTGCAGTAAGTAAATAGAGCCACCGGCAGGGGCCGATGGCTCTTTGATATAAGAAATCTGTGTTATTGTTACAGCTTAGGCTAGGAAAGAATCATTTAGGCCTCGTTTTTTAGAGGTGCAAAAACGGGATGGCTTAAGGAATCAATGGAATCTTCCAGGAGCTCCACATAATCTGTCATAGCCGGCGTCATATTGGTGTTTTTTAGTTTTATCCAGCCAATATTGATAAGGTCCAGGGAGCCTTCCAGCGGAATGGATAAAATACGGTCTTTGGTAATGTCCGGCAATAGGCAACCACAGCCGATGGTAAAGGCATCGGTGCAGGCTAAGAGGCGTAAAATAGTGGAGCGGTCGGATACGACGAGGGAGCGATTGTCCTGAAGACCGCGGACGCTCACCTCTTCGGCATACTGATAGGAGTCATTGCCCTGGTAGTATTTGATATACGGATAGTCCTGCAGATCCTCTACGGTGAGGGCACCGGCGTTTTTTAACGGATGATTATGACCGATATAGACGCAAGGCGGGAATTGACGAAGTGGCGTAAACTCAATGCCTTTTTGCGCAAAAAGACGTTTCATAAATTTATTGTTGCTCCGTGACAGATAGAGAATACCCAGTTGGCTTTTCCCTAAGAGGACGTTGTCGATAACTTTGGATGTGCGACATTCGTTAAAAACGATGGTATAATCGGAGACTTTTTTCAAACGTTTTACAAAATTCGTGAGTGCTTCGATGGAGAACATGTAGTGTTGGGCCGACACGGTAAGGGTGAGCCGATTGTTGATGCTGTCCTGATTAAAGTAGTTGTTAAGGCCGTTGACCTGCTCGAGAATGCGATGGGCGTAGTCTAAAAACTCAAGGCCTTCAACGGTGAAGGAAACACCGTGGCGCGTGCGTTCCAGTATGGTAATGTCGAATTCCTTTTCCAGGTCTTTAATGGATTTAGAAAGGCTCGGTTGCGCAATGAATAAACGCTGGGCCGCCAGTGTAATAGATTGGCATTTGGAGATTTCGACTAAGTAACGCAATTGTTGTAAGGTCATAAGGACGCCTCCCAAGTGACATAGCTTTAAACTATAGTATCAACACTTAATTAAGTATTTCACAGTGTATTTTTAACATGTTATGCTGAACCTATATTAAGTACCGTTAGACGTCTCGGTACTTCCCTCATACATAGTTAACTATAACAGGTATAAAACACGGGATTATAGGTATATAAGACTTTTGTTAAGGTATATTACTGAGTTGATAAATAAATTGAATTATATGACCATTTTATTGTAACAGGGAATGCAAAAAAAGTCATGCTTTATCAGAATATATACTATGAGAAATTGTACTTATATGTCATAATGTATAATTAGAGGAGGTTTTCATGAATAAGGAAATTCAAGTTGAGGCGACGCTTACGGCTGTCGGTGAACCGGTTGCTATAGGGATGAGCAAAGCGGCCAGAGCCGGTATGAGCGACGCTGAGTGGCGTGAAGCCACCCGTTTTGACAGTACTGACTGGGGTTGGATTATCATGAGTATCGGCATGGCTATTGGCGCCGGTATCGTGTTCTTGCCCGTTCAAGTCGGTATTGTAGGGGTGTGGGTGTACTTGTTGGCAGCGGCCGTGGGGTATCCGGCGCTCTATTTGTTCCAGCGCTTATTCGTTAATACCTTGGCGGTATCGCCGGAATGTACGGATTATCCGTCCGTTATTTCTCATTATTTGGGTAAAAACTGGGGTATCTTCTTAGGCGCGATTTATTTCGTTATGATCGTCATCAGTATCTTCGTGTACTCTACGGCGATTACCAATGACAGTGCGTCCTTCTTATACTCTTTTGAGGTAACGGACACGATTCTATCGAGTAATCCGTTCTACGGGTTAGGTGTTATTTGTTTATTGGTGGCCATTGCGGCCCAAGGGGAGAAGATTCTTTTCAAAGTATCCACCGGGCTGGTACTTACTAAGTTACTAGCCATTATCGTGTTGGGGCTCATCATGGTAAGCCATTGGAATTTGGCGAATGTTCCGGCCTTACCGAGCTTGTCCGATGCGCTCTATCAGGCGTTTACCATGTTGCCGTTGACGCTCACGTCGATTCTCTTTATTCAGACGTTGAGTCCTATGGTAATTTCCTATCGCTCCCATAATAAATCGGTGGATGTGGCTTGGCACAAATCCTTGCGAGCCATGAATATATCGTTCGGCGTTCTATTCGTGACCATCTTTTTCTTTGCCATTTCCTTTAATTTGGCCATGAGTCATGAGCAAGCCGTTATGGCGGCCAGTCAAAATATTTCCGCCTTGGCTATTGCAGCGAGTGAAATGGACGGCGATACGGTGAGAATTTTAAGCTTATTGCTTAATATTTTCTCGATTATGACAGCCTTCTTCGGCGTATTCCTGGCATTCAAAGAATCGTGTCAGGGGATTGCCATTAATTTGTTAAAACGCGTGTATGACGAAGATTGCATTAATCGCAAAGCGATTGCTTGGGGTACCTTGGTATTTGGTGTATTGGTCGCTTGGGGCGCCATTATTCTGAATATTCCCGTACTTCGTCTCTTAACGTGGATGGGCCCGATTATGGGGATTATCGGTTGCTTTATACCAACTTATTTGGTATATAAACTAGATTTCCTGGCTCGTTTCAGAAGTCCAAGTCTTATGTTTATCATAGCAGCCGGCATCTTGCTCAGTATTTCGCCGTTTTTCTAAAAAATTCACTACGGAGTGTTAAGGGTTCATTAGTAACAATTTAATTAAGCAGTATCTTAGCAGTACAAGAAGTAAATAGCAGTAAATTAGCAGTAAATTGCAGGACCGAATCAAGAGAGAGCTTTTGTTTAGCGTGAAATCAGTTTCCAACAGCGACAACTGCATATGAGATATGCAGACGCAACTATATAAGTATATACCGGGAGGCTTTACTATGCGTAAAATGAAGACTATGGACGGCAATCAAGCCGCTGCACACATTTCCTACGGGTTCACCGAGGTGGCCGCAATTTATCCGATTACTCCGTCATCACCGATGCCGGAACACGTGGATGAATGGGCGGCTAACGGGCGTAAAAATGTGTTCGGACACACTGTTAAGGTAGTAGAAATGCAATCGGAGGCCGGCGCAGCCGGTGCCGTGCACGGTTCATTACAGGCCGGGGCGCTGACCACTACCTACACGTCGGCACAAGGCTTGCTCTTGATGATTCCTAATTTATATAAAGTGGCCGGTGAATTATTACCAGCTGTATTCCAAGTGGCGTCGCGTGCTTTGGCGACGCATGCGTTGTCGATTTTCGGCGACCACCAAGACGTAATGGCTTGCCGTGCCACCGGTTGCGCCATGCTCGCCGAATCGTCCGTGCAGGAAGTTATGGACCTTAGTGCGGTTGCTCATTTATCGGCGATTAAAGGCCGCATGCCGTTTATCAATTTCTTTGACGGCTTCAGAACGTCTCATGAAATTCAAAAAATTGAAGTGCTCGAATACGATGAATTGGCACCGCTCCTCGATCGGGATGCCCTCAAAGCATTCCGCAAACGCGCGCTGACACCGGATGCACCGGTGACGCGCGGTACGGCGGAAAATCCGGATGTGTACTTTACTCATCGTGAAGCGTCCAATCCGTTCTATTTGGATATTCCGAGCATTGTTGAAGAATACATGGCTGAAATCAGCAAACTCACAGGCCGTGAATACCATTTGTTCAACTATGAAGGGGCACCGGATGCTACCGACGTCGTAGTTGTGATGGGCGCCGGCGCTCAGGTAGCCAATGAAACGGTGGAATACTTACGCGAGCAAGGCCGCAAAGTTGGTGCCGTTAATGTCCATCTTTTCAGACCGTTTGCTATGGATCGTTTCATCGAAGCCTTGCCTAAGACGGTTAAACGCATTGCCGTACTTGACCGCACGAAAGAACCGGGCTCCATGGGCGAACCTTTATTCCTCGATGTGCAGGCCGCCATTGCCCGTGCTAAACTGGATATTACCGTTGTGGGCGGTCGCTACGGCCTCGGTTCCCGTGATGTAATTCCGGCCGATATTGTAGCCGCCTTTGATAATTTGGCAGCCGCCGAACCTAAAGCTGAATTCACGCTTGGTATAGTGGATGATGTGACCGGTTTATCCTTGCCTCGTCCCTATAATGTATGGATTGATGCCTCTCACATTACGGCTTGTAAGTTCTGGGGATTCGGTTCCGACGGTACGGTTGGGGCCAATAAGACGGCCATCAAGATTATCGGCGATAACACGGATATGTACGCGCAGGCTTACTTCGATTATGATTCTAAAAAATCCGGCGGCGTGACCATGTCGCATTTGCGTTTTGGCAAAAAGCCGATTAATAAACCATATCTCGTAACACGACCTACGTTTGTAGCCTGTCATCGTCAGGCCTATGTAAATGAATACGATATTTTACAAGGCATCGAAGAAGGGGGCACCTTCTTATTGAACTGCACTTGGACGCCGGAAGAACTTTCTGAAAAATTACCGGCTGCCATGAAGCGGACCATTGCCAATAAACATCTTAAATTCTATATCATTAATGCGGCGCAGATTGCGCAAGACATCGGGCTCGGCGGTCGCATCAACATGATTTGTCAGTCCGCCTTCTTTAAATTGGCCAATATTATTCCGATTGAAGAAGCGGTGCAGCACTTGAAAGATTCCATCGTTGCCACTTATGGTAAAAAAGGTCAGTCCGTTATTGATATGAATATGATGGCTGTCGATAAAGGGGTTAATGCCATTGTGCCGGTAACAGTGCCGGCTGACTGGGCTGATGCGGTGGATGCTCCGGTAGCTGAAACTCAGGAAATTCCTGAATATGTACAAAATATTTGCCGTCCGATCAATGCGCAAAAAGGCTATGATTTACCGGTTAGCACCTTCATGGGCTACGAAGACGGTACGTTACCGGCCGGTTCGGCTGCTTATGAAAAACGCGGCGTAGCCTTATTCGTACCGCATTGGCACAAAGAAAATTGTATCCAATGTAACCAGTGTGCTTTTGTTTGTCCGCATGCAACGATTCGTCCGGTATTGGCTACGGCTGACGAAGTGGCGGCCGCTCCGGAAGGTTTTGAAACAATTCCGGCTATGGGCGCCGGCGACTTACAGTTCCGTATCTCCGTATCGCCGCTTGATTGCCTCGGTTGCGGCAACTGCGTACAGATTTGTCCGGCTCCTAAGGGTAAAGCCATTACCATGAGCCCAATCGATGACGAGTTACACTTGGCCGATGCTTGGAATTATGGTGTAAACTTACCGACTAAAGCGAATCCGATGAAGAAAGAAACGGTAAAAGGCAGTCAGTTTGAAGTACCGCTTCTCGAATTCTCCGGTGCCTGTGCCGGTTGCGGTGAAACACCGTATGCCCGTCTTGTTACGCAGCTTTTCGGTGATCGCATGATGATTGCCAATGCGGCCGGCTGTTCCTCCATCTGGGGCGGTTCCATGCCGACATCTTCCTATACGGTTAACCAGGCGGGTCAAGGTCCTACTTGGGCAAACTCCCTCTTTGAAGATAATGCGGAATTCGGCTACGGCATGCGCGTAGGAACCACGAAGATTCGTGAACAAATCGGTGAATATGTAGCAACCGCTATCGATGAATGCACGGCGGAACAGGCTGAATTAAAAGCCGCGCTTAGCGATTGGAACGAACATCGCGAGCAGGGCGCCGGTACACGTGAACGATCCGCTCGTTTGGTAGCGTTGCTTGAAAAAGTGGCTGAACCGACTAAAGCTATGACGGCGATTTTAGAAGAAAAACAATATCTTGCTAAACGTTCGCAGTGGATCTTTGGTGGCGACGGCTGGGCTTATGATATCGGCTTCGGCGGTCTCGACCATGTACTTGCGTCCGGCGATGATGTAAATATTCTCGTATTCGATACGGAAGTGTACTCCAATACGGGCGGTCAATCTTCTAAAGCAACGCATACCGCGGCAGTAGCTAAATTCGCAGCCAGCGGCAAGCGTACGAAGAAAAAAGACCTCGGCATGATTGCCATGTCTTACGGCTATGTATATGTGGCTCAGGTGGCTATGGGGGCCG
The DNA here is from genome assembly GCF_008679445.1 of Veillonella sp. LMAG:90. Lineage (NCBI taxonomy): Bacteria > Bacillati > Bacillota > Negativicutes > Veillonellales > Veillonellaceae > Veillonella > Veillonella sp. LMAG:90. The sequence goes on from NZ_NAND01000001.1 coordinate 466,699, forward strand.
ATAAAAATCAGCTCCTCAAAGCGATTACGGAAGCGGAAGCCTACCCTGGTCCATCCCTCATTATTGCCTATGCACCATGTATCAACCACGGTATTAAATCCGGCATGGGCACGACGCAGGAAGAATCCCGTCGCGCCGTAGCGGCCGGCTATTGGGATCTCTATCGCTACAACCCTGCTTTACGCGGCACTGATAAAAATCCGTTCAGCCTCGATTCGAAAGAACCGACTGAAAGCTTTAGAGATTTCTTGATGGGCGAAGTGCGTTATGCCTCGCTTAAACAGACATTCCCTGAAGTGGCGGAAGAACTCTTTGCCAAAACAGAAGAGGATGCCAAAGAACGTCGTTTATCCTACGTACGTATGCAAGAAAGTTTGGCACCGACTAAATAGGCTTGAATCGAATGGAGTTTGAATCAAATAAGGTTTAAATTAAATGAGATTCTGACTCTAATAAGATTTGATTTTAATAATCTAAATAAGGTTTGACACTCATAATGTAGCTATATAATTTATTTATATAGAATGTAGTAAAACCTCCAAGGAAACTGCACGAATGGGAATTGGGGCCCCATATTCGTGCAGTTTCTGTTTTATGCATTAATGTAGTTGCTGTATAATTGAAAGCATTTTCTTAATCTGTTTCATTTTCTGAGGCGATAGATACTTGTAGTTTGAAAAATTTGGTTGTCTTATACCAAAGGCAGCTATGATATATTTATATATGAGAGTATAGAGTTATATTTATGATTAAGAGTATAATTATATCAGTAGAGAATCTAGATGAAATATACCGCTGTAGGAAGGAGTGAAAGTATGGCACTTTCGGTCTATGTAGGACGGGCCGGCACGGGCAAAACACAGGCCTGCTTTGAGCATGTGAAGCAAGTTATCGAGTCAAATCCGGGCGAGCCTATTCTATACATCGTACCGGATTCGGCGACCTATACGATAGAACGAAGCTTGGCAGAATTCATGCCACAAGGCGGTTTTACCACCGTTCGCGTAGTGGGTTTTAGCCGTTTGGCGTACCAGATATTTCAATCGGTAGGGATGGTGCGCGAATCAGGTCTGTCGGACATTGGGCAAAAGTTATTGCTTCGTTTAATCATGAAACGGGAGCAGGGCAAACTGGAATTATTGGGGCAGTCGGCTAAGCAACCTCATTTTGCCGATGTATTGCAGGGACTCATCAGCGAATGCGATTCATTCCGCGTGGATGCAGCCGATTTGAAAAAAGGGGCTGAGCAGGTCGAATCTATGGTATTGCAGCGTAAGCTTCAGGAACTTGCTCATATCATGGAAGCGTACCAAGAAACATTGGCCACCACCGGTGTTAATACGGCTAATCGTTTGGAAGAGCTCATGGAGGTATTACCAAAAAGCCCGTTAATCCATAATTCCCATGTGATTGTGGACGGCTTTCATTGGTTTACACCGATTCAAATGGAACTTTTATATGAGCTGTTTACATTGGCAAAAGACAGCATTTTGACCATCACCTTACCGCCGGACCTGGCGAAATTACAGGTGCCGCCGCAAAAATTACGACTGTTCGGGCGCCCTCATTCCGTATTTGCAGATGTGATGAAATGGCATGCTTCGCAAAAAGATGCGATAGAGCTCGTGGTGCGGACTTTTGATAAAAATTATCGCTTTAAAAAGCCTGTCTTAGAGAGTTTGGCAACGCGTTATTTTAACTCACCAATCAAAGATAATAATCAAGAGGCCGTATTGCCTGTTACGGTGGCATACAATCGAGCTCGTGAAGCCGATGCCGTATGTCGGCAGATTTTGGAAGCGATGGAACAACCGAATCGGCGCTGGCGGGATATTACCATCATGCTTCGTGAGTCGGAGACCTATGGCGATATTTTGGAAAAAACGCTGAAACGTTACGAAATTCCTTACTTCTCGGATCGCCGCCGACCTATGGTGAGCCATCCTCTAGGTGAGTTTTTACAGGGCTTATTGGAAGTGGTACGTCGGAATTTCGATCATGATGCGGTGTTCCGTTTGTTAAAAACCGACTTCTGGCCGCTCACTCGTTCCGCTGTGGATGAATTGGAAAATTATTGCCTCGAGTTTGGTATTCGGGACTTCATGTGGCTCAAAGACAGCTGGCCGTATGAACGGAAAAACCGTTTTGACAGCAGTGACGATGATGATACGTATGATGAAAAAATCGCAGAGGAAATCGGAGCGAGTGCAACAGCTGATGCTACTGCAAAAGAGGATCCTGAAGTTGATGCAGCAGTAACGGATGTTAATCCTGTATCGACCGGCGATAGGTTAAATAGCACGATTTCTGATGAACTCATGCAGGGAAATACGGAATCTGCGCGCCGTATGCGTGTCAATGCGGCTCATAATCTAATTATGGCCGAGCTACGTCCTTTCTGGGAATTTGCCAAAGAGGAACACACCGGTTATGAATGGTGTGAAGAGCTTTTCTTGTTGATGAGTAATGTGGGCGTGCCTGCTCGCTTGGCACAGTGGGCTACTGATGCGGAAGCGGCCGGTGATGCGGAAAGTGCGGCCGCTCATGAGCAGATGTATAAACGGGTTATTGCTCTTTTTGACGAGATTATGAGTTTGGAATTGCCCGATACGATGACGACGGCGGAAGTGGCGCTGCTTTTGGAAGAAGGGTTAGAAGAAGTATCCTACTCGTTAGTGCCCCCAAGCCTTGACCATGTTATGGTGACCACTGTGGAACGCGGTTATACGCATGAAAGCGATATCGTCTTTTTAATGGGCCTCAATGACGGCGTATTCCCGCAACGTATGGGCGATGAAGGCCTTCTGAAAGATACGGAGCGCGAAGCCTTGAAGGCCGCCGGCGTTACCTTAGCGGAAGGGGCTTTAGTGCGCGCTTTTAATGAAAACTTCTTGCTCTACTTGGCTTGTACGCGTAGTCGTGAGGAACTTCATATTTCCTATGCCGGTTCCGATGAAGAAGGGGCCGCCTTGGAAAGCAGCCTGGCTATTAAACGTTGGCAGCAGTTGGGTTATACGGCCGGTTCCAAGGGAGCGCCGCTTACCATTCCGGAGGGCCAAGAGCCGGACTATATTTGGCGGCCGTTACAGAGTTTATCCTTATTGGCCGGCCAGATGGGGACCGTGGCGCAAGACGGCGATTTAGCGCCGATTTGGCGTAGCGTTTACGATTGGAGCCTTGACGGTCAGTACCGCGAAGCTTTACGGATGGCCACCCGTGGCGTTATGGACTCTAACGATGTGCCCGTAGTGGACCGTGAGGTGGTGCAGGCTTTATTATTCCAAAACGAAGCGTTAAGCGGCTCCGTCACGCGTTTGGAAAAATATCAGCAATGCCCGTTCGCTTTTTATGCCCGTTACGGTTTAAGTTTGGAAGAACGGCCGATTAAGCAGTTCGGCGCCCCGGAAATCGGGATTTTTCTCCATGAAAGCTTGCGCTCCTTGGGTATGACACTTTTAAAAGAAAAACGTCAATGGCGTGATATAAAACCGGATGAAGAAGCGGCGCTTTGCGAAGCGGTAGTGGCTGAAATCAGTAAGGAATTGCAGCTCGGCGAAGAAGGCGATGTGTATGAAACGGTACTCCAACAGCGTTTGGAATCGACCCTCAAACGGACGGTAAATCGTCTTACCGATTGGTCGCAAAAGAGCAAATTCAACACGCGCTATTTGGAAAAGAGCTTTAGCAGTTACGGCGGTGCCGGTCACTGGCCGGCGGTGAAAATATCGTTGGGTGACGAGTCGTATATTCAACTTATCGGTCAGCTCGACCGCGTCGATGAGTGGCAGGATGAGGCCGGTAAAACCTACGGTCTCGTAGTGGACTATAAGTCGGGCTATGCGGAAGTGACGGCATCGGATGTGTATTATGGCCTCAAATTGCAGCTCGTAACCTATCTCTTAGCCCTCGAACGGGCACAGCGAAGCGATCAAATTGAACCGGCTGCCTTGGTATATACGTATGTAAAAAATCCACGAATCAGCAAGAGTAGTGTCCTAACCGAAGAAATGGCATCTGAATTGGTGAAAACCGATACAGGCCTTAAAAATGACGGTTATTTTACAGATAATGTGGAGTTATTGGCGAATATTGACGAAACGGTGGTGGCTGGTAAATCAACGCCATATGTACCGATTCGTATTAGCGGCAATGGCACATCGATTCATGGTCAAGATAAACGAAAGACCAAGTCGCCACAAGACTTTAAGGCGCTTACCGATTATGCGGCACGTGTGATAGGTAAGGCAGGGCAGCATATTTTGGCCGGGCATTTCCCGGTGAGTCCGTACAATTTGGATAATAAGTACATTCCTTGCTCCTATTGTCAATATAAGGCGTTATGCCGTTTTGAAAATACCCGTAATAATTATCGTTATATCAACAAAATAGACGAAGATGTAGTGTTGGCTAAAATGGCGAAAGGAGACGATGTATATGAAGTGGACCGACGCTCAACAAGCGGCGATTGATGCACCAAAGCCGGGCTCGCTCGCTTCACAGACCTTGCTCGTAGCGGCGGCTGCCGGCTCCGGGAAAACCGCCGTTTTGGTGGAACGCATCATTCAGCGCTTGAAATCTAAAGATAATCCCTTATCCATTCAGGAGCTTATGGTAGTAACCTTTACCAAGGCGGCGGCTGCTGAAATGAGTGCTCGTATTGGTGCTAAATTAGCGGAAGAATTCAATAAAACCGGAGATTCTTACTTGGAAGAACAGCTCAGCTTGTTGCCATCCGCTCATATTTCGACGCTCCATTCCTTCTGTCAGTGGGTTATCAGCAGTTATTTTTATCGTCTCGACATCGATCCGTCCTATCGCATCGGTAATGAAGGGGAATTGATGCTTCTGAAAACCGATGTGTTGGAAAAGCTGTTGATAAAAGCCTACGAGGAAAATCAATTTCACATTTTTGAAATTGCCGACATGTTTGGCAGTGAACGGTCCGACCAAGGCATTATGGATCAGATTTTGAACCTTCATGAGTTTGCGTTGGCCCAGTCTGATCCTGAAAACTGGCTTCAAGAGGCTAAGGCACGTTATGAAAATGCCCTTACCCAGCCTATAATGGACACCGTTTGGGGTAAATATTTTATGGACGAGCAACATCTTCTGATTGACGACATTGCTAATCGTCTGGCAAAATTTGCAGACATCCTCAACCAACCGGGTGGGCCTACCAAGGGTGCCGAATTTATTGATGAGCTCGCCTATATGATGTCCGCCCTGACCGAGGCGCAAACCTGGGATGAAATGGTGGCCGCCGTCGCTCTCATTGGCAATCATTCGTTCAAGCGGCTCAATATGAATCCTTTGAAAAAAGATTTGGATAAGGTTGATCCCGGCTTGTTATCTCAGGCTAAGGAACTGATAAAAGGTGTTCGTGAGAGTTTAAAAGAGCTTTCCAGTGGTCCTTTTGCCATTACCGAGGCGGAGTTTAAAACGCAGATTGAGCAAAGCTTACCGTATGTGACGGGCCTCATCGATTTAACGTTGGCCTTTAAGGATGAGTTTGCGAAGGCCAAACAAGAACTGGGCATGCTCGATTTTTCAGACTTGGAACATCTATGTTTAGCCCTCTTGCGGGACAAACAGGACGATGGCCGTTGGGCGCCGTCCGAAGTGGCCATTGAGCTTCAAAACACCTTCAAAGAAGTTATGGTGGATGAATATCAGGATACGAATGGCGTACAAGAAGCTATCGTGAACCTCGTGTCGCGCACCGATAATCGATTCTATGTAGGCGACGTGAAGCAGAGTATCTACCGCTTCCGTATGGCGAACCCCATGCTTTTCATGGAAAAATATCACAGATTCCAGCAGTCCGTTGATGCCGTAGAGCGCCGTATAGACTTATCCCAAAACTTCCGTTCCGATGCGAATATTTTGGAGTTTACCAACTTCCTCTTCCGTCAAATCATGACTGCTGACGGGGCGGAACTGGACTACGGTGATGCGGAAGCCTTAAATCCGGGCCGCAACACCGATGATGCGCCGGAAAACTGGGTCGGTGGCCCCGTAGAACTCCATCTCATCGATGTGGGTAATGAAAAAACATCGACGTTTAGTAAAGGCGCAGCGTCAAGTGAAGCCGGTGCATTAGCTGATGACGATGATGCAGCAGATTTAGAAAATGACGAAAAAGAGACTGCTTTTATCATTGAAAAAATCAAAGAGTTAAAAGCTGCCGACAAGGTTGTACAAAATATGGATGGCAGTTTCCGACCTTTGGAATGGCGCGATATAGTGATTCTCTTGCGTTCGCCAAAAGTCAAAGCAGGCCGTATGGTAGAAGCCATGCGTCAGGCGGGCATTCCTGCTTATGCGGAAGAGAACACGGGCTACTTCAGTGCCATTGAAGTAAAGCTATTGCTGTCGCTACTGCAGGTTATCGACAATCCGGAACAGGATTTGCCGATGGCGGTAGTGCTCAATTCGCCGTTTGTCGGTCTCGATGCGAACGAATTGGGACGATTGCGCATGAGCGGCCAAGGTTCGATTTGGTCATTGTTGGCCGAATATGGCAAAAACACACAAAATGAAGCTGTTCAGGCTTTTGTAGGTCGTTTTGAAAAATGGCGCACCTATTCACGGCATCACAGTGTAAGCGATTTGCTGTGGACCATCTACGAGGATATGAATTATTTGGAATACGTCAGCGCCATGCCGAACGGACTCGTGCGCCGCGCCAATGTAATGGCACTTTACGAACGAGCCAAGCAGTACGAAGCCGGTAGCTTCCGCGGCATTTTTCGCTTTTTACGCTTCTTGGAAAGCTTGCAGGCCGCGGGCCAGGATTTGGGCATCGGCAAAACGGTAAGCGAAGCGGATAATGTGGTGCGCATCATGAGTATTCATAAAAGTAAGGGCCTTGAGTTCCCGGTCGTATTCGTAAGCTCCGTGCAAAAAGAGTTTAATCTGATTGACTTGAAAAAATCCATGTTACTTCACGGCGATAGCGGCGTAGGTATTAAAGGCTATTATGAAAACTATCGCGTCTTATATGGCTCACTGCCATGGCTTTATGTGCGGGACAAGATTGAACTGGCTACCAAGGCTGAAGAAGAACGTATTTTATATGTTGCCTTAACTCGTGCGCGCGATAAATTGTTTATTACCGGTTTTGTAAAAAAATTTGAAGATCTCTGCAGCAAGCAGGCCGCACCGGCCCTCTTGACCGATACGCAGATGCTAAGCAAAAACCTGATTACGGGCGCAAAATCTTATTTGGATTGGTTTATCATGGGCTTAAGCCGCCATTTAAACGGGGGGAATTTGATACGCCAATTCAGTGGCGTAGAAGACGTGGCCTCTATGGATCTCAAGGATAAACAGTGTCGTATACAAGTTGAACTTCATGACGGTAGTCTATACACGGATTTGCAGCGTAGTAAAACAGAAAAATCCGCTATTTTGGCGGCTGTTGAAAAATTGGCTCCAATTGATGCGGAACCGCTTGAAGCCGACTTGGTAGCTCGTTTTAACTTCAGCTATCCATACATGGGTGCTGTCAGTCGTGCCGCTAAAATTTCTGTGAGTGAATTAAAACGACGCTTTGCCGAAGCCGAGGAAGAAGCTGAAACTTTGGTAGAGCCGGCCGGCGGTAATGTGGCTGAGGCGAATGAAGCTGAAGCAATTGATGCATCAATTGCTGAACAGACAGCTGCTGCATCGGTAGCAAATGCATCAGTAGCAAATGCACCGGCAGCAACTGAGCCTACAACCATTCAAGAGACTTCAAAAGGCCTATTACATTCGGAGCTGGGTCCGTTTGATGTCAAACCGAGAGCTTTGGAAGCCGCTGAAGAAGTGAGTACCGGCGCTCGTTGGGGTACTTTGATGCATGAAGCTATGCAGTGGTTGCCGATGGAAAAATATACGCAAAAAAGCTTGAGTGCCAAACTCGATCAATTGGTTTTGGGAGGATATTTTACGCTGGAAGAGCGACAAGTATTGAGTGATAGAGCGCTATACCGATTCTTTACTTCCGATTTGGGGAGTCGTTTGTTAAAAGCCGCTAAAGCTTCGGCGGATACGTCGAACTCGTCAGCTTTAAATCAGTCCAACTCGCCGGGAACGTCGAATTTATCGGATTCAAGTCAGTCGACTTCAAGCCGGTCATATTCACAGGTCGCCAAAGAATGGCCGTTCAGCATGCTCATTGAAGCTCATGATGTGTACCCGGAAGTAGAACCGGGTGAAAAATTATTCCTGCAAGGGATCGTTGATACAGCATTTTTAGAAGATGGCGAGTGGGTTTTGGTAGATTATAAAACGGACCGCGTTAAAACCGGTGATGAATTGATTCGTCGTTACGGTATTCAGTTGCGTATCTATAGTCAAGCCTTAGAGCGCTTGACCGGTAAACCGGTAAAAGAACGTTATATCTATTCATTCCGCTTAAATGATGCGATTGCCGTACCGGCAGAGTAAGTTATATTTAGTACCGTAGCTGCAGAGTAAGTCGTATCTGGTGCCGTGCGTGCAGAGTCAGTTGTATCGGGTAGTAAGTCATATCTGGTTGTTTTGCCATAAGGGACTAGTTTTATGCTATAGTTCCGGGTTATCAATCGTTCAACTTTATAATGAAAGAAAGAGAAGGCGTTATCCCCTCAGCTTTTGCTCAAGGGATAACGCCTTCGTTTTGGTAACGTTATTTGATATTTTCAGCTTCCGTCATTCAAAGTGAATGAGGAGCTATGATTCATTTGTTAAAAACTAGCTTATTTTAAGCTTATTTTTTAGCAGGACCGAACCATTTTTCATAGATTTTGTCGTAAGTGCCGTCAGCTTTCAAATCAGCCAAAGCTTTGTCAGCTTGTTCTTTCAACTGTTTGTCATCTTTACGGAATGCCCATACGAATGGTTCCGGATCTACAGGTTCGCCGATGATTTTGGTATCAGCATCAGCACCTTGTTTTAAGTAGTAAAGCGCAACAGCATTGTCCAATACGATGGCATCAGCTGTGCCGGCTTTTAATTCATTGAATAACTGGGAGTTGCTGTCAACGGATTTAACTTGTGCGTTAGGAATCTTTTCAGCTACGTCTAAAGCAACGCTACCGATTTGAACAACGATACGTTTACCGGCTAAATCGTTCATGCTTGTAGCAGTGTCATCTTTTTTTACAATCGCTACGAAACCGCCTTTTTCAAAATAAGGATTACTGAAAAGAACAGCTTTTTCACGTTCAGGGGTAGCACTGAGGCCGGATGCAATCATGTCGATATCTTTACTCTGCAACGCAGGAATCAAAGCATCAAAGCCCATGCTTTTGAACTGCATTTTGTAACCCATTTTCTTGGCAACAGCGTCGGCAAGGTCAATATCAAAGCCTACATATTTGTCGCCTTCGGTGAATTCAAATGGAGGGAACGTAGTTTCGGCCCCTACCTTAATAACTTTTTCTTGATTGTCACCGCCGGTGCTGCCGCAACCTGCGATTAAACCGGCTGTCAATAAAGCCGCTGTCAAAGTGAGCACAACCTTTTTGCTCGCGAATTTTTTGAGTGAACTAAACATAATTACTTCCCCCTACACTAAAACTTTAAGGACTCTTAAAAACTCAAAATTAATTATATGCATATTATAGCCCATTTCTGTATAAATATCAATCATAAAATTATAAATATTCGCAGGGCGCCATTTTGCTTCTAGGAAAACCATGTGCTTTGTAGTGGGCGAAAAGAAGTCATGTCCTATTTCCTCCCCAACGAAACAAGTTCTGAGGTTCGTTCAATAGGACATGACTTCTTTTTCTCTCACATATCTCCAGAGTACGTATGGTTTTCCTAGAAGCCTTCAGGCGCGCCTCGAATATTTACGGGGGAGGAAAGGTGATGCACAACATAAGGTTAGTTATATGTGATTACTTAAGAAAGGAAAGGCAGGCCTATTTCCTCCCCAACGAAACAAGTTCTGAGGTTCGTTCAATAGGCCTGCCTTTCTTTTCTCTATCACAGAGTACATATCGCTGTATAACTAATCTTATCTTGCGCATCAAAGGGGGAAAGAGAAAATGATTTTGATTTTATATGTCCTTCGCCCCTCTCCCCGGCGTAAGACGCACAACATAAGACGTTAGTAAAGATATACGTGCTATGCCGTGAAATTGAAAGAAAAAGAGTGACAGTCCTGTTGAACGACCTTTCGAGCTTGACTCGCAGGGAGGAGACAGGACTGTCACTCTTTTGAAATTAAAGTTTTATAGCATGCACGCTACCTTTACTAGTCTTTATGCTGTGCGTCCTTATGCCACCACACTATCCCATCTTGATTAGGGAGTACGCTTCTATCAAATGTAGGCTCTACAATGCCGGCTTTTTTCTGTTTGAAATAGTCGAGCATAGCGGCTTTACCCTGTTTCCACAAGAGGAGAATGGCGGTTAAGTTCGTGAGTACCATGAAGGCCATGAATAAGTCGGCCAAGTTCCATACGAGGTTAAGAGACGCGACGGAACCAAAGTAAACCATGATAACAACGAACACGCGGAAGATGTTTAAATAAATCGGGTTTTTAGTTAAATGAGCGATGTTGATTTCGCCATAGTAGTAGTTGCCCACGATGGAAGAGAAGGCAAACATGAAAATGAAGATGGCCATTACAGGTGCAGCCCAGCTGCCGAGTTGCATAGCCAAGTCATGCTGGATAAGAGCAATACCGGTGAGACCGGCGCTGGCATAGTTGCCGGAAATCAATACGATGAAGGCAGAAGCGGAACATACAAGGAAGGTATCCACGAATACGCCGAAGCTTTGGATAAGACCTTGTTTTACCGGATGGCTTACGTCAGCCGTAGCTGCAGCATTTGGTACGGAACCTTCACCGGCTTCGTTGGAGAACAAGCCACGTTTAATACCGTTCATGACAGCGGCGCCGAAGAAACCGCCGGCAGCTGCATCAAAGTTGAAGGCATTGGAGAAAATAGCATAGATTACGTTCGGTAATTCGGTGATGTTCACCAATACGACATAAATGGCGGTTAAAATGTATAACCCGGCCATAACCGGTACGAGCCATTCGCTCAAACGAGCTACACGAGCGATACCGCCGAAAATAACGAGGGCTGTTAAAATAGCAACGCCGATGGCGGTTACTTGCGGATCAAGGTTTACGATAAGCAAGGCATTGGCTAAGGTGTTGGCCTGTACGGAGTTGTAAATCAAACCGTAGGTCACACTGATGAGCACGGCAAAGAGAAATGCGAAGGCCGGATTTTTTAAACCCATTTTAATGTAGTAAGCCGGACCACCGTGGAAACCGCCTTTACTGGAAGGTACTTTGTAAATCTGTGCCAAGGTACTTTCTACAAAACCGGTGGCAGCGCCCAATAAGGCGATGAACCACATCCAGAAGATGGCCCCCGGGCCACCGAGTACAACGGCGATGGCGATACCGGCGATGTTGCCGACACCAACGCGAGAGGCAGAGCTTACGCAGAATGCCTGGAAGGAGGAAATGCGGTTGCCTTCCGTTTTTTTACCAACACCTTCGCCCAGGAGACGAATCATTTCCTTGAGTTCGCGCACCTGAATGAATCCGGTGCTGAAGGAGAACCAGAAGCCGGCGAGTACTAAATAAATAATGATAATGTAGTCCCAGAGAAAGCCGGTAATGGTTCCGATGAAAGAGTTAAAAGCGTCCATAATAAAAATCCTTTCCTAGCTTTTGATAAAAGTTAGATACGCTATAGAATATATCTAGCATTATTATACTACAGGCAATCTTTATCGTATACATTTTATTGGCAATTTTATACAAAATGTATAGTGTATGTTGTATAAAGTGATTGGTTGGGGGCGACTTGTTTTTTTGCCTTTAGTAGTATATAATAATATAGCTAGCCGTAATGCAGGACTGGATTATGGCAGTCTTGTGGGGCTCGTGCAATGGAAGCCTGTGAATCGTGTCAGGATCGAGAGATAGCAGCACTAAGCGGTTACTTTCATGTGCCACGAGGGAACCTATAAGGCTGTCATAATCGAGTGTTGTGACGGCTTTTTTGTTTATAAGAAAGGAGGGAACCTTATGAGTTATGTAGCGTTGTATCGGAAGTGGCGCCCGCAGACCTTCACGGATGTGGTGGGGCAAAAGCAAGTGAGCGAGACGTTGATGCGTGCCATTCGCGAAGATAAAGTGGCGCATGCGTACTTGTTTTCCGGACCGCGTGGGACGGGCAAGACCAGTGTAGCCAAGATTTTTGCCAGAGCCATTAACTGTGAAAAAGGACCCACCGATCACCCTTGTAACGAATGTACCTCTTGTAAACAAATTTTGAACGGCCAATCCATGGACGTTTTGGAAATAGATGCGGCATCGAATCGCGGTATTGATGAAATCCGTTCTTTGCGGGAAAGTGTGAAGTTTTTACCCGTTGAAGGTCGTAAAAAAATCTTTATTATCGACGAAGCCCACATGCTGACGAATGAAGCGTGGAATGCCCTTTTGAAGACGATTGAAGAACCGCCGCCTCATATTATGTTTATTTTTGCCACCACGGAAGTGGATAAATTGCCGGTAACGATTTTATCGCGTTGTCAGCGTTATACCTTCCGACGGATTACGGCCGAAGATATTGCGGAACATTTGCTGCATGTGGCCGAAGAAAGTGATATCAAGCTTTCACCTGATGCGGCGCAACTCATTGCCATTCACGCGGATGGCGGTTTGCGTGATGCTCTCAGTATTTTGGACCAGTGCTCCGGCATGACGACGGATGTGATTACGGCGCAGACCGTGGAATCTATGATTGGCCTGGTGGGCAAAGAATGGATTATGACCTTCCTTGATTATTTGCGCAAGGGCGATGGGGCGGCTGTTTTGGTGGCTTCTAAAAAAGCTCTCAGCGAAGGTCGCGACAGCAAACAGATTATTGAAGCTCTCATTCAACATGTAAGGGCCTTACTGATTGAAAAAGTTTTGCCTACCGCAGAAGAATTAGCTTTATATACGCCGTTTAAAGAGGCTTTTGCCGCTCAGGCACAGTCTTTATCGGTGGATGAACTCAATTATTTTGTCAAAGAATTGCAACAGATTTTGAATGATGCGAAACGGGTGGATAATCCGCGCATCGTCATCGAAATGGGCTTGTTGGGGATTTGCGCCCGTGCGCAAGTCAGCGAAGAAGATGTATTACAACGGTTGGCCGCCGTTGAACATCGTTTGGATGAATCGGATAATCAGTTCGGTGCCAGACTGGCTCAATTGGAGCAGCAGCCACCGATGATGAACCCGAATATGATGCATCAAGGTATGATGTCTGACGCGGGTGCCATGAATCAGGCAATGTCAGGCGCGCAAAGTGCCGTGATGCCGGGTTCAGCAGTTCCCGGTACAGTGCCGCCAAGCGGCATATCATCTGCAGTGCCGGGTACGATGCCACCGGGGGTTATGCCGCCCGGTTTGGATATGTCTACGTCGGTAGGCATGGCCCCGCCAACCTCAATGGCGCCGCCTACGCCAAGTAGGAGCAAGGCGCCTGCGAAGCGCAAAGCACCGGCCAAAAATGCCGGCGCCGGTCATGGTCAATCGCCTAAAAAAGGGTCGCGCATTCGCTCAATTATAGGTGATACGGCACTTATTTTAGGTCAGCACATCGAAAATCCTAGGAATTATGATAAAATAAAGAAGGATACCTTACGGTATGCCAATAGTCGGTCTTGGAATTTTACAGCTAGCTTTTTTAACCAGGCTTTCTTGACCTATATCGATGAATCGCGTGTTGTTTTCGTATTCGGCAATCCGATGTTGGTTAATATGTGTAATACGGAAGATCGAATTTTCGAATTGGAGCAGAGTTTACATCAGGCTCTGGGGCGCGAAGTGATGGTGCAAGTGCTTTGCCAAGACGATAGTGCCGCTAAAGGATATTTAGATGCCGCTAAAGCCGTAATTAACGGCGGCGGTGGGCATACGGCGGCAGGTGCTAATAGAGCAACGCACCAGGCCGGGCAACAGCGTCAGTCACAACCGATGGCTGGAACAAGTGACATACCGCCGGTTTCGCAACCAACTGCACAGCCAACAGTACAGCATACTGTGTCGCAGCCAAGTGGAGCATCCCAACCTGTTGATGACTTTGGTGCTTCGAATGCCGGTGGTGCTAATCCGACAGTGGATGACTTCGGTGCGTCGAATGTCGGGGATGCGGCACCTGTTGATGATTTTGGCGCCTCAAGTGCTTCAAATCGCGGGAATACCACTGTGACAGTTGACGATTTCGGTGCATCCGGGGCCACGCCGGTCGGTACACCAACAGTGGATGATTTTGGCGCTTCGAATGTCGGTGACGCTAATCCAACAGTCGACGACTTTGGTGCAGCCGATTTTGAAACAGCGCCACCCCCTGACGATGAGTACAGTGATGGTGAGATGATGCCTTCCGCGGCGGATTCTACAGCTCAAAAAAAAACGGAAGTTCCCGATGAGTTAAAAGGCATGACTAAATGGGATCCCAGTAAGGCTACGCCGGAAGAACGGTCCAATTCCGTTTTGATGGGTGCGCTTATTAATGCACAAGCTGAAGGCAATGACGTGTATGTAGAAATTATCAACGATGAAGAACCATCTAAAGATGCTGATTAGTAATGTGAAGCAGCGTTAACATAATTCACGTTTAACCGCTGAATCATAGAAGTATAGTAAGCTGACGTTCATATAATGAGCGAGCAAGCTTTTATTATAGAAATATATTAATTTTTTAAAATAATGGTTTTTAAAAGGAGGAACAATAATGTTCGGTAAAGGTATGCCAAATATGGGCAATATGCAGGGTATGATGAAAAAAGTGCAGAAAATGCAGGCAGATATGCAGAAGATGCAGGAAGAATTGAAAACTAAAATCGTTGACGCTTCTGTAGGCGGCGGTGCCGTAACTATCGTGATGAACGGTGAAAAAATTGTTCAATCCGTTAAAATCGATCCTTCCGTAGTAGACACTGACGATATGGAAATGTTGGAAGATTTAGTATTGTCTGCCGTAAATGCAGCCGGTCAAAAAGTTGACGACATGATGGCTCAGGAAATGAGCAAAGTAACAGGCGGCATGAAATTACCGGGTATGTTCTAAGATGGCAAATCCCTTAGAACGCTTAGTGGAAGAGTTGCGCCGCTTGCCGGGCATCGGCGCTAAATCGGCCCGGCGTTTGGCGTATTACTTGGTAGAATTGCCGGCTGATGAAGTGGCCACTTTGATTGAAACGATTGAGCAAGCTAAGGAAGCGACCAAACGCTGCTCTATTTGCTTTAATTTGTCGGCGCAAGATCCTTGCGAATTTTGTGCCAACGAAATGCGCGACCATAGCATTATCTGCGTGGTGGAAACATCCCGCGATGTGGTAGCCATTGAACGAAGCGGCGATTATAAAGGTGTCTATCATGTGCTGGAAGGGGCTTTGTCACCGTTGGAAGGCATCGGGGTGGAAGATATTCGTATTAAGGAACTGTTGAATCGCTTGCGCGATGAGACGGTGAAGGAAGTCATTCTGGCCACCGATCCGGATCCGGAAGGGGAAGCGACAGCCCTTTATTTGGCGCGTTTATTAAAACCAATCGGTATTAAGGTAACCCGTATTGCGCGCGGCGTACCGGTTGGCGGTGATATTGAATATGCCGATGAATTGACTATCGGCGGGGCGGTTATGAACCGCCGGGAAATGTGAGGCTTTTCGAATGGATTTAGTGGTAACTGCTGCTGTGGCAGTTGTTGTTATTTATACAATTTTTAAAGTAGCATTTTATACAATCAAACGGGTCGGTTTCAACCTAATTTTGGGCTATGCAGCGTATTATGTGAGTGTAAATTTCTTGCATATTCCGGTGGATATGACCGTACTCATGTGGTTTTTGACAGCTGTGTTGGGCCCGATTCCGGTAATCGTAGTGGCTCTCATGCACAGCATGTAGCATAAAGGAGGCAGTCAGTATGGCTCAGTTAAATGAAGCTCAGCAGCGTGTGGTGAATACGTTGACGAATAACATACTGTTACTGGCCTCGGCAGGTACGGGAAAAACAAATACGCTGGCTCACCGCGTGGCGCACATTATTCAAAGTGGCGCGGCTAAGGGCGAGGAAATTCTTTGCATGACATTTACCAATAAGGCATGTCGTGAAATGAAGGATCGCATTCTGTCTATGGCGGGGCCGGCAGCTAAAGCTGTGGAGGTAAGCACCTTTCACAGCTTTTGTTATAAAGTCCTGCAAGAGGAGAGTAAACTGGATGACAGTCTGTATTTTGACATGGCTATTTATGATGAAGTAGACTGTCAGGAACTGTTGGCTACTTGGTTGCCGGCGGGCATGAAGGACGCGGTGTTCTTCAACCTTATAAGCCATGTGAAGGAATATCGGTCCATTTGGGGCTATTACAGTGAAAACACGGCGAGTGATTATGAAACGACCATCGACCGCCTTTTTATAGAGCAACGCGCTACGATGGAACGTTTTTTTGAAAAACTCAATCCATCCGATTTGGCTGAATTCCGTGAAAAAGGGTATGAGTCTTTAGTGGGCTACGAACAGTCCTTGGCCGGTGTTCACGGCGTCGATTTTACCGACTTGATTACCTTGGTGCATCGTCTATTTCAGGATGAAACGGTGCGCGAACGTTGGCGCAGTCGCTATCGGTATATCAATGTGGATGAAATGCAGGATACCAGCGATTTGGAAGGTACGGTCATGAAATATTTGTGGCAGGGCAATCATGTGCTCCTTTGCGGCGATTATTTTCAGACTATTTATGAATGGCGCGGCTCCAATCCGGAACGACTGTTGGATGAGTATAAGGCGGAGTTTTCACCGGACGTGATTGTCTTTTATGAAAACTATCGTGCCAATAAGTATCTGTTTGATGCATCGTTTGCCGTGTTAGAGCGCATGTTCCCGCGGTTAATCGGTGACTTTTATCAGGAAAAACCGTTTGCCGCCAGTAAGACGCCGGGTGAGCCTATCGTGGTGCACAAGGCGCCCACGGAATGGAAAGAAGGGGCGTATATCTTTGATACCATTCAGACTTTGCCAAAAGATGCCAAAATCGGTATCTTGGTGCGCCAAAACTCACAGGCTCAGTACTTGAGCGCGCTGTTTGAGCGTTTTAATGAGCATGTAGCCCCTGAAGAACAGCGTCAATTTATGATTATTGATGAATATAAATTCTTCCGCCGTCAAGAAATTAAAGATGTAATGGCTTATTTCAAACTGTTACTGAATCCGCATGATGCAGTGAGTGCCAAACGCATTATTATGCGCTATGTGAAGGGCATCGGTGAGGCTCGTATTCAGCAAATTGAAAGCGAAGACGTGCGGACTATGGGCCTTCGTCTTACGGATTTCATGGATATGCAGATTTTTGAAAAAGAACCTTATGACGGACTTCTGCAAGGGCTTACAGCCGGTAAGATTGTGGTCTATGATGTGGAAAGTACGGGGACGGACACAACCCGTGATGAAATTATTCAAATTGCGGCGTGCAAGCTCAATCCGGATGGTTCGGAAGGTGAGATTTTTGAACGATTTATTCGTCCGTCGAAATCAGTCGGTGATTCAGCCGCCGTACACGGGTTTACCGATGAAAAACTGGCTGAAGTCGGCGAAGATGCGACTACAGTATTGGCTGACTTTAAGGAGTTTTCCAAAGGAGCCGTCATTGTCGGTCATAATGTAAATTATGATATCAGCATTTTCACTAACGAATTGGCCCGTCATAATTTGGGGACACCGGAATTTGCCGACGTGTATGATACCTTGGATTTTTTCCGTCGTTTTTATCCCCGTTTGCCGAACCATAAGTTGGGCTTTTTGAGTGAATATTTCCCGATTCATCATAAACCGACTCATAATGCGATGGATGATATTCGGGCAACGGCCTTGTTATTACTCTATGCCATTGAGCATAATATTCGACCGACGGCGGATCAGCGCCGAGCGCTAATCAGTAATTTTAAGAACTCGTTTGCCACTATGGCATCTCAGATGGCAACCTTACGCCGTAAGATTTTGACGGATAAACCATCGGCGTTGTTGGCCTATATTATGAATGATATGGGCGTGCTTTCCTATTATGCGGAACGTAAAGAAAATGACCGCGTAGAGTATATTCGTGATTTGTATCGACTCATGGTAGATTTGGAAGGTCAGGCTAAGGACTTGTCAGGGCGAGCCTGTTTGCAACAGATGCTGGAACAGGCAGCGCTTACGGCGGGTGAGCCGGACCAACGTCTTAAAAATAATGATAGAATTCCGATTATTACGGTGCATCAGGCCAAGGGCAGTGAGTTTGAATATGTGTTTTTGGCCGGCCTTCGGGAAGGATTATTCCCAAGTTGGTTATCTTTGAAAGAAGGAAAACTGTCGGAAGAACAGCGACTCTTCTACGTGGCGATTACCAGAGCTAAAGAGCGGCTCTTTATATCGTATGCCATGACGGATAATCGCGGCCGCGGCGTGAAGCCAAGTGAGTTTTTAAAATACTTACCGGCTGATGTAATCAGAGAATAAGGAGGTGCCTATGTCACGAAAAACATATCGCAGCGATGATGTGTGCTTTTTATTGCGACCGGACGATGTAATGGCCGGTATTGAGACGGTGGGCGCTTGGCTTGATGCCAAGCATATGGCGCGTTCAGTTATGAAAACGCTGTTTCAAGAAAAACTGGTTCTCTTAAATGGAAAAAAAACAAATCCAAAGGAATCGGTGGAGCTTAATGATGAATTGCGATTGCAGATGCCGAAGGAAAAAATAGATCATGATCCGGTGCCTATGGAGCTCGTTATTCTCTATGAAGATGAAGACTTGCTTATCTTGGATAAACCGGTGGGGATTACGGTGAATTCTAAGGGGCAGGTATCGTTAGCTAATGGTGTGGCTCAGTATTTTAAAGATAATGGCATTAAGCGCAAAGTTCGCTTTTTAAATCGTCTGGATAGGGATACATCAGGTTGCATTGTGATTGCCAAAAGTGCCTTGGCACAGAGTTTTTACCAACAACAAATTGAAGATCAACGCTTCGAGAAGTGGTATGCTACGGTTGTGCAAGGGGTGCTTTTGGATACGAATATTGTGGACCTGCCCATGAAACGTGGGGAAGACGGGATTCACTATGAAGTGCGCGAAGACGGCAAACCGACACGCACCGTGTATAACGGCACCGGCGTATTTGAAGAGGTCGAGGGTGTTCAGCTCGGTGATGCTTCCGGTAATCAACCGAGCGATGTGACAGATGGTCAATTCGGCGATGTAGTGGCTACCTCTTATCGCGAAGTAAGTGCCGATGAATTGGCGACCATGACCGAAGCGGACAAAGCTAAGTTGGTCTCTACCGTAGATATCAGACTCTATACGGGGAAAACACATCAAATCCGTGTAGCTATGGCTCATTTGGGCCATCCTTTGGTAGGCGATGCTTTGTATGGTAATGAACGAGCCGGCAGAACCTATGAATTACGGGCGCGGCGCGTGGTTTTCACATCGCTTCGGACCGGTCAAATAGTAACAGTTAGTGCCGATTAACGTCGTCGATTAAGGTGCATAATTAACGGTGACTTGTGACGTACAGATTGGAATATACGCTTTAGGATAGAATTGTTTTAGCGTAATAAAATTACATCAATTTATGTGATTTTAAGATAGATTCTCAAAGTTTCTTGATGTATAATAGATATAGAAAGTTCAATATAGTTACATTGTATATTATAAAATTCATATATTATTATCTTGAGAAAACAGGAGGTATCCTATGAAAACCGTAGTTTTATTGTTCCATCCTAATTTTGAAGCATCCCGCATTAATAAAGCTTTTGAACAAGCTATCGGCGGTGATTATACTGTTCGCCATATGTATGTTTTATATCCGGATAACAAAATTGATGTGGCCAAAGAACAGGCTGTATTGACTGAAGCTGATCGCATCGTGTTGCAGTTCCCGATGTATTGGTACAGCTCACCTTCCTTGTTAAAAGAATGGCAGGATCAGGTGCTCCTTTATGGTTGGGCTTACGGCAGCAGCGGTAAAGCTTTACATGGCAAAGAGTTGCTATTGGCTGAATTCTGCGGCATGACTTACTTGACGCCGTTTGTGGTAAAAGGCACCCTCACTATGAGTGATGAAGATTTGGCTAAACATGCTAAAGAATATGCTGAATACTTGAAACAGGCAAGCATCCCTGCGTTGGGTAAGTTTGACTGAGTAAAAAGTTTGGTATAAAAGATTCGTGTGAATAGCTAACGTAGTCTAATAATAGAATAAAATAAGTAAGCCTCCGAGCGTTTTCGTTTCGTTAGTGAAGACGTCGGAGGCTTTTTTGTAATCTTATTTTGAAAAAAGTTTAGCTTTAATAGTAGCTTCCCGTTATGCGATAGCAAAAAGTGGTTAAAAAATACAAGTTTTTGCTATTGGTAGCATAAACTTGTAAAAATAAAAAGTTTTTGCTATTATACGAGTAAGAGGAGGTGGTTTTATGATGTCCGTGCGAGCCCTGAAACCACGAGATTTTTACTTAAATAAATTGATTGCTTTTAAAGATACAGAACCGGTTAAAGTTGTAACCGGTATTCGGCGCTGTGGTAAGTCCAGCTTACTTAAACTGATGATAGCTTGGTTGAAGGAGCAAGGGATATCTGACGATGCTATCGTTGAAATGAATTTTGAATCATTTGCCTATAAAGATATGAGCGCTGATGATGTATATGCTTATGTGAAAGAGCGTATTTCCAAAACAGGTATTACCTATTTGTTCTTTGATGAAATTCAGCGTGTACCCGGTTGGGAAGAAGCGATTAATGCGTTTCGTGTTGATTTTAACTGTGATATATATGTGACAGGTTCAAATGCGTATTTATTATCATCGGAATATGCTACCTATCTGTCCGGGCGCAGCGTCGAAATAAAGATGTTGCCCTTATCGTTTAAGGAGTTTATTGAATTTAACTCGTTGGAGTTAAGAGAAATAACAACTCCACTGGGAACTAGAGAGAAGCGCGTTTATGATGATAATGGTCAAGTCTACTTGTTGTCAGATATATTTAATCTGTATTTACGCTTTGGCGGTATGCCGGGGATTGCCGATGTGGGCTTTGATCAAGATAGAGCTATGACTTTGCTTGATGGTATTTATAATACAGTTGTTGTACGCGATATTTTAGAACGGGAGCAACGTCGTAACCAAAGACAAGTGACAGACTCTGATTTGCTGCAGAAGATTGTAAGGTTCTTGGCCGATAATGTGGGAAGTAACATTTCGGCGTCGTCTATAGGTAATACTCTAGTTAATGAAGGTTTGCTTGATGCGGGTAAACGAAGCGGTGGTCGCAATGGGACGCCTAGTGCTCACACTGTTCAAGCGTATATAGCAACTTTATTAGAAGCTTATTTCTTCTATGAAATTAAACGCTTTGATATTAAAGGACGTGAATTTTTACGCACTTTAGGTAAGTATTATATTGTAGATATTGGGCTACGCAACTATTTACTCGGTTTTCGTGATCGTGATACGGGCCATGTATTGGAAAATGTGGTGTATTTGGAACTTTTGCGCCGTGGGTATGATGTGGCTATCGGTAAGATAGATCGTTTTGAGGTGGACTTCATAGCTACTAAAGCTGACGAAAAGCTATATATCCAAGTTACGGAGTCGATGCGTGATGAAATGGTGCGTGAACGTGAGCTCCGGCCATTGCAAAAAATACAGGATAATTATAAGAAATTAGTTCTGACTTTGGAACCGGGGATTGAAAGAGAATTTGGCGGAATTCAGGTTGTGAATGTGGTGGATTGGTTGATAGAGATTTAAGAATAAAATGGCGACCTTCTAATTTAGAGTTTTCTAAAATTAGAAGGTCGCTATAATTTTATGTTTAAGGAAGTATAAGGATATTATTTAAATGATAAAAGATAATATGAAACTTACGCCAATACCAACTAATAATGCAGGGCGTTCCCATTTATTTGCTAGTTTTTGGTTAGTACCAGGAACTACACCGGCAACTACCGGTAAAGCAGTTAAGGCACCACCTGTTAAGAATAACTGCATAATAGCTGCGCCCATAATAGCAGCGAAGCTGATTGCCATTGGATCTAAATTCATACCCATAAGAATTTGAACAAACGGTAGAATAATAGCAGCTGAAGCCGCATTAGATTGTGTAATCAAACCGGCAATTGTAGAAATTATAAATAGTATTTGAATTGGCGCAATAGCTAAGAATGGTTTTAAGTATTCGGATAATACGCTTACAAGCCCAATTTTGTTAATTACAACAGACATGAACATAAGACTGATTATCGCAACAATTGGAATAGCAATCTGGGTAACCCCGGAAATCATTGCCTTTTCGCCATCTGCTAAGGTGTATTTAGCCATGATGATAACGAGAATACTGCAAATAAAACCGACAATAAATACAGGTACGCCCATAAAGAATGCGATACATAATGCGAGGAATGGGAATACGGCTTTAGTGAAGCTTGGAGCATCATCAGGTAAAACAAAATCTTCAGTGTCAGAGTTGTTAGCGTTATCACAAACATAATGACCTTCTGCTATCATTTCACGTTTAGCACGCCAATAAGCAAAGACATAAATACCTATACTACTAACAAAACCCCATACATTAATTAGGCCAAAAGAAACCCCAGTTAGTCCTAATATGGCGAGCATTGTTGGATGAGTAAAACCACATGAGTTAGCAACTGTATTAGCCATGGAGATTATAGCGGATGTTTTATTAGGATGTAAGCCAAGACGAGTTGCTGCAGGACCTGCAATCGTAGCAGTAATTACAGGTTGAGTGAATGCTGTTAAGGCGCCTAATAATGCTGCGGCTAAACCGGCTGCTGTTGCAATCCCCGGTGCCCCGCCTTTTTGTTTGCCAACTTCCATAATTTTATAAATAATAACGTTTAAAAAACCTGTTTTTTGCATAATCCCAATAAAGAGTAATACACCTAGCATATCAATAATTACAGGATTCATTGCAGATACTAATAATTTACCTATAGAGTTTGGATCTTTGCCTATAAGTGGAAAACCTGCAGCAATAGCCGCTAAGGTACTGCCGATTGTAGCGGTGATATAAAGAGGAGCACGTCCAAGTATCATTACCAATAATGTAAGTAACATTATAATTTGGGCTGTAAGCATATAAACCTCCTTTTTGTACAAGTAGAAGACTATTAAGGAAAGGATTAGTGTTCGTTAATTACTTGAATATTGTATTGTAGGCCGATTGAACGATTTAATTTTTCGTCAACGATTTGGCATTCGAAGGATTCGCCATATTGGAATCCGTTTTCTAAAGGCACTGTTCCTGTATAAATAAGGCTATTATTAACATTAACTTCTTCTTTTAATTTCTCGATAATAGTTTCTAGTGAGAGTAAATCGGAAGTAAGACCATGTTGATAGGATATTTTTTCACCATTAAGTATTTGGGAAGATTCAAGTTTTATGGAATCAAAATGTTCTTTTATTTCGTCATATGGCCAGAAGGTAGTAGCATATGGTTTTAAACAAAGTTGTTTTGATTTATGAATACTAACAGCTTCTAATTCTCTATCAGTATGATCACTACCAACACCAATGTAATATTTGTTGTCATGTACTAAAATGAGATATTCAACTTCGCCACTTGTTTTTTGTCCAATGACTTCGATAACTTTGCTAGTTGTTAGTATTTCTTTGGAGCATTGATATAATACTGGAACAGATTTTGGACATTTGATACCTTCTTCCTCTAATTCCCGAATATGTTCCATTGTTTTTTCAATATCTTTACCGGCAAAGCCAACTACTAATAATTGTTCTAAGTCAAAAAATAATTCAGTTTTTCCTTTTAAGCTTTCAATTGTTACGTTCATGATAGTGCTCCTTTATAGTTCATATAATGATGGTTTACGGTCACGGAAAACATTGATGGATTCACGTATATCCTTGATAATACTTAGGTCAACAGTTCCGAATTGAACTTCTTCTGCTTCGTCGAGATGACAGATTTCTTCGCCCCATGGATTTATCAATAGTGAATTACCACCAAAAATGGTATCGCCTGCTTTACTACAAGCGTTGACTGCACATACATACATCTGATTTTCGATGGCACGCGTTGTGGCTAAATTAATCCAGTGATTCTTACGAATTAAAGGCCAATGCGCAGGAATAAATAGCAATTCTATCCCTTTTAATGCCAATGACCGTACTAATTCACAAAAACGAATGTCATAACAGATGATGATGCCACATTTCATACCAGCTAAGTTAAAGGTAACTAGTTTATTACCACCCTGGTAATAATTATGTTCGCCTGAAGGGGTGAAGCCATGAATTTTATCATATTCAGCAACTAGCTTGCCGTGCTTATCAAAAATATAAGCTGTGTTAAATACTTTATTTTTTTTTAAAGTAGTAACTGATCCAGCTACAATATTTACGGAATGTTTTTTTGCATATTCGGAGAATAGTTTTTTAGTTGTTTGTCCTTCTTTATCAGCTAGTTCTTCGAGGTTATCTGTCGGGAAAAAGCCGGTATTAAATGTTTCAGGCAAAACTAGAATATCTGGTTTTTGAGCCATAGCTTCATCCATTAACTCTATGGCGTGAGAAAAGTTTTTTTCTGGTTCAGCAAAGATGGAACTCATTTGTATTAACGCGATTTTCGGATTCATAATAGCCTCCTTATAATTTGGTATACCACTTAATGAAATTGTATACCATTGTTGCGAAATCGTCAATACTATTAGAATTAAAAGTAATAATAGAATAAAAAATTGTTATTTTTTTGATGCTATAATATAGTTATAGTAGTTTAGAAAAGTAGGTGGAGATATGAATATAGAGGAGCGTCAGTCATTACAGCAGAAAGTGTATATTCATTTAAAAGAGGCCATTAATGAACAAATATATAAGCCGGGGGATATTTTAAATGAACGTAAAATTTCGGCAGAATTAGAGGTAAGTCGTACACCGGTTCGAGAGGCATTTAAAGCTCTTGAAGCGGAAGATGTAGTTGAATATATTCCATATCGAGGCGTTATGGTAAAATCGCTATCTGTAGATGATTTGAAACATATTTTTCAAATACGTGAAGCTTTAGAGATTTTGGTTATTAAACTAGCAATTGATAAGATAAATAATGAAACCATTAGGCGCTTGCAACAATGTGTACAGTCACAGGAAGATTTAAAAGACAATGCAGGTAATCGTATTCAAGAATTTATTAAATTGGATATGGAATTTCATAATATTCTAGCGGATACATCAGATAATCCATTTTTAAAACAGTTGATTTTGGATATGAGAGATAAAGTTGCGCGTTTAGGTATAACAGCTTTGTATAGTGGGCCTCAAAGATTTTATGAAACCATTGATGAACATCGTGCTATAGTGAGTGCGTTAAAAGCTGATGACTCAAAATTGTCTTTGCAAGCAATGGAGCAACATATTCGTAATACCTATGACAATGCGATGCGGTATATTGAGACTTTATCTAAATAAACTTTGGATAATGAAGGAGTAAAGAAATCTTGAATGTTAATTTATAGTGATTAAGAGATATTTGGCGTAGAATAAAGATATTTAAGATTATATAGGTGAATTTAAAGATAAAAATTATATAGGTATTAGGAGTAAACATGTTTGCATATATAGGTTGCCGCACAACAAAACATCGAAATGCTCGTGGCAAAGGAATTTCCGTCTATGATATTACGCCGGAAGGATGGCATTTATTAGGCATCACGCCTATTTTAGAAAACCCGTCCTATTTGGCTTTCGATAAGAATAAGTATTTTTTGTATACCGTTCACGGTGATTATGAAGAAGTGAGTGCATTCAAAGTGGAAGTAGATGGATCGCTAACTTTTTTAAATACAGTGAGCAGCGAAGGTAAAAACCCGGTATATATTGAAATATCTCCGGATAATCGATTCTTATATGTGGCCACCTTGCAAGGTGGTACTGTTACTACAATACCGCGGCTTGCCGATGGCAGTTTGGGCAAAGCTACATCGGTAGCACATATTAAAGGACTTAGTGATGATACCGTTTCCTTGGCTCATCAGTGTGTGTTGGATAAAACAGGACAGTGGTTATTGGTGCCTACTCAGGGGCGCCATATCGGTCATGAACGAATCTATGTGTTTAAAGTCAATGCCGAAACAGGCGAGCTTACAGAACAATCTCATATTGATGCCAGAACCTATGCGGAACCGCGCCATTTGACGATTAGTAAAGATAATCGTCATGTTTACGTGGTGAACGAAAAGGGTAATTCGGTTACGTACTACGATTTTGATGACGCCAAAGGTATTTTGACAGCCTTGCAAATTATTCCGTCACTACCAGAAACCTATACCGGCCAAGGGCAAGCCAGTGCAGTGCTACTCAGTCCGAGTGAAGAATTCTTATATGAAACAAACCGTATTCATGAAAGCGTAGCCATATATCGGGTAAATAAAGAAACCGGATTTCTAACAAATCTTGGCTTTACCTCTGTTTTGGGCAAAACGCCACGTTTCTTTACCTTTATGCCTGATGGGAAGCAGTTGCTTATTGCCAACGAAGACTCCGATACATTGCAGCTTTTTGATGTTGATGAGGAACATGGTCATTTGACATTTACCGGCATTACGGTGGCAACAGCCAGTCCAACCTGTGTAGTTTTTAAATAGGAATATGAGAAAATTAATCAAGAATGATAATAGATAAATAGTGTACTTTACTAAATTGGTGATCAAGGATGTATGGTCTGTAAAGCTTTAAATATGAATGTAAAATGACTGTAAATTGTTAAAATTATTTGCTAAGTGAATTTAATATCCTTTAATTTATGGTGTTTTAAGGTTACTTTATAGCTTGTTTTAGCCTATAAATAAAAGTTTTAAAGTAAATAATAATTATTTTCCAAAAGTAATTGACATCGATTTTTGTCTATGTTATAATCTAACCATAGCAAACAATAATGATTATAAATTGTAGTAAAAATGCTAGTAACTGAATATAAAGTAAACAAATTCAGTTGAAATATTAAATGATATGTTTAATGTCAATTATTAAAATTCGTAGGGATTGTAAATAGAGGTTTACAATTCAAGGAGGAAAAAAATTATGAAAAACGTACAGGAAGTAAACAAGTATTTAGCAAACTTAGCAATTTGGAACGTAAAATTACACAACCTTCATTTCAATGTAGTAGGTTCCCAGTTCGTACCAACTCATGAATACTTGGAAAGTGTATACGATAATGCATTCGAATACTATGATGCAGTAGCTGAAGCTCTTAAAATGGCAGGCGAAGAACCGGTAGTACGTATTTCCGAATACTTGAAATTGGCTACTATCGAAGAATTGGATGGCCGTGCATTTAGCGTTAAAGAAGTATATGAAATTTTACAGGCTGACTTCAAATTGATGTCCGACTTGGCTCTTAAAATTCGTGAAGAAGCCGGTGAAGAAGATAACTTCGCATTGTCCAACTTGATGGAAGATCACATTGAGTACTACACTAAACAGCTTTGGTTCTTACGTGCAAGCTTAGCATAAGAAGTTAGCTTAAGTACTGCGAAGCAGTTAGTATACTTGCTCAACATAATAACAACATAAATAGCTCAACACACAATAAGATAAACAAGAAAAGCGATGGATTTCGGTCCATCGCTTTTTTGTATGTTTGAGTTAGATTTTAGAATTTTAAATTAAATTCAGCTCGATAATAGTTCCCGAGTGATTGACCATTTTGATTTTTGCTGCCAAATCCATAAAAGGCAGAAAGGCCAAGGTTTTTATCTAATGCATAATCGACTGTAGCGAGCCATCCTTTATAGTCATATAGCCAAGCTTGGGCGAAACGAGATGTAAAAACCGGTGAATTTATGTCTTCGTCAAAATATTGTAACTTAAGATCCCAAGAGTTTGCTTTAGAAAGAGTGTAGTTTCCGTAACTAATACCGGCGACCCAAGCTGTGGCATTAGAGAAGTCTTTTGCTTTAATCCATTCGCCACTAAGTCCTAACATTGGGGCAACTTTAATATCGGCACTGACTCCATAAAAGTCAGTATCTATATTTTGATTACCAACTAGATAATATCCGGCTACGGCAATATTTTTAGAAAATGTTTGTCTGATTTGAATTACTGTTAATGTCGGGTTTTCATCGGTACTTAAATTAGGTACGATTTTAGTTCTTTTGCTATTTTTGGAGGCGGGAAATGTAGAGGCATAGAATGAAGTTAACGCACCGTAACCTAATTCAAGTTGAGTGGTATTAAATTTTGTAGAAAATATTATGCCGTCAAAGGGTTCATTGCTATATGCCAAACCTTCACCAAGTCGAAGACCGGTTCTACCAAGAGAAATAGTATTTGCAGTGTTGAATTTGTGATTAATTGCTAAACGATCAAATGCGATATCATTATTAAGTGTATTACCAAATTCCGGATCGCCTTTTGTATTACCTGTTCTAATCCTAATTATTGCAGATGTATTTTTGGCGATGTTGGTATCGAATTGAATCCGTGCACGATAATCAAATTTAGATTTACTATTCGTTTTGAATACGCCCTTTTCTTCCGAGCCGCGATACCGCAGGCGTATGTCGCCACTTGTTTTTACATTGCCGATTTTTTCGTTTAAATTATCTAAGCGAATTCCAAGAGCTTTCAGTTCCGATGAAAACTCATTTGATAGTTTGTTTATTATAGCCTGCTGCTCTGCAGTTGTATTCTTTTGATTAGCTATTGCTTGGCCGACCATCTGTGCCAATTCATAGCGCGTAATATTTTGGGTTCCTTTAAAGGTAGAATCAGGATATCCTTTAATGATATTTGCTTCTGCTAGTGCAGCTACAGATTGAAATGCCTAATGGTCTGAAGCTACGTCAGAAAATGGATTAGTTGCTAGTACAGGGGCAGTTGACAGTAAAGCTAGTAAAATACTTAGTGAAAACGTTTTCTTTTTCATTTGAGTTACTCCCTTTCTTGGTAAAAATGAGAACTTTTTAGGGTGTAACAGTAAGTAGTATTAACTGAAGTATAACATTAGTTATCAATTTAGGAAATAAAAAAATGATTTTTACAAGAAAATATTATAACTATGAGTAAAAGTAACAGGTCCAGTAATTAGGAATTTTAAAGGGTTTTGCTGGATTAGAAGAAAGTTCCTTTGTAAAATGATACTATGGATGCATAAAGAGCATAACAAAAATGATTGACAGTTATTCAATTGAGGTGTATCTTGTAGATAAAGGTTATGGAAAACATTTTCCATAAAGTTTAAATTGAAACCGGTTTTGTTAAGTAATAGTAAGTAGTAATTGTTTTCTTATTTTAGAAAGGATGTATTCACTATGTTAAACGACAATTGGAAAGGTTTAAATCCGGCAATAATGGTTCCTTTGAATGATGATTATTCTATTAATGAACAAGAACTTCGCAACTACGTTGAATGGTTAATTCAATATGAACATATTACAGGCCTTGTTACAAACGGTCATACCGGTGAAATCGGTGGCTTTACAAGAGAAGAACGTGCTCGAATTACTCGAATTGTAGCCGATCAAGCAAAAGGTCGTGTACGTATTATCTCCGGTGTTAGTGCCGAAGGTACAATCGATGCTATTGAAGATGCTAAGGCTGCTCAAGAAGCTGGTGCTGATGGTATCTTGTTGATGCCACCACATGTATGGTTGCGTTTTAGTATGAAACAACAATCTGCTATTCAATTTATTAAAGATGTAGCTGATGCAATCGATATCGGTATCGTAATTCATTTGTATCCTGCTAACTCTAAAGGTTTCTATCCGGTTCAAACCCTTCTTGAAATGTGCAAGATTCCTAATGTTAAAGCTATTAAAATGGGTACTCGTGATGAAGCTTTATACGAACGCGATATTCGTATCTTAAGAGAAAAAGCCCCTCATGTAATGTTATGGACTTGCCATGATGAATACATCTGTACTTCTTTATTGAATCCTGGTATGGATGGTGCCTTGATTGGTTTCTGTGGCTGCGTACCTGAACTCATCAATAATATGTACCAAAAGGTACTTGAAGGTAATTTGTTTGAAATTCGTGAAGCTAACGAACCAGTTCAGAGAATGTCAGCAGCTATTTATGGTACAGGCGAACCTACCGGTGAAGCTCATGCACGTATGAAAGAAGCTCTTTATCAACGTAAAGTATTTAGCTCTCCATTAATGCGTAAACCTTTAATTCCGTTATCTCAAGAAGAAAAAGATAGTGTAGCAGAAGCTATTAAATTGGGTGGCGTAAAAACGGTAGACTTAGTATAATACTGACAAGAAAATTTATTCACCCACGAACTCAAGAATGTTTTGAAGAGCGGGTTAAAGATGTGAAAGTAGAGAGGATAACTGAATAGGTTTATCCTCTCTTTTCATGAGTTTGTACGGTGAATTTCCTAATTTATATATGGGAGATACAGCTATGGCTAATATAATGGTAGACGGAAAACCCGTTAGAAAATTAAGCTTTTGGGAATTGTTGAAGAAAGTAGGACCGGGCATTATTTTAACCGGAGTGGTTATAGGTCCTGGAAATATAACAATATCAGCTATGTTGGGGGCCAATTATGGTTACAGCATGATTTGGTTAATATTGCCGATTATTTTTATGGGAATCGCATTTATGATGACGGCATATAGGATTGGTATGTTAACCGGAATGCCGATTATTCATGCAATACGTCATTATTATGGAAATTGGGCTGCTATTATTGCCGGTATCGCTACTTTTTTGGCCTGTTTTTTCTTTACATTAGGGAATATTACAGGTACAGGTGCCGGGATGCAGTTAATTTTTAATATTAACTGGAAAATAGGTGCATTGATTATGTTAGTAATTTTGATGTATTGCTATTTTTCTAAAGGTGTTTACAATAAAGTCGAAAAAGGAATTTTAATTTGTATAGTAGCAATGATTATTGCTTTTTTTGCAACCTTAGTTTCAGTTGGCGGTCCTGATTGGGGAGAATTTGGGTATGGCTTATCTCATTGGACTGTGGCTGCTGGTAGTTTAGCTACAGCATTGGGGTATATTAGTACTAATGCATCAGTCACAGCCGGTGTTTATGGCACTTATTTAGGTCTAGAAAAGAAGTGGAAGAAAGAGGATTTGTTTAATGGTACTATGTTTGCTGACTCATTGGTACACATTATATCTGTGGTCTTGATTTCGGGTGCAATTGTATTAGTAGGCGCTATTGTATTACATCCGCAGGGCTTAGGAATTAAACAGCCAGCTCAGTTAGCTGATTTATTGGTTCCATTTATGGGTGATGCAGCTAAATATCTAATGGGCGTTGCTTTATTGGGTGCCGGGTTCTCCTCTTTGTTAGGGAATACACAACGAGGAATGGTTTTACTAAATGCCGGATTTGATAAACCAGTTGGCCTAGAGTCAAAACCTATAAAATGGGGGTGTTTAATCTGTATTGTAGTTGCAACAATTATTTGCTTCTTCTATAACGGATCTCCAACTCAATTGATTTTTATTGCTAATGTGGCTACTGCAATTGCGACACCGTTTGCGGGCCTATTTATGACATTGATGATTTTTCGTGATGATATTAATGAAGGATATGATAAACCACGGTTCTTGCAGTTTTCGATGTTGATTAGCTACTTGTTTGTGTTAGTTATTACTGGTTTTGCTGTTGCTAAAATGTTCTAATTTTTTTTACATTGAGTTATAATACTATTATATAAGTATTATTATTTTATTCTGTTAATGTTAATTTATTAAAGGTTGATATAAATATTGTGCTATATGATTTAAATGATCGTATTTTGGTTGAGGTAATATAATGTCGTATTCTATTGAAGATGTTGCTAATGAGGCCGGCGTTTCTATTGCAACCGTGTCTAGGGTAATAAATAACTCTAGCCATGCTGTTTCAGAAAAAACGAGAAAAAAGGTTGAAAAGGCAATAAAAAAACTTGATTATAAACCAAATATTTCGGCTCAAACATTACGTCAATCCTATACGAATGTAATTGCTTTTATTGCAAGAGATTTATCTGATGCTTATTACGGTGAAATGGCGAGAGGTATTACAGAAGCAGCTATAAGCAGAGGGGTTTTGTCTTTTGTTTGTAATACAGGGCGTAAGACAGATGATGAAATGCGTTATCATGAATTGTTTAATCAATATCGTATACGCGGTTTGATTTTGGGCGGTGGCGGCTTTGATACTGAGGCTTATAAGAACAATCTTCGAGATGAGGTAGAGAAGTATAAATCTCGTAACCTTAGAATCGTTGCATTAGCACCACAAGGTATTGAAATGGATTCAGTTATGATTGACAATTCTGAGGCTTCTAAGAAAATGACAGAGTATTTAGTGGATCATGGACATAAAAATATTTTGTACGTTGGAGGACCTGCTAATGTTTGTACCGTTAAGGAACGTTTAAAAGGGTTTAAATTAGTGTTACAAGAGCACAATATACCTATTAATAAGAAACTAATTATTCATACGGATAATACTTGGAAAGGCAGTTATGAAACTGTTAGTGAAGTATTAAAATCAGGGCATGAATTTACAGCAGTTTTTTGTGATAATGATAATGTGGCCTTAAGTGTGATGAGAGCTATTCAGGATTTTGGTCTGAGTGTGCCGGAAGATATTTCTGTAGTAGGTATGGGGGGGTTACCCAATAGTCAATATTCGTCTCCTCAACTAACCACAATAAAAATACCATTGTATGAGATTGGCGCAAAGGCTGTAGAAACGGTACTGACCACTAAAGATTATCCAAATACTGTTGAGAAACTTTTGTTTTCGACAGAGATTCGAGAAGGAAGTAGCGTAAAAAGCATTATTAGTAATGAAAATAAATAAAAAGAGTAGCCGTAACTTCAGATTACTGAACCGCCCCCTTAAAGTTAGACCTAAAAATCTAATTTTAAGGAGGTCGGTTTTTTCATGTCAAAATATAGTTTTAAATTTAAGCTAAAAGTTGTTACAGCATATTTAAATGGAGAAGGCGGTGGCAGAACTCTAGCAAAAAAATATGGAGTCAAATCATATTCTCAGGTCAAAAGATGGATAAAAAATTATCAAGCATTTGGTGTGGAAGGACTTAAAGAAAGAAAATCTAAGACTAAATATACTTCTGAGTTTAAGCAATCTGTGGTAGAGTTGTACTTAACAAGTATCTTATCTTATCAACAAATAGCTTTACAGTACGGAATTAATAATCCAACATTAATTGCTCGATGGAAATCAGAGTATATAAAAGATGGTGTAAATGCCTTTGTTGAACGACCTAAAGGACGGCCACCCACTATGAAGAAATCTGAGACTAAGCAATCCAAGCCTAAGAAACCTATACGTATTAGTCAAAAAGAACTATCTAAATTAACACCTGAGCAACAACGAATTTTAGAACTGGAAAAACAATTGCGCTATGCTCAAATAGAGAATGCCTATTTAAAAGAACTGAGGAGGCTGCGACTCGAGGAAGCTCGAGAAATGAAAAAATCGCAAGAATCATCAACGGCCTCCGAAGAGAGTTCACATTAAAGGAGATTCTTGCGGCATTAAATTTTCCTAAGGCTACTTATATGTATTGGCAAAAGAGGTTCACTCGTGAAGATCCAGATTTAGCAATAAAAATAGAAATTGAAGAGATTCGAAAAACCAATCCCAATTATGGATATAGACGGTTATTACCCTTATTAAAACTTAAAGGGATAGTAATTAATAAAAAGAAACTGCAGCGTATCATTAAAAAGTTTAAACTTCAAATTACTACATATTCTCGCAAAAGCAGAAAATACAACTCCTACAAAGGCAAAAAAGGTACGGTTGCTCCCAATCGAATTCACCGTAAATTTGAATGTATATACCCCCATCAAAAGATCACAACAGATACAACTGAATTCAAGTATTATGAGGTGGGAGCTGATGGAGAATTAATAACAAGAAAATTGTATTTAGATCCATTTATGGACCTATATAATCTTGAAATACTAAGTTTCAGTATTTCACCGGCACCTTCAGCATCTGGTATTTTAATGGCACAAAGAAAAGCTATTAAAATAACAGAGGATGCTAAATATAGACGAACATTTCACTCTGATCAAGGCTGGGCGTATCAAATGAAAGAATATCAAAGGCTCTTAAAGAATAATAATATCTTCCAGAGTATGTCCAGAAAAGGAAATTGCTATGACAATTCGCCTATGGAAAACTTCTTTTCAATTTTGAAGCAAGAAATGTATTATGGAAAAACATTTCATAGCTACAAGGAATTAGAAACAGCACTTACTCAATATATACTCTATTACAATGAAAAACGAATAAAAGAGAAGTTGAATTGGCTAAGTCCGGTAAAGTATCGCTTAAAGAATACAGTAGCATAAAAAATTCCGAGAAACCTATTCAGGCTTCTCGGAAATAAAAGTCTAACTTTTTGGGGTCACTACATACATCTGTCGTCAGGCTACTCTTTTTTTGGAAGTACAAAGTTTAAAGGTATAGGAGATTAACACTTCATGCCGGAACCCTTGCGGGCATAGAACCAATAGGTGATGACTATGGTCACGGCGATGAAGGCTAAAATTATATAGAACGCAGGCATTACCGATTCATAAGTGCTGTAGGCCCAACCGAAAACTTTCGGAATGAAGAAGGCCCCGTAAGCGCCCATGGCTGCGGTAAACCCCGTTACTAACGAAGATTGCATGCCGTCCGTAAAAATGTACGGAATCATGCGGAAGGATGCGCCCGTTTCAAAGCCTGTCATGAAGAACAAGAACAGGAAGGCGGCAAAGAAAAGTAAGAAGTTATGGCTGTTAATACCAATCATGATAACGATAGCGGCAAAGAACATGCCAATTAAGGAAAGCATGGTAATTTTGGTGCCGCTATTGATTTTATCGGCCAACCAACCGCCTACGGGACGAATGCCGGCGCCGATGAACGGGCCAAGAAACGCACCGTAAGCGAACGGAATTTCAGGGAATTCTTTATTTACCAAGAGGCTCAAAGCGACGGAGAAACCGATGAAGGAACCGAAGCCGCAGGTATAAATCCAGGTCATGAGCCAGGTGTGTTTATTGGTGAAAATACTCATCATGGAAGCGGGACTCTGTTTTGGTAATGGCAAGTTGTCCATGTATTTTACGATGAGACCCAAGGTGATGAGAATTTGAATAATACCCACATAGCAGGTATTTTGTAAGAAGATAATAGTGCCATCGTTCAAGGTTTGCGGCGACCCTACGAGTGGGGCAAAAACGGTCATGCCCATAACAATCGGCGCCATCAAGAAGATAATGGAAACGCCCAAGTTACCGATACCGGCGTTAATTCCGAGGGCTGTGCCTCGTTTTGAACGTGGGAAAAAGTGACCGATGTTGGCCATGGACGAGGAGAAGTTGGCACCTGCAATACCGAGTAAGGCCACATAGATGAAAAATGTTTCATACGAGGTTGTCGGATCTTGTAATGCCTCGGCGAGCCCCCAAAGCGGAATTAAGAGGAAGGCTGTTGCGACGAATGTCCAGTTACGCCCACCCAGAATGCCCGGCATATAGGTATAAATGAGTCGGCCCGTAGCGCCTACGAGACCCGGCATGGCTGCCAAGGTGAAGAGCTGCTCATCGGTAAAATGAAAGCCGATGGCATTAAGCTTTACGGCAATCGTTGACCATAATGTCCATACACAGAAGGAAAGGGTCAAAGCGATTGTAGAAACGATTAAGTTTTGATTCGCGATTTTTTTACCATATTGATTCCAAAACTGTTCGTTGTCCGGATTCCATTGTGCCAGGATTTCGCGGCGACTAAGTTTTGGGGCGGCAGTTGTTGCTGACATGCTTACACTCCTTTGTTACAGTAATGTGAAAATCAGTCGGTATCTACTCGCTCGATATAGATAACGGCTATTATCAACATGACAATTTTGGCTTTATATAAGGCTGTAGCAAGTTGATTTATTTCAGGATACAGTCATGGTCATAAAGCGTGTCTAATTGGAGTATAGGAAAAATATTCGATTTTGTATGTGACAAATATCACTGAAAAGTAAGATTCTGTGAAAAAGGATGTTTTTTAAAAAACTCAAATCAAATTAATCATGTCTTTGTAAGGTGGAATTCAAGATGAAAATTGTGCAATTTGTAGAATACTTGCATTTAAGCCTATATGTGGCACTAAATATATAACTTTAGATATATAGTGTGCTATAATAGAATAGATAATGCTTTAGGGAAAGGGCGTTTTAACGATAGATTATAACTGAGGTGCTACGTATGAAGTATACGTTTGATATGGTAAAAGACTTGCGCGCGTTTCGCGATATTGATGAAGCGGATTTCAAAACACTGTTGCAAACGGTGGGCGCTTTTACGAAGAAAATTAAAAAAGGCGGTTATATTACGCTGGCCGATGAAGAGGTGCCTTGTGTGAGCGTGATTCTGAAAGGCACGGTTCACATGATGAGTGAAGATATTTGGGGTAATCGGTCGATTTTGGTGTTTATGAATCGCGGCGATTTGTTCGGTGAATCCTTTGCGTGCAGTTCGAATCAGGTCTCGCTGGTTAATTTTTATGCCGCTTCCGATGTGACCGCTTTGTATATTCCGTTCGATAAATTATTATCCTTGTCGGCTAATGATTTGGGGGCGTATCGTCAATTGGTACAGAATATTATGACTCTTGTGGCCGATAAGAATGTGCGAATTTTGCAAAAGCTGGAAATCGTGTCTAAGCGTAACTTACGCGATAAGCTGATGGCTTATTTTTCTTATATGGCCAAGGTTTGGGGCAGCATGGAATTTGATGTACCCCTAGGGCGTGTAGCGCTCAGCGAGTATCTCTGTGTGGACCGCAGTGCGTTGACCAGGGAATTATCGCGTATGCAGGATGACGGTTTAATTGAATTTGAAAAAAATCATTTTAAAATTTTGGCGCCGGCCGATTCATTGACTTAAAGGTTTAGACTCTATACGTATAAATTGAAAATCGATTAGTATTACGAAATTAAAATAGTGTAATACTCAGACTAGCGTTAAAGACAAGAGAGCGAACGAATAATTCGTCGCTCTCTTGTCGTTTTTGGAAGAAAATAAAGGGAAAGTCATACTATATATGAAGGGGTCAGCGTTATTTTTTAGCCAAGACATACACCATATCAATAAGTGGCAAGATTAAAGCTATTAAAGCAATTTCGTTATGATGCGGAATCCCCGTGAGTGGTATAAACATGCCAATTAAAGTCAGTCCGCCCCACACGATTGGACGGGTCCAAGTGCGACCTTGATTTGCTTCTGGCATAATAGTAGCAGTAGCAATGGGCGTTTTAGTCCAGCTGTTCCACTTCCTCCACCGTTGGAACGTCAATAAAGCACCGAATAAGGAAGCCACACTTAAGATAACCATCCAGATAGCCCATACGATTTTAAGAGCTATCGTATTATGATTGTGAATGTGCAAGTTAATAAGCGTAGTTAAACCGGTAAAATACCATGGAATCGGCTGCGAATAGAAATGATCTTTTTGTGCGTTTTCATAAATATTGGCATATACCGGCTGACCTAAGAATAAAGCCGGATCATCGTCATTTTCACGACCAAGGTAGAATGTATAATGACCACCATTGAAGCGGGATGGATAATCCATGGAGATTAACAGTTGCCCCGGGAAGCGGGACTGAACTTTTGCGATGGCTTCCGATGGCGTTAAGATATCGGATTTTTCGGTACTTAATTCGATTTTGGCATTGGCAGCAACTTCTTTATTGTAGTTGTCGTTTAAGATGAAGAACGTAGCGACACCGGTACCGGTAATGCTGAGGAGAAACCCGAAAATGGCCGTTAACATCATTAGTTCACGATGCAAATTACTGATGCGATTGCGTATAGATTCTTTGAACATTCTAGGAGCAATAGCCGCATTGTTATTTTCAATTGCTAAGCTACAGGTAGAGCCGATAGCAGATGTTACGATAGGTTGACTTTTCAATCTGGCTCTACGTAGGCGAGCTGCTTTTGAAAACGGCCCATATAGGAAAGCGCCGCTTACAACAGCAATACCGCAAATAAAGGAAATAATGCCAATGAGATATAAGCCAAGGCGGTTTAAGGCGAGACGTGTATGCAATTCGTGGATAATATGCATGGTCGTACGAAGCGGTGTGGCCGTAACCTTGCCGCTTTGCGGAGCCGTGAGCCGCTGGCTGTGCGGATTATAAATAATATAATCGCCACCCATCCCCATACGGGCACGCGGTTCGTGAGTATTGTTTTTGTCAATAATACGATATCTCAATAAATGCGAGCCCATCGCCGGCGAAATATTTAAGATTTCTTTGTCGGGATATTTTTGTGTAAATTGAGCGGTGCCTTTATCGGCTCCGTCCCAAAGCGTGTTGATATTCATCGGGGCGGCGCCCATAGTATGCGAACCTTGAATTTCTGCTCTGAATAAGAGAATTAACCCGGTGATGCAGAGTAGGAAGAAAAATAGAAATGAAAATATACTAAGGTACTTATGTAGCTTATATATGGTTGACGTATTCATAACAAGACTCCTTTCTTTGCCATTTTAGTCCTCTAAAGACCAGCTTTCAAGGTTTTATGATTCTACATGAAAATTACTCATAAGTAGATTGTGCCAAGACTTTAATATGTAAAATCGCCAATCAAAAACTTTGATATATTCCTTAACTAAATGTCCCTTTGGATTAATTTTATCGATATATGTGATATAAATCACACACCCAAAAACGTTCCTTTGGTATTCTGAAGATAACAAGGAGGGACAACGCATGAATACGTTTTTTAAAAAAATTTCCTATCTAATACCTAAAAATAAAAGTGAATCAGGTCATCAAGCGGAGTATCAAGGCGGCCGTGACTGGGAATCCATGTATCGTAACCGTTGGTCGTATGACAAAGTGGTGCGCTCCACGCATGGCGTAAACTGCACCGGTTCCTGCAGTTGGAATGTTTTTGTCAAAAACGGTATCGTGACGTGGGAAAATCAGAATCATGATTATCCTGAAACAAGTCCTGATATGCCTGACTTCGAACCGCGCGGCTGTCCGCGTGGTGCTTCGTTCTCCTGGTATATGTACAGCCCGTTGCGCGTGAAATATCCGTACGTTCGCGGTGAATTGGCGGATATGTGGCGCGAAGCCAAAAAAGAACATCCGAACGCGTTAGAAGCGTGGAAATCTATCGTGACGGACCCTGAGAAAACTAAACGCTATAAGTCCGCCCGCGGTATGGGTGGTTTTGTCCGTTCTACCTGGGATGAAGCGTCTGAAATTGCGGCCGCTTCCATGCTTTACACGGTGCAGACCTACGGTCCGGACCGCAACTTCGGCTTTTCGCCGATTCCGGCCATGTCCATGCTAAGTTATGCCGCCGGTGCCCGTTTCATGAATCTCATGGGCGGTGCTTGCCTCAGCTTCTATGACTGGTATGCCGATTTGCCGCCGGCCAGCCCGCAGGTATGGGGCGAACAGACCGACGTGCCGGAAAGTAGTGATTGGTACAATGCCGGTTACATCATTACTTGGGGTTCTAACGTACCGCAAACCCGTACGCCGGATGCTCACTTCCTCACCGAAGTTCGCTACAAAGGCACCAAAGTTTTTTCCGTTTCACCGGACTACGCGGAATCTACCACGGCCGCCGATACATGGCTCAATGTAAAAGCCGGCTCTGATGCGGCGCTCGCCATGGCCATGGGTCATGTTATTTTAAAAGAATACTACGTCGACAACCAGACGCCGATGTTCCTCGACTACGCCAAACGTTATACGGACTTCCCATTCCTCGTTCGTTTGGATGAAAAAGACGGCAAGTTCACGGCCGGTCATTTCTTGACGGCCAAAG
Organism: Veillonella sp. LMAG:90; assembly: GCF_008679445.1. NCBI lineage: Bacteria > Bacillati > Bacillota > Negativicutes > Veillonellales > Veillonellaceae > Veillonella > Veillonella sp. LMAG:90. Next base: position 506,554 of record NZ_NAND01000001.1, read on the forward strand.
ACATGGGCGATTTGTCGCAACATAGCGAATTTAAATATTATGTGCTCGATGAAAAGAGTGACAAATTAGTTATTCCTAACGGCCAGATGGGCCATCGCTGGGGTGACAAAACAAAATGGAATTTAAAACTCGAAAATAGTGAAACCGGCGAACCTATCAGTCCTAAATTATCTTTCATTGATGAAAAGGATGATTTAAAAACCGTAACCTTACCGTTCTTCGGTCATTTGGACAATACGGCTACCTTATCCCGTCGCGTGCCTGTTAAACGCATGAAGACGGCTGACGGTGAAGTATATGTGACCACTGTTTACGACTTACTCTTAGCCAACTACGGCGTTGACCGCGGCCTCGGCGGCGAAGTGAATGCCGACTATGAAAGCGATACACCGTTCACGCCGGCTTGGCAGGAAAAATATACCGGTATCAAACCGGACATGGTGATTCACACGGCGCGCGAATTTGCGGACAATGCCATTGCTACCAAAGGTCGCTCCCTCATCATCATGGGCGGCGGTATCAACCACTGGTTCCATGCGGACATTATTTATCGTGCCGTATTGAATCTTGTGCTCTTCTGTGCTTGCGAAGGTAAAAACGGCGGCGGTTGGGCTCACTATGTAGGTCAGGAAAAACTACGTCCTGCCGAAGGTTGGGGCGCTATCATGACGGCAAAAGACTGGCAGCCGGTACCGCGTTTGCAAAACGGTACGTCCTTCTTCTACTTCGCTACCGACCAATGGCGCAGCGACGAAATGGACACCAATGATTTAACGTCTGCTCTCGTAGAGCCGCGTTATCGCCATGTAGGCGACTACAATGTATTGGCGGCCCGCTTGGGTTGGTTGCCGTCCTATCCGACGTTTAAAACAAGCAGTGCCGATATTTATAAAAATGCTGCTAAGGCGGGTTACACTGAATTTGGCGATGTAAAGAATTTCGTAGCGCAGCAGCTTAAAAATAAAGAGTTGGAATTTGCCGTACAGGATCCGGATGCACCGGAAAACTTCCCGCGCAACCTCATTGTATGGCGTGCCAACCTGATTACGTCGTCCTCTAAGGGCCACGAATACTTTATGAAACATTTACTCGGTACGAAAGACGGCCTCCTCGAATCGGATACGCCGGCTGTTAAACCGACCGAGATTAAATGGCGTGAAGAAGCGGGTAAGGGTAAACTCGATTTGCTCATTGACCTCGATTTCCGTATGGCCGGTTCCGCCCTCTATTCGGATATTGTGTTGCCTACCGCCACCTGGTATGAAAAAACCGACTTATCTTCTACCGACATGCATCCGTTCGTGCATCCGTTCCAGCCGGCCGTAGATCCGGGTTGGGAAGCTAAAACGGACTGGGATATTTTCCTTACCTTAGGCCAGGCCGTTTCCAAATTGGCTAAAGAAGTAAATATGCCGGTATACCGTGATATCGTAGCGACACCGTTAGGACACGACTCGGAAGCGGAACTTGCTCAGCCGGGCGGTCTTGTGAAAGATTGGAGCCGCGGTGAATGTGAACCGATTCCGGGCAAAACGATGCCGCAGCTCGTCGAAGTGGAACGCGATTATACGCGTATTTTTGAAAAACAACGTGCCTTAGGGCCAAACTTGGCTGACGGCACAGTAGGTGCTCACGGTATTGCCGTTAACATCGCTGAACAATACGAAGAGCTGAAAGCGCGTAACGGTGTGATTCGCAGTCGTGCGCAAGGTTCTACCGCTCCTGAAGGGGCTACCGACGGAGCCGGTCATGTGATTTCCACAACTGATGACGTAGGGGCCGGTTGCCCATCTATTGAAGATGCCTACCAAGCTTGTCAGGCCGTTTTGACCATGTCGTCCGCAACGAATGGCGCCGTAGCGCATAAGAGCTGGGCGAAGGCGGAAGAATTGACCGGTCTTAAAGACTTAACCAAAATGACGGGCGGTCGCAGCGGTGAACAGATTACCTTTGAAGATATCGTAGCGCAACCGCGCCTCGTTATCAGCACCCCGATTTTCACGGGTAATGGTAAAGATAATCGCCGTTACACGCCGTTTACGAATAATGTGGAACTCCTCATGCCGTTCCGCACGATTACGGGCCGTCAGTCCTACTTCCTCGACCATGACATCATGGCGGAATGGGGCGAACAGATGGCTACTTTCAAACCGATTTTGGCGTATGCACCAATGCGTGAAAGCTTGCCGAATGACGGCATTCCGGAAATTACACTTAAATACTTAACGCCGCACAACAAGTGGAGTATTCACAGTATGTACTTTGATACGCCGCATATGTTGACCTTGTTCCGCGGCGGCCAATCCGTATGGCTCAACGAAGATGATGCCAACGAAATCGGCGTGGCCGACAATGATTGGATTGAATTATATAACAGCAATGGTGTGGTGGCCTCCCGTGCCGTAGTAACACCGCGTATTCCGCGCGGCCTCGTTTACATGCACCATGCGCAGGATCGTCACATCAACGTGCCGGGCACCTCGCTCACGGGCGGTCGTGGCGGTACACACAATACGCCGACACGTATTCACATGAAACCGACCCATATGATTGGGGGCTACGGACAATTGAGTTATGGGTTTAACTATTACGGACCTACCGGTAATCAGCGCGACATGCTTGTGGTAGTGCGTAAGATGAAGGAGGTTGATTGGCTTGAAGATTAAAGCACAAATTTCGATGGTCATGAATTTAGATAAATGTATCGGTTGTCATACTTGCTCGATTACTTGTAAAAACACGTGGACCAACCGCGAAGGTGCGGAGTACATGTATTTTAACAATGTGGAAACAAAACCGGGCATCGGCTATCCGAAACATTGGGAAGACCAGAACCGTTGGAAGGGTGGCTGGATTCTAAAAGATGGTAAACTGCAGCTCGCTACGGGCTCTAAGGGCAACCGTCTGATGAAACTCTTTTTCCATCCGGAACAGCCTGAGCTGAAAGACTATTTCGAGCCATGGACCTATGATTATGAAACCTTGATTCATTCCAAACGTAAAAACAATCAGCCGGTGGCGCGTCCCCGCTCTTTGATTACGAAGGAAAAAATGGAAATCGAATGGGGCCCTAACTGGGAAGATGATTTAGCCGGCGGTAATACGGCCCGTGCCGATGTGAACCTTCAAAAAATAGGCCAAAACATCGCCCTTGATTTCCACGATATTTTTATGAAATACTTGCCGCGCCTTTGCAATCACTGCTTGAATCCGGCCTGTGTGGCGGCTTGTCCGTCCGGCGCCATCTACAAACGTGACGAAGACGGCGTAGTCCTCATCTCGCAAGATGTGTGTCGCGGTTGGCGTCATTGTGTGCCTGCTTGTCCGTATAAAAAGATTTATTATAACTGGCAGACCAATAAGGCTGAAAAATGCGTATTCTGTTACCCTCGTTTGGAAAACGGATTGCCGCAGATTTGTGCCGATACCTGCGTCGGTCGCATGCGCTATGTAGGCGTGTTACTCTACGATATGGATAAAGTGGAAGCGGTGGCATCGACGGAAAATCCGCAAGAGATTTATGATAATATGCTTGATGTGTTGCTTGACCCGCATGATCCGGCCGTAGCGAAAGCGGCTAAAGAACAGGGCATCCCTGACAACTGGATTAAAGCGGCTAAAGAATCGCCCGTATTCCGCCTCATTAAAGAATGGCAAATTGCGTTGCCGCTTCATGCAGAATATCGTACGGTACCGATGGTATGGTATGTGCCGCCAATGAGCCCGATTTTACATAAAGATGCGGCGTCGGTACATTTCCCTGAAGCGGAAGCAATGCGTATTCCGGTAGCTTATTTGGCACAGATTTTCTCTGCCGGCAATGAAGATGTTATCCGCCGTGTGCTTAATACCTTGCTTGATTTGCGCCGTTACATGCAGCAGCGTACCCGCGGTGAAGCAACAACTGAATTTGATACTAAATATGGTGAGCACACGCTCTATGATATGTATCGTTTGCTTGGCATTGCCAAATACCGCGATCGTTATCGCATTCCGGCCGGCGTCAATGCAACGCAGGAAGAAAAACGCTTGCATCAAGGCGTAGGTGGTTTCAGCGATTGTGCCTTCGGTGGTTGCAGCGGTTCCGCTCCGAGTGCTTCCGGTTGTAACGGTTGTGCCGGAGGTGGCCATGAGTAACTCTATGGAAACAAAAAATCAAACTGCAAATCAAACAAAGCTGAATCAAATGGCGGAGGGTCAAGTTTTGTCGGATCAAACTGCCTTGGATAAGGAAGCTTTGCAATTGAGTGCCTATTTATTGAGCTATCCTTCGGCCGAGTGGCGTGAAGCTTTGACGGACGTGCAAGCGGCGTGGCGTGCTTGGCCGGATAGCCCCTTAAAAGAAAGTCTCGGGGCGGTGCTTGATTATATCAGTAGTGAACAGGCACGCGAATACGAGGACGAATATGTGCGCGTCTTTGATTTCAGCAGTAATACCAATATGTATTTGACGTCCTATGATGCCACTAATGCGGAAGAACAGGCGTCGGAGTTATTGGAATATAAAGCTTTTTTTCAAAAACACGGTTATGACATTGCTCGCGAGTTGCCGGATTATGTGCCGGCCATCCTCGAGCTGTGCAGTACTTTAGAACCTGTGGAAGCGTTGGAGATTTTACAACATGGCAAAGAAGCCTTGGCAACGCTTCGTCAACGACTTATTGACGGTAAGCAGGTGCATGCTTTCGTGCTTGATGTAGTATTACAAATTGTAGAACGTTGGGAGGGAACTTTAGGATGAGTGAATTTGTTTGGGTCGCCTTGCCCTATCTTGCGTTTACCTTTTTAGTATTCGGTTCGGCCGTTCGTTACACCGTGTCGGAACGGACATGGACCACGAAATCCAGTGAGTTTTTGGAGAAAAAACAGCTTCGCATTGCCGGTCCTTTATTCCATTTTGCTTTACTCCTCGTGTTCTTGGGGCATGTAGGAGGCATCTTGGTGCCGCAGGAAGTGACGGAAATGTTTGGCATTGACGAGCATCTCTATCACATGGGGGCGCTATACATCGGTGGGGTAGCGGGGATTTTATTGGTGGTAGGCTTCTTACTCCTTATGAAACGCCGTTTTACATCGGTGTACATGAAAGTCAATACATCGTCAATGGACGTGTGGCTCTTCTTGTTCTTGGGTCTTACCATTTTGACGGGTTTTGCCGGTACCATGCTCAACGCCGACGGTGCTTTTAACTATCGTGAATACATCGGACCTTGGTTCCGCAGCTTGCTCATTATGCAGCCGAAACCGGAATTGATGCTGAATATTCCGATGATGTTTAAGGTTCACATGTTCTCATGGATGGCGGTTTGCTTTATCTTCCCGTTCAGCCGTTTGGTGCATTGCCTGAGCTTCCCGTTCCTTTACTTGTGGCGCAGTGCCATCGTGTATCGCCGTCGCTAGTAGATGGGTGTAATAGCGTATTACTGTCGCTAGTAGATGCTTGTAATAGCGTATTACATATATAGTTATATATAGTAAAATACAATCAGAGGTCTCCGTGTGTGGAGGCCTCTTTTTTATGAAGTTAATGATTAATTTAGTGAATAGGCTATACCGATTGTGAATAGGTGTCCGTAAAACGTAAAAAAATGGGTTGGATTGTTCGGATTTTTTGTTTGTTGAGCGTCAAAAATTAGAAAATAAAATATATAATTGGTAATTATTATCATTAAAAAGAGACTTTGGTTCAAATTGCAGGACTTGAGTTTTTAGAAAAATTAATGGTAAGATGCGTATTTACCACAAAAAGTTATCTTCTGAATTGGAAGTGTGTACAGAAAAAACGAATGTGCTTAACACAAAAATATAAAGGTTTATGCATTGATTTAGAAGAGGGGGTATATAAAAGACTAATGTTTCCGCGGATGGGATTTTTAGAGCGCTTTTGAATGTATATTCTATGCATATTAATACCTGAATATGACAAAACAAGTGTACTTTTAGTATATCGATTGTCAACGAAGTGCGATTAGAATCGCAATAATTGATATTTTGCGAAAAGTTCTCAATAGACATAAATACTTGATTAAACTGCATAGACCGCGTTTGAAAGCCCTCTTGATGTGTGCTATGATTAAGTCATCAGAAAATCTCGTTTTAAGTTGAGGAGGGATTACTTTGCGTACTATCGACGTAGCAAAAGTGACGGAAACAGTAGCCCAAATGTGTAAAAATGCGGCTTACTATTTACCACAAGACGTATATGAAGGTTTAAAAGCCGGTCGTGAAACAGAAAAATCTCCGGTTGGTTGTGTTGTATTAGACCAAATCATTAAAAATGCCGAAATCGCTCGTGAAGAAGATCGCCCTATCTGCCAGGATACCGGTTACACCATCGTATTCTTGGAAGTAGGTCAGGACGTTCACTTCGAAGGTGGCGACTTACAGCAAGCTGTTCAAGACGGCGTTGCTAAAGGTTATGTAGAAGGTTACTTACGTAAATCCGTAGTGGCAGAACCTTTATTTAACCGTAAAAACACCGGTAACAACACTCCTTGTATCATTTATACAAGCATCGTTCCTGGCGACAAAGTTAAAATCGACATGGAACTTAAAGGTTTCGGTTCCGAAAATAAATCCGGCGTAAAAATGTTGGTACCTGCTGATGGCGTTGAAGGCGTTAAAAATGCCGTTATGGAAATCGTTAAAAAAGCCGGCCCTAACCCATGCCCTCCAATGGTTCTTGGTGTTGGTATCGGCGGTACTATGGACTATGCAGCATTACTTTCTAAAAAAGCATTGCTTCGTTCTACTAAAAAACGCAACGATATGCCTGAATATGCTAAATTAGAAGAAGAATTGTTGGAAATGATCAACAAAACAGGTATCGGACCTCAGCTTGGTGGTACCACTACAGCATTAGCAGTTAACATCGAATGGGCCGCTACCCATATTGCCGGTCTTCCTGTAGCCGTGACAATTTGCTGCCATGCAAGCCGTCATGCCGAAGAAATTCTTTAATTCAAGGGGAGGAAGATAACAATGGCTGAATCAAAAACAATCCATATTACGACACCTTTAACTGAAGAAGTGTCCAGAACATTAAGAGCCGGCGACAGTGTATTGATTACCGGTAAAATCTACAGCGCTCGTGATGCTGCTCATAAAGTTATGACTGAAGCATTGGCACGTGGCGAAGAACTTCCTATCGATTGGCACGACAAAATCGTTTACTATCTTGGACCATCCCCTGCAAAACCAGGCGACCCAATCGGTGCAGCCGGCCCTACAACTTCCGGTCGTATGGACGCTTACACCCCAACAATGCTTGATCAGGGTATCAAAGGCATGGTAGGTAAAGGTTCCCGCTCCAAAGAAGTTGTTGAATCCATGAAGAAAAATGGTGTAACTTACTTCGCAGCAGTTGGCGGCGCCGCTTCCTTAATTGCTAAATCCATTAAAGACTACAAAGTTATTGCTTACGGTGACTTAGGTCCTGAAGCTTTGGCTGAATTGACTGTTGAAGATTTCCCTTGCATCGTAGTTATCGATAGCGAAGGTAACGACTTCTACAAAATCGGTCAAGAACCTTATCGTCAAGAAGACTAATTAGTATTAGTCAGCTAAACGGATAGTAGTATCCGTTCCAATCTAATGATATATATAACTGAGGGACCGCCCGACCGTAAGGGCGGATCCGCTCAGCTGTATAATGTAACATATACTTGCATTCCAACAAAAAAGTAGTTACACGTTAAAACACGGCTTTTATAGCTGTGTTTTTTTGTTTTATCTAAAAATAGTAGGAATAGTCTCTCATATATTCTTCTTTATGCTGATTGCTACATATATCTAATTGTTATAGCCGGTATTTTTATATTGACAAGGCTGATGAAAGAATCTATAATTAAATTATAGAAACATATGAATAGTTGTTCATATGTTTGCGGAACAGATTTTTACAGTTAAAAATCCGGGTATTTAGAGTAGTGTTAGCCGTAAAAGCTAACCGCAGGAATAGTGTAAGTATTTAGTGTAAGTGGCATACGTATATAGTAGAGGTGAGAAACAGCAATGGAACGCATTTTATTACTTAAAAATTTAACATGTGCGAATTGTGCGGCCAAGATCGAAGACAAGATTAAAAAAATGGAAACAGTAAGTGCTGCATCGTTTTCCGTAGGGACGCAACAATTGCGAATTACGTCCACAGTTCCCGACACCAATGATTTGATTACCGAAATTCAAGGTGTTTGTGATTCTATTGAAGATGGTGTAGAAGTACAGCTCTACGAACGTAAAACTAAGGGGGCTCATGATCATCACGACCATGACCATGCTCACGGCGGCGGTCTGGTAAGCATTATTATCGGGGTTGTGGTGATGCTCGTATACTCCTTTGTAGACGGCATTCCGGAAGACATTGCCTTTGGTGTACTTCTTGCGACCTACTTATTACTTGGTTGGGGTGTTTTATGGAATGCTATTAAAAACATCGGTTCCGGCCAAGTTTTTGATGAAAACTTTCTCATGAGTGTGGCCACTTTGGGGGCCGTAATTATCGGAGAAATGCCGGAAGCGGTAGGGGTTATGCTCTTCTATCGTATCGGTACCTATTTTGAAGAAAAAGCAACGGCCAGAAGTCGTAGCGCTATTATGGATGCTATCGATATGCGTCCGGAACAAGTTCGCTTGGTAGATGAAGCAGGTCAGTCCAAAGTAGTAAGCCCTGAAGAAGTTCGCATCGGTCAGACTATCGAAGTAATAGCCGGCGAACGTATTCCGCTCGACGGTACCGTAATTGAAGGGACTACACGTATCGATACAGCGCCGGTTACGGGTGAACCGGTTCCGGTACAAGTCAAACCGGGCAGTGAAATTTTATCCGGCTGTATCAATCAGAGTGGCCGCATCTTGATGCGCGTTGATAAAGAATTAAAAGACTCTATGGTTACGCGTGTGCTTGATGCTGTTGAAAATGCAGCCGCTACCAAACCTCGTATCGACCGTTTTATTACGCGTTTTGCTCGCGTGTATACCCCAACCGTAGTATTGTTAGCCGCTTTGGTAGCCGTAATCCCATCCTTAATTACCGGTAACTGGAATTACTGGGTATATACCGCTTTAACATTCTTGGTTATCAGTTGTCCATGTGCATTGGTACTCAGCGTACCGCTCGCTTTCTTCTCCGGCATCGGTCGCGGGTCCAGAACGGGCATCCTTTTTAAAGGCGGTTTGTCCATGGAAGCATTGCGTAATATTAAAGCGATTGCTATGGATAAAACAGGTACCTTGACTACCGGCGAATTTGCGGTACAGTCTATTACAACAGCTGAAGGTTTTGACGAAGTAGACATATTGGCTAAGGCAGCGGCCTTAGAAGTACGTTCCTCTCATCCGGTAGCGGTAAGTATTGCCAATGAAGCTAAAAAACGCAATGTTCAGTTAGCAGAAGTTGTTGATCTCGAAGAATTGTCCGGTCGTGGTATGACCGGTGTGGTAAATGGTGTTAAAGTAGCCGTTGGTAATCGTCGTTTATTCAACGAATTACAAATTACAGGTTACGGTGAACCTGCCGATTACGGTAGCGAAGTATTGGTAGCCCTTGACGGTCAATATGCAGGCACAATCTTGATTGCCGATGCTTTGAAAGAAGATACTAAATCAGCTGTGGCAGAACTTGCCAAACGCGGTTTGCGCACGATTATGCTGACCGGTGACACTCAAGCGGGTGCCCGGTACATGGCGAAAGAAGCCGGTATTGATGACGTTCGTGCCGAATTATTGCCGGTAGATAAATTAAGTGTTATGAAAGAACTTCGTGAAACATACGGTTCCACCATGTTCGTAGGTGACGGTATCAATGACGCCCCTGTATTGGCCGGTGCCGACGTGGGCGGTGCCATGGGCAGCGGTGCCGATGCGGCCATTGAAGCAGCCGATGTAGTGTATATGCGTCCCAGTATCAGCGCTGTAGTTGAATCAATTCGCATTTCCTCAAACACGATTTCTATTGCATGGCAGAACGTAGTCGTAGCGTTAGGGGTTAAAATCCTCGTTATGATTATGGGGCTCTTCGGCTTTGCCAATATGTGGGTGGCCGTATTCGCCGATACGGGTGTTTCCATTCTCTGCATTTTAAACTCCATTCGTATTTTATATAAAAAATAATAAGGTTTTCAAAAACGTTTAGAATGCGTTGATGAACGCCTCATACGGTAAAATCGCTCTTGGGAAAAGACAAAACAGTCAGGTTCTTTCAAGAGCGATTTTTTCTTATAAATTACCCGATTCAACACTTGACGAACCTCTTCTTTGTTGGATATGATGAAGTATAAGCTAATGAATGGGAGGTGGCGTATGCTCACGGTATATACACATGACGAAGGCGAGCTTGTATCGGACTTAACGGTAGCCGATGCGGGTAAGGGCTCGTGGATTAATTTGGTGAATCCGGACCCCGATGAGCTATCGCTCGTCAATATTATGACGGAAATCCCTACGGACGTTTTGAAAACAGCTTTGGATACGGAAGAACGTTCGCACGTGGAAATTGAAGAAAATTACATTTTTGTTGTTATCAATATTCCGGCATTGCGCGGTAGCGACAGCTATGATACAGTGCCGCTCGGTATATTTTTGACACCTGATTTCTTCATCACCGTGTGTCTTGAAGAATCGGATGTGTTATATCCGTTTATAAACAATCAAGTTGCTACGTTTTATACCTTTAAAAAAACACGTTTCTTGTTCCAGATAATGTATCGCACAGCGACTTTGTTCTTGCGTTATTTGCAACAAATTAACCGCCGTACGGACGACATTGAAATTCAATTGCGTCATACGACTAAAAATAAGGACTTTTTCCAACTGTTGGAATTACAGAAATCCATGACCTATTTTACGTCCGCTTTGAAAACAAACGGCACCGTAATGGAGCGTATTTTGCGCCTCCGTAGTCATGAAGATGTCCGTCATTTGCTTAAAATGTATGAAGAAGACGAAGATTTATTGGAAGACGTTATTATCGAAAACAAGCAGGCTATTGAAATGGTTGAGATGTATTCAAATATTCTCATGAATATGATGAACGCCTTTACTTCCATTATTTCCAATAACTTGAACTTAGTGATGAAACTCTTGGCCGGTGTAACGATTATCTTATCCGTACCGACCTTGATTTTCAGTTTGTGGGGCGTTAACGTACCCGTTCCATGGGCTGAATCGGGTGCCGAAGGGTTTCCTTTTGTAATCGGTATTGCCGCGGTGGTTACGTTCATTGTAGGCCTGCTACTTTGGAAAAACGACTTTTTATAAGTTAATGTATGTATGTCTGCGCGGCTCAACCATGGGCTCACGCAGACTTTTTTTGTAAGGAGGATACTCATGAAAAAAACTTGGTTAATTTTAATTGCTGTTGTCATTGCTATCGGTGCTTGGGTAGTAAGCGGCTATAACGGTTTGGTAGGCATGGATGAAGGTGTAAACAACAAGTTGGCACAGGTTCAAACGCAGTTACAGCGTCGTAACGATTTAATCCCGAACTTGGTAAGCACTGTTAAAGGTTATGCGTCTCATGAACAGGCGGCCATTCAAGCCGTTTCCGATGCCCGTGCTAAACTGGGCGGAGCCCGTACGGTAGAAGAAATGTCTCAGGCTGACGGTGAATTATCCAGCGCTTTGAGCCGTTTACTCATGATTACGGAAAACTATCCGAACTTAAAAGCGGACCAGAATTTCCGCGCTTTGCAGGATGAATTGGCAGGCACTGAAAACCGCATTGCCGTAGCACGTAAAGATTATAATGATGTAGTTAATGCATATAATGCTAAAGTACGTACATTCCCTACATCCATCTATGCGGGGATGTTAGGCTTCCAACCAAAAGCGTATTTCCAGGCAGACCAAGCGGCTCAATCCGCTCCTAAAGTGGAGTTCTAACCGTAAATCCATATACTTATTTTCATAGGATTGTGGCAACGAACTTTGTTTTGTAAAAAAAGATTGGTTAGGAGGGCTTGATGGCTTGGATAATGCGTAAAAACAGCCTTTGGAAAGTTGTCGTGATGTTGCTGCTTACCGCCATCATCGCCTTACAAGCACTGGCGGTTCACGCAGCAGATATTCCGGCTAAACCACCGGCCGGTCAATATGTGGTCGACCAGGTAAACGTACTGTCGAGCAAAGAAGTACAAACTATTAATGCCATCGGCACCATGCTTGATCGTTCTGGTAAAGGGCAACTGGCCGTTGTCGTAGTGCCTTCATTCGGTGATGTGGCTCCCGCTGATTACGCGCTAAACGTATTGCGTGGTTGGGGCGTCGGACACAGCGGCAAAGATGATGGATTCGTGCTAGCCGTGGCGATGGAAGATAAGAAAATCTTTCTCACCGTAGGTTGCGGTTTGGAAGGGGTCTTAAACGATGCTAAAATCGGGCAACTATTGGACACCTATGCCATCCCGAGTTTTCGTCAGGGGCAATTTGGACCGGGCATTGTAAGAACGGTCTGGCAAACGGCTCAAATCGTAGATCCGGATATTAGTAAACAAAGCCAAAATGTGAATCAACAGGCACAACCTGACAATACCATTGAACTGTCATGGTGGCAGGTGTTGCTCATCGGCGGAGGGATTATTTTGTTCCTCATGGTTGATGCCATTTTCTTTGGCGGGGAACTTACCCGGATGCTGCTTACCATGTTTATCTTCCGCGGCGGTGGCGGCGGAGGAGGTCGTGGGGGCTTCGGCGGCGGCAGCGGTCGCGGCGGTGGTTTTGGCGGCGGATCCGGCGGTGGCGGTGGTGCCGGCCGAGGCTGGTAAGAATTATAAAGTAGTTTTGTGAAAAGGAAAGTATCAAATAGAATACGAATAGAAAAGACGCCATATGCTTCCTTGCGATTGTTTGTGTAAGGAATATATGGCGTCCGTTAATTAGAAGGTTAGATTATGAAGCAGATAGAATCAGAAGAATATAAAGAAATACAGAAAAAACGACTGATGAAATTAATCGAGATGGAAGAGGGCTTATTTGAAATCAATGGCTGGCTTTCTGTGGGCGATGTTAAGGAAAATTATAGAAAACGTAAGTTTGAATCATAGTGTTATTTTGCCCACTAGAGCTTAATACTCTAATGGGCAAAAATAATGGGCGAAAAAATGGGAGTGCTTCCTGTGAATAAGAAAAAAAGAGAAATATTTCAAATCACTGAACAGAATCACAAATGCTTATGATTACTGTATTTATCAGCAATTTGAAATATTCCTCTAAATTTTAAAAATAATGGAGCCGACAATAGGACTTGAACCTACGACCTACTCATTACGAATGAGATAGTAAACCCTTATAAACATTGGCTTGATGCGGTGTCTAAAATAAAAAGTGTGGTAAAAATGTGGTAATTTTAATAAATTTTGAAAAGGCTACCTACAGAAATTTACCCTTATTACTCAATATGAAATCATTAAAGTATGAAGGGAATTATTAATTATGAAAACTACTGCAAACAGCACAAATAAAAAACTTGTCTTTATTCCATTATCCGACCTTGTGAAATATGAAAAGGCAATGCAGATTGATACAGATAAAGACACTTGTGACATTGCAGCCTTGCTACCGTGGGGCATTGCATTAAATGATACAGAGATACAGCAACTTGAAAGCGTATTAGAAATGACTTTAGATACCATAGAAGAAAGAGCCATAGCACCGCTTCAAAAGGCTTTTAGAGATAGACCAATAGTATACCAAAGAGAACTCTTTCAGTACAATATAGACGAAACAACTATACAGGCGTTCTATGAATCTAAAGAACGTACAATAAGATAGACCCCTTTAATGGACACAAAGAAACATTCATGTTACCCCTTTGAATAAAACTCTTTGTGTCCATTTTTTTTAATTCAATTGTGCACAATTTATTTTTTAGTATGCTCACAGTGCGTTTTTACGATTTTTATTTTTCTTTAGGTATAAAACCATAGGGGAATTATTAAGCACCTTAAAAAGTGGCTCCACGTTGCCAGTTTAGACCTTAAATTGAAAGTCTGAACATTAGACACAAATAAAGAGCCTTTTTACGATACTTATTTGTCTTTAGGTATAAAACCCATAGGGGAACACTTTAGACACTCTAAAAGTCAATTAAACGTGCCCTATAGCATCTTAAACTTGATATATGGAATAAAGACCGCATCATGGAAATACTTTGTGTCTGAACCCTTAGACACCCTTTGTTTATTGTCAGAAAGTCTATATCCATGCAAGACCAATAGATACCCTTACAGGCGTACTTTATGTATTCTTTAATGAGAGTGCATAAGGTACGCCTTTTTTTATTTGTGTCTTTGATGAGGGAAACACTCATAAACCCTTATAGACACTGAAAGAATAGACAATATTTTTACATAAAGAAAAACAAAAAGCAAAATAAAGTTTTTGATAACGCTAATTGGAACACTTAATACCGCTTTTAATTGGCACACTAATTGGAGATAAGGGAAAACAAAAGAAAAACTAAAGGTATATATACATGAGAGCTAAAGGTTAACTATAAGTTAACTAATAGATACTATAGGTATACTTAAGTATTCCTTATTTACCAACTGGTGAGATGTCCTTTAGCATACTAAAGTACCCTCATGTTCTCCAACCATGAGTATTCCTTTAGACTGACAAAGGGAATACTACTGAATACTATAGGTGTCATAAGGTACAGACCAAAAGAGAAAAAGAACTAAAGAATACCTAATACTATAGGTGTCATAAGGTACAGACCAAAAGAGAAAGAACATAAATAGTCTTTGTCTTTTCTAACTGGTGGAGTATCCTTTAGCATACTAAAGGATTTATACTGCAATTCAAAGAATAGACCAAAGGATAAAATTGGTAAAAAATTTGTGAACAGATATATATCATACTAAAATTTCTCATTCACCCCATAGGGGTACCAAAGTACACTATACATTACTACAGACACAATACAGAATCGTTTTATATAACGGTATGACACTATAAGAAAGCCTTAGACAAGACTAATTATTGTCTTAACGTGTACCGTTGGCAAGCCTAAAGCCGTTCTATGATACACAATCAGAGAGCCAAAGGAACGCCTTTAGTCTTGTTAAGGGGTACCTACAGTCCCCCTTGAAACCCCCTTGTAAACACATGATAACTCATAGACTACCTATACGAGTTTATAAGGGTAGTCTATGAGTTATCATGTGTCACCAACAATTAAACATAAGACACCAACTGCAACTAATAGCAGACACATAGAACAGTAGGGAAACCATTTGAAACCCTAAAGAAATAATACTAATTTGTGTCTACTTGCAACTCCTTGCAGAAGGTGTCTTTTTTTTGTCTTTACGCCCCTACAAAGGGGTATTTTTTTGTCTTGAAAAAGGGGTAACAATTATGTATTACAAAGTGAAAGACATTGCGACAATGTGCAATAAGACACCGACAACAATCAATAATAAACTTCATGATGCGGTAAATAGGGGTATTCTTAAAAGTCATGTGTTAGACCAAACGCCGACTATACTAAATGTGCAAGACCTTCAAATATTCCTTTACAAATACTATCCATATGTGTATGATACAGTCAAGAGTAAATTTGATGTAGGTAGTCAAGAAGGGAGCTACCCACAAATGACTACACTATCAAATGGTTATTCTTATAAGCCTAAAGGCAAAACTTATTTTCACATTCGAGATTTAGTATTGTTTATTGATGCAGAAGGGAACGAGGTAAAGTATAAGAACAAGATACATTTTAAGACAAAAGCACAAGCGGATAGAGAAAGACTAAAGGTTATCAAAGAGCGGAACAATGGTAAGTACTTGAAACTAGGAGCGGAAACAACTAGACACGGAAAAGGAAAGCCCAAAGAAACACCTTTATTCCTTTGTGATAGCATGAAAGAATATATTTTGTCTAAAGACATTGAAGAAAAGACAAGAAAAGATTATTTGAGTATCTACAATACAAAGATAGTACCATTCTTCAAAAATACGCTAATTAAGGACTTAACGAAAGAGTTAGTACAGGACTTTGCAGACAGTCTAAAAGCGAACATTACAAAGTCAAGAGTGCTATTGAATATGTACTTAGATTATCTTAGGAAAAAAGGCTTTGTGTCTTTCAATGCAAGTCAAGATATAGACTATCCAAAAGACAAAGGTAGAGGTACTCAAAAGAAAGATGCTTTGACAATGGAAGAACTGCAACTCTTTTATGATTACTACAAAGGACACCGCTTAGAACACGCAATACACCTATTCTTCCATACAGGAATGCGACCACAAGAAATGCAAGCCCTTACATGGAACGATATAGAGTACAAAGAGGATAACTCAATAGAAGTTTATATCACTAAAGCGTGGGGCGAAACTGAAATAGGTAAAGGCACCAAAGAAACAAAGAACCAAAATAGCAATAGACTTATTTATGTTCCACCAAATGAACAACTTGTAAAACTCTTAAAGCAAGCAAAAGAAAACTCTCATGGTTGTAAATATGTATTGTATAATGCAAAATATATGGCACCTATTGAAGAATGTAACTTTTCAAAACGGTATATGAGTGATGTAGCCAAAAAGCTAGGTATTAGAAAGCACATCACGGCTCACTCAATTAGACATACTTACATTTCTTTGTGTCTAAATCAAGGCATTCCTTTGCACACATTGCAAAAGCAAACAGGGCATACAGATGCTACAATGATATTAAAAACATACGGACATAATATTCAACGTATGGAAAAGGCTTTTCAGAATGTGTCTTTCGGCTACTAAAAGAGCAATACGAAAAGACAAAAAAGACATTTGTCAAAGAAATTGCATTTTACCACATTTTGAAATCGCTTGAAAGCCTTGTAAAACCTATGTTTATCCTAAATTGTACTATGTTTTTTACCACACTTTTTGCAGATGTGGTAATTTTACAACAGACAATTTATAACTTTTTGTCTTAGAAAACATGTTTTACCACATTTTTTATACCTTACAAACCCTTACAAAATCTACATTAATAGACAATGTACAAATGTTTTTAACCACACTTGCAAAAAAAGAGAGGTTATAAGAATCAAAAACTCTTAGAACCTCTTATGAATACTGGAGCCGACAATAGGGCTTGAACCTACGACCTACTCATTACGAATGAGCCGCTCTACCAACTGAGCTATGCCGGCATGACTACTTAGTTATTTTAGCGGATTTTTGACAAAACGTCAAGAATGTTGAAGTAAAAGGTTGAAAAATTAAGCTCTATGAATTTTGAAGTCAACTAAAATATCACATTGCCATTGCATATTGTCACCTCAAAACTACGTGATACGGCTTCAAATATTCCCAAAATTAACGACTGCAACGAATATGTTAATTAGCATTTTCGTTGCAGTCATTTTTATTAATCAATATTAAATTCGACGTTCAATTCTATGTTTAATTTACATTAACGTGTATGCTTGATAGCTTACGGCTCTTTTACATCCACGATGACAAACTCGGATTTGGTGCCGGTTTTAAACTGGATGGCCCAGTCGGAAATGCCGGAGGTTACGACAAAGTTGGTGTTGTCACGTTGTTCCAAGCCATAAATACGGTCGTTTTGCCCGATACTAAACCAATTGATTAATTGCTTGAGTGGAATCATCTGACCGCCGTGGGTGTGGCCGGACAATACGAGGTCGGCACCGGCTTTGGCTTCAGCCGCGTAATCGCGCGGTTGATGGTCGAGCACGATGATATATTTGCTGTGATCGAGCGGAGCCATTAAATCGGCGATAGCTGCACGGGAGCGACCAAAATCGAATTCTTCGGACGCATCCTGACGGCCTACGATATAGAAACGGTCATCTAACAAGATGCTTTCATCTTGAAGTACGATGACACCGTTTTTTTCAAGCTCGGCTACTAAATCGTTGCCCGTGAAATCACGTGAATCCGGTCTGTAAAGGGCTTTATCGTGGTTGCCGAATACATAATCGCCGTACTGCGTGTTAACATCTTGGAGCGCTTGCGTGGCCTTAATCATTTCCGCCTTAGTGGTGCGCTCGTCTACAAAGTCACCGGCAATGACGAGCAAATCCGGTTTTGCTTTTTCAATCGTTTTTAAATGTTTGGCAAAACCGTCGGCGTCGAAGGTGGATCCTAAGTGAGAGTCCCCGATGAGAGCGATGCGCAGATTGCCCACTTTTTTATCGGTCATAACGGTGTAATCGGTTTGGGCTACATGGTGAGCCTGATACCAACCGAGTCCGAGGTATAAAACAGTAATCAGAATACCTGCGGCCGCACTCATCGAACGGGAGACGGTGACGATATCAAATTTCATGGCCAAGATGCGCAGAATTTCGGCAAGTCCCCAGAAGACTGTCAGGTGAAGTAGCACAATTATGGCATTAGTAACGGTATATGACATCCAGATTAAGGCTGTAGGCGCGATAATAATGAGGGCGCTGATGAGCCAGGTCATTAGTTTGCTGCCGTTAGCCAGCATTTCGATAAACGGCAAGCGGCCTACGCTATATATAAGAAATAATAAACTGGCGCCACCCAACAGGAACAGGCTGCCAAATAGTATTAACCACATCATTATAAGAACTCCTCTCTTTTCCAATGCGTTGTATCGGTCGAATTATATGGCCGTAAGCTTGTAAAATGGTACTATTACTCAACGCTCATAGCCTTACTGCAATTTTGAATATATCGTTTGGTAAGTTTTAGCAAGGTTTCCCGTTCGCTTTCACTTAGTTGACTCATAGCCGTTACTTCGCAATTATGAATCTTGTCCATGATTTCTTGGGCCTTCGTCATACCTTCAGCAGTTAAGTTGACAGTTTTATTGCGACGATCCGTCGGCAACTCTTCAAGCGTTACCCAACCGTCTTTTAAAAAAGCAGTCACAACGGCATTTACCGTTTGCTTTGGCAAAAGACAGCTATCGGCAATTTCTTTTTGCGTGAAATTTGGGTTTTCATAAATTGTTGTCAAAATATCGAGTGCCGTATTTGATAAGCCCATGGATTTCGCATAGGCCTCATAAGCCACATACCACTCGTTTAACAGATTGCAGTACATTGCAATTTGATCGTTTATAGTTGGTTTCATTAAACACTCCATCGACTAAAAGTATATTTATATAAAACAGATATATCTTCTATTTGAGCTTCTAATTGTAAAATTATGGTTAGTCTGAAAATCTAACAGTCCATTTATGGACTAATATATGATACATCGAATTTATTAGAAGTGTCAATATTTTTTGTATGAAAAAAAGCCCACCGAAGTGGGCTTACCGGTTCTACCGGATATAGTATTTAGTTATGTATATAGCGTTTTAAAACAGATTATAATAACTGTTTAGCCGATTCGGCTTTTACAACTAATACGCGTTTTAAGAATGGAAAGTCCGCATACATTTCATCGTAAATAGGACCTTCACCGATGAAGCTTGCCGTACCCTCTACACGGAAGCCGGTGCCTTGGTAGCCGTTGAAGCCTTCTACTTCACGAGCGCCCATGGTTACAATAACGCGGTCGTTCTTTTTAATGTCCGCTTCGGTAGAAGTCATGCCGGCTGCAGGAATTAAGATTGTATCGTCTTTAATCTTTAAATAGGAATTCCACGTGTTGGTTACATGAGCTTCATTATCACTCCAAGTCGTAATGGAAACAACACCTTCGTGTTTTAATACTTCAAAAAATTTGTCCGGAAACATTGTGAATCCTCCTTTTTTCTTTCGTTTATTCAAAATTTCAATGATTAATAAAATGTACTATTGAACATAAATACGTTATAATCATTATAGCATAATATCGATATAAATTGATATATGAAATGATTATATATATCAAAAATCGGTAAAATGATACATGAAGTTGATATAAGATAGCTTCAGTTTGAAGCTATGTGGGAGGTTTTATGAAGGCAATTATAGTGGGCGCGACCGGGGCTACGGGGCGCGATTTATTGGAGTTGGTATTGGCCAATCCGATGTTTGATTCCGTTGAGATTTTTGTACGGCGTAATCCGGAAATTATCCACGAAAAGTTGATTACCCATATTATAGATTTTGATAATCCGGAATTATGGGCAAAGTCTGTAACCGGCGATGTGTTATTTGCGTGTCTCGGCACGACTCGTAAGGATGCGGGCAGTCAGGAACAGCAGTGGTTGGTGGACTTTTATTATCAGATGGAGTTTGCTAAAGCCGCTAAAAAGAATGAAGTGCCACATTATGTGTTGCTATCTACGGTAATGGCGTCACCGAATTCGCACTTTTTCTATACTCGTATGAAAGGCGAGTTGGAAGAGGCTGTGAAGGGACTTCATTTTGCAAAAACAACGATTCTCAGACCACCGGCTTTGGAGCGTAAACACACGGATCGATGGACCGAGACTGTCAGTGTGGGCTTACTGAACTTTTTTAATGATAAAGGCCTTTTTGAAGATAAAAAGCCGATGCCTACGGATGTGCTGGCTAAAGCTATGATTATGTCGACGAAGATTCAAGACCGGGCCCTTGAAATTTGGGAACCGCCGATTATTTGGAATTCCGGTCTTGCTTACGATACTGTGGAATAAAGGCACAAGGTGAGACGGCATACGTTTTAATAGGGAGACTTGTGTTGTAAAATAGTTGAAGTCCTTTTCAAGTTGATATTTGTAGATATAAGGCGTACAATAGAGGTAAACGTAGTAGCTTGAATGACGTTTGTTTTAGTATTACATTTTTTTCAGGTGGAAAAGAGGTAATGTTTATGAACGAACAGTTAGCTTTCTTTAAAAAGCCGGACCCGATTACGGATATTAAGGATGTCAAGCAGTATGATATCGTCGTAGTGGGCGCCGGCTCGCCGGGCGTGCCTTGTGCGTTGAAGGCGGCTGAATTGGGCGCTAAAGTTGCCATTGTACAGAAGTTAAAATCCGCTATGGCGGGCGGTAACTTCGGAGCCGGGGTCTTATTGGATAAGAGCGATCCCTATGATGTAGCTCGTTTGGTGACGCTCTTAGAGGCGTCAGCCGATCACCGGGCGAAACGGGGCCTCATTGAAATGTGGGCCAACCATTCCGGGGAAGCAGTAAGCTGGGTGATTGAACAGGCAAAACTCGCCGGTGCTCAAGTAAAAGACATGGGCACACCGGTACATACGGCACTTTTGAAAAAACATGGCTTCAAGATTGAGTTTACTACTTGTGTGTTTGGACCGAAACCGTATAACACGGGGCAGGGCATGAAGGCTCTTTGTAAACTGGCCGAAGAACGGGGCATCGATATTTACTACGGTACGCCGGGTGAACAGCTCGTACAGGATGAAACCGGTCGTGTTATCGGCGTTATCGCTAAATCGCCGGACGGCTATATTCAATTGAACGGCTCGAAGGGCGTTGTCCTTGCCACCGGTGACTATGCAAATAATGCTGAAATGATGCATTATTACATGCCGGATATGGATAATTTGAAACGCAAACGCTTCGGTTATGACGGTGACGGTCACAAGATGATTGCCTGGGTAGGCGGTCGCATGGAAAATGTGGGACATACTAAGATGGCCCATGATATGGATGCGGGCCCGGCGTCGATGATGGATTCGCCGTATATGCGTGTTAAAATGAACGGTAAGCGCTTCTGCGACGAAGCATTGGGCATGGATCTTATGAACTGCTACTTGACGAGCAAGGAAGACGAAGGTCATTATTGCCAGATTTTTGACAGTGATTATATTGAACAGGCCAAACGACTGGGGCTTGGCTACGAAGATTTCGAGTCCATTAAAAAATGGATGCCGGAAGAAGATGTGGAACACACCGGCGTTGTACCGGGGCTCATTGCTACCTTTAAGGCTGATACCTTAGAAGAATTGGCTGCAAAATTAAAGATAAAAGACGTGCCGACATTCTTGGCATCCGTTAAACGTTATAATGAAATGGCGGCGGACGGACGCGACGTGGAATTCGGCGTGGCGAAAGAAAATCTCTGCCCGGTGCTCAAACCACCGTTTTACGGTATTCATCGTCATATTCGCTTTACCGTTTCTTGCTCCGGCATGGTAGTTAACGAACGGCTGCAAGTCGTTGACGATGACGATAAACCGATTGAAGGTCTTTACGCGGCAGGCAATTTAGCCGGTCATTTCTATGGCAGTACGGATTATCCGTTGGATGTATTCGGTCTTAACTTGGGCCACAACTACACCCAAGGTTATGTGATTGCTAAAGAAATCATGGGTGAGTTGTAAGTTGCTGAAGAATATAAGCCAAGTGGCTGTTGTTTGATTCCTAAGGAGGAATGACGTATGAAAGACAAATATGTTTGCACAGTTTGTGGTTATGTGTATGATGAAGCAGCTGAAGGCGTAGCATTTGCCGATTTGCCTGATGATTGGGAATGCCCTACTTGCGGCGTGCCAAAATCTCAGTTTGAAAAGATGTAAGAGGTTTTAAGTAGTAAATGTCTTCATGCGAGGCGTTTAGCAGTGGAAACCTTGTGTGGAGTGGATTGAAGGTGCTCTTTTGATTAGAGTGAATTGAAGTGCGGTAAAAATAAATGTTTACCGGAGAATAGCCCTTGCTCGGTTGAGCAGGGGCTATTCTGCGTTTGTAGGAAATAATTTGTATGAATTTGATTTAAAAGCTGCTACAATAATCTCAACAGGTATAATAGTTTTCAACTTTAATTGGATATTCTTTCAGTAGTTAATGTGCTGAAGTTACTGATGTGTCAATGTCTTATTAAACTTGATCTATTGGTCAACTTAGAGGGAGTTTTTTTAGGAGCTAAATCATGTTTGAAGAGCAAATTGAACGGATTCGTAAGGGGATTGAAACAGCTTTTATTAGTAAGCATGAAGTGTCGGATATTATGTACCAACCTCAATTGGTACTTAATAATCCGACAGAGAAGTCGAAGGTAATAGCTACATTGCAACGTGAGTTATATCGTTGTGACAGCTTTAAGTTTAGCGTGGCTTTTATTACTGATAGTGGTATTGAAGGCTTGCTTGGTACTTTAAAAGATCTAGAACAAAAAGGTATTAAGGGACAAATTTTAACATCAGATTATTTATGTTTTACTGAGCCAAAGGCGTTGGCAAAGATTGCACAGCTATCTAATATTGACTTGAAAATTTATCGCACTCAAAGTGATGGTGCTGAAGGATTTCATACTAAGGGATATATTTTCTCGGATGAAGAAGTGTACCATATTATTATTGGCAGTGCTAATTTAACACAGTATGCTTTATCCGTTAACAAAGAGTGGAATACGAAGGTTGTTACTACAACTGAAGGTGCATACGCACAAACGATAGTTGGTGAATTTGATGAGATGTGGAATAGTCCGGCCAGTCAATGGTATAAGGACTGTATTGATGACTATACCAAGATATATGAGGCTAAGAAAAAGCAATTACAATTTCAGAAACAACAGACTGCTATACAAAATGCTTTAATAGCACAGGGAGCAACGTTAAAACCAAATACAATGCAGGTAGCATTTATGGATTCATTGTATAATTTATTCAAGGCGGACAAGAAAAAAGCATTGTTGATTTCGGCTACCGGTACGGGTAAAACCTACGCCTCGGCATTTGGTATACAACGATTACGACCTAAACGGATTCTATTTATTGTCCATCGCGAACAAATCTTAAAGCAAGCCATGGATACGTATAAGAAGGTCTTTGGTAATAATCGTAATATGGGGATTTTATCGGGCAACTCAAATAATGCAACTGTAAAGAATTGTGACTTTATTTTTGCGACGATTCAAACTATATCAAAGGATACAACATTAAACAGTTTTTCAAAAAAGGCCTTTGATGTGGTAATCTTTGATGAAGCACATAGAACTGGTGGGGCGACGTATCAGAAGGTTATGAACTATTTTAAGCCTAACTTTTTGTATTTAGGGATGACTGCTACGCCCGAACGGTCGGATAACTTTAATGTTTATGAGTTATTTGATTATAATATTGCTTATGAAATACGTTTGCAACATGTATTAGAAGATAGACTTTTATGCCCGTTCCATTATTTGGGCATTGCTGATTTAAAAATTGATGATGAAAGTGTAAAGATTCAAGACTTTAGTCGACTCGTAAGCAACGATCGTGTAGAATACGTAATGGACTATGCTAAATATTATGGCCATAGTGGCGACAGAATTAAAGGCCTCATATTTTGCTCAACTGTAAAAGAGGCTGAGAAATTATCAGAGGCATTTAATAAAAAAGGTTGGCGTACATTGGCTTTGTCTGGGGCTAATACGCAGCAAGAACGAGAAGATGCTATTAAACGTCTTTGCGATGACACTGTGCCTGAATCTGAACGACTAGATTATATTTTGACGGTTGATATTTTTAACGAAGGTGTTGATATTCCTGATATTAATCAAGTTATAATGCTTCGTCCAACGGAGTCGCCGATTATATTTGTGCAACAATTAGGTCGTGGTTTGCGTAAGGCGAACAATAAAGAATATGTGGTAGTGCTAGATTTTATCGGCAACTACAATAATAACTTTATGATTCCGGTAGCGTTGTCTGGCGACCGTACTTATAATAAAGACAATATGCGCCGTTATGTAAGCGAGGGAACGAGTGAGATTCCGGGTTGCTCTACTATTCACTTTGATGCAGTTACGAAGGACCGAATTTATAAGGCTATTGATAAGGCTAAACTTAATGCAGTCAAATTTTTAAAAGATGAATATATTAAATTAAAAAATAAATTGGGAAAAATTCCGGCGCTTGAAGATTTTGATAAATTTGGTGCTATAGATGTGTTCATGATCATTAATTATTCTGGGTCATATCATGAATTTTTAAAAAAATATGAGCCTGAGTATACAGTTGCTTTTAATGCTGATGAAGAGGCGTTTATAAAAATTTTATCTCAGAAATATATGCCGGGTAAGCGTATTCATGAGTTATTGCTCTTGGAAACAATTGTTAATAGTGATGCTATTAAATGGAGCGATTTTGTAAATAAACTTGAGACAATGTATAATTTAGAGAATTCCAAGTCTTTGCATGATAGTGTATTCAATGTGTTATCCGGCGACTTTTATACTGGTTTTGCGGTTAAGCTTTATAAAGACCATCCGTTTATTATTGAAAATAATGGCGTAATAGAGAAATCGCCGATATTTGCAAAGGCAATGGATAAAGAGGAATTTGCCAATGTTATTGAAAAACATATCGAGTATGGTATTCATAATTACAAAAAAAAGTATGGAAAACTATTCAAAAAAAGACCGTTCCAGTTATATGCTAAATATACCTATGAAGATGTGTGCCGCTTACTAGAATGGCCAGAGAAGATTGTTGAAAAAAATATGGGTGGATATGTATACAATGTACTTACTAATACGATGCCGGTGTTTATAAATTATGTAAAAGAAAATATATCTCATAGCCTTGCGTATGAGGACCGCTTTGTACATCGAAGCCATTTAATAGGTCTTTCTAGAGTAAATCGGACTGAATCATCGCAAGAGGTTATCCGTTTAGCAAATAAAAATGAAGATAATATTATAATTGCTCTATTTGTGCGTAAAAATAAGGATGATAACAAGTCTAAAAAATCTAAGAAGTCTAAGAAGTCTAAACAGTCTAAAGAGTTTTATTACTTGGGAACAATGCAATCAAATGGAGAAACTAAGGCGATTAAGAGACCAACTAATAATACGGTAAAGGCTGAAAAAGGAAAAGCTAAGGTCCAAAGTAATAAGCTTGTGAATGCGGTTGAAATTCATTATATTTTGGACCAACCAGTGCGTGAAGATATTTATGACTATATTACAACTGTGGATATAGACGTAGAATAGGAGATAAAATGAAGCAAATTGAAGTAGTCGCAGCAATTATCCGACATGATGATACGTTTTTGGCGACTCAACGTGGATACGGTGAATTTAAAGATGGTTGGGAATTTCCCGGTGGTAAAATAGAGCCCGGTGAAGAGCCTAAGGAAGCGTTGAAACGTGAGATTAAAGAGGAATTAGCTGTCGATATTGAAATTCAAAACTTTCTGTGTACGGTGAAATATCAGTACGATACATTCCATCTTACGATGCATTGCTATATTTGTGAGCTAGTGGACTCTAAAATTACTTTGTTGGAACATGAGGCGGCTAAGTGGTTAACAATTGATGCGTTAGATAGTGTTGATTGGCTACCGGCAGATATTGAGGTCGTTGAAAAACTAAAAGTTTGGGCTAAATAATTAGTTGTGCTGTAATAAGAGGTGAGGATTTATTCCTTGCCTCTTTTTGCTTTAGTTTTATCTAGAGTCGTTTTACTTTAATAGTAGTTGACTCGCACCAATAGTGGATTCTTGACTATTGGTGTATTTTAATTTACTTATCGTAGTTAAACTTATATAATAAAGATCAAAACGCAATAGACGTTGCAGTATTTTAGTAGATTTAATTTGTGATACATAAGGAGGCAATTGGAACGATGAAACCTTTTTTAAAATGGGCTGGCGGCAAAAATCAGTTGCTCCCTTACATAGAGGCGTATTATCCATTTGAAGATAAAAATATAAATAAATATGCGGAACCTTTTATTGGCGGCGGTGCTGTTTTATTTGATATATTGAGTAAATATGATTTAGATGATGTTTATATCAGTGATGTAAATAAAAGTTTAATAAATACATATAAAAGCATTCAGCAGAATGTTGGTGATGTTATAGCACAATTAGAAGCTTATCAAGAAAAGTTTTGGCCTATGGAACAAGAGGGCAGAAAAGTGCTTTTTTATAAAAATAGGGATAGATATAATGAGCTGCTAAGTTTAAAATTTCTGGAAAATATTAATACAGCTCCTTTGACGGATAAACATATTGAGTTGGCTTCGCTCTTTATTTTCCTGAATCGTACCTGCTTTAATGGCTTATATCGGGTTAATCGCAATGGTTTTTATAACGTACCTATGGGGGCGTATAAGCGACCATTAATTTGTGATGCAGAAAACCTTGTCGAGGTTGCTAAAGCTTTAGCTAAAGTGCACATTGTTTGTGATACTTATAAAGCTGTAGATGATTTTGCAGATAAGCAGACTTTTGTCTATATTGATCCGCCGTATCGCCCTCTCTCGGAAACAGCTAATTTTACGTCATACAGCGAATATGAATTTAATGATGATTCACAACGAGAGTTAGCGGAATTCGCACATCATTTAGATGGTAAGGGAGTTCGTGTGTTATTAAGTAATTCTGATCCCAAAAATACGAATCCGGACGATGAGTTTTTTGACGAAATCTATAGTGGATTTAAAATCGAAAGAATTTTTGCTAACCGAGCTATAAATAGCAAGGGCTCAAAACGTGGTAAGATTACCGAATTGTTGATTAGTAATTAATAATTTTGAAAGCAAAATTAAATTTAGGGGCATTCATTAATAGCTATTTGCTGTTAATTTATTTTTAGGTATTTATTGTATTAGGAATAGTGTATAGGGAGGATAGTATCATGAAACGTGATTTTATTAATTGGCTAGCAGAATTTAAGGACAGTATTGCTAATTATCAGTACTACATAAATTTTGAAAAAATATATGGTAATATTGATAAAATTAGGATTGAACTAAATATTTTAAACTCTCTAATTGGCTCAAAAAATATCGAGTCTGAGTTTGAAGGTCTAGTAGCTAAATACCCGGAAGTTCTCAAATGCATCCCACTTCTATTGGCTGTTAGAGCAAACGAAATCTATGCAATAGATGATGATGGGGAGTTTTTATTCAATTTTAAAAAGATGAACTACTCAGCTGATGCGTATAAAATGTTCATGAGAAAAACAGGCTTGTTTGATTTAATGGCTAATCATATTATCAGTAATCTCATTGATTATGCAACCGGCGTAGAAACCGGCTTAGACTCAAACGGACGTAAAAATCGTGGTGGTCATTTGATGGAGGATTTAGTAGAATCATATATTAAAAAAGCTGGTTTTGAGCGTAATGTAAGCTACTTCAAGGAAATGTATATTCGTGATATCACTCGAAATTGGGGAATTGATTTATCTGCGATTTCTGATAGAGGGCGCAGTGAAAAACGATTTGATTTTGTTATAAAGACCGAGGCTATGGTATATGGTATTGAAACTAATTTCTATGCCGGTGGTGGTAGTAAGTTGAATGAAACAGCTCGTAGCTATAAGACATTGGCGATGGAGTCGAATACGATTGATGGATTTTCTTTTGTTTGGTTTACTGATGGTAAAGGCTGGAACAGTGCCAGACATAATTTAGAAGAAACTTTTGACATAATGGACCATATTTATAATATAAAAGATTTGGAAAATGATATTATTTCAAAAGTTATAAAATGAGGAAGTGTATTTGTAAGTTATGGCTGTAAAGAAAATTAAAAAATGGGAACCTGAAGATTTTGAATTGGAGATGACAACTCATTGGTCTTTTCCAAAAAGGGGGGATTGGGCTACCCATGATGCGAAGTGGCGTGGCAATTGGTCACCATATATTCCGAGAAATATTTTGTTGAGATACTCTCAACCCGGTGATTTAGTATTGGATCAATTTGCCGGTGGGGGCACAACTTTAGTTGAAGCTAAGTTATTAAATCGTAATATTATTGGGGTTGATTGTAATGATGTAGCGTTAGCACGTTGTGAAGAAAAAATAGATTTTGAACATGATGGCGCTGATGGTACAGTTGTGGTGCGTAAAGGCGATGCCAGAAATCTTGATTTTGTTGCGGATGAAAGTATTGATTTGATTTGTACGCATCCTCCATACGCTAATATTATTAAGTATAGTGATGGTATTCCGGAAGATTTATCACAACTTAAAATTAAAGACTTTTTAGAAGCAATGAAACCGGTTGTCAATGAATGTTACCGCGTTTTAAAGAAAGATAAGTTTTGTGCAATCCTCATGGGAGATACGCGACAAAAAGGCTGTATGCAGCCTATGTCGTTTGACGTTATGAAAATATTCCAAGACGCCGGCTTTACTTTAAAAGAATTAATCATTAAAGAGCAACATAATTGTAGGGCGACGGGGTATTGGAAAACAAATAGTGTAAAATATAATTTCTTATTGATTGCCCATGAATATTTGTTCGTATTTAGAAAATAATAGGTAGACCTTAGAGCCCCCTCGAAATTGTCGAGAGGGCTCTCTTTTGTTATACTTATATTGGTTTAAATTGATATACATAATCAATAAATATATTTAAAGATTCAATCTAAAGGAGTATTTCATGTCTGCCACGACTTCACTATATATGCGACTTAAAAGCTTTGCCGACGGGGCGATAGATCTACTATCAGCCCTGTTTTTACCGATTATTGCCTTACTGGTATCGACTGGTATTTTAAAAGGTATCTTCATTCTTCTCACTGTAAATCACTTGGTACCGGAAGGTTCGAGTACGTATGTAATCTTGAACGCTATGAGCGATGCGTTCTTCTACTTTATACCGGTTTTTCTTGCTTACACGGCGGCGAAGCGGTTTAATACAGATCCCTTTACGGCCATGTTACTGGCGTGTGTGTTGGTGTATCCGGATGTGACACAGCTCATGAAAGCACCCGGAGCGGGCGGTATGGAGTCGGTAGAAGCATTGGTGCAAAGCTTGGCGGCGACTATGGGACAATCCGGCGATGGTAGTGCCGTGGCAACGATGTTCGGTCATGTAGGTGGTGCCGGTGGTTGGCAAGGTCCTGATTTATTTGGCTGGCCCATGGGGCAGGTTATGTATCCCTCGTCGGTGATTCCAATTTTATTGGCCGTATATTGTTTGCAATATGTAGAAAAGTTGGGTAAAAAGATTTTCCCTGAAGCGGTGCGCGGGTTATTTACGCCACCCCTTTGTATTATCGTGATGACACCGTTTACCTTAGTTATTTTAGGACCTATCGGTACCTGGCTTGGTGCTTTATTGGGCGGCGGTTATGAATTAGTTTACGGCCTCAGTCCGTTGATAGCCGGCCTTATTGTGGGCACGGTGCAACCGTTTATCGGCATGTTGGGGCTCCAATGGGGCTTTTTCCCGATTGCTATTAACAATGTGGCCGTATACGGTTTTGATACCTTAATGCCTTTATTCGGTACGGCCATGTTCGCTCAGGCGGGCGCTGCCCTGGCGGTAGCGGTGCGTAGTAAAAATAAGGTATTTAAGACGGAAGCCTTTTCCGCGGGGCTTATTGCTTTGCTCGGGGTTACGGAACCGGCTGTATTCGGGGTTACTTTGCGTTTGAAACGACCTATGGTTTGTGCCTGTGTGGCCGGTGGTTTAGGCGGTGCCTTGGCAGGCTTTTTCAAAGTAAGTGCCCCTTCCTTTGCCATTCCGGCGGTTACTACGTTACCGGTATTCATGGGACCATCTTTTATGTGGTATTTGACAGCTTTAGGGATTGCCTTTGGGCTGAGTTTTGTGCTGACTTTGATAGTTGGATTTAAAGATATTAAGTATTCAGAGGTAACGATGATAGAGGAATAAATGAAAGTTAATTTTAATATTCAATTAGTGTAGTAAGTATCTGGTTTTATCATTACTTTTACCCACACTTTTTGTCCACCCTGAAGTAAGCATTTGAATTTAACGATATTTGCTCTAATAAAAAAGACTTATCTCGAAGCTGTAAGCAACTTAGTGATTAAGCATTATTGCAAACAGCGGAGATAAGTCTTTTTTCTTTATTTAAGTTTTTGGGCTCAGGGCTTAAAGCGAAATCTTTTCAGATTTTTCACAATAATCCTCGTATTAATACCAAATGTAACGAATCAATACGATGATGGCCAACGGATACATAATCCAGTGAACTTCTTTGGTACGGCCGGCAACGATTTTAAGAAGTGGGTACATGATAAGACCGGCGGATACGCCGTTAGCGATGCTGTAAGTGAACGGCATCAAAGCGATTACCATGAAAGCCGGGAAGGCTTCGGTCCAATCGGAGAAATCGATGTCGCGAATCGGTTCCATCATCAAGGCACCCACTAAGATTAAGATTGGAGCTGTTGCACAGTTTGGCACGAGGGTGATTAACGGTGCAAAGAGTAATGCCAAGAGGAACAAGATACCGCAAGTAACGGCGGTTAAACCGGTACGACCACCGGCGCCGACACCGGCCGCACTTTCTACGAAAGCGGTAATGGTGCTGGCCCCTAAAAGGGCACCGAAGCTTACGCCGACGGCATCGACGGTCATGGCTTTGCCAAGTCCCGGGAATTTACCTTCTTTAGGATTAGCGATGCCTGCTTTAGTGGCTGTTCCGATTAAGGTACCCATGGAGTCGAATAATTCAACGAAGGTGAAAGAGAAGATAATGTTACGAGACCCATGCTCATGGCGCTGCCGATATCTAATTGGAAGAAAGCGGCTTTGCTGAAATCAGGCACTGCGATAATGGAGAAGTTGTCAGGTAATTGGGCATTACCGGTTGCATACGCCAAGATGCTGGTAACAACGGCGCCGATAATGAAGGAGCCTTGTACGTTGCGGGCCATCAAGAGGGCTGTAAAAACGAGACCGAAGAGGGCTAAAGCTACTTGCGGATCCATGAGGTTACCTAAGGTAAGGATGGTTTCCGAAGAACCCGGTGTGGAATGGCCTTTGGTGGCAATCACTTGGGCCAAGCTGTCCGGGGACAAGGATAAGGTAATGGCCATGAGACCGGATAATTTCAAACCGATAATGGTGATGAAAAGACCGATACCGACGGTAATGGCAATTTTCATAGACGCCGGAATGCCTTCAACAATGTGTTGACGCACCGTAGTGAGGGTCAAAATGAGGAAAACAATACCGGAAATAAATACGGCCCCCAATGCGGTTTGCCAAGCGACGCCCATACCGAGTACGACGGTAAAGGTATAAAAGGCGAGCAGGCCTACGCCCGGTGCCAAGCAAATCGGATAGTTAACGAGGAGCCCCATGGCAATCGTTACGATACCGCCGCCTAATGCAGTGGCGATGAGGACCGCGTCTTTATCCATGCCGGCGATGCTGAGTAGATTCGGCGCCAAGAAAAGAATATACGCCATGGTGATAAAGGTGGTTAAACCGGCGATAATTTCACCTTTCACCGTTGTATTACGCTCGCTGAGCGCAAACAGTTTTTCTAACATATGTGACCTCCTATATGTTTTAGAATTATAAATTCACCCCTATTGTATCATGGTAAATCAGAAAAGTAGAGAGGTAAATAGAGAAAATTCACAAAGTAAATAGACGTAATTAGCAAGATAAATAGCGATAATTAGCAAGGTAATTCAAAAAAGTAGGAAGTAAATCAAAGAAATGTGGCGAGGAATTTTAATTCCCCTCTTTGATAGGGGATAAATCTTGTGATATAATGAATTTAGTAATTCCTACTGTGAAAGAGGTATATGAACTATGAAAATTTCAACTAAGGGTCGTTATGCTTTACGCGTATTAGTTGACCTTGCAGAACATGGTACTAAGAAGAACGTGTCTATCCGCGAAATTGCGGAACGTCAGCGTATTTCCGATAAATATTTAGAAGGCATTGTAGCACGCTTGAGCGCGGCCGGTTATGTAAAGAGTGTACGTGGTAAATACGGCGGTTATCGCTTGTCGATGGAGCCGAAAGATTACACGGTTTATGATATTTTGCGCGCTGCGGAAGATTCTATTGCTCTCGTAGCTTGCTTGGAAGATGAAGTAAACCAATGTCCACGCAGCAAGACTTGTATGACCTTGCCTTTATGGGAACATATGCAGGCTCAATTCAAAGAATATATGGAAAAGTTAACGTTGCAGGATGTGTTGGACAAAAAGTTTGATGTATCTGATGATTCAGAAGATGATGAAGAGGCTCACTCGGCCGAAGGCAAAACTGCCGATGAGACAGCCACTGACGACACTTCCGCTGACGTAACCGGTAAGAGTACACCGGCCTAATTGAAGACAATGGTAACGGACGGTACTGTAGTAAAAAGTAAATAGCGATACGGTATATCAAAAGAACGTTTGAAGTTATAAAACACCTTTGAGTGGTACAATCTGCATTTACTTTTTATGGTAAAAGTGCGGGCTGATGCTAAAAGGTGTTTTTCTTTTTGACACAGCCGGATGTATGGGGGCGAAGCACTAGACGTTTGGAAGATGAGCAGGTTACTCTCTTCAGCCGAGGCACTCACCTTGACAGGGGTTGTCGCATTGTATAGAATTATATTGTGAACTAATTAATTGAGATAAGGAGAAAAACCTTGATAGATACAAATATAGAGGAACTGGCTCTAAAGAATCAGTTGTGTTTTCCCTTGTACGCCTGTGCGAAGGAGATTGTAAGAGCTTATCAGCCGTTATTGGAACCTTTAAATTTAACATATACGCAATATATTGTGATGATGGTTTTGTGGGAACACAGCCATTTGAATGTAAAGTCCCTGGGCGAGTATTTATATCTCGATTCGGGAACGCTTACGCCATTACTGCGTAAAATGGAAACTAAAGGCTTTTTAACACGGACGCGCTCCAAAGAAGATGAACGAACCGTCATTATTTCCATTACGGATGAAGGCCGCGAATTGCAACAGCGGGTAGCCCATGTGCCGAAGGCGATGGCGCAGGTGGTAAATCTGACGGATGAAGAATTCACTACCATGTATAAACTGTTGTACAAATTGATTGCGCAGCTAACCGGACGGGAACAAAAAGTATAATTGTAGCTATTTAGTGTGAGCTCCTTGAGTATGATCAAGGAGCTTTGCTTTGTTTGAATTAAAATTATAAGTATATGACAACAAATGTTGCCTTAAAATTGTGAAATGAATGGCCGAAGGGCAAGTTTTGAAGAAAGAAGGAATCATATGGCAGATGCGAGAGGCGGAATGCGCAACGTATGGCTGTTAACCGGCTGTATGACGGGTTTATCCATATGTTACACGATGTTGATACCGTTTTTGCCGGTATATTTATTAGAATTAGGTGTAGGTCACGATAGCGTCGCTATTTGGTCCGGCGTTGTCTTTTCCATTACGTTTTTTGTAGCCGGCGTCATGGCTCCGATTTGGGGGCGTATGGCGGATACGAAGGGCAAAAAACTCATGGCCATTCGTGCCGGTATTTTGATCGGTATTTCTTATATTTTAACGGGTTTCGTACAAGATGCGTGGCAATTGTTTGCGACACGTGCTTTGATGGGCTTTGCCAACGGCTTTATGCCGGCGGCGATGACCATGGTATCCCTCAGTGTGCCGAAAGAAAAAACCGGTACGGCGCTGGGGATTTTTCAGACCGGTTTAATTGTAGGTAACGTTATCGGGCCGCTTCTCGGCGGTTTGATTGAAGCGGTTGTGGGCATGAGGCCGGTATTTTTCATTGCCGGTGGCGTTTTATTCGTGGCCAGTGCGGTGGTATTCTTCTTTGTAAAAGAACCGCATATGGGCGATGCGCAGCCGGTTGAAACGACTTCGTTCCGAGAAGATTGGAATTTTGTTAAAGGTCGCAAAGTATTGACGGATTTACTATGGTTGTATTTCATTATGCAGGCCGCTATCTTAATGCTGCAGCCTATTTTGGCGCTCTATGTAGGGCAGTTGCAAGGCACGATGGAAGGGGCCGCTCTCTTGGCCGGTACAATCTTGAGTGTCGGCGGTTTGGCCGGTGCGGTAACAACCAATATTTGGGCCGCTTTCGGGCAGCGCAAGGGCTATTTTAAAGCCGTATTTTATGCCCTTTGCGGTACCGGTATATTCTTGTTTTTACAAAGTATGCCGTTTGGCATTACCTGGTTCGGCAGCTTGCAGATTTTGGTAGGCTGTTTCATCGTAGGGGTCAACCCGTTGTTGAGTGCGGCCTTAGCTCATTATACAGAACCGGCATTTCGCGGTCGCGTATTCGGTATGGCCACGACGGCCAACCAGTTCGGTTGCATGGTGGGGCCGCTCTTTGCGAGTGGTGTAACCACCTTCTTTGGGATTCAGTATGTATTCTTGGTAACCGGCGTGCTCTTGATGTTCGTAGCATATCAAGTGTATCAACGCCGTGTTAAAGCGGCTGATGCCTTCTAATATATATTTAGACTTTTAATATTTTCGATTTAATGGTATAGTGTTATCAATATGGTGTAATATGATGTTAAATCAGAGCATTATATGAGATGAAATGAGAGATAAAAGAGAGTTAAAAGAGAAAGTGAGGTCAATTTATGGCTATTCAAAGTGTTTATGCAGATAAACGAACAATCTATGTGGCAGGTGGCTGCTTCTGGGGTGTAGAAGCGTATTTTAAACGTGTAGCCGGCATTTTGGGGACTGCCGTAGGTTATGCGAACGGTAAAACGGAAAACCCGACGTATGAAGAGGTATGTCATAATGATACGGGCCATGCGGAAACGGTGCGCCTCGAGTATGATCGCCACATTATTTCCTTGGAAGAAATTCTACTGCATTTGCTCAGAATTATCGATCCTTATTCTGTGAATAAGCAAGGCGGCGATGTAGGCACTCAGTACCGAACCGGCGTTTATTATACCGATGAAGCGGATAAAGCCCGTGTTGAACGCCTTTTTAAGGCCGTTGATCCGTACGGTAAATTTGCCGTAGAAGTATTGCCGTTGGAACAATTCTTTGATGCGGAACTCTATCATCAGGACTATTTAGATAAAAATCCGAACGGCTATTGCCATGTGGCTTTATATAAAGCGAACGAACCATTGGTGGATTTACCGGCTTATGTGAAAGAAGATAAGGACGCCTTAAGAGCTCGTATCGGTGATGATGCGTACGCCATTACCCAGGAAAGTGCAACGGAACACCCGTTTACCGGTGAATATGACGACTTTTTTGAAAAAGGCATTTATGTGGATATTGTAACGGGGGAACCGCTTTTTATATCCGCGGCTAAATTTAACTCCGGTTGCGGTTGGCCGGCATTCTCGCGACCTATTACGGCAAATTCGGTTGTATATAAAGAGGATCTTTCGATTCCGGGCCGTCCTCGTGTAGAGGTGCGCAGTGCCCATGGCGATTCCCATTTAGGCCATGTTTTCACAGATGGCAAAGAAGATTTGGGTGGTCTTCGTTATTGTATCAACAGTAAGTCCTTGCGTTTTATTAAGGCTGAAGATATGGTCAAAGAAGGCTATGGCGCTTGGTTGCCGTTATTGGATGAAGAAGTATAAAATGTAATACGAAATAAGGTTTTGGGTCGTAATCCGCGGCTTATAGGACAAAAAGTGTGTGTGGCTTTTTTAAATTAATCCCAATAAATTGGAAATTCCGTGGACATATGGAACTCATTCCAAACAATGGCATCGCCCCAT
This sequence comes from Veillonella sp. LMAG:90, assembly GCF_008679445.1. NCBI lineage: Bacteria > Bacillati > Bacillota > Negativicutes > Veillonellales > Veillonellaceae > Veillonella > Veillonella sp. LMAG:90. The sequence goes on from NZ_NAND01000001.1 coordinate 542,775, forward strand.
TGGGGTAAGATATTATCAGGACGGTTATTCCGCATTATCCTACGGTAAGTAGCAGCGATTGTTTTATCTGTAGGCATACATTTTAATATTTCAGCAACAGGAAGCGGTCTAGGTGAGTGCTCGTAACACCACCAATAGACCGCTTTTAATCGTCTTTCTAAGGATAATCCTCTGTGGTCTCGTAACATCCCCCTAAGTTGCGCATTAACGCCTCCTTCCAGTCGATTGTTCGTTGTAGGTACGGTAATATCTACAAACGTCAGGTAGGTAAATAGAGTCTCATCTCTAATTAATCGTAAAAGTCCTGCCTCAGCTTTTAAGAGGCGTTCATGAGTAGCCCTTTTATTCCCATTTTCGTCAACTGTCATTTCACGTAAGAAGTCATCAAACTCTTCTCTCCAAGCTAATAATCCATCAATCCAAGTATAGGCATCATCTATCGATTGAATCTTAAATAAACGCTTTGCTAGTTCATATAAGGCCTTGCCGGCTACTGTTTTTGGTGCAGAAGTTGTATACCTTCTTACTTGTGCAAAAACATGAAATAAGCAGCGTTGATGGTTACTTGTCGGCCACCTCTTTGCTAAGGCCTTAGCAAATCCAGATCCGCCGTCTGAGATAACAACACGCGGAGGAGCAATACGGTCCATTAATGCCTGCCAAGCTCTAGAGTTCTCATATCTACAAACATACCAGCCTAACACATGGTCCTTACTACAACAAATAAGTACACAGAGCTTACGCGTTAGGTATATGCCGTCAAAGTAAAGCACATCATATACTTCCTCAATCTTTGGTGGAAGGCACCATATGGACCAAAATTTAGCGGTTTTACGTCTAAATGTACGTCCTCCTCCAGGCATATCCTGCTGCAACTGTTTACTAAATAACCACTTCAAAAACAACTTTAGATCATGACTATCGGTGTTAATTTTGTTAGTGAAAGCGACTTTACAGTGCTTACAAAACCATCGCTGAGAACCGGATTTCAATATACCGTGTTTTATACATTTTCGACCACAATCAGGGCAAACTACTTGTTTAATATTAATCATCCTCCTATTTATGTTTTTATTTAGGAAGATATAATACCATTTTAGTCAGTAGTTATGTGGGTTCACGCATGTTTTTACACACACTTTTTGTCCACCCTTTATCTTTGTCAAAAAAAGATAAAAGTGCTATAAACCCAGTATCTATCTAGGTTTACAGCACTTTTTACACACACTTTTTGTCCTATAACTCTAATCCGCGACCTAAAGTTAAAGCCGGTACAGTCAGTATAGTTTGCTGTGCCGGCTTTTTATATGTTTGGTAAAAGTGAAAATTTTCAAAAAAACACTTGTAATATTTTATATTACATCTTATAATAGAGTCGTACGATGAAAGTGAATGTAATTCCCATTCAGCTGGAAATTTCTGATGGCATAGATGTTTGGGAATAGTACTTCAGATATGATTAGTTTTCCGTTAGCCCCTTAGGAACGCATTGACGGAACGTATCCGATTGCGAATTAGGGTCTGTAAGAAAGGGAGTTTTACTATGAGTGAAACAATTAATATGTCTAAAATGCCGGTGCTGTTCATTGGCCACGGTTCACCTATGAATTTAATTGAAGATAATCCTTGGACAAAGGAATGGGAAGCATTGGCTACGCTTATACCGCGTCCAAAAGCTATTTTAATGATTTCGGCACATTGGTATACGGCCGGCAGTTTTGTACAAGTGGATGAAAAACCGGCTATGATCTATGACATGTATGGTTTCCCTGATCCGATTTATCAATTGCAGTATCCTGCAGAAACCTCCAAAGCTTTGATTGAGCGTATAGAGGAACGTTTGGGTGCGCAGGTGGCCGCCAAAGAAGACCGCGGTTACGACCATGGGGCCTATGCACCGCTTTTGAAAATGTATCCTGATGCAAAGATTCCGGTAGTGCAGTTATCGGTTAACTATAAAGCGGATGCTCGTGAATGGTTTGCTATGGGGCAGGCGTTATCCGTTTTGCGCGATGAAGGTATCTTGATTTTAGGCAGTGGTGACATTGTTCATAATTTGCGTTTAATCAATCCGAATATGGGCAATAAAGGCTTCCCCGAAGCGGAAGCGTTCGAGGAAGCCTTACTTGCTAAGATAAATCCTGAAAAGGAAAATGATTTAGTTGGCGCTTTAAAATGGGAAGCCCTTGAAGGGGCTCGCGTAGCCGCTGAATCACCGGATCACTTGGCACCGTTCTACTACTGCCTTGGTGCCGTAGTAGGTGAAGGCGATGTAAAAGAGCTTACTTTGCCACCGGTTGATATTCATACCCATGATTATGTATGGGGCAGCTTAAGCATGACCAGCTTGGCTTGGGGGCTGAAGTAATTAATGCGCCGCAGCACGCTGATTTAAGGATTGCAATGCATTGACGATAGGCACTTCCGCTGCGGATAAGATGACAATCATAATGAAGTCGGCCGGAATGTCGAAGGCAAAGGCTACCCAGAAGATATCGCTCAATGGCACACTCTGGTTCAAATACCAGGCCAGAATGGCGATTTTGTAGGATAAGCCAAAGATATAGGTGATGACAATGCCGATAGCATTCAGTGTAAAGTAGCCCTTGAGCGTGTGAATTTTATAACGGTGTTTCAATTCAGCCAACACACCGGCTGTAATGATGAAGCCAATGAGGTAGCCGAAGCTTGGGCGTACAACGTAACCGAGACCACCGCCGCCGGCGAAGATAGGAATGCCGATAAGGCCCATGAGTACATAGGTGGCAACGGAGCCCCAAGCGTAGCGGGGCGGCAAAATGACCGCGGCTAAGAGCACGAAGGTAAACTGCAACGTATAATAATCAAAATAAGGCAATGGAATTTGGATACGTGCACCCACTGTTAAGAGCGCAATCATTAAAGCGGCGCGAAATAATAAACGTGTTTTCATTTGAAAAACCTCCTCTACTATACCTGTTCTAAGTATACTAGGGGAGGTTTGTTTTATCAACCCACACTTTTAGTGGGGTTTACAATGTAAAGCGTCAATACATAATAGTTGACGAAAAGTATTTACCAAATTTAATCTATTGCTGAGTCTAAACCGTTTTACATGATGGTGGCCATGATGGCTTTTTGCATGTGCAAACGATTTTCCGCTTCGTCAAAAATAACATTAGCCTGCGCTTCAAATACTTCGTCGGTAATCTCTTCTTCCCGGTGAGCCGGCAAGCAGTGCATTACAATCGGATCGGTGTTAGCCACGCTGAGCAATTGACTGTTAACTTGGAAGCCTTTGAAAATCTGTAGCCGTTCTTCGTATTCCGATTCCTGGCCCATGCTGGCAAAGACGTCGGTGTAGAAAATATCGGCGTTTTTAGCCGCTGCCATTGGATCGTTTAAGATTTCAACAGAGCCGCCCGACTGTTTGGCATCCGCTTCGGCTTTGGCAATAATGTCCGGATTCGGTTCATACCCTTTAGGTCCGGCAAAGGCAAAGTTAAGGCCTAATTTGGCACAGGCGAACATGAGGGAGTGGGCCATATTGTTGCCGTCACCGATAAAAGTGAGTTTTTTACCTTTTAAATCTTTCCCTTTGTATTCGATGGCCGTCATCATATCCGCCATGGCTTGGCATGGATGGAGTAAGTCGGTAAGGGCATTGATGACCGGCACACTGGCATATTCGGCCAGTTCGAGTACCGTATCATGAGCAAAGGTACGAATCATGATGCCATCCACATAGCGAGAGAGAACGCGGGCTGTATCTTTGATGGGCTCGCCACGGCCGATTTGTAAATCGCGACCGGATAAGAAAAGTCCCTGACCGCCCAGTTGGTAAATGCCGGTTTCAAAGGAAACACGGGTACGGGTAGAGGCTTTTTCAAAAATCATGCCCAAGGTTTTGCCTTGTAAATAGGGATGAGGAATGCCTGCTTTTTGTTTTTGTTTTAAATCGGCAGCCAAGTCGAGCAGCTGCCAAACTTCTTCCGTGGAGAGGTCGTGGATGGAAATAAAATCGTCACCTTTTTTCATAATAGGCTCCTTTCATATAGTGCGAACGGCTTATGTGATGCTGTGTTTGGGCTGAAAATCAGGGTCTACACTTAGATAAGCCGCATAGTTTCAGTTTTATTTAATCTATATACTTTGGTAATACTTCGTTCAATATTGCAATTAAGGTATCAACGTTGTCTTTAGTAATAATGAGTGGCGGTACAAAGCGCAAGACATTGCCGGCGGTGCAATTGATGATGAGACCTTTGGCAAGACAATCGTTAACAATATCGCGGCCCGGTTTAGTGAGCTCCATGCCAACTAGGAGACCTTTGCCGCGCACTTCGGTAATGAGCGTCGGAAAAGATTGTTGCAAGGTTTTTAGTTGTGTGATTAAGTAATCGCCGACAGTAGCTGCATTATCCATTAAGTTTCCGGCCTTAATGGCGGTGAGTACAGCATTGGCGGCGGCACAAGCTAAGGGATTACCGCCGAAGGTAGAGCCGTGATCACCGGCATGGAAGGTATTAGCTAATTTTTTGGTACTTAAAAACGCGCCGATAGGCACCCCGCCGGCCAGGCCTTTTGCGAGTGTTACGATGTCCGGCTGGATACCGAAGTGTTCGTAGCCGAAGAATTTACCCGTTCTGCCCATACCGGCTTGAATTTCATCGATAATGAGCAAGGCGTCATGTTGTTCACAAAGGGCTTTTACTTCTTTTAGATAGTTCGCATCGGGAACATGGACGCCCCCTTCGCCTTGAATGGCTTCCAGCATGACTGCACAGGTTTTGTCGTTAATTTTTGCCTTAATAGCGTCGATGTTACCGAAGGGAACGTAGTCAAAACCGCCCGGCAACGGGCCGAAGCCTTGATGATATTTTTCTTGGCCGGTGGCGGTCAAGGTAGCCAAAGTACGACCGTGAAAACTGTGTAAGGCGGTGATGATTTGTACTTTGTCCGGGTCTTTGGCGGTGGCGTATTTACGGGCTAATTTAATAGCTCCTTCGTTAGCTTCCGCCCCGGAGTTGGCAAAGAAAACTTTATCCATACCGCTTAAAGCTTTGAGTTTTGCCGCTGCTTCGGCTTGCACTTCCGTGTAGTATAAATTGGAGCAGTGAATCATTTTAGCGGCTTGCGTAGCGATAGCATCAACTAATGGTGGATAGTTATGACCGACTACGTTAACGGCGATGCCGGCGAGATAATCTAAATAGGCTTTACCGTTAGTATCGTATAAATAAGGGCCGTCGCCGTGGTCGAGGACGATGTCGTACCGGGCAAAGACGGGAAAATAGTCTTGTTTATCGTGGTTTATAATATCCGTTGTATTCATGGGGAACCTCCTTAGTCATGGATTAATTGCGGCACACTCGGGAGCACTGCCAAAGGTGGGGTGCTACCAAAGGTGGGGCGAGCCGAATGTGGGGCGGCCGGTTAATTTAAATGATTTCCGTGCCGATCCCTTTGTTGGTAAATAGTTCGAGCAATAAGGCATGCGGTTCGCGACCGTCGATGATGGTAACACGTTTAGTGCCGCATTCAAGGGCGTGTAACACGGCTTCCACTTTAGGAATCATGCCGCCTTGGATGGTGCCGTCTTCAATCATGGCAACAGCGTCAGATTTAAAGATGCTGGATAAGAAGCTCTTCGGGTCATCCAGGGAGGTATAAATCCCTTTCGTATTGGTGAGCATGAGTAGTTTTTTCGCTTGTAAGGCACCGGCTACTTCAGCCGCCACATAATCGGCGTTAATGTTATAGGTCGTCTCGCCTTTACCGGCCCCAATCGGGGAGATAACCGGTACATAGCCTTTATCTAAGAGGTCGTTAATAATCTCGGTGTTTACTTTCGTTACTTCCCCGACAAAACCGATATCTACGTGATTGATTTGGCCACCCGCTTCGTGAACTTCGGCTAATTTTTTATGGGCCATCAGCAAGTTAGCATCTTTCCCGGAAAGGCCGATAGCGGGGATGCCCAAAGTGTTGAGACGGCTTACGATTTCGGCGTTGATTTTACCGCCCAATACCATTTCGGCAATGGTTACCGTTTCTGCGTCGGTGACGCGCAGACCGTTTACAAATTGGCTGGTTTTGCCCACTTTTTCTAAAAATTCGGTTATATCCGGGCCGCCGCCGTGGACGATGACCGGTTTAATACCGATGCACTTCATAAGGGCGATGTCTTGCATCACTTTGTTCTTTAATTCTTCGCTAATCATGGCATTGCCACCGTATTTGATGACCATGGTTTTGCCGGCGAATTTTTGGATGTATGGCAGTGCTTCAATGAGTATGGATGCTTTACCGGCGGCACTGATGGTGGTGTGCGCAGCTACTTCGTCAGGCGTGTTGACGGTGGCCATATTGAAGGCGTTTAATTCGTTAATCATAGGAGGCTCCTTTCTATCCGTATCAGGTATGATATTCGCCGTTGATTTTCACGTAGTCGTAGGTGAGGTCGCAGGTCCAAACAGTGGCGTTCGCATCACCTTCGTTGAGTTCAACGGTGACCGTAATATCGTGTTCGTTCATGATTTGTTTAAGCGTTGCTTCGTTATACACAGCGCCCATGCCGTTTTTAAAAATGGTAACACCGCCGATTTTTAATACTGTAGTGGCCGGATTCATTGGTACGCCGGCATAACCGGCAGCACAGATAAGACGTCCCCAATTTGGATCTTCACCGAAGAAGGCGGTTTTTACGAGTGGTGAATTGGCAATGGACATGCCAACTGTTTTGGCGCTCTCGAAGTCGGTAGCTCCTTTAATATCAATGGTGATAAATTTGCTGGCTCCTTCGCCGTCAGCGGCGATTTGCTTAGCTAAGGATATGGTGATAGCCATGAGGGCTTCTTGGAAAAGTGCGAAATCTTCATTTTCTTCGGTAATCGGTTTGTTGCCTGCAGCCCCATTGGCGAGGATGATGGCCATATCATTGGTGCTCATGTCGCCGTCGACGGAAATCATATTGAAGGATTTATCGACACAGGCGTGTAAGGCTTTTTGCAAAAGCGTCGGAGTAATGGCGATATCGGTGGTGATGTAGCAAAGCATGGTTGCCATGTTAGGCCGAATCATGCCGGAACCTTTAGCGATGGCCCCCATATGAATGGTTTGACCGTCGACGATGAAATGGGTTGAGGCCGTTTTGGAATAAGTGTCGGTTGTTAAAATGGCTTTGCCGGCCAGTTCGCTGCCATCCTCGGATAAGGAATCTACGAGGTTTGGAATGGCTTTTACGATGTCGTGGATAGGTAATTGTTGACCGATGATACCGGTAGAGCCCACGATGATGTCCGTAGGATCACAAGCTAAGGCTTGGGCCGTGTGATACGCCATGGTATGCGCATCTTTTAAGCCTTGCGGACCGGTGCAGGCATTGGCGCAGCCGGAGTTTGAAATGATGGCGTGCGCCGTGCCGGTGGCCACTGTTTCTTTTGACACATAGACCGGAGCGGCGGCCACTTTATTCTGTGTGAAGGTGCCGGCTACAGCCGCTTTTTGTTTAGTATAGATTAGGGCTAAATCATGTTTGCCGCTCTTTTTCAGACCTGCTTGAATGCCAATGGCTTCAAAACCTTTGGCGTAGGTAACGCCGTGAGATTGTGTATCTAATGTGATTGTTTGTTTCATGGTAGAACCTCCTAATTTATGGGTACATGGGAACTAGTTTGAGTCCCGTTGTTTCTTCATAGCCGCAAGCGATGTTAAAGTTCTGAACGGCTTGACCGGCCGCGCCTTTTACAAGATTATCGATGGCGCTGAGGACGATGACGCGTCCGGTTCGTTCGTCAATATGCCAGGCAATGTCAATGAAGTTGGAACCGCGTACATATTTAGTGTTTGGATAGGCATTGAGGCCGAGTAATCGGACGAAGGGCTCCGTGGCGTAGGTTGTTTCAAAAGCTTGGCTTACTGCGTCCGGTGTGACGCCTTCGTTTAAGTTGGCATAAGCTGTAGCTAAGATACCGCGGCTCATTGGCACTAAGTGAGGCGTAAAATTAAGCATAATCGGAGAACCGTTAAGCTTACCGAGGGCTGCTTCAATTTCCGGTGTGTGGCGGTGGGTAGCTACGCCGTAGGCTTTAAAGGCATCGTAGAACTCGGGATAATGGGTATCGAGTTTAGCACTTCGACCCGCGCCGGAGGTACCGGATTTAGCATCAATGATGATGGAATTAGTTTGAATCAGATGATTTTTTACTAAAGGAGCCAACGCCAGAATGGAAGCCGTTGTGTAGCAGCCGGCATTGCCGATGATTTTGGCGGATTTGATGGCTTCTCGGTTTAGTTCGGCTAAGCCATAGACGCTGGGGGCATCAGGATGAGTGTGGGGTACATGGTACCACGCTTCATATACCTTGGTGTCGCTGAAGCGGTAGTCGGCGCCGAGATCGATGATTTTAACCGGTGTTTTCGCAAGGGCTTTGCCGACGGTCATGGCGTGTCCGTGAGGCAGTGCAATGAAAATAAAATCGCTGTCTTTAGCAATGGTTTCCAAATTATCCATACTTTCCAAAGTCAAATCGGTAATGCCTCGCATATGAGGATATACATCGGCCAAGGCTTGGCCGGTATGACTTTCCGAAGTAATATGGGTTAATGTGGCATTCGGATGCTGTAATATTAATTTTACGAGCTCGGCCCCGGCGTAACCGGTAGCACCGAGGATGCTGACTTTGGTCATATGAATCGCTCCTTTGTAGAATAGTTTTGCACTTGATGTAGGTATAATAATACGGTTTATGGTATTTGTTATGTATATTTACTTCTGAAAATTACGCAAAAATTAAAGAAATTTATTAATGGAAGATGAAGTAAATATACAGTTTGTTTGAATAAAAATTCTATGATTGGCATTATAGACCTGAATGCATAAAAATGCAACAATTAATTATAAAAATTCTTGTAAAAATAGATAGAAGATTGACATGTTAAGTATGATGATATGTAATAATTCAGTGATTGCACAGAAAAACACCACCAGTTTACACTGATGGTGTTAAGAATTAATATGCAGTTTGATGTTAATTTATTACAATTCCTAAGATATTTGTCTGAGCGTTATGGCTCAAAGAATGAGGTAATAATTTTAAACCGGGAACATGTAGTACGCAAATAGGATGGCCAGCGGCATGGTGACGGCTGACAAGAGTGTTGTAGACATAACAATCTGCGTGGCCAGTTCCGGGTTATTGTTCATTTCAAAGGCTATGAGTGCTGTATTTACCGCTGATGGTACACTATAGGTAATAATAACCGCTTGTGCTGAAATCGGATTTACCGGTTCGTACAACACGATGTAGAGGAGCATAACAAAGGCCGCTAAGATTGGTCCGCCGATAAGTCGCAAAGATGTAGTAACCAAAACGTCTTTTTTTAAGAAGTTGTAAGGCGTACGACTCATTTGCACACCTAAGGTGATCATGGCCATGCCGACGAAGGCGTTGGCAAAAATATGGAGTGGCGACCATAATACCAAAGTTGTTAAATCGTAAGGGATGAGGCGCGCTAAGAGGGCAGCCGGAGCCGCGTAGAGTACGGGCATGTGGAATACTAATTTAAGTGCATCGTGGCGTGTGAGTAAACCGGTGCCGGCCTGATAAAAGCCTAAGGTATTACAGAAAATTGTTTGAATAATAAAGGTGGCGATTACGCCCACAATGGCTGCATCTAAATAAGGCGTTTGACCGTTTACGATATATGGTTCATTGGAGAATACGAAGGTGGCAATGGCGATACCGATGTTGCCGCCATTGTTAAACATAGTGGCGTTACGCACAATTTGGGTCTTTTTCCGGTCATAGCCAAGAAGTTTGGATACGCCTAAGGCCATGTAACTGTTGGAAAATAGGATGACAAAGGCACAGACGGATATACCGACACTTTCGAGGGTAAGATTAGCTGTATATAATGAGCGAAAAACGTAAGCCGGCAGTAAGATAAAGAAATTTAACTTACTTAATGAGCGTAAATCCAGATTGAATTTTTTATCTAATATAAAACCTACCGCTACTAAGGCTAAAATAGGTACAACACTTGTCCAAAAAATGTGAAAAAATAACCCCACGGTGATGCCCTCCTTTGGTGTAATCTATCTATACTATACCCAATTGAGTATAAAAAAACAACCTTTAAAAGGTCGCGGTTTTACTGGTAAATTGGTGAGTGAGTTTGATTTTTGTTAGCTATATAATAATGTGATTAACTTCTTATGTTAAATACCGCTAAAAAATAGGGAATTAAAACCTTTGATTTTATTTATATTTATGTCATAATAAGACTATAATAGGTTTACAAATAATCACTTATGTGATTATCCGGCGAATATATACTCTGTAATTTGAAGTGTAAACGCAGTATTAAGAGCCACATGATGGAGGCGAAGGAGGTAATGTACATGAAAGGGTACAAAAAGTTATTGTTGATTGCTATGAGTGCGATGGCATTGGTTGTAGCCGGTTGCGGTGGAACTGATACCGATAAAAAAGATGCGCAAGCTACTAAGTCTCAAACAATTACCGTATCGGCAGCGGCCAGTTTACAGGCTGCCGCTAATGAATTGAAAGATAATTTTGTGAAATCCCGTCATTTAGATCCTACTCAGATTACACTTAATTTCGGTGGTTCCGGAACCTTGCGCCAACAGATTGAAAGTGGTGCGCCGGCCAGCATTTTTATTTCTGCCGATGAAAAAAATATGGCACAGTTAAAAGAAAAGAATTTAGTGACGAAGGTAAAACCGTTGGTAGAAAACTCTTTGGTATTAATCGTACCTAAAGATAAGTCAAAAATTTCTATCGAACAATTACCTACCGTTAACCGTATAGCTATCGGCACCGTTGAAACTGTACCGGCCGGTAAATATGCTCAACAGACATTGACCAAATTAAACCTTTGGAATCAGGTAGAAAGCAAAATCGTTTACGGCAAAGACGTTAAAGCGGTTGGCGCTTATGTAGCCGAAGGGTCCGCTGATGCCGGGTTTGTATATAAAACCGATGCTATGGACTTGCAAAATCGCGTAGAGGTGGCAGCGGTTGCTCCCAGTGACAGTCATGATGCGATTCGTTATCCAATCGCCATCGTAACGAAATATGACAATGAATTGGCTCAGCAATTTTATGATTATTTAACCAGCAATGAAGCGCAGCAGATTTTACAAAAATATGGCTTCACCAGCGTAGCTAACAGCGCAAAATAAAATGACGAACGGTCATCGACAGAGTATATAAGGACGCATAGGCGGTTCAGGTGATGAACCGCCTATTGTAGATTATAGGGTTCGTTTGAAAGGTTGTGGCGTATGACTCCATTATGGCTGTCATTGGAAGTAGCTTGCATAGCACTATTTAATATAATGGTAGTAGGCTTGTTGCTTTGTTATATATTAAAACGGTATTCGTTTCCCGGTAAGGCATTGATTGATTCCATCGTTACCTTGCCGCTTGTATTGCCACCGGTAGTGGTTGGCTTTATGTTACTTGTTATATTTACACCGGGCAATAGTTTTGGCGCATGGCTCGATGCTAACGGCTGGCAAGTCGTTTTTGCCAAAGCGGGAGCGGTTCTTGCTTCTTCGATTATCGGGTTCCCTTTGTTTTATCAGACGGTGCGTTCTGCTTTGGGGTCCATTGATCCTGCTGTTGAAGATGTAGCCCGCACCTTAGGGGCCTCGGAACTTCGTATATTTTTTACCATATCTATACCGCTCGCGTGGAAAGGTATTTTGACGGGGAGTATCTTGGCTTTTAGTCGTGCTCTGGGCGAATTTGGTGCGACCATTCTGATTGCCGGCAATATTCCGGGGGTTACCCGAACCATGCCGCTGGCGATTTACTCATTGGTAGAATTCGGCGATTATGAAGGGGCGTTTAGCTTGGTCCTTTATATATGCGCTCTCACGTTGGGTTTATTGTGGACGGTTCACTTTATTACTAAAGGTTCTTTGTTCCAGCACCATGAAGAAAGGTAGGCGTCGTATGATAGAATTTGATATTAAAATACAGCGCCCGACTATTCTGGTGCAAGGTAAAGGCATATTGAGCGAAGGCATTACCGCGCTCACCGGGGCTTCCGGGAACGGGAAGTCTACGTTGCTAAAAAGCTTGGCCGGATTAATTAAACCCAAAGCGGGATTCATTAGTCATGATGGAGCGTATTGGTTTCATAAGGAGAAAAATATTTTTGTAAAACCGCAACGCCGTGAAGTGGGCTATATGCCGCAGGGAAATATCGTGTTTCCCCATATGAATGTGGTTCATAATATTACCTATAGCAAACGGGGCGATAAAGAACTGCTTAATCGTATTTTGGAGCGTCTGCATCTGGAACAATATACGCATACGAAGGCAGGTAATCTATCCGGCGGTGAACAGCAACGGGTAGCTCTGGGGCGGGCTTTATATGCTAAACCGTGTATTTTGCTCTTAGACGAGCCCTTATCAGCCTTAGATTGGACATTGCGTGAACAGGTACAGGATGATATTGTGAAAATCATCAAGGAATGGCGTATCCCTTGTTTGTGGGTTACTCATAATGAAGCGGAAGCAAAAGCAGTCGGCGATAGTCGTTGGCAATTTAAAGACGGCTTATTGCATTCATAACTATATATGATGTTAAGAGCGGCGCCGTATGACGCCGCTCTTTTGTATATTTGATTGTATCGGTCTTCTTTCGTGGGGTACCGGTTGTTTGCCGTAAAAAAGGGGCTGTAACGAAATTGAGTTTTTTAACTCACATTTCAGTTACAGCTCCCTTTTCAATTAAAACAAGGATATTTCCAAAATCAACAATTCTGAAAATATCCTTGTTTTTTTGTTTTTTAGCGCACTTAAATAAGCCTTTAGCTTTTGGCTTTTAATTACGCAGCAGAATTAGTTTCGAACAACCGTTGACCTAATCGCTTCTTCTGTATTCGGTTATGCAGCTTCAGTAAATTGTATCCAAAAGCTAATAGTAATAAATCTTTTTCTACGTTAACTTTGCCTCGGTGCCTGAACCTGGTGTATTCAAAATCTTCTTTTGTTATGCCAAAAGCACCTTCCACCTGAATAGAACGGTTTACTCGAAGTTGTAAGCCATAGTCACTATCAAATACAGCCTTGTTTTTGGCTAATAATTCGCGGTAATCAGTAGCAATATATATCGTCTTATTCCCCTTAGGAAGTTTTCCGAACTTAAGTTTTTGGCATTCCTTACGTAAGCCACAATAATTGCAGTTTTCACACCGGTATACTCGGTTTTGCTTAATGAAACCGGTCTTACTTTTGTTTCTGCGTATGTATTGGAATCGTAATGTACGGCCTTTGGCACAAGTAAATGTATCGGTCGCCTCATCATATACCATGTTATCCGCTCGACCAATATCTTTCTTATACTTTTTCGTTTTACTCAATTCATATGTACTTGGTTTAATACAAGTTTTGTAATCATGAGCCCATAACCATGCCAGATTTTCGTTGCTGTCATAACCGGCATCAGCTACCACATATTGAAAGTGTTGTTTGTATTGTCCTTCTAATTGTTGCATAAATGGAATTAAGGTGTTCGTATCTGTAGGATTTGGAAATACGCCAACGCCCATAATATATTCACTATGAACAGCTAGTTGAACATTGTAGGCCGGTTTTAATTGGCCGTTTAACATATGATCTTCTTTTAGTCGCATAAACGTAGCATCATGATCAGTTTTAGAGTAACTGTTGCGAGAGCCTAGAATAGCTAACTTTTCATCATATTCATTTCGCTTGTCACGCAAGGCTAAACAGGATTCAAAAGCTCTTTGCAATGGATGTTTTCGTTTACCGGTACCGTGTACAAACTCAATTTGCTTTTCGCGTATGGATTGCTCCAGCAAAACCAATAGTTCATCTTCAGTCATATCTGAGACGTCTATGTCCAAAAGATTTTGTATTTCATATTGAAGAACTAACAATTTATCCGGTAACTTAGCATAGTGCTTAAGAATTGCCTTTTTCCACACAAAGGTGTATTTATTTGCATAGGCTTCCCATTTAGTTCCGTCGATGAATACTTCAGAAAAATCTAAGCTGTCAAATTCACTTAATGCTTGAATAAATTGAGATAACAAATCTCTAAGTACATCAACAGTTAAGCGTTGAAAGAATCGATGAAATACCATATGAGACGGAGTCGGATAGCCCTGTAAGAGCCACATGTAATGGATATTTTTAGTGCATTGCTCAGCAATTTTGCGAACAGATACAATGCCTTCGGTCATAGCTAACACATAGACTTTAAACAAAAGATGGGGAGGTACTAAAGATTTTCTTCCTTTTGAAGAATATAAATGCTGCAACCTTGTATAGTCCAGTTCCTCCAATACAGCATCCAGTAATCTCACCGGTTCTTTTGGTCCGATCTGAAAGCCATAATCCAATGATAAAACTACTTGGCGAAAGCCAGAAAGTTTAGTATAATTGCCTTGTTGGATATGGTTTCTGTTCATAAATTAATTATACCAACAAAGAAGGCCCTTCGGGGCCTTTTTTCTTATACAAATATAGCAAGAATGCGGCTTGAAGACACTTTCGTATCTTCAAACCGCATTCTTGTTTTTAGGGGTGTATTTCGTTACAGCCCCTTTTGGGTGAAACCACTTGGTTTCTATAGTATGTTACGCCACTTGGCGCTAACAACATGTGAACTTTTCATACATAGTGAGAGGAAATACTTATTTCCCGTATACTGCAACTAAATCATTAGTTAGCATACATAATTTTTTAGGAGTTCTATCTTCTACATCGGTTCATCACTTGATGATCATAAGAGACAACACTTGTTGTATGCAATAAATGACACTCGTCGAAGGTTAAATAACACTTGTTTAATATAGGTTATCAGTTGCTCACTTGAGTATATACTAAAAATTGTTACTTACTTTAAATTATAAAAGAGTTTCGCTGTGTTGGGAGAAGAAAGCCTGTGGATGAGCACATACCGGGCAAATCTGAGGAGCTTCAGTACCAACATGGATGTAACCGCAGTTAGCACAAATCCAAGCAACCGGTTCTTCGCGTTTGAATACTTTGCCGCCATTTACATAGCTTAAAAGATCAAGATAACGTTCTTCATGACGAGCTTCGATTTTACCAACTTGTTCGAAAAGGTATGCAATTTTAGCAAAGCCTTCTTCTTTTGCTACTTTAGCAAATTCAGGGTACATTTCAGTGTGTTCGTAGTTTTCGCCGGCTGCAGCGTCTTTCAAGTTTACTGCAGTATCAGCGTTAACGTCGCCACCGTGTAATAATTTGAACCAAACTTTAGCATGAGCGCTTTCGTTTACTGCTGTTTCTTCGAAGAAGTCAGCAATTTTGTTCAAACCCGCTTTGCGAGCTGCAGAAGCGTAGTATGTATATTTACGGTTAGCTTGAGATTCACCGGCAAAAGCGGCCTGTAAGTTTTGTTCAGTTTTTGTACCTTTTAATTCTGACATATTAATCTCTCCTTTTTGTTGTGACAACTTTGACACAATTCATAATGTACTTACGAAATAAAGTAAAGAATTAAAATAGCTTAGAAATAAACTTTTATTTCACAACAATTCAAACTAATAAATAATCATTGTTGATTACATTATAGCCTATGAAATTGAGAAAATCAAGCCCAAAAGTTTGAAAAATTTAAAAAAGATTTATTTGATAAAGCTTATCAATACGCGTGATTGCTGACTTTTTGGAGCGTTAACGCTTTGAAAACAGCATTATAACCATAAAAACGCAATTGAGAATGAATGTCAGTGATTCAAGTTTATAAAATGAGAATACCTACATTTTAGTAGGAATTAAAAATTTAACCGCCGTGGGGAGGCGGCCGGAGGATCCTTGAAATTGTAAATATAACAGACTCGTTTCGTTTGAAAGTATTTTTTAGCAAAATAATACGTTGTTTTGCATATAATGTATTCGGCAGGGAACTCTAAATGGTATATAATAAATATATTAGGATAGAATTAGTAAGCGTCCGTACTGTTATCAGACTTAATTTGAATTGATTGATTGTGAATCGAAGAAGGGAGACATGCAATGGCATTTGTACGATATTATGTAGGCGATGTGGTAAAAATGAAAAAGTCCCATCCTTGTGGAAGTGCGGAGTGGGAAGTTAAGCGTATTGGTACAGATTTTACGATTGTTTGTCGCGGTTGCGGTCATCAAGTGATGTTATCGCGCTCTAAATTTGAAAAAGCGGTTAAAAAGATTGTGATTCGTTCAGCTGAAGCGGAGGCGGCCGAGGCAGCTAAAAAAGAAGCGGCTTCTCAGGCAAAAGTGGCGGCACAAGCAGATGTGAGTGTAAGCTCCCCGGCTAATACGGCAGGAGGCGATACGGTTGATTAAGTTAACACCGTATGCCGCCAAGGGCGGGTGCGCTTGTAAAATAGGACCCCATATATTAGACGCTGTACTCAAATCGGTTCAATTTCCTACGAATGACCATGTTTTGACGGCTATGGGGGGCGCCGAAGATGCGGGCGTATATGTGCTAAACGAAGAGGTTGGTTTAGTGCAGACCGTCGATTTTTTCACGCCCGTCGTAGACGATCCGTATACGTTTGGGCGCATTGCAGCGGCCAATAGCTTGAGTGATGTTTATGCTATGGGTGGACGCCCTTTGACGGCTTTGAACATTGTAGGCTTTCCGGTGCCTCTTGTGGAAGCGGGCGCCTTAACGGATGTGTTAAAGGGAGCCATGGCAACGCTTGAAGAAGCCGGTGTAGTTGTATTGGGCGGGCACAGTATAGAAAATGAAACGCCCATCTTTGGACTCGCCGTGACCGGTCAGGTACAGCCAAATAAGGTTTGGCGGAATCGCGGCGCCCGAGTGGGCGATGCGCTGGTTCTAACTAAGGCGCTAGGTACGGGGATTATGAGTACGGCCTTAAAGGGAGACCTCTTTCCCGAGGGAACTCAGGCGGCTATGGCGAGCATGAGTATGCTCAACAAACTGGCCTGTGAAGTAGCTAAAAACTTTACGGTTCATGCCTGTACGGATATTACAGGCTTTAGCTTGATGGGGCATGGCTCTGAAATGGCAAGTGGCAGCGATGTATCGTTGGAAATTGATACGACAGCGTTGCCGCTGTTTCCTCATGTAGTCGAAGCGGCCGAGATGGGTCTGGTGCCGGCGGCTACCTACGGCAATCGTAAAGCGATTACGGCTGTGTCCGGTTTAGTTGAATTGGAATCTGTGTGGAGTGATATTTGTTTTGATCCGCAAACGTCAGGTGGCTTGTTATTGGCTGTGCCCCTGTCAGAGGCGGAAGAGTTGGTTAAATCCTTGCACCAAGCCGGTGTTCACGCGGCTAAGCAGATTGGCAAGGTGGTAGCGAGAGGAGATTTTGACGTTTATGTCCGATGAAGTGAAGGCGGTCTATGGAGCTGATTTACGCTCTATGACGGAAGTACCGAACGATGTGAAAAAAGAGTGGCTGGTACAGGGCAGTGTAGTCGTTGATATGCGCGGTTCTTTATGCCCAATGCCGGTGATTGCGACGAAGAAAGCTATGGAAGAGCACCCCGGAGCAGTTATTACAACTCTTGTAGATAATGAGGTCAGTCGTGATAATGTGACCAAGTTTGGTAAGTCCAGACAGTGTGAAGTAACCGTAGCGACTGGTGGGAACACACATTATCTAACTATGGTGCCGGCCG
This sequence comes from Veillonella sp. LMAG:90, assembly GCF_008679445.1. Lineage (NCBI taxonomy): Bacteria > Bacillati > Bacillota > Negativicutes > Veillonellales > Veillonellaceae > Veillonella > Veillonella sp. LMAG:90. The sequence goes on from NZ_NAND01000001.1 coordinate 560,432, forward strand.
GTACACAAGTCGCCACAGTGTCCCCTGAAGCTTCAGCAACCAAGGCTTCGGTCACAGAGGTCGCTTCGGAGGCTCCAAAGAGTCCGGCAGCATCTGTTTCATCGCCAAACTTTGGTGGCAAAGTTCTTTTAATTACCAAAGATTATCTGGGCGAAGGCAATGAAGAATTAGGCCGCACTTTGATGAAAACATTTATGTTTTGCCTAGCGGAATCGGATGTAAAACCGTCTAAAATCTATTTTATTAACAGCGGTGTAAAAATGGTGACGGAAGAATCACCACATCTTGAAAACTTGAAGAACTTGGTTGAAGCCGGCGTCGACATTGCTGCTTGCGGTATTTGCCTTGATTTTTACGGACTGAAGGAAAAAGTAGTTGTCGGCTCCATTACTAATCTTTATGCCATTACGGAAGCGATGCTCACAGAGCCCATGGTAACCTTGTAGTGTGGCATTGCCCCGATACGAGAAAGGCCGATTATGGAAAACTTAATAGTATTTACAAATTATTATTTTGCCTATAAGGCGGAAAAAATGTTGCAAGCGGAAGGGATTAAATTGCAACTCATTCCGACCCCGCCGGCATTGCATAATATGTGCGGTCTTTGTATTCTGTGTGCTCATTCGGACTTGGAGCGAATTTTAGAACTGTTACAAGCGGCACATATCACTCACTCGGGTTTGTATACATATGACCGAGCTTCTAAAAAATGCACTAAAGTGCAAATTACACAAGAATGATGGTTTGTACGGGTAAAAAATAACCGCCTGTTTGATACATCTCGTTAAAGAATGCATCGGACAGGCGGTTTTTAGTTGATTTTATTGGCGGCGATTAAAGCGCAGTCCGTAGAAGCAGACCGACATTATTCATCAATAGAAAACTTCGTAGATGCAGAGGAATGATGGCTGCTTGATTTGTTAGATTTAGAGCTGCGGGACGATGAGGATTCATCGGAAGTATTGTCGTCCTTGCTGCCGGATTCACTCGATGGCGCCGCTTCCGCAACTTCATCATCTGTTGCCGGTGTTTGCTGTAAATTTAAATTGGAATAATACGCCTTATCCGCTTCGCGGTTAGTGATTAAGCCCTGCTGTGTCATCAAAGTAAGAACCGTGCGTTGCCGCTCTTTAGCGCCTTTATAATTCGTCACCGGATTATAATAGGATGGTGCTTGCGGCATGCCGGCCAGTAATGCTGCTTGGCCTAAAGTGAGTTTAGCCGGGGTGGTGTCAAAATAGCCTTTGGCAGCTTGCTCGATGCCGTAATAGTTATTGCCGTAATAAATAGTATTAAGATACATCGTTAAGATTTCGTCTTTGGTGTAATACAATTCCATGAGGTATGCCAAAATCACTTCTTCCACTTTACGTGACATGATACGCTTGGAGGATAAAAAGAGGTTTTTTACCAGTTGTTGCGTGATTGTACTGCCACCTTCAACGGTGCGACCGGCCGTTACATTCGTGTAAAAGGCGCGACCGATGCCGAAAAGATCAATGGCACCGTGTTCATAGTATCGTTTATCTTCCGTGGCTACCAACGCATCCTTTAAGTTCTGGCTGATTTCGTCTCCTTTCACGCGTTGATTGTCAGGCACTCGTTGATCAAGAGCCGTTTCAACGGCCTCTTTGAAGTGGAATAAACGATTGATACGAGCGGTACGGCTCATTTGGTCTTCGGTGGACTCTAAGGTCTGTTCTTTCACCGTGTAAGGGCTGCGTTGCTGGCCGGTTTCGTTTGGCGTATAGCCGGCAAACCAGTATAAACCGAGCCCCAATACGATGATAGTGATTAATAATTTAAATAATAGTTTCATGGCTCTATCATACCATAAGTGACAAAAATAGCTAGTGATTTTTACACTTATTCATAGTAAAATATAATAAATAAAATAAATAGTAAATTGCAATATGAAATTGAACACTTTTAAAAACCCAGTAACTTATTAACTTCTTCAATGAAGGCTTCTTGTGGTGTCCGGTAGTTCAGAATTTTGCGTGGCAGTGCATTACACCAATCGGTAGCACGTCGAAGTGTTGCTTCTGAAACATCACGAATGGCAGTTCCTTTGGGAATAATACGGCGTAATAAACCGTTGTGCCGTTCATTAGAACCACGCTCCCAAGCTGCATATGGATGAGCAAAAAAGACTTGTAAATACTCTGTTTCTAACTCAGCAATAGATGAAAATTCAAGGCCATTATCGGCCGTAATTGTCTTGCAGAGTTGCTGTAGTGAGTCATGAGTACTGAAGCTTAGTAACCAGCTCTCTAGCGTATTTTTAATATCAGCTGCTTTAGCTGACGGAGAACGCAATGTTACATAAGCACGTGTTTTACGTTCCAATAGGGAAATAATCACTTCATCATGCTTATCTTTAATGCCACGTACAGTATCAAGTTCCCAATGACCAAACTCTTCACGAGTCAGAATAGACTCATCGCGTAGATCAATAGATTTACCAAGGTTTTTCTTGTGTTTACGCGTATTAGATTTACGCGTAGAACGACGTAATACTAACGGTAAATCCATAGGCTTAATACGGAGAAGACCTTCATGTAGATAGTTATATAAAGTTTTGGTAGACACCATTTCATTACGTACAAACAAGCACTTACGCAAGGCGTAGCCTACAGCAGCATCAAGTGACCATTTATGGACTAATACCTGCTCTTCTACCCACGTAAGAAACGGGGAAATAATACCGGCTTTACGAGTGTTGAAGGAGCCCTGACGGGTTTTCTCATAGTTAAGTTGTCCATAATCTGCCAAGTACATTAAAACTCGTTTACCGGCTTTAATTTGTTCTACAGAACCGCGCTGTATCTCACTTTGAATCGTTGTACGAGAACGGCCTAATACATTAGCAATCGCTGTTTTTGATACACCTGCTTGTAATTGTTTTTCAATAAAAAAGCGTTCTTCATAAGATAAGTGTTTGTTTGTACGTAATGATGTGTTATGATTAATAGAGTCCATAGTGATATCGATACCTCGTGTAAAAGATTTTAGATTAGACACCTTAATCATAACACAAATCGGTATTCACTATGGATTTTTTATATGTTCAATTTCAGTTTACAATTAACCAAATAAAATAAATACTATTATAGTTTTATAAGGAGGTTTCGATGAAGGGACGTATTGTTAGTGTTTCCTATTGGCCGGCGCCTCTTCGATATTATGAAGCGGTAGCGACTGATCGCAGTGCTTATAATGAAGTGATTGGCGCTATGGAGCAAGCGGCAGCAGCCATAAAGGCCAGCAAGCCGCAAACGATTTTAATATTGAGTCGCTATCAGTTGACTTTAAATGATGCTATCGGCTACAGTCCGCAAGCCCGTTTGCGCGGTGCTATTCCTTTGGCCAATGGTACTACCTTTACGGTTGGTATGGAGACGGATAGTACATTTAACGCGGCTTTGCGTAAATCAAGCGAACGCATGGGCATTCCGTTGACCAGTATTTTGGACAGTTTGCCGATTATTTCGACGGATGACTATTTTTTGCATCATACGGCTACAATTCCGCTCCATTTCCTGGCCGAACAGGGGTTGGGGAATAAGCAGATTGTGCGCCTTACCATGGGCCGCTTAAGTTATGAGGAATTATACACGTTCGGTAAAGTCGTTCAATTGGCGGCCGAAGCGTCGGGGCGACAGGTAGCTGTTATCGGCAGTGCCAATTTGTTGCCGAACCATTGGGTAAACGGTCGTGATAAAAACCTCGATACCAATATTAATGTTATGTATGCGTTGGGTGACCAACAACCGCGTGTTTTGCAGACTTTGGGCTACCCACCGGGCGAGGAATATTCTTTGCGTACCGCCGCATTTGTACTGGGTGCCGTTAGCGGTCTTAAAGCAACGGTAGGGACGCATCATTTCTCATCGGTGGCCGGTGAAACCTATGGCTTAATACAATATGATGTAAAAAAATAAAAAAGTTCTGTATTTTTTTACAAAAATACTTGCATTAATATTCACAACTATGTATAATGTTACACATGAAAGACAAGAACGTAAGTAACTGATTATTCAAAGAGGTGTTTATAATGAGTGATATTAAAAAAGTAGTATTAGCCTATTCCGGCGGTCTTGATACATCCGTAATTATTCCGTGGTTAAAAGAAAACTACGGCTGTGAAGTAATCGCTGTATGCTGTAACTTGGGACAACCTGAAGATTATGATGCGGTTGAAAAGAAAGCCATCAAATCCGGTGCTTCCAAAGCGTATATTCTTGATGTTCAAGAAGAATTCGTAGCCGATTACATTTGGCCGACCGTTAAAGCCGGCGCCGTATACGAAGGTAAATATTTATTAGGTACTTCCTTCGCTCGTCCGTTGATTGCCAAGAAATTAGTAGAAGTAGCTAAAGCCGAAGGGGCCGACGCTATTGCGCACGGTGCAACCGGTAAAGGTAATGACCAAGTTCGTTTTGAATTGACTATTAAAGCATTGGCGCCTAATACTAAAATTATTGCCCCATGGCGTGAATGGGAGCTCAAATCCCGTGAAGACTGCATGGAATTCGCTGCTAAACACGATATTCCGGTAGTTGCCACTAAATCTCATCCATATAGCATGGATCAGAACGTATGGCATTTGTCCCATGAAGGGGGCGATCTTGAAGATCCGGCTAATGCACCTAAAGATGATGTGCATTTAGTTTGCAAATCTCCGGAAGAAGCACCTGACACACCAACCATGGTATCCATCGATTTCAAGGAAGGCGTACCGGTAGCTGTTAATGGTAAAACAGGCACTCCGCTTGAATTGTTGCAGACTTTGAACGAATTGGGTGCCGCTAACGGTGTGGGTATCGTTGATATTGTAGAAAACCGTTTGGTAGGTATGAAATCTCGTGGCGTGTATGAAAATCCGGGTGGCGCTATCATCATGTATGCGCATCGTGAATTGGAATACCTTTGCCTCGACAGAGCGACTTACCACTATAAAGAATTGGTAGCTAATAAATATGCAGAGCTCGTATATGACGGTATGTGGTTTGCACCATTGATGGCGGCGTTACAGGCGTTCGTAGATGAAACGCAGAAAACCGTAACCGGTACTATTAACTTAAAATTATACAAAGGTAACATCATCAGCGCCGGTGCAACATCACCTTATTCCTTATACAATCAGGAATTTGTAACCTTCGAAGAAGATGATGTATATAATCAGGCAGACGCAGAAGGATTTATTAATCTCTTCGGCTTGCCACTTAAAATTAATGCTTTAATGAAAGAAAAGGCAGGTAAATAAATGGCTAAACTTTGGGGTGGCCGTTTTACAAAGGGTACTGACAAAGCGGTAGAGGACTTCACGTCCTCTATCGCTTTTGATGCCCGGATGTATGCGGAAGATATTACCGGCAGTAAAGCACATGCGACAATGCTGGCGAAACAGGGAATTATCTCTCAGGCCGATTGCGATGCAATCGTGGCCGGTTTAAACGATATTTTGAAACAGATTGAAGCGGGCACGTTTGACTTCTCCGTGGCTCTTGAAGATATTCATATGAATATTGAAAAGCGCTTAACTGATGCCATCGGTGAAGCGGGCGGTCGCCTTCATACGGGCCGTAGCCGTAACGACCAAGTAGCTGTTGATTTGCATATGTATGTGCGTAAGACCGTAGTTCACATGGGTGAATTGTTGGTCAATTTGCAAAAAGCGCTCCTTGAAGTGGCTGAAAAGCACCAAGACGTAATTATGCCGGGCTATACGCACTTACAGCGGGCGCAGCCGGTACTTTTTGCCCATCATATGATGGCCTATTTCTCCATGTTTGGTCGTGATTTTGATCACTTACCGCTCATTTATAAGCATGCTGATGTAATGCCTTTGGGCGCCGGTGCGTTGGCGGGTACAACGTATCCAATCGACCAAAGCTACACACAGGAACTCTTGGCGTTTAGCAAGATTTACGAAAACAGTATGGATGCGGTGAGTGACCGCGATTATGTGCTGGAATTTTTACATTTTGCCGCTACGACTATGATGCATTTGAGTCGTCTCAGCGAAGAGATGATTATGTGGTCCAGCACGGAATTCGGTTTTATTGAGCTCGATGATGCGCATTGCACCGGTTCCAGCATTATGCCGCAGAAAAAGAATCCTGATGTATGTGAACTTGTACGCGGTAAAACGGGCCGTATTTACGGCCATTTATTGGGCCTTTTGACAACCATGAAAGGCTTGCCGCTTACCTATAATAAGGATATGCAGGAAGATAAGGAAGGTATTTTTGATGCTATCGATACCTTGCAATTTGCCTTGTCGATTATGGCGGATATGCTTCGTCAGATGACCGTTAACGGTGAACGCACCTATTCCGTCTTAGCTAACGATTTCTCTAATGCTACGGATATGGCCGATTACTTGGCCAAAAAAGGTGTACCGTTCCGCGAAGCCCATGCTATCGTCGGTGAAGCGGTGCAGCATTGCATTCAGAATCATTGTGTTTTATTGGATTTGACCGTGGAAGATTTCAAAAAAATCTCCCCTGTATTCGAAGCCGATATTCTTGATGCAATTACCATTGAAGCCTGTGTGGCCGGTCGTAAAAATTACAGCGGCACAGCGCCTGAATGTGTAGCCCGTCAACGTAAAAACGGGGCGGCTCAAGTGGCCGAAGAAGAAGCACAATTGGCTAAATGGGCAGCACAGCTTGATTCTATAAGAATCTAAGGGGCTGCCAATGAGGCGATAAGCGCTTTAGCGGCTAATTTCCACTAAGTGTTTAAAGCGGCTTTTTTTACAGGTCCGTCAAATCATGTTATACTATATAGTGCATACCAAAAAGATAATTAGACTTTTGGTATGCATTTTATTTTATATCGGTTCAGGTGAATGGCGTGACACCGGAAGTGTCGGCAGTCGGCCGTGATACCGAAAATTTGTCGATAGACCGTGTGTTTAAGACAACCGGGATAGACTTTGCAACTATGAGAATTGAGGGAGGGATGGGTATGCATACACCGTCATTAACAAGAGAAAATGCCTTGGCATTATTGAAAACATATAATAAAGAACCGTTTCATATTCAACATGCCTTAACCGTGGAAGCGGTGATGCGTTGGTACGCCAATGAGCTTGGTTTTGGTGAAGAAGCGGATTATTGGGCTCAAGTAGGCCTTTTGCATGACGTGGACTTTGAAATGTATCCGGAAGAGCATTGTGTTAAAGCACAGGAGCTTTTAAAAGAAGCGGGCGTAGCTGACGATGAAATTTATTCTATCTGTTGTCACGGTTATGGTATCTGCATCGATTTGGAACCAAAAGAATTGATGGAAAACGTGCTCTATGCGGCCGATGAATTGACCGGTTTGATCGGTGCTGCTGCTGCTTTGATGCGCCCTTCCAAATCAACGAAGGATATGGAACTTAAGAGTCTGAAGAAGAAATTCAAAGATAAGAAATTCGCTGCCGGTTGCTCTCGTGATGTCATCAAAAACGGTGCTGAACGGCTCGGCTGGGAACTGGATGAGCTTTTAAGTAAAACCCTGGCCGCCATGCAGGCGTCGGAAGATGAGATTGCAAGGGAATATGAATTGCAGGTAGGAAATTAACAGACTGTTAATTTGTGCCTGGACTACCCGCCGTCCTTTAACGCTTCGTTGTTAATGTCGTTAACGGTTTGTGTAATTTTTAGGCGGTAAAAGTGCGCGTTAAAGTGTTCACTGTCATTCGACAAGGGCCTGGATTTGAAATTCAATGACGGATATATTTTGTGTGTCTGTGCACAGTAGACACACCCTGTTTTAGTTCGAAAAAAATCATAATTAATTCGGAATAGGCCCTTAAAATACCTAATCGGCATAGGAAAAAATAGACTAAAATTGAAACTTTTTATGGTTCAAATGAATTCTCCTCGTTTATATTATAGAGTTTATATATTTTTATTCAATTCGTGTAATATTTTTTGTCCGCCAATGGGGTAAATTTTGCGTAAAATTTTTAAAAAGTTAGGTATAATGCCCACTTTGAGAATTGCACCATGAAAAACACGGGCCGCCATTGATGGCGACTAGCTTTCGTGGACCTTTTTTATTGAAAAAAAGACTTTCATTAATTGTCAATAGATGTTAGAATAAGTCGTCAAATAAAATAAAGAGAAATACGTTTCATACGATACCACATCCACGCACAACCGCAAGGACTGGTATCGATAGCGGTCACTGATTATTAAGTTGTAGATGTTGAGCTACATTAGAAAGGGGATTGATACATGAAAACCACCGCTAAAAAAATGTCTGTATTCCAGCTTACGACCCTCGTTGCAGCAAATATGATGGGTGCTGGGATTATTATGTTGCCTACTAAACTTGCAGAAGTAGGAACTATTTCCGTTTTGTCTTGGCTGATTACAGCCGTAGGGTCCTTAGTATTGGCCCACATTTTCGCACAGTGCGGCATGTTCACAACGAAAACCGGTGGACTTGGCGGCTATGCAGAGTATTCTTTCGGCAGAACCGGACATTTTATGGCAAACTATGCTTATGCCATTTCACTTGTAATTGCAAACGTAGCGATTGCGATTTCCGCAGTAGGCTACGCAGCTGTTTTATTTAATTTAACCTTGACGCCGGTACAGATGAGTTTAGCCACTATCGTGCTTCTTTGGTTAGCTGCCGTTCTTAACTTCGGCGGTAATGCCAAAACCGGTCGTATAAGTAATATCACTGTTTGGGGGGCTATCATCCCTGTATTGTTCATCAGCGTATTCGGCTGGTTCTGGTTTGACCCAAATATGTACACAGCTGTATGGAATCCGAACCAACTGCCTTTCTTTGATGCAGTTAGCGAATCCATCGCATTAACTCTTTGGGGTTTCTTGGGCTTTGAGTCCGCAGCAGCTAACATGGATGCTGTAGAAAATCCAAAGAAAAACGTACCAATTGCAACATTCTTTGGCACATTAGCAGTAGCGGTGATTTATGTATTGTCTACTAATATTATGGCAGGGATTGTACCAAATGTTGATTTATTGAACTCAACGGCACCATTCGGTATGGTGTTCGCGCAGATGTTCAATGAAACTGTTGGCCAGATTGTTATGGCTGCTATGGTAATCTCTTGCTGCGGTGCTATCCTTTGCTGGCAGTTCACTTTATCTCGTGTGTTCAAAAGCTCTGCCGATGCAGGCTTGTTCCCTAAAGTATTCAGCCGTGTAAACAAAGCTGACGCACCTGTACGTGGTTTGTTGATTCTCTTGACGATTCAGTCTCTCTTGGCCTTCATGACCATGAACGAATCCTTGAGCCGTCAGTTTGAAAACCTCGTTAACTTGGCAGTAGTTACGAATGTATTCCCTTACATTCTCTGCTGTATTGCTGTTAATAAATTATTAAAAGTTGAAGGTGCTTCCAAATTCACTCGTCGCAGCATTTTCGGTTTGAGCATCGTAGCGATTGCTTACTCCGTATACGCAATTTATGCGTCCGGTGAAGGCCCTATGATCGGCGGTACGATTGCTATTATTATCGGCTACATTGTTTACCAATTGGCCTTCAATATTGTGCCTCGTGCTCTTCGTTCCAAACGTAGTGTGGCTTAATCAGCCCAGACGTAGCGTGGCTTAATCAACCGAAATGTAGCGTAATCAACTGACCTATACGGACTGCAAACACTTCCGAGTGCTTGCAGTCCTTTTTGTTTTGCTTTATAGTAAGAATAGAGGTTTGAAGACTAAAAATTTAGCACTAAAGATTCAGGCATATTCTGCTATAAATTTGTAAAAATAGATATTTTTTAGTTAAAAAGCTTTTGACTTGAAGTGAAATATAGAGGTAAGAGGATATATGACTTTATTACAGTTAAAATACATTGTAACCGTGGCCAAGCAAGGGTCCATTAATAAGGCGGCGAAAGAATTATTCATCGCTCAGCCGAGCTTGACGGCGGCTATTAAGGAATTGGAGCAGGAATTGGGGATTACCATTTTCTCCCGCACCAATAAGGGCGTCATCGTTTCAACGGAAGGGGAAGAGTTCCTCGGCTATGCCCGTCAGGTAATTGAGCAGACAAATCTGATTGAAGAAAAATATTTCGGACAAACGCCGGTTAAGCATCAATTTTGCGTATCTACGCAGCATTATTCGTTTGCTGTGGAAGCCTTCGTAGATGTTTTAAAAGCCTATGGTGGCGATGAATATGATTTCCGTATTCGTGAAACACAGACCTATGAAATTATTGAAGACGTAGCGCGACTTCGCAGTGAAATCGGTATTTTGTACCTTAATGAGTTCAATGAAACGGTTTTACGCAAAGAGTTTAAACGACATGATTTAACCTTCCATCCATTGTTTACGGCAAGGCCTCATGTATTTATAAGCTCTTTTAGCCCTTTGGCATCTAAAGAGAAGGTTACCTTGGAGGATTTGGCACCGTTTCCACGACTTTCCTACGAACAGGGGGAGCATAATTCCTTCTATTTTTCAGAAGAAATTTTGAGCACCTGTGACAGTGCCAAAGATATTGTGGTGTGTGATAGAGCGACATTGTTTAATCTCTTAATCGGGCTTGACGGTTATACGATTTGTTCCGGTATTATCAGTGAGAAACTGAACGGCCCTAATATTTTGGCTACTCCGCTTGATGTGGATGAAAAAATTGAAATCGGCTATATTTTGCATAATAAGGTAGCGGCCGGTAAATATTGTCGCAATTATATTGAAGCACTTAAAAAGAATACGCAAAGTGTTTGATCAGGACACAAACCGTAACGGTTAGATATAGGTTTAAACTATAGCTAACCGTTTTCTGTATATATTAGCCACAGAAGACAAAAGAACGTATAATGATTTCAGTCAAGGGAAGTTCAACAGTCATTGAACTGTTAAAGAGAGAGAGTTACGAGGGGACTTTGAGTGAGCAGAGAGCGTAACTACAAGAGAGATACGGGCGGGGTGAGAGCCGCCGGTAAATAAAAAGTTGCTTGGTGGGGTGAGAGCCACGGGCAACGGGGACTTTTAATTAAATAGTATCCGTGTTTTAACATGGATCGGGGGAATTATACAGAAGACGGTTATATCGGTAAATTTTACCGACATAACCGTCTTCTGTTTTTGGGCTCTTTGTCAAATTTTGGGGCGCTAAAGAGTCTATGCACTTTGAGGAAGGACATGCGACGTAACTGTTGCGTGTCCTTTTCTTGCATTGATGAATAAAATCCGGTTACGGAAGTAGTGGAAGTTCCGTATCCCAAAAGAGCAACGTTTTAAAACTTTAATTTTGTTATTGCAACCCTCGGTAAAGCCATTTGAATATGGTAAGGTTAAGGCATTAATAATTTCGTCGCTCCAAGAGGAGAACGTTTTTAAGAGGGATTGAAATTCAGGTAGTTCAGAGTCAAAAACTAATGAAAGCCATTCATTTATGGACCTTAGAATATCGGGCCTCCGTTTAAATTTCAACACTGTATGGAAGGCATATTTTAGCATATAGGCACGGTGTAATCTCGATGAATAGTGAAACATATCCATAAGTTTTGCATATTCATTGTCAGTTAAATCCTTAAAATGTTTAGTCAATATTCGCTTATTCGTTTTGAAGGTTCGGCTTGCATTAGTTAAGGTATTTTGCTCAGCTTTACGCACTCGCTCAAGGGCAAAGGTCACCAGCCGGATTAAGTGGAATCTGTCAGCAACAATATGAGCTTTAGGGAAGCATTGCTTCATGACGGAGCGGAATTGGAGGGACATGTCCATTGTGATGTATTTTACGTTGTTTCGTACGTGTCTTGGGAATTGCAAAAAGTACTGTATTAACTTGACCGTATCTCGTTTAGGCAGAATATCCAGTATTTTATGGTCATTAGGATCGGTAAGGATGACCTGGTATTTTTGGCCGGCTGCATTGCCTTTAAATTCGTCAATAGATAATACCGCAGGTAATGTCTTGGGTCGGCTATAGTTAATTTCCTTAAAAATGCGAATAACTTGAGTTACGCTAATATGACAATATCTAGCAACTGCTGTTAGAGATTTTACCTCTGACAATTCAGTAATGACCACTTCTCGTAGTCGGGGCGTAGTCCTAAGATAGCGTGTAGAGAATTCTGTTTTTTCATTAAACGTGCGTCCGCAAGTGCAGCTATACCGGCGTTGACGATAGATAAGGCGAATCGGCTTTTCATTGGTTGTAGTGTGGCGGATTGTGCGATGTGTGTAGCCTTTTATACGAGTTGTTTCCTTATGGCAATTAGGACAAACATGAGGTTTTACCGGTACCATCACATGTAATACATATTCTTCTGAAGTTTCTCTCATATTTTGGATATGTGAATCTTTTATTCCGAGCATTTTTCCTATATAATTAAGACTAGACATATTGAATAAACATCCTTTCGTTAATTGTTAGCACCTTTATTGTATCGGATTTTATTCAATATGTCTTTTTTGTGCAAAAAAAGTAGGCGCCAAGAGGACACGCAACTAGCGTTTCTCTTTAGCGCCCCAAAATAAATTATAGAACCTGTTTTTGTTTATTCTTTTTCGTTCATCTGGGATTCGCCCCAATCATATATGGATTGGAGGGCGGGCATCAATAGCTTGCCCCGTTCCGCAATTGAATACTCAACGGTTGGTGGAATGGTATTGTACTGTTTTCTTGATATCAGCCTATCTTGTTCCAATTCGCGCAAACATTTGGTTAGCATTGTGGCGGTAATGCCGACAACTTTTCGCTCCAGTTCCTTATAGCGAAGTGTTTGGTTTTCGGCGTCGCATATATACCAAAGAATGGGAAGTTTCCATTTTTGGCCGATTATCTCCATGGCATACAGGATGGGACAATCGGTGTCGTAAATGTTTTTATCTTTAGGTAGTGGTTTTTGTGTCATAGAGCCTCCATAGTATACTTTTTATATTGACGAAGAAAAAACATCCTTCTTGTTTTTATGTTGTAAATAATTATAATGTAGATATAGAGAAAAATCAATGTGATTTAATATAATTCATAATACTAAGGAGTGTGAAATTAATGAAAAGTCTTTTTAATACAATTGAATTAAAAAATTTGAAAGCAAAAAATCGTTTGGTTCGTTCCGCTACTTGGGAAGGTTTAGCTAATCGCGACGGCAGTGTGACGGAAAAAGCGTATGAGATTTATGATGAGTTGGCCAAAGGTGGTGTTGGTATCATTATTACCGGGTTTACCAGCGTGGCCGCCAATGATTACTATTTTGACGGGATGATGCGGTTATCCGATGATGCCTTGATTCCGCAATATAAGACACTTACCGACGTAATCCATGCCCAAGATGTGCCGGTGATTACCCAGTTAGCCCTTGGTGCCTATTATCGTGAAACGAACGGTCGCTTTGAGCAGGTTGAACCGGATAATATGACGATAGAAGAGATTCATATGGTGCGCGACCAATTTATTGAAGCCGGTGTCCGTGCGGCTAAAGCGGGCTTTGACGGTGTGCAAATTCATGTGGCCCATTTCTTCTTTTTGAGTCGTTTTGTATCGCCTGCTGTCAATCACAGAACGGATGAATATGGTGGCAGTATTGCCAATCGTACCCGCTTGGTGGTGGAAATCATTAACGGTATTCGTGAAAAAGCGCCACAATTGCATATTACGGCAAAAATTAACAGCAGTGACTTTACCTATGGCGGTTTGGATGAAGCTGAAAGCTTGGTTATGTGCCGCTTACTGGCCGACGCCGGTATCGATTCTATCGAGGTAAGTGGTAATGGTACGTCCGTGGCCGGTATTCGACCACATAAAAACGAAGCCTATTTCTTGAAATTTGCCGATACATTGGCCAAATCCGTGGATACGCCGATTATTTTGGTCGGTGGTTTACGAAGCCTCGATACAATGGAAGAGATACTAAATAAAACTAAAATAGAAATGATTTCTTTGTCTCGCCCCCTTTTGCGAGAACCGGATTTACCCAATAAAATGAAAAGCGGTGAAGCTCTAGAGGCGAAGTGTATTTCCTGTAATGCTTGTTACGCCTCATCCTTCCATCAGTGTATTTTTAGAAAGAGTGATAATGTATGAAGTTTCGTTTGGATGTGCCGACGAAGCGCGGTGTGGTTCTAAACGGCGTTCTTTTCCGTCAAGAAGAGAAGCGGACGTCAGATACTGTGATGATTGCCATCACAGGTATTCACGGTAATTTTTATTCCAATCCGTTTTATTATAATATCGGGGATACCCTTAATAGTGGAAACATTGATTTTATCTATGCCCAGACAAATGATGCATTCGGTGAAATTCCTACCGTCAATGTGAAGACGGGCAAAGAGGAACTTATCGGCTCGTGGAATGAGCGTTTTGCCTATCCGGATGAAGATATTGATGCTTATCTGACCTTTGCGGAGAACGCCGGTTATAAGCATATCATTTTGGCCGGCCACTCCTTGGGAGCCAATAAGGTTATCTATTATCTGTCGCGCCATCATGATGAGCGCGTAGAACGGTTCTTTTTACTGTCGCCCGCTAACCTGACGTATATGATGTCGGGTGTTACAGACTATGAAAAACGATTGATTAAAGACCAAGTTGAGCGTGGTGATGGAGATAAACGATTGCCGTTTCCGTTTATGGGCTGGGTAGAATGTATCGCTCATACGGCGTGGGATTGGCAATTTTCAGGATTACTCAATAATGTGCATACCTCGCCGAAGGGTGTTTTTTCACAAGCCGCGAAGCTTACTCATACGGGGGCGTTACTTGTGGGCACCTATGATAATTTTACGGATGGCGATCCGTCGGAGTTTTTACGCAATTTGAATAATCATATGCCAACGGCTGCAGAAAATAAGTTGATTTTTATTGAAAAAACCGGTCATACCTATCAGATGAAACATCAGGAAGTTGCCGACCGTATTCTGGAACAGCTACAAGAATGGAGGGAGCAGTAATGCCGTTTGTAATGGCGAAAGTTAATACACCTGTCAGTCGTGAACAGGAGACAGTTATTAAATCGCGCATGGGCAAAGCTATTGAGCGTGTGCCGGGGTTGAATGAAAATTACTTATTGTTTGGTCTCGAAGCCAATCAGTCACTTTATCTTCGCGGTGACGGACAGCAGAAAATTGCCTATATAGAAGCCAGCCTTTTCGGTAATGAAGCTCATGTCGGCTTTAGTGACTTCGGCGCCGAGATGACGGCTGCCTTTCAGGACGTTCTCGATATTCCGACAGAAAATATTTATATAAAATTTTATGATATTAAGGCGTGGTCGGTGGGTGGTCAGTTTATCGACCGTAACCGATACTGATGAATACTATGAAAAAGATTATCCTTATAACTTTTACGGATCCGATGATGGGTCTTTCCTATGAGCAAGAGCCGGTTTATGAAAAATTGGCTAACCATTTCGGCGAAGAGCTTGTTTTTAAGTATGTAATGAGTGGGCTGGTGCGCGATGTGGCCGATTTTATGTTGCCGCAAGAATTGGCGTTGCCGGCTGAAGACGGGATTCGCGTATATAATAAGCGGTTGGCACAGATTTATAAAAGCGAGGAAAGCATTGGTGGGCTACCCATTAATATGGAGGGGTTTCACCTCTTTGATGCGGACCACCGGTCATCCTATCCGCTGTGCATTGCCTACAAGGCCGCTCAGCTTTGTGACCCCGTGAAGGCTGATGAGTTTTTGCTTCGCTTGCGACGGGCGACGATTGTCGAGACCCGACAGACTACGCGAATCGATGAGTTAGTAGCGGTAGCTAAGGCGTCCGATTTAGATACAGATGAATTTCTTCGCTATTTTGAAAACGGCAGTGCCGCCAAGGCCTTTGAAGAAGATCTCCGCTTGCGACACGCTTTGAATATTCACAGTTTGCCAACCTGTCTTATTGAATATGGTGAAAAGGCGGCACTTGTGAATGGGCTTGCCAATTATGAAGAATTTGTAAATATCATAGAACGCATGAAAGCGTGATTGAATATAAAATGCTAAATGCCGCATCGGGTTCGATGCGGCATTTTTGATGCATAAAATTAAATTTTTATCTGTCTATTGGTCTTCTTCCGGCAATTCTTTAATTACACGAGCCGGTACACCGCCGGCTACGGTATTAGACGGCACGTCTTTGGTTACTACGGCTCCGGCGGCGATGACAGCTTTATCGCCGATAGTTACACCGGGAAGAATTGTTACATTACCACCAATCCATACATCATTACCGATGGTTACCGGTGTGGCCACAGCCATGTGATTGCGTCGTTCGCTGGCTTTTAGTGGGTGATTGACCGTGATAATAAGTGCGTTCGGCCCAATCATAACATTATCGCCAATGGTAACAGGCGCAATATCCAGAATAACACCGTTGAAATTAATCAGAAAATTGTCACCGACAAAAATGTTTTTGCCGTTATCACAGACAAAGCGAGGCAATATTACCGGATTTTTGCCGACTTTACCAAATAAATTGCGGATTACGGTCTCACGAGCTTCATAGTCTGCGGCACTGATGGAGTTTAACTCTTCACAACCTTTTACGGCATTTAGTTTAAGAGCGTCTACTTCGGGATCCATAAAATTATAAGGCAAACCGGCGTTTAATTTTTCAAGTTCAGTCATATGTCCTCCTTTTGTTGTGCGTTAGCATTGAAAATTAACGATAGGATTTTTCAAAAATAGTTAAATAATCTTCGGCCGAGAGTGGTAACGGATTGGCTGTACCCACAGTATAATCGGCTTACGTCATACTGACGACGGTAAAACGTAAGATATATAGTGGCAAATCTTAAGATTGATGATATACTAAAAAGAAGATTACGAAGAACTAGAAAGGTATTATGCATCTGTTATGGCAAAAAAGCGCAAGGATAAAGATAAATTGAAGAAAGCTAAGAAGAAGCTTTCCAAGAAGACGGATAATAAAAAGAAGAAAAAATCTAAGAAGAAACAAAATAAAAAACAAAATAAAAAACTTCAGGATAAGAAGGTAAAAAAGAATAAGCAGAAGTCAGTATCCGTGAAAGGGAATATAGCTACTAAAGAGGAAACATCTGAAACAGAAATGTCTAAATTAGACACGCTGAAAGTCGGGTCAGCAAAGAAAACTGTGTTGGCAACGGCTATGGCAAAAGATGATGCGGCAGTGGTAGTCAAACAAGAAACTCCTGAATCAATAAAGGGAGAATCCACTACTACGAATGAAGATACTACCTCAGCGGAACAGCAAGAGCTCAATGAGGCGTTTACTCAATTGGGCAATGCTTTTATTACCGAACACTGGCCAAAGCTTAGATCATCCGGGGACACGCATCCGGAGCGAGCCTATCAATGGCCGGGCAAAGAAGACGAAACCATCATGATTTGCGTTTTTAAAGGTCAGCATATTGAAGAGGCCTTTCATCGTCATGACTTCTTTTTCTTAAACTTTGCCTATCAAGGTGATTATGGGGCACTTAGTTATACGAAGGATAACTATATTAAAGTTAAGGAAAATGAATGCTATATCGGGCAGCCCTATACGGGTTATGCGCTTCAAGGGGACAGTAAGGAAGAGATTATAATTATCGGCGTCTTGATTCAAAAAGAAACGTTCTTTAAGACGTTCTTTCCGATTTTGGCGGCTGATCAGAAGGTATTTAATTTCTTCTTGGAGCCGCAGAATAATGAATTTTCTGAAAACTTTATTCATCTGCACTTTCAAAAGCCTCACTATGTGCGTCGTTTGTTGGAATTAATGGTGCTTGAATTTGCCACAGTACAAGAGGACACACAGGCTATTTTGCAGTCCCTCGTGGCGGCCCTACTATTAGGTGTGGCTCGTGAACAGAAAGCGCAACAACAGGTGACAGATGGCGTTAATTCGAGCAGTCTCATCGATCAGATTATGCAATATATCAGCACCCATGTAGCTTCTGTTTCGTTGAAACAAATGGCCGCTGATTTGGCGTATCATCCGAATTATATTTCCAATTTGATTCGCCAGGAAACGGGCCAGTCCTTCAGTGAAATTGTGACGGCCCATCGCATGGATAGAGCAGCGTCACTGCTTCGAGGTACTGATTTGTCGGTTGAAATGATTGCCGGTATGCTGGGATACAGTAATACCAGTAATTTTTATAAGGCATTTAAAAGACACTTTAATACCTCGCCTCGAGCGTATATTAATAGCTAATATTTAGGTGAGAAGGATAATTTTAAAATGCGTAGAAATATAGTAATATGGATTAATCATTTGGATTAATTTGTATTGCTATATTTTTTTAGGGGGAATGTAGTAAAGGGGGCTTATATGGGAAAGAATAGGTTTTTTGATTTAGAGGGGCATATACCGGTATACAATGTAAGAGGGTTATTTATTTGTAAGCTATATAAAGAAATGATTCAAATGTATGCTGAAAGGGCCTATGAATTAACACAACAAGAAGATGTATGTAAAGACTTAAGAAGCAATAATATTCCTCTGGAAATTAATCTTAAAACAATAGGAGAATTGGTCGGTGAGTTAGGGGAATGGTTAGAACGGCAAATGCTGACAATTGTTGATATGAAAGCTTTGGAGGAGGCATTTTTAAGGATTATATTCACGGCTAATTTAATTGACATGCAACTTACTAATATTGAGGAAATGAGTGACGAACTACAGTGGGATTCGGATCGTTTAGCAGATTTTGAGGAAAGAATTGAGCTATTGGCAACTGCTGTTGACCTTTATTTAGATAATTTAAATCGTGCTATAGTACGGAGTAATAAGGCATATAGAAAGCGTATGTATGGCATTGAAGACTAAGATAAATAAAAGAGGATAATATAAAAGAAGCTTTTTGCAATCCATTAAGTTAGACTTTTTGGAAGGTGCAAAAAAGCTTCTTTTGTTTGGCTTATAGGACAAAAAGTGTGTGTGGCTTTTTTAAATTAATCCCAATAAATTGGAAATTCCGTGGACATATGGAACTCATTCCAGACAATGGCATCGCCCCATTGGGGTAAGATATTATCAGGACGGTTATTCCGCATTATCCTACGGTAAGTAGCAGCGATTGTTTTATCTGTAGGCATACATTTTAATATTTCAGCAACAGGAAGCGGTCTAGGTGAGTGCTCGTAACACCACCAATAGACCGCTTTTAATCGTCTTTCTAAGGATAATCCTCTGTGGTCTCGTAACATCCCCCTAAGTTGCGCATTAACGCCTCCTTCCAGTCGATTGTTCGTTGTAGGTACGGTAATATCTACAAACGTCAGGTAGGTAAATAGAGTCTCATCTCTAATTAATCGTAAAAGTCCTGCCTCAGCTTTTAAGAGGCGTTCATGAGTAGCCCTTTTATTCCCATTTTCGTCAACTGTCATTTCACGTAAGAAGTCATCAAACTCTTCTCTCCAAGCTAATAATCCATCAATCCAAGTATAGGCATCATCTATCGATTGAATCTTAAATAAACGCTTTGCTAGTTCATATAAGGCCTTGCCGGCTACTGTTTTTGGTGCAGAAGTTGTATACCTTCTTACTTGTGCAAAAACATGAAATAAGCAGCGTTGATGGTTACTTGTCGGCCACCTCTTTGCTAAGGCCTTAGCAAATCCAGATCCGCCGTCTGAGATAACAACACGCGGAGGAGCAATACGGTCCATTAATGCCTGCCAAGCTCTAGAGTTCTCATATCTACAAACATACCAGCCTAACACATGGTCCTTACTACAACAAATAAGTACACAGAGCTTACGCGTTAGGTATATGCCGTCAAAGTAAAGCACATCATATACTTCCTCAATCTTTGGTGGAAGGCACCATATGGACCAAAATTTAGCGGTTTTACGTCTAAATGTACGTCCTCCTCCAGGCATATCCTGCTGCAACTGTTTACTAAATAACCACTTCAAAAACAACTTTAGATCATGACTATCGGTGTTAATTTTGTTAGTGAAAGCGACTTTACAGTGCTTACAAAACCATCGCTGAGAACCGGATTTCAATATACCGTGTTTTATACATTTTCGACCACAATCAGGGCAAACTACTTGTTTAATATTAATCATCCTCCTATTTATGTTTTTATTTAGGAAGATATAATACCATTTTAGTCAGTAGTTATGTGGGTTCACGCATGTTTTTACACACACTTTTTGTCCACCCTTTATCTTTGTCAAAAAAAGATAAAAGTGCTATAAACCCAGTATCTATATAGGTTTACAGCACTTTTTACACACACTTTTTGTCCTATAACTCAAAAAAAGCAATATATGTCCACATATCCCATTCACCGGGCACATCAAACGGCTTAGCCCAAGGAGTTATGATAATGCCCGAAAACAACATGGCAAAACCGACAATCGGACCCGTGCCGTAACGGCGCAACAACGAAACCGGCTGAACGCTGTAGATAGCTACCGCCACGGCTGAAAGCAAACCCCAAAAGAGGACTTTTTCATCAATACCGGCCAATGACAACTTACCCTGTAACGCAATCATAGCCGTCCCTATGGTGGCCAACACGATGCTTATGGTTTCGCCCCAAGTAGGCAATTTCAAATACCGAATGGCCATATAGAGCACAATAATAATCGGCGCTAAGTACTGTAACACGGTGGCAATGCCCGCACCGGCATAATAAATCGAGCGGAAGTAGGCGTATTGGCATAAGGCCATGCCGAGCAAACCGAACACCAGAACACCAATCACATCTTTTGGCGTTTTAAACACTTCAAAAATCTTACCGTGCCCTTGCCAATATGCGGCCATAACGGTGACAACACCGGAGATTAATAAGCGTACGACCAATAACCATTCCGGCGTGATGCCGCGTTGTTGCTGCAAAAATTGTGATGAGGCGCCCGATAATCCCCATAAAATACCGCCCATGAGCGTCAGGCCGATACCGACTAAAAACTTTCTATCCATATTTTCATCCTTCGAATCAAAGTACTAAAAACGACCGGCCATAAGCCGGTCGTCCTTCATTTACTGCTATTGTAACAAATCGCCAATTGCTTATCAAGCCAATAAGTTAGTGATTACAATCACAAACAGCATATCAAGCCAATAACTTCATAGCTACTTTGACCACAATCTTTAATACTTTGGCAGGCTCATCATTAACGGCGCAGCATGGTCGATGAATGTCTTCCGGGTAGAAAATAACATATGTCCCCGGCGTGGCTAATACAAAGCCTTCATCGGTCACTTCCGAAGCATAAAAATACAAATCTCTGTCCGGATGTGCTTCTGTTACCTTTTCAATGCCATAATCCGGTAAGAAGCCCATCTTTTCTTGCCCATCGATGACGAACTGAACATCTAAATAGTCCTTATGTGATTCAGGTCGCGTATCTGCTATTTTTTTAGTCGTCACTTCTTGCAGCATGGCAAAAATATTGTCACCGTCAATGTCATGACGCCCCAATGGCAGCTGCTTAAAATCCGTAGACTTCAACCAATCGAGTACGCGTACCAACACGGGCGAATACCCGAGACCGTTATAATTTACATTTACATTACCAAATATCACAATATGTCCCTTCTTATCTGTTTAAACGCCTTCTTATTACCAATTAGCTGTAAATTAATGTCTATAAATGGAAGCTCAGCTACTGCTAAGCTTCCATTTATGTATTGAACATTTAATTATAAATCAAGCATTTGTTTATAAATCAAACATTTATTTATAAATCACATAGTATTTTATTCTTCATCAGCGGTACCGTCAAATTTAGCAATGATTGCTTCCGCTGTTTTATGAGGCACTTCCTCATAGGAATTGAATTCCATGTTGAAAACGCCTTGCCCTTGCGTCATGGAGCGCAATACAGTTACATAGTCGAGCATTTCAGCAAACGGTACCTGTGCTTTAACAACTGTAATGCCTTCACGTTCACCCTGTTCCATGCCGAGCACACGACCGCGACGACTGTTCAAATCGCCCATAATATCGCCCATGAAAGCATCCGGTGCAAACACATTTACATTGTAAACAGGTTCCAAGAGTACCGGTTTAGCCTGTGGCACGCCTTTCTTCAATGCTTGCGCAGCGGCTACCTTAAATGCTAATTCCGAGGAGTCAACAGCATGGTAAGAACCGTCTAATAAGGTTACCTTCACACCAATCATAGGATAGCCGGCCAATAAACCTTTTTCCAATGTTTCACGAGCGCCTTTTTCTACAGCCGGAATATACTGCTTAGGTACCGCACCGCCGAAGATTTTATCTACAAATTCAAAATCACTTTCCGTGGATGGCTCAATAGCAATTTTAACATGACCGTACTGACCATGACCGCCGCTTTGTTTCTTATGCTTGCCTTCTACTTCTACATGACCGCGAACCGTTTCACGATATGGAATATACGGTTTTTCCAATTTAGCTTTTACGCCGTATTTACGTTCCATCTTGGTGAGGATATGATCCAAATGAACTTCACCCATGCAACGAACTTGCATCTGACGCCCTTCTACGTCTTTAACAACTACACAAGTCGGATCTTCTTCCGAAATGCGCTGTAATGCACTGGCTAATTTTTCTTCTTCCCCTTTCTTTTCAGGAACCATAGCTACCGTATGGAGCGGTTGTGGGAAGCGAATCTGACGATATTTAACTTTGAAGGCAGGCGTTGCAAAGGTATCACCGGTCTTAGTTACAGCCAATTTAGGAATAACAACGATATCGCCGGCGCGAGCTTCCGTAACCGGAACCTGTTGCTTACCGATGAGGGTATACATTTTACCCCATTTTTCTTCTACGCCTTGGTTCATATTGAGGAGTTTATCCCCTTCTTTTAATTCACCGGAGAATACACGAACAAAGCTCTGTTTGCCGGCAAACGGATCTAAAACGGTCTTAAATACAAAACCGGTAAATGGTTTATCCACATGAACAACGCGTTCTTCGCCTGTCTCAACATCTTCAGCGGTCATAACGCGTTTAGACGCATCCGGCATGTAGCGAATCATACGATCGAGTACTTGGTCCATGCCGATATTATTAGTGGCACTGCCGCACATAACGGCACATACGCGGCCGGTCAACATACCTTCGCGAAGTCCTTGACGAATTTCTTCCAAAGTAAGTTCTTGACCGTCTAAATATTTTTCCAATAAGGTATCGTCACCTTCAGCAGCGGATTCTACCGTTAATTCACGGATTTCTTCTACTTTGGCAGACAATTCTTCCGGTACCGGCACTTCCGTAACCTTGCCGTTTTCATACACATAAGCCGTACGTTTTGCTACGTCAACAACACCTTTAAAATCAGGACCTTCGCCAATTGGAATCTGCAGTGGCATGATGGCTTTGCCGAATAAATCGTGCATTTTTTCAAGAGTGCCGAAGAAGTCGGCCCCTTCCATATCCATTTTGTTAATAAAAGCCATGCGCGGCATCTGCAATTCTACCCCGTAATCCCAAGCGCGAATGGTGTCCACTTCCACACCGGACGTGGCGGAGAGTACCATAAGCATGCCGTCGGAAGCACGCAATGCGGCGCGCACTTCACCATGGAATTCGGAATAACCCGGCGTATCAATGAAATTAATTTTATAATTCTTCCATTCACATGGTGCCATACCAAGCTGAATAGTAACATTACGTTTAATTTCTTCAGGTTCAAAATCCATAATATGTTTGTTGTCTTGCCCTTTACCGACGGATTGAACAGCGCCGCAAGCCAAAAGCAAAGATTCTACCAATGCTGTTTTGCCCGCACCGTCGTGAGATACAACAGCCACATTACGAATTAAATCACTAGCATATTCTTTCATATGAACCGCCTCCTTTAAAGCGCAGAAACGCAATTTACTGTATGTATTCGATGCGACCATATGAAATTCCTTTATATTTATTATACATTTTTCGAAATTATAGTAATTTTTTTAAAATTGTCCCGTAAAATTGTACAAACAGCTTGCCAAAAACGACTATATAACGTAACATTAGAGAATATATATAAGAGGTTCGGCAGCGTAACACGGTAGTTGAGTATTTTTGAAGAGCCGAACATAAAGGGGGATTTTTTATGAGTGAAAAATCAAATCAAGGTCATGACCATAGTATGAAACGTGGTCTCAAAAACCGTCACATGCAGATGATTGCCTTAGGCGCATCGGTAGGTACCGGCCTGTTTTACGGCTCGGCACCGACGATCAAATTGGTAGGACCGGGTATTATTGCATCCTATGCATTGGCAGGCCTTTTTATTTTCTTCGTTATGCGCATGCTCGGTGAAATGGCCGTACGCGAACCGGTATCGGGTTCATTCAGTCATTTTGCCAACAAATATTGGAATGGCTTTATGGGTTACTTGGCCGGCTGGAATTATTGGACCTTATTTATGCTCGCCGGCATGGCGGAACTGGCGGCCATCGCCGTGTACCTCGCCTATTGGTTCCCGGACATTCCGCATTGGCTGACTACGCTCATATGCCTTGTCATCATCACGGCCATTAACTTAATCAACGTTAAGGCCTACGGCGAAGTTGAGTTCTGGGCATCCTTCATCAAAATCGGCGCCATCGTCAGCATGATTCTATTCGGTTTTTACCTTATTTTTACCACCATGGGATCCTTCCCGCATAACTTCCATAACTTATGGGATAACGGCGGTTTCTTCCCGAATGGTTCGTGGGGCTTCCTTTGCTCCTTGGCCGTTGTTATGTTCTCCTTCGGCGGCGTTGACCTCATCGGTATTACAGCGGGCGAAGCGGAAAATCCTGAAAATAGCTTACCAACCGCAATTAATGAATTATTATTGCGTATCTTAATCTTCTACATTGGCACCATGGTTGTGCTTATGTCTTTGGCACCTTGGGATAAAGTTGGTCTTGAAGCCAGCCCATTCGTTCAAATCTTTGAAGAAATCGGTATTCCCGCGGCTTCCAACATTTTGAACCTCGTAGTACTTGTAGCGGCTTTATCTGTATTCAACAGTATTTTATACAGTAACTCCCGTATGCTGTACGGTTTGGCGCAGGCAGGTAATGCACCTAAGATTTTCAGTTACTTAACGGTTCACGGTGTGCCGTTGGCCAGCACCTTATTCTCATCCGGGTTAGCGTTAATCATCGTGTTGACGACCTACCTCTATCCGCAAGCCGGCGAAGTGTTCATGCATCTCTTGGCACTCGTAGTAGCCGGTCTTGTAATCAGCTGGTTTGTCATCATTGCTACGCACATGAAATTCCGCAGTACCTTCATTCGCGAAGGCCGTCTTGATGAATTGAAATTCAAATCACCGCTCTATCCGGTGATTAACTACCTCTGTATTTTATTCTTGTTGGTAGTTGTAGGCGTTATGTATCAAATGGACAGCTTCCGACCATCGGTAATCGCCATTCCATTCTGGATTTTGTTCTTGTATGTAACATATAAGTTAAAAGGTTCTAAAAAATAGGCTTATAGGACAAACATAATTCAAAAATAAAATTAGAGTTATAGGACAAAAAGTGTGTGTAAAAAGTGCTGTAAACCTAGATAGATACTGGGTTTATAGCACTTTTATCTTTTTTTGACAAAGATAAAGGGTGGACAAAAAGTGTGTGTAAAAACATGCGTGAACCCACATAACTACTGACTAAAATGGTATTATATCTTCCTAAATAAAAACATAAATAGGAGGATGATTAATATTAAACAAGTAGTTTGCCCTGATTGTGGTCGAAAATGTATAAAACACGGTATATTGAAATCCGGTTCTCAGCGATGGTTTTGTAAGCACTGTAAAGTCGCTTTCACTAACAATATTAACACCGATAGTCATAATCTAAAGCTGTTTTTGAAATGGTTATTTAGTAAACAGATGCAGCAGGATATGCCTGGAGGCGGGCGTACATTTAGACGTAAAACCGCTAAATTTTGGTCCATATGGTGCCTTCCACCAAAGATTGAGGAAGTATATGATGTGCTTTACTTTGACGGCATATACCTAACGCGTAAGCTCTGTGTACTTATTTGTTGTAGTAAGGACCATGTGTTAGGCTGGTATGTATGTAGATATGAGAACTCTAGAGCTTGGCAAGCATTAATGGACCGTATTGCTCCTCCGCGTGTTGTTATCTCAGATGGCGGATCCGGATTTGCTAAGGCCTTGGCAAAGAGGTGGCCGACAAGTAACCATCAACGTTGTTTATTTCACGTTTTTGCGCAAGTAAGAAGGTATACAACTTCTGCACCAAAAACAATAGCCGGCAAGGCTTTATATGAACTGGCAAAGCGTTTATTTAAGATTCAATCGATAGATGATGCCTATACTTGGATTGATGGATTATTAGCTTGGAGAGAAGAGTTTGATGACTTCTTACGTGAAATGACAGTTGACGAAAATGGGAATAAAAGGGCTACTCATGAACGCCTCTTAAAAGCTGAGGCAGGACTTTTACGATTAATTAGAGATGAGACTCTATTTACCTACCTGACGTTTGTAGATATTACCGTACCTACAACGAACAATCGACTGGAAGGAGGCGTTAATGCGCAACTTAGGGGGATGTTACGAGACCACAGAGGATTATCCTTAGAAAGACGATTAAAAGCGGTCTATTGGTGGTGTTACGAGCACTCACCTAGACCGCTTCCTGTTGCTGAAATATTAAAATGTATGCCTACAGATAAAACAATCGCTGCTACTTACCGTAGGATAATGCGGAATAACCGTCCTGATAATATCTTACCCCAATGGGGCGATGCCATTGTCTGGAATGAGTTCCATATGTCCACGGAATTTCCAATTTATTGGGATTAATTTAAAAAAGCCACACACACTTTTTGTCCTATAAGCCCTTTTTTTAATGTGGTTGTGCTGGGTACGATTATTTCCTTCAATGCCTATTTGGAAGGGGTACGCCGCATTGGTGCCGTAAAAGGTTCCGTATTATCTTCGGTAGAGCCGATTTCGGCAGCCCTACTAGGCTGGGCTTTATTGGGCAGTGAATTTTTAACCACCGATATTATCGGTTTTGTTCTTATACTATCGACAATATTTATTTTGGCTCGAGAGAAAAGTAAATAGTATTGAGTGGATAGTTCCCGATAAATTCGTTTTATCCTGATGATGACACATCGAAATACTTAGATAATATATATTGACATATCTCAAAATTAAGATATAATAAAATTATGAGTAATAAAGAATTACAAGATATTTTTAAAGCACTATCTAATGAAAGCCGCCTAAAAATTTTACAATGGTTAAAAGAACCGTCGAAGCACTTCCCGCCCCAGGGATTTCATATGCCTGAGGAAGACGCGTTTAAAGGAGGAGTCTGTGTAGGGAGTATTCAAGAAAAATTAGGCATTTCGCAATCGGCCGTGTCCCATTATTTAGACCTTATGCAACGGGCCGGATTATTAGAGTCCGCTCGCTTTGGCAAATGGACATATTATCGCCGTAATGAAAAAGTGATAGACAGCTTTAAGGCAGAAATTAATAGTACGCTTTAGATAAAAAGCAGTGTTTGCTGCTTTTTATTTTTTTTGAAATATCTATGCATCTGTATATGATGATTTGTTAGGTAAAGAAAAAAATAAACTCATCCGGCAACGGGACAAGTTTATTTTGCAGTATTCAAAAGATGTGATGACCATATTTAACAGTACTTGGCCTATTATTATAATCTTAATTTAAAGTACACCCAAATGGCGTTGGCTAAGAATAGCAGACCGCTAGCCCAGAAGAGGGCGGTAAAGCCGAATTGCCCCATGAAGAGCGCACCGCCCACAGAGCCGAGGAAATAACCCAAGAACTGAGTCGTCTGGGTATAGGAAAAGACTTGGCCGGAAACGGTTTTAGGGGCATGAGTGGAAATATACGTGTTGAGTGACGGTAATAAGCCGGCGAGCCCAAGCCCGGTTAAAAAGCGTAAGATACCAAGTTCCAAGGCCGAAGTGACATAGGCCTGCGGAATGGTAACGAGGGCTACATAAATTAACGAACCAATGAGGATAGGCCGCGGACCGATGCGATCTATCCATTTGCCTATATAGGAACTGCTCAACATTTGCGCAAAACCGGTTGAGGCAAAGACGAGTCCTGCCAATAAGGCGAGTTGTGGTGTATCAGGCGGTACAATTTCGCTCAAGTACACCGTAATAATCGGCTGCAAGCTCATCAGAGAGAGTGTATAAATAAAAGTAGAGGCCGCTACAATTAACAGCTCATGGAAGTTCGGTAATTGTTGACGCAACTCTTTAAAATTGTGGGCCACCTTGTTTGGATCCGGTGTAAAGGACTCGTGAACAAAGAAAAACACCAGTAAAAAGGCGGCGCCTAAGAAGCAGGCAATGATGAAAAAAGAGAAACGGACGCCAAACATATCGGCTAAGTAACCGCCGATTAAAGGACCGATGAGTGAACCGGCCAAATTGGACGAGGCCAGCACCGACAAGGCCCAACCTGTTTTTTCTTCCGGTGTTTCCGACGCCACGAGAATGATGGAAGCGGAGAAAAAGCCGGACACGAGACCGTGTATAAATCGGACTAACACAAGCTGCAATGGCGATTGTACGAAGCACATGAGCAGATTACAGAGCATCATCCCAAAACTGGCTCGCAGTAAGGAAATTTTGCGACCTTTACGGTCGGCTAAGCGGCCCCAATAGGGAGAAACTAATGCGACGACTAAATATGTGATGCCCATCGCCAAGCCTGACCAATAGGCTGTCTCGTTTGTTGTGGTGACGCCCAGTTCGTTCATATAAATCGGTAATAGCGGCGCCAATTGGCTGAGCCCCAAGGCCGATAAGAACGCGCCGAAGAAACAAATGTATACAGTGCGTTGCCAAGCAAGCATATAAATCCTCCTTTTGAATTTGTTAGTAGATGTTTTAATTATACACTTTTTTTACAAAAAGTGCATATGAAATGACTTGACAAAATGGAGGTACTTCTCTATACTCTAGCTAAGGCAAAATACCATAGCAACTTGCTATGGATATTTTAGTTATAAGAAAATGTTTTATACATATGATAGAATGCGATGACAAAGACGGTTATTTCGGGTAATTCTCAGCGAGCTGACAGATGGTGCGAGGTCAGTGAATGAAGAAATAACGAATCACTTGGGAGCATATGAAGTTTTAACTTTATCGGTGAGCACCGTTATATGCGTGAGTGGCTCTTTATGAGTCAGTAGGGTGGTACCACGGACTATCGCGTTCGTCCCTTCGGGGATGAGCGCTTTTTTTATTAGTTGAGAGGAGAGTATTTATGGATTACGGTAAAACTTTGCATTTGCCTGCAACGGAATTTCCTATGCGCGGCAACTTGCCAAAATGCGAACCTGAGTATTTAAAATTTTGGGAAGACAATAAAATCTACGAAAAACGTTTGGAATTAAGAAAAGGCAATAAGAGCTTTGTCTTGCATGACGGACCTCCGTATGCAAACGGCAAACTTCATATCGGTCATGCCCTTAACAAAACGTTAAAAGATATCATCATGAAATATAAAACCATGCAAGGTTTTTACACTCCATATATTCCGGGCTGGGATACGCATGGTTTGCCAATCGAACATGCCATCATCAAAAACACCGGCCTTAACCGCCATGAAATGAGTCCACTTGATCTTCGCGCTAAATGTAAAGAATACGCTTTGCAGTGCGTGGAAGAACAGAAAAAAGACTTCATCCGTTTCGGCGTACTCGGCCGTTTTGAAGATCCGTATTTGACATTAAAACCTGCGTTTGAAGTTAAACAGCTTGGTATCTTCGGTGAAATGGCTAAACGCGGATACATCTACAAAGGTCTTAAAACTGTTTACTGGTGTACTCACTGCGAAACAGCCTTGGCTGAAGCGGAAATCGAATACCATGAAAAGAAATCCTTCTCTATCTATGTAAAATATGCGTATGTAGATGAAGTAAAACGTACGTTGCCTGAAGGCGTGGATCCGGCTAAAGCCTATGCTGTAATCTGGACAACTACACCTTGGACATTACCTGCATCTCAGGCCATCTCCGTAAACCCTGAACTTGAATATGCATGGGTACAGGTTGGCGATGAATACTACTTGATGGCCGTAGAACTCGTTGACTCCGCTATGAAAGATGCTCAGGTTGAAGACTACAAAGTGGTTAAAACCTTCCCGGGTTCCGACTTGGAATTGGCTACTTTCAGGCATCCGTTCATTGACCGCGAAGTTAGAGTATTATTGGGTGACCATGTAACACTTGAAGCCGGTACCGGCTGCGTTCATACCGCTCCTGCACACGGTGAAGAAGACTTTGGGATTTTCCAAAAATACAATAAAGAAGGCAAAATCAACACGGAAATCCTTTCTTTCGTTAATGCTACCGGTAACTATGTGGCCGCTGTAGATAACGATCGTTACGGCGATACGGAAGAACCGTTGGCCGGCAAAGAAATTCACGAAGCCGAAGTGCCTATCTTGAAAATCGTAGCGCATAACGGTGCTTTATTGCATAAAGGTACGTTGCGTCACCAATACGCACACTGCTGGCGTTGTAAAAATCCGGTAATCTACCGTGCCACCGAACAGTGGTTCTCTTCCGTTGACGGTTACCGTAAAGCAGCCCTTGACGTTATCGACAATCAGGTACAGTGGATTCCTAAATGGGGCCATGACCGCATCTATAACATGATTGCGGACCGTGGGGACTGGGTAATTTCCCGTCAACGTGTATGGGGCGTACCAATCCCTGTATTCTACTGCGATTCTTGCGGTGATTATGTAGTAAATGATGATACTATCAAATCTGTTCAAGCTTGGGTTGCCAAAGAAGGATCCGATGCTTGGTGGAATCATACAGCTAAAGAATTATTACCTGAAGGTTTCACTTGCCCTCATTGCGGTCATGGTGAATTCCACAAAGAAACGGATATCATGGACGTTTGGTTCGACAGCGGTTCTTCTTGGGCCGGCGTTTTGGAAAACGAAGGTCTCGATGTACCATGCGCTATGTACCTTGAAGGTTCCGACCAGCATCGCGGTTGGTTCAACTCTTCCTTGCTTACCAGCGTAGCTACAACCGGTCAAGCACCTTACAACTCCGTATTGACTCACGGGTTCGTAGTTGACGGTGAAGGCCGTAAAATGTCTAAATCCGTAGGTAATACGGTAGCACCTTCCGACATCATCGATGTGTACGGTGCCGACGTAATGCGTCTTTGGGTATCCTCCGCGGATTACCAGGGCGACGTTCGTTTGTCCAAAGACATCGTTAAACAGTTGTCTGAAGTATATCGTAAGATCCGTAACACATTCCGCTTCTTATTGGGGAACTTGGACGACTTCAATCCGAATACAGATAAAGTGGCTTATGAAAACTTGTCTGAAATCGACAAATGGGCTCTTCTTCGCTTGGAAGAAGTTCGCCGCAAAGTTACGGAAGCCTATGAAAACTACGAATTCCATATCTTGTATCATACAATCCACAACTTCTGCACCGTTGATTTGAGTTCCTTCTACTTGGATGTAATGAAAGATACCATGTATGCTGAAAAAGCGACGGCACAGGCTCGTCGCAGTGCTCAGACTGCTATGTATGAAATCGTAGCAACCTTGGTACGTATGGTAGCACCGGTTCTTTCCTTCACCGCTGAAGAAGTATGGCAGTACATGCCGAAAGAAGACGGTATGCGTGAAAGCGTAATGCTTGAAGATTGGCCTACCGGCAAAGAAGTTCATTATGATGCAGCGTTGGCTGAAAAATGGAGTAAGCTCTTGGCTCTTCGTTCCGAACTTACAAAAGCTTTGGAAACGGCTCGTCAGAATAAAGAAATCGGTCACTCCTTGGATGCATCCATCACAGTATATGCTGACGGCGATGTATTCAAACGCTTGAACGAAGTCAAAGACCAGTTGGCCGCTTTACTCATCGTAAGTGAAGCTCATTTGGTTGAAGGTCGCGATTCGGCTCCGGCTGAAGCGGTGGCTACCGAAGAAGGTCACTTGAGCGTGGTTGTAAAACCAAGTGAATTTGAAAAATGCGAACGTTGCTGGATTCATCGTGAAACAGTAGGGCAGAATGCAGAACATCCTACATTGTGCCATCGTTGCGTAGATGTATTAACTAAATAATTTCTGAGCACATCGCTGTTCAGTTTGAAAGAGAGAAGACCCCTTCTTTGCTCCCGGCCTACAGCTTCGCTGATAGGAAAGGTCGCGGCAGAAGGGGTCTTCTTCTCTTTCTATCCAGAGTACGGTGCGCTGCTGCTCGGAAATTATTTAGTCAGGGGGAGGAGGAATGGTTGCTTCGGAAGACATAGTCTCCTTTTCTGCTCAGAGTACGATAGCACCGTAGGCTCGGAAGTTATTTAGGAGCGGGGAGCGAAAGAGGTGGAAGCGCTCCCTGCCTGCAGCTATGCTGCAGGAGCGGTCGCAAGGAAAGAGAGTGTATTCTTTTCTTCGCAGAGTATGTGGCGCTGTTGCGAGGAAGTTATTTAGGCGTAGTCCGCTTTACTTCGCTCGCTACGGATGTGTTTTTTAGAAGTTGAATTTTCTTGAAGTATATAAAATAAATATATATCTGTGAGAAATTTTTATAGTATAATTGAAATGATTATAAGTGATGATATAGCGTGTGGGGAATAGGGGGCGTGGAATGAGATATTTACGTGTTTTCTTAGCTGTAGTTTTATTGCTGGGGATTTTTGCAATCAATAATAGTTTATATGCTGCTGATTGGTATTATGTTGGCAAGAGTGCCAATGAGGATACTTTTTTCATCGATAATGAAAGTCTTGAAAAAACGAGTTTACAGGCTAAGTTATGGGTTCGCAAAGGTAGTCCTGATGGTACGACTATTTATTATTTGATGGGGATGGATCGAGATTCGCGGACGGTAAAGGTTATTTCGCGTATCATGTACGGGCAAAATGGTGAGGTTCTTGAAGCAGGAGCAATTAATAGTGAGTGGCTTGCTATTGTGCCGGATTCACCGATGGAATGGGTTTATTCGCTATTGTGGTAAATGTTAAGGTGTAAACCGCATGTTGGTTATTATAGTTTTGTGGTAGTTGGGGGAGATTAATAACATGAAATTTATGCGCATTGTTTTTATGGTATTTGCTTTACTAGGTTTATTCGGTATCAATAACACTTCACTAGCTGTTAATTGGGATTATATTGGCAAGAATGTTAAAGGAACGATGCTTTTTGTTGACACGGATAGTGCTGAAATAAATGCTGAACACGCCAGAGTATGGGTTAAGATGGAATATCCGGATGGGGCATCAGATATTTTTCTTGTTGCCATGGCTCGCCGGGCAAAGATTATAAAATACTTCTCCTATGCTGTTTATGATAAAAATGGCGTGATTACCAGTGCCGGCGATTTCTATGACGGGTGGAAACATATCGTGCCGGAGTCGGGCATGGAGGCGGTGTATAAAGCAATTTGGCCGTTTAACTAAATAGCGTCTGAGCCGTTATGGGCTCTGGGGAAAAGAAGCATATATCTTCCTCGCTCTCTGCCTACAGCTTCGCTGATAGGAAAGGTCGCTTCGGAAGATATATGCTTCTTTTTGGTGCCCAGGGTACGATAGCGCTGTTGCTCAGAGGTTATTTAGTGGCACGGGCTAGATGGCTTTATAGGGGAGAAGGGGGAGATTGGAGGTTATTTAGGAGAGAACCGCATTGCTTCGCTCGCTACGGGAGATGTGAGGTTGTATTAGAGTAATGAGCGGAGGTGGCGTGACTCAGAGGATAATTTAGGGGCTGCCCGCATTGCTTCGCTCGCTACGGGGGATGTGAGTTTGTATTAGAGTAATGAGCGGAGGTGGCGTGACTCAGAGGTTATTTAGGAGTGCTCCGCATTGCTTCGCTCGCTACGGGGGAATAAATGAATTTTATTTAAGAATTATTTAGTCCGCTGTAATATTAAGATATGCTATAATTAGCATTAAAGGTATTAAATTATAAGGTAGTCAGTGGCAGGGGTTATTTGTTTGCTGAGTGGATATAAACGAAATTAGAGGAGGTTTTGAATGGCAGCGGATATTACAACTTTTGATAAGAAATTTTTAAAAAAGCCGATTAAGTTAATTGTTTCAGATGTTGACGGCACGTTGGTGGATACGGATAAGCACATCAGTGACGTGACGGTACAGGCAATGAAGGAGGCCATGGCAGAAGGTATTGCGGTGGCGGTAGCCAGTGGCCGTGCATTCGGTGAGATGGGCGAGGTTCTTCAGCGTTTGCCAGAAATTGAAGAGTATATTTGTAGTAACGGTGCCGTGGTAGTTGAGCAGAAGCATGGCCAATCTAAGGTGATTTTCCGTCAGTCGTTCAGTAATGAAGAAGGTTTGTGGCTCATGGATCAACTGTTGCCGTTTGATGTATATATTGAAGCGTATGGCGGTAAAGATATTTTTGGCACAGCCGATGAAATGGAGGAGTTTGCCGCTAATTTGTCACCGCATTTGATTCCGCTTATGAAGGCAAGCCGTACGATGGTGCCAAATTTGCGCGATTATATTGTAGAAACTGGTATGGATTTGGAAAAAATCCAATTGTTCTACGGTACGGAAGAAAAGAAGCAGGCGATTTTAAAACATTTTGAAGGTGATGACCGTTTTACGATTATTCAATCTAGTGAAGGCAATTTGGAATTCGTACAACCTGGGATCAGTAAAGGCCGTGCTGTAGCAGCGTTGGCTAATGAATTGGGAATCACAGCTGATGAAGTTATGACTATCGGCGACAGCAACAATGATTTAACGATGCTTGCGTATGCAGGCGTATCTTTCGCCATGGCCAATGGTGAGGCTACGACGAAGGCAACGGCTAAATACTTGGCACCAACCAATGATGAAGACGGTGTGGCGCAAGTTGTACGTGCTGTAGTAACAGCTTCCAAAGAGTTGGTGAAATAATGAACGGCAAGGAAGCTGATTCGTCTGGGATTGGAATTTACAAGGGCGATGTTTCAAGCGAAATTAAGCCATGTAAGGATAAGGCGCAGGATAAGGTCGGGGCTATGGCCGGATTACGTTGGCGCTTTGTAGTGAATGGCGAGCGATGCGTCAAGTGTGGTGCCTGTGCCATGGATTGTCCTGTGCAGATTATTGTGGAGCAACCACAACA
The DNA here is from genome assembly GCF_008679445.1 of Veillonella sp. LMAG:90. Taxonomy (NCBI): domain Bacteria; kingdom Bacillati; phylum Bacillota; class Negativicutes; order Veillonellales; family Veillonellaceae; genus Veillonella; species Veillonella sp. LMAG:90. The sequence continues at coordinate 595,395 of NZ_NAND01000001.1, forward strand.
GTTTTTTATCGGTAATGGTTGTATCGGTTGCGGTGATTGTTATGAAATCTGTCCGGTAGGTGCTATTGAGCGCGTAAAATCAAATGAATAATAAATATGTAAATCGAATAAATAATAAACGTGCAAATCGGACGAATGATGAGTGTAACATGTAGACTTGCACAGTAGCAAAAATAGAAAAATCGGGTTCATTTTATATAACATGATGAATATAAGCGATTAGTGAGTATGATAATATCGGAAACGGTATTTGAATGCGTGACTAATCGCTTTTTATATTTGAGTCCCATTCTTATAATTGATAAATAGCTCTTAAAAATTCGAAATTTCATACTGATAACTGTTGTCGGAATAGATTTTATTTAAAATAATAAGCAGGTATTCAAGATATGTCATCTTAATTTTTTGTATTACGTTGACAAACTTAATGATAATGAGATGAAGTTGAATTTTAATTCCTGTTTGTTTAGAGGGGGATTTTGAAAAATAAGATTATATATAGTGTTTTAAAGGAAGTTTTCATGAGTTAGTATTGACAGTTACTATCATTTTATATAAAATAATGTATGCAATAGAAGATTTTTTTCTCAATTCTATAATTTTTAATACATAATAAACGAATGCTAAGTAGCATAGGACAATGTAATATTTGTAGCCAAAAATTTGGCCTCTTTCGACAAGGTTAGCACTGCGCGACGATTTCAGTTGGCTTGAGTAAGCCGATATGTAATAGTACCTCATATTTTCAGGTAAGTGTTATTGGAATCAGGGACGTATACTGTTGACCTGTTTTTATGTCATAACGAAATGAGGGTAGTTGATGAACGATGTCGAATTAATGACACGCCAAGAACGCCTGCAAGAGTTACAGACCGCTACGAAGCATCGAACTGAAACATTGGGCAGTTGGGCCGTACCGGTTCTGACTGCCTTTTTATTATGCGCAATTATAGCCGCAGTAGCCTTGGGCAGTGTAACAATCTCGGCAGAGCAAGTATTGGCGGTATTAAGTGCAAAATTAACGGGGAGCGTGGTGCCTGAGTCGGTGCCACCCGCTATGACGGATATTATATGGGATATTCGCATACCTCGTGTCATATTGGCCGCATTAGTCGGTGCCGGTCTTGCTTTATCCGGCGCTATAATGCAGGCGTCGGTGCAAAATCCGCTGGCGGAACCTTTTATTCTGGGAATTGCGTCCGGAGCCTCAGTGGGGGCGGTTGTGGCGATTCTGTTAGGTCATTTGTTAGGAGTCGCTAATGTAGGCGTGCCGCTGTGGGCTTTTGGCGGTGCCATCGTGGCAACCTTGGCAGTACTTGCCTTAGCCGGTATGGGACGACGTATTTCTACGGTTAAGCTCGTCTTGGCCGGTGCAGTTGTGAGTGCCTTATGTACGGCCCTATCTAATTTTATTATCTACATGGCCGGTGATGCGGAAGGCATGCAAAGTGCCGCGTTTTGGACGATGGGCTCCTTAGCGGATGCGAAATGGTCTATGCTTGGTTGGCCGGCACTTGTGGTCGGTTGCATGACGGTGTACTTTTTATCCCAAGTGCGTGCCTTGGACGCCTTACTACTGGGCGAAGAAATGGCGGTTACGCTGGGGATTAATGCGACGCGTAAACGGTACATCTACATGGCCTGTATGGCGCTTTTAACGGGCGTGCTCGTTTCACAGTGCGGTATTATCGGGTTTGTAGGACTCGTTATTCCTCACATGTCGCGCGCCTTTGTAGGTGTCGGTCATAAGCGCTTACTGCCTGTAGTTGTGCTGGGCGGCGCCATTTTCCTTGTGTTGGCCGATTTATTGTCGCGTGTGCTGTTGCCGGCCGGCGATTTGCCAATCGGTATTTTGACAGCCTTAATGGGGGCGCCGCTCTTTATGAAACTTCTCTTTGGTTCGAGTCGGAATTTTGGTGGTTAGGAGGCCGGTATGAAAGAAATTATAGTAAAAAATCTTAACTACCGCGCCGGTAACAATCAAATTCTAAATGATTTATCACTCACCATTCCGGCCGATAAATTTGTAGGCCTTATGGGGCCGAACGGTTGCGGTAAATCGACCCTTTTGAAACATCTGTATCGAGTCCTTCCCATTCAGCAGGGTGAAATTACTTTTGACGGTACGCCGTTGGCGGCGATTCCGCTTCGTGAAGCGGCTCAGCAAATCGGTGTAATGGGACAGTTTCATGCAGTGAACTTTGATTTTACGGTGTGGCAAATTGTAATGATGGGTCGTACGCCGTATAAAAAAGGGTTTGACGATGACACGGAAGAAGACGCACAGCTTGCTATGGAGGCCCTCCGAAAGGTTGGCATGTGGGACCGAGCTAAACGTAGTTTTGCTTCGTTATCCGGTGGGGAGCAGCAACGTGTCATGTTGGCGCGTGTACTTTGCCAACAGCCGTCGTACTTGATCTTAGATGAGCCGACGAACCATCTGGATATAACGTATCAGTTGGAACTGTTGGAAGTAATTAAAGGTCTTGGTGTCGGCGTCATTGCAGCGCTCCATGATTTGAATTTGGCTTCGCTCTTTTGTGATGAGATTTTTATCATGAAAAAAGGTCAAATGGTAAAACATGGTACTCCTTCAAAGCTCATCAATGAAGATTTGATTCGTGATGTATATGCTGTGAAGAGTGTGGTATCGGCTCATGACGACGGTACGCCGATTGTGACGTATCGCAGGCAGGGCCTCAGTGGAAACTCGGGTGAGTCGCCATGATGTCATGGTGGGAACGATGGAGTCGGCGCTTAATCGGCTTGGTTGCGCTTTGTGCCTTAGTATTAGTTGTGTGGTTTGCGTATACTAACGGCCGTTGGCAACCTGTCGGTGAGGTAAGTGCCAATCAAGGCGGTATTGTTATTCAAAACTTTGACAGTGACGGAAATCCAATGAGTTTTGAATATGAAGAACCGCCGAGTCGTGTGATTGTGACCTATCCGGGGGCGACGGAATTACTTATTGATTTGGGCCTCGAGAATCGAATTGTCGGGACGGTAGAACCTTATGGTGAAGAGCCGGAGCGATATCGCGAGATCTATAGTCGATTGCCCTTGGTAACGAATAGTTATGTGCCCAGCCGTGAACAGGTTATGGCGTTGCAGCCGGACTTGCTGATGGGCTGGTCGCATCATTTTACACCGGCCGCATTGGGTGATGTGCGGCAGTGGTATGAACGAAATATCGGTGTATATATTGTGCCGGCTACGATTCGTAAGAATCAGCCGACTGTGGAGAGTACAGTATATCCCTTTATTGATGATACGGGACGGCTTTTTCAGGTCCCGGAGCGGGCAAGTGCCTATAAAGAACAATTACAAAAGCGAGTGCAAAAGGTGACTGAACAAGTAAATCAACGGAACTATAAGCCGAATGTCATTATTTTACAAGCCCATGGGCATAGTACTTACAGCTTATACGGACCGGTTTATCTTGTAGATGACATTGTCAAAAAAGCAGGTGGTCATAATCTGACCGACCGGCAGATTTCAGTTGTGGGGCCGGAACGTGTGTTGGCGTTCGACCCGGATGTAATTGTGTTTGTGACCGTAAGTCAAGGTAATCGTACGCCAAGTGCTGAGGAGGCGATTGCCGAATTGTTAAAAGATCCGAATTTGCGTAATATGCGTGCTATTCGGGAGCGGCGTATTATAGCCGTGCCGTTTGCGGATGTTAACAATGGTAACGGTCGTGTGGTAGATGCCCTGGAGAGAATCGCTCAGGGATTTGAGGAGGAAAAATAATGAAATTGAATCATCGCCATGGTGTAAGTAAAGCTGTTTTGACAGCTTTGGTAATTACCGCTACGAGCGGCAGTGTGTGGGCCGCCGACTACGATGAAAGCAATTTGCAGGATTTAGGGAAAGTTGTGCTCGTAACGGCTAGTCGTTTGTCGGAAGAAAAAGTGGACATTCCGGCGGATACGACAGTTATTACGGCCCAGGAAATTGAAAAGGGTAATTTTAATAGTGTATCGGACGCGTTGAAAGCGAACAATGTGCCGGTAGTGCAGAAAGGTTTTGCATCCTATCCGGAACTCAACGGTGACACCCGTGTGCTCGTTATGGTGAACGGACGAAGAATGAACTGGGATCATTTGATTGTATCCGGGGACAATAATGCTATCGATATTGACCAGTTCCCGGTTGAAAATATTGAGCGTATCGAAGTGGTTAAAGGTCCTAACTCTGCACTTTACGGTGAACGTGCCGTAGCCGGGGTTATTAACATTATTACTAAAGAAGGCACCATGGGTCAGAAGACTACCGTTAAAGGTGAAGTCGGCAGCTGGGGTTACTGGAAAACCGGTATTACGGCGCAAGGCGGTGATGAAAGTAATGCGTACTTCGTATCCTACAGCAAAACGCGTCAAAAAAATTATCACTACAAAGACAGCAACGGTAACTCTCATGAATTCCCGGACAGCTCTATTAACCGCGATAATGTAACGGCTCGTTTTGACCATTACTTCGACGACGACCGCATGACAGTGGACTTCTCCTATAGTCATCGTAAGGACGGCTTCGGTATCTACCTTAGCGATCCGTTAAACGGTGTGGCTTACGGTTCCGGCATGAAGAGTAATACAACCGACATGAGCTATGGCGTGACCTATAACTTCGGTTCCGATTCCGGTACCTTCGTACGTGCTTACCGCAATACTGAAAAAGCGGATGCACCGTTTGCCGGTACCCCGTATGAACATGATTTGGCATTGTTTGGCTTGGAAGGTCAAAAAACTTGGAAGCTTGGTGATCATACTTTAATCAGTGGTGCAAACTTCACAAAAGAAGATATTGATGAAACGAATGATGGCGTTTCCTTTAGTAAAGGTGCTAAAACAAAAGCTGCTTATGTGGAAGATAAATGGGAACTCGGCAATGGCTGGACTGCGAACCTTGGTACTCGTTATGAACATCACAATACCTTCGGCGGTGACTGGGCATCTCATATCGGTTTAAATAAAAAACTCGATGAAAATACCCATGCTTATATCTCTTGGGGCCAGGCCGTTAATAACCCGACTCTCAAGATGTTATACGCTAACTCACCGTACTGGATTGGTAACCCTGATTTGAAACAGGAAAAATCTCATACCGTAACATTAGGGATTGACAGTCAAGTATCCGATCGCTTACTCGTATCGGCCAGCATCTATGAAAGCAAATTGAAAGATGCTCTTGATTGGGTATGGGATACAAGTATTTCCAAAACTGTGTACTACAACGTAAATAAAGAAAAACGCCAAGGCCTTAACTTGAGTGCTACTTATAAATTGGACGATGCTTGGAAACTTCGTGCCTCTTATAACTTCTTGCGTCAGCGTGTTGATACGGGCAGCGGCATGACGAATGATGATAAGAACCGTCATCCAAATTCCTATGGCTTGGAAGTAAGCTATGAAAAGAACCGTTGGTATGTATCCAATAACTTCCGTTATGTAACCGGTCGTTCAACCGCTTATTACACAGATTCCTCTTACTTTAACTGGGATTTGAACGTAAGTTACAAGTTGAGCGATTCTACGAAGATTTATGCTCAGGGCTTGAACTTGACGAATGAATCTTATGAAGTAGAACCTTACAATTACCCGGTTGGTGCGTATGCTATGCCGGAACGTCATTATGTAGTCGGTGTGGAACATAGCTTCTAAGCTTATCCGTATTTTTGAAAAAGAAAACTAAGGTTGCAATTAGTGTGTAAGTTGTAGCCTGAAGTTTGGCATAAATGGTTACGTCACATTGAGTGTGGAATGTGACGAGCCATTTAAACGCTAATTAGTTGTTTGTATCGATGTGTGATTAGGCATGTGTGTTTAGGAGGAAATGTAATGAAATTGAATCATCGCAATGGTGTAAGTAAAGCTGTTTTGACAGCTTTGGTAATTACCGCTACGAGCGGCAGTGTGTGGGCCGCCGACTACGATGAAAGCAATTTGCAGGATTTAGGGAAAGTTGTGCTCGTGACAGCCAGTCGTTTGTCGGAAGAAAAAGTGGACATTCCGGCAGATACTACGGTTATTACGGCTAAAGAAATAGAAGAAGGCAATTATAATAATGTATCAGATGCGTTAAAAGCCAATAATATTCCGGTGATTCAGAAAGGCTTTGCCGCTTATCCGGAGCTTAACGGCGATACACGCGTACTCGTTATGGTGAACGCCGTAAGATGAACTGGGACCATTTAGTTGTATCCGGCGCGTCCAATGCGATTGATATTGACCAGATTCCGATGGATAACATCGATCGTATCGAAGTGGTAAAAGGTCCTAACTCGGCACTCTATGGCGAACGTGCTGTGGCCGGGGTTATCAACATTATTACGAAAACGCCGACAATGGGTCAGAAAACAACTGTGCGCGGTGAACTCGGCAGCTGGGGTCATCGTAAAGGCACTGTGATTACGCAAGGCGGCGACGAAACGAACGGTTACTTCGTGTCCTACACGAAAGAACGTCGTGACAATGTACATTACAAGGATTATCAAGGCAACAGTCACGAATTCCCGGATACCTACATTAACCGCGATAAATGGACGGCCCGTTATGACCGTTACATCGGTGACGATCAGTTGAGCGTAGATTTTAGCCGTGTTGAAAAGAAAGACGGCTATGGTATTCGTCTTAAAAATCCGCTTACCGGTACGGTAACCGGTGCCGGTAATGTGAAAGATACAACGGACATGAGTTACGGCGTGACCTATAATTTCGGCACTGATTCCGGTACTTTTGTGAGAGCGTATCGTAATACCGAAACCAGTGATTCCGGCTTCGGCTCCGGTAGTTCGTCCAGCTCTTACAGCCATGACCTTTCTATGGACGGTATTGAAGGACAGAAAACTTGGAAAATCGGCGATCACACTTTAATCAGTGGTGTTACGTACAATCAGGAACATATTAAAGAAGAAAACAACGCAGTTGCCTTTGATAAATCCATGATTAGTAAGGCTGTATACGTTGAAGATAAATGGGAGCTCGGTCAGGGCTGGACGGCCAACTTCGGTACTCGTTATGAGCATCAGGATACGTTTGGCGGTGATTGGGCGTCCCATATCGGCCTCAATAAAAAGTTAAACGATACGACCCATGCGTATATTTCCTGGGGCCAGGCCGTTAATAATCCGACCCTTAAAATGCTCTATGCCAACACGGAGTTCTGGATTGGAAATCCCGATTTGGAGCAGGAAAAATCACAGACCGTAACGCTTGGTATCGATAGTGACGTGAGCGACCGCTTAAGCGTATCGGCCAGCGTGTTTGCCAGCCGTTTGAAAAACGCCTTGTCGTGGGTAAACGGTTATTATGATTCAAACGATAATTACGTACAAGGTTATTATGAAAATGTTAACCGTGAAAAACGCCGTGGTCTGAACCTGAGCGCTACTTATAAAATAGATGATGCTTGGTCCGCTCGTGCCGGTTATAACTATGTGAAAATTCAGCAGGATACCGGCAGCGGCTATGTAAGCTCAACCGATAACCGCAATCCGAACCGTTACAGCTTGGAACTCATGTATGAAAAAAATCGTTGGTCCGTTAACAACATGTTCCAATACGTAACCGGACGCTCTACGGCGAAATATTCCGATTCGTCCTACTTCGTATGGGATGTGAATGTAAACTATAAATTGAACGAGAATACGAAGGTTTACGCCCAAGCATTCAACTTAACCAATGAATCCTATGAAGTGGAGCCATCCACAACTATCGGCTCCTACGCTATGCCGGAACGTCACTATGTAGTCGGCGTGGAACATAGCTTCTAAGCTGATTTTTCAGAAGATTAAAACGTTGTCGGCGTTCAAACTTTAATAATTGATTATTAGTCAAATAGTAGTATATGCAATTTTTAAAACGTTAAATGACCGACTTTAAGGCGGTGATTAATAGATTATTTTATTTAAACAAAGGAGTATCTCATGGAACTATTAGAATTATTTCACCAAGGCGGATTAGTAATGTATCCGTTGTTACTTTGCTCGATTATAGCTATCGCTATCTTGGTAGAACGGGTGCGTACCTATCGTGCGGCTCAATCCAATATGAACCGCTTGCGCGAAGAAGTGCCGGTGTTGGCGGCTGCTAATAATCAAAAAGGCTTGGAAGCTTTATGTGCCGAAGATGGCGGTGTAGCTGCTGAAATGCTTACATCGGCCATTTACCGCGACACCGTTAAATCTAAAAATGCTGCATTACAGGGCGCAGCCGGAGCCATTGCGGGTCGCTTGCGTGCTCGTTTAAGTTATTTGGAAACTATCGTTACTTTGGCCCCGCTCCTCGGTTTGCTCGGTACCGTAACCGGTATGATTAGCTCTTTTAGTGTTTTATCCGTGTCCGACGGTCAGCCTTTTGCCATTACCGGCGGCGTGGGTGAAGCGTTGATTGCGACGGCTACCGGCCTTGTTGTGGCTATCGTAGCCCTCGTTATCCATTCCTATTTGGTGCATAAACAAGACGGTCTTATTACCGATATGGAAGAAATCGGTAATGTGTATATGAATGCGGCCGTTGATGTTGTAGCGAAAGAGGCTTAATGTGAATATCAGAAGTCTTCGTACAACCAATAAACCAAAGCTCATGATCATCCCTATGATTGACATTATATTCTTCCTATTAGTGTTTTTCATGATGAGTATGTTATCCATGGTGGTTCAAAAATCCATGCCTGTGAATTTACCGACAGCCACGGCCAGTTCGGTCGATTTGCAGCGTAAGATTCCGATTACCATCACGGCGGATGGCAAAATTTATGTAGAGCAGGATGCGTACGATTTGAACGGTATGGCCAAACGTCTTGAAGCTGAAAAAGCTAAAGGCGGTGATTTAACGATTATTCTCAGAGCCGACCAACGTGCGCAGTACGGTGAATTTGTTCAAGTTCTGGATACGCTAAAAAATATGCAGCTCAATAAGATTGCCGTAGCTACCGAAAGTAAGTAGGTGATAGTATGAGTGAAAACGTACAAGAGGTAACGCAAAAAACGTCGCAGTTTGCTCATATTTATAAAAATCGTTGGCGCATGGCGATTACCACATCCGTCATTATCAATGTGGCGTTGATGAGCGGTATGGTATGGTCGTTTTTGCAAAAACCGGAACTCGTGCCTGATAAAACCCCGATTACCATCAGTGTAGTCGGTGATGCGGGTCCTTCGGCGGGGCCGGCTGTAGCAGCGCCGCAAAAGTCGACGGTACAACCGCCGGCACCGTTAACCGAAGAGCAGATTGCGGATATTAAAAACGGCGTGCCCGTAGAACAGGTGATTAAAAAAGATACCCCGCAGACGCCAACAGCACCGGTAGCACAGGCTGCAACCGGTTCGTATGCCGGTGAAGCGGCCGGAACGGGCGGCGGCAGTGGCAGTGAAGCCGGTGAAGGAACCGGCAGTGGCGGCGGCAGCGGTCAAGGCGGCGTTGCCGGCGGCGAAGGTACTGAACCGGCCGGAGATATCGTCATTGATGCGGAATATTTAGGACCCCGTTCATTACCGGGTAAAGGTAATGTTGTTGTGTATGTACTGATTAATGAAGCGGGCCGAGCTGTGGATGTAGATATTATCAGCAGCAGCGGTAACGGCTCGTTAGATCGCTGGGCGTTGCAACAGGCGCGCAGCAGTGCGTACCGTCCTAAAACGGTCAACGGAGAGCCGGTTGTTTCCGAAGGGAAAATTGAGTTTGGCAGTTAATTAAAATCTAATGGGCAACTGAATTAGTTTGGTAGGATGGTTTTAAGACAGTTGCCGCTAAGATGAGCCGTAACAGGAGGGCAGGTAGGTCGCTCTCCTGTTTTCCGTTCTTATACTGTAAAGTTGAATTTCAAGTTGCGAATATGAAATTGTAATAGCAATTAGTAATGCTAAGTTATATTGATTGCCAAAGGGCGATTGTGGTTTTGTGTGCAGTATAGTTATACGGTGTTGTATAGCTTGAGTTTTGAGAGAGGAGACCTCGTTAATGAAAACAAATGGTGTGCGTGTGAAAAAAGGCCAAGCCGTGCTGGCCGGTCGTGTATTGGGCGCTTTAGTGTTAGGCGGTTTATGGACTGTTACGGCCGGTAATCAGGTAGAGGCGGCCCGTGATTACAGTAACTTGCAAGACTTGGGTAAAGTTACGCTAGTGGAAGAAAAGAAAGAGCCGGTAGTAGTGCAGGCGGAGCCGGAAACAGCGGCTGAAGACACGTATGCCGGCGGTCAGGTATCTCGTAAGAGCAGCATCGGTGTTCTTGGCAAAAAAGACTTCATGGAAGTGCCGTTTAATGTCATTTCTATTTCCGAAGAAACGATGCAGAACCAGCAGGCTAGCAATATTATCGACGTAGTGGCGAATGATTCGTCGGTTACGGATTTGACCTTGTCCGGCGCGTCTAACGCATGGAGTATCCGCGGCTTTAAAACGACCCAGCAGGATGTGCAGTTGAATGGCATTTACGGCGTTGCTCCGCGTTACTACACGGGCATTGAGTACCTTGAAAACGTTGAAATTCTAAAGGGGCCGAGTGCCATGCTCAGCGGTATGGCGCCGAATGATACGGTAGGCGGCGTTATTAACTATGTAACGAAGCATGCCGGCGACGAAGATAAAAATACGGTGACCCTAACTTATGGTGAAGGCCATCAGTTCACGCAACAACTCGATATGAGTCGCCGTTTTAACGACGGTAAATACGGTGTTCGTCTCAATGTACTAAACCGTGGCAGCCAGGAAGATGCGTACAAGAATGAATCCAACAGTGCCAACACCGTGTTCATGGGTTTTGACGCCAAAGGGGAACGTTGGCGTACGTCCCTCGACATAGGCTACATCTATAACGATATTGAAAACCCACAGTACCAGGTAACCATGTCGCAGGCTACGGCAAATAAGCTTACAGCCTTGCCGAGTGTGAGCGATGATGCTACCTTCGGAGCACCGGATACCTATCGCCGCGTGACTGAGAAATTTGCCTTGTGGAAAGGGGAATACGACCTTAACGACGATTGGACTGCTTGGGCTGCTTTTGGTATGCGTAATACCTCTCAGGACGGCTTATCTAACCGTTTCTTATTGAATAATGTAAACGGCAACGCCAGAGTCAGCTATGTACATAATCGTCAGATTAATAAGGCCATTTCCAGCGAATTCGGTGTTCGCGGTCATTTGCAAACAGGCTCCTTGTCTCATGAAGTAAGCATTGCAGCCTCTCAGGTTCGTTACAAAGTATACGAAGATAAACCGACCGTAACGCCAACGTATACAACCAGCGTGTATAGTCCTTCTTGGCAAACCTATACCGACGGCAGTTACGGTCCGTACTTGATTCGTGATAATCGGGTGCAGCAAAGTGTGGGTATTAACGATATTATCTCCACGGCGGATAATCGCTGGAACTTTATTCTCGGCGGTCGTATTCAGCAGGTAAAAGACACCTCTTACAGCTACAGCGGCAGCACGTTAAAGAGCACGACGCGCTATGACGAAACGGCCTTTACACCAACTTTTGGCATCGTTCATAAAGTGAACGACCGTATGTCCCTCTACGCCAACTATGCGCAAGGTTTATCCTTAGGTGAAACGGCGCCGGATGGCACGGAAAATGCGGGCCAAACTTTTGCACCGTATAAAACGACTCAGTATGAAGTGGGCGCTAAATTTGATTTTGGCAAAATTGCCACTACAATCAGTGCCTTTACTATGAAAAATCCAAGCTTTATCACCACGGATGACAACTACTATGCCTTAGCCGGTGAACAGCGTAACCGCGGTATTGAGCTTAGTGTATTCGGTGAGCCCCGTGAAGGTACCCGTATTTTGGGCGGTATTACCTTCATGGATGCTAAATACATTACCTTGGCTTCTTCCTATGCCGGCTACGAAGGCAATCAGGCTACCGGGGTACCGCGTTGGAGCGGCGTAATCGGGGTTGAGCAAGACATTAAGAGCGTGGAAGGTTTGTCCGTTAATACGCGTTTGACCTATAACGGCAAGGCCTATGTAAATATGGCCAATACCCTTAGCACGAGCCCATGGGTTCGTTGGGACTTGGGTGCCCGTTATAAATTCACTTGGGACAAAACTCCGTTAACTGTACGCGCCAATGTGTACAACGTACTCGATACCGTAAAATGGCATGCCCTTCAAGGCAGCACCACGAATGCTATCTACTTAGGCAAAGGCCGTACCTTTACCTTATCCGTTTCTGCTGATTTCTAATCGAGGTAATACATGAATTGGAATCGAAGACCCTGGCTATTGGGCCTCTTATTGCTAATCGGACTCCTGCTGTTGGCGAGTTATTCGCTCACCGTGGGAGCACGCCATATTCCCTTGCCGACGATATGGAAGGCGCTGGTAAACTATGACCCTTCGCAGGTAGACGAGTTATTGGTGCAAACGTTGCGCGTACCGCGACTCCTGTTGGCCGTGGCCTGTGGTATCAGTTTTGGCGTAGCCGGGGCTTTGATGCAGGGGATAACGAATAATCCCATGGCCAGTCCGTCCATAATGGGGGTTAACTCCGGGGCTGCCTTAGGGTTGGCGGTGGCTATGATTTTCTTACCGGATAGCAGCTTAAATGTGGCCGTATTATTTGCCTTTGGCGGGGCCGCGTTGGCGACGGTTATCATTATGGCGTTGGCCAATCGCAACGGTAGTCGTATGTCACCGGTTTTTCTCGCCTTAGCGGGAACGGCGGTGAGTGCCGTATTATTAGCCATAACTCAGGCGCTGGTCGTCTTTTTTGATGTGGCGCAGGACTTGAGCTATTGGACGGCCGGCGGCATCAGCGGCGTGCGCATGCCGCAAGTTCTCTTGTTATGGCCGTGGACATTGGTGGGGATAATCATGGCGATTGGTTTGTCTAAATCGGTAACTCTTTTGAGTTTCGGCGAGGAGATGGCCATCGGCCTGGGCGGTCATATGGGCCGTATTCGGTTCTTGGCGGGTCTGGCCGTATTGATTCTTTGCGGTTCCGCCGTAGCTATTGCGGGGCCTATCGGCTTCGTCGGCCTTGTGACACCACATATGGCTCGCCAATTGGTCGGTATCGATTACCGCAAGGTAATTCCTATTACAGCTTTATTGGGAGCCATCTTACTGGTTGGTGCCGATTTGGTAGCGCGCAGTGTGGCCGCTCCCTTTGAAATACCGTTAGGTGCCATTACAGCGCTTATCGGCGTACCGTTCTTCCTTTATTTAGCGAATCGAAAGGGGGCCCGGTAATGACACTTCGTCAAAAACAGTTCGCAGTATATAGCACCGTATTTCTGGCGCTCTTATTGCTGTTCTTCTTTCTCCATGTGAGTACCGGCTTTACCTATTATTCGCACAGCCATTTATTGGCTATTTTATTAGGGGGCGGCACGGCGGAAGAAAATACCGTAGTCTTCGACTTTCGCTTGGTACGGGCGGTACTGGCCGTGTTAATCGGCATGGGCTTGGCCTTATCGGGCGCTGTATTTCAGCAGCTCACCCGTAATGAATTGGCCGGTCCGGGCCTTTTGGGCGTCAATGCCGGTGCCGGTCTGGGCGTTATGATTTTAATCTTTCTGACACCCGTGGATCAGGGCCTTCCCATTTGGTCGCTGCCTATTGTAGCGGTTGTGGGAGCGCTCATCGCGGCGGGGAGTATTTTTGCGCTGGCTATGCGTAAAAATGAAGCGGGCGGTACCTATGCGTTGGTACTCAGCGGCATTACCTTGACGGCCGGTATTCATGCCTTGCAGACTCTTTTAATAGTTCTTTTATCGCCTGAAAAGTTTAATCAGGTCAACACCTGGATTATCGGGAATATTGCAGGCAACACCTGGGCTCATGTGTTAATTTTGGGTGCGGTGGTTATCGTATTGGCACTCATACTGTATGCCAATCGGACGACCCTCAATATTCTTACGCTTCGCGATGAAACGGCTATCGGTCTTGGCGTATCGCTTAAGCGCAGTCGTCTGGGCTTCTTAATTTTGGCTGTTATTTTGGCCGCCACCTGCGTGGCCATCGGCGGCAGCATCGGCTTTATCGGGCTCGTGGCACCACATATTGCCAGACGCTTAATAGGAGCCGATTGCACCTATGTATTACCGCTTACGGCGTTAATCGGAGGGTGGCTTTTGGTAACGGCCGACTGGGTTGGTCGCGTTATTATCGCACCGGACGAAATGCTGGTGGGCATTGTGGTAGCCCTCATCGGGGCACCGTATTTTCTATTTATTTTGGCACGGAAACGGGGGTAAGTCATGGATCATTCTAACAAAACAGACATTCGGATAGAAGGCTTGCGTACAGGTTATGATAAAACGGTCATTATCGATAACTTGAATCTTACCATTCCACGTGGCAAAGTAACGGCCTTAATCGGCTCCAACGGTTGCGGCAAGTCGACACTTCTGAAAACGATTTGTCGTATTATTACCCCTATGAGCGGCACGGTGTATTTAGACGGTCAGGATATTCATAAAGAAAACACGAAAGTGTTGGCTAAAAAAAATGCTATTTTGCCGCAACATCCGACGGCACCGGAAGGGCTTACCATTCGTGAACTTATCGCTTATGGACGAGCGCCGTATAAGAACGGTGTTTTCACCCGTATGAAGCGGGAGGACCGTGATATTATCAACTGGGCTCTTAAAGTTACGCATCTGGAAGATTTGGCGGACAGACCGATTCATCGCCTGTCCGGCGGTCAACGGCAACGGGCCTGGATTGCCATGGCCATCGCGCAGGATACGGAAATCCTCTTCTTAGATGAGCCGACCAGCTTTCTAGATATTGCCCATCAATTGGAAGTGTTGCAATTAGTGGCTGAGCTTAATAAGACGTATGGCAAAACCATTATCATGGTGCTTCATGAACTGAATCAGGCAGCTCGCTTTGCGGATCATATTATTGCCATGAAAGACGGAGCGGTTCGGTTTGAAGGCTCGCCGGAAACAGTGTTTACGGCTGAAATGTTGGCCGATGTGTTCGGCATAACCGCCATGATTATGAAGGACCCGCTTACGCGCTTGCCGTTTTGCATTCCCCAAAACGTGGGAGGCTCTTTATGAGAAGTCTAAAAGCCGGAGGAAAGGCTGTGGTAAAAACTGCAGTAAAACCTGTAGTAGAATCTGCAGTAAAAGCTGTAGTAAAACCTGTGGTAGAAATTGCAGTAAAAGCTGTGGTAAAAGCTATGACGCTAAGAAAAACGGCGATGACACTGGCTTTTTTACCTATATTGCTTGTGGCCGGATGCAGTTTTGAGGATATGAATTGGTCCATCAAACCGAGTTTGACGGCGGTAACGGCGAAGGCGAAGCCTTTATTCGACCCGAATGAGCTTAGAAGTGATGCACCGGCGGCGATTGATGCGGAACTGGCGAAGCGAAAAGTGCAAGTTCAAAAGAAAGCGGACGCTCTTTTCACAGAACAGGACGGACAGCTCATCTTAAAACACAAATACGGTACCACCGTAATCCCTAAAGAGGCCAAACGGGTTGTGGTTATTCGCTTAGAAGATCCTATGGCGGCCTTGGGGGCGCCTATGGTGGGGGCATACAACCCGCCGACTTTTTACCTTCATGATGAATTGACGGCTGAGGGTGTGGAACCTATCAGCATTAATGAAAACATTAAGGCCATCAACATGGAACAGGTGCAGGCCTTGAAGCCGGATTTGATTCTGTTGCGCGATTCTTTTGACCGCAATACCTATGTGGCACTCAGTAAAATTGCGCCTGTAGCGGCATTAAGACTGCAAGATACGGAGGTTACGTTGCTTGCGCTGGGTCGTATTCTTCAGCGTGAAAAACAGGCGGAAGACCGTTTGCAGCTCTATTATGACCGTGTTAAGGAAGCGCGCATGGAAATCAAGGCTCATATCGGGAATGCACCGGTAGCCTTGCTGCGCGTTATGCGCAAAGAAGTGCGCCTTTATCCGTATTCGACGAACGATATTAATCGCTTCATGTATGAACTCTTGAATTTGCGACCAGACCCGATGTCGGTGGCGCAGGATTCGGGGGATACGAATGTGGTGTCGCTCGAAATGCTGCCGGAGCTTAAGGCGGAGTATTTAATTGTAGCCAGCGGCTATGGTCCAAGCAGCAGCGGTAATGCGGGAGCTGCTCAAAAATATTATGAAGAGCTGCAAGCCGACCCTTTGTGGCAGACCATTCCGGCCGTCAAAGACGGTCATATTCTCAACGTCAACCCCGTACTTTGGAATGCCCACGGCATTATTGCCAAAGAACGGGCCATTGAAGATTTGCGGCGCTATCTGACGACGGTGAAGTAAAATTTAATTTCACGGAACGTTATTTTATGAATTGTCAATGAGTCATTTTTAATATAAAATATAATCATGATTAGACCTTTTTGACATTCAATCTTAGGGACGATTGATACAGAAATGAATTGTTTAGGGATAATGTATTAGAGGTGACTTATGAAACGAATAATAGCTTTTCTTATGATGATTCTTTCAGTGGTAATCATCGCCGGTTGCGGCACGGAGACGGCATCGCCTAATGCAACGCATAAGAGTATTTTCACGGATCCGGAAATTATTACAAAAGCCATGGCTGAGCTTCGTGAAATGCCGGAGTTAAAGGGCAAAGATTTGAAGCTGTTTCAAGATGTGACTGTATCGGACATTGATGGTGAAGGCAATGTCATTGACCTTGATGTGCTAAAGCCGGATACGACCGACAAGGTTGACCATTATACCTATATTGATGGCAAGTGGACTGGTCCGGAACCGGTGCAGCTCACCGGTGACGGCAATATGGACGATAATATCATGCCTATTAACAGCATAGATTTTTCAAAAGTCACACAGATCTACAAGATTGCTGATGAAAAGGCCAAGGCGATTGAACAGGGGCAAGTTAATAAGAGCGTAATCTATGAATTCGATGTGGATGCGCATATGTATCGGGCTCATATTCATATTGAGGGAGCTCGTGAAAAATACACCGGCATCTTTGATGCCAATGGTAACCTGCTCATGATGCGAAAAGACTGATTTGAAAGTTAAAATAGGACGTAAAACCAAAGACCGGTTCAAAGGGTCCTATAGGCCTAAAACTGCAATAGTTGGACATGAATATAAAAAGGTACATAAAATATGCAGCATAAATTATGCATATTTTATGTACCTTTTGTTTTTGATTAGTGCTATACTATATTTCGAGAGTTATTAACGTGAGTTAGGTTCATCGCCATGAAAGGCGGTGATACTAAGACTGTATATGAAGCCTTATCTTTAATGATAGCTTTTGCTACACTTGTGGTATTAATTATTTCTTTTAAAAGATAAGAAATAAACCTAACGTAAAAGAAGTATTAGAGGTACTTCACACGTTAGGTTTATCATTTACTCCGTTTAGATGAGCCTAACGCCGACACACGTTAATAACTCTCTTTGTGTCTTAAGTATAACACAAGTGTGTTGTAAAGGCAAAAAAAGTGGGCATAAAAGATAAAAAAGTGTTGGTTAATTGTAAACTGAAATTGAACATATAAAAAATCCATAGTGAATACCGATTTGTGTTATGATTAAGATCTCTAATCTAAAATCTTTTACACGAGGTATCGATATCACTATGGACTCTATTAATCATAACACATCATTACGTACAAACAAACACTTATCTTACGAAGAACGCTTTTTTATTGAAAAGCAATTACAAGTAGGTGTATCAAAAACAGCGATTGCTAATGCATTAGGCCGTTCTCGTACAACGATTCAAAGCGAAATACAGCGCGGTTCTGTAGAACAAATTAAAGCCGGCAAACGAGTTTTAATGTACTTGGCAGATTATGGACAACTTAACTATGAGAAAACCCGTCAAGGCTCCTTCAACACTCGTAAATCCGGTATCATTTCACCGTTTCTTACGTGGGTAGAAGAGCAGGTATTAGTCCATAAATGGTCACTTGATGCTGCCGTAGGCTACGCCTTGCGTAAGTGCTTGTTTGTACGTAATGAAATGGTGTCTACCAAAACTTTATATAACTATCTACATGAAGGTCTTCTCCGAATTAAACCCATGGATTTACCGTTAGTATTACGTCGTTCTACGCATAAATCTAATACGCGTAAACACAAGAAAAACCTTGGTAAATCTATTGATCTACGCGATGAGTCTATTCTGACTCGTGAAGAGTTTGGTCATTGGGAACTTGATACTGTCCGTGGCATTAAAGATAAGCATGATGAAGTGATTATTTCCCTATTGGAGCGTAAAACACGTGCATATGTAACGTTGCGTTCTCCATCAGCTAAAGCTGCTGATATTAAAAATACGCTAGAGAGCTGGTTACTAAGCTTCAGTACTCATGACTCACTACAGCAACTCTGCAAGACAATTACAGCCGATAACGGTCTTGAATATGCATCTATTGCTGAGTTAGAAACAGAGTATTTACAAGTGTTTTTTGCTCATCCGTATGCAGCTTGGGAACGTGGTTCTAACGAACGACACAATGGCTTATTGCGCCGTATTATTCCCAAAGGAACTCCCATTCGGGATGTTTCAGAAGCAACACTTCGACGTGCTACCGATTGGTGTAATGCACTACCACGCAAAATTCTAAACTACCGGACACCACAAGAAGTATTCATTGAAGAAGTTAATAAGTTACTGGGTTTTTAAAAGTGTTCAATTTCACATTGCAATTTACTATAAAAAAGTGTTTATAAAATAAGCATGTTTTTGTACAAAATTTTCATAATGTACAGAAATTATAATCACTTGTAACCGGGGTGTTTACAAATCGAAAGTTTTAGATTATAATATAGCTAGTTAGATACATCTAATTAGATATAATTGAAAGATATCTATATAATCTAATGTAATTTATATGTCCACCGCGGCGGAGAAGGAGGGGTTGAATCCCACCGCCCCAAGGGTTGACGAAATAGTATTTTAGTAAAACATCGTATGAAGGGGTTGATGCTTTGAAAAGTTTAGAAATGAGAGCTTTAGTAGGCCTTCACCGAAGTGTCAATATGCTCGATAAACTGACGGCGGACCTGGCGGCTAAGTATGAAGTGACATTTAGCCAGTTCATGGTGCTGGAAGCCTTGTACAGCAAGGGCGATCTTACGGTGGGCGCCGTGCGCGAGCACATTTTGAGCAGCGTCGGCACAATTTCGGTTATTGTTAATAATTTAGTAAAAATGAAGTATATTGAGCGCTTGACGGATAAAAATGACCGCCGCGTATCAATCCTGCATTTGACTGAAGCAGGTCGCAAAATTATCAGTCAATTGGCACCGGAAAACATAACTATGATAAAGGACGTACTTTCCGTGCTTGATGAAAAAGAAAAAGAAAATTTAGTAGCAATTTTAAGAAAAATTGGAGGTAAGACGGATGAAAAGAACCGTTAAAACAACAATAAAAGGCTTTCAGACAATTGACGGAGCCGGTGTAAAATTAGTGCGTGTATTAGGCAACCAGACAATTAAAGAGTTTGATCCGATTTTGATGTTGGACTCTTTTGACAGTGTAAATCCGGCCGACTATACGGCAGGTTTCCCAATGCATCCGCATCGCGGCATTGAAACAATCAGTTATGTATCACGCGGTAAAATGGTGCATAAGGACAGCCTCGGTAATGAAGAAGCCGTTACCGATGGCGAAGTGCAATGGATGAACTCCGGTTCCGGTATTTTGCACGAAGAATTAGTGCCGGCATCCGAACGCTTATTGGGCGTTCAACTTTGGCTCAACTTACCGCAAAAAGATAAGATGAGCAAACCAAGCTATCACGGCATTAAGCGAGCAGATATTGCCGAAATTCCGATTGAAGGAGGCATACTTCGCTTGTTAGCCGGTTCGTACAAAGAGCATCAGGGCTATGTGGGTGAGCATTTACCGCTCAACTACTATGATCTCCAGCTTGAAGCAGGCGCTGAAAATACGTTGACCATGGGCAAAGATGAATCGGTTATGCTCTTCACATTGATTGGCGATATTGAAGTAGACGGCCAACATATTGAAGAAAAAACGGCCGTTAAATTGACTGAAGGTGACAGCGTTACCATTAAAAACGGCGATAAACCGTCACAAGTATTGTACATCGCATCTAAGGCTTTGAATGAACCGGTAGCCTGGGCGGGCCCGATTGTAATGAACACGGAAGATGAAGTTAGACAAGCCTTTGTTGATCTTAGAAATAATACCTTTGTTAAAACAGAATTAGACTATTAAGCGTTAAGGATGAATTACTGAACAAATTCTAATAATTGTCTAGTTATTAGTATGAATTACTGCGTAATTCGCCGGTTTTACAGTATAATAAATAGTAGAGAGTAGTTAAATTTTAACATCCTAAGTGGGAGTTTGGCCGTGTGACAGAATTAGAGGAGGATTGTATGGCTGAAAAAACATATGAAACTGAAAGTTTAGTGATTCATTGGAAGCCTGACTTGTGTCAGCATGCAGCTAAATGTGTAAAAGGGGCACCCGATGTTTTTGATGTGAGTCGCAAACCGTGGATTATGCCGGAAAACGGCACGACCGAAGAGATTAAAGCGGTTATTGATCAGTGTCCGTCCGGTGCACTGACGTATACGGAAAAATAAGGAGCGGTTTAATCAAATTAGCCTTAAAGCTCAGTTGTATTAACCGATTAAAAGCAAGTTAAAATAAGGAGGTTTCAAATGATTAAAATCGTACATGAAGCGGATAAAAACAGAGCCGCTGCCTATGATGGCGACAAAAATATCGGTGAAAGCACCTATTCGCCATCCGATAAATTCTGGATTATCGACCACACTTTGGTTGATGAAAACTACGGCGGTCAAGGCATTGCCGGCCAATTAGTGGCTGAAATTGTAAAACAGGCACGCGAACGGGGCTTGAAAATTATGCCGTTATGCCCGTTTGCCAAAAAGGAATTCGACCGTCGTCCCGAGTACGCCGATATCCGCATGTAATGGCATTGGCATGTAAATCGGAGTGATTAATACATAAAATTGAAGTCGTCTTAGTCGATTACCAATTTTCATAAATGGTTGTTTTTCACAAAGACCTGTACTATAATGTAGGAAATACACAAAAAAGCTAGGGGAGCCTTATGGATGAGAAAAGTGCGTGAACACTTGACCCTTGACCTGATTCGGATAATGCCGACGTAGGAAAGCTGTACAGGACTTTTAAAGCTCATCCGCGTGGATGAGCTTTTTATTTTGGCTTTTTTGCGTATAACCTATTTAGGGAGATCATGTAACGTGACGATTTTCACGGATTCGCGCTTAGGTATAGCGCAGAGGAGGCTAAAATGAATAGTTCGAAATTTACAGTAAACATGCAGGATGTACGCTTGGCAAAAAGTGACGAATACACGACGCAGATGGATGCGGCACGTCGCGGCTTGGTGACACCGCAGCTTAAAACGGTAGCCGAAAAAGAACAGATGCGTTTGGAAGATTTGATGGCCCTCGTGGCATCCGGTCAGGTAGCGATTCCGGCCAATAAAATGCACATTAGTTTATCGCCGGAAGGGGTAGGCAAACGCTGCCGCACTAAAATCAACGTAAACCTTGGTGTTTCGCCGGAACACAATAATTTGGACGAAGAATTGGAAAAAGTGCGCAACGCCATTGCCATGAAGGCAGAAGCTATCATGGACTTGTCGAACTTTGGTAAAACTCAAGAATTCCGTCGCAAGCTTATCGATATGTCCACCGCCATGATTGGCACCGTGCCAATGTATGATGCGGTAGGCATGCTCGACAAAGACCTCAAAGACATCACCGTAGATGAGTTTTTCTCCGTTGTGGAACAGCACGCAAAAGACGGCGTGGACTTCATGACGATTCACTGCGGTATGAATCAGAAGACGGCGCAACGTATCAAAGACAATCCCCGTTTGACCAACATCGTATCCCGTGGCGGCTCCTTACTCTTTGCTTGGATGGAAATGAACAATCAGGAAAATCCGTTTTACGAATACTATGACCGCTTGCTCGAAATTTGTGAAAAATACGACGTAACCTTGAGCCTTGGTGATGCATGTCGTCCGGGCTGCACCCATGATGCGACCGACGCGGCTCAGATTGAAGAACTCATTACTTTGGGCGAGCTTACTAAACGCGCGTGGGCACACAATGTGCAGGTTATGATTGAAGGCCCGGGTCATATGGTGCTCAATGAAATTGCGGCTAATATGACGCTCGAAAAACGTCTTTGCCATAATGCTCCATTCTATGTGCTGGGACCGTTGGTTACAGATATTGCGCCGGGCTATGACCATATTACGAGTGCTATCGGCGGGGCTATTGCCGGTTCGTGCGGTGCCGACTTCCTTTGCTATGTAACGCCGGCTGAACATTTGCGTTTGCCAACCGTTGAAGATGTGAAAGAAGGCATCATCGCTACGCGTATTGCCGCCCATGCAGCGGATTTGGCAAAAGGCATTCCGGGCGCTCAGGCTTGGGACGATGCCATGAGTAAAGCCCGTGCGGAAGTAGATTTTGATACTATGATTTCCTTGGCTATCGATCCTGAAAAAGCTCGTCGTTACTATGAATCCAGTAAACCGGAATGCGAAGGCACTTGCACCATGTGCGGTAAAATGTGCCCGGCTCGTACCATGAAACATATCTTGGCCGGGGAAGACGTGTCGATTCGATAGAGGTTTGTGATATAATCTATATATAAGCAGATAATGAATAAGAGGACGGAACGGGTAGCCGTCGCCGGATAAGGTGCAAGACCTTTGAGTAGGAGATGTGGGAGTGTCGCCCCACCTTAGTTTTAAAATAGAGGTAACTGTAACTGCGGTTATGATTGCCTCTATTTTTGTTTGTCTGTGACGGACGTAATCGGTGAATTTATTTTTTATTAGTTAGGCGAGACCTTGCTTTCTATGGTATAATAGATTGAATAAATACGTAATAGAACTATTTAAATGTAGCTATGAATATGATTTTGAAGTTTTGACAAAAGCGTAAACATAGGCAGTTGTTACATTAATGGAGGGCATAATGAACCAAAAAGAGCTTATTATCGTTGTCGATTTTGGCGGTCAGTACAATCAGTTGATTGCGCGTCGCGTTCGTGAAAACCACGTTTACTGCGAAGTGTATCCATATGATAAAGCGGTTGCCAAAATTAAAGAATTGAACCCAATGGGCGTAATTTTCACAGGCGGCCCTAACAGTGTTTACGAAGAAAAATCGCCTCGCATTGAAGCGGAAGTGTTCGAATTGGGTATTCCGGTACTCGGCCTTTGCTACGGTATGCAGCTCATGGCGCACACTTTGGGCGGCGAAGTTAAATCCGCTGATGCTCGCGAGTTTGGTAAAACCCCGGTGAAAGTAAACACGGCGTCCCCATTGTTCAAAGGTCTCAGCGAAAACGAAACCGTATGGATGAGCCATGTTGACTATGTAGCATCTGTACCGGAAGGTTTTGAAATCGTCGGTCATACGGCTAACTGCCCGGTAGCGGCTATGCAGAACGTGGAACGCAAATTATACGCTATGCAATACCATCCGGAAGTGCTTCACAGTGAACACGGTAAGGAAATGATCCACAACTTCTTATTTGAAGTTTGCGGTTGCCATGGTGAATGGACAATGGCTAACTACGCTAAAACCGCGGTTGAAGACATCCGCAAAACTGTTGGCGACGGCAAAGTGTTATTGGCTTTGTCCGGTGGCGTAGACAGCTCCGTAGCGGCAGCTCTTATCTCTAAAGCTGTAGGCAATCAATTGACTTGTATCTTCGTTGACCATGGTTTGATGCGTAAAAACGAAGGTGACGAAGTAGAAGCAGCTTTCAAAGACTCCGGCATGAACTTCATTCGTGTAGATGCATCCGACCGTTTCTTAGGTCGTTTAGCGGGCGTTGAAGAACCGGAACAAAAACGTAAAATTATTGGTGAAGAATTCATTCGTGTATTTGAAGACGAAGGTCGCAAAATCGGTGCCGTTGACTTCTTGGCACAGGGTACCATCTATCCGGACGTAATTGAATCCGGTGCGGGTGATGCTGCCGTTATCAAGAGTCATCACAACGTAGGCGGTTTACCTGCAGTAGTTGACTTCAAAGGCCTTATTGAACCACTTCGCAATTTGTTTAAAGACGAAGTACGTGAACTCGGTTCCGAACTTGGCTTGGCTGACTATTTAGTATGGCGTCAACCATTCCCGGGCCCAGGTCTTGCGATTCGTGTAATGGGCGAAATCACCCCTGAAAAACTCGATATCCTTCGTGATGCGGATGCGATTTTCCGTGAAGAAATTGCGAACGCAAAACTCGATCGTTCCATCAATCAGTACTTTGCCGTATTGACCGGTACGCGTACTGTTGGCGTTATGGGTGACTTCCGTACTTACGATTACACCTTGGCACTTCGCGGCGTAACCACCACTGACTTCATGACAGCTGACTGGGCACGTATTCCGTACGATGTGTTGGACAAAATCTCTGTACGTATCATCAACGAAGTAAAACATATTAACCGTATCGTGTATGATATTACTTCCAAACCACCGGCTACCATTGAGTGGGAATAATTGAAAAGTCGTTGCGTAACGAATAAATCTATATTATAAATAAAGCTCTTAGCTGTGAGAAGAATCTCAGGGCTAAGGGCTTTTTTATTTGTATCAAATGTAGCAGATGAGAGGAATTAATTTTTTGTAAAATATAATTATAGGCACGAATGTAAATATGTTTTATTGCTGAGCTAATGATATCTCTAGGAAGTAAATCAAAGACTGAGCGACTAAGTAGAGTCGCAGTCCATGAACAGTCTAAGGAGGCTAATTATGCAACATAAATGCAAAATAACAGTATTAGAAACAAGAGTATTTCCGGAACTTCAAGAAAAATATTTGTCCGATCCTAAATCGGGTCCGTGTCCTTGTTTTAGGGCAGGCCAAGAGTTTGTGTTAGATGGGACAGATTTTTGGCGTATGTTGGATGGTAAATTTTGTTCTGAAGCTTGGGATTGTATTAGCCGTTATGTCTATGCGGCTTTACAGGGCGGCTCTATTATGAAAGGCTGGACGAATGACGAGAAAATGATGATTGCTTGTTGTAATGATGGTACTCGTCCGGTTATTTTTAAGATTGAACGAATTGATATAGCTGAATGAGTAAAGTACTAAGAGTAATTCTCGGTTTTATGTAATTTAGGTAAAAACTGTAGTAAATATAGAAAGGTTATGATCATGAAAGATAAAAACAGAATAATTGATATACTTAAAATTAAATATCCTATTGTTCAAGCTGCGATGAACTGGATTACCGATGCAAATATGGTGGCAGCTGTATCAAATGCAGGTGGGATGGGTGTTTTAGGGCCTAATGCAGGTGCTAAATTTGAAGGAAATGAACGAATCAGTACGGAAGAACGATATCGTAATGAGTTCCGAAAAATTAAAGCATTAACTGATAAGCCATTTGGTGTTAACGTTTTCTTGCCGGAAGACGGAAATACGGAAATGGAAGCGTATTCTGAAAAGATTATTGATATTGCCTTTGAAGAAGGGGTCAATATTTTTGTAACTGTTGGGCAAGTTAATAAAAAATTAGTTAAGCAAATGAAAAAGCACAATGGCATTTGGGTTCATCGTGAGCTGACTCCGACTCCGGAAGCGGCCAGACTCGCTGAGAGTGCAGGAGCAGATATAATTATTGCTACCGGCTATGATGAAGGAGGCTGGATTCCTCAAAATAAAATCGGTACGTTTTCGATTGTGCCGACTATCGTAGATTCTGTTCAAATTCCGGTAATGGCAACCGGTGGCATTAATGATATTCGTGGCGTAAGGGCGGCATTTGCACTTGGTGCCGAAGGGGTTTATGTAGGAACTCGCTTTATTTTATCGCATGAATGCCCGGCTTCGGATGTATGCAAACAAGATATCATTCAGACAAAGGCAAAAGATTTGGTTTTTGTTTCCGGAACTCAACGTTCTACACCTCATAAATTTGCTCGAGAATTAGCACGTCTGTATGAAGATGGAATGTCCACAGCTGAACTTGATGAAAAAATTAGCCAAATTGATGGGCTACGCCCGGGAATGCTGGAAGGTAATTTGGAAGAAGGTATTGTTTCTGTGAACACAGTGATTGATTTGATTAAGGACGTAAAAAGTTGCGAAAGTATAGTTAAGGAATTAATAGCAGATTTTATAAGTGAATAAGACGACATCTAAATGATGCGTTCGGATATGTTAAGCCCCTCGGTGTGAACCAAGGGGTTTTTGTTTAATTGACATCTCTTTTAGTAAATGATATGTTTTAAAAAACATATTAGATATTTAGCTGTAAAAAGTTATAGCTTTGTAATTTAAATATACGAGATAATCGACTAAGTAAGACATAATACATGAAGGGAGTGAATGTAATGCCTCATAACCATAATAACCCTCAACCGCTAAACTTAATGCGTGTCAGCAAGCTTATAAGCCTGGTTCTACGGCACAAACCTCAGGAAATTGGTCTTAAGCTTGATGAACACGGTTGGGCAAATGTAGAAGAGTTGCTCACCAAGATCCAGCCGCGTTATGCCATCGATATGGCGATTCTCGAAGAAATTGTGCGGACGAATAATAAGCAACGATTTGCTTTTGATGAAACACATACGAGAATTCGTGCCAACCAAGGCCATACGATTGATGTAGATGTTGAGTTACAGGAGGCAATTCCTCCGGAAATTTTATATCATGGAACCGGTGAAAAATCCGTAGCAGCGATTGATGAAAAAGGTTTGTTGTCGATGAATCGCTTGCATGTGCATTTATCAGGGGATGAAGAGACGGCTACACGAGTAGGTAAAAGGCATGGCAAACCGGTTATATACAAAGTAAAAAGCGGCGAGATGAGCCGTGACGGTTATATTTTTTACTTATCTGTAAATAATGTGTGGCTTACCAAAGAAGTGCCGGTTAAGTATCTGGAACGATAATTTTTTAGAAGGTTCCGATAATTAAGGAGTTATTATGGCTAAACGAATTTTAGTTAGTGCCTGTCTACTTGGTGAAAATTGCAAATATAATGGTGGTAATAACTTCAATCAAGCTCTGGCCGAGTATATTGCTAAGCAAAAGAATCTTGATGCGGACTTTGAAGTAATCACTGTTTGTCCCGAAGTATTGGGTGGTCTTTCGACACCACGTATTCCGGCCGAGATTGTAAACGGTATAGTGACGAATAAGAACGGGGAATCGGTAGATAGGGAATTTCGTCTTGGTGCTGAAAGAGCCCTTGATATAGCTAAAGAAAATAAAGTAACAATCGCCGTTTTACAATCACGCAGCCCATCTTGTGGGCCTAAAGAGATTTATGACGGAACGTTTAGTAAAAAGCTAATCGCGGGAGAAGGTATTTTTGCTAAACGCTTGCGTGAAGCGGGGGTTACGGTAATTGATGTGGAAGATTTGGAGACTCTTTTGAAGAATGAGCATTATAACGGAGAAATTATAAAAGAATATCCGATTCTTTAGGTGCAAGATAAATAGGCCCGATTAAACCTACAGGAGGTGTAGCAATGGCAATAGATATAACGAAGGAACTTTTGGCATTACAGGATTTAGCATATAAAGAATATACGGGTAAGGTAAATCCGGTAGTACCACAGGAGAAGGTAATTGGCATTCGAGTTCCTAAATTACGTCAGTTGGCTAAAAAGCTATTAAAAGAAGCAAAAACGGATGATACTCAGATTAGAATCTTCATGGCTAGGCTCCCTCATAAATATTTTGAAGAAAACTTATTGCATGCCATTTTACTTTCCGAAATACAGGATTTTGATCAATTAATTGAAGATGTGGAACGTTTCTTACCATATGTAGAAGATTGGGGAACCTGTGATACGATTTCACCTAAAATCTCTGCTCAACATACAAAAGAATTGGAACCGTTAGCCTTTAAATGGCTGAAAGATTCACATCCGTATACGATTCGCTTTGGGATTTGTGTCTTCATGTCCTATTTCTTGGGTGATTTGTTTAAAACTAAGCAGGCTGATGCAATCGCGTCAATTCGTAGCGATGAGTATTACGTAAATATGATGACAGCTTGGTATTTTGCTACAGCTCTGGCGTTCAATTATGATGAGGTAGTGCCGTATTTAGAGACACAGCATTTAGATGATTGGACTCATAATAAGGCTATTCAAAAAGCGGTGGAAAGCCGCCGGATTACACCGGAACAAAAAGCATATTTAAAATCGTTACGTATTCCGGCTAAGAAAAGCGTAGACTAGCAATAATTTTAAAAAGGCGATGAGACCAGTAAATAACTGGATTCATCGCCTTTTTTACCAACACGTTTTGTCCTATAACTCCTATAACTCTCCTATACACCCTAAGCCTATAACTCACCTATGAGAAACAAAAAGCCCTCGAGTTGTATCTTGAACTGCTACCCGTCAAGTAGACACTCGAAAAAATAAAATTAGTTTTGTTTCTGCCACCGATTTCCGGTGGCAGTTTTTTCATGCTACAAACCAATATCTAGCATGTTTTTCCATAGGTGTTAAAACACCAAGCTTTCTTTGTAGTCGTTTTGTATTGTAATATTCAATATAATTTTCTATCATTTTAACTAAAGACTCTTTATCTGTGAAGCGATGCCCATAGTACCGTTCGCGTTTTAAGATACCCCAAAAGCCTTCCATAGGACCATTATCAATACATTTTCCTACTCTAGACATACTATGTATCATTCCTGCTGCTATTAACTTTGTATGGAATGTTCGACTAGTGTATTGGTATCCTCTGTCACTATGAAGTAGTGGATGTGCATCTGGATTAGAAGCTACTGCCTTGGTAAAAGTATCAAATACCAATATATTGTCATTTCTGTCTCGAATTGCAAATGAAACAATTCTGCGGTCATATAAATCAAGAATTGCACTGAGATATACTTTATGCACTTCAGAGCCCAAGTAATATTTAAACTCGGTCACATCTGTAAGCCACTTTTCATTAGGAGCCGTAGCAGTAAAGTCTCTGTCAAGAAGGTTTTCTGCTACATATTGTGGTCTTGACGCATGTCGAGTGCATCCCTTATTGTAATATTTAATAGTAGATTTAATGTTTTGTATTCGGCAAATTCGCAGTACTCGCTTATCATTGACGTGTATGTCATAGTAGCGATCCAGGTCATCTCGAATTCTGCGGTATCCTTTATCCGGGCTTTCTGAGTGAATGGTTTCTATCTTTTCCGCAATCATTATGTTTTCGTGTTCTTTAAAAGATGGTTGTCTATGAAGCCATTTGTAATAAGCTGCTCTTGTTACGTTACTTAATTTACATAAAGCTGAAATAGCATAGTGATGCTCTGCGTGCTCTTCTTTTATTGCCAAGTAAATATGAAGATATTTTACTTGGCTTAGCCCCGCCTCCTCTCTATTTCGTCTAATTTTTTTAAGAAAGATGCCTCCATTTCAGCCTTCATTCGGCGAGCATGTTCTATCTTAAGTTCGGCGCGTAATCGTTCTACCTCAGTAAGAGTATCCGGTGCTTTTCTTTTCCCGCGGTTATCTCGTAATGCGTCTAGCCCACTAGATTCATACTTTACTGTATAATTACGGGCTTGCTGGTATGAAACATTGTATTTATTTGCTGTTTCTGCGTAATTGTGGTTATGAGCTATGCAATACTGTACTATTTCAACACGCTCATCGAATGTTGTTTTTCGGCCTTTAGTCATGGTAGAAAATCCTCCTATTCCGGATGCTTTCAATTCTTCATGATTATTATACCGCTTAATCCAATCTCGTAGTTGTGTTTTTGTCCGTAATCCAAATCTTTGGCTTATAGAGTTCAAAGAGCCTTCTCCGTTTAGATAAGCTAATACTGCTTCTATTTTCTCTTTAGAAGAATAATGCTTATTTTTTACATGGGTAAATGCATCTGGTCCATTGCCTTTATAACTGACAATCCAATCTCTAATAGCAGTTCAATCAATTCTTAACCGCTCAGCAGCTGTTAACATAGATTCTTTTCCTTCAAGGATATTTTCTACGGTCTTTATTTTTTCTTCTGCACAAATTTTCTGTCTAGGCATAAAAAATACTCCCTTTCAAGTAACACAAGATTTTATTATTTCTTGTGTCTACCTAAAAGGGAGCATATCATCTCAAGAGAGACGACTCGAGGGCTAATTTTTTAACCTAAACCGCAAGTTTTACACTTAGGCGGGTTATATCCATTCAGTTGTAAATTACAACAAGAAAGACTGAATGTGTTCAATGAAGTTATGACCGAAGTAGGAGATAACGCCATTGGCCACGATGAAGATGATGAAGTATTTTAATACGGACACCATAATAACGTTGGCTTTAATGCTATCACGTAACTGAGTTGCTTTAGCAGCGTCAACTTTGTTGCTTTCGATATAAGCATCTAATGCAGGAGCAACGGCGCCGATAGCGATGGCGATACTCTGAGGGGAGAACATTTTACCAATACCGGCTGCACCGGAGTTAATAGCAGCCAACCAGAGTGGTAAGTCTTTGTATTCAGGAGCCAAGTCATGAGCAGCTGCCAACTGCAATGGCCCAAAGAGTACGTTCGCATTTGTACCGGAACCGGTCAAGAAGGCACCAAGCGCACCAACGAGTGGAGCAAAGGCCGGATACAAGGAACCGGTAGCAGCTACTAAAGCTTTTGCAATATCGGTAGTCATACCGGAGTAAGTCATCAATTTAGCAGTAACTACTACGGAGATAATGGTTAAGTACGTGAATTTCAAGTTAGCAAATGTTTTGCTCAATACGCCAAACATTTCACCAAAGCTGGATTTCTGAACAGAACCGCCGATGAAAGCTGCGATGAAAATCATGATACCAGGGGTTGCAACCCACATGAAGGTGTAAGGTTTAGCGCCAGGACCTTGGTAAATCGGTACAGCCGTTTTAATCGTGGAAAGCGGACCGTTAATAGCCGGTACCAATTTGGAAGTTAAAATCAAGAGAATTACGATTAAGATGAATGGTAAAGCCGCAACGAAGCCGTCTTTTGCGCTTACAGATGTTGTTGCTGTAGATTCAACTTTGTATTCAGGGTCATTAGTAGGTAAGTATTTAGCACCTAAGATAATAACGCCCATGATGATAACGGAAGAAACCATTACAGATAATTCAGGGCCGGCTGCTGCATTGATTAATAACTCAGGCACAGCTAAAGCCAAACCGGATAATAAGGTAATGGTGAAAACGCCTTTTAACGCTTTGAAACCGCCACCGATGATACCAACAACGAAGAATGGAGCAATTACGTTAAGAATAAATAATTGCGAGGAAATGAAGGTACCGAGATGAACCGGATCAAGGTTGGTTAAGGATGCCAACGTCGTTGTCGGAATCGCGATGGAACCGAAAGTTGTCGGTACGGAGTTAGCTACGAGACAAGCTAAGATGGATTTGAGCGGGTCAAAGCCTACAGCTACCATCATAGCCGCCGGAATCGCTACGGCAGTACCGAAGCCGGCCATACCTTCCATGAATGCGCCGAAGCCCCAAGCCAATAATAAGGCGAGGATACGGGTATCGGAAGTAACAGAGGATAACATCAATTTAATGGTTTCCATAGCTTTCGTATGAACCACTAAGTTGTAAGTGAAAATAGCAGCGGTAATAACGAGTAAAATAGGCCATACCGCAAGAGCAACACCTTCTAAGGCGCCGGAGAACATAACGCCTGCACCTTTTTCAAAGTAAGTGATAGCAAGAATAAAAGAGCCGATAGCGGCGATACCGCAGGCTTTCCAAGCCGGCATTTTAAGAATGGCTAATGCGACGATTAACCATAAGATTGGCAGTAATGCTAAAAATGTTGTCAACATTGGTGCAATCATCCTTTCACGCTTAAACGCAGAGGGTAACTTACTTAAAGTAACAAGTTATACTAAGCATTTTATTAAGATTAGCGTCTATATAAGGCCTTACGTGTATATTATGAAATAAATTCCTAAAAGGCTTATATCTACAAATTAAAATAATAACGTATGATAAAAAAATTACTTAGTATTGAAAACCTATCTTTTAAAGAATTGTGTCGTACAAAAACAATATAGTTAAAAACTTATACAGTTTGCATACATTCGGTTAAAACAAAACGTTAGACTGTTGGGGGACCTCCTTTTTACAAAATGATAAGAGTATAAACAATGGCAAGGCACCTTGTAATATAGGTATCATATTACATAATAGTTGGGGACTAATCTAGGTGATTTCCTTGTGATTGTGTACACTCTATAGAAAAGTTTGTCAGATTAGGATAATGTCAGTATAGCATAGAAATCAAAGAATTGGAATACTGCACTATTCAGATTAGTTATAATGTATGCATGATAATACCAAATGGGCATTGAAAATAGACTTTTTACAATTTCTGATTTCTGACATAAGACTTTCTAATATGATTTATTGTGAATCAATGTGATTTTTATTGATTGATTATGAGCGTTTTATATGATTATCATGCTTCAAAGTGTGATATAATATAACTCAAATAAGAGATTTTCGGTAACAGGCAATTTTAGAAGAGATTTAAGAATATTTTTAACCGGATACTATAAAGTAGTTATGTAAAATATAATATTATAGTAAAAATATAGTAAAGCATAAAAATTGCAGAAAATAGGAGATATATTATGAGAGTTACAAAAATGCATGGCCTTGGCAATG
Source organism: Veillonella sp. LMAG:90 (assembly GCF_008679445.1). Classification (NCBI taxonomy): domain Bacteria; kingdom Bacillati; phylum Bacillota; class Negativicutes; order Veillonellales; family Veillonellaceae; genus Veillonella; species Veillonella sp. LMAG:90. The sequence goes on from NZ_NAND01000001.1 coordinate 628,016, forward strand.
ATTTCGTGATTATTACGGAGCTTGCCGGTGGCAATAAAGATTATAGCGAGCTGGCTAAGCGTCTTTGCCATCGTCAAACAGGCATCGGTGCAGACGGTTTGATGGTGGTAGTGTCTTCGGATATTGCCGATATACGCATGCGCATTATTAATGCCGACGGCAGTGAAGCAGAAATGTGCGGTAACGGAATTCGTTGTTATGCTAAGTATGCGTATGAACACGGCATTATGACAAAAGAAACGTTTACCATTGAAACGTTGGCGGGCATCATGAAACCGACATTACATATCAAAAACGGCAAGGTTGAACAGGTAACCGTTGATATGGGCAAACCAAGTTTTGCCGCCAAAGATATTCCTATGGATACCGATTTGCCGGAAGTTATGAATTTCCCGATTACGGTGGATGGCGTGGAATATAAAGTGAGCTCTGTGCTTATGGGCGTACCTCATACGGAAGTATTTGTAGAGGATGTAACGAAGGTGCCTCTTTTGACATTAGGTCCTAAGATTGAGAAACATCCGTTATTTCCGCAAGGCACGAATGTTAACTTTGTTGAAGTAGTGGATGATACTCATATTAAAGTGCGCACCTGGGAACGCGGTGCGGGCGCAACCCTTGCTTGCGGCACCGGTTGTTGCGGTAGTGTGGTTATGGCACATCAGAATGGTTTTACCGGTCGCGAAGTCGACGTGGCAGTATATTTAGGGACATTGCATATTCGGTATGCTGATGACGGTACCGTATTCATGACGGGGCCGGCGACCGAAGTGTTTGAAACCGACATTGAACTTTAAAGTGTAAGAAAGATTGCGGAGGAACGATATGGAGCAGGTAACACTCAAAGGGATTTCCGGAGCACGCGGTGTTGGCACCGGTACAGTGTATGTGTATAAGCAAGAAGCCATTGTAATTGAAAAACGTGTGATTACTGCAGCCGAAGTGGAGGCTGAAATCAGCGCCTTGGAATCGGCTATTCAGTTGACAATTGAACAGTTGAAAGCCATTGAAGAGCATGCCCGAGCTACAATGGGGAAGGATGAAGCCGCCATTTTTGAAGCGCATGGTTTAATCGTGCAAGATCCGACCCTCAGTGACAGCATTAAAGGGCAGATTAAAGATGGCTTGCAATCGGCCGCAGCTGCTGCCGAACAGACAATCAATACCTTTGCGGATATGTTCCTGGCCATGGAAGATCCATACATGCGTGAACGCGGTGCCGATATTAAGGATATTGGCGATCGGTTAATGCGTAATTTACTTGGCATGAGCCCGCGTGGCTTAGCTCATTTGACCGGTGAAGTGATTCTGGTGGCCGAAGATTTAACACCATCCGATACGGCGGCGTTGGATAAAAATATCGTTAAAGGTTTGGTGACGGCCAGTGGTGGCCCGACCAGTCATGCCGCTATTATGGCACGTACGTTGGAAATCCCGGCCGTTATGGGCTTAGGGGACATTTCTGTTTTTGAAAACGGTGAAAAAGCGGTTGTTAAAGGCACGGAAGGTGAAGTGTTGCTCCACGTGAGTGATGCCGATTTTGAAACATACACCGCCGAAGCTAAGGCATATCGTGAGCATCTCCAAGTATTAAAAGAGTCGGCTACCTTACCGGCCGTAACCAAAGACGGCAAAGAAATTTTGCTCTTCGGCAATGTAGGCAAGGCGGAAGATGCATCCCATGCCTGCCATTTAGGTGCTGAAGGCATCGGTTTATTCCGCACCGAATTCTTATATATGAAAAACGATGAACTGCCATCTGAAGAGATGCAGTTTGAAGCGTATAAAAAAGCGGTTGAACGCCTTGGTGGGCGTCCGGTTATTATTCGTACTATGGATATCGGCGGTGACAAGGAACTTAAATGCTTACAGTTGCCGAAAGAAATGAATCCATTCCTCGGCTATCGTGCCATTCGTATCAGTTTAGATCGGACGGATATTTTTAAAACACAATTGCGCGCAATTTTGCGTGCCAGTGCGTTTGGCGATGCTCAGATTATGTATCCGATGATTGCCTCGGTAGAAGAAATTAAAGCCGCTAATGCGGTTGTGGAAACGGCTAAAGAAGAACTGCGAGCTGAAGGTATCGCCTTTAATGAAGATATTCAAATCGGTATTATGGTTGAAATCCCGGCGGTGGCTGCAGCGGCCGAATTATTCACGCCGCATGTGGATTTTTTCAGTATCGGCACCAATGATTTATGCCAGTACACCTTAGCGGTGGATCGTATGAATGAAAATATCGGTCACTTATATCAGCCGTTGCATCCGGCCGTATTGCGCCTCATTAAACATACGATCGAAGCCAGTCATGAGGCGAAACAGATTACCGGTATGTGTGGTGAAATGGCCGGTGATCCGGTGGCGACTATGATTCTTTTGGGACTTGGCCTCGATGAATTCAGTATGAGTGCCTCGGCGATTCCGGTAGTTAAGAACATTGTTCGTTCCGTAACTGTTGAAGAATGTAAAGCCGTTGCAGAAAAAGCACTGACTATGAGTACCGCTTCCGAAATTGTGGCTTACGCCAAATCGATTTTGGCTGAAAAAGGCTTATAAAAATAAAAACATTGCTATAATGGCAAAATTTATATTAAGATATAAGGGAAGAAACCTATTACTGTCCCTTGTTGATTTTACTGAAGGAAGGTATCCGATATGACTGAAAAAGTAGTAGTTATTACCAATGAATCCGGTTTACATGCGCGCCCTGCCACGCTTTTTACGCAACTGGCCGCTAAATTTTCTTCGAAGATTACGATTTCTTCCGGTGAAAAACAAGCTGATGCTAAATCTATTTTGACTGTATTAACTTTGGGCGCTACTAAAGGTTCTGAAGTAGTGTTAAAAGCTGATGGTCCTGATGAAGCTGAAGCTGTTGAAAAATTAGCTGAGTTCTTAACTTCTCATAACGACTAATTTTATATTTCAAATATAAAAATTTTTGCAAAAATCAGAAAAAATTTTAATAATTATATATTGTTAATTAGTAAGACGCTGTTATAAAACAGCGTCTTTTTTTGTTGTACGCCGAATAGGCATGACAAAACCCCCAGTTAAACTGGGGGTTGGTAAAAAATTCTTATAGAAAAGGAAAGAACCTCCTAATGATACAATGAAGTTGGTCTGGCAACCACAACATTTCAACTTAGGAGGTTCAATGTCAATGAATGACGTAAAAAGCTTATCACATAGTAAATGGAGATGTAAATACCATATTGTCTTTGCACCTAAGTATAGACGACAAGTTATATATGGGCGAATAAAAGTTGATATAGGGAAAATATTAAGAGATTTATGTACAAGAAAGAATGTGGAGATTATAGAGGCGGAGTGCTGCCCCGATCATATACATATGCTCGTTACTATACCTCCACATTTAAGTGTATCAAGTTTTATGGGGTATTTAAAGAGTAAAAGTAGCCTCATGATATTCGATAAACATGCTAATTTAAAATATAAGTATGGGAATCGACATTTTTGGTGTAGAGGATATTATGTGGATACGGTAGGCAGATACGAAGGAGCGATAAAGGAGTATATTCGCAATCAATTACAAGAAGATATAGCTCAAGATACGTTAAATTTAAAAGAATATATGGACCCGTTCACGGGTGAGCAGGTAAAGTAGGCAAAAATAAAAGCCCCCGAGTAGGGGGCAGCCAGTGGTAATAGAGTGGTTGTCAGATTACTCAAAGCCCTCTTTAGAGGGCAACCACTAGAGAAAGACCCTTATAGGGTCAGAGCAAACCACCCGTTCTACGGGTGGTTATGATTTGTTTTGAATTATGCTATATATAAAAACTTCGATTTATGAATTTTAACTGATATTATATCGATTATAAAACTAATAGTTGCTAAAAATGAATTGATTATGAAAATGTGATGTCGACACGGATAGTGATAATTATAAAAATTCTCAAAAGTGAGTATAAAAATACATAAAACTTTATATTCAATAGATTATGGTAGTGTGAAAACGGGGTTGTTTATCGATAAATATGTACTTGAGAAGTAATATTTGATGGCTGAGGTTTAGTATGACAAGACATCACAATAATTATATAATATTAAAGTTTAATTTATAAGGGTTTTATGGATTTAAGATGAAAAATGAATTTTTATCTCAAGAATATACATCGTTCTAATTGATAAAATATTGACTGTCTCTTTGTAGAAGACTGATAAAAATTTATGTAATGTGTAATTTTGAATATAAAAATAAAATATATCATTAATAAATTGCCGTTTAAACCTATTGTTATCGTACATTTTAGATGTTTTGAGTTTATAAAAATTATAACAAAATAAAAAATAAAGTTGACGGTGAAAAATTTAGTCTTTTGTAGTTGAATATGAAAATGAAAGGTGATAAAATGAATATAGAATTAAGATGTGTATAGTATAAATTTAGGGAAAGTTAAATGAGATAAATAATAATCGATTGGTTAAATAGGGTTATATATCTCATGAAAGTATTTTGAAAGGGGATGGTAGTAATTGAATATTTATTTATATATAAATAATAGGATTAACTGACATATATCAACACAAGATGTGATAAATATATGTTGATAATCAAATAAATGGTATTTTTTTATTTTTAAGGGAAAGATTATTAACGAATTATGGATGATTTGTGGGAGCCAATCATCCGAAATAGTTAGGAAGCGATGTAATTTTATATTAATTTTTGGGAATAATTTTTTGAAAAATATCGCTACAAACTAGTAATTAGGGTTGTGTGTGGGTAGGTAAAGGAGTTACAGAGTATGAATAAGGTATTCAAGGTAGTATGGAGCAAGACAAAGGGTATGTATGTAGTAGTGTCTGAATTGGCTAAAAGCCATCAGAACGGTAGCACAAAACGAATTAAGGGTGTAGTGTTGTGAACCGCCCCCTTAAAGTTAGACCTAAAAATCTAATTTTAAGGAGGTCGGTTTTTTCATGTCAAAATATAGTTTTAAATTTAAGCTAAAAGTTGTTACAGCATATTTAAATGGAGAAGGCGGTGGCAGAACTCTAGCAAAAAAATATGGAGTCAAATCATATTCTCAGGTCAAAAGATGGATAAAAAATTATCAAGCATTTGGTGTGGAAGGACTTAAAGAAAGAAAATCTAAGACTAAATATACTTCTGAGTTTAAGCAATCTGTGGTAGAGTTGTACTTAACAAGTATCTTATCTTATCAACAAATAGCTTTACAGTACGGAATTAATAATCCAACATTAATTGCTCGATGGAAATCAGAGTATATAAAAGATGGTGTAAATGCCTTTGTTGAACGACCTAAAGGACGGCCACCCACTATGAAGAAATCTGAGACTAAGCAATCCAAGCCTAAGAAACCTATACGTATTAGTCAAAAAGAACTATCTAAATTAACACCTGAGCAACAACGAATTTTAGAACTGGAAAAACAATTGCGCTATGCTCAAATAGAGAATGCCTATTTAAAAGAACTGAGGAGGCTGCGACTCGAGGAAGCTCGAGAAATGAAAAAATCGCAAGAATCATCAACGGCCTCCGAAGAGAGTTCACATTAAAGGAGATTCTTGCGGCATTAAATTTTCCTAAGGCTACTTATATGTATTGGCAAAAGAGGTTCACTCGTGAAGATCCAGATTTAGCAATAAAAATAGAAATTGAAGAGATTCGAAAAACCAATCCCAATTATGGATATAGACGGTTATTACCCTTATTAAAACTTAAAGGGATAGTAATTAATAAAAAGAAACTGCAGCGTATCATTAAAAAGTTTAAACTTCAAATTACTACATATTCTCGCAAAAGCAGAAAATACAACTCCTACAAAGGCAAAAAAGGTACGGTTGCTCCCAATCGAATTCACCGTAAATTTGAATGTATATACCCCCATCAAAAAATCACAACAGATACAACTGAATTCAAGTATTATGAGGTGGGAGCTGATGGAGAATTAATAACAAGAAAATTGTATTTAGATCCATTTATGGACCTATATAATCTTGAAATACTAAGTTTCAGTATTTCACCGGCACCTTCAGCATCTGGTATTTTAATGGCACAAAGAAAAGCTATTAAAATAACAGAGGATGCTAAATATAGACGAACATTTCACTCTGATCAAGGCTGGGCGTATCAAATGAAAGAATATCAAAGGCTCTTAAAGAATAATAATATCTTCCAGAGTATGTCCAGAAAAGGAAATTGCTATGACAATTCGCCTATGGAAAACTTCTTGGCCTATAGGACATTTTGAGTTGGTTTTTAGGGGCTGTAACGAAATACACCCCTAAAAACAAGAATGCGGTTTGAAGATACGAAAGTGTCTTCAAGCCGCATTCTTGCTATATTTGTATAAGAAAAAAGGCCCCGAAGGGCCTTCTTTGTTGGTATAATTAATTTATGAACAGAAACCATATCCAACAAGGCAATTATACTAAACTTTCTGGCTTTCGCCAAGTAGTTTTATCATTGGATTATGGCTTTCAGATCGGACCAAAAGAACCGGTGAGATTACTGGATGCTGTATTGGAGGAACTGGACTATACAAGGTTGCAGCATTTATATTCTTCAAAAGGAAGAAAATCTTTAGTACCTCCCCATCTTTTGTTTAAAGTCTATGTGTTAGCTATGACCGAAGGCATTGTATCTGTTCGCAAAATTGCTGAGCAATGCACTAAAAATATCCATTACATGTGGCTCTTACAGGGCTATCCGACTCCGTCTCATATGGTATTTCATCGATTCTTTCAACGCTTAACTGTTGATGTACTTAGAGATTTGTTATCTCAATTTATTCAAGCATTAAGTGAATTTGACAGCTTAGATTTTTCTGAAGTATTCATCGACGGAACTAAATGGGAAGCCTATGCAAATAAATACACCTTTGTGTGGAAAAAGGCAATTCTTAAGCACTATGCTAAGTTACCGGATAAATTGTTAGTTCTTCAATATGAAATACAAAATCTTTTGGACATAGACGTCTCAGATATGACTGAAGATGAACTATTGGTTTTGCTGGAGCAATCCATACGCGAAAAGCAAATTGAGTTTGTACACGGTACCGGTAAACGAAAACATCCATTGCAAAGAGCTTTTGAATCCTGTTTAGCCTTGCGTGACAAGCGAAATGAATATGATGAAAAGTTAGCTATTCTAGGCTCTCGCAACAGTTACTCTAAAACTGATCATGATGCTACGTTTATGCGACTAAAAGAAGATCATATGTTAAACGGCCAATTAAAACCGGCCTACAATGTTCAACTAGCTGTTCATAGTGAATATATTATGGGCGTTGGCGTATTTCCAAATCCTACAGATACGAACACCTTAATTCCATTTATGCAACAATTAGAAGGACAATACAAACAACACTTTCAATATGTGGTAGCTGATGCCGGTTATGACAGCAACGAAAATCTGGCATGGTTATGGGCTCATGATTACAAAACTTGTATTAAACCAAGTACATATGAATTGAGTAAAACGAAAAAGTATAAGAAAGATATTGGTCGAGCGGATAACATGGTATATGATGAGGCGACCGATACATTTACTTGTGCCAAAGGCCGTACATTACGATTCCAATACATACGCAGAAACAAAAGTAAGACCGGTTTCATTAAGCAAAACCGAGTATACCGGTGTGAAAACTGCAATTATTGTGGCTTACGTAAGGAATGCCAAAAACTTAAGTTCGGAAAACTTCCTAAGGGGAATAAGACGATATATATTGCTACTGATTACCGCGAATTATTAGCCAAAAACAAGGCTGTATTTGATAGTGACTATGGCTTACAACTTCGAGTAAACCGTTCTATTCAGGTGGAAGGTGCTTTTGGCATAACAAAAGAAGATTTTGAATACACCAGGTTCAGGCACCGAGGCAAAGTTAACGTAGAAAAAGATTTATTACTATTAGCTTTTGGATACAATTTACTGAAGCTGCATAACCGAATACAGAAGAAGCGATTAGGTCAACGGTTGTTCGAAACTAATTCTGCTGCGTAATTAAAAGCCAAAAGCTAAAGGCTTATTTAAGTGCGCTAAAAAACAAAAAAACAAGGATATTTTCAGAATTGTTGATTTTGGAAATATCCTTGTTTTAATTGAAAAGGGAGCTGTAACTGAAATGTGAGTTAAAAAACTCAATTTCGTTACAGCCCCTTTTAAATTTTTTATTAGATTTTAAAGGGTGGACAAAATGAGTTGGTAAAAAGTCTGAAACCCCTTGCTATATAAGGGTTAAATAAGGTTATATCTTTCTAGATAATATATTTTTTAGGAGGTATTACTTTATGAAAAAAATTAGATGTCCTTATTGTGGTTTTGACTGTATAAAGTATGGAAAAACTCGAATAGGTAGGCAGCGATGGCGTTGTAAAGAATGTCATCAAGTTTTTACTAAGCCTTATGATCATACAAACTCGGATTTTCGCCTTTTTCTTCAATGGTTGTTCAGTAAAAATGTACAAAAAGATATGCCCGGTGCCGGTCGTAATTTTCGCAGAAAAACAGCTAAATTTTGGGAACTTTGGCCTTTACCACCTAAAATTGAAACTCAAAGCTCGATTGTATTCATTGATGGTATTCACCTAGGAAGGAAAGCCTGTATATTAATCTGCTGTGATGAAAAGCATGTATTAGGTTGGTATGTATGCAGAGCTGAGCGAGCGAGGGCTTGGGGGGCTTTGATGAGCCGTATTGCTACGCCCACGGTCGTTGTATCTGATGGTGGTCCCGGCTTTCGGAAGGCATTAAAAAAAGTTTGGCCAAAGGCCAAACTTCAAAGATGTATTTTTCATGCTTTTCAACAAGTAAAAAGGTATACAACAACTCGTCCTAAAACAATTGCCGGTGCAGAGCTATATGGGCTTTCAAATGATTTATTTAAGGTAAATTCTACGACTGCAGCATTACATTGGATTAGAAGTTTAACAGACTGGAAAATTAAGCATAAAGCCTTTTTAGACGAAGTATCTTATGACGAGTATGGAAAACCTAGGTTAAAACATGAAAGACTTTTAAAAGCAGAGCAATCACTTCTTGTATTAATTAAATCTGGTACCTTATTTACCTACCTAGATGATACATTAGACTTTAACTGTCCATCTACTAATAACCGTATTGAAGGTGACATAAATGCTCAATTAAGAGCTATGCTTCGTAACCATAGAGGAATGAATATTGAAAGGCGAATAAAAGCGGTTTTCTGGTGGTGCTACATGCACTCACCGAAACCGCTTTCACCCGCTGAAATACTCGAGGTTATGCCGACCAACAAAAGTATTTCTAAACTATATGATACCATGAATTCCAGAGAAAAATTAGAAGATTCTATTCCAACCTGGGGCGATGCTATTGTATGGAGTGATTTTCATTTCTCAGATCCATATCCTAACTATCTATGGGATTAAATTACCAACTCAAAATGTCCTATAACCCAACTTCTTTTCAATTTTGAAGCAAGAAATGTATTATGGAAAAACATTTCATAGCTACAAGGAATTAGAAACAGCACTTACTCAATATATACTCTATTACAATGAAAAACGAATAAAAGAGAAGTTGAATTGGCTAAGTCCGGTAAAGTATCGCTTAAAGAATACAGTAGCATAAAAAATTTCGAGAAACCTATTCAGGCTTCTCGGAAATAAAAGTCTAACTTTTTGGGGTCACTACATTGTCCGGTTTAGTGGGTGCTTTTTTATTGGGCGCTTTGGGAACAGCGGATGCCAGTTTGATTACCACTGATGAAGGTCAGATGGATATGAGATATGGTGATACTAGACAAGCTTACGATAGTATAGGCTGGGACTCCGGTCATGGAGTTCAATATAAACTCTTGGTAAAAGGTGCTGAGAATGGTGGCGTTGAAGTTAAGATGGGGAGTTATATGAGTGGTGGCGACAAGAAAGTAGCTACTAGAACTCAACGTGGCGATGCGCCTATTGAAAACCGCTACCAAGTACTTAAAATCGGTTTAGATGCCGCCACGCTTAAAAAGATTAATGATTCCAGCTCAAACTCTCAGACCGCTATTGATGAATTAAAAAATAAGGCGAACCGTGATCTCGATAATTTGTCTGAAGCCGGGGAAAAGAAGCTGAGTGATTTGGTAAAAGGGATTAAGACCGGCTCGACGAATCTTACTGCAGGTAGCGAAAATATCAAAATTGCTGAAAGTGAAAATGCTGATGGTACTAAATCCTTTAGTGTTGATTTGAATAAAAAAGTTAATCTTACTGCCGATGGGTCTGTTACTGTAGGTAATACCAAACTAGACAAGTCAGGTTTAGAAGCCGGTGAAACCAAAGTTAAAGCTAATGGTATATTGGTTGGTAAAACTGCTTTAACTGCCGGTGGTTTGGTTCTTGGAAACACCGTTGTTGCAGCAGACGGTTTGACTGTTGCCGGTGGCCCGTCCGTAATTACAGCCGGTATTGATGCAGGCGGCAAAAAAGTATCTAATGTTGGTGAAGGTGCCGTGGCTGAAGGTTCCACTGATGCTGTAACCGGTGGTCAGTTATTTGGCGTGCAAAAAGATCTCAATGATTCCATTAAAGGTGCTCAAGATACAGCTAATTCCGCTCTTCAGAGTGTAACCGTAACCGACACTAAAGGCCAAACTCTCGTTGTTAATAAAGACAATGCAGGCTTTGGTATTGTTGGTGCTAAAGATGGCATGGTTGAAAGTAAAGTATCCGGTCAGAATTTGGTAGTAGATTTAACCGATGCAACGAAAGAAAAAATCAACAACGCCGCCGGTAAAGACTTAGGCAACTTGGATGACAAAGGCAAAACAGTTATTAAAGAAGTCGTTCAGGAATCCGTTAATGTAGACGGTGGTAATAACATCAGTGTTGTTGATGCAACCGATAAAGACGGTGTTAAAACATTCACTGTTAACTTGGATAAAAATATTAATCTTGGCACAGACGGTTCCGTTGCTGTAGGCGATACCAAACTAGATAAGTCTAGTTTAGAAATCGGTGCAACTAAAGTCGCTGCTGACGGCGTGAGTGTTGGCGATGCAGCGTTAACAACTGACGGCTTAGCAATCGTTGGTGGCCCATCCGTAACTAAAGATGGTATCGATGCAGGCGGTAAAGTTGTTGGCAACCTTGGTGAAGGTGCTGTAGCTGAAGGTTCCAAAGATGCTGTAACCGGTGGTCAATTATTTGGTATGCAAAAAGATCTCAATGATTCCATTAAAGGTGCTCAAGATACAGCTAATTCCGCACTTCAGAGTGTAAGTGTTAAAGATGGCGCCGGTAATGTTCTTACCGTGAATAAAGACAATGCCGGTTTCGGTATCGTAGGTGCTACCGATGGTATGGTTGAAAGTAAAGTGTCCGGCCAGGACTTGGTAGTAGACTTAACAGCAGCAACGAAAGAAAAAATCAACAACGCAGCCGGTAAAGACTTAGGCAACTTGGACGATAAAGGCAAAACAGTTATTAAAGAAGTTGTTCAAGAATCCGTTGATGTAGCAGGCGGCAACAATATTGAAGTAACTGATGCTGTAAATAATGAAGGTGTTAAAACATTCACCGTTAACATGAAGAATAATGTTGACTTAGGTGCTAACGGATCTATTAAAGCAGGTGCCACTACATTAGATGCTAGCGGTTTAATAGCCGGAGCAACTAAAGTTGGTGCTGATGGCGTAAGCGTTGGTGATGCAGCGTTAACAACTGACGGTTTAGCAATCGTTGGTGGTCCATCCGTAACTAAAGACGGTATCAATGCAGGTGGTAAAGTAGTTGGCAACCTTGGTGAAGGTGCTGTAGCAGAAGGCTCTAAAGATGCTGTAACCGGTGGTCAGTTATACGGTGTGAAAACTGAATTAGATGACAAAGTAAACACTGTTACTAACGAAGTTAACACAATTAAGACTGACGTTGGCACATTGAAGACTGAAGTAACAACCGTTAAAAATGATGTTGGTACTCTCAAAACTGAAGTAAATACAGTTAAAACTGATGTGGGTACCCTCAAAACTGAAGTAACGAACGTTAAAACCGATGTAGGCACGATTCGTACAGATGTGAATACCTTGACTGATCGTGTAACGACGGTTGAAAACACTGCAGGTAGTGCTCTTCAAACAGTAACGGTAACAGATACTAATGGTCAAAAACTTGTTGTTAATAAAGATAACGCAGGTTTCGGTATTAAAGGTGCTACTGACGGCATGGTTACCAGCGAAGTGTCCGGTCGGGACTTGGTAGTCGACTTAACAGCTGCAACTAAAGAGAAAATCAACAACGCAGCCGGTAAAGACTTAGGCAACTTGGATGATAAAGGTAAAACTGTTATTAAAGAAGTTGTTCAAGACGCTGTTGATGTAAAAGGCGGCAGCAATATCAACGTAGATAAAGCTACGGTTGATGGTGTTAAGACATTCACTGTTAACTTGGATAAAAACTTGGATTTGGGCGGCGAAGGTTCTATCACTTTGGGCGATACCATCATCAAATCCGGTGACGTAAAAGTTGGTGGTACAACCATTAATAACGGCGGCGTAACTTTGAACTCTAACGGCGAATTCAAAGTTGGTGACACTGTAATCAACGGCAGCACAATCAATGTTGGCGGTACAACCCTCAATCAAGGTGGTTTGACAATTAAAAACGGTCCTTCCATCAATGTAGGCAGTATCAACATGGGCGGTACTAAGATTACCAACGTAGCTAATGCCACTGAAGAAGGCGATGTAGTAACTTACAACCAGTTACAAGAAGTGAAAAATATCGCTAACGAAGGTTCCAAATTGGCTAACAGCGCGCTTCAAACAGTAACGGTTAAAGGTAATGATGGTCAAACAATCGCTATCAGCAAATCTAATTCCGCTATCGGTATCATAGGTGCAGCTGACGGCATGGTAGAAAGTAAAGTTAATGGTAATGATTTGGTAGTAGATTTAACAGCTACTACGAAAGAAAAGATTAACAATGCAGCCGGCAAAGACTTAGGCAACTTAGATGACAAAGGCAAAGAAGTTATCAAAGAAGTGAGTCAGGATGCAGTTGATGTAGTAGGTGGTAACAACATTACAGTTGATACTGAAAAAGCGGATGATGTTAAGACGTTTACAGTTAACTTGAACAAAGACTTGAACTTAGGTGGTGAAGGATCCATCACTTTAGGCGATACTGTAATTAAATCCGGTGACCTCCATGTTGGCGGTACAACGATTAATAATGGTGGCGTAACCCTTGTTCCTACCGGTGAATTCCGAGTTGGTGATACTGTAATCAACGGTGGTTCCATTAATGTAGCCGGCACAACGATCAACGAAGGCGGTATTACGGTTAACCCTCAGGGCAACATCGTTCTCGGCGATACGACAATCTCCAATGGTGGTTTCACAATTAAGAACGGTCCTACCATCAACGTTGGCGGCATCAATATGGGCGGCACTAAGATTACTAATGTAGCTAACGGTACTCAAGAAGGCGATGTAGTTACTTACAACCAATTGCAAGAAGTGAAAAATATCGCAACTGAAGGCTCCGAATTAGCTAACTCCGCTTTACAGACTATCTCCATTAATGATGGTAACGGTGGCGTAATTACGGTTAATAAAGGTCAGGCAGGCTTCGGTGTTACCGGTAAAACCGGCGGCGTGGTTGAAAGCAAAGTTGATGGTCAAAACTTGGTAGTAGACTTAACGGCAGCTGCTAAAGAAAAGATTAACAACGCAGCTGATAAAGACTTGTCCAATTTAAGCGATAAAGGTAAAGACGTTATCAAAGAAACCAGTCAGAATGCGGTTAATGTAACAGGTGGTACTAACATTACGGTAACTCCTTCCGACGTTAACGGTGTTAAGACATTCGATGTTAACTTGAATAACCAAATCGACCTTGGTACTACCGGTTCTGTAAAAGCAGGCAATACAACGGTAGATAACAATGGTGTAAGCGTAGGCTCCAGCACATTGAACGGTAGCGGCTTAGCCATTACCGATGGTCCTTCCGTAACTAAAGACGGCATCGATGCAGGCAATAAAGTCGTTTCCAACATTGCTGATGGTGTAAATGCCGGCGACGCTGTGAATAAAGGCCAGTTGGATAAAGTAGATACTAAAGTTACTGACTTAACCGGTAGAGTTGACGGTCTCGACAAAGGCCTTAAAGACTTGGGAACTAAAGTTGACGGCTTAGGTCAAGAAGTTAAAGACCTTGGCACAAAAGTTGGTGACTTGGATACTAAAGTAGGTAATTTAGACACTAAAGTTGGCAACCTTGATACTAAAGTAACCGATTTGGACAAAACCGTAAAAGGCTTTGATGGTAGAATTACTGATGTTGAAAAACTCGCCGGCAGTGCTATGCAGGGAATCACGATTGGCACTGACACCAATAATGAAGATGAACATGTAAATCTTACTAAAGATAATAGTCGTATGGACATTGTTGGTGCTACCGATGAAAAAGGTAATAAGTCAATTGTAACGGCGGTTGAAGGCAATAAAGTTACTGTTTATCTTACCGATACGGTAAAAACTAAGATTGATAATGCAGCAACCAAAAATATGGACAATTTGACTTCTGAAGGTAAATATATTGTTCGAAAATTGGTGCAAGCAGAAGGTGGCGACGAATATGTTGATGTTAAAACAATTATGAATCCTGATGGGTCAAAAACATTTAATATCAGCATGACTAAAGAAGCGGTTGAAGAGTTTACTCGTGAAACCGGTTGGTATATTCCGGGAGATGATGAAACAGAAAATACGGTTACAACTGAAAGAACTGGATTCCGTAATGCAACTACAACTCCTACAACTCCTCCTAAGAGAAGCGGTTTGAAATATACTGACAACTTCAAAATTGTTGGCGGTACAGAACTTGAATTAAATGATGACTTACATGTAGGTCATTCATTAACGATAGGTGCAGTTAATGGAGAAGATCAAGATGCATCACAAGGTGGTGTAGCTGAAATAACTGCTCAGGGCTTCCACGTTGGTGAATCGTCATTAACAGGTAATGCGTTGACTATAGGTGGTGTCAACGATAGTAGCGTGGCTCAGTTGACGAAAGCTGCCTTAACATTCGGTGATGTGACTGATGGAACAGTAACAGCATCAACTACTTTGTCGAAAGATGGTTTGGCTGTTGGTGATACTAGCGTAACATCCGAAAAAGTCGCTGTAGGTAAGTCTTCGCTTACTAGTGATACACTTACAGTAGATGGAATCAAATTAGCTAGCCAATCAACTACTGAAAGAGGTTTGATCACTTTAGACAATGTGGCTCAAGGGGATATTTCCAAATCTTCTAACCAAGCAATTACCGGTGCTCAGTTGTATCCTATTAAAACGCAAGTTGACAACAATACAGCTGCAATCGGCGTAATTGGTGAAGTAGTAAATGCGCAAGGTCAGGCAATCCAAGGATTGTCTTCCGAAATTCAAAACGTACGCAATGAATCCGCTGAAGGCGATGCAATGGCAGCTTCCTTAGCCGCATTGAATCCGCTTCCATATGCTGAAGGCGAACGTGGACAGATTATGGCCGGCTTAGGTACTTACAGAGGCAAACAAGCATTGGCAGTAGGTTATGCTTACGCGCCGGATAGCGATCAGCAATACACTGTAGGTCTCTCCTATGGTCAAGGCGGTAAAGCTATGGCTAACTTGGGTGCTACATTCCGTATCGGTTCCGGAGAAACAACCAAACCTGGTACCTCTGTAGCTGCAGTTCAAAACAAAGTTCAAGCTTTAGAAGCACAGAATAAAGCGCAACAAGCTAAATTCGATGCTGAATTGGCTGCCAAACAGAACCAGATTGATGCTCAGAACGATCGCATTGCTAAATTGGAAGCTTTGGTACAGCAGTTAGTTCAACGTTAATTGGATTGTTTAGTAGTGAATTACAACGTATTGTCTAATTGTAGAAAAATTTGTTGGCGGTGTAGATACAATTGAATAAAGTGTAAGTAAACAAAACGTGTGATATGGAGAGATAAGACTCTTTGTATCACACGTTTTTGTGTATGAAGATAAAAAAATGATTTGTGACGGAAATAATCAATTAAATGATGTTTTTTACAAGTGTACATTATGAAAAAATATGAATGAGAAAAATGAAGAGAGTTCATGAAAAAAATTAATTAATCGATTAGTAAACGATTCGTGTTATTTCATTTTTAGCATTAATAGAATTCATTATTTGATGAAAATAAAATAATACTTTAAAAGTTTAGATTTTATCTGTGTTGTTGATTTACAGTGATAAAAAAGTTATGAAATAAAATTATTCAATATGTTAAAAGCCAATAAATAAGCTGTTTTTAGTTTGTTGACATGATTATTGAATGAACTATATATTACACTCTAATAGAAAAAGAAATCCAATTATTTAGATGTAAGCATAAAATTTTAGTATGAAAATCCTATTTTATATTTTCGAATTTATTGATAAAAATTTATATTGTAAATTTGTAAAAGAAAAGTGGTTGAGTGATTTTTGTGTTAAATTTTATGAATAAATTGGTGTGTTTTTTGGTTTATTGGTAATGGACATATCTTGTGAAATGGGAGAAGTTTGCAAGATAAAGAAGTTTGGAGGCGTACTGAATGAATAAGATTTTTAAAATCGTTTGGAGTAAAACAAAGGGATGCTATGTTGTGGCTTCGGAGTTTGCTAAATCTCACCAAGGCGGTGTAACGCGTGCATCGCGCAAGGCTGTAACGGCTCTATTATTGAGTAGTATGGTGTTAATGCAGCATTCTGTATACGCAAGTTATATTACGGCGGATAAGGGCTTTATGGATGGAGATAACTCCGTAGGGTTTGATACCGGTAATGTAGGTTCGTATCGTTTATTATTACGTGGTATTAACGGGATTACTACAACATTGACAACATATGATAGTTCTGCTGCAGATGGTGTTGGTAAAGGTAATGCTAGGACGAGTTCAAATAAACAAGTATTGACTATCGGTTTAAGTACGGAATCTCAAGAGAAATTGAATCAAGCGGCGTCTTCTGCAGCATCGTCGGCGGCAAGTGCAGAAAGCTCTGCATCGAGTGCAACTGTGGCTGATAGCAGTGCATCTAGTGCTGTTTCTAGTGCAAGTGATGCTGAAGATAGTGCAAGTAGCGCGGAATCTAGTGCTAGCTCTGCTGCATCGAGTGCAGAAAGTTCTGCATCGAGTGCTGCTGAAGCATCTACAAGTGCCTCTAGCGCCGCCTCTAGTGCTAGCTCCGCATCAACAAGTGCGTCCAGTGCCGTTTCTAGCGCCACAGAAGCATCAACAAGTGCAAGCAGTTCCAAATCTAGCGCCACTGAAGCCTCTACAAGCGCATCTAGTGCAGCAAGTAGTGCAACAGCTGCTGATAGCAGTGCATCCTCCGCATCAACAAGTGCGTCCAGTGCTGTTTCTAGCGCCACAGAAGCATCAACAAGTGCAAGCAGTTCTAAATCGAGTGCTAATGAAGCCTCTACAAGCGCTTCTAGTGCGGTATCGAGTGCCACGGAAGCTTCTACGAGTGCGTCCAGTGCCACTTCTAGTGCTACCTCTGCATCAACAAGTGCGTCTAATGCTGAATCCAGTGCAACAGTAGCCACTACCGGCGCCTCTAGTGCGGCTTCTAGCGCGACTGAAGCCTCAACAAGTGCAAGTAGTGCTGCGTCTAGTGCGACTGCTGCCGACAGTAGCGCATCTAGTGCAGCAAGTAGTGCAACAGCTGCTGATAGTAGTGCTACCTCCGCATTAACAAGTGCGTCCAGTGCTGTTTCTAGCGCCACAGAAGCATCAACAAGTGCAAGCAGTTCTAAATCGAGTGCTACTGAAGCCTCTACAAGCGCATCTAGTGCAGCATCGAGTGCTACTGAAGCATCTACAAGTGCCTCTAGCGCCGCTTCTAGTGCTAGCTCCGCATCAACAAGTGCGTCCAGTGCCGTTTCTAGCGCCACAGAAGCATCAACAAGTGCAAGCAGTTCCAAGTCTAGCGCCACTGAAGCCTCTACAAGCGCATCTAGTGCAGCAAGTAGTGCAACAGCTGCTGATAGTAGTGCATCCTCCGCATCAACAAGTGCGTCCAGTGCTGAATCCAGTGCAACCGTAGCATCTGCCGGCGCCTCTAGCGCCGCCTCTAGTGCTACTTCTGCCTCAACAAGTGCAAGCAGTGCTGCATCTAGTGCTACTGAAGCCTCTACGAGTGCGTCGAGTGCTGCTTCTAGTGCTAACTCCGCATCTACAAGTGCGTCCAGCGCAGAATCCAGTGCCACCGAAGCATCCACAAGTGCAAGCAGTTCTAAATCTAGCGCCACTGAAGCCTTAACAAGCGCCTCTAGTGCCGCATCTAGTGCTACTGAAGCATCTACAAGTGCCTCTAGCGCCGCTTCTAGTGCTAGCTCCGCATCAACAAGTGCGTCCAGTGCTGAATCCAGTGCGACCGAAGCATCCACAAGTGCAAGCAGTTCTAAATCTAGCGCCACTGAAGCCTCTACAAGCGCCTCTAGTGCCGCATCTAGTGCTACAGAAGCTTCAACAAGTGCATCTAGCGCCGCCTCTAGTGCTAGCTCCGCATCAACAAGTGCGTCCAGTGCTGAATCCACTGCAACAGTAGCCTCCACAGGCGCTTCTAGTGCAGCAGCGAGTGCTACTGAAGCTTCTACGAGCGCGTCCAGTGCTGCGTCTAGTGCTACTTCTGCATCAACAAGCGCATCTAGTGCCGCATCTAGTGCAACGTCCGCTGATAGTAGTGCAAGCAGTGCAGCGTCGAGTGCAACAGTAGCCGATAGTAGTGCAAGCAGTGCAGCGTCGAGCGCAACCGCAGCCGATAGCAGTGCAAGCATTGCGGCATCGAGCGCAAATGCAGCTGATAGTAGTGCCTCCAGTGCGGCATTGAGTGCAACGGCTGCTGACAGTAGTGCCAGCAGTGCCGCATCGAGTGCAACCGCCGCTGATAGCAGTGCAAGTACTGCTACGTCTAGTGCCGCTGCGGCTGATAGTAGTGCAGCGAGTGCAGAGTCGAGTGCGACCGCCGCTGATAGCAGCGCACAAATAGCTGTTGATGCAGCCTCCACGGCAACAAGTGCGGCTTCTACCGCCAATAGTATTTTAGATACATTAAATCAGGGTGGTATTGCCGGCGGTACAATTGATGGTGAAGGTGCATTAGCAACCGGTAAAAATTCACAAGCAATTGGTGATTATGCTTCAGCTTATGGAACCAATGCTGCAGCTACTGCTGATAATGCAACGGCTATAGGTGCTAACTCTCAAGCAACTGCTGAAAATTCGGTAGCTTTAGGTGCCAATTCTGTGGCTTCTGAAGCAAATACAGTATCTATTGGTTCGGTTGGTAATGAACGTCGTTTAACCAATGTGGCAGATGGTGTTAATGATACAGATGCTGTAAACGTACGTCAATTGAATGAGGTATCTAATAAGGTTGGCGAAGTACAAAGTGAAGTCAAAAATGTTGGGGCATTAAGTGCCGCATTGAGTGGTTTAAAACCAATTCAATATGATCCGGCAGAACCAACTCAGATTATGGCAGCTCTTGGTACTTATCGCGGCCATAATGCAATGGCGTTAGGTGTTGCTCATTATGTAAATGATTCGACTATGTTTAATGCAGGTCTTGCTTATGGCAGTGATGATTCTAAAGTGATGGCAAATGCCGGCGTGACATGGAAGTTTGGTACGTCCTCACAAAAAGAAGCTGCAGCAAATCAGCAATTGGCTGGTAAGGAAGCGCAACAGCGGATTAATCAATTGACAGCGGCTAATCAGGCACAGGCTACGCAGATTCAGAATCAGCAAGCTGAATTAACTGCTCAGAACGACCGCATTGCTAAATTGGAAGCTTTGGTACAGCAGTTAGTACAAAAAAAATCTCCCTATACTATATTAATAGTTTTAACTAAGAGAACTTAAGAGAGATATAATTCAAGTGAAATTAAAAAATATCTCTCTGAGTCCTCTGTAGAAGGACAACTAAATAGTACTAAAAAACTCGTTTAAAAGCCATGACTAGTGGTTTGCAAATACGCATGAAAATTGTGTGTTTCTGACCTTAGTCATGGCTTTTTTATATTCTTAAACAATTCGTGTAAAAATAATGCTAAAATGATATAAATTTATTTACTAAATGGCAAAAATATATTGAGAGTAAGATGAAAATCATAGTGGCAAAAAACACAGATTTTATATAGATAGATTTAAATATTGAGATATATAACTAAATGATAATGGACTGAAAAAGTGATTAAAAAAACAATAAGTGGCATTAAAATGGAAAAAATAGAGAATAAAATTCCTATTGTGAAGATAGGATTAATGTGATATTCTGAATTGGCAATGAAACGAAAAATATCGATTTAAAAAGTTTGAGCTTTATGATGGAATTGTAATTAAAGTTTAGATAGTCCTTCATAAGTTTTTTTGATTGTTTGAGTTTATTTATTGAAAAATAGAACGAAATTATTATTCGAGTGAGTAAGGAGAAAAAATAATGAAAAAAAAGATTAAGTGTGGGTAAACGTTTAGCGGTAATGGGAACAGTACTTGCTGTAACAGGTACTTTCTGGGGTGGACAATCTGTGTTGGCCGTGGACAATGCAGATGGCACAGGTAATGGTGTTGCCATTGGCACAGGCTCCACAGCTACACAGTCTAATGCCGTAGCAATTGGTCAGAATGCAAATGTTACAGGCGGATCCGCAACGGCAGTTGGTGCAGGATCTCAAGCAACAGGTGGCTTTGCAACTGCTTTTGGTAATTCCGCCTCGGCAACTGGCGCTCAAGGAACGGCCGTAGGTTACCAAAGCGTTGGTGCCGGGGCTGCCACAGCAGTTGGTTATCAAGCAAAGGCTAATCAGACGGGGAGTATTGCGTTAGGTAGTGGTGCTACAACTAGTGGTGCATCAAACTACATGATGGCTATAGCTGCCGGTTATCAAGCATCTGCTTCTAATGCGAAAGCGATTGCTCTTGGTGGTCAAGCAGTGGCCTCAGGTAATGAAGGTGTAGCTATTGGCGGGAGTTCCAGTGTAACCGGCAATCTTGCTGTGGCAGTTGGTGGTGGTGCTAAAGCAAGTGGTTTAAAGGCAATATCTTTAGGTAACTTAGCTAATGCTAGTGCCGAGAGTGCTACGGCGATTGGTTACCAGGCAACGGCTCAGAAAAAAGATAGTATTGCAATAGGTAATGCCTCTGTTGCTGGTGGTACGGGTAATTTAACAACTATGGCTATCGCTGTAGGCTATGCTGCAAAAGCTACTAATAATGAAGCAATTGCGATTGGTCAAAGTTCTACTGTTAGCGGTAATGAAGGTGTAGCTGTTGGTGGTGGTTCTAGTGTGACTGGTAACCTTTCAGCGGCACTTGGCGCTAATTCCGCTGTTAGTGTGATAAACGGTACAGCTGTTGGTCATGGTGCTAATGTTTCTTTGGCGAATTCCGTTGCATTAGGCTCTAATTCGGTAGCAGAATCCAGAACAAGCTTCAATACAGCCGCTTATTTATCCGGTGAAAAATTTTCTGCATCTCAAGGTGTTGTATCCGTTGGTAAAGCCGATGCTACACGCCGTATTGTTAACGTAGCCGGTGGTTATGATGATACTGATGCGGTTAACGTGGCACAGTTAAAAGCTGCTATAAATGGTAGTGCAGGTAACAAAGTAGATAGAGGTACTGGAGAAGGTTTATCTGTAGGTTCCAATGCAATAACCGGTAGTTCGAATGCTGTGGCGATTAGTGCTCCAGGTAATGGCACTGCTTCACAAGGTAGCATGCTGGCAGCTCAAGCTACAGCCGGTGCTACGACCGCAGTTGGTAGCCAGTCAAGAGCGTCTCAAGCGTTTGCGACAGCTTTAGGTTATAGTGCTAAAGCAGATGGAAATTCTTCGCTCTCGCTTGGCTATGCTGCTAATAGCTCAGGTACAAGAGCGGTTGCATTAGGTTCTATGTCTAATGCTGCTGGTGATGACTCTTTTGCTATGGGGAACAAGGCTTTTGCAAATAGAAAGTTGAGCATGGCTATGGGTCAGAATGCATTAGCCAACGGCACGCAATCTACGGTAATTGGTGTAAGTGGTGAGACTGCAGTAGGTGCACATAACGCTATCGCAATGGGTTATAAATCCTATGTAGGTGCCATTAATGCTGATCATCCTTCTGTTGTTACTTCTACAACTGTTACGACGGAGCCGGTGGATAATAAAACATCTGTAAGTCCTATTGATGGTACTGTAAATTATGAACTCAGTGAAGATTACTATCCGGTTACGACTAATGATAGAACTTCTACTGACCCTGAAAAAATTTATGAAAACTCCATTGCACTTGGCATGGGTGCTAAATCTTATGGTTTCCAAACATTGGCTATCGGTGGTGTTGCCGAAGCACATGATTCTAATACAATCGCAGTAGGTCTTGCTGCTATTGCACAAGGTCACTATTCTGTAGCTATGGGTCAGCAGGCTCGTACATCTTCCAATAATGCCTTGGCGATTGGCCATTATGCAGAATCCCATGGTGAAGAATCGACGGCTATTGGTTACTTCTCTCGTGTTGCCGGTGCTAATAACATTGCCTTAGGTAATAACACTCGTTTACAAGGTGTTAACAACTCTGTTGCTCTTGGTTCAAGTGCACGTGCTCAACTCAATAACTCGGTAGCTATCGGTCATAACTCTGCAGTCCTTCCTGATTCGTCTTTGACAGAAGCAGCTTACTTGACTGGTGAAGACTATGACTTAAGTCATGGTGCCGTATCCGTAGGTAACATTCAATACACGGTAACTGCCGGCAATACAAGTACTACGTACCTTGCCAATACTCGTCGTATTATGAACGTAGCCGGCGGTTACTTAGATACTGATGCGGTTAACGTGGCACAGTTGAAAGCTGCTCTTAAAGATATTAATATTGAAGCTGCTGATGGTATCACTGTAAATCGTGACGGTAATAAATTCACTATCGGTTTAAATGTGGCCGGTGTAGAAAATCCTTCTAACACGGTAACTATTACACCGAGCCCAAGTACTGGTGAAAACCCAACTAACCCAACAGATCCAACGGATCCTACAACTCTAACCGAGCCAACAACTCCAAGCTATCCTAACGCCGGTAATCCGGTACAGATCGGCGTAGATATTAACCCAATCGCTGTAGGTGGTGATAGTGGTAATGCTAATGTTACTCCGGGTGCTGCATTCAATGTAGTTGGTGGTGACAATATTACTACAACTGCGAGCGAAGTGACTGTCAACGGAACTACAGTCCCTAAATTAGAAGTAGCTCTTAACAAAGAATTAACCGGTTTAAACAGCGTATCTACTAACGGTTTAACTATTAAAGGTGCTGACGGTAAAGATACTGTTGTTATCAAAGGTGACAACATTAGCATGGGCAACAATATCATTCATGATGTGAAAGCCGGTGTGAAAGATAACGATGCTGTTAACGTAAGTCAGCTTCGTCAAGAAATTCAAGGTGAAACTCGTGTATCTGCTGAGGGTGCTTTCATCAAGAAAGACAACACAGCAGCTCAGAACTTAACTGCTTTGGATAACCAAGTACAGGCTAACAGCGAAAGCATTAGTTCCATCAATGACAGCATCACTAACCTCAACGGTGGTGTTTCCAACTTGAGCAACCAAGTAAGCAAATTAGACAACCGTCTTGATCGTGTAGGTGCCGGTGCAGCCGCTTTAGCAGCCTTGCATCCACAGGACTTCGATCCAAGTGCAAAATGGGACTTCGCAGCCGGTTACGGTAACTACAAAGGTGCTAATGCTGTAGCGTTAGGTGCGTTCTATCGTCCGTCTAACGATGTAATGTTCTCCGTTGGTACCAGCATGGGTGGCGGTGAAAACATGTTCAACGCCGGCGTAAGCATTAAATTCGGTAGCAGCAATGAGTACTCTAATTACTCCAAATCTGCGTTAGCCGAAGTTGTGTCCAACCAGGCTTCTACAATTGAAAACTTGAATAGCCGTGTAGCAAAACAGGAACAAGAAAACCAAGAATTGCGTGCACAGATTCAAGAAATCTTGAACCAGTTGGCTAGCAAATAATAATTGAATAGAAATCACTTACTGTAGGTTTTGTCGTAAAACTTAAGTTTTAACTAAAAGACTTATAGTGAGTATAAAAAGAAAGGGGCTGTAACGAAATTGAGTTTTTTAACTCACATTTCAGTTACAGCTCCCTTTTCAATTAAAACAAGGATATTTCCAAAATTAACAGTTCTGAAAATATCCTTGTTTTTTTGTTTTTAAGCGCACTTAAATAAGCCTTTAGTTTTTGGATTTTAATTACGCAGCAGAATTAGTTTCGAACAACCGTTGACCTAATCGCTTCTTCTGTATTCGGTTATGCAGCTTCAGTAAATTGTATCCAAAAGCTAATAGTAATAAATCTTTTTCTACGTTAACTTTGCCACGGTGCCTGAACCTGGTGTATTCAACATCTTCTTTTGTTATGCCAAAAGCACCTTCCACCTGAATAGAACGGTTTACTCGAAGCTGTAAGCCATAGTCACTATCAAATACAGCCTTGTTTTTAGCTAATAATTCGCGGTAATCAGTAGCAATATATATCGTCTTATTCCCCTTAGGAGGTTTTCCGAACTTAAGTTTTTGGCATTCCTTACGTAAGCCACAATAATTGCAGTTTTCACACCGGTATACTCGGTTTTGCTTAATGAAACCGGTCTTACTTTTGTTTCTGCGTATGTATTGGAATCGTAATGTACGGCCTTTGGCACAAGTGAATGTATCGGTCGCCTCATCATATACCATGTTATCCGCTCGACCAATATCTTTCTTATACTTTTTCGTTTTACTCAATTCATATGTACTTGGTTTAATACAAGTTTTGTAATCATGATCCCATAACCATGCCAGATTTTCGTTGCTGTCATAACCGGCATCAGCTACCACATATTGAAAGTGTTGTTTGTATTGTCCTTCTAATTGTTGCATAAATGGAATTAAGGTGTTCGTATCTGTAGGATTTGGAAATACGCCAACGCCCATAATATACTCACTATGAACAGCTAGTTGAACATTGTAAGCCGGTTTTAATTGGCCGTTTAACATGTGATCTTCTTTTAGTCGCATAAACGTAGCATCATGATCAGTTTTAGAGTAACTGTTGCGAGAGCCTAGAATCGCTAACTTTTCATCATATTCATTTCGCTTATCACGCAAGGCTAAACAGGACTCAAAAGCTCTTTGCAATGGATGTTTTCGTTTACCGGTACCGTGTACAAACTCAATTTGCTTTTCGCATATGGATTGATCCAGCAAAACCAATAGTTCATCTGCAGTCATATCTGAGACATCTATGTTCAAAAGATTTTGTATTTCACATTGAAGAACTAACAATTTATCCGGTAACTTAGCATAGTGCTTAAGAATTGACTTTTTCCACACAAAGGTGTATTTATTTGCATAGGCTTCCCATTTAGTTCCGTCGATGAATACTTCAGAAAAATCTAAGCTGTCAAATTCACTTAATGCTTGAATAAATTGAGATAACAAATCTCTAAGTACATCAACAGTTAAGCGTTGAAAGAATCGATGAAATACCATATGAGACGGAGTCGGATAGCCCTGTAAGAGCCACATGTAATGGATATTTTTAGTGCATTGCTCAGCAATTTTGCGAACAGATACAATGCCTTCGGTCATAGCTAACACATAGACTTTAAACAAAAGATGGGGAGGCACTAAAGATTTTCTTCCTTTTGAAGAATATAAATGCTGCAATCTTGTATAGTCCAGTTCCTCCAATACAGCATCCAGTAATCTCACCGGTTCTTTTGGTCCGATCTGAAAGCCATAATCCAAAGATAAAACTACTTGGCGAAAGCCAGAAAGTTTAGTATAATTGCCTTGTTGGATATGGTTTCTGTTCATAAATTAATTATACCAACAAAGAGGGCCCTTCGGGGCCTTTTTTCTTATATAAATATAGCAATAATGCGGCTTGAAGACACTTTCGTATCTTCAGAGTTATAGGACAAAAAGTGTGTGTAAAAAGTGCTGTAAACCTAGATAGATACTGGGTTTATAGCACTTTTATCTTTTTTTGACAAAGATAAAGGGTGGACAAAAAGTGTGTGTAAAAACATGCTTGAACCCACATAACTACTGACTAAAATGGTATTATATCTTCCTAAATAAAAACATAAATAGGAGGATGATTAAAATTAAACAAGTAGTTTGCCCTGATTGTGGTCGAAAATGTATAAAACACGGTATATTGAAATCCGGTTCTCAGCGATGGTTTTGTAAGCACTGTAAAGTCGCTTTCACTAACAAAATTAACACCGATAGTCATGATCTAAAGTTGTTTTTGAAGTGGTTATTTAGTAAACAGTTGCAGCAGGATATGCCTGGAGGAGGACGTACATTTAGACGTAAAACCGCTAAATTTTGGTCCATATGGTGCCTTCCACCAAAGATTGAGGAAGTATATGATGTGCTTTACTTTGACGGCATATACCTAACGCGTAAGCTCTGTGTACTTATTTGTTGTAGTAAGGACCATGTGTTAGGCTGGTATGTTTGTAGATATGAGAACTCTAGAGCTTGGCAGGCATTAATGGACCGTATTGCTCCTCCGCGTGTTGTTATCTCAGACGGCGGATCTGGATTTGCTAAGGCCTTAGCAAAGAGGTGGCCGACAAGTAACCATCAACGCTGCTTATTTCATGTTTTTGCACAAGTAAGAAGGTATACAACTTCTGCACCAAAAACAGTAGCCGGCAAGGCCTTATATGAACTAGCAAAGCGTTTATTTAAGATTCAATCGATAGATGATGCCTATACTTGGATTGATGGATTATTAGCTTGGAGAGAAGAGTTTGATGACTTCTTACGTGAAATGACAGTTGACGAAAATGGGAATAAAAGGGCTACTCATGAACGCCTCTTAAAAGCTGAGGCAGGACTTTTACGATTAATTAGAGATGAGACTCTATTTACCTACCTGACGTTTGTAGATATTACCGTACCTACAACGAACAATCGACTGGAAGGAGGCGTTAATGCGCAACTTAGGGGGATGTTACGAGACCACAGAGGATTATCCTTAGAAAGACGATTAAAAGCGGTCTATTGGTGGTGTTACGAGCACTCACCTAGACCGCTTCCTGTTGCTGAAATATTAAAATGTATGCCTACAGATAAAACAATCGCTGCTACTTACCGTAGGATAATGCGGAATAACCGTCCTGATAATATCTTACCCCAATGGGGCGATGCCATTGTCTGGAATGAGTTCCATATGTCCACGGAATTTCCAATTTATTGGGATTAATTTAAAAAAGCCACACACACTTTTTGTCCTATAAGCCTATCTTCAAACCGCATTATTGTTTTTAAGGGCGTATTTCGTTACAGCCCCTTTCTTTTTGCTTATTTTGTGCCAAAGAATTTTTTCAACTCGTCTAAAAACCGTGTCACTGTTGGTGAGAAGAGTCTGTGCGACGGGGTTACGAGGTACCATTTATTCTCGAGGGTCGGCACGATGGGGCGATAGGTAAGGGTAGGATGATGGGGTGGTAAAAGGCCGCTCAAGGTAACCGCGTAGCCCAAGCCTTGATCAACGAGGAACAGCATATTATTGATTAAATTATAGGTGGCCACAATGTTCAGATTGGAACGGCTGGTGCCAAAAAGTTCATAATCGACCGGATTGGCGAAGCCTTGGCGGGATAGAATCAGGGGCAACTCTTTCAGTTCTTCTTTTTGAAGTTCGGTCTTTTGAGTCAGTGAATCGTCCTGGCGCATAAGGAGGACGCTTCTATCGCTGCGACCAATGTAAAAGTAATCGTAGCCTTCACGGAAGTTAGGCTCTACTACGAGGCCGATGTCTAATAAGCCCTTGTCGAGTCGGTCCATAACAACGGTGTGGTCCCCGGAATATAAGTGCAGGTGAATTTGCGGATATATTTCTTGTAAGTTTTTGAAGCACTGAGTGATGTCTTTCATGTGATGGGTTTCGCCGCAACCAAAGTAGATATTGCCGTTTAAAAGCTCTGTGTCCTCTTTTAAAGCACCTTCGGTAGCGCTCACTAAATCAACGATTTCCCGTGCCCGTTGCTGTAGGTAACGCCCCTCTTCGGTGAGTGTTATTTTACGTTTACCGCGAATAAAGAGCACTTTGCCCAGTTGATCTTCTAAGTCCTTCATCTGTTTGGATAAGGTGGACTGAGTAATATGCAGCGTTTCCGCCGCTTTACTGATAGTTTCTTCTTGAGCGATAGTTAAGAAGTATACTAATAATCGCGTTTCTATCATGATAGTCTCCTTTCAGCGAAGTTTTCATACTTTTTAAAAAGCGTTCAATATATGTACTTTTATTTTACCATTCCTAAAAACGATGGTAAATAAGAACTAATAACTGCTAGTCATAAAATTGAGAAGGGGTTACAATGTAGACAGCTCAAGAAGAGAGCTTAAGAAAATTTTTTAGAAGCGTGTATCAAATGTAGTGTGCCAAATGTAGTGTACGAAATGTAACGTATTAAATAATAGTATCTAAAGGAGATGTTTAACTATGAGTAAATCATTAGTTGCTTATTTCAGTGTTACCGGCACGACTAAACAGGTGGCACAAAATTTAGCGGAAGCGATTGGCGCGGATTTATATGAAATTAAACCGGAAGTTGCTTATACGACAGCCGACTTGAATTGGACGAATAAGCAGAGCCGTTCATCGGTAGAAATGGCGGATATGTCATCTCGTCCGGCCATTCAAAAGCCGTTACCTGATATGAAATATAATGTTTTATATGTAGGTTTCCCAATCTGGTGGTATCGGGCACCATCGATTATTAATACATTCTTAGAAAGCTTTGATTTAACCGATGTGGTGGTTATTCCGTTTGCTACGTCCGGTGGCAGTGCTATGGGCAAAACCAATGAAGCTTTGAGCCCATCCTGTGTGGGCGCCGTATTAAAAGAAGGTCATCGTTTTTCAGTCCATACATCAAAAGATGAATTGAAACAGTGGTCCGAATCGTATAATTTAGGCAAATAAAAGAGCTGTTAGAGAGAGGGGTAAAACATTTGAAACGTATAAAGCGAATTAGTAAAATGGCAGTTTTGGGATTGCTTTGCATGAGTTTACAAGTAGGAGGAATGAACGTAATGGCAGAAAATACACAAGAATTATCCAATAAAGAAATGCAATTAGTAACAATCAGTAAATATACGGCAACCGGTGATCAGGCAAAATTGAAAGACGCCGTAAATGAAGCGTTGGACAAAGGCGTGACAGTTAATGAAGTCAAGGACGCTATGGTACAGTTATATGCCTATACCGGTTTTCCAAGAAGCTTGAATGCACTTAATGTGTTGATGAATACAGTGAACGAACGCCGTGATAATGGTGTGGCAACCGAAGAAGGTAAGGCGGCTACTAAAACAATTTTAGGAGCTGACGCCATGGCGGAAGGCACTAAGACACAAACTGAATTAGTTGGCGGTGAAGTAAAAGGTGCACTCTTTGATTTTGCACCGGCATCCGATCAGTATTTGAAGAGTCACTTATTCGGCGATATTTTTGCCTCCGATGTGTTGAACTGGCGTGAACGTGAAATTGTAACAGTAGCGGCTTTAGAAGCCCTTTCCGATGTGGATTCGCAATTAAATGCCCATCGCGGCATTGCCAAACATAATGGCGTGACTGATGCGCAGCTTAAAGCAATTTCCAAGGCTGTTCATGATGAAAACAACGTATCACCGTTCCCAGCCGGTGCTTTTAATGAAGGCTATGCTCAATATTTTAGCGGCAAAAGCTGGTTGGCACCGCTAAACATTGAAGAAGTAGGCATCCACAATGTAACCTTTGAACCGGGCAGTCGTAATGATTGGCATGTTCATCATGGGGCCGGTCAGATTCTCGTCGTAGTAGGCGGTAAAGGTTGGTACCAAGAAGCCGGTAAACCGGCACAAGCTTTAGCGGCCGGCGATGTGGTATATATTGCACCGGAAATTAAACATTGGCATGGTGCTACGGCTGACAGCTATTTCTCCCATTTGGCCATGACCGTACAAAAAGAAGGTGTATCCGTTACCTGGATGGAACCTGTTTCTGATGCGGAATATAACGAATTAAAGTGGACACATAAATAAGCTTAAGCCTTAAAGCTAAGATTGAGATGCAAGTGCTCAAATAGATATAATACCTGATACTAATGCAAAAACCCCGCTCCGAAATTTCGGAGCGGGGTTTTGTTTTTACTATGCGATTAATTGAGCTTGATTTCTATATCTGGTTTTATACGAAACCAATCCAATGCCAGTAAGTGGCTGCGTAAATGAGTAACATAACGTAGCCGATGATGGTGATCGGAATACCGGTTTTCATGAAAGTTTTTACTTCATAAGTGCCGGAACTATAGGATACCATGCCTTGCGGTGAGTTAACCGGCAAGATGAAACCGAAGCAGATGGAGAACTGCGCGATGACCGTAAGGCCGATTGGGTTGATGCCCGGCATGTTAACTGCGGTTACGATAGAGATTACAATCGGAATCATAGCCGAAGATAAAGCAGTGGCCGAAGCGAAACCTAAGTGAATCATAATCAAGAAGAGGGTAATCGTTGCCAAAAGAGCGAATATAGACAATGTTTCAAGGGCGAACATGTGAATGAACGCGTTGGCGAGCCACGTAGCGGCTTTTGTTTTCAAAAGCGCACTGCCAAGACTGATGCCGGAGCCGAACATAACGATGGAACCCCAATCGATACGGCTTTGAGCATATTTCCAGTCGATAATACCGATGCCCGGCATTAAGAATAAGGCAATCGCTACGATGGTTGTGGTGGTCGTATCATAATTATGTAAATGACCGCCCGTAGCCCAGAAGCCGAGCAAGATAACGGAAAGCGTAAGTAATTTCTTTTCGTTAAAAGTCATCGGTCCGAGATTTTGCAGATGTTGCTGCAATTCTTTTTGAGAGCCTTCCAAATCGTGTTCATCCGGCTTTAAGAGCCACATGGACAAGAAGTAGTAGATTACAATCATGACCAAGGAGTAAGGCGCCGCAGCGAGCAACCAATCAAGCCAGGAAACGGAAGTGTTGAGCTGGGACGAAATGAAACCGACGGCAACCAGGTTTTGGGCGGCTGCAGTCTGTACCATGATGTTCCAGAGCGTATCTGCCTGGGTGGCCCCGATAACGAGGAGAGCGGCGAGCTTACTTTGCCGATTGATGCCTAAGCTGTCCAAAATACCAAGGATAATCGGAATCAAGCAGGCTAGACGGGCTGTCGCACTCGGTACGAAGAAGGACAAGATAAAACCGGTGAAAATAACGCCGATGTAAATGTGACTCGTTTTAGTACCGATACGAGATAATACATTCAAGGCGATGCGTCGGTCAAGACCTGTTTTTGTCATGGCCACAGAAATGAACATGGCTGCTGCCACTAAAGCCCAAGCTGGTGTGGAATAACCGGAAATGGCGATTTTTAGCGCATTGCTGGTGCCGAGAATTTTGGTCGGTGCGTCGATATTAGGTGCCGTCCCCAATAAAACTGCTGTCAAAGCTGTTAACATGGTGGCGCTTACCGGATAGGATACGGCACTGCTAATCCAAAGCACGATGGCGAAGAACAAGATGCCAATCATGCGGTGTCCGGCCGTGGATAAGTCGCTTGGCGTCGGTAGCAATAAAATACCGATTAATACAGCAAAACTGAGAATAAGACCGATTAATTTACTTTTTGGATAACTCGAAGTTGGTGGTGTTGCCGCCGGAGTTGTCTGTGTACTCATGATTCATCATCTCCTTTTGGGAAGAGTTTATTCATATTAATAATAAACTCTGACGATAAACATTAATGAAGAAAAATAATAAAGTCGAAAATAATGCCAAATTACTCATAAAATAAGTGTCGCAAAACAAATCGGTCGGATGTTTTGCGAAGGATTTAGAGCAATTAAGAACTCTCTTTTTTCTGTTGTAAAACAACACGATACTCAATAAATACACATTGTGTTGTTACTATAAGATTTTGACAATACAGTGGGAATTCCTTCATCGAACTGTTTAAATTTAGTCGAAAATACACGAAATGTAAAAAACCTCCTATAACAGGAGGTTTTTTATTATAGTATTTTGTTAATGAAAGAGAATTGGCGAATTCATGCTGTTGGCAAATAAGTAGTTAATGATGGATTATAAACAATATGGCTAAATAATAGAGAATTCAAAGTTAATTGGCTATTATTAGTGGCTAATCTGTTGTTGATAACCCTTAATTGTTTTATTGGCCTGCATACTGCATATCTCATTATGAATACACGATTCGTCAAAAAATTATTGCTTATCGATGTTCATTCCTTTTAATAAGGCTTGTTCGGAATGCTCCATGTGGATGCGGGCAATTTCACGGGCTTGCGCCGGATTGCGATCGGCAATGGCTTCAACGAGCAGGCGATGCTCTTCCCAGGTTTTTACCAAACGCCCCGGTTGATTCATCGACATGGTACGGAAGCGCAAGGTTTGTTCGCGTAAATTGTGGATGATTTCCACGAGACGTTCGTTACGGGATGCTTTATAGAGTACTTCGTGGAAGTTAATGTCCGCTTCCACCACTTTGTCCATATTTTTTTCTTCCATAAAGGTACCGATTTCGACGAGCATGCGTTCTAAAAACTCAATCTCATCCGGTGTGATGCGTTCCGCCGCTAATTGGGCTGCCAATTCTTCAAGGGCGGAGCGGATTTCAAATACTTGTGTTACGTCTTTTAACGAAATGTCGGCTACATAGGTGCCGCGATGGGGAATCATAACAACAAAGCCTTCCAATTCCAGCTTACGGATGGCTTCGCGCACCGGTGTACGGCTTACCCCTAATTCTTCGGCCAAAGGCACTTCCATTAATCGTTCGCCCGGTTTGAAAACACCGTCGCGAATGGCTTGACGCAAGGTTTCACATACAACTTCACGAAGCGGTTTGTAAGAGTTTAATACGATTGGTTGTAAACGTCCTAGATCTTTGTTCATTAGGCTAAAGCCTCCTTGCCGTGGGTTTTAGTAATTAAGGAAAGCCAATTGTGGCCGGCCGCTTTAATTTCCTCTTGCAACGTCAGTGCTTCGCGAGCCGCATCGAGATAAACGACCATGGTAGGACCGCTGCCGGTCATGATAGTGGTATAACCGCGGTCAGTGAAAAATTTCTTGCAACTTTCGAGTTCCGGATGAAGCGGGAAAATTAATTCTTCAAAGGTATTGCCGCTGACCTTCATAGCCTCTTTGATGTCGCCGTCGTTAATGGCTTTTTCAACGGCATCGATAGTTTGGCTGTTAAATTGCGATTTATTGTTAAAACGACTATAAGCCGCCGCGGTGGATATGGATAATTCCGGTTTTACCACGAGGAGCCAATGAGGTCTGCCGGTCGGCAAGTAGCTCAGTTCTTCGCCGCGTCCTTTACCACGCGCCGTGCCGCCCTTCATGAGGAACGGTACATCAGAACCGAGGCCGTTAGCGAGGGTCATGAGTTCGTCGTCGGTAAGGCGCAGGTCCCAGAATTTATTGAGCCCCAAGAGCATAGCGGCCGCATCGGAGCTGCCACCGCCAAGTCCCGCTGCAGGTGGTACGCGTTTTAATAAGTGGATGGCGCCGCCGGTAGTGCAACCCGTATAGGTTTGCACGGCCCGCAAAGCTTTCATGGCCAAGTTTGTTTCGTCATAGGCCATCATGTCGTTCATGTATTGAGGTAATTCCGGTGCGGAACCGGAGAAAACGACGGAATGATGTTTGGCAAAATAAATAGAATCACCCAAATAAATGGATTGGAAAATAGTATCGATATTGTGATACCCGTCATCGCGCTTATTGAGAATAGCTAAACCGATGTTAATTTTGCTGAAGCTAAGTTGCTCCATGGATATCCTCCTTTGTGTGATGAATGGATAGATTACTCGCTTTTATCGGTTAATTATCTAGTTGAAATTATAAGTTGGTTAGGTTAAGATGAACATAGATATATTATACCTTAATAGCTTCTATATTTAACTATAAATTATACGCTATTAACGGACAAATTTCAATTTTTCTAGGAGGAACTATGCAGTTCAAGTGGGGTCAAACCGTAAACGCCATAGTTATGACGACCATCGGTTCATTAATTTTTGCCATAGGGCTTGATGCTTTTATTGTACCACACAAGTTGGTATCCGGTAGCTTAAGCGGTGTCGCATTAATGCTTTATTATCTGACGGGAATTCAGGTCGGTACTTTGAATCTCTTGCTTAACTTACCGATACTCTGGGCTGCCTATCGCTGGCTGGGCCGTTTGCATTTGATGATTACCATCTTCGGAACGGCGGTAATTTCCCTCTTAATCAACGTCTTTGAATTTATGGCCGATTATCATATGACGCAGGATCCTTTGATTGGATCGTTGCTCGGTGGTATTTTATGCGGTCTCGGTCTTGGCATCGTGTATCGCTCCGGCGGTAATACGGGCGGCCTTGATCCGATTGCCATGATTATTCGCAAATATTACGGCCTTCAGATGGGCAGTATTATTTTTGGCATCAACTTTGTTATTTTAGTCGCAGCGGCTATAGTAATCAGTGTGGAAGCGGCGGCGATTACGTTGGTAAGCATTTATGTACAAGCTATGGTTACCAACAAAGTAGTAGTTGGTTTTAATCAGCGCAAAGCTATTTTTATTATTTCCACGTGTCCGTATAAAATCTGTGATGTTATTATTCACCAAATCGGTCGTGGCGCCACGATTTTAAACGGTGAAGGCGCTTACACGCATCAGCACAAACAGGTTATTTTGGTAGTTGTAGGCCTTATGCAGGTGGCAAAGTTGAAAGCGGCCGTGCAAAAAGAAGATCCGTCGGCCTTCATGATTTTATCCGATGCGGCGGAAGTTATCGGACAAGGTTTTACCATTCCGTTGGCTACGCCGGCTACGGTGAATGCCGCCATTGAGCGGTCCGTGCAGACCGGTGCTATGAGTGATGCGTTGCCGGAAGAACCGAGCGGAACAGGCGAACATAAAGCGTAAGTCCGCTATGGCAAAGGCCGGGCTGATACTTTGCAGAGGTTTAATATAGTTTTGATGTAGTTTTACTAGGAATTGAGAGATGAGTGAGTCAGATTTTTGACAACAGAGAATAGGGGGAGCAACATGGAAAAAGACTGGCGTACAACGATAAAGGTCATGATTTTGGTGACGTTCGGGACGATGCTGTTTTCCTTCGGGGTCAATTCGTTTATTGTACCTCATAAGCTCGTAAGTGGCGGTATCAGCGGCATTGCGTTGATGTTATATTACTTAACGGGTATTCAAATCGGTACATTGAACTTAATTTTAAATATTCCGATTTTGTATGCGGCCTATCGTTGGCTCGGTCATTGGCATTTAATGATTACCATCTTCGGTACGGTTGTTTCATCGTTCATGATTAATGCGTTTAGTTTTATGAACGTGTATCATTTGACGACGGACCCGTTGGTAGGCGCTATTTTAGGCGGGATTTTTACCGGTCTCGGCATGGGGACTATTTATCGGTCCGGCGGTAATGCGGGCGGCCTTGATCCCATTGCGTTGATTATTCGTAAGTATTACGGGCTACAAATGGGGAGTGTATCACTGGGTATCAACTGTGTGATTCTCTTTGTGGCCAGCTTCATAATCAGTGTGGAAGCGGCGGCCATTACGTTGGTATGCATTTATATTGCGGCCATGATTACGAACCGTGTAGTAGTCGGCTTCAGTCAGCGTAAAGCGGTATTTATTATTTCCTATAAACCATACAAGATTTGTGATTTGATTTTGTATCAATTCGGTCGCGGGGCTACGATTCTAAATGGTGAAGGGGCCTACACACATCAGCATAAGCAAGTGATTCTGGTGGTAGTCAGTCTCATGCAGGTGGCGAAGTTGAAAGAAGCGGTGCAAAAAGAAGACCCCACGGCGTTCCTCATGGTTACCGATGTGGCTGAAGTTATTGGCCGCGGTTTTTCCATTAAATCTTCAGCAGCCACGCAACAAGCCATTGAGCGTGTTCGGGCTCAGGTTGAAATGAATGATTAAATGAGTTTGGCGATACATGAAAGTTAAACGTTTATATTTTAGTAGATAGTCGTTCCTGATTTTAAGGAATTTTACAGTATATTCAATACAATTGGAGGCTGCACTATGGCACATGAATTAGCAGGTAAATTGGTTCGTCCGGAAGATTTGATTAACTTAGAGGCGGTAATTGAAGCCTATTATAACCAAAAACCGGATTATGACAAACCGGAACAGCGCATTTCTTTCGGTACATCCGGTCATCGCGGTAAATCGTTAGCGGGCAGTTTTAATGAGCTTCATGTGGCAGCCATTGCACAGGCTATTTGTGACGGGCGTAAGGAGTTTGGTGCCACCGGCGTTTGCTTCGTCGGGCATGATACGCATGCGTTGTCGGAACCGGCGTTGGAAACGGTTCTCGAAGTACTGGCTGCCAATGGTGTAGTGGCGGCGGTAGACGGTGAAAATGGCTTTGTACCGACTCCGAGTGTTTCGCGTGCCATCATTCGTTACAATGAAATTATTGATAAACAAGAGAAAATTGCCTTTGTGCCGGACTTTTTAAAAGAAAAAGTAGGTCACGGCAAAGCGGACGGCATCATCATTACACCGTCCCATAATCCGCCGGACCAGGGCGGCATCAAATACAATCCGATTAACGGCGGCCCCGCTGATACGACGGTGACGAAGTGGATTGAAAATAAGGCTAATGAATATTTGCAAAACGGCGGTGAAGGTATTCGTCGGGTGGCCATCGATGAAATTGATTCGGCGTTGCAATGGGAATATGATTACAAAGGTCTTTATGTTAAAGAGTTGGCTGATGTGATTAACATGGATGCCATTCGTAAAGCAAAACCTAAAGTGCTCATCAATGCTCTCGGCGGCAGCGGCATGGAATATTGGGAAGCCATCAGCGAAGAGTATGGCCTTGATTTAGATATTATTAACAATGAGTACGACCCGACGTTTAGCTTTATGCCTTATGACCATGATGGGGTTGTGCGTATGGATTGCTCCTCCGAATATGCCATGGCGGATGTGATTGCCAAAATCGGTGATTATGATTTGGCCGTGGGAAATGATCCTGACTACGATCGTTACGGTATTGTTACGCAAGATGGCCTTATGGCACCAAATCACTTCTTGGTGGCAGCCGGCGCGTATCTGTTCTTGAATCGCAGTTGGCAGGGTAAAGGTTTTGGGAAAACCGCCGTTGTGACTCAGATGGTGGATAAATTCTGTAGCGATAACGGCATTAAAGTGTATGAAGTGCCGGTAGGCTTTAAGTATTTTTCTTCGCTGTTATTTGACGGCACCATCGGTATCGGCGGCGAAGAAAGTGCCGGTGCTTCGTTCCTCAAAAAAGATGGTACGGTTTGGACCACGGATAAAGACGGTATCATTATGGGCCTCTTGGCCATGGAAATGTTTGCCGTTACCAATGGCCTGACGCCGGATGTTCTCTATACATTCCTTACGAAACGTTACGGCGATCCCGTGTTTGAACGCATTGATGCTCCTTGCAGTAAGGCTGCGAAGGAACGGTTGAGTCAATTACAATCGAGTGATGTGACGGCTACGGAGCTTGCCGGTGAAGCGATTGAAGATATTCGCACTACCTCGCTGTATGGTGACT
This sequence comes from Veillonella sp. LMAG:90, assembly GCF_008679445.1. NCBI lineage: Bacteria > Bacillati > Bacillota > Negativicutes > Veillonellales > Veillonellaceae > Veillonella > Veillonella sp. LMAG:90. Next base: position 665,683 of record NZ_NAND01000001.1, read on the forward strand.
ATGCTATCGGCGGATTGCGCATTACGACGGCCAATAGCTTTTTGGTAGCCCGCCCGTCCGGCACGGAAGACTTGTATAAGGTGTATGCAGAAACATTCCAAGGTGATGAGGCGTTGGCACAACTTTTGAAAGCCGGTCAGGAATTGGTTGATGAAGTAACGTCCCGCTAGCAGTCTATATGGTATTGCGCCACGAATTGTGGTATAATATAACATCATTGAAATTAGAGAGTACTGATAATGTAGGTATAAGGGAAAGGTGAATCGCATGAAAGTAGTTGTAACCGTAGTAGGGGTAGACCGAGTAGGTATTATTGCGCGTGTAGCTACCGTATTGGCTGAGAACGATGTAAATATTGTATCGATTAACCAGACGATTTTAGACGGTATGTTTAACATGATTATGATGTGTGAAGCTAAGGATCAGACAGCTTTACCTAAAGTGCAGGCAGCTTTGAAAGCTGAAGGGGAAGCTTTGGGCGTTCAGATTCAGGCGCAACATGCGGATATCTTCCTCAGCATGCATCGTATAGGGTAGGTGATGATATGTTAAGTATTGAAAATATCCTCGAAACCAACCAGATGATTCATGACAATAAATTGGATGTTCGTACCATTACGATGGGCATCAGTTTATTGGGGTGTACAGCCGTAGACGGCAATACCCTTTGTGATCGTATTTATGATCATATTACTAAAGAAGCGGAACACTTGGTAGCCACCGGTGAAGCCATTGAGCGCGAATACGGTGTGCCGATTATTAATAAGCGCGTATCTGTTACGCCGATTTCACTTGTGGCGGCGGGTAGTGATTTAATCAATTATGTGCCCGTAGCCAAAGCCTTGGATAAAGCAGCCAAAGCTGTGGGTGTTAACTTTATCGGCGGTTTTTCTGCCTTGGTAAGTAAAGGTTATACCGATGGCGACCGTCGTTTAATTGCGTCCATTCCGGAAGCCTTGGCGACGACTGATTTAGTATGCAGTTCTGTAGGTATCGGTTCCACTAAAGCGGGCATCAATATGGATGCCGTAGCAGAAATGGGTCGTATTGTTAAACAAACAGCCGAACTTACAGCGGACCGTGATGCTTTCGGTTGTGCTAAGCTTGTTATTTTTTGTAATCCTGTTGAAGACAACCCGTTTATGGCCGGTGCCTTCCATGGTGTTACGGAAGGCAATACGACGATTAGCGTCGGTGTCAGCGGACCGGGCGTTGTTAAGCATGCCTTAGAAGCAGTACGGGGACGACCTTTTGACGAAGTGGCGGAAACGATTAAACGTACGGCTTTCAAGATTACGCGCGTAGGTCAATTGGTGGCTCAGGAAGCGTCGCGGCGTTTGGGTAAGCAGTTCGGGATTATCGATTTATCCTTGGCGCCTACGCCTGCTGTAGGTGATTCGGTAGCGCATGTTTTGGAAGAAATGGGCATTACCTCTTGTGGGGCTCATGGCACTACGGCGGCATTAGCTTTGTTGAATGATGCGGTTAAAAAAGGCGGGCTCATGGCATCGTCTCATGTAGGCGGTCTCAGCGGTGCGTTTATCCCTGTAAGTGAAGATAAAGGCATGATTGATGCCGTATCCGTAGGCAGTTTAAGTTTAGAAAAATTAGAAGCCATGACCTGTGTGTGCTCTGTAGGGCTTGATATGATCGCCGTACCGGGGGACACATCGGCAGCTACTATTTCGGCAATTATTGCCGATGAAGCGGCTATTGGCATGATTAATAATAAAACAACAGCTGTTCGTTTGATTCCGGTTCCGGGTAAAACTGTGGGCGAAATGGTTGAATTCGGCGGCTTATTGGGCTATTGCCCAATCATTGAAGTAAGTCCGTTTGGGGCGGAAGAGTTTATCCAGCGCGGTGGACGAATTCCGGCACCTGTACGCAGTCTTACGAACTAAGAACGAGCACGAGGAGGTGCGGTAATGACGGTGTACGTGTGGGCATTCGTGGTGGCGTTGGTCATCTCGTTTGCGATTACACCGCTGATTAAAAGGTTGGCGATTAACATTGGGGCTATGGATAAGCCGGATGCGCGTAAGGTGCATCACGGTTCCATTCCTCGCTTAGGTGGCTTGGCCATCTTTATAGGCTATATTGTTTCGGTCCTCTATACCGTAAAAGATTTGCAGGCCGTAATGGGACTCTTATTGGGTTCCGTTGTGCTTGTGGGTGTCGGTATTTGGGACGATGTGAAGCAAATTGGTCCAAAAACAAAATTAACAGGTCAAATTTTAGCGGCGGTTGTAGTCGTGGCCTTTGGTAACCAGGTTGAATTTATTACCAATCCTTGGGGTCATGTGTTCTACTTGGGCTTTTTGTCGATACCGCTTACCATCTTTTGGATTGTAGGCTTTACGAATATTGTAAACCTTATAGATGGTCTTGACGGTTTGGCAGCCGGCATTTCATTGATTTCAAGCCTGACTATTTTCACAATTTTGTGGCAAATGGGCCAGGTTGACTTAGCGTGCGTTGCGTTGGCTTTGGCCGGTGCGGCGCTCGGTTTCTTGCGTTACAATTTCAACCCTGCAAAAATCTTCATGGGTGATACGGGCAGTATGTTATTGGGCTATACAATGGCCACAATTTCCGTTATGGGTGCCGTAAAAACGGCCGCCACCATTTCGTTGGTAGTACCGGTAATTGTATTAGGCCTGCCTATTTTAGACACTACCTTTGCCATCATTCGTCGTAAGATTAACGGCCGACCGGTATTTAAACCGGATAAAGGCCATATGCATCATCGCCTGTTGGCACTCGGCTTGTCGCAAAAACAAGCTGTATTGTTGATGTATGCCGTTACGGCATTGTTGGGCTATGTAGCTATTTTGTTGGCAAAAGTAAATATATTGGTCGGCATTATTATAGTGTTGGCTATTTTGTGTGTTTGCGTGTTTATTGCAACTAAATTGGGGATGATTGCGAAAGATGAAGTCATTGCCGAGGAAAATAGAGCAGCAAATAGACATTAATATAGGTGCGCTTGTACGCTTGTACAAGCGCCTTCGTAGCATACAGGGTATGTAGGCTGGCTAATCATGGGAGGTATTATTACATGTTGAAAGTGATGACAATTTTTGGGACCCGTCCCGAAGCGATTAAGATGGCGCCGGTAGTTAAGGCTTTACAAGCTGCTCCGGATATGGAAGCGATTGTGACGGTAACGGCACAGCATCGTGAAATGCTCGATCAGGTTTTGGATTTATTTGCGATTACGCCGGACTATGATTTGAACATCATGAGTCAGGGCCAAACTTTATATGATGTGACAACCAGAGCCTTAGAAGGGCTAAAGGATGTGTTAAAAGAAGCAAAACCTGATGTAGTACTCGTTCATGGTGATACGACAACTACTTTTGCCGGCGCGTTAGCCGCTTTTTATCAGGAAATTCCGGTAGGCCATGTAGAAGCCGGCCTCAGAACGGGTAATATTTACTCACCGTTCCCTGAAGAAATGAACCGCAAATTGACCGGGTCTTTGGCAACCTATCACTTTGCGCCGACTTCCAGTGCGGAAAAGAACTTGATGAAAGAAAATATCGGTTCGGCTCATTTATATGTGACCGGCAATACCGTTATTGATGCCCTTCAGACTACGGTTAAAGATAACTACCAATTTGAAGAAGATTTGCTTAATAATTTAGATTATAAAAATCGTCGTATTGTGCTCGTAACGACCCATCGTCGTGAAAACCTCGGTGAACCGATGCGTCATGTATATCAAGCCATTCACCGCTTGGTCGATGAATTTGATGATATTGAAGTCGTATTCCCGGTACATAAAAATCCGAAAGTTCGTAAAATTGTTAAAGAAGTATTGGGTGATGTAGAACGCGTTCACTTAATCGATCCGCTCGAATATGAACCGTTTGCCAATTTAATGGCTCGTTCTTACTTATTGATGACCGATTCCGGCGGGATTCAAGAAGAAGCACCGGCTTTGGGCAAACCGGTATTGGTACTTCGCAATACAACGGAACGTCCGGAAGCGGTAACGGCCGGAACAGTACGCCTGGTAGGGACTGATGAAAATACGGTCTATGATACAGCCCATCGATTATTGGCGGATAAAGATGCTTATGATGTGATGGCCAACTCCGTAAATCCGTATGGTGACGGTGTTGCGTCCAATCGTATTGTTGAAGCACTGCGCTTTGAATTTTTGCATAGCGGTAAAAAACCGAGCCGTTTCGGTTATTAATTTATAGTATTTAGGTAGTAAATAGCTGATGTTATTAACGCCCTTAGTTATATATATCAGCTAATGTATCTACCGCTCGTAAGGCCGTTTTTTTACTAAAAACTTTGAAAAAACGGCCCTTGTATTCGTAAAAAGTATACACAACATTCTTAAATATAATAAAAAGATTAGTGATGAATTATAATTAAAAACGAAAAAAGAATCGATGAACAGCTTGAAACTTATATTGTTTTAAAAATTGAATTCATTAATAATTTTTATAATAAGAAAATTGGATAAAAGTATACTTGTTATAGGTATATTGGCTAAACGTATGACAAAATGTTATAATTTAGTGAAAGTTGAATTTTGTTATAATAAAGAAGTTAGAGATTAGTAGTATTCATAGTTTCCCCGTTTTAACCATCACAAAGAAGGTGATTCCAATGAAGCGACTCGATCCAACCACACTAAAAGCACTGAATGTGGCCTTATCGGCAGGTTTCTCCCTGTTGGTCAGCATTCTGGGCTGTCTGGCTATAGGCCGTGGCTTAGACTATCTGTTTGATGCGTCACCATGGTTTACGCTGATAGGAGGGCTAGTAGGAGGATTAGGAGGCCTGTACTCCTTGTATCTTCGGGTTGTGTCGTGAGGGGCTTAATCGTGGAGGTATTCTTGGATTTTGTAAAACGTATGACTTGTTACCTTATCGTGGTAACCGTAGCATCTACATTATTATTAGAAGTCTTTGATTACGAGAGATACATTTTAGGCTGGGTTTGGGGTTGTGCTATTAATTTATTATATTTATTGATTTTAGGTTTATGGGGTTATAAACTTCGCCATAAAGAACTACGTACTATTGAAAAAGCGACTAAGCTGGGTACTTTAATTCGTATTACGCTGGTCGCCATCGGCACCTTGCTGGCCGTTTATTTATTTGAGAATTTTCCGTTTGTACCATATATGTTGGGCTTGATGCTATGGCGTCCGTTGACGATATACGAACGCATCCGGTATAACCAAGCGGATAGTCCCAATGTGATTTAATGTGTATTAATCAAAATTTCGATAGAGTAATGGGGTAGCAATATAGGCGAAAGGAGGTGAACCTTATGGAATTACATACCGGGACTCATGACGTCGTTCACATGTGGGGCATGGCTTTTAATATGGATACTATCTATATGACTTGGGTAGTGTTTGCTATTATTATAGTCGTTGCCTTTTTTGCTACACGGCAGGTCAATATGGTTCCATCAGGCGTACAAAATGTAGTTGAGTTTATTTTAGAAGCTATTGGAAGTCAATTAAAAGGTCCTTTAGGTAAACACTTTAGTAAGGTAAGTTCGCTACTATTTACTTTCTTTGTTTTTATCTTAGTAAGTAATGAATTGGGGCTGATACCGAGTCCCCATATTTTGACATCGCCTACTAACGATTTAAATACGACCTTAGGTCTGGCCTTGGCCAGCTCAGTGAGTATTTGGGTTATTGGGGCAAAGATGAAAGGACCGTCTTATTTTAAGCATTTCTTTCAGCCCTTTGCCGTATTTGTTATCTTCCACATCATGGAAGAAATCTCTAAGCCGGTGACGCTCAGCTTTCGTCTATTCGGCAACATTGTAGCAGGTGAAATTGTATTAGAGTTGTTAAACGGTTTGGCACCGTATTTGACACCGATTATTTGGCTCGTATTCAGCTTATTTGTCGGCGTTATTCAGGCCTTCGTTTTTACAATTCTCGTGACGTCATACTTGGGTATGGCAATCAACGATGAGGAACATTAATCACCACGGTATTACCAACCATTATTTTGAGTATCTCAGGTTGTATTCGTAACATTTTCTAGGAGGATTTTATTATGGAAAAAGCAATTTTGTTGTCAGTAAGTGTATTCAGTGCTTGTTTAGTGGCAGGTTTGGCAGCGATCGCAGCAGCTTTTGGTGATGCATTGGCAGTTCGTAAAGCATTTGAAGGTATGACTCGTCAGCCTGAAATGGCCGGTAAGATTATGACTAATTTATTTATTTCCATCGGTTTGATCGAATCTATTCCTATCATTGCTACCGTTATCGCCATCGTACTTGTATTTACTGATGTTATCGTTGGTAAATTATAATTCGGTTCTTTATTAAATTGAACAGACATAAGAAGGCAAGTTATAATTCCAAGTTTAAGAGGGGGTTACGCCGTTGGTAGAAATAAACGGTACATTGCTGGTTCAATTTATCAATTTCTTTATTTTAGTTGCTATTTTAGCAAAATTTGCGTTTAAACCTTTAGTCGGTGTGATGGAAGCCCGTCGCAAGAAGATTGAAGGCGATTTGGCGAATGCACAGGCTACTTTGGATTCTGCGGAAGCTACCAAAAAAGAGTATGAAGCACAATTAGCCAATGCTCGTAAAGAAGCTCAAGCGATTGTTGAAAAGGCAGCCCAATTGGCTGAACGGAATACGCAGGCTCAAATTAAGGAATTAAAAGAACAGCTAGTACGTGAAAAAGAAGAAGCTCGTAACGAAATTGCCCGTGAACAAGCAAAAGCTATGGAAAAAATGCGTGAAGATATGATTTCACTTTCTATGGCCATTGCCGGCAAAATTGTTGCTAAGAATATGGATAGTCAAGCCAATGTGGACCTTGTTAAAGAAGCCATTGAAAAGCTTGACAGTAAAGCATTAGGGTGATTGGTATGAGCGTAGACATTGTAACAGATAAATACAGTACCGCTATCTTTGAATTGGCGCAGGAACAGCAAATTCTGGAACAAATGGAAACGGATCTTTCCTACGTAAAAGAAGTTATGGATACGCAGCCTGAATTAGGCACCTTATTGTTGTACCCGGCCCTCGATGCAGAGGCAAAATGCAATGTTTTGGCCAAAATATTCGGTGAAGCCATTAATACGATGGCACTTAACACCTTATTTGTTATGGTCAAACGCGGACGCATACGGTATATTCAGTCTGCCATTGCTGAGTTTATTAACAAAGCACGGGAAGCACGTGGCATTTTCTCCGCCACTGTTACAGTGAGTGAAGCAATGCCGGACGAGATTTATACGCAGTTGGCCGATAAATTAAAAGCGATTACGGGTAAGCAATATATTTTTACAATCAAAGTGGACCCAACCATTCTGGGCGGCTTTATTATCCAAATTGGTGATACGCGTATTGATGCAAGTTTGATGCGTCGTATGGAGGATTTAAAGAAATATTTGCTTAAGTCCGATACAACAGAGATTGGGGTGAATGGTTAAGTATGAAAATGAAGCCTGAAGAAATTACTGCCATAATTAAACAGCAGATTCAGGACTATGATGTGGAACTTAACGTTGATGATGTGGGTACCGTACTCGAAGTAGGTGACGGTATTGCGCATATTTACGGTCTTGAAAAGGCCATGGCAGGTGAATTGTTAGAATTACCTCATGGTGTTTATGGGATGGTACAGAACCTCGAATTAGATAACGTAGGGGCTGTATTGTTAGGTAATGATTTCCTTATTAAAGAAGGGGACCAGGTACGCCGTACAGGTCGTATCATGCAGGTTCCTGTAGGTGAACAACTTATCGGTCGTGTAGTTAATGCCTTGGGTCAGCCGATTGACGGCAAGGGATCCATTACGGCAGAAGATCATCGACCAATTGAATACCCGGCACCGGGCATTGCGGATCGTAAATCCGTATTTGAACCGTTGCAAACCGGTTTGAAAGCAATCGACGCCATGGTACCTATCGGTCGTGGCCAGCGTGAACTTATTATCGGTGACCGCGGTACCGGTAAATCGGCGATTGCCATCGATACCATTTTGAATCAAAAAGGTCAGGATGTAATCTGTATTTATGTGGCTATCGGTCAGAAAGAATCTACCGTAGCTCGTGTAGTACAGAAATTACAGGAAGCCGGCGCTATGGATTACACTATCGTAGTATCGGCCGGTGCCTCTGAAGGCGCTCCTATGCAGTATATTGCTCCGTATGCGGGTGTTGCCATGGGTGAACATTTCATGTACCAGGGCAAACATGTACTTTGTGTATATGATGATTTATCCAAACAGGCAGCGGCTTATCGTGCCATGAGTTTGTTACTTCGTCGTCCACCGGGACGTGAAGCATATCCAGGGGACGTATTTTATTTACACTCTCGTTTGTTAGAACGAGCTGCTAAATTATCTGATGAATTGGGCGGCGGTTCCATTACGGCCTTGCCGATTATTGAAACGCAAGCCGGTGACGTATCCGCTTATATTCCTACGAACGTAATTTCCATTACGGATGGTCAGATTTTCCTTGGCACCGATATGTTCTACTCCGGGATTCGTCCGGCTGTTGACGTAGGTTTGTCTGTATCCCGTGTAGGCGGTAGCGCCCAGATTAAAGCGATGAAACAAGTTGCCGGTAAATTGCGTCTCGATTTGGCGCAATATCGTGAGTTGGCAGCCTTTGCTCAGTTCGGCTCCGACCTTGATAAATCGACCAAAGCACAGCTTGATCGCGGCGAACGTTTGACAGAAATGTTAAAACAGCCTCAGTACTCACCTCTTAAAGTTGAAGAACAGGTAGTTTGTCTATATGCCGGCATTAACGGTTACTTTGCCTCTATTGAAGTAGCCGATGTTCCTGCATTCCAGAATGAATTATTGCGTTATGTTCACAGCAACTACAGTGAAATTTTAACGAATATTCAAACATCCAGAATCTTAGACAAAGATACGGAAGAACTTTTGATAAAAGCGATTAATGAATGCATTGAATCCTTTGGTACTTCCCATCACTTGATTACTTCTGAGGAGGCGTAGGCGATGAGCAGTGCACAGGATTTACGTAAGCGCATTAAAAGTGTTACGAATACGCAGCAGATTACGAAGGCCATGAAAATGGTAGCGTCTGCTCGATTGCGCCGTGCACAGGCCAAAGCAAAATCTACGGAACCATATGCAGAAAAGTTAGGTCAAATCCTCACAAATGTATCTGCTACATTAGAACCTGAGGTGTTGGCGTCCTATCCGTTAACCGCGGTACGCGAGGTTTCGCGAACCTTATATATTCTGATTGGCGCCGACAAAGGCTTAGCTGGTGCTTATACCAGTAATTTGATTAAATATTTTGCACAGGAAACTCGTGAAAAAGCACCTGATACGTATGAGACGATTACGGTTGGTCGTAAGCCGACTGATTACTTGAAGTATCATCAGTATCCGGTAACGAATTCTCATGTAGGTTTTTCCGACAAACCGGAATACAGCCATGCTAAACAAATTGTAGATGAAGCATCTAAGTTGTTTTTAGAAGGCGAAGTTGACGAAGTTATCTTGATTTATACTCATTTCGTAAACTCTTTAACGCAGAACGTGACCAGCGTGAAATTATTGCCGGTTGTCACGGAGCCGCATCATGAAGGGGAGCTTAATGAGCTATATATTTATGAACCTTCCGAAAAAACTATTTATGACCAATTGTTGCCTAAATATTTGGAAATTACTGTGTATAACGCTTTATTGCAAGCTTCCGCCAGTGAGCTTGGCGCTCGCATGACGGCTATGACTTCTGCAACAGATAATGCAGGGGATTTAATCAGCTCACTTAATTTGGAATACAATAAATTACGACAAGCCGGCATTACCAATGAAATTTCTGAAATTGTCGGTGGTGCTAATGCCTTGCAATAGGTATAACTACAAAGGAGGAGAGACCTCTTAAATGAGTAATAATATCGGTAAAGTTGTACAGGTTATCGGACCGGTAGTCGACGTTCTCTTTACGGCGGGAGAGCTTCCGGCTATTTACAACGCAATTCATATTAAAAAAACAAGCGAATCCGGCAAAGACGAAGTGATTGTGGTTGAAGTAATGCAACACTTAGGTGATGACACCGTGCGTGCCGTTGCCATGAGTTCTACGGATGGCCTGACTCGCGGTATGGAAGCGGTGGACACAGGAGCCCCTATTTCCGTGCCGGTTGGTGATGGCGTGCTTGGCCGTATCTTTAACGTACTTGGTGAAACGGTTGACCATGATGATACGCCGGTAAAGGCGTCTGAAATGTGGCCGATTCATCGTCCGGCCCCTAAATTTGATGATTTAGCTCCGGAAACCACCATTTTAGAAACAGGTATTAAGGTCGTTGACCTTATTGCGCCGTATGTAAAAGGTGGTAAAATCGGTTTATTCGGCGGTGCCGGTGTAGGTAAAACCGTATTAATCATGGAATTAATCCATAATATCGCAACGGAACATGGCGGTTACTCCGTATTCTCCGGTGTAGGTGAACGTACTCGTGAAGGTAATGACCTTTGGAACGAAATGAAGGAATCCGGCGTTATTTCCAAAACAGCATTGGTTTACGGCCAGATGAATGAACCACCGGGAGCGCGTATGCGTGTAGGCTTAACGGGCCTCACCATGGCTGAATATTTCCGTGACGTACAGAAACAGGACGTACTCTTATTCATCGATAACATTTTCCGTTTCATTCAGGCCGGCTCGGAAGTATCCGCGTTGCTCGGTCGTATGCCGTCGGCCGTAGGTTACCAACCAACCTTGGCCAATGACGTAGGGGCCCTTCAGGAACGTATTACCTCCACTAAAGAAGGTTCCATCACGTCCGTACAGGCCGTATACGTACCTGCCGATGACTTGACTGACCCGGCTCCGGCTGCTACGTTTGCGCATTTGGATGCGACCACCGTATTGTCCCGTTCCATCGCTGAAATCGGGATTTATCCGGCTGTGGATCCGCTCGACTCCACCAGCCGTATCTTGGATCCGTTAGTTTTGGGTGAAGAACATTATAAAATTGCCCGCGGCGTACAGGAAGTATTGCAGAAATATAAAGATTTACAAGATATTATCGCAATCCTCGGTATGGAAGAATTGTCGGAAGAAGATAAATTGACCGTTGCCCGTGCCCGTAAAATTCAACGTTTCCTCAGCCAGCCATTCTTCGTAGCCGAAGTATTTACCGGTTCGCCAGGTAAGTATGTACCGCTTAAAGAAACTTTGCGCGGCTTCAAAGAAATCTTGGAAGGTAAACATGATGATTTACCGGAAAATGCATTCTACATGGTAGGCACCATTGATGAAGCCATTGCTAAAGGAAAGGAATTGACGGAGAAGGGGGAATAGTTCATGAGTGAAGGCAAGACCATGCATCTCGATGTAATTACCCCTGACAAAAAGGCCTTTTCGGGTGAGGTTAAATTTGTGGTAGTGCGCACTGAATTGGGCGAACTCGGTATTTTACCGCGCCATGCCGATTTAGTGGCAGCCCTTGAAATTGCACCGCTTCGCATTGATTTACCGGACGGTACGCGCCAATTTATGGCTAATTTCGGCGGTTTTATGGAAATTAAAAATAATGTAATTACCATTGTAACGCCGAATTGCGAATTGCCTGACGAAATCGACGAAGACCGTGCCAAACGCGCTAAAGCACGTGCGGAAGAACGTTTGAAATCAAGAAATGCAGACATAGACTTCCATCGCGCTGAGCTCGCACTACAACGTTCCTTATTGCGTATTGATGTTAAGCACAAAGTATAAGTCATACGCGTAAGTACAAAAAAACAAATACAATTTAGGGACTGCTTCGGCAGTCCCTTTTTTGATGTAGTATAAAGTTTGTATTGCTTAATTATGAATTAAAATAGAGGGTCAAAAAAGTAAATTGGCGGTCCGGGGAGGAAAAAAAAGATGAAAAGATACTCCCAAAAGTACTATAGGAGTGTACTGATTTATAGTTGTTAATTTTGGTTTGCTATAGTTTAGGGCTATAGCAACAGCGGGCTGTGATTTTAAGCCTATATATTTTTGATTCAGTTATATTGCTGACTTTTGCCATAAATTGCACTAAGTATACACTTTGAAATATGACGTAAAACTGCTTACAAAGTGTCCACTGTGAAAAGAATGACGTAAAACTCTTGTTGACAGCTTTTTGAATGATTGGTATAGTTATCACATCGAAACGACAACGAGTCATCGATAGCCTACATCAACATACAGTATCGACGATGAAGAGATAAGTAAACGCAGGGCGTTGGCACAGAGAGTCCCGTAAGGTGGAAGGGGATGCAAAAGAATGCGAAGAAAATGGTCTTGGAGTATCCGAGGTGGAATGCGCAAGCTTTAGTCTCGGCGGATGCAACCGTTATAATGCCACGGTATAATCTTACAACTGTAAGACGTACCGGCTGAGGGCAGAGCCGTGAGGTTTTGCTAAATCAAGGTGGTAACACGTTATAGACGTCCTTGTTCACAGCGGTGAATGGAGGATGTTTTTTTATACCGGTTTTAGCGGTAATGAACAGTCACCACATAGCAAGTATGATAATGGTAAAGAGGATAGTAAATGTTGAAGGCGTTAACAACTGTAAACGAACAGCGGAGTTGAGAGGCCGTTGCTCGGACGGGGCAGTGAGTGTTAATTAAATGATAAACATAAGTATTAAGAAATGAGTTTTTCAACGTTTGAGAAAGAAGAGAGAAGAGAGTAACGGGCTTAGGGAGGAGTGATGCAAAATGCCCATAACGGTAGTGAAAGACTTGCCGGCCATTGCCAAACTGGCGGAAGAAAACATATTCGTCATGGATACGGTAAGAGCCGAAACACAAGACATTCGGCCGCTACAAATTTTAATCGTTAATCTGATGCCGACTAAAGAAATAACGGAAACACAGATTTTAAGAGCATTAAGCAATACGCCGTTACAATTGGACATCACCTTACTTCATATGGCGAGCCACAAGGCGGCGCATACATCGGAACATCACCTCAGTTCGTTCTATCGGACCTTCGATGAAATCAAAGATAAGTTCTTTGACGGGATGATTATAACCGGTGCGCCGATTGAGCTGATGCCGTTTGAAGAAGTAAATTACTGGCAGGAGCTGACCGAGATCATGGACTGGAGCGAAAACCACGTGTATTCGACCCTCTACATCTGCTGGGGCGCTCAAGCCGGACTGTATTACCACTTTGGTATCGACAAAGAATTGTTGCCGACGAAGCTGTTCGGGGTTTTTGAAAACGAGGTCCTTAATAAAAGGCCGATGTTACTTCGCGGTATGGACGAGATTTTCTACATGCCCCATTCAAGGCACACGACGGTATCGGTTGATGAGATAAAAGCGAATCCGAACTTAGAGATTTTAGCTGCTTCTAAAAAAGCCGGTGCTGCCATAGTTCGTAGTCTGGACAACAAACACATTTTTGTGTTTGGCCATTCGGAATACGATCGAGATACCTTGCAGCGGGAATATGAGCGGGATAAAAACTTGGGACTCGACATTGATGTTCCTGAAAACTACTATCCCGACGATGACCCGACAAAGGCGCCTATCGTGCGTTGGCGGTCCACAGGGACGCTGATTTTTACAAACTGGCTTAACTATTACGTGTACCAAGAAACACCGTATATTATTGAACAAATTCAAAAAATGAAACAGCAATGTAAACACAATCAGACACAAGCTGTTTAAAGTAGTGTAAAGACCAATGCTGATTGGTCGAAAAAATGGTATCGACAGCCCAAGCGGTTGTTATATATAAAATAAAGAGAGATTAGGGATTGTCGGCGTGAGAAACCGACGGAGAGAAAAAGGAGAGATTTTATTATGAGCAAACAGTACAAATTCGAAACAATCCAATTACATGAAGGTCAAGTTATCGATGAAACAGGCGCCCGTGCAGTGCCGATTCACCAAACTACAAGCTATGTATTTAAAGATGCGCAGCAAGCGGCCGACCGTTTTGCCCTTCGCGATCCGGGTGCCATTTATTCCCGCCTCGGTACACCGACTAACGATGTGCTTGAAAAACGTATAGCCGCTTTAGAAGGCGGTGCCGGTGCATTGTCCGTAGGCTCCGGTTCGGCAGCCATTACTTACGCCATTGAAAACGTAGCCGGTACCGGCGACAACATCATCGCCGCTTCCACTTTGTACGGCGGTACATATAACTTATTCAGCTCTACCTTGCCACGTTTTGGCATTACGACTAAATTTGTTGACCCTGATGATTTGGACGGTTTTGAAAAAGCCATCGATGACCGTACGAAAGCGATTTATGTGGAAACCATCGGAAATCCGAACATCAACCTTATCGATATTCAAGCAGTGGCGGATATTGCCCATAAACACGGCATCATCCTTATCGTAGACAATACTTTCGGTACCCCATACCTCATTCGTCCGATTGAGCATGGTGCCGACGTGGTAGTTCACTCCGCCACTAAATTCTTAGGCGGTCACGGTACGACTATTGCCGGTGTTATCGTTGAAAGCGGTAAATTCGACTACAAAGCCAGCGGTCGTTACCCTGATTTCGTAGCCGGCGACGTTCATTACAACGGCCTCGTATATGCAGACCTTCCAATTCCATTCACCGTAAAAGTACGTGCTCAGTTGCTCCGCGACACCGGTGCCGCTTTGACACCGCTTGCAGCATGGCTCATTTTACAAGGTGTTGAAACCTTATCCTTACGTGTAGAACGTCATGTTGAAAATACGCGCAAAATCATCGATTTCTTGGTAAACCATCCAAAAGTTGCTTGGGTAAACTATCCGGAATTGAAAGACAGCAAATACAAAGCCTTGGCTGATAAATACTATCCAAAAGGTGTAGGTTCTATCTTCACTTTCGGTATTAAAGGCGGCAAAGATGAAGGCATTAAATTCGTAGATGCTCTTGAAATCTTCTCCAACTTGGCTAACGTAGGCGATGCAAAATCCCTCGTAATCCATCCATCCAGCACAACTCATGCGCAGCTTAATGAAGAAGAACAAAAAGCGGCCGGCGTAACACCGGACATGATCCGTATCTCCGTGGGCATTGAAAACGTGGAGGACTTAATCGATGATTTGGCACAAGCTTTGGAACACGTTTAAGTCGACAAATCCGGCTAAGAATGAATACGCCTTTACTTTGTACTGGTGGTATTAAAAAATAAAATTAGGTTAATTGTACAATGAAATTGAACACATAAAAAAATCCATAGTGAATACCGATTTGTGTTATGATTAAGGTCTCTAATCTAAAATCTTATACACGAGGTATCGATATCACTATGGACTCTATTAATCATAACACATCATTACGTACAAACAAACACTTATCTTACGCAGAACGCTTTCATATTGAAAAACAATTGCAAGCGGGTGCTTCAAAACTGTCGATTGCTAAAGCTTTAGGCCGTTCTCGTACAACCATTCATGCTGAAATTCAACGAGGTACTGTTGAACAAATAAAGGCTGGTAAACGGGTCATGGTGTATCTAGCCGATCATGGACAGGCAAAGTATGAAACCTCTCGTAAAGGCTCGTTTAATACTCGAAAAGCCGGTATGATTACACCTTTTCTTACTTGGGTTGAAGACCAGGTATTGGAGCATAAATGGTCATTTGATGCTGCCGTAGGCTATGCATTGCGTAAGTGCTTGTTTGTACGTAATGAAATGGTGTCTACTAAAACTTTATATAACTACCTTCATGAAGACCTTCTCTGCGTTAAACCAATGGATTTACCGCTAGTGCTACGCCGTTCAATGCGTAAAGCTATTACGCGTAAGCACAAGAAAAATCTAGGTAAGTCTATTGAACTACGTGATGAATCTGTTTTGACTCGCGAGGAATTTGGAAATTGGGAACTCGATACCGTTCGAGGCATTAAAGATAAGCATGATGAAGTAATTATCTCTCTATTAGAACGTAAAACACGAATTTATGTAACGTTACGGTCACCTTCCGCTAAAGCAGTTGACATAAAAAACACGCTACACAACTGGCTATTAGGCTTTAGTACCGATATTTCATTACAGCAACTCTGCAAGACAATTACAGCTGATAATGGCCTTGAATTTGCGTCTATTACTGAACTTGAAACAGAGAATTTACAGATCTTTTTTGCTCATCCATATGCCGCATGGGAACGTGGCTCTAATGAACGACATAATGGTTTATTACGCCGCATTATTCCTAAAGGAACACCAATTCGTGACGTATCCGAAACAACACTTCGCCGGGCAACCGACTGGTGTAATTCCTTACCTCGTAAGATCCTAAATTACCGTACGCCGCAAGAAGCCTTTGTTGAAGAAGTTAAGAAGTTAGTGGATTTACAAAGTGTTCAATTTGATATTGCAATTTAGCAAAAATAAAATTAACTAAGCCCTTGAGGAAATATTGCTCCTCAAGGGTTTTCTTTTCTTACATACCTATACTCTATACTTTAGCATTTTTATCTTATGCTTCTAGTTTTATACGCTAAGACTCTAAATTTTGAAAAACTCTATCTGATAATCATATTTTTAATAACAGATAACTTGACTTAAAGTTAACTCAAAGGGGTACAATAATTACAGTAAATAATGTGTCAAAAGCATAATATAGCATAACTAAAAACTTACAAGGAGATGATACAATGACAATAAAAGAAGTTGCTGAAAAGTTTGATATTACAACGGATACCCTTCGTTATTATGAACGCATCGGCTTGATTCCAAGCGTGCCGCGTACGGCATCAGGCATCCGCGATTTCGACGAAGTAACCATCAAGTGGGTTGAATTCGCCCTTTGCTTTAAAAAAGCAGGCGTACCTTTGGAAGGTATCGTGGAATATGTAAAACTTGCCTTGCAAGGTACCGGTACCGAACCGGCTCGCCGCGAAATCCTTGTGGAAACACGGGATAACTTGCTTGAAAAACTAGAAGAAATTCAAAATTGCTTGGAACTTTTGAATCATAAGATTGATGTTGTGTATAAAGACTGCGGTTCATATACACAACAATTGGTGGATGATTGGAAAAAGAGTCAGCAATAAAATATTCTCTAGCAACATGCTAATGTTGTAGTAAGATGTTCCCTATAAGTATAAGCAAAAGAAGGGTTCCCCTCGTAGTGCGATCGTTTCACGCTAAAGCACTACTCCGGGGAACCCTTCCTTTTGCTTTCAGTCATAGAACTAACATCCTTGCTACAACATTAGCAAATCAGTTACATAGAGAATATTTTGTTGCTGTGGGGGACGAAGAAAGAAGAGAAAAAAGATATGTTCTCGTACCGCTGGGCTGACAAGCAGCAAGGCGATACTCCGAGCATATCTTTTTTCTTGGAGGGATTATCATCTCAATTTAAAGTATTGGGAGTTTATATTGCAAGCATAATGATTAAGAGCAAATTTACTTTGAGGATATTTTTTTATGGTCTGAGTCCATCGTCTTCGGGAGCGGTGACTTCTACGGTTTCACCGGCGGCACGACGTGCTTCTATTAATTCGGCACCCCAGTCTGACATTTCGCCTAAAATGCGGCGAAGGCTTTGGCCGCGTTCGCTTAGGCTGTATTCTACACGCGGAGGGACTTCGTTATATACAGTGCGGGTGATAATGCCCGCATCTTCCAATTCGCGAAGTTGGAGGGTGAGCACACGTTGAGATATATTGGGCATCAAACGTTTTAATTCGCCGGTGCGCAAGGTTCCGTTACCTAAATGGCAGAGGATAGATACTTTCCATTTGCCGGTAAGAGCTTCTAACGTAGCCTCAATGGCTAAATGATATAAGTTTCGCAAAAATTTTTCACCTCCAAAACATTGAATATAGTTAAATTGTAACATTTATGTTCCTATAATACAAAAAAGTGCCGTCTTTTCAGGACTAATACTATGCTCTATAATTGCAATTGTTACAAGTTCAGTAAATGAATTCGTGTGAGAGTATAAATTTTTTATTGAAGAAAATAGCGTATAAAAGAGATGGGAGGATTTTTGGAATTATATGGATAAAACAAAAATGGCGCTTATAGCGCTGGCGATGATGTTTTTCGGTACGGGCATTACGGAATTCATTCCTGTAGGTCTCTTGCCGATGTTTTCACAAGAATTTGGCGTAAGCTTGT
The DNA here is from genome assembly GCF_008679445.1 of Veillonella sp. LMAG:90. Taxonomy (NCBI): domain Bacteria; kingdom Bacillati; phylum Bacillota; class Negativicutes; order Veillonellales; family Veillonellaceae; genus Veillonella; species Veillonella sp. LMAG:90. The sequence goes on from NZ_NAND01000001.1 coordinate 683,763, forward strand.
CTGAAGCGGGCAGTACCGTTTCACTTTATGCCTTTGGTGTAGCCGTAGGCGGCGTAATTTTAACATCCCTAACGGCACAAGTAAATCGCAAACGCCTTTTGGTATTTGCGGTTGCCTTATTTTTAATTGGTCATGTGTTCACTGCGATGGCCACATCTTTTACTTGGTTGTTGGTTGGCCGAATCATGGCGGCTGCGGCTCATGGCTTGTTTTTTGCCATTGCATCCTCGGTAGCCGTAAGTTTAGTGGCGCCTAATAAAAGTGCGGGTGCGATTGCCTTTATTTTTAGCGGCTTTACTATTGCAACGGCTTTTGCGGTGCCACTCGGAACGTATCTCAGTGAATTTCTAAGTTGGCGTGTATCTTTCTGGGGTGTTGTGACCGTAGCGGCCCTTACTTTATGGCTCAACTTGCGTTATATTCCTAACAATGCAGGTCAGATTGTGAGTAAACCTAGTTGGGGCGATCAATGGAAATTGATTACAACGCCACAGATTATTTTGTCATTAGTAATTACCGTATTAGGCTATGGTGGAACCTTCGCTACCTTTACATATTTGTCACCGATTTTACAAAATATTACAAAGATTAGTGCATCTGCGGTTAGTATTGTGCTTATCATGTATGGCATAATGATAGCGATAGGAAATTACTTGGGCGGTCGTTTTGGTAACTCCAATCCGATTAAAGCTTTGCTTTACACCTTTATCGTACAAAGTTTGATTCTCTTTTCATTTTACTTAACCTCTGGTTCGCCAACGGCAGCGATTATTACTGTGGCCGGTATGGGTATATTAGCGTTTATGAGTGTGCCCATGTTACAGGCGACATGATATTAGCAAAACGTTTTGTACCGAGTGCTGTTGATTTAGCTTCGTCTTTGAACATTGCCGGCTTTAGCGGTGGCATTATGTTAGGTGCTATTTTAGGCGGCATAGTCATTGATTTTGCGGGCCTTGCCTATACGCCGTTGGTTGCTGCTCTTATGGTAGGTCTTAGCGTAATTTTGACAGTAGTAGCTATTGTTTTACAAAACGAACCGGTTCATGAAACGGAAGCTGAAGGATTATTAACTAATCTTCGTTAAGGTGATTGGTTTTTAATAGATAGAATCTTATTGTGAAAATTCAGTAGAAAGGATGTATATTATGAAAGAAATTCAAGTAAAAGATTTACAATTGAATCCCATGACACTTATTTCTGACGGTTGGATGCTGATTACGGCCGGCAACGAACAAAACGGTTTTAATACGATGACCGCCAGCTGGGGGCATTTAGGCGCTATTTGGGGAACCAATAAGGGCTTACCTACGGCAACGGTATATATTCGTCCGCAACGCTATACTAAAGAGTTTGTTGATCGTGAAGAGGAATTTACTTTGTCCTTCTTTAGTAACGACTATAAACGCCAATTGGCATATTTGGGTACGCATTCCGGCCGCGATGAAGATAAAGTGGCAAAAATGGGCTTAACACCTGAGTTCGTGGATAATACCACTTACTTCAAAGAAGCCGATTTGGTACTGGTTTGCCGCAAAATCTATAAAGCACCACTTGTTGAAGAAGGTTTTCTTGATAAAAAACTAATTACCGAAAACTATACGGAAAAAGACTTCCATACCATGTACATAGGAGAAATTACGAGAGTATTAACTCGATAAAATAAAATCGCTATATTTTCAGTGTTTTCAAAGCTCCGAAATGTTTAGTCGTATTCCGTAAGTTATACAATCATAAAGAAATAAAGGCCACTCTACCTTCCTTGCACCCGGGCTACACGTAGCAAAGGGATGCTGCGTAAGGCAGAGTGGCCTTTTTGCCGTTTGCGATTACATAACAATAATCGGAATACTCCTAATCATTTCTCAGAGTCATTAAGGGGCACTGGCAAAAGTATAGCGATTTTATTTTTAATCGCCTTAACACCTCGTGTGGGGGAGAAAGGGAAAATTAATAAAGTCCATCAGGCATTTTTAATTATGCTATGTGTGAGAAAAGTGGCAAGAGATTATGCAAAACATTTTACTCTCTATTTAATACACTAGTGAAAAGCCTGATGGCGATTTATTTACAATGTGTGAGTAAGTCAAATTCGGATTCCCCTAAAACACTAACCGGAAAGACTGTAGCGACTAAAGGCGAGTTATTATAATATGCGCACCGGCATTGTTTTGAAATGATACATCCCTACCAGAAAAAAGATGTCCTCGTAGCAGTGCTTTAGCGTGAAACGATCGCACTGCGAGAGGAAATCTTTTTTCCTTTCTCCTCCCCAAGTTGATTACTTGAAGGTTTTGTAGGAGCTCTATAAGGAAGGCGCCTATGTATTTAATGAGTTGGCTAATTGGATAAAAGCTTTGGTGGCCTTCTGATATAGTAGAACGCTTTTTGAAAAGACACCCTTCCATTCAGAGTAATTATATTAGTACATGCATAAGTTTTGGTGCAAACCGAGCTTTTCTATGTATGAGTAAGTATATAAAAAAAGACACACCACCTTCTGAAGCATCCCTTTGCTGCTTGTCAGCCCGGGTGCAAGGAAGGTGGTGTGTCTTTTATTTTTATTTTTAGGAAATTCGGTTGCACCAAAACCTATTCTAACATTTTTTGCAGGAAGGGTGTCTTTTACAATACTTTTTTGTATTATAAGGCCACCAAAACTTTTAATCCTTTAGCAATAAGTAAAGAATAGGCGCCTTCCTACTTGAGCTCCTTCAATAAAACCTTTAAGTAGTCAAAAATATGCTCTACTGATGGCAAATGCAATCTTTCTTGTGGTGTATGGGCATGGGTAATGGTTGGCCCGAAGCTAATCATCTGGGTATTAGGCATAACGGCTTTCAAGAGACCACATTCGAGACCGGCATGGATAGCGGTTACTTTAGGTTTTTGACCGGTTACTTTTTCATAAAGAGCAATGGCTTGTTCTTCCAAAGCGCTACCCGGTTCATATTCCCAAGCCGGATAGGAGCCCGCAATTTTGGAAGGAAGACCTAAGGTGGAAGCTAAGAGATGGATTTTCTTGGTTAAGAAGTCCATGGAGCTTTCGGAGAGGCTGCGGATGGAAATCAACAAGTGAATGGTGTGTTCCGTTTCTTCCACGATGGCGATGTTATTACTTGTTTCAACGAGGCCTTCCAAGGAATGGTTCATGGCAAACACACCGTTTGGTGCGAGGTATAAGAAGGTAAGTAAGGATTCAGCCGTGTCACCGCCGTATACGGTATCAGGTAATTCGGCATCGCTTACGAGGATATTGATTTTTTCATCCTGTGGTGTAAATTCACTGCGATAAGCTTTCATTTTTGCTTGAATCCAAGTGGTTACCGGTTTAACATCCGCTTCTTTTACGAGGATAGTGGCTGAACCTACGCGAGGGATGGCATTGTGTTTAGTGCCGCCCGTGAAGGAAGCTAATTGGTAATTATATTGAGACGCTAATTCATATAAGAGACGGCCGAGAATTTGGTTGCCGTTGGCCCGTTCTTTGTGAATTTCAATACCGGAGTGGCCACCCAAGAAGCCGTCTAAGGTTAACTTCAAGCCGTGCGTGAATTGGGAGTCGCGATTATCGCGAAGGCGTGGAATTTCAACGTCCACACGGCACCCGCCGGCGCAACTTACTACAAATTCACCCTCCACTTCGGTGTCTATATTGAGGAGGTATTGACCGTGGGTTTGACCTTCTTTAACAGCCAAAGCACCATCCATACCGGTTTCTTCGCTTGTTGTGAAAAGACATTCCAATGGGCCGTGTTCGATTTCGTCGGAATCGAGTACAGCAAGGCTCATGGCAACGGCGATACCGTTGTCGGCGCCCAAGGTTGTTTCGTTGGCATGGAGCCATTCGCCGTCAATAATATGTTCAATCGGATCGGTTAAGAAATCATGGGTTGAAGCGTCACTTTTTTCACAAACCATATCCATATGACCTTGCAAAATGATGCTGGGGCGGTTTTCATAACCCGGCGTAGCCGCTTTGCGAATAAGTACGTTATTGGCACTGTCCTGTTCAACTTCCAAATTACGTGCTTTGGCGAACGCAACGAGCCAGTCGCTGACAGCTTTTTCATTACCGGAACCACGTGGAATTTGATTCATTGCTTTAAAAAACTCTAATACTTTTTGTGCACTCATAAATACACCCCATTTACTAAATATTGTTTAAGATTGTATACAAATGTATACGAAGAAAAAACTACAACTTTATAGTAACACATTTATGTTGATTTGTGACAAAAATATTCTTAACTATATAGTATAGAAATTGGAATTCATGATGAAATGTCATTAAAAAAGTTGTACACTGAAATTATCGACACATCGATTTTTATAGATAAAATTACCCCTTTGCATAGCCAGTGAAAGGAATTCTTTGTTATAATAATATAGCAACATTGAAACCATATAGTAATCACTGGTATAGCAATTAGTTTGACCACTAAATTTGACAACATGTAGTTACCGGTGGGCAATCACGAGAACGGCTAAAAGGGTAAAAATAGGTAAAAAATTTATGAGTCCATATATATCATTTGGTTTTTTCTGAATTCCCCCATAGGGCTTTCTTCAGTCCCATCATATCAATTTACTACTGGCTAGCTGTTTGTCTTATTATGCGGTTTTAAGGGTAGGGGAAGGCTTATAAGTTTAGCTAATCAAAGTCTATACCACGAAGTGCCATTAATAAGTACCACTGTTTAACATTAGCACTACTCAAGTTATACTAAAGACCAACGAACATTATTAAACAAAGGGAATACCTTCCCTTAAACCCTTGTATCTTTTGTTTACTAATGGTATAAACTAATGATTATCAACATATTTATACCATTAGTAAACAAAAGACCATACAGCAATAACCATTAGTGAAACATAGAGCATGACAGTAGTATAAACTTTATAAAACACTACTAGCATATCATAGAAGAATAACGTATAGTAAACATATAGACAACCCATATAAATATTGGTCTTGTGAATAAGCAGGAAAATCAGGAAGCCGTAACGAATATCAATAGTAAAGGGGGTAGGACTATGAGTAATACAGAAGTTTATATAGTGGCATTCATCGCGTACGCAATGATAACTGCGTTCTGGTTGGCCGGCATACGGCGAAAAGAGGAAGACATAATAATATTAATTGGTCTCCTTTGGATATTCGTCACTGGTCTATTTGTCTATCAATTGTTTATAAAATAGGGAACATAAAGAAGCCCTCAAGCGGTACCAAACGGTACAACTTGAGGGCTTTTCTTTTTGCTCTATTCATCTACGCCAGTCATCAAAATATTATGTACATCTTTTGGAGTCAATTCAAATTCAGTAAACAAAATCATGAAACTTTTTAAAATAGTAGAATATGTTATAGTCTCATCTTTTTCTTTTGCGTATGCTGTGAAGTCTAATAGTGTATTGTCGCCATAATAAAACAATGCGTCGTGAATAGCATTATATGTTTTATCAGTTAAGCATTCTATTACTTTTTCTAAGTCACTTTCAATTTCTTGTCTTAAGTCTTCCATGTGTTATGATCTCCTTTATAAGTAAACTTTTGAGGTCTTACAAATAACCTCTTTTATTACTTATAGTATAACAATAGTCGCATTCTTCTTTTATTTCATGTGCTACTTTAAAACTCATAGAAGTATCACTCATAAGCGACTTGTAATAATATTTATTTGTCTTTTTATTGTCCATAAAATCACCTTCTTTCAAATACAAAACTAATTTTATTTTTTCGAGTGTCTACTTGACGGGTAGCAGTTCAAACTCAACTTGTAGTCCTTAGGGGCTTGTTTAGTCTTATTTAAAATTATAAATTTTATATTATACTATGATACACACCAAAAGTCAACGCCTATTTACTTTTGTTTTGATTATTAATAACTTTTTGAATCATTAATTCTTTCACCGCTTCAGACATTGAAACGCCTTCTTTTTGAGTAATTGCTTTAAAGTCATTGTGTAACTCAGTCGGTAATTTGATATGTAATCTACCGTCACTATTTAATGAGCGATAATAATACACATTTTTTACATCGTTATTCATAGTATCACCTATTTTCTTACTTATGGCATAATATGCATGTATACACATGTCAACTATTTTTATTACCCTTCTCATAATCGTTCATAAAGTCAATCATGAGCGAACGAATAACGGCGGAAGGGTTAAGAAGATTTTTTTTACAAAACTCATTAAATACATCTCTTAACTCTTTGGGAATGCGAATACTTAAGTTTGAATCATTGCTCAACTCCATCAGATAATCTTTATTCATTTCAAATTCTCCTTTGCAATAACAAAAAAGGGCTTAAAATATCCCTATTATTAATTATATTATATACTATATGTCATGACTTGTAAATAAATTTAAAAAACTTTATTTTATGCTTGACATGTCATGACAAGTAAGCTATAATATAATTAAAGAAAGGGACAGAAAAGAAGTCCCAAAAAATTTTACTCTATATGTCATGACAAGTAATAACAAGGAATGACAAATTAAAGAAAAGGAGAACTAAAAATGGCTAAGACTGAAATTACAAAAAAAAGAATTGAAGAAGAAGTAAAAAATATCGTTACTAATGATATTTATGCAAGAGTGGACAGCTTTATGAATGATGTAATAAATGCACATTATGAAGGTGTATTTATTGAAAGCGTAGATATGGACGCCTTAGACTTTGCAATGCTAGTGGACAGTGACCCAGATGAGTATGGTGATTATGAATATTCTGAAGTATGTGAATGGTGGCTAATTAGCCCATGGTTAGCCCGATACATGAAAGAAATAGGCGGTTATGTAGTATGTGAAGTTGCTGATGGTTATGTCTGGGGTAGACAAGGGACGAACTATGCAGTGGCTGACGATATGGAACACATCGCAAAATACTTTTTAGAAAAGATGAATAAATAATAGTTGTTGTTGTCTAGCGGTGGAGTGGCAACGCTCCACCAAAGGACGGAATAAAGGAGTAAACAAAATGATATTAAGCATAACAAACATGATGAAAAATATAATTAGCGCCTATGATGAGGGGGCGAGTATACACTGTATAAACGGCTCAATATTGCTTAAGTTTGTGAACGGTGATTGGACTGTTCAAGAAATCGGGAAGGGGGTTTAGGCAATGGAATTTGAAAAGAAGAATGTAAATCCAAAAGGGCGCAAGTCTGACGATTGTGTTATTAGAGCGTTATCCACTATCTCGGGGCTTCGGTGGGAATCCATATATAAGCGATTATGTGAATTAGGTTTGGAAATGTGTCGTATGCCAAATGAAAAGGCCACATATGAGAAATGGCTCAAACAAGTTGGCTATATTAAGCATAAACAGCCACGCAGGGAAGATGGTACTAAATACACAGTTGAGGAATTAGTTGATGAGTTAGATGTTCGCAATTGCGTCATAACCGTAGCACAGCACATGACAGTTGTTGAAGACGGGGTATTGATTGACACCTGGGACTGTAGTCAAAAGACTGTGTGCAATTATTGGACATCATGAATGAGGTGGAATGAATGACGCCACGAACACACTGCCGAAAGGTGAAAAGCAAAAAGTTTATTCAGGCGTATCCAGCTAGGGACATATCCTATTTTGACCTTGAAGAACTAAAGGAATTAGAACAAGGGAAACACTACAGAAATATATTGTACATATCATCAGTACATAACCAACGTACAGGCGTAGTTTTTGAGATTGAAGGACACGTATATAAAGCGGTAGATACTTATATAGTACCGCTAGTCATGAGAGGAGAATAAACAAATGACGAAATTTGAAAAGTGCTTGTGTCTAACAACTGAATTACTGGCGGTAATGCTCATAGTATATATAATTGTCACACTAATAAGAGAGCCGATACCGTACTAAAAATCGAACACATTTTATCGAACGTATAGAGGGTATATTGAAAAACGCTTATACCCTCTATTTTTTGCACCATGAAATCGAACAAATTTTAATTATACGCCTATTTTTGTTCGATTAATAGCTGTAAATTAGTACAAATGTTCTATATAATGAATCAGCGGTAAATAAATTTGACGCCTTTATATATAAGTTTGAGTACGTCAAATTTGAGCCACATGACGCCTAAGGGGACGCCTTGAGTTATTACCTAAGGCAAGCCCCCAAAAGGCGCTATAAGGCAAAAAATGACCTAGTTTTAATTATTTGAAAAGGAGAACAAGACCATGAGTAATACGTTAGAAGACCAAATCAAGTTAGAGCGCCAATACAAGGAGTACGCAAAAGAGCTATTTATACAGCGCCATGAAGCAGAACAAGAAAAAGGACGAGCAAGTCAAACACAAGTAGGCAAAGGACTACTCAATTATGTTAGTGAACAATTAGCCATTGCTATTGATGAGTGGCTGACAGAGGAACTCAAGCCTAGGCGTGGCGTAAAACCTAAGTATAAAGACCTATTACAAGCGCTTGAAACGGCGGTAGGGCATGAAGACCTAGTATTGAATGCTTGCGCCTTTACATTTGAGAGCATCATAAACAGTGTTAGCAGTTGGGATAAACAAGTGTATTCAATATCCGGTCTAGCTGGCGCAATTGGTAAGGCTCTATATTATGAGTGCAAACTATCCGCCTTTTTAGAACAGCTAAAATCATACTATCAAAAGGGAGTAGTAACAGAGGAATTAAAGAAGCGCAATTTATTACGTTATAAGTGGAACTATATAAAAGAAGTTACAGATAGTGAAGGCTTTCAGTTTTACAATGAAACACAGGAAGAACTAAAAAGTTTAGGCGTGGCGCTCATTGACATATTTATTACAACTACTGGTCTAGTTGAATACACGCAAGGGGCTTCTAAGTCCTTGAGCATTACCCCGACAAAGACCCTAGTTGAGATATGGAAGCAAAACCTAAACAATATAAGCACACGAGCTAACATTATTACACCTACGATAATAAAGCCTAAACCGTGGGTATCATTGGATAACGGCGCCTATTATGACGCTGCAAGTATGGGTATTACTTTTATGCGCCTTGATTGGGACACGCAACGTTCACGAACCGGACGCAATTATATTCGTAAGTTGGCTGAGGTGGACTTATCGGACGTCATGCACGCCGTAAATAAAATACAAGAGACAGCCTACACCGTGAATAAAAAGCTACTTAAGGCGGTAGACTACCTAGTATCAATTGGTGGCGAGCGAGCCGGTATTGAAAGAATTGAGCCAATTGAAATTCCTTCAGAACTCTCAGGAGCCTACACGGAAGAAGAACTCAAGAGACATAAATACCTAATCAAAGAGTTACGAACAAAAGAGCGGGCACGTATTTCAAGGGCGCTCAGATTGTATAAAGTAGTGAACTTTGCAAAAGACTTTTCACAGTACGAAAAAATATACTTCCCTTGCAATATTGATTTTAGAGGGCGTATATATCCAATTCCATTTTTCAACTTTCAAGGCGATGACCTCATGAAGTCCCTTTTATTATATGCTGAGCCGGTAGCGTGCAGTCATGAAGAAGACCTCAGAACTCTTAAAATTCAAGGTTCAAACTTGTGGGGTAACGATAAAATCGGCTATGAGGCGCAATGTGAATGGATTGATGAGAACACTGACAAAATACTCTTAACCGCTGAGGACTACCTAGCTTCTAACTGGTGGGAACAAGCGGACGAGCCATTACAATTCCTTGCGTTCTGTTATGAGTACGCTGATTGTCTCAAGTACCTAAAGGAGCACAACGGCTCAATCATTGGTTATACATGCAGTATTCCTATAGCCTTTGACGGAACGTGTAGTGGTCTTCAGCATTATAGCGCAATGCTATTAGACCCAGTAGGGGGCAATGCAGTAAATCTAACGAGCGGACATGAGAAGCCTGAGGATATATACCAGCAAGTTGCGGACGGTGTGCTTAAGCTAGTACAAGAAGATGCAATAACTGGCACGCCGGACGAGTACAAGACGATAAAAAATAAGTTTAAGACCAAAGAAGGCGAGCCTGAGAACGTGGACGTAACAGTTAAAGGCACAAAGACCCTAGCTCAAGCATGGCTGGCTTATGGCATCACTAGGAAGGTATGCAAAAGACCAGTTATGACGCTTGCCTATGGAAGCGGTGAGTATGGCTTCAGCGAACAGCTATTTGAAGACATTGCACGGCATAGTGAGCACTTCAAAGGCATTGCAAGACCAGCGAGTAAGTATCTAGCAAAACTCATAGCACAAGTTGTGAAAGATGTTGTTGTCTCAGCCGTGAGCGGTATGGCGTTCCTTAAGAAGCTAGCTATAAAGATGAATGAGGCTGACATACCGGTTAACTGGTGGACGCCTCTAGGCTTACCAGTGCAACAGAACTATTTATCTATGGAAAAGAAGTTTATTCAAACACGACTAGGCGCAAGTAAAAGGGCTAGAATCTACTGGAATGAACCAACAGAAAAAGAAGAAGTAGACAAGAACCACCAAAGAAATGGGGTAGCACCTAACTTCATCCATTCACTAGACAGTACGCACTTGATGCTAGTTGTGAACGAGGCTGGTCTTAAGAACTACACAACCATTCATGACAGTTTTGGGACTTCCCTAGGTGAGACCCTAGTTTTAAAACGTGTGCTAAGGGAACAGCTATATAAGTTATACACAGAGTACAAGCCACTTGAGACATTTAAAGAATACGTGGAGCAAGAACTTAATAAAAAGATGCCTGATGTGGAAATACCAGAAAAAGGTAACCTTGATTTAAGTGAAATTTTTTGTCTGATTATGTATTCCACTAATGGACATTCATAGTTACTTTTAATTGGCACACTAATTGGAGATAAGGGAGACCAAAAGAACTTCCTAAAAGTACACCTAAGAAAACCTAAATTCCCCTTAAGGTTAACTTAAGGAATACTTAAGAATAACTTAAGGTTTACCTTCTTTTCATTAATCTTAATTATTAAACTAAAGGAGAACACAAAATGAAACGATTAGACATCTTAACAAGTTTACAAGCAGTAGGTTACCGTTGGTTAGTCCGTGATGAAGGAACTCAAAATATATCAAATAGTCTAACTGCTTATGAGCAAAAACCAACGAGAAACGAGTTAGGCTGTTGGAGCGATTTAGGTTACAAATTCGTTGAAGAAGACCAATGCTTCCCAGATGTCCAAGGTGACGTGCTTTTAGACATCAATCAAGAGGTCTGGCGGTTAACTGAATTATTACCAATTCGAAAACACCTGACAAAAGTATTAGTTGACAATAAAGCAATTTATGTAACACGAGATATTGATGATAATCTTTTTGCATGGAAGCAAGAGCCTTACAAAGATGAATATGAGGGTGAATGGGTAGTTGACAGTGATTGTCTAGGGCATGAAGTTTGTGAGTGTATTCCTCATTACTTGTCTGATGTCTTCCGTGATGTACAGTGGTGTTCACATAAGCCCCTACTAATTTTTGATGAGGGGAGACCACTTGATAAAAATAAGTGGATTAATGAAGTACCTATTAATTCACGAGTGTATGTATCATGCTTCCCTGATGTTACCACAGCGGTTAAAGGACATTATGCTGGTTTTGACGCATTGAATCCTACAGAACACTTTATGACCTATAAAGCAGGTACATCAGAATGGACTTCAAAAGATGAAAAAGGGCGTACACATTGGAAATACTGCTGGTTAGCTGAGGAAGTGGACGAAAGTGAACTATAAAGAAGCCAAAAAGAAAGGCTTTAAGTATATCACTAGGGACATTATTGGTGGAGAGTGTGCACACAAAGAGGTACCAGTAAGGAATAATGGCTACTGGTACTCTAAAGGCTGGCACTACATTACAAAGAACGGACATGAGTGCAAGTCCAAAGAAGACATTATGGACATAGACACCGCCATTGTCCTTAGTCGAACTAAAAGACCCATTGAAGAAATAGCAATAGCAGAGGGGCACATGGTATTTATCAAATCGTGTCCGATATGCAATACAGTTTTTGAAACTACACGGAACAACAAGGTTTATTGTAGTCACTCATGTGCAATCAGGGCGAATAACAAAAGAATCGCAGAGAACAAACCGGTTGTCACCTGTATTGAATGCGGAAGACCATTTAAGAAGACAACTAGAAGTAATTGTTGTAGCCCTGAGTGCAGTTATAAAAGGAAACTAAGACAAAATGAACAGTACAAGAAAGCTAGAGCCAAACGAAATGATTCTTGAAATGGCAATTATGAATACTGAGGTAGAAATTGCTAATGCAACCAGAAAGGTTAAGCATTTAGTAAAACTTAAGAATGACCTTGAAGAATTACTGGTAGATATTAGAAATGAAATAAGACGAGGAGAATAACAAATGATTGAATTTTTATGGCTAGTTGTCTTAATTCTAGCTGGCGTCACTGGTTATGTGTACATGTGTCTAGCAGAAATGCAGATTGACATCAGAAATCTACACGTTGACAAGTTTATGCTAGAAGTCGAATTGAAGAACTTAAGAGGAATGCTTAAAGAAGGGACTGAAGACAAATGATTGAAATATTGTACATTGCTTTAGTTGTCTTTGGTAGTCTTCTTGTAAAAGAATTCCTTGATTTAGACAGACTTAAAGAGGACAGAGATTACATTATCAAAGAAGTGACACAGGCACAGAAAGATATTACTAATCTTAACAGAGCTGTAGAGTTTAACACCAGACGGCTAAATTCGTTGGTTATAGAAGTTAATAAACTGAAGACACCAAAAGTCATTACCATTGACAACGTAGAGTTACCAAAAGATTTTGGAAAAGTTGAAACTGGAGAAATCAAAGTGAATAACCTACACGATGGCCACTATAAAGCCCTAGGCATTGAGCCGTGGGACATTTTGAAAGCCAATATGACCTATGAAGAATACAAAGGCTTTCTAAAGGGCAACATTCAGAAATACCTACATCGAAACAAAGAAGGGCTAAAAGACTATGAAAAATTAGCCAACTATGCAAATAAATTAGTGAAAGAGGTGAGCGAACATGACAACAACACGAACAACAACGGCTAAAGCACCAGCTGAACCAGTTTTGGGAGTATACCCATTAGAAGACAGCGTGAAGTTACCAGAGTATAAAACTGATAAAGCTAGTTGTCTTGATGTGTATTTAAAAGATGGCTTACGAATTGCTGGTAAGCACGAATGTGTAAGTCAACTGGTGTCTTTTGGTTTTAAATTAGACATTCCAAAAGGCTATTCTGTACGAATTCACTTGCGGTCTAGCGTAGCAATGTACTACCCAATTCAATTGGCAAATGAAGAAGGTATCATTGATGAAGACTTCACTGGAGAAGTAAAAGCAATCGTACGAAACTTAACAAATGCAGCCTTTTACTTCCCTAAGGGCGAACGCTTGTTTCAAATGGAAGTAGTGAAAGACACCCGAATGAAAGCAAAAGAGTTAACTGAGTATACAAAAGTGACTGACCGAGGTGAAACTAATGGAAGCACAGGTAAATAAATTACAAGACATCAAACACCAGCTTGAAATGTCAATCGAGTATGTAAATTTAAAAATGAACCAAGGTGGACATTCTTACGAAATACTTCTTGATTATATTGACACAATTAGAGAGATTATGAATGAAATAGATGTTGAAAATGACAACAAAACTAAAGCACAGGAAAATGACCCGATTGACGAACTACAGTCAATCAATGATGACTTTTATGAAGTGTGTAGTTTTGCCTACCGGAAATGGGCAGAGGGCGAAGAAAATGCAGACAAAGTATTAGCAGACCTCTTTGACGAAACAGCACGAATACACCGAGAACTTAATGAAACTATTGAAGAAGTGGACTTTCAGATGAATAGAGAATGCGCTGAAAAAGAAGAACTTAAAGATGAACTTGAATGGGCTACGAAAGAAATAGAAGAACTTAAAGATGAACTTGAATGGGCTACGAAAGAAATAGAAGATTGTCAGCATGAAATCATGTGCATGACAAGAGAATTACAAGAATAAGCATAAGGAGAACAAAATGGCAACAAATAACAATACAATTTTAATCAACGGCACGGCTTATTGGGCACACGTTCAAAAGCCAGAAGAATACAACGACTCCCCTATTGGCTACTCAATCGTGGTAGACCTTGAGGACGATGAGAAACTGGCTAAACTTCAGGTACACCTTACCAATGTATTCAACGATGAAGCCAAGGAGCAGGGCTGGAAGTTAGACCCTAAAACAACACTGAACTTACCTATTAAGGAAAACACCACCGCTAATGGTGAAACACGAGAATGCATTAAAGCTAAGACAAAACACGAGTACCAAAACAAAACAACTGGTGAAATTGTGAAGCGTTCAGTCCCTATCTTTGATGAGTACGGCGAACCAGCACCAAAAGGAACTCTTATTGGTAATGGTAGCAAGGTACAAATCAACTGTACGCCACATTGCTACATGATTAATCGCAAGAATTTTGGGGTGACTTTGCGCCTGAATGCAGTTTGTGTGTTTGAACTTGTAGAATACAGTGCTGGCGAACGCAATGCAAACAGCTATGGTTTTAGTATCAAAGAGAAGTCAGAAAGTGACCAGTTAAACGATGGCGAATTGGAGTTTTAACAGAAAACGTGGGTTTCGTAAACGGATAGACAAAAGTGTACGCTCAAACTTTGAAGCACACATCAAGCAGAATCTAATTAAGGCTGGAGTAGCCTTTGAGTATGAAGCTGTGTCTTACCCTTATACAAGCACACACAAGTACACACCAGACTTTATATTGTCTAATGGCGTCATCATTGAAGCCAAAGGGTTATTCCTACCTGAAGACAGAACTAAGCATCTGAGAATCAAGAAGGAACACCCAGAACTTGACATTCGTTTTGTCTTTCAGAAAGACCAATGGCTGACGAAAAGCAAGAAGACAAAATACAGTGACTGGTGCAAAAAGAATGGCTTTATGTATCACATTGGAGACAGTATACCATTAGCGTGGATAGAGGAGAAACATGGCAGTAATTAGAGGAAAGCTAAGAGAACGCCAAGCCACTACTGAAATTATTTGTCTATTCAAAAATATGGACGAATTGACATTTCAAGAAGTGGCAATGAAGGCGAAACAAGCTGGTTACCTATTCTTCCCTTATCACGCATTTGTGAATTATTTAGGTGAAATTCATGAGGGACGTGAGGAGAAAGCAGTAGCCAACGCTGAAATTGATGATACTGAGGAAGCATACACGATACTGGTGGACGCACCGAGCGCCAAAAAAGTAACGCCGGAACAGCGAAAAGCAGTCCTTGAGTTATGCAGTAAGTACCCTCAGGCAGAATATAAGGAATTTGAAGGTAGTATTAAAGATGAGTTGATTTAACTATGGAAGAATCAACCTTAACTAAGGCACATTTACCTTGCCCGACTTGCGGTAGTCACGATGCACTCTCAGAGTATTCTGACGGGCATACCCATTGTTTTTCTTGTGGTACAACCAAATTTTTAAATGATGACAAAAGACAAATAAGCAACCAAACAGTATTTACCAGTAGGGTATCGTCAACCCATATCAGTAATTTACCAAAACGAGGTATTTTAGAGCACACATGCAAGAAATACCAGTACCAAAAAGGAATATACAATGGAAAACCGGTACAAGTCGCAAACTACTATGACCAGTATGGTGAACTTACAGGGCAGAAGTTACGGTTTGCAGATAAGACCTTTTGTGTTTTAGGAAGCATTAATGATACGTTTTATGGACAACAGCTGTATAGTGGTGGAGACCAATTGATAGTCACAGAAGGTGAAATTGATTGTCTTACAGTATCACAAATGTTTGCCAATACTATACCAGTAGTAAGTCTACCAAAGGGCGCTAAGAGCGCAAGAAGGACATTTGAAAGTAATCTTGAATGGTTACAGCACTTTAATGAAGTTGTAGTTATCTTTGACAATGATGAAGCTGGAAGGGAAGCAGTCAAGAGTGTAGAGGGCATTCTTGAAGCTGACAGATTGAAAATAGTGGTCTTAAATCAGCACAAAGACCCAAATGAGTACCTACTAGCAGACCATGGTAGGGAACTCATGGACGCCATTAGTAATGCTAAGGCGTATACCCCTGAGAATATTGTCAACGGTAATACATTATGGGAAGAACTGAAGAATGAGCCTGAAGAAGAAGTTGGATATAGCTTACCATGGGATATTAAAGCACAAGGTATGACCAAAGGAATACGAAAAGGGGAAATCGTGTTACTAACCGCTGGAACCGGCATTGGTAAATCAACCATGGCAAGAGAAATCATGTTTGACCTTGCTATGAATAAAAACTTAAGAGTAGGCGTAATGATGCTAGAGGAAAACATAAGGCGCACCGCTAAAGGTATTATGAGTATTCACGTGGGTAAACCTCTACACATATCACGCCAAGGACTGACTGAAGAAGAATATAAGAAAGCCTTTGATGAAACCTTAGGGACAGGGCGTTTTGTCTTATACAATCATTTTGGCAGTCTAGCGGAAAACAAAATATTGAGCGCAATGAGGTACATGGCGGTTACTGAAAAGTGTGACTTTTTGGTACTAGACCATTTGAGTATTGCAGTGAGTGGAATAGACACCAAGGACGAACGAAAACTCATAGACGTGCTTATGACACGTTTACGTTCGTTAGTTGAGGAAACTGGAGTAGGTCTCATAGCCATATGTCACTTGAAGCGTACTGACAATAGTAATCATGAAGAAGGTGGCGTCATCAGTTTGAATCACTTACGAGGTAGTCAATCACTAGCACAACTTTCTGATACCATTATTGCACTTGAACGTAATCAACAAGCCACTGAAGACCAAGAAAAGAATCGCATTAAAGTACGCATATTGAAATGCAGGTGTACTGGTGATACTGGTCTAGGTGGCTATCTTTATTTTGACAAAGGTATTAATCGCTTGCGAGTACCTGATTTTGATGATGAGGAGAACACCAATGAAGAATCAAGACAGCATGGATTTTGAGAATGTTGTTGCTCAGTTTGATACATATTTGTATGAACTATACGATGAGCTGAACATGTCATTACAATAATCAGAGAAGCCATATGAAGTCTATGAACTTACACTTCAGAAAGCTTTATGGACTCGGATAGCAACAAAATGGTCTTTAATCAAAAGGAGTGAACAACAATGATGAATACTTTTTTAATCAATGTACTTGAAATGTTAATTAATGGGCTTCAGAAATGGCGAGTAAAACTCATCAAGAAACAAATCAAGTCACTCAAAGGTTATAACTCATGGCATAACCAGCAGATGCACCGCAATAATCAAGATGTAGAATCATTAGAAAAACGCCTAAGTAAGTAGGTGAGTATGATTGTTATTCTTTGATATTGAAACAGACGGTTTACTTGATACGGTCTCAACCGTTCACTGTATGGTAATCATTAGTGATACTGGTGAGGTCTTCACGTATAGACCAAACGAAATAGACAAAGGTATCAAGAAACTACTCAGTGGTGACCAGATATGTGGACATAACGTTATAGCATTTGACTTACCAGTGCTTACCAAATTGTATGGCGTAGAGTTTGACCATGCGAAAGTAGTAGATACGCTTGTCTTATCACGGCTTGTCTACTCAAACATCAACGATTATGACGCCCCTTTAGTAAGGCGTGGTATTCTCCCTAGCAATCTTTTTGGACGCTTCAGTTTAAAAGCTTTTGGTTATAGGTTAGGTAATCTTAAAGGCACGTATGCTGAAGACAACGAGACCGCATGGGAAGCATTCAACGAGGATATGCTGGAGTATTGCATACAGGACGTTGAAGTTACAAAAGACCTTTATAACAAATTGGTCTCTAAGAAATTTACAGAGCACGCAAGTGAAATTGAACATAAAGCTCAATGGCTATGTCAAAAAATGGAGCACAATGGCTTCTACTTTGACATGAACAAGGCGCTGGAACTCAAGATGATACTTGAGAAAGAATACTTGCGTATCGTTGATGAACTTACTGAGTACGCTCCAAAGATACCTGATAAGGTATTTGTACCTAAGAGAGACAATAAGAGCCTAGGGTATAAAGCCGGTGTACCTATCCAACGGTACAAAGAATTTAACCCTAATAGTAGACAACAGCTTTACTACATACTGAATGACCATTACAAATACAAGTTTTTAGACTGTATGTATGACATTGAGATAGACAACAAAGGCGAGGAAAAGAGCCGTAAGTTGAAGCTCAATGAAGAAACACTAAAGGCAATCAGTAAAGACCCAAATGCGAATGATGAAGTTAAGCGCATAGCGGAACTCTATAGTAAGTCTTTCATGTTGTCTAAACGACTAGGACAGCTGGCTAAGGGTAGCAACGCATGGTTAAAACTTGTAGGTAAAGACCATAAAATTCATGGACGTATAAACCCTAATGGAGCAGTCTCAGGGCGAGCCACTCATAACAGCCCAAATGTAGCTCAAGTACCAGCAGTGAGCGCTGAGTATGGTAAGGAATGTAGGGAACTTTTTGGCGTACCTGAGGGCTGGTATCAAGCTGGCGTTGATTGTAGTGGTCTTGAGTTGCGTTGCCTAGCACACTATTTGTACCCCTATGATAACGGCGAGTACGCACATGAGATACTCAATGGCGATATTCATACGGCTAACCAGAAGAATGCAGGGCTTGAGACAAGAAATCAAGCTAAGACATTTAACATAATAGGTGTCTCTAAACCCATTGAAAACGGTGGAAATCCCTCAGGGATAATACCGTGCTAAGTCAAGAAAGGAAATAATGACAAGAAAAGAGTACGAAAAGAAACTATTACAGTGTGAACGAAATAAACCAAAAGAAAAACAGACAGCACAGCCTGATAAATATCCTCAAGGCTACTTTAAAGAAAAGAAATGCAAAGTTTGTGGAAAATCATTTACACCTAAAGCCCCTTCAGAATTATCTTGTAGTGAGTATTGTAGAAGCTATGCAGTAACAGAAGCATACTACAAAAGAAACTATGGAATAACTATTGAAGAATATTTAGATATAGCAGAACGCCAAAACTATAAGCGTGCAATATGCGGTAGAGATAATTTTCCTATGAAATCTAGCAGTAGTGGTTTATTAGTTGTCGACCATGACCACAATACAGGTGTTGTTAGAGGTTTACTTTGTCATAACTGTAATAGAGCGTTAGGTCTTTTACAAGACAACCCAGAAACTCTTGAAGTTGCTATTGCCTACTTGAAAAGTGTAACGACTATTCCAAAAGGAAGTACAACTAAGCAGTTGGAAGCGGTGGGTATCGAAAGATAAAGATATAGTCTAATCTCCATAGCAATATGGAGCAGTCCTTAGGACGGCTAAAGTGTAGCGAACTTTAGTGAATGTATATGTATTTACGCATTCTTGTATGGTGGTGGAAATGCTAAGATTGGAGAAATCGTTGGTGGCAGTGCTGAACACGGAAAGGAACTCAAAGACAAATTCTTGAAGAACACCCCAGCTATTAAGAAGTTGTCTAGCTCAATCAAGAATACACTAGCACCATTCAATATTGCTAAGCATAAGCGTGAATGGAAGCGCCGGTACTTGATTGGTCTTGACGGTAGAATCTTACACGTACGCTCCTTACATAGCGCATTGAATCTACTTTTGCAATCAGCCGGCGCCCTTATTTGTAAGCGCTGGATAACACGTACTGAAGAACGATTAGAATCTTTAGGTCTTACTCATGGCTGGAATGGAGACTTTGCTTTCATGGCGTGGGTACATGATGAATTTCAATGTGCATGCAAGACAAAAGAAATTGCTGAGGTAGTCGTACGTGAAGCTCAAGAAGCTGTACGAGATGTTCAACAAGAGTTTAACTTTAGAGTGCAATTAGATACTGAAGGAAAAATTGGTAAGAATTGGGCTGATTGTCATTAGAAGGAGAACGTATGGTAAGAAAGCAAATGAAAGTAAAAAAGTACGTGACATTGGTTGAAGAAACCGTTATAAGCGTACCCACTTATCTTGATGCTGATGACGTACAAAGGCGTGAAGAAATGTACCTTGAAAGGGAATTTGATAGTTTTGAACCGTATGAAGTATTAGAGTATCACATTGAGGTTAATGAATGGTAGAACTTATTAATTACACTCATGACTATAGCAAGCTGTTATGCAAGGCTATTTCTCAGTGTTATCAAAAAGAAGCCACTGATAAAATCTTACGCCATTGCATTGAAGCTGGACACCTGAGTGTATTAGAGCATGCTACAGCAACCTTTGAGTTAACTTGTAGCATTCAAACATTATTACAGTTGTCAAGACATAGGCACTTCTCAATGACTGTTCAGTCAAGCCGAGGGACAGTCTTACAAGAGCACCTGAAGGTAGACAACGAGAAGTTACAGCACCTCATCAATGAACAAGTGGCTAACTATGTGAATTGCAATATTGGAGAAGACATTAGTGAGGAAGACAGAGCATTATTAGCGCCCAAAGCTATGGTCTATCATCTAGTAATCACAGGAAACTTGAGAGCATGGTATGAGTATTTACCTAAGAGACTTTGTAAAAGAGCTCAGAAGGAACATCGAGAATTAGCTCAGCAGATTAAAGACAAGTTAGCTCAGGCGTTCCCTATTGTATTCAATCAAGACATGATGAACTGTTCCAACTGTAAAGAAAGGAAGTGTTCATTTGTCTAGTAAATTAATTTTTGATGCTGACATGTTGCTATATGTGGCGTGCAACCGGAACGAACAAGTTATCGAATGGGAAGACGGATTGTATACCCTTCATTGCTACTTTGATGACGTGAAGAACGCCTTTGATGAGCATGTGCAAGAATTGGTAGACATCGTATTAGACCACTATAACATTCATGGTGAATACGAGATTATCATGTGTTTGTCACACCCAGTTAACTTTAGAAAGCAACTTGTTTCTGAAGACTATAAGGCAAACCGTAACACATTAAGAAGACCTCTTTGTTATAAGCCAATGCGTGAATGGATAGCTAAGGAATACAACACACTGATGTATGAAGGGCTTGAGGCCGATGATGTTGTTGGTCTTACCGTAGGCAAGAATGATATTGCCATTAGTGGCGATAAGGACTTTCGATGTATTCCTTGTAGACAATATGACTTTATGCGTAATGAGTTTTATGAGGTAACACTTGAGGAAGCTAATTACTTCCATTTGTATCAAACGCTCATAGGCGATAGCACAGACGGCTATAAAGGTTGCCCTCATATTGGAGACGTAAGAGCAAGACGAATACTTGATGAAAGTCCAACATGGGAAACAGTTGTTGATACCTATGAACGCAATGGAAGCACCAAGGAAGAAGCATTGAAAAACGCAAGGTTAGCTTTCATTTTACGTAAAGGCTATTACAACAAGAAAACTAAAGAGGTGAGGTTATGGACACCGTGATTAAAGACCACAAATTAAGACACCCAGAGATTGAGTACCAACAAATTACTAATAGATTATATGAGTTAGCACAGGAGCAACCGTATGGGAAGCTGGTGTCTAAAAAGAGTATTCTTCAGACACTACATGAAGTACAAGAAGCTGGTGCATTGCGCACATGGTATGACCAAAAGGACGAACTTGTTGGACTACTTATATTTCAAGTTGGTGAGGTATGGTGGAGCGATTGTAGAATCGTGACCGAGGAAGTTGTTTTGTGTCTTAAACCAAATGAATACGCTGGTATTCAACGTGAAGCCATTCATGAGTTAGACCGACTAGCAAACGCATGGAATGCACGCTTAATCAATAGTGGCAACTTTTTGGCAACCAACCAGAAACTAATTGAAAACGGCTATATGAAGCGTGGTGGCTATCATCACAAATCTAGTAGCTTTCTTAAGATTGTGAAAGGTGAAGAAGATGACTGATGAATTAGAGTACCCACGAGTGTCTGAGGAACTACCTGAGTACATCTCAAAGTTATTTAGTAATGAGTATATTTTGAAAAAAGACACAATGAGTGCTGAAGGTAAACTAGCGTGCATCATGCTAAGAGATGAAATCTTGAACTACCTTAACACTTGCATTGAAGAAAGGAGAGTGTAAAGCATGGGTTTTATTGGCAAAGCAGTTGGCAAAATTTTTAGACCTGTTACAAAAATTGTTGGTAGTATCTTAGGTTTTGGTGGCAAAGGGGAAAGCAACCCAGTACAAATTCCACAGCCAACAGTAACGGCTCAACAGTTGGTACCACAGACTGAAGCCGTTACACCTGAGGCGCCTGAGCTAGGTACTAACAAGAAACGCAAAAAGGTTAGTCGCAAGTCCTTAATGATTGAACGTACAGGCTCAAATAGCGGTGGCGGTAGTGGTCTTAACGTGTAGTAGGTGTAGCTTATGGCAGAAAAACTACAGTTAATACCGGACGCAAAAACCACATTTAACAAATTAAAAACTGATAGAGACCCATACACTCAACGAGCTGAAGCGAATGCAAAAATTACCATTCCTTCATTATTCCCAAAAGAGAATGACAATGCTCAAACAAAGTATGAACAGCCGTATCAATCGGTAGGAGCACGAGGTATTAATAACTTGTCTAGTAAGTTAAACCTTGCGCTATTCCCACCGAATGAGCGGTTTTTTAGATTGGGTATCTCCCCAGCCGAATTGCAAGCTATGGGCGTAGACGAGAAACAAATGGCTGAAGCAGACCAAGCGCTAATGCGTATTGAAGAACGAGTGAATCGTTTCATTGAAGACAATCAAATTCGTATTACAGTCAACGAGTGTTTACTTCAGTTACTTGTAGCTGGCAACTGTTTACTGTTCCTTCCACCAGCTGAAGGGGGCGCACGCATGTACAACTTGAAACAGTATGTATTGCGCCGTGACCCTTTAGGCAACGTATTGCAGATTGTAACGTTAGACAAAGTAGCTAAAATGGCGCTTCCTGAGGAATTACAATCGTTAGTTGCGGACGGTAAACCTGAAGATGATATTGAGGTCTACACCAAAATTCAACGCAATGGAGATGAATGGGTAACATTTCAAGAAATCAATGAGACCATTGTACAAGGTAGCGAACAGAGCTATCCAATTGACAAAGCTCCATACATTCCTTTACGAATGACCAAGCAAGACGGTGAAAGTTATGGACGGTCTTTCATCGAGGAATACTATGGAGACCTTCTCAGTCTTGAGAATATTTCAAAAGCTATAGCCTTTGTTGCTATGGTATCTTCCAAGGTTTTATTCCTTGTAAACCCAAATGGTCTTACAAGACCAAAGAAATTACAAGACGCTAAGAGTGGCGATTTTGTAACAGGGCGTGCAGATGATGTACAAGCCCTTCAATTAAGTAAATATCCTGATTTACAGATAGCCTTACAGCACAGTGACAGACTGGAGCAACGGCTATCTTTTTCTTTTTTATTGAACAGTGTAGTCCAACGAAATGCAGAACGAGTTACCGCTGAGGAAATCAGAACGGTAGCAAGTGAACTTGAAGATACCCTAGGCGGTATTTATAGCATTTTGTCTCAAGAACTACAATTGCCACTAATCAAGCGTATTATGGCGGTCTTAATGTCACAGGGAGAAATCGTTCAATTACCTGACGGCGTAGTAGAACCAACTATTACCACCGGTATGGAAGCACTAGGACGTGGACATGACTTCAATAAGTACATGACGTTCTTAAGTGCTATCGGACAGGTACCTGAAGCATTACAAATGATGAACATTAGCAATCTTGTGACAAGCATTGCGACAAGCCTAGGTATTGAAACTACTGGTCTAGTTAAGACCCAAGAAGAATTACAGGCTGAGCAAGAGCAAGCCATGGGGCAACAAATGGCAATGCAAGGAATGGCGCAAGGTATGCAAGAAGCGCAAGGAGAGGAGATGTAACAAATGGCAGAAATCGAGATTAGCACAGCGTCAAATCAAGAGACTTTGACCGTTGAGGCTGACCCACAAGTACCTGAAGGTACACAAGAGGTTACGACTGAGACAACTCAGGAACAAGACCAACAGCAACAACAGGAAGCACAACCTGAAGAAAATACATCAGAGGGCACTGAAATTCAATCCGTTCAGGACGAAATAAATAGCCAAACTGAACTGGAATCTCAGCTCAAAACTGAACTTTCTGAAAAGGGTATTGACTTTGATGAAATCAGTAATGAGTACAACGCCAAGGGTGAGTTGAGTGAGACCACATTGAGCAAGTTGGAAAACGCCGGTTATCCAAAGACAGCCATTCGTGCTTATTTAGACAATCTTGAAATGCGTGCTGAAAAGTTTGCAAATACTGTTTTGTCTTTTGCTGGCACAGAGGTGGACTTCCGCAATATCCAAGAGTTTGTACGAGCACAGGGGAATGAAGCCATGGACGCATTCAACGGTGTTCTACAGACTGGCAACCTTGCAATCATTAAGGCACACATCAATGGTCTTAAGGCGCAAATGGGAAGCGCTTATGGAACAGCTAAGCCAACCATTATGGGGAACGGCACAGTTACCACAAGTGCACCACAGGGCTATCAGTCTCAAAAAGAACTGGTAAAGGCTATGAGTGACCCTAGATATTATGATGACAAAGCTTATCGTGCTGAAGTTGAGGCAAAAGTAAAAGCCACAGATTTTTCTAATTTATAAGACAAAGGAGATTTAACTAATGGCAACAATCCAAGGTATTACTAAACAAGGACAAGTAAAAAATTCTGGTGATGAATTACAAATGTTTCTTAAGGTGTTCAGTGGTGAGGTCTTAACAGCTTTCACACGCACCTCTAAAGTGATGAACAATCACATGATTAAAACTATCTCTAGCGGTAAAAGTGCTTCCTTCCCAGTTATGGGACGTACAACCGCTACGTATCTCAAAGTAGGGAACTCTTTAGATGACCAGCGCACCGCTATGGAACACAACGAACGAGTTATTAATATTGACGGTCTTTTGACAGCTGATGTCTTAATTAGTGACTTGTTTGAAGCAATGAATCACTTTGATGTACGTTCTGAATACGCTAATCAGTTAGGTGAAGCATTGGCTTTATCCGCTGACGGCGCAATGTTAGCTGAGCTTGCAAAACTTACAAAGGAGACAGCAGAAAACTATACTGGCGCTGGTAGCCCAGTTAAAATTGCTAAAACTGTAAAGGCTACTGGTATCAACCCAGAATACGGTGAAGCTATCGTTCAGGCGTTATTAGAACTCAAAGCAAAATTCAGTAACAATTATGTACCACCTACTGACCGTTTTGCATATATGAAACCTGAAGCTATTTCAGCAATCATTGCCAATAAGACTGCAATTGACCGTGATTATGGCGCAGTCGCTACTATTGTAGACGGTGACTTGACGAAACTTTGTGGTTTCAACATCGTGGAAGTACCACACTTAACTATGGGGGGCGCAGACAAGACTGGTATGGTAGGCACAGCACCAGCTGGGCATGACTTCCCAACAGACTTGAAGAATGACGTTGCGTTCCTTGCTTGTCACCGCACAGCATTAGCAACGATTAAATTGAAAGACCTTGCATTGGAACAGGCACGCCGACCTGAATACCAAGCAGACCAGATTATTGCAAAATATGCATTGGGACACGGCGGGTTACGCCCTGAAGCTAGTGCAATTTGTACTATTAAAGCTAGTGTTTAATCTAGTTTAACTTCTAGGGGGACTACTTTGTGGTCTCCCTATTTTTTTTTTATTTTGAAAGGAATAACTATGATACTTACACCTTTGACGCCATTAGACGCTGTTAATGAAATTCTATCGGCTATTGGTGAAGCACCAGTTGATACCATAGAAGACAGTGGCAATATTGATGTAGACAATGCTTATAGAATCTTAAAGAGTGTGAATAGACAAGTACAAATTGACGGCTATACATTCAACACAATCTCAAGTTATCCGTTGATACCAGATAGGTTTACCAAAGAAATTGCATGGGATAGCACACTGTTACGTGTAAGCACTACTGAGGGCAACTTCTTAAGAAATCGTGGTGGACTGGTCTATGATGTCACAAATAATACTGACAAGTTTGACGGACAAATTGAAGTAGAAGCTATTGTGTTAGTACCATTTGAAGAACTTCCTGAAGCCTTTAGAGAGTACATCACAATCAAGAGTGCACGCTTGTTTGCTACTAGATATTTAGGGGACGAATTGGCGATGAATGCGCTCATGCAAGAAGAACAAATCGCTAAAATTGCAGTATTCAATTATGAACTCGACCTTGAAAAACCTTCTATGGCTAACAATACAGATATTAGTAATGACCTTAAGAGGACGTAATTATGGGTAGAATAGCACAAGTAGTAAAAAATATCATCAGTGGTATATCTCAGCAACCGCCTATTATGCGCCATATGGAGCAATTACAGGAACAAATCAATGGTTTTTCTACTGAGGCAGACGGTTTACAAAAGAGACCACCAACGGTACACATTGCGGAACTCTCTTTGTCTACCACAATTAGACCAAAAATTCACGTTGTAAATCGTGATGAAAACGAACAGTACATCATGGCATTCGATGGGTCTACTGTTAAAATATGGGACGTTAAGGGGAACGCTAAGACAGTTACCATTGAACACCCTGAGTATTTAAAGACAAGCAATCCTATAAGAGATATTAAAGTAATCACTATGGCTGACCATACGTTTATTGTAAATAAGAGCACTACAGTAGCTATGAATACATCAGCTAAAACTGAAGAAGGACGGGCAGATGGAGCTACAGTATACGTTAAGAGTGGTCAATATGGACGTAAATATGAGGTCATTGTTGATGATACAACAGTGGCAAGTTATGAGACACCAAACGGCTCAGACCCAAGCCATACCACACAAATCGGGACGAACAACATTGCACAACAGTTAGTTAATCAAATGCGTGAGAAGGGCTATGACATTTATCACATTGGGGGCGAAAGTTGGTTTATCGTTGGGGGAATGACCAATAGAAACATTCGTGTTCGTGATGGCTTCAACAGTCAAGCCATTAGTGCATTTAAGCATGACGTTCAGAAATACACAGATTTACCAAGGACACATCGAGATGGCTACATTGTACGAGTGTACGGTGAATCAAATGGGGACGATGACTACTACTTAAGGTACAACGAAAAGTCACTCTTATGGGAAGAATGCCCCGCTCCTAATATTCTCTATAAGTTTAACTATGGAACATTACCACATAGATTAATTAGGCAAGCTGATGGAACATTCAAGTTTACAACTATTGAATGGGCTAACAGAGAAGCAGGGGACAACGATAGCAACCCAGAGCCTTCCTTTGTTGGTAGAAAAATTAGTGACATCTTTAGTTATCGCAACCGTTTTGGTCTTATTGCAGGGGAATCCGTTTGTCTTTCTAAAAGTGGAGACTACTGGAATTTTTGGGTAGATAGTGCAACTACAATCGTTGATACAGACCCTATTGATGTAAACGTATCTCACAATAGAATCTCAGAGTTATTCAGTGCAGTACCTTTTAATCAAGACCTATATTTGTTCAGTAGACAAACACAGTTTATTTTAACTGCTGACGGTGCACTGTCTCCAAGGAACGTTCAACTTAAGCAGGTCACAGAATTCGAAAATGACACTAACATTAAACCTATAGGTGTAGGGAGAAACCTATACTTTTCTTCTAATCGGTCTAATTATGCGAGCATTTTGGAATACTATGCAGTCTATGACGGTAACAACAGTAAAGACAGCAATAACATCACTTCACATATTCCAAATTATATTCCTAATGATATGTATGGACTTATTGCATGTGAAAATGAACACCTCATCATGGCACTCACAGAAGGTGCTAAAGACAGTATTTTTGTCTACAAATACTTGTACGCCCAAGAGCAAAAGTTGCAAGCCAGCTGGAGTAAATGGATATTCAGTGGTGAAATCATTGGTGCTGACTTTATTGGTAGTACCTTGTATTTAGTTATTAAGAGAAGTAATCGTGTTTGTCTTGAAAAAATGTTAATTGCGTTTAACACTAAAGACATTCCAAGCGAACCGTACAGATTACTCATTGACCGCAAGACTGAGGTAACACTCAATGGTACATTTGATGATTACAACTTGACATACACGTGGGACGCAAAGAACTTCTTTAAAGACACAAATGCTCAAAAGTACTTCCTTGTGTTACAAGACGGACGAACCTTTGAAAGTAATGAAGCTGGTATCTTTAAGTGTGATACTAATGCAAATCTTACTGGTATAAAAGCAATAGTAGGAACAGCCTATGAGATGAACATTGAGTTATCCACACTATACGTTAAGCAAGCAGACCAAAGTGGTACAACGTACATGCAGAACTATAGATTGGTCTTACAAGAAATCGAGTTTCAATATGCTGACAGTGGTGAATTTACTGTATGCGTGGAATATGTTGGTAAACCTACACGCAACTATAAATTCACAGGGCGCATTTTAGGACATGAAGAAAACATCATAGGAAAACACCCTATTGTTACAGGCTCATTTCGTGTACCGTTACACAGCCGTAACATCGACACAAAGATTATTATTAAAAACTATAGCCCTCTACCTAGTAGTCTTGTAGGTTACACATGGAGAGGCAACGTTACATATCGTTCAAGACAATTATAGAAAGGAGCACTGAATGAGTTGGCTAGGTTTAGGCTTACAACTTTTAGGCACTTATAACCAGTGGAAATCAGAGCGTGAACAGGCTAAAGCCGTTGGTAGACAAATGGCTGAGCAAGCAAAGAACGCTATTACCACGATGAACTATGCGTTCCAAAACTATGAAGAAGAACGTAGGGACGCATTTGACACCGCCCTTAGCAATCTGGAGAAACTCAATATTAATGCAAGTGGTTTACAAGGCAGTGTTGATAATGCGGTGTCTGAAGATTTAGGGGACAGTAAAACTGGGCGTCTTTTAAGCCGTGCTACTCATGCTGAAGCATTGCGAACCGCCTTGTCTGAAAAGGATAACTTCAAAAGAAGAAGCAATGAGATTGACCTTAATAAAGAACAGCAACTTGTATATACCAAAAGTTATACAGCTGGGTTACACCCACCTAAGATGCCAAGTAAAGGTGAACTTATCTTTAGGCTTGCCAATGCCGGCTATCAGGCGTACACACAACAGCAACAGGTGGACGCATTCAGACAATCTCACTACTACACAGGTGCACAAGGTGGAACAACTGGTAGCAATATGACCAGCCTTAGTCCTTCTTATAGCACCATGAACTACCAAGCTGGAATGTACGATAACCCTACCAGTGCTATGTACTTTGGGACTAACTCATTTAGGCAATATGGTTTTGGGTATTATCCATCGTCAACCAACTGGTTTAGTGGTAGAAGTTATCGTTCAGGTGCATACGCCAATGACCCTAATAATTTAGGTTTTGGAATGAGCACCTTTAGAACCTTAGGTATCTTTTAGATAAGGAGCAATGACATATGCCAAGTAATGTATCACAGGCAATAGGGACAGCCCAGCAGTTTATGCAACAGCCTAAGAACGTTTACGAAAAGAAACTCTTAGGTGTACAACAGAACTGGAACGTTACGGCAGAACAAGATGATAGCCGTTCACGTATAGGGAAAACCCTAGAAGCACTGGGAGTGTCCATTGGTCAGAATGATTTAGAACGTGAAAAGCAACAGTATGAAATCGCTCAGACAATAGCACCCCAGTTTTTCGATAAGTTAACAAATGAACAGAAAAGGAAACTCACCAATGCTGAAATCTTAGCAAACACTGGTGAGTACAACCTTAGTGATAATCGCTATGCAGTTGGTGTCTTAGACAAGTTGCGTGGTGAACACTTAAGCAACCAGTGGAATCAAGAGTACACCATGTATTCCATGAATCAACCACTGGCAAATAGTCTTGAAGAAGAACATCAGCGTTACGAGCAGTTTATGAATGGTAAATTTGATGAATGGCAAGACCTTAACAATGGGACTATTAGCAATCAGTACGCATTCTTCAATGGCTACTATGATAAACAAGCTGAACACGTTGTAGCAGTTTCTCAAAGTTATTTAGACAACAAAGAAAGACAAGTACAACAAGACCGAGTGACAACCATTCACTCAAAGGCAGTCGATGTAGGGCGTTTCTTTCAGTATAGTAAAGACTTAACTGATGAACAAATTGATGCTAAACTCATGGAACTTCAGACGTATGTCAACATAACACAAGGGAAGAACCCAGAAATTGAATTTAATATCAATAAGGACATCATGGAAACACTATTAGAGCATAGTGCTGACCAAAGGGTAATTGACCGTTATGGTGAGTTTACTGACTACCGTGGCAGACCAATTAAGGAAACACTGAACCCAGTAGATTATCGTGATAGAGTAGTTGCTAAGGGGCAACAAATTGCGAACCAGCAAGCCTTACAAGACCAAAAGGAACTTGATGCATTTACTTCAGTAGGTGCACTTGATGCTGAGTACACCCGCTTACAAAATTCTGATAAACTTGAAGATAAAGAAAAGGCACGCCGTTGGAGCACTAAGTATTACCAAAGAAGAAAAGAACTGGAAATTGAGGAAAAGCAACGGCAAGCTAGAATGCTGAAAGAGCAAACAGTACGAGGGACTGAAGAATGGCGTACAGGGCAACTCACTCAGATGATTAGAAATACTCTTAAAGAAGACTGGGCTGGTGTCATTCCACAGACTGAAAAGGAATTAGACGCAATGGGCTTAGGTGGACTGGTAGCACTTAACCAAGCAATGTTACCAATTCTTGACGAGTTAGCACAGGCTGGAGATGACGCTGGGTTAGCACGTTTAGCAAAACAGCCAATCATGGCTAAGGGTATGCAAGCGTACTTTAAGAATCATTTAGACATCGACTTGACACGAGGAGTTATGTCACCAGCTATTGAATTGGCTTTAAAGTATGCTGGTAGAGATGGTAATTACATTAAACAAGTAGTTGGTGAACAGTATGCACCAGATGTTACCGCATTGAAACTCTTAGTAGACACTAATGGTGTAGAACAAGGTATGCAGATTTATCGTGAAGGTAGGCAACGATTAGACAATACTGATGAAAAGAAACGTATTACTGATGAAATCAAGTTGTCCCCTAAAGGCGATATTCAAGTGTATGACCTCTACTGGGACGCTGAAACACCGTACACGTATAGCCCTGAAAAATTACCACCTGATATGATTAAAGACACTGAAGAATTAGCTATTCGTTATCGAGCCTTTGGTTTCTCCACAGAGCAGTCTTTGGAAATGGCTAGGATAGCTACTCAACAGAAATACGTTGCCGTTAATGGTGTCTTTATTCCTACTATTGACTATCAGAAGATTGTCAACATGAATACGCCACGGACTAATGAAGCCCTTGAATATGCTATTCGTGTCTTTACAAATGACTATGTGTCCCCAGCACGTTGGTTTTCTAATGGCTCAGATGTGTACTTAAGTGTTACTGAAAATGGAACACCTAAGTCTTACTCATTGAAACAAATTATTAATCAGGTAGACTACTCTACACAATGGTTTAAAGACCACCCAAGTGAAGACAACAACAGTAATTCAGATGTTACTTATGATAGTGTAGTTGATGAAGTTTTATATAGTGATGGACGAACAGACTAGGAAAGGAGAAACATGGCAACACATTGGTTTTTAGCACGAATACATGAACTTGCTGAAGCTGAGTATGGTAAAACATTTGCAGATTTACTTTTATATCAACAAAAAGGGGAATCTACAAATGGTACAAGTAAGGTATTCATGTTAACGAACAACCCCGGTGGGTTTACGCAAGGTCAAAAGCCAAATCGTTCAGGTGCTAGGCAACCAGAAGAAGAAGGAGCAAACTTTTATAAAGAGTATGATACACCTGAACAGGCTTATGATGACCTTAAAAGAAGTTTCTTTAATTACTACCCTGAGATTTATAACGCCAAAAGTATTGATGAGTATGCATCTATCTTAAAGGCTAATGGCTACTTCACTAAAGATTTACCTTCATATATTCAAATGATGATAAATAATAGTGGTGAAATGGGCGAAATTTTGCGTGACCATAATTATACCTATCAGGGTAGTGGTGGAACAGCTGATGAAAAAGAATGGGCTGACCCTATGAGTGGCTCATATGGTGGACTTAACCCCTTCTTTGTTGGTCAGAACCTTCCTATTTCTCCATATGGCTTAGGTGGGTCATTAAATAAAACTGGTGAATGGGTAAGCGTAGCTAGAGGAAACCGTACAGACTTAGGTGGAAGCTGGAGTGCCTTCAAAGACAGTTTTGCAGATGCATGGCTAAACAACGGTACAATTAGTCTAGGAAGAAACGCCCTGATTACCAAGGGTTATGACTTAATGGGTATGCCAAGGGAAGACCTTACAACCCTTAATGAAGCTACTTTAAAACAGACACTAGCTAACTTAGGTATGACTGAAGATGAGTACAACTCTAAACAGGGTAGACGTTATGAAACCTTTGAGCAAATCAAGTCACAAGCATGGGACACCCAGCAGTTACTCTTACTGGCTAAAATGAAGGGTGAAGACCTTGACCGTGAAGAACGTATTGAAGCACGAGGGACAACCGCAATGGGAGTGGCTGGTATGCTTACTGGGACACTTTTAGACCCACTCAACCTTGTACCAGCACTAGGTCAGGAAGCCCTTGCAGTTAAACTCATGGGGCGTGCTGGTGGGGCACTGGGAAGTAAATTGTTGTCTTCTCAGTTTGCACACATTGCTGAGATTGGTTTAACCAATGGTTTAATCAACGTTGGTGACCAGTATGTAGCTAACAAGGCTGGTTTCTGGAATCAACAAAATTATGGACTTGCGTTTGCACTGGGTGCTGGTGCTGGTGCTGGGTTGTCTTTCCTTAGACGAAATCAGTTGGTAGCACCAGATAAACCTAAAGGTAAAAACGTACAGACCTTTGAGAATGAAGTTGAAACTACCAGACAAAAAGCAGTCAATGGTATCACTGAAACTGAACCAGTGAAGCCTAAGACAAAGATTGACCCTGAAACCATTGCACCAGAACTTAGGGAACCGCCTAAGGTAGAACCTTTAGGTGGACTTAAACGCCTTGATGATGACCTTGTAGAACCAGTGATGTTGAACATTCAGAAGAAAGATGGACTTGTTGACAAGGAACTCATCAATACCCTTAATGAACGCTATGACTTGAAAATCAAAGGGGACATTACTGGGGACACACTAGGCAGATACCTTCACAATGAGCCTGATGTGTCTTATGTCCGTTCTACTAAACTGGTCAAAACTATGGAAGCCTATGGACTGGAAACAGTTGAAGACATGGCTAGACATGTACTGGCGTACAATAAGCACTCTAAGACAGGTGCTATTAAGGAATACTTTGAAGACATCATTGGTGGCAAACTTAGTGATGCTCAGTTTCTGGACGTTGCTAGACACATCAAAGAGGGTGGCACATTCAAGAACCTTACACTGAAACTTGATGATGGTAGTATGTTTGTCAATGGTGAACGTGTGTCTAAAGACAACATCATTGGTAAGGCTATTGACAATGACCCTATCTTTGATGACCCTTCAGAAATTCCTGAGCTATTCATGCATGAAACAACTGTTAGAAAAGTTGGTGAAGGTAAACCTAAGAAAGTACCAGACAAGGACTATGACCCCTTTGGTGCTGAAAAAGATGGACGTGTTGAAGACAATGAGTTAAGCCTTAGAAGTCAAGATGCAGTTGACCGGGAACAGCAACTGGGTGGCAATAAGATTGTACAAGTGGCTGGACGTAAAGCAGAAACCAATAGACTTATTGGCAACCGCTATGGTGTCTTTATTGACTC
This sequence comes from Veillonella sp. LMAG:90, assembly GCF_008679445.1. Lineage (NCBI taxonomy): Bacteria > Bacillati > Bacillota > Negativicutes > Veillonellales > Veillonellaceae > Veillonella > Veillonella sp. LMAG:90. The sequence goes on from NZ_NAND01000001.1 coordinate 717,534, forward strand.
AGTATCACGAACCATGAATAAAATCGCTAAACTCATGGGTATTGACCCACGAATGCGTGACGTGAACACTGGGAATCGACCACCAGTATCAATGGAAAAGAAAGTATTCATGAAGAAGTATGAGAAACCTCAAAGTGACTTCCGTGTTGCCTTTAAAGACTGGTGTGTTGAAAACAATACGTTACCAACAGCTAATGCTAAAAGACGCTTTAATGAAGAAGTTAACAACGTGTATGACAGCAAGCATAACCCTTACAATGCTGATGGTTATACATCAAGTAGCAAAGCAATTAACAATGCAGTAAAAGCAGTAGAGGACTTCCGTGAACTTGACATGCGACTTCACAAATTAGCTGGTACACTTCCTGAAGACTTTCAGGGTGCTGGTGAGTTATGGAGAAGAGTTGACTATGATAAGCAAGGTGTCTTACGAACGAAATTCTCTAGTGATAAAAAATTCTTCAACTTCATTAAAGACATGGCAATGGAATCAATCAAATGGAACGATATTGACCCTAAATTCAAAGAAGAATACATTGAGTTGCTCCAAATGTCAGACAAAGAAGCTGAAGAAATCATGCGTAAGAAAGGTATTGATTTTGTCATTGGTAGGAATATCAGTGGTAGTAGCAATGCGTTTAAAGACATGGACGCCGTGAAGGGCTACATTAAGAATCAGATTTTGTCTAAAGATGAAAACATGTTTAGAGAAGTGGTGGCTGGCCACTGGGCTGAACAGGTAACAAAACGTCAAGATGACATCTTAAGTGACGTGCATGTGTCTTCTAATAAGCTAGGATACTATCAAGCACGCTTACCTATGGACACTAACAAAGTCTTTGAGTTACCTGATGGCAACTTGTTTACCTTTAATGACAGCTTAAGGAATCAGGACTTAGACACCATTATGGCTTATGTAGCTAACCGTTCGAGTGGCACAATGGCACTTAAGCGTGCTGGTATAGACAACCCAGTGACTGACTTAAGACAAATCTATGAACGAGTAGAGGGTGAGTTGTCTGAAGCCGTTCAGAAACGGTTAATACCAAGGTCACAAATGACAAGAGAATTAGAGGAACTTAAAGATGTATTCCACAACATTAGTGGTGCTTTAATATTCCCTGAGCATATCCACCCAGACAAAGTACCTGACATGATTAAGCGTATTCTCTTAGGTGAATCTTATAGACAAAATGGTATGAACTTTGGCGTCAACCAGATTGGTGAAATGGTAGGTGGCACTGGAGTTGTTGGTGCACGAGCCTTATTCCACTACATACCAGCCTTGCATGACCTATTGCACAAACTTAAGTATTCTAAAGACTTCAGTGCTAAGCAGTTGAGTGTCTTTAAGGATATGCACTTAGGTCACGAACTGGCACAGCACATCTGGTACAACCCTAAGTTACAACGAAATGTATACGGCTCAATGGCTGAACAGCAAGGTGTCACAATGAAACTCTTAGGTAACATTCAGAGTGCAGTTGATTTTGGTGGCAAGGTCACTTCTACAATCAATCAAATCTCACGATTGACACACCTCAGTGTTGCCGGTATCAAAGCCGATATTATGCCTGAGATGATGTTATGGGCTAGAGGAGAATTTAATAGTACCCTCAGAAAGAACCTCTTTAGTGACAGACACTTAGCTGAAGCTGGTATCAGAAATGCTGATGAATTTAAGAAAATTCTTAGAGATAGACTGATGAACTTAGGTGATGAAGACGATGCATTGTCTAAGGCAATCACTAAGTGGCAAGATGAAGACCTCACCAGTTACATGAAGCTAGAAGCATTCCTTGACCTTGCAAGTCAACGTGCTATCTTACAGCCTGACCTTTGGAACACGGCTAGAAAGTACAATGGTTTTGCTGGACTGGTACAGGGTATTGTCTTCCAGTTTAAGAACTTCTCACAAATGGCACTTAATGGTCACTTAGGACGCATTCTGAATAGCCGTGAACGTGAAGACTTTAACTTGCTCATGACAACATCAATTAGTAATGGTGTCATCTGGGCTACTTCAGTATTCTTCAATTCGTTCAAATACTTTGGCAATGATGAGCAGAAACGTCAAGAGTACCTTGAAAAGACACTCACACCTGAACGCTTGATTACCACTGGTATGCTTAGAAGTAGTGTGTTGTCTGGGTTGTCTTTTGCCAATGACGCATGGGAAGTTGCTATGGGTGGTACTACTAGCCGTACTACAGTTGACCGTGACCCTAACAAGCAAGGTGGCTTACTGTACAACTTATTTACTCAGTTACCAGCCACACAGAGTGCTTATCGAGCATTCAATGGTGCAACCAGTACGCCTGAAATTATGGCTAACTTAATGGCGAATAAGGACACTGATGTTGACCCATTGGTACGCTTATTCCCTCTTGACCGCTGGTTACCAGTGAAGGGGGCATTGTCCATCTTAGCTGACAAAGCTGACTTAGAACAGAAACGCCAAAGAGAACGCAAGCGTAAACAAGATGAACGCAATAAGAAGAAGTTAGAACAGAGAAAGGAAAAGAATGGACAACAGAACGTACAAAACCAAAGTTTACTTGACATGCTCAAGTAGTCAAAAGAACTATACTTTTGCATTCGACTACATTAACGCTAAGTATGTCAAAGCAATGTTTAGTGATAGTAAAGTGTTAACATGGGGAACTGATTATGTTGTCAATGGGCACACCTTAACACTTACCAAGGAACCGACTAATGGTGAACTTTTGATTATCTATCGTGAAACACCTACCGACAAAACAGTCGAGTGGTACGATAGCAGTATCTTAAGAGCCAAAGATATGAACCTCTTTAATACCCAGTTGTTACACGTCAATGAAGAAAATACTGACCGACTGGCTGACAGTGGTATTCAAGAAGACAAAATTGATGGACGGTGGGACGCTAGGGAGAAATCTATCAAGAATCTCAAAGCCCCTACTGAAAACAGTGAAGCAGTCAATTTAGGCTTTCTAAAGAAAACCCAAGAATCATACCTTAATGCAAGCCAAGCGAAAGTCAATGAAGCAACCACTCAGGCACAACTTGCGACTAATCAAGCGAATAACGCTAAGGAGTACGCAAGACAAGCTAAGGCAAGCGCTGATGCAGCAAGTATGTCACAAGTGCAAGCCAGTACAAAGGCTAGTGAAGCCCAAGCGAATGCAAGTAGTGCTAGCAATAGTGCATCCAATGCGAGCACCAGTGCTGACAATGCAAGCGCCAGTGAAACCAATGCATTCAACAGTGAACGAACCGCTAAGGGACATGAAGACAAAACTAGGGAGTACATGGGAACTACTTTGTCTTATAAACTTGATGCAGGCCAAAGTGCAACCAATGCGAACAACTCAATGATACAAAGTGCAACCTATGCAGAAGAAGCTAAGAAGTACCGGGATGAAGCTAAGGCAATCGCTGGTAAAGATTTTGTGACCAATGAAGCCTTTGAGAGTTACAAGCAGAGTGTACCAAATAGCATTCAAGCCAAAGTAGACAGTCATAATGAATCACCAGATGCTCACCACCAGTTGTTTCAAGATGTTAACCAAAAATTAGATACAAAGGCTACTAAGAATGAGTTAAACACAATGAAAGACAATGTGAATAACCAGTTGGCAAACAAAGCGGATAGGGCTGACTTGTCTACTAAACGTGATATTAGTAACGCTACATTTAGCAATAATATTGTTGTCGATAATGGAGAATGGAGTGGCCTAGAGCTTAAAACTAGCAATGGTAAGTATATGCAAATTGAAGTGTCACCAGATAAAGATAATCGAATTGGTACACTTATAAGGAAAAATAGTAATGGTGCGACTGTAGCATTACTTAATCTACCAATGCGAACAGGAACACTGGCAACTACTGACCAAATTCCTGAAGGTGGACTAGGGAATGCACCATTTAGGCAAAATAATACATCAAATGCACACCTTATTAAAAACAACTATTGGGGATTATGGACAAGCACAGGAACACTTAATTTTGACTGGTTTAGCGCCAATAAGAACCCTTATGTTGCATTTGACACTCAGGGAATTAAAATACAGGGTATTTTAGTACGTCATGTTGTATTTGAAAGTACTTCTGGCTCAGGTTTCTGGCGTGAATGGAATGATGGGTGGCTAGAACAGGGCGGGTATGTAGCCTCTAGTGGGAGAGATACTCAACTTAATTACAATAGACCGTTTAGAAGTGAACCAAGTATAAATGTTATAGCTAGAGCACAAGACAGTACTTACCTAAGCGGTTCTCAAAGTAATATGCAGGTATCTTATATGGGTAATACAGGTTGCCGTATTTCTATGTATGACGCTAAGAATTTACAAGGTTACTACTGGCAGGCATGGGGGTGGAAAGCATAATGATAGGACAAAAGATATATAAGACAGACCTAAGTAATTACACCGAGGTAGCACAATGGTGTAACGAAAACAACGCGATGATAGTCGAACGTGATGACTACTATGAGGTAGTACCAGTAGTCCACATTGTTACCCTTGAAGACCAAAAGAGTGAACTTTTTGATAAAGTTGAAATGCTCAAAAGTGCATACGCTGGAGCGCTACTCATGGGTAATGATGTGACAGACATTAAGGCAAGTTTTGAAGAAACAACAGCTAAACTAGCGGAAATCTTAAAGAAAGAACGAGAGGAATAACTATTGGAAAATATACCTTTGAAAGCATTTCAAAATGCATTAAGCATGGCACTATTGATTAGTATTCTTGTCTTTGCCGATGTTATTACCAAATGGTTTTGCATCATAGACAAATACAATCGTGACCAAAAGAGAGAGTGTAGTTTAGCAAATACTTTTAGGGGAATGTTCTTCAGAGCGTGGCAAGAAGGATATTTAGAGAGTAGAAAATTTAGGGAAGAACTAGGGAAGAAATCAAAGGCGTACGGTATAGCAATTCTCATAGCTATTGCCGTGTACCTATTCCCAGACTTTACGGTACAAGGTGTACCAGCAGATGAAGCACTCAGTTTTATCATTTACTTATCAGTAGTGGTAGCTGAGTGCTTTTCTATTGTAGAAAATTTGAAAGAAATGGGAGTTAAAGAAGCAAGTTTTGTACGTGACGGACTTTTAGCAGTCTTAAGAAAATTCGGGGTGAACCCTTCACCAGACATCACTAGAACTGAAAGGAAAGACAAAGATGAATCAAATTGATTTTCAAGACCTAAGCAACTACACAGTACCAGCTAGAGGACAAATCAATAGAATTTACTTGCACTGGACAGCTGGACGATATGGACAACACTTCAGTGACTATCACTTGAACATTGATGCTGACGGAAGCCTATGGACTGACATATATGGCTTTACAGACAAAAAGGCACACACATGGAGAAGAAACAGCAATGCTATTGGTATTGCCCTTGACTGTGCTTATGGCTCATCTATTGGTTATGACGGACAAGTTACTCATGGAAACTACCCACCAACTGAAGCCCAGCTTGACATGTTGGCTAAGGTAGTCGCTAAGTTATGCATTGAAATTGGTATTCCTCTTATGTACCCTACAGTCATGACCCATGCAGAAGTTGCTGACATTGACGGTTATGGAATCTTTGACAGTGACCCAGATATGCGGTGGGACTTGTATGGTTTAGGTGACGAGATTCGCATGAGAGCAGAAAGGTACGCTTATGAGTGGGGACATTAAAAGAGCAATCAGAATCGCTTGTTATGTTGTCTTTATTGGAATACTTGCGACTGGCTTATGGTTTTACCTTTACCAAAAACCACCTGATAGCATTAAGCCCCCAGCGCCACCAACGAGTGAATCAGTAGCGGTACAACATAAGACAACCAACACCACTACTTACCAGTATGTTCCTAAGGCTACACCACAAGACCCAGATGTTGAAGTGTTGTCTAAGCCTAAGCCTATCACAGTGGCAATCAATGGAGTGAAACATGAGATACCTACTGATACCGTGAAGGAAGAGCACAAGTTAGACAATGGCAAGCTAGTGGTTACTGAGGAGCGTGAAGTGAAACTTAACTTGACCATTCCTGAACAGCCTAAGTTTAAAAAAGGTGTATACATCGAGAATGACTTAAGCAAGGGTACACAGGATATTAATGTAGGTGTACGTGCAAGTTATCAGACAAAAGACTTTGATGTTGACCTAAAAGCTGAACTATGGACTAAAAAGGATAAAGACAAAAGAATTACAGCCACTGTTACCAAGTGGTTTTAATAGACATTCAATTTGAAGTGCTGGAAGCGTACCACAGAGCGTTTTTAGCACTTCTAATTGTTTTCTAATGGTTTTATATAGGAGAAGAAACAATGAGTAAGAAAATACGTTTGAGAGTACCTAAGAAAATCTCATATGCAAAAGCAATCAGAGAGAAATGTTTAGAGTGCACATGCAACCAACCTAACGAAGTCAAGTATTGTACCATTACTGACTGTGCATTATTCCCTTATCGTTTTGGTACAAGTCCTGAAACGTATCTCAAACGGTATGAAGAAAATATTATTTTAGTTAAATAAGGCTACTCAGAGAGCGTTTTTAGCACTTAACTATTTTGTCTAGGGTAATTACACCTAAAAACAATTAGAAGTGCTGAAAGTCGTTCCTGAGTAGCTTATTTTGTATAGAAAGGAAAGTATGGACAAGAAGAAGCCTACAGTTTTTGACAAACGAGCGGTTATTGATACCATTGCAGAACTGGAAGTCATGGCGCTAAAGGAAGGGCTGGAAGACCCTGAGTTAAGACGCAACCCAGCATTCCTTGAAAAAGTAAGACGCTTTATGAAAGACCACAAGTTAGAAACCACAGCCAACTTGACCACCATTGTGACCAAAGCCGTGGAACACCAGACAAAAGAAATTCCTATTTTTGATGATGAGGACATGGACTAATGGCAAGCTATAAGTGGAGTAAAGAACAAATTCAGAAAGCTAAAGAAGACTTTCGAGTGTTCCTATTCATTGTATGGGACGCTATTGGTCTTCCTGAGCCTACACCGGTACAGTATGACATTGCGAATTGCCTACAGCACCTACCTAATGACCGCTTTATTATCCAAGGTTTTCGTGGTGTAGCCAAGTCGTTCATCAGCTGTGCTTTTTGTGTGTGGTCTTTATGGAGAGACCCTCAGTTAAAAATTGAGATTGTATCAGCGAGTAAAGACAGAGCGGACGCCAATGCAGTCTTCATTAGAAACATTATTAGAACCATTGATTTTCTTGAGCACCTCTTACCACGTAAAGGACAACGAGACACTCAGAATCAATTTGATGTAGGTGAAGCAGTACCGGATATTTCACCTTCAGTAAAATCAGTAGGTATCACCGGACAAATCACTGGTAGCCGTGCTGATATTCTACTGGCTGATGACGTGGAAATTCCAAACAATAGTGGTACTCAAGTACAACGAGATAAGCTAGGGGAAGCTGTAAAAGAGTTTGACGCCATTATCAAACCTGAAGGAAATATCATTTACCTAGGGACACCTCAAAATGAAATGAGTTTATACAATGAGTTGCAACAACGTGGTTATCATACACGCATATGGACAGTTATGTACCCTGAGACCGGCGCTGAACGTGAGTTTTATGGAGACCGACTGGCTAAACTTATTGCAGACCGCTATGACAGCAACCCAGAGTTATGGGCTGGAAAGCCTACAGACCCTAAACGTTTCAACGAGGAAGAAATATATAAACGGCGTTTGTCTTATGGTAAAGCCGGTTTTGCCCTTCAGTTTATGCTCAATACAAACTTGAGTGATGTTGAGAAATATCCTTTGAAAGTGGCTGACCTTATTGTCTCTAGCCTTGACCCTGAAGAAGCTAGCTTGACTTATAGTTGGTCTAATGAGCGCATGCATCGACTGGCTGATGTTCCTTGTGTAGCACTCAAGGGAGACTATTATCATGAGCCTAATAGTAGAAGCACTGAGACCGTTCGTTATACCGGCTGTTGTATGGCGATTGACCCCAGTGGTAGAGGGAAAGATGAGACGGCGTATGCAGTCATTAAGTATCTTAATGGTTACCTCTTTTTAGTTGAAGTAGGTGGCTTCAGAGACGGCTATAGTGATAGCGTATTGCAACAGTTAGCTAACAAAGCGAAATATCATGGTGTGAATGAGATTGTCATTGAGGGGAACTTCGGGGACGGTATGTTCACCAAACTGTTTACACCAGTTGTCATTAGAACACACCCATGCGCCATTAGTGAAGTAAAGAACTATTCCCAGAAGGAAGCACGTATTATTGATACCCTAGAACCAGTCATGATGAGACATAAGCTCATTGTGAATACTCAAGTTATTATTGATGACTTTGCTATCTATGAGATGAATCAGCAGTATTCCCTCTTTTACCAGTTAACACGCCTCAGTAGGGACAGAGGAAGCCTTGCTCATGATGATAGGCTTGATGCTGTTACCATGGCTGTTAAGTATTGGTTAGACCAAATGGACAGAGACGAACAAGTTGGTATGAATGACCTTATGGAACAACAACTGGAGCAGTGGTTAGACCCTGATAGAGGTATCTTATGGCAAGAAGATAAGGTAGACGTAAGGGGACATTTTAACTACTTAAAGAAATTCTAGCACCAGTGGACTTTTTGAGTGAGAATGTTTTTGATAACGCTAATTGGAACACTTAATACCGCTTTTAATTGGCACACTAATTGGAGATAAGGGAAAACAAAAGAAAAACTAAAGGTATATATACATGAGAGCTAAAGGTTAACTATAAGTTAACTAATAGATACTATAGGTATACTTAAGTATTCCTTATTTACCAACTGGTGAGATGTCCTTTAGCATACTAAAGTACCCTCATGTTCTCCAACCATGAGTATTCCTTTAGACTGACAAAGGGAATACCCACCAGTTGCATATGAATTAAATATTGGTTCTCCTATAGGGGGCTTGCAAGAGACAAATCACTGTTTCATGTAGGCTCCCTTTTTTTTATTTTGAAAGGTAGTGTTGTCTACATGTTATCAGTGAGAACGTTTGCAAGGCGTATAGGTGTTACTGAAGCTACTATACGTAAAAAACTTAAGAGTATGTCAAACTTAAGGCTCAACTCAAGCGGACGATACGAACTAACAGAAGAAACTTATATAACATTTCTTTACAAATTCTATCCAAAATTATATGCTAAAGATAGCCATAGTAACGTGATTGTTCATCAGAAAGGACAATCAATGTTAAGCACAGGAAAAATAAACAAAATAGTTAAACCTAATGGTAAGACCTATTATTACCTTTCACAGTTTCCGATAGGTTACGATGACAATGGAAAGTTAATGTATAGGAAAGCCACTGGTCTACCGTCAAGAGAGGCTTGTGAAGACCTGAGAAAGCAATGGTTAGCTGAACGTGAGACCATGGCTATCACTCAGGAAGACAACAAGTCATTCTATAGTTACTGCAAGAATCTTTTTAAGTCCGATAGGAATCTTGAGGAATCAACCAAACTGGTACGTCTAAGTGTTATCGAGAAGCACCTAAAAGCTTACTTCTCAAAAGTACCATATAATGAGATAACACCTAAGATACTTAATGACTACACTGAGCACTACTTAAAGACAAATGTGTTTAATGTAAAAGTTGTAATAACTAAAGCCCTTAATGAACTATACAAGACTGAGGTACTTGATAGAGACCTAAGACCACTTGTGCGCTATCCTAAGCAAAACCATAAAGACAAAAAGAAGCCTTTGTCTAAGAGTGAAGTCAACTTGGTATTCAATGAAGTCAAAGGACATCGACTTGAGCATGTAGTGCATCTAATGTTTAAGACTGGTCTAAGAATGGGTGAACTACTTGCACTTAATTGGGAGGACATTGAGTTGCTAGAGGATAACTTAATAGTTACTCATGTAAACAAGTCTATAGGGCGTTCTGAAATAGGCTTTATAGAAAAAGCGCCTAAGAACAGACAAAGCATTCGAGAGGTCTACACCTATGACGAAACCTTATGGAAGCTACTGGAGACCGCTAGAGAGAACGCTAAGATTAAATGGGTAGCGCCTAATAGAAGCAATTCGTCTCATATGCACCATATGGGTATCGCTAGAATGCTAAATGAAATTGGAGAGACTATTGGACTCAATGGTACACTCAACCCACATAGGGCTAGACATACGTACATATCCACTTGTCTTCACAACGGTATCAAACCTGAGTACATAGCTCCTCAAGTAGGACATAAAGACACCATGATGATTTATAAGGTGTACGGAAGGGCTACTGAAGAAATCAAAAATGTATTTAAAAACATGTCAAACTATTAGTCAAACTACGTGGGTACTAATAGATGCTATAAGGAACAGCTGTTATAATAATATTGTAAAAACCTTGAATTAAGAGGAGGGTATGCTATGGCATATACTAAAAAAATTGTTGTTATCGGCACCGGCGGCACCATTGCGGGACAAAGCGGTTCGGCCGAAGACTTGACGGCTTATCAGGCGGGGGAGCTTACCATTGACGAAGTGCTGGCTATCGTGCCGGGCGTTGAAAATTATGGCCCTTTTGAAAGTAAACAACTCTGTAATATTGACAGTTCAGATATGACGATGGCTATATGGATGGAGCTTGCCCGGACGGTTCAAGCTGCCGTGGATCGTGAGGATGTAGCGGCGGTAGTCATTACGCATGGCACCGATACAATGGAAGAAGGCTCCTATTTCTTGCAGTTGACGGTGCAAACGAATAAACCTATTGTCATGGTGGGCGCTATGCGTCCGGCCACCGCGATCAGCGCGGACGGACCGCTCAATTTATTACAGGCTATGCAAATAGCCCGTTCTCCTGAGGCGGTAGGTAAAGGGGTGCTCGTTACCTTGAACGGTACGATTAACTGTGCCCGCGAAGTGGTTAAACAACATACAACCGGTTCCGATGCGTTCGGCAATGCCTTTTTCGGTCATATCGGGTTTGTGCAGGACGGCATAGCGCGTTTTTACTATGAATCCTTGCGTAAACATACGGCGGCCAGTGAATTTGCACCGCTTACGGCAAAAGAATTGCCTATGGTGGCGCTTGTTTATTTGTATGGCGGTATTGATTCCAATGTATTACACTCCGTATTACAAACTAAGCCCCATGGCTTAGTGCTCGCAGGGCTTGGACATGGTATTTTGCCGGAACGTATTCGTCAGTTGGTTGAAAACCTTGATATTCCGGTGGTTCGTTCTTCGCGAACCGGTAGCGGCATGGTATCGGCTATGCCGAATGACAGCCGCCACGGCTTCATCGTTAGTGATACCTTGGCTCCTTCGAAAGCACGCATTTTATTGACCTTAGGTTTGACTAAGACGAAGGATAGAGCCGCTTTGCAGGAATATTTTTACGAATATTAATGCAAGTAGCAGTGTAAGAAGCAGTGTAAGTAGCAGTGTAAGTAGCTTAGATTTTGGCATACAAAAACGTGCTATCTTAAGTCATGGTATTTCTTAAGATAGCACGCATATAGTAGGTTAGAGTATGTTAGAGTAGCTAGGAGAGTGTTAGCTTGTTTAGGCCTCAGTGTCAGTCTCAGCTTCTTCCTTTTCATAGGCCGCTTTAGCTTTTTCATAGGCTACTTTTCGCTGAATGTTTTCAAAAGCCCGTTTCATAGCGAGACGAACGCATTTGGCTAAGGTGTCGCCGAATAGGGAATAGGTGCCGCTATCGGTTAATAACTCTCCATTCGTATCGATGGTGAGGACCACGCCGTCGGTGGCTGTACCGGTGGCGTAGGCACCGCTTATAAGGCTGTGAATTTCCTCGTCCCGAAAGGCTGCGCATTTAGCTTCCGTTACGGTGATTAAGGCTTTGGTTAATGCCCCGTCGGTTAAGGCCTTATTGGTAAAAATTAAGAGATTGATTGTCCCGGGTTGGCGGAATTTACCGTCCTTTTCTTCATAGTAATAACCGTCGCCGGCGCAATGAGCGGTCGCTTCAAAACCGCCGGTAGCAATGGTTTCTACAATGACATCACCGGCTGTTACTTTGGCGTACGCATGAAACTCCATGGTAGCACTTGTGATGAGGCCGGTGCAGAAGTTCAACGGATAATCTTCCTGCTCGAATTCGGCACTCAAATAGCCGGCCGATGAGCCGCCGGGCAATTCCTTTTCCGTTTCTACAAAAAACGGCAGATTCTGATTGCGAATGGCCATGATGTGATGGAGACCGCCATTTAAAGGACCGGTGCTCAAGCTGTAGCGCACATCGTCAAAGGCAACGACGATGGCAGTGTGGTGAAGCTTGACTTGACCGCCTACGGCTAATTCCGAAGGGGCCGTATATGGATTCTGTATAGTTGGTTTTGTCATAACTGACTCCTGTTATTTTGATGTATATGATATATATTCTGTACTACAGTTATACTATGGGTGATGTGCCTGACATATGTTAGCCCATATATAAAGGGCCTATCGACACATAGTGTTATCATATATGTTTTTTTATATTTTGTCATCCATTGTTTTTTTCAAAAAACACAATAAAACAAGTAGTAAAACGTTAGTTAATTATTAAAAGAAAGCGAGGCGTTTATATGTTAGTTGCAAGTGTACAAGAGGCTGAGCCGGTGTCGAATGCAGTTAAAAACCAAGTGGCGGACAGCATGAGTTATGTGGATAAGCTTATTAATTTCTTTATTGATCGCGGACCAAGCCTGATTGTGGCCGTTCTTATTTATATTGTGGGGCTCTATATTGCCCGTTTTATTCGTGATGTAGCCATGCGCATGATGCGCCGTGCCAACTATGATCACACGGTTGTGTCTTTTGTGAGCCAAATTATCTACTACGGTGTGTTGGCTATTGTGCTTTTGACGGCTCTTAACTCAGCAGGCTTCCCGACAACGTCCTTATTGGCAGCCTTTGGTGCCTTAGGTTTGGCCATCGGTCTTTCCTTGCAGAGCAACCTGTCAAACTTTGCATCCGGTTTGTTGATTTTGATTTTCAAACCGTTTAAAGCCGGTGATGTGATTACGGTAGGTTCTGTGACGGGTACGGTTCGTAGCATTCAGTTCATGAACACTACGATTGTAACTAAAGAAATGCGCACTGTCTTTATTCCGAATTCCATGCTCACGTCTCAGCAGGTTACTAATGCTACGTATCAAGATACGCGCGTGGTACCGTTTGTGTTTGATATCGGTTATGATAATGACCATCATAAAGCGATTGACGTTATTCGTGAGGTTATGGAAAATGATGAGCGCATCGTCAACCGTGAAATGGTTGAAATCGGCATCTCCGAATTTGGTGATAACTCCGTGCGTATCGCGGCATATCCGGTGGTGGAAAACCGCAATTACATGCAGGTGTTCTATGATACCATGTCGTCCGTAAAAGATCGTTTTGATGAAGAAAATATTGATATTCCATATCCTCAACGCGTTGTTCATATTCAGCGCAGTGGTCTTGATGAAAATGCGAAACCTTTGAGCGATATGAGTCAATATGTAAAATAAGGATTGTTAGACTATGAAATGTTGGCAAAAAATAGTAAGTGTTTTTGTATTAACCGGTAGCTTGTTTACCGGCGCGGCACTATCGGGAGCAGCGGTTTGCGCTGCTTCTGATAACGCCGTAACCTCGAAGGCGGCGGTATCTTCGGGCAGCCAAACCGGTACGTCTGAATTAGCCAAGCAGGCAGAGGTGTTTTTGGGTGAAAAAAATAGCGCTGCAAAATCGGTCGCTGTGCCTGGTTTTGCCGCCGAAGCGGCGGTTCTGATGAATGCCGATACGGGTGAAGTATTGGTGGCCCGCAATGAAAATAAACGGATGCATCCGGCCAGCACGACTAAAATGGTGACCCTATTAACGGCCTTGAAATTGCAGGGGACGCGTCTTGATGAATTGGCTACGATTAGTCCTTATGCGGCATCCATGGAGGAATCCAATTTAGGGGTGAAAACGACAGATCAATTGCCGTTGCAGGCTGTGGCGGAAGGCATGATGGTGGCCAGCGGCAATGATGCGGCTGTGGTAGTGGCTGAAAATGTAAGTGGCAGCGTGTATCGTTTTGCCTTGGAAATGAATGAGGTAGCCAAAGAAGCGGGCGCCACAAAGAGTCACTTTTTGAATCCTCATGGACTCACTGAAGTGGGCCATTATTCGACGGCGTTGGATTTGGCTAAAATAGCCGCATACGGCATGAATATTCCCATGTTCCGTGATTTTGTAGGCGATGATTTTTACAAAGTTCCTTATGAAAACCGTAAACCGGTTTGGGTGCGCACGACGAATCATTTTATTCGCAGCAAGTATGAAGGGGCGAATGGCCTCAAAACGGGCTATACCGAAGCCGCCGGTGAATGTTTGATTGCATCCGCAACGCGCGACGGCCATACTTTGATTGTGGTCCTTTTGAATGACGATAATCGTTGGGTCGATGCGCCGGCATTGTTGGATTACGGTTTTGCCAAATTGGGCGTAACCGGTAAATAGGGCCGGTCGGTGTAATAAAATTGGTCGCAGCCGGGAATTTTAAATAAATTCGGAGCCCGGCAAAAGAGCTTAGTATACATAGAGATTAGGTATAGGATGAGGGATAGTATGAAAGAAGCAACAAGTAAGACCAGTGCATTTTTTGCATTTTTGCGGCGATTGCGATTTATTCGTCGCTGGGGCTTGATGCGTAATATGGAGCCTGAAAATAATCAGGAACACAGCCTTGATGTGGCGTTTATCGTTCATAACCTGGCGTTGTTACACAATTTAAACGGCGGCACGGTAGACGTTAATCGTCTGGCCGTAGCCGCCATGTATCATGATGTGAGTGAAATTTTTACCGGCGATATGCCGACTCCGATCAAGTATTTTCATCCGACCCTACGTGAATTGTATGGTCAGGTGGAACGATTGGCACAGGAAAAAATGCTCCGCACATTGCCGGCAGAACTTCAAAAGGCCTATGAGCCGTATTTGCTGGGTGAACTCGACGAAGTAGAAACAAAGCTTCTCAAAGCGGCTGACACGATGGCGGCGTTTATGAAATGCGCTATCGAGAAAAAAGCCGGCAATGAGGAGTTTAACGAAGCGTACGACAGCATATTAAAAAAGCTCCACGCCATGGAGTTACCGGCAGTGGAGCAGTTTTTAACGCTATATTTGGAACCTATGAGTGCGTCCTTGGATACGCTGAATTATTCGTCCTTAGACGAATGATGCTTAGCTGATGCCGGCGCTATGACGGCTGAATCGGCAGATAAGGTTGAGTCGGTAGGCGCGGACGATTCAGTAGCGGAGATGGCGCCGGTGGTTGCCGTGTCGGCCACATAACCGGCGTTGCGCAGCAGTACGGCTTTACCGCGCCACGAGAAAGCACGGTCGCCATAGGCCGCTTTGAATGTCTTATTGGTAAGGCCTACGAGCTCTGCCGGATTGACATAGGGCTCAACGGTTTGAAATTCCGGAATTGGTGTGGTAGGCACATTGCGGTTGTGAGGGCACACTTCCTGGCAAATGTCACAGCCCCAGATGAGCGGCGTTTTTTGAATAATGGCCACTTCATGAGGCGGCAAGTCGCCTTTTTTCTGGGTAAGATAACTTTTGCAGGTTTCAAAACCGAATTCTTTACGGCCCAACGATTGGCCGGGACAGGCGTTAACACAGCGGTTGCAGCCTAAGCAGGTACCTTCCATGGGCTTGTCCGCATCCAATTCGCAGGAGGTTAGGAGGGTGCCGATGGAGGTGTAGCTGCCCCAAACGGGATGAATGAGGGCGCGGTTTTTACCAAACACACCAAGCCCTGCGAGGTAGGCCATGTAACGATCCGCCATAGGGGACGTGTCGCAGTGAATTTCAAATTCCATGGTGCTGTCCATTTCCTGTAAGGCTGTGCCGAAGCGTTTGAGGTAGTCGGGAATGACCAGATGATAGTCGGGCCCCCAGGCGTAACGCGGTAAATTGACGGGCTTTTCGGTTTTTACATAATAGGGAAAAAGGCAAACGATGGCACTCTTAGGTGACTGTAACGCCGTATTGGCGCTGAGGCGTTCCTCTAATGTGCCGTTGATGAACGGACAGGGATTGGCCGTGTCGATATAGTTTGCCGCATCGTCCGGTAACGGCCATGGGGCAATGCCCACGGCGGGAATATTTAATTTTTTGGCTATTTGAAAAATGTCGTTTCGTGTTATCATAATACAGTTATTATGACAAATTTTCCTCAAAAAAGCGAGAATTTTATGTATTGCTGACGGTAGACTTTTATAATAAAAGTGTACAACAATTCAAGTTTTATAGGTATAATTAGGAGGACATCATGTTGATGTATCGGCAATTATTGCAGCCGAAGACGGTTGCCGAGGCTTATGAAATGGCCTTGAAATTTAAAACAGCTCCATTTTTGGCCGGCGGTTGTTGGATCGGCTTAGGGAAATGGCGTTGGCCTTCGGTTATTGATATGAGCGGGTTGGGACTTGATTATATTCGTGAAGAAGACGATTATTATGCTATCGGTGCCATGGCTACGCAAGGTGACGTGGAACGGTTTGCGCCGTTTCAGACTTATGCGAAAGGCCTTTTGGTAAAAGCTGTGCATCCGATTTTGGGCGTGCAATTTCGCAATATGGCCACTATGGGAGGATCCGTGGCGGCACGCTTCGGTTTTTCGGATATTTTACCCGCTTTATTGGCTTTAGAAGCAGAAGTTATGCTTCATCAGAACGGCGTCATGCCATTATCCGAGTACATGAATTTTAAGGAAAAAGATGTGCTCGTTGAAATCCGTGTGCCTAAGAAAGTAACAGCCGTGGCTATTCATACTTTGCGTAAATCGACGAGTGATTTTCCGTTTTTGACCGGCTCAATTCGTAAAGATGAAACAGGCTATCACATTTATATCGGCTGTCGTCCCGCAGCAGTGCGTGAAGCGGTTAAGGCCGGTAAATTATTGAGTGCTAAAGGGATTACGGCCCTCGAAGAGGCATGGCTACCGCGGCCGATGAAATCGCGTTTCAGACGAATTCGCATGCGTCGGCAGATTATCGCGCAGCTATGACAAAGGTATTGGTAAAACGTTTGGTGCAGGAGGTAGAGCAGTGGAGGTAAGTTTGATAATAAATGGTAAAAAACTACAAGTGTCGGTTGAACCGGATGAAATGTTATTGACTACCTTGCGCGGTCAAGGCTATTTCAGTACGCGTCGCGGTTGCGATACGCTGAATTGCGGCCTTTGTACAGTATGGCTGGATGGTAAGACTATCTTATCTTGTTCCTATCCGACCTATCGGGCGGCCGGTCATGAAGTGACAACGTTGGAAGGCCTCGCCGATGAAGCGGCGCTCTTAGCGGATTGTTTGGCTGCCGAAGGGGCCGATCAATGCGGTTACTGCACGACGGGCATGATGATGAGTGCCATGGCGTTACGCCGTCAAAATCCGAATCCCACCGACGAAGAAATTAAAGATTTTCTCGTAGGTAATTTATGCCGTTGTACCGGTTATGAATCACATTTACGCGGCATTCGTCGTTACTTGGAGGAGGTAGAGGCATGAGTGAAGCATTAAAGGCGCGCCAACATGTAGGCAAGTCTTATAAAAAAGTAGATGCCGCTACGATTTTGAGCGGCCGTGCTGCGTATACCGAAGATTTTGTGCCGCCTCATGCGTTGGTTATTAAGGTGCTCCGCAGTCCGCATCCGATGGCTAAAATTTTAGACATTAATGCTACGGCAGCTCTAAAGTTACCGGGCGTGGAAGCGGTTTTTACTTATAAAGATGTGCCGAAGACGCGGTTCACTTTGGCAGGCCAATCCTATCCGGAACCATCCGCCTATGATTCCTTGATTCTGGATCAGTATGTACGTTATGTAGGGGATGCGGTCGCTCTCATCGTAGCGAAGGACGAAGCCACAGCGTTGCAGGCCATGAAAGTAGTACGGGTAACTTATGATGTGATGGAGCCGGTTCTCGATATGCGTACGGCGCTGGACCATCCGACGGTGATTCATCCGGAAGATGATCTTCATTACAATATGCCCGTAGGCGGCGATCCGAAGCGCAACTTGGCCTGTTCTTACAGCCGTGTGGTAGGCGATATTGAAGGGGAATTGGCTAAATGTGACTATGTGGTGGAAGACACCTATTTTGATCAGGCCACATTGCAGACGGCGATGGAAACATTCCGTACCTTCTGTACGCTTGATCAGTTTGGTCGTTTAGTTTGTACCAGTTCGACGCAAATTCCGTTCCATGTGCGTCGACATATTGCCCGAGCCTTGGAAATTCCCGCTACGAAAGTGCGCGTAATTAAACCTCGTATCGGCGGAGGCTTTGGTTCTAAGCAAACAGCCTGTACGGAACTATATGCCGCTTTTGTCACTTGGACTTTGAAAAAACCGGCCGTTTTGATTTATGACCGTCATGAAGCTAATAACTGTTCAACCAGCCGTCACGCTCGTGAATGGAAGATTCGTTTGGGTGCCACTAAAGACGGTATCATTCAAGTTATCGACATGGTGGCTATCTCGGATGCCGGCGCTTACGGCACTCATGCTTTTACCACTTTTACGGCGGGCGAACATAAATCGGTGCCCCTTTACAATAAGGGCAAAGCGGTTCGCTATGAATCCAATATTGTGTACACCAATCACATGGCCGGCGGTGCGTTCCGCGGTTACGGTGCTACGGAAGCCTTGTGGCCGCTCGAATGTGCGGTGACTAAACTCGCTAAAAAGATGGGCGTCGATGAAATTGAATTACGCCTCAAAAACCTTATTAATGTGGGCGAACGTTCGCAGGTTTACGCGCCGGACGAAGTGCTTGAATCCGGTCTTTTAAAAGAAGCGATTGCGAAAGCCAAAACGATGGCTCGTTGGGATGAACGCCCTCACAGTTGGCAGATTGACGAAACGCATCGCGGCGGCTTGGGCGTGGCCTTGGCCTTCCAAGGGTCCGGCGTAGCCAATGTGGATACGGCATCGGTAGAAATTAAGCTCCAAGATGACGGCTATTACACTTTGTATACCGGTTCCACTGACATGGGCACCGGGGCTAACACGATTTTGATGCAGATGGCCTGTGAAGTATTGGGCTGTCCGATTGATCATATGACTTGTTATGAAGCAGATACCGACGTAGTACCGTTCGATCCGGGTTCGTATGCATCCAGTACAACCTATGTAACGGGAACGGCCGCTAAATTGGCCGCGGAAGATTTACGGGCTAAATTGCTTAAGACGTTTGCTATGTATTTGGAAGTGGCCGAAGAAGATATTGATTTTGACGGCGTAACGGCCAGAACCAAGGATGGCCAAAAATCCATGACGACTCAGGAATTGGCACCGAAGTTGATGGTCAGCTTTGGTCATGAAGCACAGCAACTCGTCGGTTTTGCCACCTGGGGTAGTCATACGTCACCGCCACCGTTCATGGTAGGTATTGCGGAAGTGAGTGTCGATACGGAAACGGGTCAGGTAACACCGCTTGATTATTATGCCGTAGTAGATTGCGGTACGGTGGTGAATCCGAAGCTTGCCAAAGTGCAGGCGGAAGGCGGTATTGTGCAAGGCATCGGTATGGCTTTGACGGAAGAAATTAACTATTCGAGCACGGGCCGTTTGGAAACTAATAATCTGATGCGTTATAAGATTCCGACGCGCCTCGATATGGGAACGCTCCATATAGATTTTGTAGAATCGCATGAGCCGACCGGCGCTTTCGGTGTGAAATCTATCGGCGAAGTAGTCATTAACACATCCTGTCCGGCCATTCAAGGGGCCATCTTAAATGCTTGCGGAGCAGAATTAACTACATTACCTATGATTTCAGAAAAGGTATTTCAGGCCTTGATGGCGAAAGAATAAAAGGTAGGTATTTAATTTCGAGCTAAACGTGCTCGTACTGAGGAGGAACGGCCATGATGATTCAAGCTAAACATTGGAATTCGTTGATTGAACCGGGGATTACAGCCATTGTAGGGGCTGGCGGTAAGACAACTGTATTGTCTAAATTGGTAGAATATGCAGGTTTAATAGGACAGCCGACATTAGTTACGACGACTACCAAACTGTATGAATCTCAGGTAGCTTTGTGGAATCCCTATTACGGGACTGATTTTAATGATGCGGAAGATGCATGTCACAAAGCTATGCAGCGGGGACGGTGTGCAGCTTGGTTCAGCGGTGTGGACGGCACCAAAGTAACCTCCTTGAAGCCCCAGGCTATTGATGCGATGTATATGGTACATCCAAATTGGCAAATTTTGGTTGAAGCGGATGGTGCTAAAGAAAAATGGGTAAAAGCACCAAAAACGACGGAACCGATTATCCCATCCAAAACGACGACTACCATCGGGGTAGTAAATTTACAAATGCTCGGCACTGAACTTACGGAGGAACATGTTCATAATTTAGGCGCTGTAGCGCAGATTATGGAACGTGCCGAAGGGGCCGTAGTTACGCCATCTATGTTGGCGCGCTTGGTACTGCATCCGCAAGGTCTGTTCCAGTACAGCCAAGGTAAGCGAATTTTATTCTGTACCGGTTATGATACGGTGCAGCATCGCATTATCGATTCCTTCCTTGACGCCTTAGCGGACAGCAAATTCTCTATGATTGTTTTGGCCGACGGCTATAAAGCCAGCTGCGAAATTGCCCGCGTTATTCAGTGGCAATAGAAAGACTGTAGGAATTTTCGCACAAAACAAGGTTATATGCATAAGCTGATGCATAAGCCGGGTTTTTAAAAATCAGCAGTGATTAGGAATACACAATGGAAATTGATGTAGTGATTTTGGCGGCTGGGCTCAGCCGCCGCATGGGGACCTCCAAAGTCTTGTTGCCATGGCGCGGAGGTACTCTGTTAGAAGCCGCCTGTCAGGTATACGGTGGCTTGGGAGGCAAACGAATTGTAGTTATAGGGGGAGAACGGGCAGAGGAAGCGGCACGCATAGTAAATGCATGTGGCTTTACTGCTGTTTATAACGAAAAACCGGAAGCGGGGCAAAGCCGTTCATTGGCTCTGGGAATCGCCGCCCTGGCTGATTCTGCAAGGCCTGTGCTTTGCGCCGTGGCGGATCAACCGCTGATGACGAAAGAGGCTGCAGGGCAAATGCAAGTTGCCTACAGTAAACTTGAGCAAAATGATAAGCCCATTCTGTGTCCTTTGTATGGGCCGAATAAAGAAAGGGGCAATCCGGTTATTTTTTCACCTGATTGGAAAGACGCTTTACAACAGTTAGTGGGGGATGAAGGGGGTCGCCGTCTGATTCGAGGGGCGGCTAAAGAGTATGTGCAATTTATCGAAATTTCAGAACCTATCGGCGTTGATGTAGATACGCCGTTTGAATATGAACAGTTGTATAATAGGCGAGGAAAAATATGAAACCATTAATATTAATGCGCAGTGGCGGCGATATTGCCTCCGGTTGTGTGTATCGCTTACGCCGCGCCGGTTTTCCTGTTGTGATTAATGAATTACCGATTCCTACGATGATTCGTCGCAAGGTGTGTTATGGGTCGGCTGTGCATCGCGGGGAAGTTTTATTGGAACGTTACGTGGCGCGCCATGTGACTTTGGCGGAAGCTAAAGCTATTTTGGAGCGCGGCGAAGATATAATACCGGTAGTGACTGAGGACTACCGAACCGTGCTGGAGGCCTTGACGCCGGATGTGGTGGTGGATGCCATTTTGGCCAAACGCAATGTAGGTACGCGCAATGACGATGCGCCGCTGGTAATCGGTTGCGGACCGGGCTTCACCGCCGGTGATGATGTAAATGTCGTAGTGGAAACTATGCGCGGTCACACTTTGGGCCGTTGTATTTATGACGGCTCCGCTTTACCGAATACGGGTGTGCCCGGTAATGTAGGCGGCTATACCATTGAGCGGGTTATGCATTCCCCGTGTGACGGTTTATTTACGGCGCGCCGTCATATCGGTGAAGAAGTGGAAGCCGGTGAAACCATCGGTTTTGTTGACGGAACACCGGTTGTCTCTCAGATTGCCGGCATTTTGCGCGGCGTGTTGGCATCCGGTTTGATGGTAACGAAGGGCTTTAAATTAGCCGATGTGGACGCTCGTTGCGAGAAATCTCACTGCTATAGCATTTCCGATAAGGCCTTGGCGGTAGCCGGCGGTGTTATGGAAGCTATAATGGCATTTTTGTATGAAGAATCTAAAAAGCAGACGGCCCATAAAGGGATGTCGTCCGATATAGATTTACATTAAGGTAGAATTTGAGGTTTTTATGAGTTTATATGATGTAATTGAAAAGCGTTTGTCACAAGATGAAAAATCAATCATGGTGACTGTTTTAAGTGGTGAACGACAAGGAGATAAAGTATTGTATAGTGAAAAAGGCGAAGTGGTATATGGTGATGCGGTTGATGGCATCTGCATCAATCCGGAACAACGCCCCGAAGTATTGAATTTGGGAGCTATGGAATGCTTTGTACAACCGGTTGAAAAAGATCCGGAAGTATTAGTGCTGGGCGCCGGCCATGTGAGTCGCTGTATTGCGGATATGCTATTATTTATCGGCTGTCATGTAACCGTAGCCGATGACCGTCCCGAATATTTACGGCCCGACTTTTTCGATGAACGCGTTCGTCGTCAATGCATTGATTTTAATAATCTGGCAGCAAAGTTG
The DNA here is from genome assembly GCF_008679445.1 of Veillonella sp. LMAG:90. NCBI lineage: Bacteria > Bacillati > Bacillota > Negativicutes > Veillonellales > Veillonellaceae > Veillonella > Veillonella sp. LMAG:90. The sequence goes on from NZ_NAND01000001.1 coordinate 740,124, forward strand.
CCGCTTAACAACTATAAGGGTATCATCATCGTAACCAGAGCTCATGAATACGACAGCATTTGTCTTCATCAGGTACGCCATTTGGTAGATGCCACCTATATGGGCATGATGGGCAGTCATAAACGGGTGTATCATGCCTTTGAAGTATTAAAAGAAGAAGGCTGGACCCAGACGGAATTAGATAAAATTTACGCACCTATCGGCTTGTCGTTGGGCGCACAAACACCGGAAGAAATCGCCTTATCTATTGTAAGCGAATATCTGGCAGTAACTCGTGGTCATAAGGGCGGTTTCTTATCGGAAGGAGCGAAGTAAGCATGAAACGAGAATTTGTCCGCTATTTACAAGGACATGAGAAAGATACCTTGGCGATTGCCACAATTTTGCAGACTCACGGATCTACACCGCGCAAAGCGGGCACCACTATGGTGGTACATCCGGACGGCTCTATTTTTGGTACCATCGGCGGCGGCCGGGCAGAAAACGAAATCCGTTTGAGTGCCTTAGAGGCTCTTAAGTTAAAAGAAGCTCATCGTCGAATTATGGTGGATTTGAATGATGATGCTGCTGTTAAAGAAGGCATGGTATGCGGCGGTAACCTGGACGTTTGGATTGAAACGCAGAATGTATAATCCGTTGTAATTATTGGTTATCAAATTTACAGCACTCTCAAAATAAGGTAAAATAAAAGAGTACCTGTGCGTTAGCGCAGTGTACTCTTTATTTATTTGTGAACCTCCTGAGGAGTGGTTATATATGATGGCACAGTTGCAAGGTTTAATTGAAACATTCCGCTTCGGTGACTTAGTCGATATTTTATCGGTAGCGGTTTTATTATATTATCTATATAAACAAATTCGAGACACTCGCGCTATGGCGCTGTTAAAAGGCCTTATTGTACTTGGTCTTATTAATGTGGCCAGCCGTTTCTTTGATTTACACGTTATCAGCTGGTTGTTGCAGCAAGGGATGACGGTCTTATTGGTTGCGTTGCCGGTAGTATTTCAGCCGGAATTGCGCCGTGCGTTGGAACGATTGGGCCGTGGACGACTTTTTTCAAAATCACAAGATGTGAGTGAAGTTGAAATCGATAGTTTAGTAAATGAAGTAATGGCGTCGGCGAAAGTCATGTCCCGTGATCGCATCGGTGCGCTCATTGTATTTGAACGTGAAGTGGGGCTCGGCGAAATCATCGATACAGGCATCGAGATTGACGGTAAGGTGTCTAGAGAACTTTTAAATAACATATTTATTCCGAATACACCGCTTCATGACGGTGCCGTTGTTATTCGCGGCAATCGCATTATGGCGGCGGGCTGTTTATTACCGTTGACGCAGGATCGGTCCTTAAGCACTGAATTGGGGACGCGTCACCGTGCGGCTATCGGCCTCAGTGAACAGGCTGATGCGGTAGTATTGGTAGTGAGTGAAGAAACCGGTAAAATTTCCTATACTTACGGCGGTCATATTTATCGTCATTTACCGGAAGAACAATTGCGCGAATCCTTGCGTGCCTTCATGGAACGTCCTAAGAACGCGTTGTCCTTCTTGAAGAAATGGAGGGCTAAAAAATGATGCGTTTTATTCATAAAATTCAAGGTCATTGGATGGCTAAAATTTTGTCCCTCTTAGGTGCCATTTTATTGTGGTTCTTTGTAATGAAGGAACAAAATCCGATTGTGGATATTAATTACACCGTACCGGTGCAGATGCAAAATTTGAATTCCCAATATGTAGTTGAAAATATTCCGTCGGAAGTGCATATCCACTTGCGCGGACCGCGTAATTCCATCTTAGCCATTAATCAAAGCACCCTTAAAGCCTATATGGATATGGGGGATGTGGCACCGGGTCAGCAAAATATTCAGGTGCAGTTTACCCCACCTTCCGGGGTAAGCCTCGTGAGCATGACTCCGGATTCGGTGAACGTAAATGTGGATGAATATACCTTGCGTGAAGTACCGGTAGAGGTACAACAGCTCGGCAAAGTCCCTGAAGACGTGGCCATTAAATCCATAAACACGGTGCCGAAAGTGGTAACCGTAAGCGGTGCGAAACAGCAAGTTGATGCAGTAGCCCATGTGGTACTGCGCGTTAAAATGAATGATCGCCGCGCTGATTTTACTGCCTCCGGTATGATGGTGGCTGTTGATACAGCGGGCAAGGCGGTAGACAATGTAACAATTACGCCACGCCAAGGGCAGGCTCAAATTGACTTAGAGCAGATTCGTTTTGAGAAAAACTTACCGGCTGTAGCCAATTTAACCGGTACCTTGAGCAATGAGTATGCAGTTAAGAGCGTTACCGTAGAGCCGCAACAAGTTCTTGTGAGCGGCAAAGAAGGGGTCATTAAAGACCTCACTGAAGTTCGTACTATAGATATTCCGCTTAACGGCCAAGTTGCCAATATTGAAGGGGACTATGATTTAGTATCGAACGAAAACTATACGGCAACTCCGGCGAGAGTGCACGTAATTGTAGAAATCGTCAAAAAATATTTAGGAGACACTAATGCTCAGAATAATTAATTTTCGAGTGGATGTAAAAAATAAAAATCCCCTGGAAGCCTTACTTGTTCATAAATTTCCTGTCTTAAAAGATCAGATTCAAGAGATTCATGTAGTGAGACGAGCCGTAGATGCTCGTAAAAAACCGCATATTACCTTCGTGTATACCTTGTTCGTAGCGGTGCAGAACGAAGTGGTGGTTATGAAAAAGCTTGGCCGTGATAAAAATGTGAGCACCATGGAGCCTATCGAACCGGAACCGATTGTACATGGCGAGCAGGTTCTGAAAGAGCGACCGGTGGTGGTCGGCTTTGGTCCGGCCGGCATGTTGGCGGCTTTTTACCTCGCCCGTGAAGGCTATCGTCCCATCGTATTGGAGCGCGGCCAAGATGTAGATCAACGCTCTCATGATGTGGAAACCTTTTGGCAAACCGGCGAATTCAAAGCCGAATCGAATGTACAATTCGGTGAAGGTGGTGCCGGTACTTTCTCGGATGGTAAATTAACCACCCGCGTTACCCATCCGCGACTCCATGAAATCGCCAAATATTTTGTTCAATTCGGGGCGCCGCAAGAGATTCTCTACAAACATAAACCCCATGTAGGGACCGATGTTTTGCGTGGTATGGTGAAGGCCATGCGCGAGCAGATTATCGCCTGGGGCGGTGAAGTGCGCTTCGGTGCGAAACTTACCAAACTTCAGTTGGCAGCTAATCAGGTGGTCGGCGTTGAAGTGAATGATGAAGAAATAATTCCCACGAGCCTGGTATTGGCCGGGGTCGGTCACAGTGCTCGCGATACCTATGAAATGCTCTATAATACGGGCATTGCCATGGAAAGTAAACCCTTTGCCGTAGGCGTGCGTATCGAGCATCCGCAGTCCATGATTGATATTTCTCAGTACGGCATCGAGCCGGCTGAATTGGGCCTGGGGGCGGCGGAATACTCTGTTGTCTACCATGATAAAGAAACCGGGCGTACGGCGTACAGCTTCTGTATGTGCCCGGGCGGTGAAGTGGTGGCCTCCGCGTCGGAAGACGGTCACGTGGTTACGAACGGCATGAGTTTATATGCTCGTGCCAGCGGTGTGGCCAACAGTGCCTTAGTAGTTACGGTTGGGCCTGATGATTTCGGGAACCATCCGCTCGGCGGCGTAGCCTTCCAGCGTGAATGGGAAAAGAAAGCCTTTGAGTTGGGCGGTCATGACTATAAAGCACCGCTGCAGACGGTAGGCGATTTCTTGGCCCGTCAAAAAGGGACTGTGCCGGAAGGGAATGCGGCAGCACCGCATTCCTATCGTCCCGGCGTAGTGGCGGCAGACCTCCATGAATGTTTGCCAACCTATGTGACGGACGTAATGGAGCGAGCGTTACCGTATTTCGGACGTCGTATTAAAGGATTTGATGAACCTCAGATTTGTATGACCGGTGTAGAAACGAGAACCTCCTCACCATTGCGCATTTTGCGGGATGATGATCGGCAATCGCCGACGGTCAAGGGACTATACCCTATGGGTGAAGGAGCCGGCTATGCAGGCGGTATCATGAGTGCCGCTTTGGATGGTGCGGAAACAGCCATTCGTGTTATGGTTGCGTATAAGCCGTTGAAGGCGCAGGAAGGAGAAGCGTAATGTCTAGATTATTTGGCACCGATGGGGTGCGTGGCGTAGTAAATGCTTTTTTGACGCCTGAATTGGCGTATCATTTGGGACGTGCGGCAGGATCATATTTCGGCCGTCAAAAGAAACGTCCCGTATTCCTTATCGGGCGCGACACTCGTATTTCCGGGGCTATGCTTGAAAACGCATTGGCTGCCGGCATTTGCTCCGTAGGTGGCGATGTAGTGGTAGCCGGTGTTGTACCGACTCCTGCCGTTGCCTATTTAGTACGCAAACATGGTTGGGATGCGGGTGTTGTTATTTCCGCATCTCATAATAAATTCCCTGATAATGGGATTAAATTTTTCGACGGCGAAGGCTTTAAATTGCCGGATGCCGTAGAAGATGAATTGGAAGAATTATGCAGTCAAAGCAGCGAAAATAATTTGGAACGGCCTACAGGTGCCGATATCGGTCGTATTTTGAACAGCCGTGAATTGGCTCATGAATACGCCGCTTTCGTAGAAAGTACCGTAGATGTGTCCCTCGAAGGCTTGACTGTGGTATATGATGGTGCCAACGGAGCCGCTTCGGCTGTAGGTCCTGAAGTATTTGAGAAATTAGGTGCCAAAGTTATCGCCATCAATGTTGATCCTGACGGCGTTAATATCAATGAAAACGCCGGTTCCACTCATATGGAAGGCCTCCAGGCCGCTGTTGTGAAATACGGCGCCGATGTGGGGATTGCCAACGATGGTGATGCGGACCGTTGCCTTTTGGTTGATGAAAAAGGTCAGGCCCTCGACGGCGACCAAATCATGTTACTCTGCGCCAAACAGCTTAAAGAACAGGGCCGTTTGAAGCAAGACATGATTGTAGGCACCGTTATGAGTAACATCGGTTTCCACAAAGCGGCTAAAGAAATGGGTATGAAAACCTTTGCTACCGCTGTAGGCGATCGCTATGTACTTGAAAAAATGCGTGCCGACGGTTATTCCATCGGCGGTGAACAGTCCGGTCACGTTATTTTCCTCGATTATAACAGCACCGGTGACGGTTTATTGACCGCCGTGCAGATGCTTGCATTGCTTAAAAAATCCGGTCAACCTTTATCGGAATTGGCAAAAGTTATGGTGAAATATCCGCAATTGCTTATCAACGTTCATGTAGTAACAAAAACGGGTTGGGATGAAAATCCGCTCATTCAGGCAGAAATTTCCGAAGCCGCTCGTGAGCTTGGTGAAAACGGTCGCATCTTGGTGCGCCCATCCGGCACGGAAGCGTTAATCCGCGTTATGGCGGAAGGTCCGGACCATGAACAATTGGAACGCATTTGTCATACCGTGGCTGAAACCATCGGTCGTGAACAAGGTCTTGTAGAAGAGTAAGGCTAATTGATGCATAGCTGAATGACCTTAGGGGCTCTTCATTGAGCATAAAAGAATAAAGATATAAAATAATCAAAATCCATAGCATGATAAGCGTCTTGGAGTATCAAGATGCTTGCCTGCTATGGATTTTTCACGCTTTTTGGCCTTCTTTACTTTAATTCCGGTATCGGTTATAATATATTAACGCAGTATGCTTTGTTGAGAGAGATATTCAGAAACTTTTTGTATGCTCTCTATATGCTTACAGATGATTAAATAAAGTCTCTAATGCGTGTACAGCAGGCTACTGCAAGACTGTCGCAACTTAAGTAAAGGAGAGAACCAAATTCGTAAAGGCGAATAGCGCAGGCACTGATCGGGGACAGCCGATTTCAGTAGACGAGGTAGAGGAGTATCGAAACATCAGCGGATGCCTCTCGGCCGGCTTCAGTCGTTATATAAGTTACAATGTCTATCGGTGACGATGAGAACAAAAGACTTATACGAAGCAATTGGAGTAGTCTGTTTACAGGAGGATACAACCATGTGTGGTATTGTAGGATATATTGGATTTGAAGATGCGTCCCAGTTTATGTTGGATGGTTTGTCTAAGCTCGAATATCGCGGCTATGACTCTGCCGGGATTGCCGTAATCGGTCCGAATAATGTAATTAAAGTGCAGAAAAAAGTGGGCCGTTTGGCTAACTTGGAAGGCATTGTTAAAAACGACCCAAATCCGGGTCATATAGGTATCGGTCATACTCGTTGGGCCACTCACGGCCGTCCGTCGGATATGAATGCTCATCCGCACACCGATGCTAAAGGCTTATTTGCCGTTGTACATAATGGTATTGTAGAAAATTACTTACCGATTAAAGAAGAATTAATCAAAAAAGGTTACGAATTCAAATCCGAAACGGATACGGAAGTAGTAGCCCACTTATTGGCTGACTTATACGACGGAGACTTTGAAGGTACCGTTCGTCGCGTATTACAACGCATCGAAGGTTCTTACTCTTTGGTTATTTTGTGCGCCGACGATCCAAGTCGTATCATTTGTACTAAAAAAGATAACCCTCTCGTTATCGGTCTCGGTAAAGGTGAAAACTTCATCGCTTCCGATATTCCGGCCATTATCAATCACACCCGTGATACTTTTATCATGAACGACGGTGAAGTAGCGGTTGTTACTAAAGATTCCGTACGTGTAAGCGATTTGGCGGGTAATTTAATCAATAAAAAAGTATACCATGTAACTTGGAATGCAGAAGCAGCTGAAAAAGGCGGTTTTGAACATTTCATGTTAAAAGAAATCTACGAACAACCTAAAGCAATTCGCGATACCTTGACCGGTCGTATTTCCAAAGATAACAAAGATGTTATCTTCGAAGAATTGGGTTGGGAACCGGCTGATGTAGCGTCCGTTAACCGTATTTTGATTACTGCTTGCGGTACCGCTTATCATGCAGGTTTGGTAGCTAAATATTATATTGAACAATTGGCGCGCATTCCGGTAGAAGTAGATATCGCTTCCGAATACCGTTATCGCGATCCGTTGACTGATAAAAATACCTTGGCTATTGTTATTAGTCAGTCCGGTGAAACCAGCGACACCTTGGCGGCTTTAAAAGAAGCAAAACGCCGCGGCGCTCGTTCCTTGGCGGTAACTAACGTTGTAGGTTCTTCCATCGCTCGTGAAGCAGACCAAGTAATTTACACTTGGGCCGGCCCTGAAATCGCCGTTGCTTCTACGAAAGCTTACACAACGCAGCTCGTAGCTTTATTGTTACTCGCTGTTTACATCGGTAAATTGAACGGCAAATTGGATGCTGCTTTGGCAGAAAAAATCTTAACCGATTTACATGAATTGCCAACTCTATGCAATGAAATCTTTGAAACGGTTGATGATATTAAAGCATTTGCCAAAAACTACGGTTTCCGTGAAGATGCGTTCTTCTTGGGCCGTTCCATCGACTATGCCGTAGCCATGGAAGGTTCCTTGAAATTGAAAGAAATTTCGTACATCCATGCGGAAGCGTACGCCGGCGGCGAATTGAAACACGGTACCTTAGCCCTCATCGAAGAAGGTGTGCCGGTTATCGCCTTGGCAACCCAGGAAGATGTACGCGAAAAAATGATGAGCAACATTAAGGAAGTTAAAGCTCGTGATGCGGTTGTTATCGGTCTCGGTCTGGCCGGTGATACGGAAATTTCCAAATATGTGGACCACACAATTTTTGTACCACGCTCCGATAAATTTACGGCCCCTATTTTGGCCGTTGTGCCATTGCAGTTATTGGCTTACTATGCAGCCATTACGCGCGGTACCGACGTTGATAAACCAAGAAACTTGGCTAAATCCGTAACGGTTGAATAATTGCTTATTGATTTTTAGAATCCTAACCGTGTCTATATGAAGATGTAGCCACGGTTATTTTTCATGTACAGAATGACGTTTTCGGGGTACAATAATATATAATACATACAAAAGATTTCGCCGGTGTGAGAGAGGACGAAATCTTTATAGGAGGAATTTTTATGTCAGTTATTTTTTCAGGCATTCAACCGAGCGGTGAATTGACCTTAGGCAACTATTTAGGCGCGTTGCGTAACTTTTTGGATTATCAGGAGAGCGATGAATGCTACTACTGTATCGTAAACCAGCATGCTATCACGGTACCGCAAGATCCAAAAGAACTTTTTGCCAACACTCGTCGCTTGGCTGCACTATATTTAGCCGTAGGCCTCGACCCTAAGAAAGTTACCTTGTTCGTACAGTCCGAAGTACCGGAACATGTACGCTTAGGTTGGGTTATGACGACGATCAGCTACGTGGGCGAATTGGAACGCATGACACAGTACAAAGATAAATCGCAAAAACGGGGTGACTCCATTCCGGCCGGTTTGTTGACCTATCCGCCACTCATGGCTGCGGATATTTTGCTCTACCAGACCAATTATGTACCGGTTGGGGAAGACCAGAAGCAACATATGGAATTGACCCGCGATTTGGCCCAGCGCTTCAACCGCGTGTACGGCGAAGTTTTCACTATTCCTGAAATTAAACTCGGCGTGGGCGGTGCTCGCGTTATGAGCTTACAAGAACCGACTAAGAAAATGAGTAAATCCGATGACAATCAGATGGCTACCATTCGCTTGTTGGATGATGAAAAGACAATCGTTAAGAAGATTAAACGAGCTCAGACTGACTCGGAAAACTCCGTTCATTATGACAAAGAAAATAAACCGGGCATTTCCAACTTGATGGGAATTTATGCGGCCATCACCAAAGAATCGTATGAAACCATCGAACAACGCTATGTGGGTCAGGGCTACGGCACGTTTAAAAAAGACGTAGCCGAATTGTTGGTAGACACATTACGCCCGATTCATGAACGTTACAATGACTTAATCGACAGTCCTGAATTGGATCGCATTCTCGACGAAGGGGCCGTTAAAGCTCGTGAAAAGGCAAGCAAAACATATCGTGACGTAGAGCTTGCTATGGGCCTTCATCGTAAATAATTATCTGTATTTAGGGGAACCTTGGGCTGATGCTGGAGGTGGGAATATGGAAGTACGTGAAGTAACCGAACGCTTTCCTTGCGGTGAAGTAGAGGAAACGTTTGCCGATTATATATTAGTATCTTGGGTTATGTGGCTGTTTTTTGGTGCCGTGGCTACTTGGGCCGTGTGGCATTCACAACGCGGTGTGGTTTGGAATCATATCGCGATTGACTACATCATTGTAGGTTTTTGTGTATGGCGCATGACAAGACAAAGACGCCCGTTGGTCTACGTTTGTGAAAAGGGGATTGTCATCAGACGTCGGCCGAGTAGTCTTTGGGAGCGCATTGACATGCTCTGGAATGGTGACCATTACTACAATTTTATTCCGTATGCTCAAATTATCGGTTTTACCGCTAATTGGGAAGAAATCCACATGGTAACCGAAAGCGGGGGTATCCTTATCGTAATGGTGGACTTACAGTTCGTAACCTATAAGGATAAACTTAAATTGTTGTCGGTTATTGATGAACGCAGTCATACTGCCATGTAAATAACAGTGAACGTGCAGCGGTCCGGCTTTTGTCGGACCGTTTTTTGTTAGTGTATAGGCCGAATTTGCTGTTTTGAAATTAAAAAGGCCGGCCGGTCTATTTCATAACTATGACTTTTGGTAAAAGTTCCTATGATTAATTAGAAGTATAAATTAAAATTTAACTCTTTATTTCTTTAGTTAGATAAAGTATAATGAGTTCATGAATTAAAACTAATGCTTTGGATTGAGAAAACAGAAAGAGGGGACTTAGTTATGAAGTTGAAGAAGATGTTGGCCTTGGGCCTGGCAATGTTTACGATGGCGGCGTTTGCAGCCGGTTGTGGTAATGACGCCGATAAAGATAAAGCGGCCGCCACTGAATTACCGAAGAAAATTGTAATCGGTTTGGATGACAATTTCCCACCAATGGGCTTCCGTGATGATAAGGGCGAAATCGTAGGTTTTGATATCGATTTAGCCAAAGAAGTGGCGAAACGAGCCGGTATGGAAGTAGAATTTAAACCAATCGACTGGGACAGCAAGGAAGCAGAACTTAAGAGTAAACGTATCGACGCTTTGTGGAATGGCTTAAGCCTTACACCGGAACGTGAAAAGAATATTTTATTCTCCACCCCATATGTACAGGATAAACAAATCATTGCCGTGCGCGCTGATTCCCCAATCCAAAGCAAAGACGACTTAAAAGGTAAAATCGTAGGTACCCAGCAGGGTAGTAGCGTAGAAGCGGCTGTTGAAAAAGATGCGCAAGAACGCGGTTTTAAAGAAGTGAAAAAATATGGCGACTTCGTTAACGCCTTCATGGATTTGGAACTCGGTCGTATTGATGCCCTCGTAGTTGACGGTATCGTTGGTCAGTTTACCATGACTCAAAAACCGGGCGTATTCCGCTTGGCTAACGGCGACTATGGCGCTGAAACAATGGGCGTTGGTTTCCGCTTAGACGATAAAGCGTTACAAGCCAGAATCAATGAAGTATTAAAACAAGTAATGAATGACGGCACAGCCGACAAGATTGCTGAAAAATGGTTCGGCAACAGTAACTTATTAAATAAAGATGCTTTTAAATAATCGCTTTGTGGCAGTGATGGCGTAAGGCTGTAACCGTTTACACAACCCGGTTAATATAGCAGTGAAGAAAGGAGGTAGTCCTTACCTCCTTTCTTTCTTTGAAAGGAGTCAGTTTGATGGAATTAATAGACTATTTATTGAAGATTACGCCGGTCATCGCCAACGGGCTGGGAGTAACCGTCTCCCTGTTTTTAATCGTATTGGTATTGTCCGTGCCGTTCGGTGTTTTAGCGGCTCTGTTGCGCTTGTCACCTATCGGCATTGTACGCAAAATTATGGCATTCTATGTATATATTATGCGTGGCACCCCGTTAATGTTACAGATCTTATTTATTTACTACGGCTTGCCATTCATTCCTTACGTCGGCGTGCAACTCGACGATACGACGGCGGCGGTTATTTCCTTCGTGCTCAACTATGCGGCTTATTTGTGTGAAATCTTCCGCGGCGGCATTCAATCCATTCCGAAAGGCCAGTATGAAGGGGCCAAGGTTTTGGGCTTTACCTATGTACAGACCATGCGCAAAATTATTTTACCCCAGGTAATCAAACGCGTTTTACCGCCGTTGGCGAATGAAACAATCAACTTGCTCAAAGATACGTCTTTGGTGTATATTTTAGCTATGAACGATGTTCTTAGAATTACGCGCGGTATTGTGCAACGTGATTTTGACACGTCTGCTTTTATCGTGGCGGCTATTTTCTATTTAATAATGACCTTTGTATTGACTAATATTTTTAACTATTTGGAAAAACGTTACGCTGTGTACGATGAATAGGAGGACTACACATGAGCTTTATTGAAATGAAAGAAATAGAAAAAAGCTTTGACGGCCTACCTGTTCTAAAAAAAGTATCCCTGGCTATGGATAAAGGTGAGGTTGTGGCTATCATCGGACCATCCGGTTCGGGGAAATCTACATTTTTACGCTGTTTAGGTCAGCTGGAAGTGATAGACCGTGGTACAATAGTAGTAGATGGTACACCTTTGGTACAGACTGAAGGGGACGGTAATGCCGTGTATACTGATAAAAAGACACAGCAGGCACTCTTGCTTAAAATGGGCATGGTGTTCCAGCAGTTCAATTTATTCCCACACATGACGGTTTGGGATAATATTTTGATTGCCCCGCAAATGGTAAAAGGCATGAAAGCCGCTGATATTGCTCCGACGGCGGAAGCGTTACTTAAAAAAGTAGGCCTCTGGGAGAAAAAGGATGTATATCCGTCCAAATTGTCGGGCGGCCAGAAACAGCGTGTGGCCATTGCCAGAGCATTGGCCATGAATCCGAGCATCATGCTTTTTGATGAACCGACGTCGGCCCTTGATCCGGAATTGACCGGTGAAGTACTGCGTACGATTCAACAATTGGCGGAAGAGCATATGACGATGATTATCGTAACCCATGAAATGGCGTTTGCCCGTCAGGTGGCGGATCGCATCATTTTCATGGCGGACGGCATCATTCAGGAAGAAGGCAAACCGGAAGACGTTTTTACCAATCCAAAGTCACCACGTACCAAGGCATTTTTAGATTCTATGCTATAAGTAAAGGAGACATATGTAATGAAGCAACGATGGCAAATGCGAATTGCTACCTTAGCGGTAGGGGCACTGTTGGGCGTAGTCGGCACCGGCTATGCTAAGAGTTTACCGACTTATGATACGACGAAAGCAACGGCGGAAGCTCAGACTTTTGAAGCTCGCGGGGTTCACAGTGAATCCGATTTACCGGCGGCGTATCAATCGTATGCTACCACGATGATCACAGAAATTCGCGATTACTCTGACGGTTATACATTTACCGTGCCATGGCGTCTCACCAATGGTCGTTATGAATCACAAGCTAAAGATGACGGCAGCACCGAACGCGGTTATTTCTTTAACTTGGCGGAAAGCTCTATTTCCGAGCCATTCCTTGTTTCTTTTACCAAACGTGACAATATTGTGGAAGGCAATGTGAGTTTGCAACAGTGGAACACTACTTGGTATAACGAATCTGTTACGAATATGACGAAAGAACGCTACCTTGCTTTGTGGCGTGAAAACCGCAAGGACTTAAGCGGGTACACCTTAGACGGCGATTTATTCGATTTCAAAGGGGCTACGACGGCTCGTTGGGACTCCTTCGTGCGCAGTGATGCTGGCGAAACCGGTTCTACTTTCTTTGATGCTGAATTTATCATGGCGGCGGACCCTACGCAGCGATATACCATGACCATGATGTATCCTAGCAAATACAATGATTATATGATGCAGGGTGTTGTAAAGAATGTCGTGCCTTCGTTTAAACTTATGAAAGAAAAATATCGCAATACGGGCAACTTGGTATTAACCGATGAAATCAGTTATATTAAACCAAGCGGCTTTAAAGTGGTAACACAAAATAGAAACGGTGCCGTTTTAACCAAAGATTTCTATCGCATCGAAGTGGGCCTATTCCCGATGGATAAAACCGTATCCATCGATTCCCGAGCCAGCTATCCGACTATGACGGCTCGTCAGGAAATTGCCGATTTCTATGTAAATGAATTAGTCACCAATTATGGCGCTACGATTGAAGGTTATAAAACTTTGATTGATAACCATAATACGGGCTCCTTAATCGTAGGCAGCTTACAACGTGGTGAAGGGGTAGCCATTAAGTTTGCTTCTTACATCACCCTTACCGACTCCGGTCAAGCCGTTGTGGCTCGCGTTATGGCGCCGGATAACGGTCAGTTTACCGACGAAGACTTGATGAAAATGGTCGAAGGTGTTCGCATTCAGCACAAAGGCCTTTTGAGTGGCGGTACGGTTATACTGTAAGCGTGTGCAAGAGCTTCTGTTTAGGTTCGCATACGGTGATATTATGAGTATCTCCGCATTAATTTAAAAATTCTAAACTTTTTTTGAAAATTTTTTGAAATAAAAAAGGACTTTTGTAACTCCGTAGAGAATACTTAAGTATAGAAGAAGTCATCGTGAATGAATCGAATCATTCACCAATGGGAGGGATTCATATGCAAGAACAAAATAACGCTAAAGTAGTATACAAGACGATAGTTGTACCGGCTGACGGTTCCGAGAACTCGAAACGTGCATTACAGCATGCTGTTTCGATTTGCGAACGTAACGAAGCACAGCTTGTTATCGTACACGTAGCCAATATCGTGTCCGCTATTTCCAATTTTGACCAGACCCCTATCAGTGGCGGTTATGTATCGGAACAAATCGCGGAAGACATGGAAGAAACAGGTAAAAAGATTTTGGAAGACGTTTCCAAAGATGTACCTGCTGATATTGCTGTTAAAAATGTATTTGAAGTAGGCTCTCCCGGCCCGGCTGTATTAGCGGTAGCTAAGAAGTTTAATGCCGATTTAATCGTAATGGGCAGCCGAGGCCTTGGACCTTTGAAAGGTTTATTTATGGGCAGTGTAAGTAGCTATGTAACCAGTCATTCTACTTGCCCGGTGCTCGTTGTCAAATAAATAGTCACATATGAGGGGCTTTGCTCGCCAAGGGGCAAAGCCTCTTTTTAGAATGGAGGTACTATGAATAAACAACGGATTGTTTGGCTTCATGAACAACTGCCCGAGTGGGAGGCAAAGGGTTGGATTTCTAAAGAACATGCGGCACAGATGCGCGTGTTTTATGGTACCGTAGACACCACTCAGGGGCCTTCGCTCAGAAGGTTATTGGTGTTATTATTAGGGCTGTTGTTAACGAGTTTAGGTGTATTTTTACTCTTTGCCGGTTATTGGTACAGCTTTTCACCGGCCGGTCGTATGGACTGGTGTATTGCGCTCTTGCTCTTGGCGGTTATCGCTTTAGGCTTAGGTCTTTGGAAAGCGCCTAGGGGGAGCATCTATGCGGAAGGCATAGGGCTTTTTTATGTGGCGACCCTTACCATCTCGACGGTGCTCATGAGCGATACCTATTATACGGGTGAAGGCTGGGGCTTTTACGCCCTCATCATAATGCTCCTCACCTTGCCGGTCATATATCTGTTGGGATCCGGCTTCACCATGATGGCCTATCTCTTAATTGGCCTTTTATGGAGCGTATCGGCGCGGGAAGTTACCATGTGGGGTGAACCTGTTTGGTTATGGCTTCTTCTGGCAGCGGGCAGTCCGTTCTTTGCGGAGCAGTTACGTAAACGCACACGCTCATATTTGTCCACGTTGTGGCTCTCATGGGCCTATGTGGCGGCTATTTTCGGGGCGTTCTTTTTTACCATTACGTCGTATAACTTATCGCTCGGTCTATTCTTTGTAGCGTCTTTATCGGCGGCCACTTATGCACTGGGCAGCTTGTCCCGCGAACAGGGTCTCTGGTCTTTGCCGTTCCGCGGTATCGGGGTACTCGGCCTCATGTATGTGGTCGTATACGGTACATTTATCAGTACCTGGCAGGAAGAAGCGGCGGCTTCGGCTGATTGGCTCAGTATCGGCTTAGGAATAGTTGCCTTAATCTTGGTTGCGGGCGGCTTAAATGCACTTTGGCAAAAACGAATGGGCACGGATCTTTTAATCACGTTTTGTCCTATTGTAGTAGGGCTTTTGATGTTGTCTGTTCATTGGGGTGTGACACCGCTAACCGGTTCTATCCTATTTAATGTATATGTAGTATTATTAGCCATTGTCCTCTTGTGGCAAGGTACGGTAACCAAACGTGTAGGTTTGGTAAATGGTTGTATTTTTACCTTCTTAGCTATGATTGCGGCGCGCTTCTTTGATCCTACGTTCTCCTTTGTTGAACGCGGTTTTACCTTTATGGTAACAGGCGTAGCTATTTTTGCGGTTAACTTGTTCTACATGTGGCGTAAGCAATCGCAACAGGCGCAGGTGAATACATCGGTAGCCAGAGCCAATCGACGTTTACGTCGTCGCCAAACCTTGGGTGATGATGAACATATTGAAGTGACGGATACCGGTGAACATACCGAATCGGCCGGTAATTATACGAGTGCGCCGAGCGATGATCGAACGGGGGCAGACGCAGCGAAATCTGCCACTGTTAAAGAAGACGGTAATATGGCCTATACTGCTCGCGAGCAGGAATCGGCGGCCGCTGTAAGTTCTGATAAAACGACGGCACGAAAGGGGGAATCCTCTGATGCGCAATAGAGTTTATATAAAATGGATTCTCTTTATTGTAGTCGGTATTTGTACTTTGCTATCGCCGTTTTTTATTCAACATCGGTCCACCTCATTGTTGCAAGGTGGCGGTGAATATCAATGGCCCGTGTCCTTGTCGCGTACAGCCGGTTGGATTCCGTCCGATTATTTGGAAGTCAGATTTTTAGGCAGTCGCGGACCATGGCAGGGCGGTCGTTTGCCGGTGTATGACCAGGAAGTATATGTGTGGGTAACGGCTAAGCCGAACGGCATCTTGGAAGTAACCGGCGTGTCCGATAAAAAGCCGACTACAGGCGATTATATTTTTGCGCGCGTAACTCGCGTAGATAATACGGATGTAGAATTTAAACTATTATTTAATCGTGTGACCTTGGATTTAAATAAAGTAAATCCCGATTTTTACACGACCTATAAAGGAACTTTATTGGCTACGCTTAAAATCAAAGACGGCCACGGTATCGTTACGGGCGTATATTCGCGCGGTATACCTTTAGAATTGGCTACCCCTGAGAGTGAAGCACAACAGGAAATTGACAGCCGCACACCAATCAATCAAATCGGTGAACCGCAGGCAACTGCTGAAGCAACGGCCGCCATTGACGGGGCGGGTCAAAATTAAACTGGTTAAATTTGCTTGTTTCGTTATATAATAATTAAACAGGCTCTGAAAGCTTTAAGTAACCGTTAGCAAATAGAAGTCTATAAGTATTAGAACGTGAGAATATAAATGGTGTAATAGGAGTTAGGTATGGATGTTGCTCATGCACAAGTAGATGTGCAAGAATTGGCTGATTTGTTTAAAGTGCTGGGAGATCCTACGCGGATTCGCATTGTGCAGCAATTATTGAATAAAGAAATGTGTGTAACGGATATTGCTGAAGCCATGGGTATGGGGCAATCCGCTATTTCACACCAATTGCGAGTGTTGCGCCAAGCGCGCTTGGTAGCATTTCGTAAGGAAGGGAAAACCGTGTACTACAGCCTTAATGACGAACACGTGGTTATGCTTCTCAGTCAGGGAATTGAGCACGTATCCCATCAGTAAAAACAGAATAGCCCTAGGGTTAAACGTAAAAACCGCCTGCAAAGGCGGTTTTATTTTGTTCTGTAAATACAATGTTGCAGACTTAATTTTATGGCAGCGGTTTAATTTTGTTATATGAAGCAGTTGAAAATCGTGGTAAGCCGCATTATGAGAGACATTTTCTTTTGACTGGTGAGAGTGGTATAATAAGATGTTAACGTTATTTATGAATGAGGAAGTTTATGAAATATACAATCTTTCCAACAGATATATGGGAACCCTTAGCTGTTTGGCAACATTTTGAGGGCGAGGAAAGGGTCTATTGGCATGATACGCAGGTTAATCGCGTTATCGTGGCGGCCGGCCGTGTTAAAAGTATTACGGAAGCGGAATTACCGGAGTATCCGTGGGCTTGGTACGGTCAGACTTTTTTTGAAACAGTCAACGATGAAGCATGGCAAAACATGGGGAATGAATTGGTTGTTTTCACCCATTACTATGTACAGGAAGAAGGACGTGCCTATTGGGTCACCGCCGCTGCGGCGCCACCGGTTATTGAATCGGAACCGATTAAGCCGGTAGCACACAGCTATCGCGAAGCGGGGGCCGATGATTATGAAGCCTGGCAGACCTTGTTCGGTCATATTCAAGAAGGTATTGCGTCGGGCGAAGTGACTAAAGTAGTGGCTTCCCGTAAAGTGACGCTGGAAAGCGATACACCGTTTGACAGTACCTCGATTATCGGTCGCTTAGTGGCGCAGAACCAAGGGGCGTTTATTTTTGCCTATAACAAGGGTGACGCCGTATTCCTCGGTGCATCGCCGGAAGTATTGGTGCGTAAGCGCGGTCAGGACTTCATGAGCTATGCCTTAGCCGGTACGATGAAAAAAGATGACATTCATGATCAAGGGGCGCGTCTCTTGGCGGATGCTAAAAACCGCTATGAACACAATATTGTGGTGGATATGATTAAAGCAACCATGAGTGATTTATGCGATAGGGTAGAAGTGAAAGATACGCATATTATGGAACTACCGAATTTGTATCATTTGCGTACCTTACTCTACGGTCATGATACGGAACACTCTATTTTGACCATGGCTAAAGCCCTTCATCCGACACCGGCCATGGGCGGTGAACCGCGGGCAGCGGCGTTGGCCCTTTTACAGCAATATGAGCCGTATGAACGGGGCTTATATGCGGCACCTATCGGTTGGGTTTGCGGGAATACGCCACTTTTCCGTGAAGCGGGCGACGGACTCTTAATCGTAGGTATTCGTTCGGCCCTGATTCATGGCAAGACATTGTATGCCTATGCGGGTTGCGGTGTCGTGGCTGATTCCGATTGCGAGTCGGAATACAAAGAAACAATGACTAAATTACAAACTATTATGCGGGCCTTGTAAGTGGCTTAGGTACCTACAGCTTCGTGGCTAACAGGTTCCTTTGTGGTTAACGGCTTTTTGAACCATCTGATTATAGGCCCTATGAACCAGCCGGTTATAGGCTCTTTGAACCAGCCGGTTATAGGCGTATATCGAAGATTATGATAAAATAAAAAAGCAGGATACGTGTAGTGGTCGTTGTTTTCATGGAGGTGCAGGATGAACGAATATATAGCAGCCGCAGTGGATGAGCTTTTTGAACTTGGTGTGCGCCATGTGGTTTTCAGCGGGGGATCTCGCTCGACGAGTATGGCCGTACCATTCATGGCTCACGGCGGCTACAAAACATATATGAATATTGATGAACGTTCGGCAGGCTTTTTTGCCCTCGGTTTGGCAAAACGTTTGCATACACCGGTGGCTTTGGTATGCACCTCCGGATCGGCAGGCGCTCATTATTTTCCGGCCGTTATTGAAGCGTTTCACAGCCGAGTGCCTTTAATCGTGCTCACTGCGGACCGTCCGCCGGAAGCTCAGTTTGTAGGGGCACCGCAAACGATGGACCAAGTAAAACTCTTCGGTTCTTTCGTGCATCATTTTGAAACCCTCAGTCCCGATATTGCCGGCAGCGGCGCTCTTGAGTCGTCCCTGTATGCGCGTCAGGTAATCCAAAGGGCCTATATGAAAGCCATGGATGTGGTACCGGGGCCGGTACATATTAACGTACCCCTTCGTGAGCCTTTGGTGCCGGATACGAGCGCCGAGCAGTTTGCTAAAGGCCGGTTGAGCGGAGCTAAGCGCTTTGTAACTCAATCGGGTATTATGCGTCTCAGTGAAAATGCCTTAAAGCCTCTGATTGAAGAACTTAAAGGTCGTAAAGGCATTATTTTGTGCGGCCCCGCTACGGGACGCGACGGTGATGATGAGTACTACCGAGCTAATGGTTACGGCAATGGCTTTGAATTTTGCCAGGGCGTAGAAATACGGCCCGGTTTTTACGATAATCCTAAAAACGTAATCAACAATGCCTATGGCACGGCCATGCTAGCCTTAGGTGAAGCTTTGGAAGCGCCCGTACTGGCTGATCCCCTATCGCCGGTTAGAGCTTTGAATCATCCGCTCATCATTGACAAGTATGATGCGTTTTTGAGTAATGAGGAATGGCAAAGTGAGTTGGCACCGGAGTACATCTTGATGATGGGTCAAATGCCGGTTTCAAAACGATTGCAACAATTCATCAAAAAGCATTCCGCAGCTGTTTGTTATCAGATTGATGCGGGGGCCGGGTATCGCAACGGCACGGTAACGACGAACCGTGTTATTCAATGCGACCCCATTGCTTTTGCCTTGGATGTGGCAAAACAGTTGATTTATACCTTATGGGTGCCGGAGATGATTGATAATCTCTTAACCACCAAAGGCGAGTTGAGGACCTTTTTAAAAGCCAAGGAAAATCTTCATAAGAAATTAAGCGACAATGCCTATACGAAAAGTTGGCTGAAAGCACAATATAGAACGAGTCTTTCCATGGCCCGCGTAAGGGAAGAGAAAACTCTCTTTGAGGGCAAGTTCGTGGCCCTCTTGAACGATGGTCTCGATGAGCGAACCTTCATCAAACACGGGGCCCCACAGACGGTGAATGTGGTGGTGGCCAACAGCATGCCGATTCGCGATTTTGACTATTTTTGGCGCCAAGGTAAACCGAATACGCGCGTGTTCGGAAACCGCGGTATCAACGGTATCGACGGCACCGAATCGACAGCGTTGGGGATTGCGGCCGCTTTAGGTGAGCAGACTTTACTCGTGACGGGCGATTTATCCTTCTTCCATGACCTGAACGGTCTTGTGATGGGCAAAAATGAAGGCCTGAACTTAGTAATTGTATTGTTTAATAACGATGGGGGCGGTATTTTTGAATATTTACCGCAAAAAGGCATCGACAATTTCGAATATTTATTTGGAACGCCGCAAGGCCTGAACTACAGTGCCCTAGCTGATTTGATGGGCATTCACTATCAGGCGGTGACGAGCTATGAAGACTTTGAAGACAATGTAGTGCGCGCCATGAAAGCGGGCGGTATCCATGTATTGGAAGTAAAAACAAATCGTGAAGTGAGTCGTGAACTTCACAGAAAGTATACGGTAACTGTGTATGAAAAATGACTTTGACAGTCTTGATGAAACATCAATGTACGATCAAGGTGATCGAGAAGAGATTACGGCTGTGTTGGAAGCGGCCGATGATGTATATATAAGTATTGACAACGTGTCTTATCACGTGGCCCTGCGGGGTGAGGGCATGCCCCTCATTTGTCTCCACGGCTTCGGCGAAGCCGGTGACACGTGGGATAAATTGAATCTCCCCGGTTTTCGCCTCTATTGTGTGGATTTTTTGGGCCACGGCGTATCGGACCGGTCGCACAATCCGGTGCTGTATCAGTTTGATACGGTGCTGCGCCATTTATATACCTTGATTCACACCTTGGTAGGTGAAGAACCATACGGTATTATGGGGTACTCCATGGGCGGTCGCATGGCCTTGCAGTATGCGGCTATGTATGAACCGTCGCGGTTAATGTTCCTCGTATTGGAATCCGCTTCAGCGGGCATTGAAGATATTAATGAGCGGCAGGAACGGGCGGCTGCCGACGAAGTGTTGGCCCACAAAATTGAGACCCACTCCATTGAATGGTTTGAAGAAATGTGGTCAAAACTGCCTATTTTTGCGACTCAGCAAAAACTATCACCGGCGGTGCAGCACACCATCAAAGAGCGTCGTCTCAGTAACACACCGGAGGTGCTCGCCCATACTTTACGCGGCACCGGTCAGGGCATGACGCCCTACGTAGGGAATAAAATTGCCGATTTGGAAATGGAAATCCTTTACGTATCGGGGGCGCTTGATACAAAGTATGATGACATAGGGAAGACTATTTTCGGGTTTTGTGAAAACTCGGCCCATGTGTCGGTCCCTGAGGCGGGGCACAATGTGCACACCGAAATGCCCGATGAATTTAATGATATAGTAAACCTGTTTTTGTCAGATTATAATGACAAAAACATCAGTTGATTAGCTGTTAACTATGAATACTTTATGTGTTTTAGCTGTTAACTATGAATACTTTATGTGTTTTAGTTGTTAACTATGAAGACTTTAAGTGCTTTTTAGATGTATATTAATGTAGCTAGCATTGCCGATTGCAACTGAAATACGGTCGGCAGAGGTTTAAAAAGGAGGCTATTATGAGCAAGTTTGATTGGCAAGTATTGGATCGCGGTTATGAAGATGTAATTTATGAAACCTATAACGGCATTGCCAAAATCACTATTAATCGTCCTGAAATCCGCAATGCGTTCCGTCCTAAAACAGTGGTGGAACTCATTGACGCGTTTACCATTGCTCGTGATGATACCGAAGTGGGCGTAATTATTTTAACCGGTGCCAACCACGGCGGCGATGTGAATAAAGAAGCATTCTGCTCCGGCGGTGACCAGAGTGTGCGCGGTAACGGCGGTTATGTAGGTGAAGACCGCATTCCACGCCTTAACGTGCTCGATTTGCAGCACTTAATCCGCATCACGCCAAAACCGGTTATTGCCATGGTTAACGGCTATGCTATCGGTGGCGGTCATGTACTTCACATCGTTTGTGACTTGTCCATTGCTTCTGAAAATGCTAAATTCGGCCAGACCGGTCCGCGCGTAGGCTCCTTCGATGCCGGTTACGGTGCAGGCTACCTCGCTCGTTTGGTCGGTCATAAAAAAGCCCGTGAAATCTGGTTCTTGTGCCGCCAATACACCGCGCAGGAAGCCCTCGACATGGGTCTTGTTAATACGGTAGTGCCATTTGACCAATTGGAAGAAGAAACCGTTAAATGGTGTGAAGAAATCCTTCAATTATCCCCAATGGCCCTTCGCTTCTTAAAAGCATCCTTCAACGCTGATACCGACGGTCTTGCCGGTTTACAACAGTTCGGTGGCGACGCAACTCTCATGTTCTACACCACCGACGAAGCGAAAGAAGGTCGCGACGCGTTCAAAGAAAAACGTAAACCTAATTTCAAACAATTCCCTAAATTCCCTTGATAGGAGGACGTTTTAATTATGCGATGGTTACGAGAGCGGGCGCAAGCAACTCCCAATCAGCCCTTTCTTGATGGCTATACTTATAAAACGATATATGAGCGCACCGTACTGCAGGCCGGCTTTTTGTCGGCCGTAGTGCGCGGTGAGAACCGCATCGGTCTTTGCAGTGAAAACTCGGTGGACATGGCGGTGATGCTCTTCGCGTTATGGTCCTTAGGGAAAGAAGTATTTTTAGTAAATCCACACCTCACTGTACAGGAGCAGGAACAGCAAGCCCTCGACTTGGGCGTTCATTTAATCTTTGCGTCACCCACGGTGCAGGAACGGGTGGAAGCAACCTGTAACGGTCGTTTTTGCCGACCCCATCACAGTGCGGTCAACGAAGTAGCTTGGCGTACCTGGGGTGCCTTGCCGCCTATGGATGAAACATCCCGCACAAGACTTGTGCAATGCTTTGAAGGTCTCTTGGTGCCGCCACTGATGGATCAGGCTATAGCGGCCATTATGAACACCAGTGCTACAACCGGTTCGGTAAAATCCGTACCCCTTCGCTGGGGGCAGATTGAAGCCCATGTGAAAGCGTCGGCCAAGGTGCTGGGCGTTTCGCCGAACGATAATTGGCTTACCGTACTACCTATGTTCCACGTGTCGGGCTTGTCTATTATTTTGCGGACCTTATATAACGGCACGGCGGCTACGATTATGTCGTCTTTTGACGAAGCCAAAGTCATTGCCGGCATTACGTCCGGTAAACTTACCATGGTATCGTTGGTGCCCACCGTATTGCAGCGCATCATCGATCGTATTGATAACCACGCCTTGCGGGTGGTGCTGCTCGGTGGTGAGTTCATCCCCGATGCGTTGGTGGAAAACTGTTTAGCCAAAGCCATGCCGATTTTTAAGACCTACGGCATGACGGAAACCTTTGCTCAAAGTGCGACGGTGAATGTATTGGCTCATCCGGATAAGCGACAGGCTGTAGGTAAGCCATTACCGGGTGTTGTTATTGAAGTGCGTAATCCCGATGAAACGGGTATCGGGGAAATTTGGCTTCAGTCGCCTATGCTCATGACAGGCTACCTCGGTAAGCCGCCGATTGTTGGCTTTTTCAATACGGACGATATGGGCTATTTGGATGAAGACGGCTATTTATATATTGTGAATCGCCGCCAGGATATTATTATCTCCGGTGGTGAAAACATTTATCCGAAAGAATTGGAAGATTGCCTCTATCGCTTGCCGGGCGTGACGGAATGTGCCGTAGTCCCTAAAGCGGATGAACGGTGGGGACAGGTACCGATTCTCTACTATGCCGGCGAGGCCAGTGTAAAAGCGGTTAAAGAGCACTTGAGTGAAAACTTGGGCCGCTACAAACAACCAAAGGCGATTTGCCGTTTGGCAAAATTACCACGTAATAACTCTGGCAAAATCATGCGTCGCACGCTGATTGACGAAGCGGCGGATATGTAAAATAGAATGATCGGCATGGCAGATTGCTGCGAAGGTAATCGCTATGTGAGGGCGATGCCAACATTTGAAATAAGGCTATGTGGCGTCGATGATATTAATATTGTTTTAAGGCGAGGGACGAACGATGACTCATCAGATGACAATCTCAAAAATCACCTTATGGCACATTGGTTTACCGATGCGCTTTACCTTTCGTACGTCCCAAAGCACCTTATCACATCGAGAAAGTCTTATCGTAGGCGTCACCATATCGTCAGGCTATACCGGCTATGGCGAAGTGGTGGCGTTTACAGAGCCTTTTTATACGGCAGAAACGTTGACCAAGAGTAAAGAGATACTGTTGACGGCGTGGCTGCCGTTTTTTGTAGGCAAAACTATGGTAGGGCCGTGGGCCATGTATGAAATGGTGGATTCGTTACAGGATGTGTCGGTTGAGCCGAATGCGAATGCTGACTATGCTAATGAGGGTGCCGATTCTCCTAGGGCGACGGGCAAAAAATTGCGCATGTGTTATCCTATGGCTTGGGCGGGGCTTGAAAATGCCATCCTCCATGCTTATTATGGTGAACAAGGGTTAGCAACTATCGATACTTTAGTACCCGGTAAAAAATGTAAAACCATTGAATCCGGCGTTGTTTTGGGCGATATGCCGATTCCGGAGCTTTTAAAGGCTGTGGAAAAACACGTAGACAACGGTTGCCGACGTATCAAGTTAAAACTCAAGCCCGGTGATGCGGTGGACCGTGTGGCAGCCGTACGCAAGGCTTATCCAGATATTATCTTGGCCGGGGATGCGAACTGCAGTTTTGCGCCGGACAAGGCTGATGAGATTATTGCTTTAAATGAGTATAATCTGCGGTCCTTGGAAGAACCGTTTGTGGTGAAGGATGCAGCAGGAAACTATAAAAGTGCTGAAGTTTATGGTTCACTGCCTCAAGAATTACGACAGACGATTCAAACGCCACTTTGTTTTGACGAAAGTGTACAATCCTTAGCAGAATTAAAAGCCATGCATCAAACAGGCTGGCTCGATTTATTGAATATTAAAGTAGGACGCCTTGGTGGGCTCCGCGAAACTTTGGACTGCTTAAGTTATTGTCGTCAACATAAGATTGGTTTTTGGATTGGCAGCATGGTGGAAAGCGGTGTTTCAAAATACATGCATGTACAGCTGGCTACCTTGGCAGATACGTGGATGGCCGGCGATTTATCGGATATGAGCCGTTATTTTGAAAAGGACATTATTACCACGCCTATTGAGTTTTTACAGGGAAAGTTAGCCGTGGATTTCAAAGCCGGTCTGGGAACGGATATAAATGATGCGGCTCTGCGAGAATATACCTTGGACAGGACTGTGTTTGAATAGAGCTGGGGCTAGACGACATAGAAGATAGATAAAATAGATCATGGTTAAAAATTGAGCCTTCAAAATGATGAGGTGTAAGATTTATAGCAATCGGAAGGGAGTGCACTATGACTTTAGTTGATCAATTAAATATAGATTATGTAAATTTAACGGATACAGGCTTTGAAAGTACTATGACCATGGGTGAATTTCATGCCCAGCCGTTTGGCTTTTTAAACGGTGGCGCAACGCTTGCGTATTGCGAAGCTATCGCGGGCATGGCCAGTAATCTTATGGGTGAAGGTGCCTATGTGGGCGTAGGACAGACTGTTACAGCTCACCATTTAAAAGCAACGAAGCCTCAGGGCAAATTGTTGGCGCAGGGAATCTTATTACATGGCGGTAAACGCAGTCATGTGTGGGAAATAAAGTTGACTAATGAAAAAGGCGAACACATTTCGCAAGTAACTGTGGTTAATGCATTGATTGAGATGAATTGTAAATAGCTGGTTATGAAGTACTTGTTTAGTAATTGGTTTGTAAAGACGTTTTAAGAGATGTAAATAAACTGTACGGAATGTCGAAAACACAGAGTGAAGTGTTATAATAGGGATATGTTTATAATTTTGGAATAAATAGAGTAATACAGGTGTAGGAGTTTGGTGTGTTAGAGCGTAAAGTATTTGGCCTGGTTGTATTAGTCGGCATTTTTGCCGGTATCGTAGGTATAGTATTTACCAATTTATTGCATGTGATTCAGCATTTTACCTTTGGTTACAATGATTTGAGCTTTGGTGTTGGCGTAGCGCAGGCGAGCGGCGAACGTCGTGTTTGGGCGTTGCTGGCTTGTGGTCTTGTGGGCGGTATTGGCTGGGTGCTGATTCACCGCTATGGCGGCAAACTTGTTGAAGTTAAAGACGCAGTAAAAGATGTGACGAAAGAAATGCCGCCGGTAACTACTTTGATCCACTCTACTTTGCAAATTATAACCGTGGCTATGGGTTCTCCGCTCGGTCGAGAAGTGGCACCGCGCGAAGCAACTTCGGCGCTAATTACTTGGGTGATGCGCTATGTGAAACTAACGAATGAAAATCGATCCCTTCTCATTGCTTGTGCATCCGGTGCCGGTTTAGCGGCCGTGTATAACTCGCCGGTATCGGCCACGATTTTCGTTTTGGAAACACTGCTGTTAACCTGGAACGTGAGAGCGTTGAGCTCCGCTTTTATCGCCTGTGGTATTGCCACATTTGTGGTTCGTTTAGGGCTTGGTGATACGGTTCAGTACGATATGCCACAACCGGTTATGATTGGAAATTTTGCCGAATTTGCCGTACTTATCGGGATTATTATCGGCGTGGCTGTAGTGTTTTTTGATAAATCGCAAGCTTATTTACCTAAGTTTGATCGTAAAAGTCCTAAGATGATTTTATTATCGGTGATTGCCTTTGGCCTCGTAGGCCTTATGGCTGTATATTTCCCGGCCATTTTGGGTAACGGTAAACCTGGAAATCAGCTTACCTTTGCTCATTTAGTACCTTGGGAATATGGCTTAGGACTCTTTGCCGCTAAATGGGCTGCTGTCCTACTCGCTATGGGCGCCGGCGCTTATGGTGGTAAAATTACACCATCCATGATGCTGGGGAGTACTTTGGCCCTCGTTGTAGCCATTGCGTGGAACTTCGCTATCGGGCCTATTTCAATTGGACTCAGTGCCTTTTTGGGGGCAGTAGTGTTCTTGGGTCTCGCGCAAAAAATGCCGCTTACTTCCTCTGTATTTATGCTGGAATTATCGCGGTTTTCAGTGGAACTATTATTCCCGATTGCACTCGCTATGGGGATGGGGATGATTACGCAGGCGTGGCTTAAAGATAAAATATAATGCTAAGATAATCGGCATATTATATAAAGAATACGTACGATTCTTGATGATTTATAATGTTGTAAAGTTTTTTGCAAAATTTGTAAAAAATTTATAAAAAAGTACTTGCGCTGATTTGCGTGGTATGATACAATATCTTTGTTGTTGAGAACGAAGCAATAAACAACGGCGAAAAGAATACTATTCTTTATATCGGGGCATAGCGCAGTTTGGTAGCGCACCTGGCTTGGGACCAGGGGGTCGCAGGTTCGAATCCTGCTGCCCCGACCATTTTTTTATGCGGGTGTAGCTCAATGGTAGAGCCCCAGCCTTCCAAGCTGGTCGCGAGGGTTCGATTCCCTTCACCCGCTCCATAAACGACTTTTACCGCAATCATTCGATGAGTGATTGCGGATTTTTTTGTGAACAGGCACTCTGTTGACTGTTGTCAGTCTGCAAGCTGTTTAAAAATAAAAAAGTATAAAATAATGTAGTTGATATGCATAGAGTAAATCGTGTAAACTATGTAAAGAACTTAGTGATGAGAATTGATTTTTTCTCAAACTTTGGTGTATAATAGTATACAGTGATTTTTGGAGAGCTTCTGATTGTCACAACTAAATTAAATATGGTCCAGTAGCTCAGTTGGATAGAGCAACGGCCTTCTAAGCCGTGGGTCGGGAGTTCGAATCTCTCCTGGATCACCATAAAAATAAAGCAGCCATGCCGATTTTACTAAAGTGTAAAATTGTTCGCATGGCTGCTTTTTTGCTTTTGGGGCTTATTTTTGGGGCTGCGCGATATTTGATGAGTTATAGGACAAAAAGTGTGTGTAAAAAGTGCTGTAAACCTAGATAGATACTGGGTTTATAGCACTTTTATCTTTTTTTGACAAAGATAAAGGGTGGACAAAAAGTGTGTGTAAAAACATGCGTGAACCCACATAACTACTGACTAAAATGGTATTATATCTTCCTAAATAAAAACATAAATAGGAGGATGATTAATATTAAACAAGTAGTTTGCCCTGATTGTGGTCGAAAATGTATAAAACACGGTATATTGAAATCCGGTTCTCAACGATGGTTTTGTAAGCACTGTAAAGTCGCTTTCACTAACAAAATTAACACCGATAGTCATAATCTAAAGCTGTTTTTGAAATGGTTATTTAGTAAACAGATGCAGCAGGATATGCCTGGAGGCGGGCGTACATTTAGACGTAAAACCGCTAAATTTTGGTCCATATGGTGCCTTCCACCAAAGATTGAGGAAGTATATGATGTGCTTTACTTTGACGGCATATACCTAACGCGTAAGCTCTGTGTACTTATTTGTTGTAGTAAGGACCATGTGTTAGGCTGGTATGTATGTAGATATGAGAACTCTAGAGCTTGGCAAGCATTAATGGACCGTATTGCTCCTCCGCGTGTTGTTATCTCAGATGGCGGATCCGGATTTGCTAAGGCCTTGGCAAAGAGGTGGCCAACAAGTAACCATCAACGTTGTTTATTTCACGTTTTTGCGCAAGTAAGAAGGTATACAACTTCTGCACCAAAAACAATAGCCGGCAAGGCTTTATATGAACTGGCAAAGCGTTTATTTAAGATTCAATCGATAGATGATGCTTATACTTGGATTGATGGATTATTAGCTTGGAGAGAAGAATTTGATGACTTCTTACGGGAAATGACAGTCGACGAAAATGGGAATAAAAGGGCTACTCATGAACGCCTCTTAAAAGCTGAGGCAGGACTTTTACGATTAATTAGAGATGACACTCTATTTACCTACCTGACGTTTGTAGATATTACCGTACCTACAACGAACAATCGACTGGAAGGAGGCGTTAATGCGCAACTTAGGGGGATGTTACGAGATCACAGAGGGTTATCCTTAGAAAGACGATTAAAAGCGGTCTATTGGTGGTGTTACGAGCACTCACCTAGACCGCTTCCTGTTGCTGAAATATTAAAATGTATGCCTACAGATAAAACAATCGCTGCTACTTACCGTAGGATAATGCGGAATAACCGTGTGGATAATATCTTGCCGCAATGGGGGGATGCCATTGTTTGGAATGAGTTCCATATGTCCACGGAATTTCCAATTTATTGGGATTAATTTAAAAAAGCCACACACACTTTTTGTCCTATAAGCCTATTTGATTTTCATCGGCTGCGGGCTTTATAATATAAGGAGAAAGATAGTGAACGTTTGGAACCGCTGGCTATCCTCAGAAGAGTTTAGCAACAGGCCCACACCGTTATCGGCGTTGGGCCTTTTGCATTAGTATCTAAAATCTTCAGATGGTAAAAAATACAATACAGATGATGATATGGAATTGAACGATTAGTTTGTTTACAGCAATGGATAAAGACCAGTATACTGATATTATATAGATAGATGTTTTTATATATTGGGGTAAGGGGAAATCATTATGCAATTTATCATTATGATGACATTATTCATTATAACAACGGCCATATTTAACGTCTGGTCCATACCTATATGGGTTGCCATTGCTATTTTTAAAGGTATCAATCAATATATTCTTGAGCCGAGAGAACGTAGAAAGCGCCTCGGATGGCGGGATTAATAGAATAATAGACCGTTGACCGGCACATGTTACCGGAATTCAGTCAAATTTAAAAGGCCCCTACAGGGGCCTTTTTCGTTTATGAGAGTTTTATTTTGGACTTATAGGGGGATAGGGATCTATAGGAGATTTTGGGGCCATTGAAATAGTTGTGTTTTAGGTCTATTTGGTAAGCCACTCATTGATTGGCGTACTATATCACCGTAAGAACACCGCCACAAAAAATCCGTCTTTTACTTCAATTAAATTAAAA
This sequence comes from Veillonella sp. LMAG:90, assembly GCF_008679445.1. Classification (NCBI taxonomy): domain Bacteria; kingdom Bacillati; phylum Bacillota; class Negativicutes; order Veillonellales; family Veillonellaceae; genus Veillonella; species Veillonella sp. LMAG:90. The sequence continues at coordinate 769,867 of NZ_NAND01000001.1, forward strand.
ACAACTTTGTCGTTTTTATGGATTCCTTCAATGATTTTGGGTTCGTTTAACAACGTACCGAAGAAACGCGGCGGCTGGCAATCTTCGCAGCGAACCCAGCAATATTCCGGTTCTTTTTCTTGGTCGTAGAAGATAACGGCTACATCATCGGGATAATCGGCATGACGGTAAGCATCCAACTCTTTAATTTTGCGACATAATTCAATACCTTTGTCGGCTTTGTAGAACTTGTGAATTTGCTCAATTTTTTCATCATACGCATTAGGCGTAAGTTTATTGAGTAATACAATTTCCTCATCGCCGATAGATTCAGAGCGAAGTTTGACTGAAATCTCGTCATTTCCCGGGAATAGCGTTGTCGTGTCGTTTTCGTGCCGCGCGGCACTTAAAACTTCAAATGTAAGCCCCGCTTCGTGGTCGATATAACCATAGAGTAAGAGTGCGTTGGCATCGTGGTAATTAGGGAATTCTTTGAAAAAATCCGGAATATGAGGATCGTTTTTGTCGATAGGTAATAATATAAATTGGTGGTTAATTGTACAATGAAATTGAACACATAAAAAAATCCATAGTGAATACCGATTTGTGTTATGATTAAGGTCTCTAATCTAAAATCTTATACACGAGGTATCGATATCACTATGGACTCTATTAATCATAACACATCATTACGTACAAACAAACACTTATCTTACGCAGAACGCTTTCATATTGAAAAACAATTGCAAGCGGGTGCTTCAAAACTGTCGATTGCTAAAGCTTTAGGCCGTTCTCGTACAACCATTCATGCTGAAATTCAACGAGGTACTGTTGAACAAATAAAGGCTGGTAAACGGGTCATGGTGTATCTAGCCGATCATGGACAGGCAAAGTATGAAACCTCTCGTAAAGGCTCGTTTAATACTCGAAAAGCCGGTATGATTACACCTTTTCTTACTTGGGTTGAAGACCAGGTATTGGAGCATAAATGGTCATTTGATGCTGCCGTAGGCTATGCATTGCGTAAGTGCTTGTTTGTACGTAATGAAATGGTGTCTACTAAAACTTTATATAACTACCTTCATGAAGACCTTCTCCGCGTTAAACCAATGGATTTACCGCTAGTGCTACGCCGTTCAATGCGTAAAGCTATTACGCGTAAGCACAAGAAAAATCTAGGTAAGTCTATTGAACTACGTGATGAATCTGTTTTGACTCGCGAGGAATTTGGAAATTGGGAACTCGATACCGTTCGAGGCATTAAAGATAAGCATGATGAAGTAATTATCTCTCTATTAGAACGTAAAACACGAATTTATGTAACGTTACGGTCACCTTCCGCTAAAGCAGTTGACATAAAAAACACGCTACACAACTGGCTATTAGGCTTTAGTACCGATATTTCATTACAGCAACTCTGCAAGACAATTACAGCTGATAATGGCCTTGAATTTGCGTCTATTACTGAACTTGAAACAGAGAATTTACAGATCTTTTTTGCTCATCCATATGCCGCATGGGAACGTGGCTCTAATGAACGACATAATGGTTTATTACGCCGCATTATTCCTAAAGGAACACCAATTCGTGACGTATCCGAAACAACACTTCGCCGGGCAACCGACTGGTGTAATTCCTTACCTCGTAAGATCCTAAATTACCGTACGCCGCAAGAAGCCTTTGTTGAAGAAGTTAAGAAGTTAGTGGATTTACAAAGTGTTCAATTTGATATTGCAATTTAGCAATATAAATTGGTGAAATAAGTCACGAAAAGCGTGTTCATGCAACTTCATAGCTCATAACCTCACTTTTAATATTTTGAACTGCTGTAATGCAGTCACAATCAACTAATCTTTTTTATAAATTTTACTACTGTAGAACAGTCTCGATGAGCTGTTCTTTTTCTTTTTCCAAGGTTTTTAAACTTTCTTGAATCTGGCTTTCTTTTTTTAATAGTTTCTTATATGTATCAGCTAGTTTATCCTGTACGGCAGGCTCGATTAAAGGAATCTTTAACTCTTTTAAATCGCTGATGCTTAAGGTACTTGTCGAACTGCCACGTGAAAGTTGTTCCAGTTGTTTTTTACCCGAATTCGAATTTAAATACATCCACAAAAAGAGGGGATTGATTTTTTCTTTGTTAATTTGCAAAAAATAGGTGTTGCCATTCGAGAATACCTGATTGTTTCTGGTGTTTGACACATAGCCGGTCTTAAAAGGCAGAAGTTTGCTCATGACGATAGTGTCGTTGCCGATAGATTTCTTTTTCAAAATATCGTCCGTCTCAATCAATGAGGTAACGGTGGTTAAGTCGATAACGCTATCGTTTAGATGCTTAGGGGTGATGTACTTTACGGAGTTGTCATCAGACACTAACTCATCCAACTCTTGCGCTTTTAAGAGAACCCCGCGGTTGATCTGGCAGACGTCTTTTAGCAAAATATACTCGGCCGGGAAGTCTTCGCCTAAATGACGCGAAGGTGATAGGTTATAGTTGGATTCGGCTAATTCGGAAGCCGAAACATAGCGGATAAGCCCTTGATATCCTTCGAAAAGCTCGGAAATAGGAGTTCGATTAGTAACTAAATACGTTATTTTTTCAATATCGCCGAGAGATAGGCTGAATTTGCGGCGCCCTTCCGTTCTAATACGAGACGCATCAATTAGGCGTACCGTTTCGTTGTTTTTTGAAAAAATCCACAGCATTGACGGGATAGATGTGCCCGGCAATAGGTTTTCAGATAATTGAACAACGCATTCTACTAATCCTTGTTGTACTAAATTACGCCGGATTTCGCTATATGTTTCCGTTGAGGCAGCACCGTTAGTAGTGATAGCGTAGAGTCGCTTTTCATCAGCTAAATCATCTAAGGCTTTCAGTATAAACGGCCATTCGCTCTTATACGCGCTGGGGCCCATAATGTCAGCAAAGCGCGGTAATGTCGGTACTCGCAGCCCTTTGTTATTTTCAAAAAACTCATCAATCATGACACCAAATGGAGGGTGGATGATAGCGGAATGGGGTTGTTTGGTAGAAATATCGCGGAAGTTAGTAAAAATACTTCGATGCCGGTCTTCTTCGTAAAACATATTGCCAAAGTGCAATTTGATGGTCCGCTCGTGTGGCAGGAGGGACAGTCTGAGTTTGGTAACGACATAGCATTCCGGATTGATTTCAATTCCCTCTAGTGATTGCGCGTTGCCGTAAAGTGCGGCGGATAGTAGGAATTGTCCGTAACTAAAGCCCCAATCGTAGATAGACATTTCGTTTTTTACAAGTTCGACGAGCAATCTGTTTAGGCTGCGGCCGCTGTCGAAAGCGGCGTCTTTTTTGCTGTTAGGATTGGCAAACATCAAATAAGTTAGCAGTTGCAGACTAGTGCAGCTTCGTAAGGCTGAATGCATTGGGGTGAATGATTCCAAATTACTGCTTTGATAATAGTCTGCCACCGTTTCAAGCGCTTTGGTGACAAAAGAGTCGTTTAGTTGAGATCTGAGCTGAAAAAAGGCAGACTTGATTCTTGAATTATCTACTTTACTTACCAGCGTTAAAGCCACTATGAATAGGGAGTCTTGAAAACTCGCGACGGCGAACGGTTTGAGTATATCTTCTACCTTTGCGATGTATGCGTTAGTTCTGTCTGTGTTTTGCAGTTTTAATTCTGCGAAAAGCGATTCAAACATGGAAGACCTCCTTTTATTGATTGGTATAGTTATATTACTTTTACTCACTTTTATTGTATCTACTTATCTATTTAAAGTCAAAGGTTTTTAATAACCAATGACTTGAAAGATAAAATTCAAGATTAGCAAAAGACAATTAACACTCAAGCCAGTCAGATTGAAGAATTGCAGGCTCAAGTGAAAGTACTGATGTCCAAAATAAATTCTTAATACAGTATTTATGCTAATAAGGATGTATTTCACATAATTTGTCTGAAAATTCAAATAAACGATTTGTGTATTTGAATAAAGTTTTACTGAAAAAAGCGTTATGTAAGCTATAATATGTGATATATTAATATAAAATACATCATATTTTAATCTAGTTACGATGAATAACAAAAAGGATATTTATATGGGTTTAGGTAAGAACAATAGTGGAAATAAATCAAACAGACAAGGGCTTCGCATTGGCATCACATTTTTCTGGGGCTCAACGTACAAACACATATGGTCCAATGGAGCCGGTCAGAATATGTATTTTTTACGTGAAATGCTCGCTCAAATTGACGGCGTTGACGATGTATACTTCGTGTTCTGGGGCAATGATTTAAAGACATTGCCTAAAGAACTGGAAATCGAAGCCATGGGCGTCGATATTTTCCCATACGAAGAAGTTGTAAAAACCACCGATGTCTTGATTGAAGGTACGCTTACGTTAGAACCAAAGTATGAAAAAGAATTCCGCAAATATGGCGCCAAAATTGTTACCTTCCGCATGGGTAGTGATTTTATCATGGATATGGAAAAATTCGTGAATAAAAAGGATGGCGGTCGCGGTTTTAACGGGTGCACGTTTGATCAAGTCTGGTTAATTCCTCAAGTATATAAGACTAACAAAGACTATTTGGAAGTCATGACCGGGACAAAAGCCTACAAAGTACCGCATGTGTGGAGCCCATTCTTTTTTGACCGACAAGTGGCTAACCTGCAAGACGGTTTGAGTTTTGGTTATAATCCCGACAAATCGAAACGGGGCCGTCGCATAACCGTGATTGAGCCGAATATATCGGTTCTAAAAAATTGCTATACGCCGGTCCTCATTGCCGAGGCAGCCTATAAAAAAGATCCGGAGGCTATTTCCCACGTGTATTTGTGTAACACCTATGATGTACGAGATATTTCCGGTTTTCACAATTTTATCGGTTATACCACACTGGTAAAAAACAATGTTATGACCGTTGCAACTAGACATCTATTGCCCTACTTTTTGTCGCGTTACACCGATATCATGCTGGCTTTTCAGTGGGAACTGGGGCTTAATTATACCTATTACGAAGCCCTTTACGGCAATTATCCGCTAGTACACAATTCGCCGATTTTACTTGATGCGGGCGTTGGTTTTTACTATCCGGAATTTGATGCTCAACGAGGGGCCGACGTATTACTCGACGTAATTAAGAATTACGATGCTCAAATTGAAATTCATAAGAAACACAATCAGGCGTTTTTAGAAACTTTGTCGCCATACAATCCGGCAGTATATAGTGAGTACGAAAAATTATTGAAGCAGTTGTTTTAAAAAGAAACGGTTCCGTTAAGTTGGAGGCTCTTCAAAGTTAGATGTTAAAATCTACCTTTAAGAGAGATTTCACAAAACGGAATCGTTTTTTATTAGCGGAATTATTTATGATGTTAAGTTGTTAGTAATTATAAGGCTAATTTTTCATCCGTAATATGCTTCCAAAATCCTAAGCGACCTCTTAAAAGCATTGTATTGCCATTTAAATCCTCGAAACGCAAGGATTTATTGCCAGCCAGTGCATGGGATGGGGGCGACGGTGCATTTTGATGTTTCGGTATAAAGAAAAATTATAGTAGTCTGCATAATTGTTACTGTACTTTCATAAAGGCGCACTCTAGAATATAGATAGCTAAAAGAGCAAAATAATTTAAAAAATAAAGAATTTAACACAATAAAGTCGTTAAAAGAGTAAAAAGAATTAAAAAACATTATTAGATCGTAATAAGTGTTAAAGAAAGGGAAAATAATAAGATGACAAAAGAGCTATTTTCAATGGGTTCAAAAGTTCGCGATGTCATCCGAGATGAGGCATTTGCCGGCTTCGGCCGGCTTTTGTTTCCGGTAGATTTGGCGATACCGCCACAGACAAATTTAAAAGACTTAGGAAACTATTTTATTTGGTATAGCTATATAAAACCGGAGCGGACGGTGAGTATTGTCAATGAGCTGAAAGAAAGAGTCCTTGCCGGTGAGACCGTTTTTTATGATATTTATAGCCCGCAAGAAAAGGCTGTCGATCTTAATAAAAAGAACACAGGTTTACTTTTCTTTCGCGGTAAGCCTCACGGCAAGACCGCCATTATCAGCGCCGGCGGTGGTTTTGCCTATGTCGGTGCCATGCACGATAGTTTTCCTCATGCCCAAGCATTGGCTAAACGAGGCTATAACGCCTTTGCTCTCATCTATCGCGTCGCTGCTCGCGAAGCCTGTGAGGATTTGTCACGAGCTGTTGCTTTTATCCATGAGCACTCAAAGGAACTTCAGGTTGATGTCCGTGATTATTCACTGTGGGGCGGTTCGGCCGGTGCTCGAATGGCAGCTTGGGTCGGTACGTATGGGACGAAATCTTTTGGTGAAAAATCCTATCCACAGCCGGCTGCGGTTATCATGGAGTATACCGGTTTGGGCGATGTAACCGGTAACGAGCCGCCTACGTATAACTGTGTGGGAACGGCGGATCGTATTGCGTGGTATGGCACCATGAAACGACGAATTAAGGATATTCAGGCTAATGGAACCGATGCCGCCATCGAAGTGTTCCCCGGATTGCCCCATGGCTTTGGTCTTGGCGAAGGAACTGTTGCGGAGGGGTGGCTCGATCGAGCTGTATCTTTTTGGCAGCGGCAGATTAAAGTGTAAACGATTATTTGGGGGTTAGGATGATGGCCCGTTGCTGTCAGAAAGGAAGACCGCAGACTAATGTGATTACGTTTGAACCGGGCAGTTATAGCGGTTGGCATACTCATGTCGCTATGACTATAATCGGTGTGCCCGGTATCGGAATGAACATATTAGTCTGAATGAAATTATTCAGGCCAATCTTCAGCATTGACAGTAAGACTCAGTATGTTAAAAGATATAGTTTTAAATCAATTTTTGGTGAGTGAAAATTCAAATACACGGACTCCGTGCATTAAGGTAAAGCCCTTTTAAAAATGCACGGAGCCCGTGTATTTTGTTGTATAATAGAACTAATAAATGAGTACCATTAGATATGATAACGATAATAATTAATAGGAAGCCCACGTGATATGATTTAGAGTAAAAGAATTGGTTATAGGGAGGAAGAAATGAACTATCCGGAATTTCCGGATAGTTCAACTTGATGAGGCGACGTTTAGTTATCCCCTATATTTTGTTATATAATAAAAGAAAGTAGTTTTTAATTTTCTTACAGTAAGAAAGGATAATCATCATGAAACAGAATGTGCCTGTAGCAAAGGGCCAAGTCTATGAAATTGCAATTGAGAGTTTAGGTAACAGCGGTGAAGGCGTGGGCCGTTATGAAGGGTTTACGGTGTTTGTGCCGTTTGCCCTCCCCGGGGAACGTATCAGTGCCCGCATTACATTGGTGAAAAAGAACTATGCCGTGGGGACGTTGGTTGAAATTTTAGAACCGTCACCACATCGCATTGAACCGGTTTGTCCGGTGTATGGTACTTGCGGCGGATGTACTTTGCAACATGTGACGTACGAAGAGCAATTGCGTTTGAAAACACAAAAAGTGCGCGACATTATGGAGCGTATCGGTAAAACAAATCCTGATTTGGTGCAGCCCGCCTTAGGCCCGAAACAACCTTGGCATTATCGGAATAAAATGCAGATTCCGGTGGGTTGGGGTGTTGATACCGGCTCAAAGTTACAGGGACAAACAGGCAAAACTCAGGCGGGGGGAGCTAATGAATTAAAGCCGGTGCTAGGCTTCTACGCCATGGGCTCTCATGACATCGTGCCTTGCACAAATTGTGCGATTCAAAATGAGGGGAATAATCAGATTGCTGCCGTTTGCGAGCGTTTAATTCGTGAAACCGGACTCACACCATATAATGAAGTGACCGGCGAGGGCATGATTCGCCACATTATCGGCCGTATCGGTGAAAACGGCTGGATGGTTATTATCGTAAGCACAGCCAAAACATTGCCGCAAGCAGAGCACTGGATTTCTGAAATTCGTAAACACTTGCCGCAAGTAACGAGCATAGTGCTCAATCATAATTCGCGTAAAACGAATGTTATTATGGGCCGTGATTGCACATTGCTTTGGGGTGACGAAACGATTAGCGACACCATTGACGACTTGAAATTCAGACTATCGCCGCATTCGTTTTTCCAAGTCAATCCGGAACAAACCCTCGTATTATATAAGAAAGCGTTGGAATATGCTAATTTAACCGGTGAAGAAACGGTTATCGATGCATATTGCGGTACCGGTACGATTTCTCTGTTTTTGGCAAAACAGGCAAAACATGTTATCGGTATTGAAATTGTGGAACCTGCCATTGTAGATGCCAAAGCGAATGCGAAGCGCAACGGCATTACGAATGTTGAATTTATCGCCGCTGATGCGGCCAAAGAAATGCCGCAACTCGTGAAACGGGGCGTGAAAGCCGATGTGGTTGTGTTTGATCCGATTCGGGCAGGCTGTAAAGAGGAAGTTTTAAAAGCGGCGGCCACCATGAAACCGAAACATATGGTGTATGTGTCTTGTAATCCGGCGTCCATGGCGCGCGATATTTGCGTGCTACGTGAGCTCGGTTATGAAGTGCAAACCGTGCAGCCGGTGGATATGTTTGCCATGAGTGCACATGTTGAAGCCGTGGCTTTAATAACAAGAGTCGACGACAACTAATAAAGAGTTGCTGTTAATCAAAATGATGAGGTGATATATGGTGCCGAAAAAATCGTATGAAGATGCATTTGAACACCCCGTTGAACATCCCAAAGATGTGCCGGACCAAGATCCCTTCAAAGAATATATAAAAGAATCCGAACCGGCTAAGCGTGAAAAAGGTTATGCATGGCAGACGGCTATCGGCCTGCAGGCCGTTGATGGTCTGCAGCCTTCGAAGTATTTATTGGATACGGCGATTCGAAATATTGAAGGCGAGATTTCCTTGGAAGATGCTCAGCAACTTTTGCAAAATTATTACGAGGCGAAGCCGAACACGGATGCGTCGAATCGGACAGAAGAAGCCGATAAAGTGTCTGTTCGTATTGCAGCACTTCTTTCAGAACATGCTTTCAGCTTTACCCCAAATGAGTATCTGGCCATTCATAAAAAGCTTTTTACGGGCATCTATCCTCATGCAGGGACATATCGTGATTATAATATTACAAAAAAAGAATGGGTGCTGAACGGAGCAACTGTTCTTTACGCCAGTGCTTCAGAACTACGGGCAACGCTGGAGTATGATTTTTCACAAGAAAAGAAGTTTTCTTATAAAAATCTGTCCATGGATGAGATTATTCACCATCTTGCCGTATTTGTAGCCGGCTTGTGGCAAATTCATGTATTTGGCGAAGGTAATACACGGACAACGGCTGTATTCTTTATTAAGTATTTGAGCACATTGGGCTTTGCTGCTACGAACAATATTTTTGCCAAGCATGCTTGGTATTTTAGAAACGCGTTGGTTAGGGCTAATTATAGCGATTTGAAAAACGGTGTTTTTGCAACAACGGAATTCCTTGAGTTATTCCTAAGAAATTTATTGCTTGATGAAGAAAATGTGCTACAGAATCGAGCCATGCATATTGGTAGTATCTTAAAAGAAGAGGAAGCACCGTATATGTTTGAAGAATATGTTAAGGCTAAAGTTGAAGAATCATACGAGATAGAGTCAATAAAATAAACTATAGACACTTTCGCTTAGGTGTTCAGTATACAAGTAACTGTTTTTTATTTATAATAATAAGAGATATGAATGAAATGTGAAGTACAGCTTACCGTCTTGAGGACCGGAAAGACTTCACGATTCAGCACGGTTATAGGCTATCTCTAGTCGAAAATAATCGATTAGAGATAGCTAAGTATGAAGGACTTTTATGTGAAAGGAGAACCGTATGAAGAAATTAGCAGCAAAAGTACTTTGTGGTCTTTTTGCCATTACGGCAACAGCAGGTTTTAGTATGGTGGCTGAGGCAGCCCATGGAGACAAGGTCAATATTGCAGCGCCTTTTAAGGCGACTGTCCTTGTAGATGGCTTGGGTTCTCCGTGGGAAGTTCTTTGGGGACCGGATAATTCGTTGTGGGTAACCGAACGTCAGGCAAAATCGATTTCTAAGGTTGACCCGAAAAAGGGTAAGCATAAGGTATTGTACACCTTTAATAATGCCGTGGCGGCGCCGCCTCATCAAGGCGTTCTGGGCCTCGCACTGGACCCACAGTTCCTTAAAGGAAATAATTATGTCTACACGGCTTATACCTATGAAGTGAATGGTGAAAAGCATGCTCGTATTGTCCGTATGACTTATGATCCTAAGACCGAGACACTTCGTGATGAAACAGCTATCCTCGATAATCTGCCGGCCAGCGTTGATCATAACTCCGGTCGACTTCGTTTCGGACCGGATGGTAAGCTTTACTATACCATCGGTGACCAAGGGAATAATCAGGGGACTCGCGTAGCCAAGGAAATCCAGGCTCAGATGTTACCAACAGCAGAGCAGGTAGCCGCTAATGATTATAGTCTCTATCCGGGCAAAATTTTGCGTCTCAATGCAGATGGCTCCATTCCTTCAGATAACCCTGTATTAAATGGTGTCCAAAGTCATGTATATGCCTATGGGTTCCGCAATACTCAGGGGCTCGCCTTTGTTGGTGATAAACTCTTTGCGACCGAACATGGTCCGTCTACAGATGATGAACTGAACCTTATTGAAAAAGGCGGCAACTATGGCTGGCCGTATGTGGCAGGTTATAGAGATAATGAATCCTATGTGTATGCCAACTATTCCCAGGCTTCCAAAGAATTGCAGGCAAAATTTGATTCAAACAATATTCCGGCAGGCGTTCCGACTCAGTTGGAAACAGACTTTAATGCTCCGAACCTTAAAGATCCGCTTAAATCCTTTAACGTTGTTCGCAATGGCTATGATTTTGCCGATGAAACCTATGCACCACTTTACTATGTAGGTTGGCCAACCATTGCTCCTTCCAGTGTTGCCTACTATCCGGCAGACGGGAAGATTACAGAGTGGCAGAATTCCTTGCTCATTACGACGCTTAAGAATGGTGCCATTTATCGTGTGAAACTTGATGGTAAAAGTGAACAAGTTCAGGGCGATGTAGAAAAATTATTCAAGACTAATAACCGTTACCGCAATGTTCTTGTAAGCCCGGATACTACAAAGATCTACGTTGCTACGGATAACGGCGGTAATGCGCTAGGTAAAGATGGCAAGCCGATTACAGAAATGGAAAATAAGGGCGCTATTATCGTCATTGAATATACAGGAGATAAGACCGGCAAATAAAAAGACTGATTCCCGGTAGAGATTTCAGTTTACGTTCTTTTCGAGAATATAGCATAAATGAATATATGTAAAAGGGACCCAGCGCCATAACGGCGGAGGGTCCCTTTTTGAAAATTTAAGAGCACTTGATGAATATAAAAAGATATAAGCCTTGTAATTAGTATCATCAATCTGGCAGCTGCAATACTGATTTACAAGGCTTCTAAAAAGTAAAAAAGCAAGAGGGTGAAACACCCTCCACCTCTTAAAAGTAATTATAGACTCAAGAGAATAAAAATGCAATATTGAGGAATGATATTAAATAATTGTAATGCAAAATATAATATCTATTGTATTAGGCGAGATAGTTTTTTACTTAATTTTCTTGACTATTTTATCAAAATCAGAGATATATTCTTTGTCTTGGATGACGCGAAATTTTTTATATTCACTTTTAGCAAGTGATTTTGCTACCTCGGCGGATATTTTTCCTGCGTTATTTAAAATATCATACTCATTGAACTGCAAGAAATTATCAAGTCTGCCTGACCAATCGGACATGCTCATGGCAATTTGTCTTTCTGCCTGATTTTCCGCATAATCTAGGAACATTGTTACTACTCGGTTTAATTCTCGTAGCTCGGATTCAGTCAAATAGTTTTTTGCAGTGATAACATCGCTTTGGAGTATTTTGCCATCAGGCATATTTTTCCACGTTGTTAATCCCATATGTGGTTTTTGATGATTCGCACGCTCATGAATAATTTCAGCCGCCGTATGATTTGTAATGGCCCAATGGAGCTTATTTTGAACAGTAGAATAGAATAGTTGAGCCTCTTGGCTATTTTTATCGTAGTCATAGCTGCATTGTGAAAAAATATCGGTAATTTTTTGATAGAAACGTCTTTCAGAAGCACGAATCTCCCTGATACGTTCTAATAATTCATCGAAATAGTCTTTGCCGAATTGACGACCATTTTTTAGTAAATCATCATTTAAGGCGAATCCTTTTACAATATATTCTCGTAGTGTATTTGTGGCCCATATACGAAATTGAGTAGCCTCTTTACTATTAACTCGGTAGCCAACGGCGATGATGGCGTCAAGGTTATAATAGGTGACATTTTTGGTCTGAGTTTTTTCATCTATAGCACCATGTTTAGTGGTATGTGCAATTTCTGCACATACCACTGATTTATCAAGTTCGTGTTCATTAAAAATATTTTGTAAATGGCGGCTGATGGTTGAACGTTCAACATTGAACAATTGAGCTATATCTTTTTGAGGCATCCAAAATGTCTCATTTTTAAAAAGCACATTAGTGGTAATATTGGTATCATTTGATTGATAAATAATTACATCTCCTTGAGGATGTAATCCGTCCGGGAAAGGAAAAAACATATTGAACCTCCTAAAAATATTTTATTTCATATACTCACTAATTCTTTCTTAGAACAATTATAACATGAAAAGAGTTATAAGGATTAAAGGCGGCTTCGATGATAGGGATGGAATTAGTAAATTGACATTAAAATCCCTCCCCCTTACGTTAGAATCTGAGCCTTAACGTTAAGAGGAGGGATTTATTGAATACTATTTTTAGTTTTTATAAGAGCTGAATTAAATCACTTTCTATATCGATTCGCACATAAAAAGTAATTCTGATTTAGTTTATAGTAACTAGCAATTCTCACTTAGTTTTTACAAACCAGAAATTTTGACTAGTTTATACTAATAAGGCTTCCACTAGTCCCAACCTAACTTACGACGTTTTTCTTCGATGCCTTCGATAATCTGTTTAGCCAAGGCTTTTGGATCCGTATTAACGGTCATAACAGAACCGAGCGTGTCTTTCGTGTCGTGTTTTAAGAAGTTTTCCACATTAGTGGAGCCTTGTACCGGTGGTTCTACGCAGTGGTAGGAGTTGATACCGAACATGCGGAATGCAAGGGAAGCGTCGAGACCTTTTTCATTGGACCATTCAGGACTGGTGAAGGCGTAAGGCATATCTTTAATGTCTTTGCCCGCTGCCTGAGCGACGCCGGCTAAAACGGTGGATACACGCGTGTTATCTACGCATTCGCCTACATGCCATACCGGTGGTAATTTGCCGCCCAAGAATTCCTGTAAGGATTTACCGGCTTTGGACGCACCGTCTTTACTGCAATAGCCCAATTTTAAGAGTGGGAAGGATGCACAACCGTTTGTGAAAATTAAAATGTTGTTTTTCAATAATTCGTCGGCAATATCAACAATGGCTCGTTCGTAAATAACGCGCGGGTTGTTACAGCCAACCATGTTAACCATACCTTTGATTTGACCGCTCTTCAAAGCATCTACAAAAGCACCGAAACCATTGAATTCTTCAGCAATGTTTTCAGCATTGAAGCCTACATCGGCGGTTACTTTGTATGGTGGAATGAAAACCGGCACATCGCGACGATTAGCAAAGCTTTCGATAGCGCGGGTTACGATTTTGCGCGCCAATTTTTCAGTGTCTTCAATGTTGGAATGATGATGATCATACGCATAATGTTCAGCGCCTGGGAGACGAGCTGCATCGTTAGTAGTCACGACCGTTGTTTTGAAGCAACGCGCCACATCCATGATGGCAGGGAATACGTCCTGTACATCGGCTACCCATAAATCAAGCGCACCGGTACCTAAAACGAGTTCGGCACCAACGGCGTTTGACAAAGGAATAACGCCTTCGTAACGGTACATAGCGGACAAGCAGGAACAGCATACGCCGTAGAACTGAATCCCTTCGGCACCATGGGCTTTCGCCATGTCGATGAATTCCTGAGTGCGGCCGACACGAACGATTTCGCTCACTAAGGTTGGTAAATGACCGTGAACGGCAATGTTAACATAGCCTTCTTTCAAAGCACCGACATTTACTTTTGAAGTCGCCCGATGACCGATACCGAAGAGAACATCGGTAGCAATATCGGCAGCGACTACGCCGGTGTAGCAGAAAGCAAGACCGCAACGCAAGAATTGTTTCATAATGCTTTCCCAATCACCATCGGTACCGCAACCGGTGCGGTGGTAAGCATCGAATACTTCGTTATAAGCACTGATTGGAATAATGTCCAAATCTTGCCAAACTTTTTGGCGTTCAGCCGGAGCCAAGGCTTTGATGGCTTCGTAGTCATCCGGTGTGGCGCGAGATAAGTCGGCCAAGAGAACATCAGCCAATTTGCCGGCTAAGGCTTTAACATCATCCGTGTCATCCGGGATGCCAAAGGCTTTGCAAACTTGGTGTAATTTTTCAACACCGATAATCGGTAAATTCAAACGACCTTCAGCAACAAATTTTAAGGATAAAATAACTTCGCGAGCGTGCGCACCGTGTTGAGCCACGCCGGCAGCGGCACTGCGCAATAAGTTACGAGATACGATGAGGTCTGCATCGGCACCACAGACACCGCGTGGCGCTTGTGGTGTAATCTTACATGGACCCATGTTACAGATTTTACAGCAGACACCGGCTAAACCGAAGGTACACTGTGGTTTTTGTTTGTCAAAACGATCAAAAGTAGTATCGCAACCGATTTGTTCCATACGAAGAATCATTTCACGTACCGCAGGATCCGGCGTTTTGTCCAAAACGTCTTGTTTGGAGGCAAAAGTTTTGCGATATTCCGCAACGGCTTTCATGTAGTCGTTAACGTCGCCATGTACATGAGGATGATTGTGGTCATGAGGATGTACGTGGTCGGCGAGACAATCATGTTCATGGTCGTGGTCGTGTGCGTGATCATGAGCGTGTTCATGAGTATGAGGATGATGGTGGTCATGGTCATGATCGTGAAGATGCTCATGATTGTGGTGGTGATCATGGTTATGATCGTGAACGTGCTTTTTGTCTTGTTGATTGTCGTGTTCAGACATAAGAATTCACTTCCTTTAAGTGTAAAAAGAATAGTACTTACTACCGACTATTTGCTACTTTAAGTATAGAACTACTTCAGTGTATTATCAAGAAGAAATCGTTGTTTTTGTAAAATTATCAAGTACATTTGTATATTTAGGAAAAACGATTTTGCTGTATGCCCGAGTCATGTATAATGAGAGGTAATGAGACCAATGGTGGTCCGAAGATAAAAAATGAGTGGAATGGAAAGGGCGTTCCTGTCATTGCTTAAATAAAATACTACAAATAAATGAAAGGTCCCACTCGATTAATATCTGAGTGAGACCTTTTTCAGGTTTTACTTATTTCAAATATTGTTGATAGAATGCATCGATTTTATCAAACGGAATGTAGTTTGGATTATCATAGAAATCAGTATGCCATGCACCCGGAACAATAATCAACTCTTTGTTGTCCCCTTTAAGTTTTTTGAAGGCATCTTCACTGAAGTAACGGGAATGCGCTTCTTCACCGGCGATGATCAATACGGCACTCTGAATTTCATCGGAGCGTTGTAAGAACGGCATGTTGATAAAAGATAAGGCGGATGTTTTATTCCAACCGCCAAGGGAGTTGACGGAACGTGGATGGTAGCCTCGGTCCGTTGCATAATACTCAGCATAGTCGCGGATAAATTTCGGTGCATCAGCTGGTAATAAATCCGGATTTACATTGGCACCGGTGCGGACGAAGGTATCGTTTTTATAATCTTCCGTACGCTGTGCATTAAGCTCTTCTAACGTCTGATGACGTGCTTCGGCGCTGTCATTGGCATCGTTATAGCCATTCGCATAGTAACGGGTCATGTCGTACATAGTTGTAATAACGCTGGCTTTTACACGAGTATCCATGGAAGCGTTATTTAAGGCAATCCCACCGAAGCCGCAGATACCTAAGATGCCTAAGCGGTCAGTATCAACCAGACTTTGTGTGGTAAGAAAATCGATGGCGGCAGAATAATCTTCCGTGTTGATTTCCGGCGATGCTACATTGCGGACATTACCGCCACTTTCACCGGTGAAAGACGGGTCAAAGGCGATGGCAATATAACCGCGTTCTGCCAAAGTTTGGGCATACAGGCCGGATACCTGTTCCTTAACGGCGCCGAACGGGCCCACCACTACGATAGCCGGTAATTTTTCGACGGCTTTGATATTTTTAGGCACATACATATCGGCTGCGAGAGTAATGCCGTAGCGGTTGTGGAACGTTACTTTTTGATGATTTACTTTATCGCTCTTTTTAAACTTTTTATCCCATTCGTTGGTAAGTTTAAGGTCTTCGGTGATTACACCCGGTGAAATGAGTGCGTTGGCTTGTGCTACTGCAGGGCCGGCCGCCGAAACTGTTTGGGCCGCGATGCCGGTAGCTGTCATGAGTGTGCCTAATGCTAAGGTCATAAGAATTCGTTTCGTTTTGAATAATTTCTTCATAAGGGTCTCCTCCGTAATCGTTTACTTTTTAGATTTTGTTAATTGATAAATAAGATAATCCAGACAGTCGATTTGTTGTTGTTTACAATGAAGTACATTCAATAATTCCTTACGATGAGCCAATAAGCGTCTGTGTAGCTGGACTCGTTTACCTTGTGTGAATTCATCCATACAAGATTTTGTCATCGTTTCACTACAGCCGGCATCAAGGAGATTTTGTCGAATGATACCCCTAATATCTGAAGCTTCGGGCATTCGTGTCACCCCTTTCTAATTGGTCGTTGTTTGTTTACTTCAACTGTATGACCATAGTATAATGGCTACAAAGATAAATTACCAATATCAATAATAAATTGAAATCTATTAAAAATCTTAATCGATTAAACCGAAAGGGGATGCAGTATGGATACCACTATTTTGCGCCATTTCCTGACGATAGCAAGGGAAGGCAGTATGACAGCGGCTGCCAATGAATTGCATATATCACAACCCACCCTCTCTGTTCAGATGAAACAGTTGGAAGATACCTTGGGGAAGAAGGTTTTTCAAAAACAGGGGCGTAATCTTGTGCTCACGGAGGAAGGCGTTTTGCTGAGAAAACGAGCGGAGGATATTCTGTCTTTGGTCGATAAAACGATGCAGGAATTTCAAGACATGGATAATCTCATAGGTGGCGAGATTCGTTTCGGTTGTGCAGAAACGTATTTGGTTCATCATATTGCCACTGTTTTTCACGAGTTACAACTACAGTATCCGTTACTTCATTTTCACATTACCAGCGGCAATACCGAGCAGGTTATTGAGCGCATTGAGCGAGGCATATTGGACTTCGCCTTAATTGTGGAGCCGCCGAGCCTTGATAACTTTAATTATATTGAACTGCCGGGCACTGATACCTATGGTGTATTGATACGGCCTGACCATCCATTGGCAGCGAAACAGGCCATTGTTTTTGATGATCTTGTTAGTGAAAACCTGATTGCTTCGGAGCAGACGATTCAAAATGATATCTCCCGTTGGTGTGGTGAAAAAGTGAATCAGTTGAACTTTATCGGGAATGTAAACTTGTTTTATAATGGCAGTCAGTTTGTAAAAAACGGCGTAGGCCTGCAGCTTATTTTTGAACATTTAGTGCCGCAGTGTGATGAGTTAATATGGCGACCGCTGTCGCCTAAGCTGGAAACCCGTTGCTATATCGTGTGGAAAAAATATCAGATATTTACACTCATTACAGAAATATTTATAAAAGCGCTGACTAACTTGCTAGTGGCATGAGAACTATGTTTTTGTGTACCGGACAAAACGCTTGTGCTATACTGTAAGTAAATATCAAGTAGTGCGTTTCATTGATTGAAAGGGATGAGGTATATGAAGCGGTTATGGCAGGGATTATTTATTTGTTGTTTAGGGTTAGTTTTTATGTTCGCCGGTATGAATTCGGCAAGCGCTACGGATGTTTGGGTAGATCATTGGAATTATGAAAATATTGATATATATGTTATGAACGATACAATAACATATAGTTCTGATTCGAATGGTCGAGGTTTTTCAGTGTCCACTAAGTTCGTCAAAAATGGCCAATTAAAGCAAATCGTGGTTTGGAATTTTTCTAAGTTCAGAAACGATATGTGGCGCTATCGTACAAATACGATGAGAGGTGGACACACTACCGTAGTAATCCCTCATAATGGGGTATTTGAGTATGGCATGAATCAAATTGGCTGGCGTTATTATATTGATCAGACGTATTACTATTAAAAGTGTATAAAATCAAGAGGGTACTATTATGATGATAAGTCCGGAAGAGTTTGTAGAACAGCATAAGAATGACACACTTGAAGAATTAATAATGGTCCGTAGGCGTTTAGAAAAAGACCTTGTGGAATTAGAAAAGAAGTTGTTTTATATTGGTGTCGATGAGAATGATCCGAGTATGTTTACCTTGGTTGAATTTGAGGTAAATCCGGGACCTGAAGTGGAATACCAATGTAATCTTATGTATTTGGCTGAACTTTGTAATTTTTTGCTTGAAAAATATAATCGCGAAGAAATATGGGGATATTTGAACGACGATGATGACGATATTGATGACTTAGAGGCTGATATTGAAAAGTAATCATATGGAAGGGGAACTTATGAAAGAGTGTTTTAAACTATCAGGCAAGGATATAACCTTATATAAAGCTGAAAAGCCCAATCAACCATTAGTTGTACTGAATATGTTTGAAGACGATAGTTCCGGCGTGTTGGCAGAACTTCAGAAAATGGGCGATTTTGATATAAATCTTCTTGTTATCAGTAAGCTTAATTGGAATTCTGAGTTGTCACCGTGGGAAATTCCTCTCATTTCAAAACAAGAGCCGCCATTTACCGGCGATGCTTCTGTGTATCTCGATTGGCTCCTAAATGAGGCGTTGCCAAAAGGACTTGAGTTAATAGACGGTACACCGACAAAAACATATATTGCCGGTTATTCTATGGCGGGACTTTTTGCTTTGTATGCTCTTTATAACTGTGATGTATTTGAACGGGCTGCCTGCATGTCCAGTTCGTTCTGGTTCCCGGACTTTAAGGAATATGTTGAATCGCATCAAATGAAGCGTATTCCGGAAAAATTATACTTCTCTTTAGGTGATAAGGAATCTAAAACGAAACATCAGATTCTTAAAACGGTACAGGATAATACAGAAGCTATTGTTAAGCATTTAAGAGAACAGAATATAGATGTAACCTTTGAAATGAATGAAGGAAACCATTTTAAGGATATAGATTGGCGGATAGCCAGGGGGATTGCGGAGATTTGCGGATAAATATGAAGTGCGAATGATTATAAAGGAGTGTATACGAATGGCTAGGGGTAAATCAATTGAATTATTTTTGGCCAATGGGACAGCTGATAGTCTTATTACGGCTGAGTTTTCAAATTGGAACGGTAAAGCAATTAAGATTCCAAGAATTGAAGTGAGTGAATGTAAACGCACAGATATAAAGGGAGCCGGTGTATATTTTCTGTTTTGCAAGGAAGAGGATGACACTGATTCTGTGTACATTGGTGAAGCTGAAAATATTCAAGAAAGATTAATGCAGCATTTAAGAGATTATGCGGCTGAAAAAGAGACGTATTATTGGAATACAGTAGTATTATTTGTAGGTCGAGATTTAAATAAAGCTCTTATTAGATATCTTGAGTCTCGATTAGTTGATATGGCTAGAGATAGCAAACGTTATTTGGTGTTAACTAAAAATACTTATCGCAAAACGATTTTAAAAGAATCTCAAATTGCTGCTATGGAAGAATTTCTTGATAATATTAAAGTTTTAATTAATACGTTAGGGTATAAAGTTTTAGAACCTATTGTTCAAAAGAATGAGATAACACGTCAAGAATATCCTAAGTTATATTTAAATATTGGAAGTGCAACAGCTACAGCTATGATTACATCTGAAGGTTTTGTATTGTTGTCAGGAGCTTCTGTTAATGAAAGAACAGCCCCTAGATCATTCAGTTCCGGATTGATTAAATTAAGAGATAAACATTATAAAGCTGGTAGAATTAAAGATTGGAAAACAGTTGAAGATATATTATTTTCGAGTTCTTCCACCGCTGCATGTTTTGTCCTTGGATATAATGTTAGTGGGCCAGCAGTATGGAAAAACGAGGACGGTAAAACTTTAAAAGAGACTGAAGCGGAAAAATCATTCGAATAAATAATGTTTTGGGAATAGTTTAATGATAAAAGCTTAGATTCTTTCGACATTCTACGCAGCGTAGGTAGCCAGTACCCCCATTTTATCTTAAGATAGCCATAGCAAAAGAAAGAGGTGTAATGGCTATGAATTATATATCAGGCACGATGTTAAAAGAACTGCGTGAACGCAAGAAGCTCACGCAAAAAGAATTAGCTGAAAAGCTACTTATCAGTGACAAGACGATTTCTAAATGGGAGACCGGCAAGGGTCTACCGGATATTACTTTGGTTACGCCATTGGCGGAGGCACTCAGTATCTCCGTAGCAGAATTGTTTGCCGGCGAATATGCTATCAATGATAACTGCTCCGCCAATGTAAAAAAACTCAAATTTTATGTCTGCCCAATCTGCGGCAATATCATTACAAGTTTTGGTGAAGGTGACTTCAATTGCTGCGGTGTTAAACTACCGGTTCTTACTGTAGAAGAAGATTCACCGGAAGAATCTCCGGAACATATCATTAACGTTGAGAAGATTGAGCATGACTTTTTCGTGCATATGGAGCATCCCATGACGAAACAGCACTATATTTCCTTTATGGCGTATGTGACATCAGATAGATATACATTAGTGAAACTTTATCCTGAACAAAATGCAGAGTGCCGTTTTATGAGTCGTGGGCATGGCATTATTTATGCCTATTGTAACCGTCATGGGCTGTTTAAATTGAATGTATAAAAGAATCTGAAGAGTTTGTATTAAAAACAGGCAGTAATTGAACATAAATTGACAAAACTAAAGGCCTACAAAGTTAGATATTTCTGACTTTGTAGGCCTAATTGTTTATATAGATTTTATAGTATAGCAATACTAGTCAATTTGATGATTAAAGCAACTATTTTTGTTCTTCCACCCGCCCCGCACTCTTAAGCAGTGCGTCTTTGAGCTTACCTTCAATCTGCAGCAATTCCTGTTCCGCAGCTTGGCGTTTTTGGCGTCCTTCACTCTGGATACGGATAGTATCCTCGATGGTAGCGATGAGATCTTCGTTAACCTGCTTAATTGTCTCGATGTCCACGATGGCCCGTTCATTTTCAACGGCCGTTTCGTGCGAGTTTTGTTTGAGAAGCGCAGCATTGCGTTTTAAGAGCTCATTGGTAGTTTCGGAAACAGCTTGCTGCATCTTGAGCGCTTCTTGCTGACGCCCGAGGCCGAGGGCAAGAACCATCTGGTTTTTCCACAATGGAATAGTGTTGTAGATGGCTGTTTGGATGCGATCCACCAAAATCTTGTCGTTATTTTGGATGATGCGGATTTGCGGCGCCGTTTGAATGGCAATCATTTTGCTGAGCTTCAAGTCATGCACTTTCTTTTCAAACTGAATCACGGAGTTTTTAAAATCCTGCACCACTTGGTGAGCCATCGGATTATCGGAGAGCTGAGCATCGGCTTCCAGCTTAGGAATCGTTACTTCATTAAGTTCCTGGAGTTTTTCTTCGCCCGCTTGGATGTAGAGCTGAAGCTGTTTGAAGTATTCCAGGTTCTTTTCAAACAAACCGTCAAACATGGCCACGTCTTTCATGAGCACCATTTTTTGCTTGTCCAGACCGGCTTGAATCTTATCGATTTGAACAGCCAGCGTAGTGTAAGACTCTTTGAGGTTCGCCACTTTTTTGAAAAGGGAACCGACTACCGGCAGATTGGCCAACATGCCTTTAGTGCCATCCTGCTCTGCTTCGAATTCGTTAACCTGTTTTACCAAGTCGGTAAGCAAGGTGCCGGCCGCTTCGTGATTCGTGCTTTTCACGGTCGCCAAGATGCTGTCTGAAAACGTCGCAATGTTGTCCTGTGCCGCCATGCCGTATTGGGCGATAGCATTGGACGTCACTAAATCGATGGAGTTTTTGATTTGATCTACTTGTTTACGTTCTTCCGGCGTGAGCGTCTCTACTTGTTGGTTAACGCGAACCAATTCCGTTGTTTCAATGGTTGGTGTATCTTCCGTAGCTTCTGCCTGTTTCTTCGCTAAGAGGTCGTTCAAATTAATTTCAGCCATAATTGCACCCTACTTTCGTCTACGATTTAAAAATTAACCAATGTTGCTGCCCAACTTCACGCAAGGTACAGGTGGGGATTCTGAGCCATATATTAGATGGGTATCCTACGCCATGCCTTAGGTGGGAATTCTGCACCCTGCATTAGGGTGGGTATCCTGCGTTCATTTACTTACGATTTAAAAATTTATCACTAAGCTCAATCAGGGAATTGATGAGAGGATTATTCGCTTTAGTGATTGGTGGACGCTCTTGAATATTCGGATTGAGCCCGTCCGCCGACATATTCTCCCTCATGACCTTCATCTCCGCATCGAGATCGATGAGCTGTGAGTTAAGAACCTTGGTAAACTGATCGGCATAGGCTTCGTCGTAATAATGGAGGAGCTGTTTGATCTCTCGTTTAGAATGTTCCACTTCTGGCTCCTGAAGACCGGTCCGATCCAATTCTTTGTATTTTTGCACCAATAAGATGGCGCGGTCCTGATAATAATCGATGAAACGGCGCGCCAGCCCGATACGTTCCGGATGCTCTTGCAGATAGGTCAGAAAGTTCTTGGCAATACCTTGTGTTTTTTGTAACTGCTTGCGGAACGATTTATCGTTTAACGTTTTGATTTCCCGCTCCATTTTGTTGTAGTCCGTAATGGCTTTATTAAAAAGCTCCGTGTTGAAGCGGTCCAGCTCTTTGTTACCGCTGTTGAATTTTAGCTTAGGGTTAAAACTCTTTTTCCAACGAATGGCACGGTAAAGAGCCAAAAAACCAAGGATAACAAGGCTTGTTGTTTCAAAACCGGAAAAATAAGATTCCGTTGAAAGGGTGAAGCAAAAAACTGCTATAAATAACCAAAAATATCGCATGTATGGTTCCTCCTTAATATGAAGAATCGCTTGTATTAATTTTATCATATTTTCATAAGCTCTGCCGATATCCATTTAGAACTCACAGGTGATAAATAGACCAATCGGGCGTGAAGTAAAAGGCATGCGAATATAGTCTGAGGGCCGTAGATTGACGAGGAAGTTTCTTAAGCCTATTTATTACATACTTGAAGAAATGCCGAAGAAAAGCTTGAAGAAAAACTCGACAAAAAAATGCGGAATCCGCAATAAAAATTCGAATTGTCTTGAAGCAAGTTAATATCATTGCTATAATATAGTCGAGGAAAAAATGCGGAATCCGCAATAAAATTTCGAAATATGAAGTGAGGTGAGAATATAATGGAATTTGCCAGAGCGGAATATATTGAAAAATTAGTGGCTAAAAAACATAATGGTAGAATCAAAGTGATAACGGGGATTCGAAGATGCGGAAAGTCGTATTTACTTTTTAAATTATTTGTTAATTACTTACATCAAAATAATGTTCATGATAATCAAATTGTCCAATTAGCTCTCGATGAAATTGGCAATGCCAAATATAGAAATCCAATCGAGTTGGACGCGTATCTTAGATCGCAAATAGAGAGAACTTCAACACAATATTATATTTTAATTGACGAGATTCAATTTGTAGCTGAGATTAAGAATCCATACGTTAATGATAATACAGCAAAATTAACCTTCATAGATGTTTTGCTGGGGTTAATGAAGTTGCCTAATGTGGATATTTATGTAACCGGTAGTAATTCTAAAATGCTATCTTCAGATATTCTTACCCAATTTCGGGATCGTGCGGATGAAATTCAAGTATATCCTCTTTCCTTTGCAGAAATGTATGAAAAATATGAGGGACCGGAACGCAATGCATGGCTTGATTATTATACCTATGGCGGGATGCCGGTAGTTTTTTCACTACAAACGCACGAAGAAAAGAGTAAGTATTTAAGTGATTTATTTTTGCGAACCTATTTAAAGGATGTAGTAGAACGTTATCAAATTCAAAATGATACGTCCATTTTGGAAGATTTATTAAATATTATTGCTTCCAGTATAGGATCTTTAACGAATCCGACAAAATTAGCTAATACTTTTTTGAGTGAAAAAAAAGTTAAAATCAATTCGACTACAATCAGTAGATATTTGAGTTATTTTGTTGATGCTTTTTTAATAAAGCAAGCTAATCGATATGATGTTAAAGGAAAAAAATATATCAAAACAACGTTAAAATATTATTACACTGATGTGGGTATACGAAATGCAAGATTAAGTTTTCGTCAACAGGAAGAAAACCATATTATGGAAAATGTTTTGTACTGTGACTTAGTACGTCGGGGCTATAATGTGGATGTAGGTGTTGTTGAGGAGTATATTAGAACTGATTCCGGTAAAAATACTCGTAAGCAATTGGAAGTTGATTTTATAGTCAATCAATCCAATCAGAGATACTACATACAATCGGCGCTATCGATTGATAAACCTGAAAAACGAAATCAGGAAATAGCTTCATTACTGCGGATCCCGGATTCGTTTGGCAAACTTGTGGTTATACGTGACTATATTAAACCTTGGCGTGATGATAATGGGATTGTTTATGTTGGCGTAGAGCAGTTCCTGTTAAATAAAGATATTACTCGATTATTTTAATAGTGTTATTTTGGCAATCATTTGATTAAATGATTGCCTTTTTTACTTTAAAAATCAGTTAAATAGATCGGCCCAAGTTTAATATTTAATAGATAAATAAATTAGTAGATTAGAATTAAAATAGCAACCAAAACAATAACCAAAACAATAACCAAAACAATAACCCAAACAACAACCAAGTGAAAAATGGTTGTTTAAAACCATTTGACTTCGTGTAATTTTGGTTGTACAATGAAAGTGCAGAGAGGGGTTGAAGCTCATAAATAGGAGAAAGCTCCTTAGAGGCTTAAGCGTAATATACGGATGAGTCAATAACCGGTAGGCCTGAAACAATGTATCCGGTAAAAGTGTTAGCTCATCCGGCAAGAGTGTTAGTTTATCTAGTAAGAGTGTTGCTTCATCCTGTAAAGGAGGTTTTAAAATCATCTAGTAAGAACGTTTTAAATTTTTTTAGCATTCTTTAAAATGGTTATACAAAACCAAAAAGAATAAAAGTGTTAGTCAATAGATTATCTAGTAAGCCCAAAAGTTATCTAGTAAATCTAAAAAGTATCTAGTCAGCAAAAACCATCTAGTAGAAAATATCTAGTAAAAACTATCTAGTAAACCCATAAATTCATCTAGTTAGCTTACTAGATAAAAACGGACGAATTTGTATTCACGTAAGGAGGAGTTAGTTATGTTAGGTTATTCAATTGGTATGTTAAAAGAATTCAGTGAGGATGTTCTTGAAAAGTTTGTCGGCAAAGTGGCGAGTGTTTTCGAATATTACTATTATGATTCTGACGATGATTTACCACTTATCCCGTTCAAGGACAGCATTTTGTTTGCTACGTTAATGTTCACTATGAAACGTCATAGACTTACTGAAAGCGAGGCAGAGGACTACATTGCAAAAGAGGTTAAGCTGCCTTCAATTAAAAAGGATTATATTGATTTGAGACAATACTATCCGAACGTATTACCACCTTTAGAGCCTTGTAAAACGGAAGAGCTATTTGCCTATATCCTTCTCGCCGAGCCAATTATTCGGTCGAAGTCTGAATACAATGTGGGAAGAAGTATTAATCGCTTGTTTGTTGAATTGTTAAGAGGTCAAGAGTCTGTATACGACTGGGGGTTTGCACAAGGTCAATTTCTGATTCAGTCACTCTTGAAAAATTCTTCAAAACCACAGGTATCGGGGATTGAAGTGAAAGAAAGTAACTATGTAGTTACTAAAATTCGGATGTGCATGGTGGGTGAAGCAGCAGACCTTCAACTGGGAAACCTTTTTATTGAAAAACAGGCCAATAGTGAAGGGGCCGCCGCCGTTATTTGCCCACCGCGTAAAAACCTGCTAACGGAGATTCAATATCGTGGCTATTATTTACAAAGCTCACTGGCTGAGTTGTTTTATAGCAGTTCAGACAGAGCTATGCATAACGGAGAATGGCCCTATGTTCTTAAAGCGTTGGATTCACTGCAACCCGGCGGTAAACTCATGGCCCTTACATCGACTGAGGCCGCTTCAGATAAACTTTATAGGGCGATTCGTCGTAAACTGCTTGAAGAAGGTTTGGTGGAGAGCGTTATCTTATTATCGAATCGCCTGATTCCGGGAAATAAGAAAGCCGCTATCCTCTGGATTTTTTCAAAAAAAGATAATCGCTACGTACGCATGATTAATGCCGGTGAAATCAGGACTAAGAGAGAGCCGGTGTACTATTTATCGGACGAGAATATAAAACAGATTGCCGATCTTTATCGCTATGGTGAAAAATACACGGGAACTATGACTGATGACGAAACTGTCATTGAAGATATAGTGAGGGATGTAGCTGTTGAAGACCTCTTGAAGGCCCCTATGTCTCATAGACGGCACCATCGTTTTGATGACGAAGAAATTGTTAACGTATGGAATTTAGGCCGGGATGAAGGGCCGCAATGTGATTTGGCGCCGGATCGATACACCAATAGAAACGCTACGGCAACGACTGATACGGAGGAGCTGTTTAAGGGTCCATCCTATTTCCTCGGCGATGTGTGCAAGATTCGACGTGGCGCCGATGAAAAAGTCGATGAGTCGGATACGGCGGATACCGGTGATTTGGCAAAATACATTACGCCGAAACATCTAAATAACCGCACGATTGATGTTTTGAAAATGCCTTCGCTTACGACAGTCACAGTAACGGGAAATCGGAAACCGCTGAAGACAAACACAATTATTATGAGTAAATCGGCACCGTTTAAATTCGGCTTTATCGATGATTTGAAGGGGCGCAATGTATATTGCAGCGGCAATACCTATAAGCTGACCGTTGATGAAAATGAAATAAATCCCATCTATTTGTTTATGTATCTGACTTCGGATTTGGCAAAAGAACAATTGACTCGAATTAGTGAAAACATGAATCCTTCATCGCGCACGAAGACAATCAGTATCACCGATTTAGGGGAGGTTCAAATTCCAATCGTGCCTCGTGACGAACAAGAGATGCTTGCTAAGGAATTTTTGAAAATGGCAGCTGAAGAAGAAAACATTCAAAGGCAATTAGATACGATTTCAGAAGGCAAAAAGGCACTCATTGAGAACGCGATGGCTAAAGCAGAACAAGAGAATAAATAGGATTTTGTATAGTGAGGAGGATGTGTATGTTTACGAAAAAAAGCATTTTTTACGACCCAATCGAAGACGGCACCGCCGATATTTTACGTATCAATGCGGATGGCAGCTATAACGTCATATCGGTTAATGTTTTTTACAGCATCGGTGGCGTTGCGCCGGGGTATTTGGAATTTAGAGAACGGGCGGAAGGCATGGTATTTGAAGACGTAACCATTGGTGAACGAAACTATGGCATGTGGATGCCTATCGGCAAAACGGCCTATAACGAAAAGGCCTCAAAGCTGCTTGGCAAACCGGTGCAAGGCAATGTGTATATCATTCGCACCGACAGCTATAGAGAATTTCTGGAAGACGAGGATATGGAATATATCCAAAAGGTGCTTGGTTAATCAGGCCTGCCGGCGGATATATACGCGAAGAGGCATATACGAAGATGCATACATGAAGAGGCATATAGAAAGATGTATAGATGAAGTGGCATATAGAAAGATGTATAGATGAAGAGGCCTATGCTGAGTTAAGGGGGATACTATGTTTCGCAAAGATTTTATCGAAGGCAGTCGAGGCCTTCATTATGAAGACGAAGAGGAGTACATGAAGATGCATAAAGTTATGTTGCCGTATAAAAAAGACGGGCGCGTGGTGGCATCCATTCGCGGGGAAATGCGCGGGAGCATGACCTTGCGTGATGAAAAAGGCAAGGTGTTGGCCCGTTATAGCTTGGTTAATAATTCTACGAAGGTTGTGAATGGTAAAAGCCTTGGTAGGGGCAATTGGTTGGCACAACTTTTAGTGGAGTATGTAGCGAGTTTGTCCTGTGAAAAAACTGCTGTGGCTGAGGTTGATAGCGGGAATGAGCCGGAGACGTTGAATAAAATGGCCGAATCGGATAATTAGTTGTCGTGTGGGAGTAAGGAGCGTGTTTTTATGAAAAAATATAAAGAACTGGAGATTGGGCGTGATGGTGTATCTCGATTTGTAGAAGTAGAGGCGGGGCCCTATGGTCAAGACGGAATAGCCGGTGCCGCACGACATAGACACTTCTGTAGTATACGGAAAATTAAAGTTAAAAATTTAGGCAAGAATTTTTATATCGTTGTAAATGGTCACAACACGATTAATCCGTTTAATAAAGACCCCCGGAAGGGATTTACTAAAGCCGATGATGCCGAACTTTTCAATGAAAATGCCTCAAAGCTTGCGGAACGAAATATATTCGGAAATGCCTATGTCGTGAAATTTGATAATGGCACTTACCGTGCCCTCTATGATGAGGATATTAGGGAGTTGAAAAAAGTATATCCATTTCCGATTAAAGGGGACGATGAGGAGCCAAAATAGCACCAAGCGAGCCATATGAAATTAGTAAGAAAAAGCAGGTAAAATACCCGAAAAATCAGCTCAAAAAAGAGGAAACGCATTACATGTAGTCGAATATTATAAGGTAATGCGTTTTTTTACAAAACTTATTAGGCTATAGGAGATCGTTGCTATTTAGGGGATAGAGGACTGCTGCTATGAAACGGGATAAAGTGTTAAAAATCGGGTATGACGGCCATTCTGAATTTATTACCATTGAGACCGATAACCATGGTTGGGGCAAGATACTGGATATTTGCAAGCACGAAAGTTTTCACAAAGTCGATATATTTGGGGCCTATCGTCTGGCGGGCTATGTATTTGTGGTTGATGCTAAAAACTCCATCAAGAGGATGGAAGCTGAATTGATAAATCCCTTCTTTTGCCCGCTTGATGACAACTATTATAATGGTAACGCCAGCATGCTAATCGGCACGAACATCTACGGCAATGCCTATGTGGTGAAGGCCTATGGGATGAAGTACGGGGCTTTTAGCAAAAAAGATATGGGGGATCTGGCAAGGAAATATCCGTTTACCATTGATAATTTGAGTGAAATGGGGATTACGCCGAAGGGGCGTTAAAACCGGGAAACGTGAAAATGCGTTAGTTCTGTTGATTGATTTAAGATGAAACAATATATGCTGATTTGAAAATGCGGTTTGAGCGGATATGTGAATTCAAACCGCATTAATGCTATATAAGTTTATTTTTATCAAGCCAAAACTCCTTGATTAAGGTATAATTAAATATAAGATTAAAAGTGACGATAACTTAGTAAGATGATTAGGTAAAAGGTATCTGTTGAGGTGAGTTTATGGCTATACCTAAGTATTTTGAGTTTTTTCCTACAGTTATTGAATGTTTAAGTGATGCTACGTTGCATACTTCAAAAGAAATTCGAGAGTATTGTATTTCTGCATTTAAATTGACAAAAGATGATTGCCTTGAACAGTTAGAAAGTGGTCAACTAGTTGTTAATACACGCATAAGCTGGGCTTGTACTTATTTAAAGAAAGCAGGACTGATTGATAGACCTCAAAGAGGTTCTTATTTGTTAACTAAATTAGGTAAAGCTGCTTTAAAAGATGGTGTAGATAATATTACATTGGACTATTTAAAACAATTTGAAGCTTTTCGCGATTCTGTGCACGTTGAGCCAGGAATACAAAGTAGCGGAAATACCCCTCTTGCTCCTAAATCTGATGATAAAAGTCCGGAGGAGCTAATTGAATATGCAATGAATCAACTAAATTCATCATTAGCGGATGCATTATTGATTGAAGTAATGAAAATGACACCATATGAATTTGAGAAACTTGTTGTTAAGTTGTTAATTAAAATGGGGTATGGATCAGCTGAGTTATCTTTAAATTCTGTTACAAAGTTATCTGGTGATGAAGGTGTAGATGGTATGGTTGCTGCGGATCGATTAGGATTTGATGTAATTTATACGCAAGCAAAACAATGGAAACCGGATTCGGTAGTAGGACGCCCGGAAATTCAGAAGTTTTTAGGGGCATTAGCCGGCCAAGGTGTGGCTAAAGGAATATTTATTACAACGGCTAAGTTTTCATCAGAAGCTAGAGAATATGTGGCGAAACAATTGCTACAAAAAATAGTTCTCATTGATGGCAAACGACTTATGGAATTGATGATAGAATATAATCTTGGAGTTTCTGTTGAAAATCTTTACACCGTGAAGAAGCTTGATACAGACTTCTTTACTGAGGATTAATTAGGCTTGTAAAGGAGAAAAATTGTGGCGGACAAAAATACAGTTAATGTTGGATTTGAAAAACAAATATGGGATGCAGCCTGTGTACTACGAGGTAATATGGATGCCTCAGAATATAAGGGAGTAGTATTAGGCTTAATCTTTTTAAAATATATTTCAGATAGATTTGAAGATAAACATAAGGCGTTAGTGGCAGAAGGCGATGGATTTGAGGAAGATATTGACGAATACACTTCAGAAGGTATTTTCTTTGTCCCTAGTGGTGCGCGCTGGAGTGATATAGCTTCTAAATCTCATACCCCTGAAATTGGTGTAGTTATTGACAATGCAATGCGTGCTATTGAGAAAGAAAATAAACGACTTAAAGACATTTTACCTAAAAACTTTGCTCGCCCAGAATTAGATAAAGGCAGACTTGGCAATGTTGTTGATCTATTTTCTAATATTAAGATGATTGAGCATGGCAGTGAAAAGGATATACTTGGACGTACGTATGAATATTGCTTATCAATGTTTGCGGAACAAGAAGGTAAACGAGGCGGTGAGTTTTTCACACCTTCGTGCATTGTAAGAACCTTAGTTGAGATTTTACAACCGTATAAAGGGCGAGTATATGATCCTTGCTGTGGCTCAGGAGGTATGTTTGTTCAATCTGCTCAATTTGTAGAAAATCATAGCGGAAATATTAGTAATATTTCTATTTATGGCCAAGATTCAAACCCTACTACATGGAAAATGGCGCAAATGAATTTAGCTATTCGTGGAATTGAACCTAATTTGGGCGGGTATTCAGCGGATACTTTTTTGAACGATTTGCATCCAACACTTCGCGCTGACTATATTATGGCAAATCCTCCATTTAACTTGTCACCATGGGGAGCTGAACAGTTAAAAGAAGATGTTCGTTGGAAATACGGAATGCCACCGGCAGGCAATGCCAACTTTGCTTGGTTACAGCACATGATTTATCATTTAGCTCCGGCAGGTAAAATAGGGATGGTTCTTGCAAATGGCGCTTTATCATCACAGTCGGGTGGTGAAGGTGAAATCCGTAAAAATATCATTAATGATGATTTAGTTGAGTGCATTGTGGCTATGCCGACACAACTCTTCTATACGACACAGATACCTGTTTCTTTATGGTTTTTGAATAAACAAAAGAAACAAAAAGGCAAAACACTCTTTATTGATGCCAGAAAAATGGGGTCTATGGTGACACGTAAACTCCGTGAACTCACAGAAGAAGATATTAAGCAGATAGGTGATACCTATGTCTCTTTCGTTGATGGTACATTAGAAAATGAAAAAGGCTATTGTGCTGTAGTAGATACAGAAGAAATTGCTAAACAAGACTATATCCTTACACCAGGTCGTTATGTAGGTATTGAAGCGCAAGAAGATGATGGGGAGCCATTTGAAGAAAAAATGGCAAGACTTACATCTGAGCTTGCAGAAATGTTTGAAAAAAGTCATGAACTAGAGGCTGAAATTCGAAAGAACTTGGAGGCTATCGGGTATGAAATGTAAGTTAGGAGAAATAGTAGATATTACTATGGGGCAATCGCCTAAGTCTATTTATTATAATCAAGTAGGTGAAGGCTATCCTTTTTTACAGGGCAACAGGACTTTTGGATTAAAATATCCTACTTTTGATACTTATACAACGGTTATGACAAAATTAGCTAAATCTGGTGATGTTATAATGAGCGTTCGAGCACCAGTAGGAGCATTGAATATTACGCCCAGAGATATGTGTTTAGGCCGCGGAGTCTGTTCTTTACGAATGAAAAATGGTAATCAAGAGTTTTTATATTATATGATGAAATATTATGTATCTGATCTTATTAGTAAAGAAAGTGGCACTGTTTTTGGTTCAGTAAACAGAAATGATATAAATGATTTAGAGGTTGATATTCCTGAGAATGTAGAGAAACAGGTAAGAATTGGGCGAATTTTATCTTCAATCGATGATAAAATTGAATTAAATAATCAGATAAACAATAATTTAGAGCAACAAGCATTAACTCTATTTAAAGCATTTTTTATAGATTATCAACCTTATAAAGGAACGGTTCCACTATCATGGCAAAGAGTTTCGCTAGATGAAGTTTGTACAAAAATCACCGATGGCGCCACTATAGCCAATTGATACTCCAAATGCTCCTTATCCTATGTATTCAGTTAAAGATATGGAAACCTATGGTTTCACTAACAATGATTGCAAACATATTACTAAATCGGAGTTTGCCAAATGAAGAAAAATGACTGCGTCCCTTGCCTAATGATATTCTTGTAGCTAAAGATGGAGTTACTTGAAAGAAGTTTTATCTGTTCAGAATATAAAGAATGTGCGATATTATCTTCCATTGCATATTTAGACCTAATAATAATATCATTGTGCCTGAAATTTTACTTTATCTTTTAAAGCAGCCTCAATAAAAAAAGATGTGGGGACAACTATGTATCCGGTTCAGCATTACCAAGAATTGTATTAAAAGATTTTAAAAAATACACTTTTATTCTTCCACCAATGGTAGAGCAAATAAAATAAGTACTATTCTTCATGAGATTACAGGAAAATTCAAGTAAATACAGATGAAATAAAAGTGCTTTCATCCTTGCGAGATTATTTACTCCTAAACTGATATCTGGTGAGATTAGTGTATCTAAAATCAGTATTTAAGCCACTAAATTATTGTTTATCTTATTTTAAGAATATATTTATATTTCCGAGAGTGGGGAATATTTTGTGAGAATTTTCCACTCCTTAGTTATTCTCTTTTATGAGAGGATAACTATGAAGACTATTTTTATTAATGATATTATCCAAATGATGTTGCCCCATATGAATAATGCTCAATGTGAAGCTTTGCAGGAAGTATTGCAGCATGTTTTGTTTCAATATGATCTTGTTAAACATAAAGACTGTTGTGCCGAAGAAAGGGATTATTTAGCATTATTTTTATCGGCAAAACGAATTGAAGGATGTTCTGAAAAATCACTTAAATATTACGAATCAACAATACAAAAACTATTAGGAACACTTGGGAAATCTGTTAAGCAAATTGTAACGGATGATATACGAAAATATTTAACAAAGTATCAAGAAGAAAATAAATCTAGCAAGGTGACAATTGATAATATTCGTCGGATTTTATCTAGCTTCTTTTCTTGGCTTGAAGATGAGGATTATATCCTAAAAAGTCCAGTGCGTAGAATTCACAAAGTAAAAACAGGTGTAAGTGTTAAAGAAATATATTCTGATGAGATGTTGGAGTTTTTACGTGATAGCTGCACTGAATTAAGAGATTTAGCAATGATTGATATGTTAGCATCAACAGGTATGCGTGTTGGTGAGATGGTTCTTCTAAATCGAAATGATATAGATTTTAATGAAAGAGAATGTATTGTTTTTGGTAAGGGAAATAAGGAAAGAATAGTTTATTTTGATGCTCGAACTAAAATTCATCTGCAAAACTATTTAGAAAGTCGTTCAGATATTAATCCGGCATTATTTGTATCTTTAAAGGAACCTTGCAACAGGTTAAGTATTAATGGAATAGAAACTCGACTTAGAAAATTGGGTAAGAATTTGGGGTTGCAAAGAGTACATCCGCATAAGTTTCGGAGGACGCTAGCAACGATGGCGATAGATAAAGGCATGCCTATTGAGCAATTACAACAGCTATTAGGTCATCGAAAAATAGATACAACATTGCAATATGCTATGGTTAGACAAAGCAATGTAAAAATAGCACACAGAAAATATATAGGTTAGGAAGGAAGATAATAAAGTGTGGCAAGTCATGAGTTTAGGTGATGTTTGTACAATTTCATCAAGTAAAAGAATTTTTGCAAAAGAATATAAAACTGAGGGAATCCCATTCTATAGAGGTAAAGAAATTATTGAAAAGCATAATGGTAGTACTGTATCAACAGAACTATTTATATCACTAGAACGATATGAAGAGATTAAAAGTAAATACGATGTGCCAAAAAAAGGCGATATACTTTTATCCTCTGTAGGAACATTAGGTGTTCCATGGTTAGTTAACGAAGATAATTTTTATTTTAAAGATGGGAACCTTACTTGGCTGAGGTCTAATGAAAAGATTATACCTGATTATTTATATTTTTGGCTTACATCAGATGAAGCACAAAATCAGATTGACTCTAAATGTATAGGTTCTACACAAAAAGCATTGACTATTGAGGCGTTAAAAAAGTTTAAAATTACTTTGCCAAACGTCGAAGTACAAAAAAAAATTGTATCAATGATAAAACCAATTGAATTGAAGATTGATATTAATAGAAGAATAAACAATAATTTAGTGGCTTAAGTGTAAGTTCTCCTGTCATTAATTTTGGTAAAATGAAATTTTTTTGTTCTGCTAAAAGATAATTTTCTTTTCATTTTTCTTCATATATTTAATAATAGGATGTACTATTCCATGTATTTCTGAAGTTCTGCTTGAGGTAGCATAGGTATTAATAGTGATTTAATTGTTGTTAAACTCAAATTAGCCTGAACTGCTTGTTGCACATGCTTTTATAATAGTCATTATGCCATTGCCTAAAAAGGAACTATATAAATATTCAGGTAAAATCTTATCTTTATTTACTCTAATAATCGCAACAGCTTGATTTGTATTGGCAGGAGAATACTATCATCTACTAGTGCAAACCGCCCTAATGTACCTGCAATTGTAAATAAAATATCCCTGAATGAAGTATCGAACGTTTTAGGATAAAGTTAGTGGTTTTATTAATATATGAAAACTTTTCTTATTAAACGAATGATTTTCAAGAATAGATTCAACTTTTATAAAATTTATTCCACTATTAGTAAAATTTTTCCTAAAGTAGTAGGTGTTGTCCTTTTGTAATTAATTTACATAATTCGGATAAAGGCGTTAATTTAAAAGAATGAAAATTCGGATTATTAATTACAAGATGATTGAATATAATTTTGCTTGTTGCTCTAAATTATTGTTTATCTCTCCACCACCTCATTAACCAAAAAAATCTAAAGGAGGTTAATTATGCCAAACTTATTTAATGAAGATACATACGAACAGGCGATTATAGAATTGTTTGAAGAAATGGGCTATTCTCATCTCTATGCGCCGGATGTAGAACGCGATTATACAAGCCCTTTGTTAGAAGATGTATTAAAAGATAGCTTGGCACGTATTAACCGCGAACTACCTAAAGAGGCAATTGATGAGGCGCTCCTTAAACTACATGATTTAGAAACGGGCAGTTTATTGGAAAAAAATATTAGATTTATGGATTACTTGCAGAATGGCATCACTGTAAAGTTTTTTGCGAATGGGGTAGAGGATTCTCAAATTGTACGTTTAATTGACTATAAAAATGTAAACAATAACACTTTTTATGTTGTAAATCAGTTTACTCTCATTGAAAATGCAGAACGGCGTCCGGATGTGATATTATTCATAAACGGGTTACCGCTAGTTGTTATGGAGCTGAAAACTCCTGTTAAAGATGAAGTTACTGCAGAAAATGCATTTAATCAGATTAGAAATTATATGCAGGATATTCCACCGTTGTTTTACTATAATGCCATTTGCGTAATTAGTGATTTATCGACGAATAAAGCCGGTACAATTACATCCGGAATGGATCGTTTCATGGAATGGAAAACTAAAGATGGTAATTATGAAGAAACGGCGTATGCCTCGTTTGATACTTTTTATGAAGGTATGTTTCAAAAAGAGCGATTGTTGGATATTATAAAGAATTTTATCCTTTTTTCGGGAACACCTACAAATCGATTTAAAGTGCTAGCTGGATATCACCAATATTTTGCCGTAAAAAAAGCGATTGAGAAAGCTAAGGTTGCAACACAAACTGATGGTAAGGGCGGTGTATTTTGGCATACTCAAGGTTCGGGTAAATCCTTATCCATGGTCTTCTATGCTCATTTGTTACAAGAAGTTCTAGAGAGCCCGACTATAGTTGTTATGACAGATCGTATCGATTTGGATGATCAACTTTTTACTCAATTTTCGCAATGTGCACAGTTTTTACGTCAGGAGCCGGAACAGGCTGAAAGTAAAGCAGATTTAACTCGACTTTTGGAAAATCGCAGTGTAAATGGCATAATTTTTACAACAATGTTTAAGTTTGAACGTGGTGAGAAACCCTTGTCAGAGCGTCGCAATATTGTAGTTATGGCGGATGAAGCTCATCGTGGGCAATATGGTTTTGAAGAACGTATTATAATGTCAAAAAATGAAGCGGGTGAACTTGAAGCGCATACGTCTATTGGTAATGCTCGTATTATTCATGATGCTTTGCCAAATGCTACTTTCATTGGATTTACCGGAACGCCGATAGCAGCTAAAGACCGTAATACACGAGAAGTGTTTGGCGATTATATTGATGTGTATGATATGACTCAAGCTGTAGAAGATGGTGCTACGAGACCGGTATATTATGAAAGCCGTGTAGTCCATTTAAAATTAGATACTAATACATTGGCGTTAATTGACTCTACATATGATGTGTTGGAAGAACAGTCAGATAAAGAGACCATTGAAAAAAGTAAAAAAATGTTAGGCCAGATGGAGAGCGTATTAGGTGCTGATTCTACTATCGATTCATTGTGTAGCGATATTATAGAGCATTATGAAAAATACAGAGCTAATTTATTAACCGGTAAGGCGATGATTGTTGCTTATTCCAGACCAATTGCGATGAAGATTTATAGACGCATATTGGAGCTTCGTCCGGAGTGGAAAGAAAAAGTCGGCGTAGTAATGACCGGCGGAAATAATGACCCGGAAGATTGGAAAGAAGTTATTGGTACTAAGGCTCACAAAGAAAAATTGGCCACTAGGTTTAAAGATAATAATGATTCAATGAAGATTGCTATCGTAGTAGATATGTGGTTGACTGGGTTTGATGTTCCTTCATTGGCCACTATGTATATCTATAAAGCAATGTATGGATATAATTTAATGCAGGCGATCGCTCGTGTAAACCGTGTTTTTAAGGATAAAGAAGGCGGTTTGATTGTAGATTACGTTGGTATTGCATCGGCATTAAAAGCGGCCATGAAAGAATATACTAAGCGTGATCAGTCTAAATATGGCGATATGGATATTGCTAAAGAAGCATATCCAAAATTCCAAGAGAAGTTGCAAGTATGTAAAGACTTATTGCATGGATTTGACTTTAGTGATTTTATTAATGGCTCACCACTTGTGAAAGCCAGACTTATATCTGGTGGTGTAAATTTTGTCCTAGATCCACATGAACCTGAGAGAGTAGATTTATTTTTGAAAGAAGCTTTGTTACTGAAACAAGCACATTCGCTTTGCTCCAGTATGACTCTTGAAAGGGAACGCGCAGAGGCTGCATATATGGAAGCCATTCGTTCGACTGTAATTAAAATTAAGCATGGTGGGGATGGCGGAAGAACATTGTCACTTAATGAAATTAATGCACAAATCAATGAATTGTTAAAGGCAGCCATTCAATGTAATGGAGTTATTAGTTTGTTTGATAGTAGCAAGGCTAAAGGTGAGATTTTTAGCCTGTTTGATCCGAAAGTTTTGGATGAGATTTCAAAAATGAAGGAGAAAAATATAGCTGTTGAAATGTTGAAAAAGTTGATGTTGGATCAAGTTAGTGTTTATAAGTCAACTAACGTTGTACAGTCTGAAAAATTCTCTGAAAAAATCACTAAATTAATGAATTCTTATTATAATGGCTTAATTACTAATGAAGAAGTTATAAAAGAACTTTTGAAAACAGCCGAGGAAATTAAGAATCTTTATAAAAATGGTGAGAAATTGGACCTTTCACAGGAAGAACTTGCTTTCTATGATGCGTTAACTAAACCGGAAAATATTAAAGATTTTTATGAAAATGACGAATTAGTAGCTTTGACTAAAGAGCTTACTGAGCAGCTGCGTAAGAATAGAACAATTGATTGGCAAAAGAAAGAAACAGCAAGGGCTTCTATGAGAAAAATGGTTAAGCGATTGTTAAAGAAATACAAATATCCTCCAGAGGACTATGATTTTGCCATTAGTACGGTAATCAGCCAATGTGAACTCTGGACTGATAAATCAGAAATATCACAACAGAGTAATGTTTTAGCATATCCAATGAATAATGATGGGTTACAAGCAGTTGCGGATAGAACAAATCAATTCCCGAAACACTAGGGCATAATATTTGTAACATAAAGAGAAAATTAGTTTAATACAAGGAGCCCCCCATGCACCCACGTGACCTATCCAAATTCATCGACTCCTGCTACACGTTCTCAGACTATATTCTCCGCATCAAGCAACTCAATCTTGATGGCGAACTGAAAGAAAAATTTGCCAATGCGATGAATCGATTTGCCTATGTCTATCACTTAATCATAGAAGATGCGATTCAAACTCAAACGAGATTGGTTCAGTCGGTTGAAGCAGAACTTTTAGAAATCGGCTTTAACATGTCCGAAGAGGCTCGTGAGCTAAATGCTCTTGAGAGTCAGGAGCGAATCATCAAAGATACACAGCTCTATATCTATTTCTTTTTTCCGGAAATTGACATTGAAACACTCGATTTGGCGACTTTTTGCCAACGAGGAAAGAGCCGCTACTCCTAGCTATCTAGTTGTCAGGGCAGCTGATTGTCAGGTTGTTAGGTTGTTAGGTCGTTAAATCATCAAGTCATCAGGTCGTTAGAGCATTAAGTCATCAGATTGTTAGCATTTGAAAGATGCGCTCCAAAATGATAAATAAGTAAATATTGTCTCTGATGCAAATAGAGCCGGCTACAAACAAGCCGGCTCTATTTTTACCTGAAATTCAATTAAATCAATCATAATGTATACAAAATACCTAGGAATTATGACTTGAAATCTGCATATTATTGACGTAATATAAGTATATAGAAAACATTAGATGTTTTCTGATAAGCATTATTCGTTAATAACTCGATAATTATAAGGAGGTAGGATTATGTCATTGAACTTAAAGAAGGAATACGGTTTATTTATTAATAATAAATGGGTACCGGCCAGTGATGGTGGCACCTATGAAGTACATAGTCCGGCCAACGGTGAATTGTTGGCTATAGCGGCGGAAGCGACTAAAGAAGACGTTGACGCAGCAGTAACCGCAGCAAGTGTTGCTTTTGAAACTTGGAAAAAAACAAGTCCTCAGGAACGTTCAGAATATTTATTAAAAATTGCAGATAAATTAGAAGCACAGGCAGAGCATTTTGCCATGGTTGAGTCCTACGATAATGGGAAACCGATTCGTGAAACGCGCGCTGTGGATGTGCCGTTCGCAGTTGATCATTTCCGTTATTTTGCCGGTGCTATTCGTGCCGAAGAAGGCTCGGCCAATATGCTGGATGAAAACACCTTAGCCCTTATTTTAAATGAACCAATCGGCGTGGTAGGCCAGGTTATTCCTTGGAACTTCCCGTTCCTCATGGCTGCTTGGAAAATTGCGCCGGCTTTGGCTGCAGGCTGTACGATTGTTATCAAACCATCCAATCATACATCCCTTAGTCTCTTGGAATTTGCCAATATTTTCCAAGAAATCCTACCACCGGGGGTAGTTAATATTATCACCGGTAAAGGCTCTAAATCGGGTCAATATATTTTGGATCATCCGGGCTTTAGCAAATTGGCCTTCACCGGTTCTACGGAAGTGGGTCTCAATGTATATAAAGCCGCCTCGGAACGTCTCATTCCGGCAACTTTGGAATTGGGCGGTAAATCGGCCAACATTTTCTTTGAAGATGCCAAATGGGATATGGCCTTAGATGGCGCTTTGCTCGGTATTTTGTTCAATCAGGGCCAGGTATGTTGTGCCGGCGCCCGTATTTTTGTCCAAGATACCATCTATGATAAATTTGTTGCCGACTTGGCCAAACTTTTTGACAAAGTTAAGGTCGGTATGCCTTGGGATGACACCACCGAATTGGGCGCTCAGATTTACGAAGAACAAGTTAAAAAGATTCTTGATTATGTGGAAATCGCGAAAGAGGAAGGGGCTCGCATTGCGGCCGGTGGTGTTCGCATAGTGGATGGTGAGTTTGCCAAAGGCTGCTTTGTTCGGCCAACTTTGATTGTGGATGCTACTAATGATATGCGCGTAGCACGGGAAGAAATTTTCGGACCGGTAGCCGTTGTGATTAAATTCCACAGCGAAGAAGAAGTAATTAAGATGGCCAACGACAGCATTTATGGTCTCGGCGGCGGTGTTTGGACACGCGATATCAACCGTGCCGTGCGTGTTGCACGAGCTATTGAAACCGGCCGTATGTGGGTGAATACATATAACGCGATTCCGGCAGGCGCACCGTTTGGTGGCTACAAACAATCCGGTATCGGCCGTGAAACCCATAAAGTTATCTTGGATCACTACAGCCAGAAGAAGAGTATTATCATTAACCTGGGTGAAAAGCCATCGGGTCTTTATAACTTAGATACTAAATAAAAGTCCATAGGATAGTCAATGAATATAATTTGAAAGTGAACCCTATTAACAATCGTCAAGTGGTTGTTAATAGGGTTCTTTTACGTCTTGAAAAAAATAAATGGTTAATTATCAGGGTAGATTGTATAATTAAATGAAGAGTATGATGTTCTATAAATTGTGAGTACGATGTTCCATACATTGTGTGTTTAAATATATTCCTGAACTAACAAGAAGCGATTCTTTATTTAATTCAAGTGAGGCCTTATGTTAACCAAAAACGAACTTTTAGAGTTGTTGCATAAAGATGTAGTACCGGCGCTTGGTTGTACGGAGCCGGTCTGCGTGGCTCTTTGTGCCGCTACAGCAAGTGCTGAATTAACGGACCCGATAGTACGGATTGAGGTAGAAGTCAGTCCCGGCCTTTATAAGAACGGCATGTCAGCCGGTATCCCGAATTGTGAGCACGTAGGCTTGCAGTATGCCGCGGCTCTTGGGGCTTTTTTAAAAAATCCGAATAAACGCATGGAATTATTTGAGGATATTACGCCGGATGTATTAAACGAGGTAGACGAACTCTGTAATAATGATGGTGTAATCGTTCAAATTAATTCGGAAGAAAGCGGTATATTTTTAAAATGCACTGTTTGGACTGCAGCGGAGCAAGCAACGTGTATTATTAAAAATGCTCATACGAATATTGTTTTTTTGCAAAAAAATAATGAAACAATCTTAGATTGTCGAGGCGGTCAACGTCTAAAACAAGACGATATATT
The DNA here is from genome assembly GCF_008679445.1 of Veillonella sp. LMAG:90. Lineage (NCBI taxonomy): Bacteria > Bacillati > Bacillota > Negativicutes > Veillonellales > Veillonellaceae > Veillonella > Veillonella sp. LMAG:90. Next base: position 811,614 of record NZ_NAND01000001.1, read on the forward strand.
GGTTGAAAAGCTAAAAGCCATGACCATTGCCCAAATGAGAAATTTGGTTGACACCGTGTCCGAAGATGAGTTGTTATTTTTGCTGGACGGCGTTGTGATGAATGAAACGCTGGCGGCCTATTCCAAATCCAATAAGATTGGTGTAGGCTTAGCAGATTCTATGCGAACAGGGGCAGGCCAAAAGTTGTTGTCAAATGATATAATGTCACGAATTATGGTGAAAGTTACCTCGGCAGCGGAAAGCCGTTTGGATGGCTGTTCTATGCCGACTATGAGTAGTTCGGGGGCCGGCACCAAAGGCTTGGTGGTTATTTACCGGTGAACGAAATGGCTGATGAATTGCAAGTTTCCGTATTAAAACGCGTGCGTGCCCTGGCGTTGGCGCATTTGGTAAATCGGTATATTAATGCTCAGATTGGTAAATTATCACCCATGTGTGCTTGTGTATTGGCATCGGCTACGGCCGCGTCAGTGGGAATGACATATTTACTGGAGGGTACGAATGAAGAGCTCGGCTATGCTGTACGCAATATGACGGGAACTGTCACCGGCATGATTTGCGATGGCGGCAAGGTTGGTTGTGCCTTGAAGGTAGCCAGTGGTTCAGTGGCGGCCTTTATGAGTACTATGGCTGCGATTAATGAGGCCCCGTTGCGAGTGAGTGACGGTATATGTGCCGAAACGCCGGAGGATTGTATTCGCAATATGGCACGTATTGGGCAGGAGGGCATGAACCGAGTCGATGCGACCATTTTAGATATTATGAGAGAAAAATAGAGTAACGATAGGAATTTTTTTCAAAAGAAGGAAAAAGCCCCCTTTTTGCCGAATCTGTTGAATATAATTGTATTGTATGGGTAAAGGAGTTTGGGATGAAAAAAGTATTAGTTGTTTCCGCGCATGATACCGTAGTAGATTCAGTAGCGAATAAGTATATTTTGGAAGATTTGAAGGCAAATTGCCGAATGCTGTGTTTGATGATTTAGATGCACAGTACGCCGATTTTAATTTTGATATTAAAGCGGAACAGGCTAAATTGGAAGCCGCTGATATCATCGTGTTGCAGTACCCGTTCTATTGGTACTCTATGCCGGGGTTAATGCATCGTTGGATGGAACAGGTTTTCCAACACGGTTGGTCTCACGGTACATCCGGCCACGCGTTGGAAGGTAAAACATGGATTGCATCGTTTACAACCGGCGCGCCTGCTTTTGCCTATAGCCGTGAGGGCATGATGCGTTTTGAACTGGAAGATTATTTGGCACCATTTAAATCTATGTGTATTTTGACCGGTATGCACTGGGGCGGCTTTGTGGCGACGACCGGCGTGTCTTATGGCGACCGCAAACCGGAAAATGAAGCGGCTACGCGTGCTAAATTGGCGTCTCACACTGAAAAGTTGATGGCTTTATTGGCTAAAGCGTAGGTAGAATAATTACATGTCCTATCACCCAATTATATCTTTTGAATATAGAGGCAACGTGGCAACATGTGCCTCTTTTTTCTTGGGATATAAGAGTTTTCTTCTATAACCCTGTGCATTATTTAATCCAAAGTAAAATCTGTTTTCGTAGGAGAAGAAAAAAATTTTGCTTGAGTGGACAAATTTTGTCAATTTTTGTTTGAAGTTGGCCTTAATTCTTATTATAATATATTTATGAGATAGAAATTATTTCCGGTACATTTCATGTTAGCCGGAAGGGATGCCGTAATTCTAGTATAATCATGTAAAGCGAGGGATTATTATGCATGATGCAGAACATTTGATACAACTGTTAAAAACTAGACGGAGTGTTCGTAGTTTTAAGTCGGATGCGGTGCCTGCGGAATTAATAGATCAGATTATTGAAGCAGGTTTGTATGCGCCTAGTAGTATGGGGAAACAATCGGCCATTATTGTGGCTGTAACGAATAAAGAAGTTCGGGACCGCTTATCGGCGATGAATGCCAAGATTTTCGGTACCGAAAGTGATCCGTTTTACAATGCACCGGTAGTGCTGGTGGTTTTGGCGTCAAAAGAACGGCCACCTTATGTATGTGACGGTTCGCTGGTTATGCAAAACCTCATGCTCGCTGCTCATGCGTTAGGTCTCGGCAGTTGCTGGATTCATCGTGCCAAAGAAGAGTTTGAGTCACCGGAGGGGAAGGAACTTTTGAAGTCGCTTGGGATTGAAGGGGATTACGAAGGCATCGGTCATTGTGTCCTCGGTTACATTGACGGTGACACGCCAAAAGCGGCACCACGCAGAGAAAATCGGGTATATTACGTAAAATAAAGTTAAAGGATAAAATATATGGAATTTTTAGAGTTAGCTACATGGATTATGATTGGCAAAATTATCGTGGTCGATGTTTTGCTGGCCGGCGATAATGCCGTGGTTATTGGCATGGCCGTAAGTAAGTTGGAAGATAAGTATCGTGAAAAAGCCATCATGTGGGGCACCTTCGGGGCCATTGCGATGCGTCTTATTTTTGCCACCCTCTTGGTAGAGGCGTTGGAATACATTCCGGGTCTCCATTTCGTAGGTGGTCTCGTGCTCTTGTGGATTGCATTCCATCTCCTTGTCGGCGATGATGAAGCTGAGAACATTGAAAGTAAGGACTCCCTGCGCGGTGCTATTATTACGATTATCGTAGCCGATGCGATGATGAGTATCGACAATGTTATCGGCGTTGTCGGTGCCGCCAAAGGCCATTTGGAACTCGTTATCGTAGGGATGTTAATTACCGTTCCGCTTTTGATTTATGGTTCCCGTTTGTTGGCGCGTATCATCAACAAATATCCGATTATCTTGTGGGCCGGCGGCAGCTTGCTCGCGTGGGTAGCCGCTGAAATGGTAACGGCTGAACCATTGTTACAGCCTTATATCACAGGGTATGAACGGTTGATTGAAATTGCCGGCGTTATCTTGGTTGTGGCTGCGGCACTTATTTGGAAACGTCGTCGTAAAGCAACGGCTCCGGATGAAGAAGCATAAAGACCTTAATTGCTGAAGAAGAGCAACGGTTTTTCTATTGAAAGGCGTAAAAAATAATAATTGCCCCTGAGGGGAAGAAGGATGAATTCGGTTATGCCGGGTTCATCTTTTTTTGTTCTCATAGGGTTGGTAATACCGCTGAAAACCGCGTAAAGATAGGCGTTTCCGGATTAGAGAAAATGATTTGGCGAAGACGATTCAACGACTTTACAAAAAATTTTCAAAAATTTAAAGTGTAATGCTTGACATTACAACTAAAAGGTTGTAACATGAACATGTAAGGAAAAATATTACAAGAAAGTCATTAAGAATTAAGTTTTAAAAGTTAGGCATTAAGTATTAAGAATTCAGTATTAAAGAGTTCAGTATTAAAGCATTCAGTATTACAGAGTTCAGCGTTACGTATTAAGCATTAAGGATTCAAAAGTTAAATTTTTAACAGTCATTTATTCCCGGTGCGGGAGAAAGTAGAGGTTCAATTATGAAAATTGCAGTTGTAAGTTCGAATGGTAAAGTAGGTCGTTTGGTAGTAGCAGAAGCATTTCGTCGTGGTTTTGACGTAACCGGTTTTGCCCGTAGCGAAAATAAATCGGACACTACTAAATTTGTTCAAAAAGATATTATGGATATCACGAAAGAAGATTTGGCCGGTTTTGATGCAGTAGTTGATGCATTTGGTACATTTGCGCCGGATACCTTGGATCTTCACACTAAACCGTTGATGCATTTGTCCGATGCCGTAGCCAATACGGATACTCGTTTATTGGTTGTAGGTGGTGCCGGCAGCTTGTTCGTAGATAAAGAACATACGACACAGCTTCTCGATACACCGGAATTTCCAAAAGAATTCTATGCCTCGCTAAAGCTCAGGCTGATGAATTGGCAGAACTTCGCAAACGCAATGATGTAAAATGGACCTTCGTAAGCCCTGCTGCGATTTTTGATCCGGAAGGTGCTCGTACCGGTGAATACATTTTGGCCGGTGAAGAATTCACTGTTAACGACCGTGGTGAAAGTGTGGTAAGTTATGCCGACTACGCCCTTGCTATGGTGGATGAAATCGAAAAAGGTAACCACATTCAGCAGCGTATCAGCGTGGTGGGTAAATAATTATACATCTTTATTTTGGGCGTCGTTATAGTAAAAACGGTGGATTCGTGATATAATCTGTAATGTAATAGTGTATATTACAATTTATTAGGAGGCATGCCCATGCAAATATCCAGTCGTTTTACTATAGCGGTTCATATTTTTACTTGTATCGCTATTGCAGAAAAGAAATATAAAGTAACCAGCAAGTTTTTGGCCGGTAGTATCAACGTAAATCCGGTTATTATTCGTAACATCGTGCTCATGTTGAAGGCTCATGGTCTGATTGATTCTCGTCAGGGCACGTCCGGCATCAAGATTGCCAAATGTCCGTCGGACATCACCTTGTTAGATATTTTCAACGCCGTGGAATCCCTCGATAACGGTCAGCTGTTCAGTTTTCATGAAAACCCGGCTCAGGATTGTCCGGTCGGCAGTCACATTCATTGTGTGCTGGATGGCCGTTTGGAGCAGATTCAGAGTGCCCTTGAAAAAGAGTTGCAAAGTATTACGTTAGCATCGATTATTGAAGATGCGGAAACGCAAATTGCTAACGATGAAGCCGCGGCCAATGCCGATTGTTCGGCGCTGGTATAAAAACTATGCTCGGAGCTGGTATAAAAAACTAAATAGTTGAAATGAGAACCCCCTGTCTCGGTTATGTAAGAGCTTATCCTTGAGGAAAGTTACGTATCATGACCAAGCGGGGTTCTTTTATATTGGCACTGATGTTTTTCAAAAGTTTATTGACTAAATTTAATTAAATAATCGTAAAATTTTTGAAAAATATCGATGTTGTATTGCGGTCTTTTGGAGGCAGTGTGATATAATTAAATATATGAGACAGATATTCAAGATTATTTATTTTTCAAAAATATTGATAGCGAACTAATAAGGAGGTAAAAGATGAAATCGTATGACGTAATTGTGATTGGTTTCGGTAAAGCCGGCAAAACTTTGGCCGGTAAATTAGCAAAATCCGGCAAAAAAGTAGCGTTAATTGAAAAAGACGCTTTTATGTATGGCGGTACTTGTATTAATGTAGGTTGTATTCCTTCAAAACGTTTGATTACAGATGCGGCGTTGTCCCCTGATGCATCTTTTGAAGAAAAAGCGGCTTATTTTAAAAAATCTATTGAAGGTAAACGTCAATTGACCGCTGCGTTAAATCAGGCCAACTATAATAAAGTAGCTCAAGCAGGTGCTGAAATTATTGATGGCGTAGCATCCTTTGTTGATGCTAAGACTATCAACGTTAAAACTGCTGATGGCGATTTGACGTTGACCGCGGAACAGTTCTTGATTAACACCGGTTCCACGCCGGTAATTCCTAATATTGAAGGCGTACGTGATCCAGCGACCGGTGAACTTCAGGCAGGCAATAAACTTTACACATCCCAGACGCTCATGGATTTGGATGAACTTCCTGAACGCCTTACTATCGTAGGCGGCGGCTATATCGGTTTGGAATTCGCGTCCATGTTTGCCGAATTCGGCAGCAAAGTTACGATTATTCAAGATTCGGATGTATTTTTACCGCGTGAAGACGAAGACATTGTCGAAGTAATTCGCGAAGTTATCAGCGCTAAAGGCGTTGAAGTGATTACCGGTGCGGCTATTAGCGCTATTAAAGACGGCGTAGTAACTTACACAGCTGACGGCGCTACTAAAGAATTAGCCGGCGATGCTGTTTTGATTGCTACCGGTCGTCGTCCAAACACCGACGAGCTTCAAGCTGAAAAAGCGGGTATCAAAATGACGAACCGTGGCGCTGTTGAAACAGATGAACACTTACGCACCAGCGTGCCTAACATCTGGGCTGCCGGCGACGTTGTTGGTAAATTGCAGTTCACCTACATTTCCTTAGATGATTACCGCATCGTTTTGGATGACATGATGGGCAACCGTCAACGTACCACTGAAAACCGTGGTGCTTTCGCATACTCCGTATTCATTGAACCTCCGTTCTCTCGCGTTGGTTTGAATGAAAAAGAAGCTAAAGCTCAAGGCCTCGAATATCGTGTTCTTAAAATGCCGGCTAACGCCATTCCAAAAGCTAAAGTACTTCGCGAAACTGAAGGCGTGTTAAAAGCTTTGGTAGCTCCAAACGGCAAAATCTTGGGTGCACAACTCTTCTGTGCCGAATCCCATGAAATGATTAATATGATTAAACTCGCTATGGATCATGACTTGGGCTATGAAGTACTCCGCGACTTCATCTATAACCACCCAACCATGTCTGAAAGCTTGAACGATTTGTTTGCGTTATAAGATGCTCTTTATGAATAGTATCGAATTATAAACATAATGTAATAAAACAGCAAAACTCCTTAATATATCAATGTATTATCGATATATTAAGGAGTTTTTTGTAATTTATACATGTTAGAAGAAAATTTGACAATTTTAAGACCTTACAGGAATAAAATAACTACAATATATCAAGTGTGTAGTTAAGCAAGGTATAAATACGGAGGAAAGGAGACAGGAAGGTTGATGGATTCATGATTTAACAATCAAGTGGAGAGGTGAGAGGTATGAATAAGTACTCCATCGAGAGTAAGTTACAGTTCATTATTTACAGTATTTTAGGCATTATTATATTCTTTGTACCGGTTACAATTGGCGGAAAATCGACGATTCCGCTGGATCACATTGTTACGTATATTTTAAAAATCCCGTACTTCCAGCCGGTATATGGTGCTTTGTTTGTTATTCTAGGGGCGGTCTTGCCGTTTATCAACAAGACGTGGAATAAGAATACGACAACAACTGTGTTCTCTTTGCTGAATATATTGGGGATTCCATTTATTATTATGGCTCTCATGAATGTGGGACCGGAATTTTTAATGAATAAGAGTACGATTCCGTTTATTTATTCTAAAATCGTAGTGCCGGTTATTACGATCGTGCCGATTGGGGCTGTATTCTTGGCTTTGCTTATTAACTATGGTCTCATGGAATTCGTCGGAGTTTTCATGCGTCCTGTTATGAGACCACTGTGGCAAACGCCGGGGCGCTCCGCTATTGATGCGGTAGCATCCTTTGTAGGCAGTTACTCGGTAGCCCTTTTAATTACGAACCGTGTTTTCAAAGAAGGTCGTTATACTATTAAAGAAGCCGTTGTTATTGCCACCGGTTTCTCCACGGTATCAGCTACCTTTATGATTATTGTGGCCAAAACTCTTAATTTATTGGATGTATGGAACTTATATTTCTGGGCCACCGTTGTTGTTACCTTCCTTGTTACGGCTGTGACGGCGCGTATTTATCCAATCAGTAAAAAGCCGGATACTTATTACAACGATGTACAGGGGGAAGTGGAACGCGTTGTTGTGCATGATAAATTCAAAGTCGCTTTTGAAGAAGCCATGGAAGCCAGTTCCAAAGCGGACGGTATTGTGACCGGTACCTTTCATCATCTCCGTGACGGCCTCGTGTTGGCCTTAAAAATTGCACCGTCCCTCATGTCGATTGGTGTACTGGGTATTGTTATCGCCAATAATACGCCGGTGTTTAACATTTTGGCCTATACATTGTATCCGTTTACCTGGATTACGGGCTTTGAAGAACCGTTTTTAGTAGCTAAAGCGTTATCCCTCGGTATTGCGGAAATGTTCCTGCCCGCCGTTTTGGTTACGAAATTGAGCTTTGAAGTTCGTATGTTGGTTGCTATTACCTGCGTTTCCGAGGTATTGTTCTTCTCCGCATCCATTCCATGTATGATGGCTACGGAAATCCCGATTAAACTCAAAGATTATTTCATTATTTGGTTTGAACGTGTGGTCTTATCTATTTTGATTTCTGTACCAGTTATTTATGCGATTAAGTGGTTAATGTAGTGTTCCGTAATTATTTCTGATGATACGTAAATAATGCAGTAGTGTTGCATTTGGAGCGGTCAGACGGCTATAAGCGTCCTGTGAATTCAAATTGTGAATTATCGAAATAGATTAACAAACAAAATTAATAAATATTCCCTGATAAATTATATATCAGAAATCATAAGATAATATTCCTGTTGGTTGCCTAATAGATAACTCCTTGAACTTTTTGGGAGTTATCTTTTTTTGTTCCTTAAAACATTTAGTATAGTAACTTTGGTCACTGAAACCTACTGAGGTTGCAATTTCGGCGATAGATAAATTGGTATCTCTGATTAAGTCGATACTTTTGTTTATCCGATAGAGTATTAAGTAATTGAACAACGATTCTCCGGTGACTTTTTTAAAAAAGCGACTACATTCGCTTTTGCTGATGGAAACAGATTTTGCAATTTCCTCCAGCGTTATTTTTTCTTGAAAGTGATTTTGTATAAAGGAAAGAATTTGTTTTAACCGATCATTTTCATAGTAGCTTTGCGGGACTTCATCGCTGTCTTGTGAATTAGATTTTAGCAATAAATATGTTTCTTTAAAAATTTCCAATATATCAATTTCTACATCAACTTCAAATAGTTCCGGTGTTTCTTTTATTAATTGCTGAATGTTAATTATTTTATTTAGGATATTTTTTGAGTTGGACTCATTACCGGATAATTTTAAGGCTGCTGGAATAGGTGACTTAAGAATCGGGTTTATATATCGAGAATAAATTCGTCCGTGATTATCGTGGGCGATAAAAGATGGTGGAATATCTAAACAGATGTAAGACGCGGTTGAAACACTTTTATTTTGTTTAATGAGATGTATCTGCTGATAGTTAATAAAAAAACCGTCTCCTTTTTTTATTGAATATGTCTGTCGGGGAAGTTTTATATCAATGATACCTTCTGTTACATAACAATATTGAAATGCTTGATGCCAATGCCAATTAATGAACTCATAGGTATGGGGCGAAAATGTAGTTGTAAAAATTGAAATATTAAAACCGGGGAAAATAGGTTTTATTAATTCTTGTTTTGAATGATCAAAGGTAATTTTTTTCTCTTTCATTCTTACGACCTCAATATTTTTATAAAATTAAGATTTTTAGTGATATAACCATAAATTAATAAATGGTATAGTGAGTATAACAATAAATCATTGAAAAGGGAAGTGATGAGATGCGTATTTTTAGCAATGATGTTATGGAAGTGCTGATTAATAAGGGTTTAAGAGAATTTAGAAGTGATGGTTGTTTTGACTATAATGAAGCTTTAGCGGCTAAAAAATCACATGAGTCATTAGAGGCTTATCAAAAAACACCTTTGGTTCACCTTGATGGATTAGCAAAAAAATTACAAATTTCCAATATCATGGTTAAAGATGAATCGAAACGATTCAGTCTTAATGCATTTAAAGGTTTAGGTGGCAGTTATGCTATGTTTCGTATTATCTGTGAAGTTCTAGGTTTAGATTATCAAACAGCACAACTTAAAGATTTATTACAAGATAAATTTAAAGCGACCTTACAAGCGATTGAGTTTGTTACGGCAACTGATGGGAATCATGGTAAAGGTGTTTCATGGGCAGCCGGAATTTTTGGTTGTAAAGCACATGTCTATATGCCAGCCGGTTCTCAGGAAGTTCGGGCCGAGGCCATTAGAAATGCGGGCCCTGCCGATGTTGAGATTACAAAGTTTAATTATGATGATACTGTTAGATTTGCAAAGAGCCAAAGTGAAGCAAACGGTTGGTATCTTATTCAAGATACTGCTTGGGACGGTTATGAAAAAATCCCAACTTGGATTATACAAGGTTATTTAACTATGATTCTTGAAACGGTTGAAGAGTTGGGAACTAAAAAAATTAAACCAACCCATGTTTTTTTACAAGCCGGGGTCGGGGCTATGGCTGGCGGTGTAGTAGGCTTTTTAAGTGATTATTATAAAACAGATAAACCGATAATTGTAATCGTCGAACCGCAAGTAGCTGACTGTATTTATAGATCTAAGCTGATTGATGATGGCGCGATGCATTCTATTGAAGGCTCGCCTTTTACGATTATGGCCGGCTTGAACTGCGGTACACCGTGCAAAGTAACCTGGGGTGAACTAAGTAATCTGCCTGACTTTTACGTATCTTGTGCTGATAGTGTAGCAGCTTGTGGAATGAGAACATACCATAAACCGCTTTCCGGTGATGCTCAAATTATTTCAGGCGAATCAGGAGCAGTAACAATGGGGGTTGTAAAAACTATTTTAGCGGATGAACGTTACAAGTCATTGAAGGAAAGTATGCAATTAAATTCGGATTCTAAAATTTTACTCATAAATACTGAAGGTGATACGGATCCAGAGAATTATGAGGCTATTATTTCCGGAAAATTATTCAAAGAAAACTGTTAGATCTTCTTATAATAGGTTGGTTAATAGATAGAGGGATAGGTATGAATACGATGAAACGGGAGTTGACTTTTTCGTATGCCGCATTTGTAATGGGCGTATGTTTTGCTTTCATTATGATTCCGGCTGCTGTGTTTGGAGTTAAAATTCATGTTATGTTTGTACTATCGTGGCTAATTGCGATTCCACTTTGTATGAGATTGGGCTATACCTATAAAGAGTTACAAAGTGGGATGTTGGACTTTATTCCTAAATGCATTATGCCGGTTCTTTTAATATTAATTATTGGTGGATTAATTGGTGCTTGGTGTGCCAGTGGTACCATTGCTTATATTACGGCTCTAGGGTTAAAAATGATAAATCCTCAATATTTTTTAGCAACAGCGTTTGCGATTACCTTTATTTGTGCTTGTTTTACGGGTACAAGTTTCGGTACCTGTGGGACAATTGGGGTGGCCCTTATGGGGGTTGCGGCCGGCATGGGAATTGATACCTATTGGGCCGCCAGTGCTATTCTTTGTGCTGCCGTTATTGGTGATGGATTGTCACCTTTATCTGATACTCCTAATGTTATTGCCGGTGCAACGAATGTAGATGTTTTTAAAAGTGTAATTTTTCAGTTGCCTATGACAATTCCGGTTATTCTTATATCCTTCGCATTTTATGCGTTTATGGGGGTGTTTGGGGATGTACCGATGGCTGATACATCGACTATAAGCAATTTAGTTATTGCCATCGAAGATAGCTACAATTTAGGTGTATGGTGTCTTATACCGGTGATTTTGGTGTTTGGCTTGTTGATTTTTGAATTTCCGGCGATACCGGCCATTTTAATTGGTATTCTAAGTGCTATAGGTGTGGCTGTAGTATTTCAAGGGCAAAGTATCGTAAATACTGTTAGTGCGGTATGGGGCGGCTATCACTTAGTTTCGGATAATAAATTAATTGAAACTTTATTCAGTCGAGGCGGCATTTCGAGTATGACGGGAACAGCAGTTTTAATTATCTTCTCATTTGGTTTATTTGGAATACTAAAGCTATGTAATGTACTGGATGTATTGGTAGTTCCACTAACTAAGAAAATTAAATGTCGTTTAAGTGGAGTTGTATGCGTAATTGTATTGGGATTTTTGGCAAATTTCTCATCTTCGGCCAGTTTCTCTGAAGTTTTTACAGGCAATATTATGACAACTGTTTATGATAAAGCAGGTTTGAATCGCTTGGATTTAACACGGGCTGCCACTGTTGGATGTTTAGTGTTCTCTATGTTCGTACCGTTTACAGTAATGTGTGCTACCGTTACCGGCTTTTTAGGTGTAGATCCGGTTGCGATGTTTAAATATTATGTCAGTATGCCACTTTATTTAATCGTTATATTGTTGATTACAGGGTTTAATTTGGATAAATCTTTATTGGCTAAGATGAGTAAAAGTTAGGTATAGCAACAGGTATTAATTTCGATTGGGTATTTGACAGTCTGTTCTTGGGAGGTAATTTATCATGGAAAATCAATTAGCGAAAATCTTTACATTTATTGATGAACATAAGGAAGACATGGTACAGGATTTAAGAACGTTTGCTGATTTAGAGGGGCACTTTGAAGAAAAAGATAATGTATTAAAAGCCAGAACGTGGTTGCAACAGCAGTTGGAAAAAGAAGGTTTTGCGTGTAGATTCAGAGAGGTTGCCGATGACCGTTGTGGTATTATGATTGCCGAGTTAGGGATGGATCGACCGGGGAAACCGATTATATTTTCCGGCCATTGTGATACAGTACATTATACCGGTAGCTTTGGCGGTGAAAATCCGACTGTCATTAAAGACGGGAAAATTTTTGGACCCGGTGTGCTTGATATGAAAGGCGGTTTAATTATTGCATTATATGTTGCAAAAGCGTTAAACTTTATACAGTATAAGGAGCACCCGATTAAACTTATTGTTGTAGGTGAAGAAGAATCCGATCATGTCGGTAATGACGGCAATAAAATACTAACGGCTGAATCAAAAGGGGCACTCTGTTGTTTTAACATGGAAACCGGTCAAATGAATAATAGTTTATGTACTCAGAAGAAAAGTCAATTTACCTATTATTTGAGTGTTGACGGGGTAGGTGGTCATGCCGGTAATGATTTTTTGAAAGGTCGTAATGCAATTAATGAAGCCGTGTATAAGATTCAGAAAATTATTGAACTCACTGACTTATCCGTAGGAACTACGGTTACAACGGCAGTTATAAAGGGTGGTGGGCACACCAGTGGCATTGCAGATCATTGTGAAGTCGTGTTCGATGTGCGAGTGACAAATGAAAATGAAGCAAAACGTATTATGGACTCTATGTATGAAATTACTGATGAAACGTTTATTGAAGGAACAAAGTCAAAGTTAACGTATTACCGCGCTAAATTATTGCCACTTCAAGAAACCAAAGAAGCGATTCGTTTACTAGACTTTGTTAATACAGTTGCCAAAGATAACGGTTTTGATGAATTTGGGAAAGTGCATTTAGGCGGAGCATCCGATGCCGGAAATATGGCGGCAGCCGGTATTCCGGTTTTAGATAACTGCGGTATCATCGGTCAATATGCACATAATAAAAAAGAATATGGCATAATTGATTCCTTATACTCTAGAGCTAAAATATTTGCAGGCACTGTTTTGAAAATTAAGGAGTTGTAGTTGTGGAACTTTCAACGGATATACGTTTTTGGTTACCGGCGTTAGTACCCATTGTATTTCTTTTAGTAGCGATTATTAAACTGCGGTGGCGGATTGCGAAGGCGTCGGTAGTCAGTATGAGCTTGGCATTGCTGATTGCCGGGTTGCTTTTCGGATCATCACCGTTAGCTTTATTATTTGAAACCGGTAAGGGCGTTTGGAACGCTGCCACCATATTGCTCGTGATTTGGCCGGCTATTTATTTATATGAAATAACTTGTGAAGTTAAGGCGGTTGAGGCGATTCGTACAGGTATTCAACGGATTACAAAACACGAACTATTGCAGATTTTAATATTAGGATGGGTGTTCCCCAGTTTCTTACAGGGGATAACCGGCTTTGGTGTTGCTGTGGCGGTGGGAGCGCCGCTGTTATTGAGTATTGGCGTAAGGCCGCTGTACAGTATTGTCATTGTACTGCTGGGCCATTCTTGGGGCGCTACGTTTGGGACCTTGGCGCTTGCTTGGGAGGCCTTGGTTCAGCAATCCTCGATGAATGGCAACGAACAAGTGTATGCCGCCTTTTTGGCGGCGGCTATGATTTGGATTTTTAACTTTTTAGCGGTGCTATATATTTGTTGGTTATATGGACGAATGAGGGCAATACAATCTGTTTGGCCGGTAGTAGTTGGCTTGTCGCTTGTCATGGGTGGTGGCGAATTATGGCTTGCCACCATTAATCCAACAATTTCCTGCTTTTTACCAACCGCTATCGGTATGGGCTTAGTGTTTGTGGTGAGTAAAATTCCAAAGTATAAGCAACGATGGTATAATACGGACAGTCCAATTATGATGCGGCTTAATCAAACTGAAAGAGCACCGTTGAATGACACGCCGGCAAAGGTCACTTCCGGACGTACCATGTCGTTTAATCAAGCTTTTTTGCCATACTATCTGTTGATTGGCATTACCGTATTATGCTTGTTAGTGCCACCGATTTACAATGCTCTCAGTGTCTGGAAAGTGGCGCTCACGTTTCCTGAGACGGCGACTGCTTTTGGCTATATGACTAAGGCGGAGCCTTATTTCAGCCCTGTGCAACCCTTAACGTATGCAGGTACGTTCTTACTTTTGTCAGCGCTAAGTAGTCTTTGGTACTATGAAAAAAAGAAATTTTTACCTAAATCAGCGGTAACGGCTATTAATAAACGTACTTTTGAAAAATGTAAGGCGCCTACCATAGCGATTACCTGTTTGATTGTCATGGCTAAATATATGGGCAGTAGCGGGCAAATTTATGTGCTTTCAACGGGGATTGTTGAATTGCTCGGTATTTACTATGTTATCGTATCGCCGTTACTGGGCATGATCGGGTCCTTTTTGACGGGCAGTAATATGTCGTCCAATATATTATTCGGCAATTTACAAATGCTGGCGGCTAAGGCGCTGGGCATAAATCCGGCTATTACGGCAGCGTTGCAAACTACCGGCGGCGTGCTTGGCAATTCCTTTTCGCCGGGCTGTGTGATTATGGGTATTGTCACAACCGGTTTTAACGAAGGTGAAGATAAAATATTGAAACTTATGATGCCGTTTACTATTGCGCTGGCTGTTATATTTGGTTTGTTAGGCTTTATGCAGTTATTGTTGTAAGTTTTGTCCTATAACCCTATAACCCTATAATCCTATAATCCTAAGCTTTGGATTCAGATAACACAAACCCCCTCTCCGTGCGGATGCACAGAGAGGGGGTTTGCTTATTATGCAGCTGATTTTCCTAGAGAGAGTAGTTATTTTTAATGATTAATTGCACACATTGGTCACATGAAACGCGAATATATTAATCATTTAAATTGGAAAAATCAACTGTAATACCGAGTGCCTTGGCTACGCCTTCGCCGTAAGCCGGATCACATTGGTAACAATGTTTAGCATGGCGTTCTTGAATTTCTTTAGAAACGCCGTTCATAGCACGTGCTGTATTTTCAAATAAAAGTTGTTGTTTTTCCGGAGTCATGAGACGGAACAATTTGCCCGGTTGGGTGTAGAAATCGGAATCGTCTTCATAGAAATCGTATTGGTAAGCAGGGCCCGTAATATCGAGCGGTGGTTCTTTGAATTCCGGTTGGTTGAGCCATTCGCCTTTAGTGTTTGGCGCATAGCCGATGGTAGCGCCGTGGTTACCGTCAACACGGCCGAGACCGTCGCGATGGTACATGTTAACAGGGCATTTAGCGGCGTTAACAGGAATCTGATGGTAGTTAGTGCCTAAGCGGTAACGCTGTGCGTCAGCATAGGAGAATAAACGACCTTGTAACATTCTGTCAGGGGAGAATCCGATGCCCGGAATTATGGTGGACGGAGCAAAGGCAGCTTGTTCAACGTCTTGGAAGTAGTTTTCAGGATTGCGGTTCAATTCCATGACACCAACTTCGATGAGCGGGAATTCGCTGTGATACCAAACTTTAGTGAGGTCGAACGGATTGTATGGCATTTCTTTAGCCTTTTCTTCCGTCATAACCTGGATGCACAATTTCCATTTCGGGAAGTCGCCTTTTTCAATGGCGTCGAATAAATCCCGTTGATGGCTTTCGCGGTCGCCGGCTACCACTTCGGCTGCTTCTTGGTCGCTCAAGTTTTCAATCGGTTGTTGGCAAACCCAGTGGAATTTAACCCAAACGCGTTCGTTATTGGCGTTGATTAAGCTGTACGTATGGCTACCGAAACCATGCATATGGCGGTAGGAGGAAGGGATACCACGGTCACTCATAACGATAGTAATCTGGTGGATGGCTTCCGGTAAGCTGGTCCAGAAGTCCCAGTTAGCTTCGGCATCACGCAAGTTTGTTTTTGGATTACGTTTTACGGCACGGTTCAAATCAGGGAATTGCAATGGATCGCGAATGAAGAATACCGGGGTGTTGTTACCAACGAGGTCCCAGTTGCCTTCTTCGGTGTAGAATTTAACGGCAAAACCGCGAATATCGCGTTCGGCGTCAGCTGCACCGCGTTCCCCGGCTACTGTGGAGAAACGAACGAATAAATCGGTTTTTTTGCCAACTTCTGAAAAAAGTTTAGCTTTAGTGTATTTAGTGATGTCATTAGTTACAGTAAAAGTACCGAATGCACCGGAACCTTTAGCATGCATACGTCTTTCAGGAATTACTTCACGAGCAAAATGGCCTAGTTTTTCCATGAGCCATACGTCTTGCATAAGGACAGGACCACGTTTGCCGGCCGTCATAGAGTTATTATTGTCCGGTACGGGTGCACCAAATGCGGTAGTCAATTTCTTTTTGTCACTCATTTTCCTATTTCCTCCTTAGTACCTACTAACTTTTCGATTGTTTTGAATGTTAACGGATAATTATTATCCATTTATACTATTATTATAACGTTAAATTTCGAAATACACAAGATTTTTTTTATTAAAAATATTATTAAATTTGATGAGATAATAGCTGTAAATGCAGCTATTATCTGTAATGATTAAGCTATGTAATATAAAAGATACTTTACAATTTTTTGATATATTAATATGAAGTGAAGATGCTATATGATTGTTTCACGCATATATTTTGGACTAAATGGAGCTTTTCGGTAATATCTATCATAAGCGGAGACGTATCGCGGTTGATAATAAGTAGCTGACAATAAACGGCACATAATATACTTTATTAATGAACGGACGGTTCCTTTTCTTATTGAATTTTATATGATACTCTATACTTATAATATGCTTGTAGTATGAACATATCATTATTGACAGTGTATTTATTAGCTGGTTTGACGGAGACTTTATAAGGAAGTTTTAAAAGGAAATTACTACGAATTTCAAGCAAGAATTCCTACTAGAGATTTTTACCAAGAATTTTCTCGGAAATTAATAGATGTTTAAAAAGAAACGGAAGATTACTCATATGAAATATATACTGAAAAAAATGACGGTACTCATGGTGCTGGTGGGCTTTATCAGCTTTATGACGGCTGTGTCATTTAACGGTGTTGAGGCTAAATCGGAAAGACTTATGATTCAAGGTGACCACGGCGCCTTGTCGGCTGTGTTGCAAACACCGGACAAGGTTCAGAGTTATCCCTTGGTTATTTTGATGCACGGTTTTTCCGCGAGCAAAGATTATAAATTACTGGAATTGACGGCGGAATATTTAGAAAAAGCGGGGATTGCTTCCATTCGCTTTGATTTTAACGGGCACGGTGACAGTGAAGGCCGTTTTCAAGACATGACGGTGCCGAATGAAATTGAAGATGCGAAGAAGGTCTATGCGTACGCCAAAGCGTTACCGGGCGTTACGAATATTTTACTGGTCGGCCATTCGCAAGGTGGTGTGGTAGCCAGCATGTTGGCCGGCGAGTTAACGGAGCAATATGGCAATGATGCGGTGAAAGGGTTGGTTTTATTGGCTCCGGCCGCTAATATCGTAGATAAAACGATTGGGGGAGCCTTCTTTGGTGTACAGTTCGACACGGATACTATGCCGGAATACATTGAGTTGCCTAGCGGTTTACACGTAGGCCGTGATTATTTTAAAACGGCTTATAGTCTGCCTTTGTATGATACGGCCAAGCTGTATACGGGGCCGGTGACTATCATTCAGGGAAAGGAGGATACGGTAGTGCCGCCACGGTATGCGCAGCGTTTTGTTGAAATTTATAAGCATAGCACGCTTGAAATCGTGGAGGGCTATGATCATGAGTTTTCACAAAATATGCCTGCCATAGCGCGCGGGATAGTGCAGTCCGTGCAGCAAGATGTAAATCGTACGGATGATACGGATCTGAAGATTAATAGTTATCTCAACGAAATTCGGTTGTTTTTTGAAAAGATTATTGAAGTGCTCGATAAGGTGAAAGCATTTTTAGCGGGGTTAAGCTAAGTGTAGACATGTGAGAAAAGAGCTGTTTTTCTTCTGTTGTTAACTATTATTCCTATAATTTTAATGGTATAATATATCTATTACACAAAAACAAATGTTTAACAGACGCCGGGGGATGAAAGTGCACTTATATAAACGTTGTTTTGGTGCAATGAGAGATTAGAGAATTTTTTTCAAAAGAAAAGAGGAGAGAGTATGAGTTTAAGATTGTGGGAACAGGTGGCGGCTTGGAAGTCGCCGAAGTATCGCTTTGTGGATTTGACGCATGAACTAAGTCCGGAAACACCGCATTGGTGGGGTTTTAAGCCGCTAAAAGAAACGACTTTGTATGATTATCCCGAAAATAAAAAAGACGGTGACACTTGGACGGAAGCGCCTATGCAGATTAAGGAATACACTGTCGTAGGTCAGTACGGTACGCATGTGGATGCACCGATTCATTTTGATCCGAAGGGGCGTACGCAAGAGCAGCTTCGTGTTGATGAAATGGTATATCCATTGGTTGTTATCGATAAATCCAAAGAAGTAGCTGAAAATCCGGATTATGAATTATCCGTTGAAGATGTGTTGGCCTTTGAAGAACAGTACGGCCGTATTCCGGAAGGTGCGTTTGTTGCCTTTAGAACCGATTGGTATAAACAGCCGGCCGATGATTTTCAGAAAAAGGATGCCGACGGCAATCCTCATACGCCGGGCTGGACGATTCCCACATTGGAGTTTTTGGTAAAAGAACGTAATATCGGCGCCATCGGTCATGAAACGGCCGATACGGATGCGGCGATTCGAGCATTCCAACCGGATTCCCATCCGTTGCCGGCTGAGCAGTATATTTTGTCGCAGGATAGAATTCAGGTGGAAGTGTTGGCTCACTTGGATGAGTTACCACCGGTAGGAGCCGTTATCTTTGTAACTTTCCCTAAATTGAAAGGCGGTACCGGCTTTGCGGCGCGTTGCTTCGCCTTGGTAGAAAACGAATAAAATCAGATTGGGTTCTTACATCTTAATAAATGAAAAGAAGGGGGCTGTAACGAAATACACCCCTAAAAACAAGAATGCGGTTTGAAGATACGAAAGTGTCTTCAAGCCGCATTCTTGCTATATTTGTATAAGAAAAAAGGCCCCGAAGGGCCTTCTTTGTTGGTATAATTAATTTATGAACAGAAACCATATCCAACAAGGCAATTATACTAAACTTTCTGGCTTTCGCCAAGTAGTTTTATCATTGGATTATGGCTTTCAGATCGGACCAAAAGAACCGGTGAGATTACTGGATGCTGTATTGGAGGAACTGGACTATACAAGGTTGCAGCATTTATATTCTTCAAAAGGAAGAAAATCTTTAGTACCTCCCCATCTTTTGTTTAAAGTCTATGTGTTAGCTATGACCGAAGGCATTGTATCTGTTCGCAAAATTGCTGAGCAATGCACTAAAAATATCCATTACATGTGGCTCTTACAGGGCTATCCGACTCCGTCTCATATGGTATTTCATCGATTCTTTCAACGCTTAACTGTTGATGTACTTAGAGATTTGTTATCTCAATTTATTCAAGCATTAAGTGAATTTGACAGCTTAGATTTTTCTGAAGTATTCATCGACGGAACTAAATGGGAAGCCTATGCAAATAAATACACCTTTGTGTGGAAAAAGGCAATTCTTAAGCACTATGCTAAGTTACCGGATAAATTGTTAGTTCTTCAATATGAAATACAAAATCTTTTGGACATAGACGTCTCAGATATGACTGAAGATGAACTATTGGTTTTGCTGGAGCAATCCATACGCGAAAAGCAAATTGAGTTTGTACACGGTACCGGTAAACGAAAACATCCATTGCAAAGAGCTTTTGAATCCTGTTTAGCCTTGCGTGACAAGCGAAATGAATATGATGAAAAGTTAGCTATTCTAGGCTTTCGCAACAGTTACTCTAAAACTGATCATGATGCTACGTTTATGCGACTAAAAGAAGATCATATGTTAAACGGCCAATTAAAACCGGCCTACAATGTTCAACTAGCTGTTCATAGTGAATATATTATGGGCGTTGGCGTATTTCCAAATCCTACAGATACGAACACCTTAATTCCATTTATGCAACAATTAGAAGGACAATACAAACAACACTTTCAATATGTGGTAGCTGATGCCGGTTATGACAGCAACGAAAATCTGGCATGGTTATGGGCTCATGATTACAAAACTTGTATTAAACCAAGTACATATGAATTGAGTAAAACGAAAAAGTATAAGAAAGATATTGGTCGAGCGGATAACATGGTATATGATGAGGCGACCGATACATTTACTTGTGCCAAAGGCCGTACATTACGATTCCAATACATACGCAGAAACAAAAGTAAGACCGGTTTCATTAAGCAAAACCGAGTATACCGGTGTGAAAACTGCAATTATTGTGGCTTACGTAAGGAATGCCAAAAACTTAAGTTCGGAAAACTTCCTAAGGGGAATAAGACGATATATATTGCTACTGATTACCGCGAATTATTAGCCAAAAACAAGGCTGTATTTGATAGTGACTATGGCTTACAGCTTCGAGTAAACCGTTCTATTCAGGTGGAAGGTGCTTTTGGCATAACAAAAGAAGATTTTGAATACACCAGGTTCAGGCACCGAGGCAAAGTTAACGTAGAAAAAGATTTATTACTATTAGCTTTTGGATACAATTTACTGAAGCTGCATAACCGAATACAGAAGAAGCGATTAGGTCAACGGTTGTTCGAAACTAATTCTGCTGCGTAATTAAAAGCCAAAAGCTAAAGGCTTATTTAAGTGCGCTAAAAAACAAAAAAACAAGGATATTTTCAGAATTGTTGATTTTGGAAATATCCTTGTTTTAATTGAAAAGGGAGCTGTAACTGAAATGTGAGTTAAAAAACTCAATTTCGTTACAGCCCCCTTAAATAATTTAGAGGATTTACTTCACATAATGAATTCGCTCTTCAAAGAATCGGTTCTGTTGTTTTCTTGTTTCGGCGGGATAGCCCAAAGGAAAGAGTGAGAATGGATGTAGGCCTTCCGGTAAGTTTAACACTTTGCGTACGTACTCCATGCGATCTTCAAATGGTGCGATGCCTATCCATACACCGCCGAGTCCGAGGGCATCTGTTTGAAGCCAAATGTTTTCTTGCGCAATAGCCATATCGAGCGGAGCCATTGATGGTACCGGAATTCCATCAACTTTATAGACCGGCACGATAACAACCGGGGCATCGGCTACGCAGTGCGAATATTGGGAAACCCGGGATAAGTTTTCAATCACTTCTCGATTGGTTACCACATAGAATTCCCAAGGCTGTTGGTTAACCGCAGACGGTGCTTGCATACCGGCATGAAGAATTTCTGTGATTTTTTCCGGTTCAACCGGGCGATCTTGATATTTGCGGATACTGGTTCTGTGGAAAATGCTGTTCATGATGAGTCCTCCTAACAATTATACTGTTTAATAGTTAATGCTAACTTTTGTAAACCGACGCTCCTATATTAATCTCTTGCGCTTGCAAGGCATTGTTGTTGTTTAACCTTTAATATATTTACATACTTAAATGTGTTACTTAATTTCATTATATACTTTATGTCAAGTTCAGTCCCGCAGGGAATAGGGGGCATAGCAATACGAAGAAGAATAACACAAAAAGAGGCAGTAACCTCCGAGTCGGTTCGGATGGTTACTGCCTCTTTGATATGAATAGACCAATGCATACGGCTGTTACGCTTGGGCTATTGTTTGTCGGCTTAATAAGTACAACTGAGAGAGAATAGTTATGTTACAAGGCGAAATATAAATTAATAAATGCCTTAGTACGTAATACTTATTATTTATTATTTACTATTTAATTTATTATTTTGCAGGTTTCTGAGCTTCAGTGTCAGTTTTGTCGATGATGATATCGGTTTTCTGAGCTTCTAAGTTGCTCTGAGCCTGTGCGTTCTGCCAAGTAGCAGCGATTTTAGCGTCTTCTACTTTTTTCTGTTGAGCTTCGGCCGGAGTAATAGCGATGTCCGGTTTGTTTTTCAACTGGTAGTCGCGGTTAACAAGGTTAGCTACTACAGTTTCTAAAGCAGCGTCAGCTGTGTTAGGCTGGATAGCATGGCCTGCACCGTTAGCGTTGGAAGTGCTCTGAACGTTTTCAGAGTTGTTAGGGTATACGTCTTTCTGGTAAGCGTATAATGTGTTGTTAGCGAAGTCTAATTTGTAGTTTACTACATCGGTAAGACCTGTGTTAGGGTTTACGGCAGCTGCCTGGAAATCAGCTGTATCTGTATTTACATCGTAGTTAACGGAAGGAACGTTAACACGAGTTGTGTAGTCAGCGTCGGAATGTACCCAGTACCATTGATCGGCCGGTAAAGTTTTAGCGGAAGCTACGCCCGCAACTGTTGTTAATGCTAAACCTAATATTAATAATTTTTGTAATTTCATAATATATAATCTCCCTTCGAATATCAATAAATTTTGAATATCGATTTTTTTCTATATCATTATTATAGCACAATAAAAACAAAGAGTTCAAGGGAGTGGACTAAAAAAATCGAAATTTTTAGTAATTCAATCATCGAAAGTTAGAGATTTGACCTATATTGCCAAGGGTTTTACGTATTTATTGAGGTGGCTAAAATTTTTGCATTAAGTCATTTGAACTACTCATTTATAGGCAAAGCAGCATAAGTTTAATACGATAATAATAGCTTTTTAGACAGTTGTTTAGGAGGCTATTTTTTACTGTTAAAACTAATGACTTAGGTAAAGGGGAGGTAATTATGGTGACTGAAACACACAAAAGTCAGATGCCGAACAAAGAAGTAGCAACGAAAAGGCAGCAGGCTAAACTGTTGGCAACGCGCGATAGAATGCTGATAGAAGGCAATGATTGGGGCGATACTTTCTGGGGTATGGTCGATGGCGAAGGGGAGAATAACTTGGGTAAAATACTGATGCGCGTTCGCGAGGAAATAAAGACTGATTTAAAGGGGAAATTTGAACAAGAAAATTGAGCAAGAAAATTAATATAACTAATGAAGGGCAATGCATTGCTTAAAGATGAAAAAGGTTAGGAATTTATGTAATTGCATATTCTGTGTGGACAAAGTGCCACGAAATACCCGCTGGGAATGCTCACATTACAACGAGATTCACTAAACGCATAATACCTATGATTTATTTGATATTAACACTAGCGCATAATGTTTTTTACTGTTATTATAAGATGTAGTAGATTATCTAAATTTTTGATTAAAATAGAAATAATTAAGATGAATTTAGTGTGAAGAATAGTAAGCAGAAAGAAACGACGGACATTAACACTGTTCGGCAGGAAGGATGTGTATTATGCGAGAATTTCGTTGTGATTCAGAGGCTATGAGAAAAGGGTATTTGGCATTGGCGGCTCAAGTGAGCAAGGCGCTTGAAAAAGGCACATTGTCTGTGCATGATACACTGCAATTAGTTGTGATTGACGACGTAGTAGTTAATTGGTATGGCAAGGATGCATTCGATGGTCGTTATGCTGAAAAGCCGGATGATGTATTGTTACAGATGGTAGCGCAAGCGCGCTATGAATTTGAAAAGCCATATTTTGAAGAGCATAGTATTGCTACGTTAGCGGCGTTGGCCAATAAAAAGCCGGTTGTGAAAACGCCTAAGTCGGTGGTAGAGCAAGTATTTACGGACAGTGAAGCGGCCAAAATTTGGGAAGTTGGTTTGACGGCTGTTATTAAAGCGTGTCAAGGGGGCGGCCTCAATCGTTTTAACGAAAGAGAATGTCGCAACAGTGACGGCACGTTCCTCATCAGCGAAGCGGGCATGAATCGTCTCTTCGGTGAACGTTTGGATGATCAGGGGATGAGTATTGTCTTCATGCATATCGGTTCGGAAGAAGCCATGTTGGTTCGCTCCAAATTGCGCAAGATTTTTGAAGCACGCGGCGTTGCCGATGTAGAAGGGGCTTTGCATGAACGTTTGGGTCAAGTGATTACGTCTTGCGTGAAAGCGATTGCCAACGGTCATACCGTAGAGCTTTTGAAGACGATTGAAGATGTGGCCAAAGATGTGGGCATTGTGTCGAAGGTGGTCAAGGTTGTTACTGATTTCAGACGCTATAACCGCATCGTGTGGGCGTACCTCTATTTATTGGTTGATAGTGATGAACTGGAAACTTGGCGCATGGTGGCCGAAGGCACGGATATTAAAGCGCTCATGGCGGCTGTGGCTAAGAAATAACCAATTACATGCGTATTTTACTTATATTAAATGAGCACTTTGCTTAATTGTTTAATATATGTTTTTGGATAATACTTAATTAAGAAATTAACTAATTTACTTAAAATTTGAATAAAAAATTATAAAAAACAGACTTAAGAGGTTGTAAGACTGCAGTAATAATGCGGTTTTATGACCTCTTTTTGAGTTTAGTAAAATGTATGTCAAATAGGTATGAGTTTTTGTAAAATTTTACTTGAAAAAATAGCAATCATGAGCGAAAATATATTTGTAATATATTTTCTTAAGTAGTTTATTAAATGTGAGGAGCGGAGATTATGTCAGAACTAAGATGGAATCCATTGCTCGGCACATGGACGATGGTAGCGTCAAACCGTAAATTACGTCCCACTATGCCAAAAGATTGGTGCCCGTTTTGCCCGGGAGAAGGGAAAAAGGTACCATCCGAATTTACCGTGTATGCCTATGATAATGATTTTCCGGCTCTAACCCAACATCCGGAAGCACCGTTTGTGGATGAAACAGGTTTTTACAAGAGCGCAGAAAATCATGGTAAGTGCGAAGTTATCTTGTACTCGCCGCGTCATTCGGTTAAATTCTATGAATTGTCCGTAGGCCATATTATCGACCTGTTGGAATTAATTTCGGATCGTTGTACGGCTCTTGCAGCGGATAAGAAGATTAAGTATGTCTATCCGTTTGAAAATAAAGGGGAAGCCGTAGGCGTAACGATGCCGCATCCTCACGGACAGATTTACGGATATCCGTTCGTGCCGCAGAAGATTGAAACGGAACTTAAGAACTGTAAGGACCATTATGAAGAAACACAGCGTTGCTTGCTCTGTCAGATGAACCAAGCGGAACAAAAATCGGATTTGCGTATTGTAGCCGAAAATGACAGTTTCTTAGCGTATATTCCGTTCTTTACGGATTATCCGTACGGCGTATTCGTTGTGCCGAAACGTCATTTCAGCATGCTTTCCGAATGTACGGCCAAAGAAAAAGAAGATTTGGCTCGTATGTTAAAAGTGGTTACCCACGCATTCGACGAATTATTTAATGCACCGTTCCCGTACATGATGGTTTACCATCAACGGCCGGTTAACTCGCCGGAATATGATGATGCTAACGATTATTATCATTTCCATATTGAATTTTATCCGCCATTTAGAGAAGCTAATAAGATTAAATACTATGCTTCCTCGGAAATGGGCGCTTGGGCCGCAGCCAATACGAGCGCAGTTGAAGAAACGGCACCGGTTTTGCGTAAGCTGGTGACGAAGATTATAGAAAGGGAAGAAAGTAATGACTAAAGAGGAACTGATAGCTAAATTTATTGAGCAATTCGGCGATACCGGAGAACCCATTGATTGCTATTTTGCCCCGGGGCGTGTGAACATCATTGGTGAACATCAGGATTACAATGGCGGTCATGTGTTTCCGGCCGCTCTGACTTGCGGGATTTGGGGCGCTATGCGCCTGCGGGACGATTCTAAAGTTCGTCTTTATTCTGAAAATATGGAAGCCACAATTGTGGTAGATATTAATGATGATTTCGTTTACGATGAAGCTCATGATTGGGCCAACTATCCGCTTGGCATCATTGAATATTTGAAAAAAGATGGTTACACCTTACAGGGGATGGATTTATTCTACAGTGGTAATTTACCGGCCGGTGCGGGGCTTTCATCCTCTGCTTGTATTCTCGATTTAACGGGTTACATGTTGTGGACACATCTTGGCAAGACGCCGATTGACCGCACGAAGTTGGCAGAAATGGCACAGCAGGTTGAATACAATTTCGTAGGCGTTAAAGTGGGTATCATGGACCAATTCGCCATCAGCCACGGCAAAGAAGGACACGGCGTGCTCCTCGACTGTACGGCTATGGAGTTTGAACATGTACCACTTAACTGGGGCGATTACCACCTCATCATTATGAACACCAATAAAAAACGCGGCTTAGTTGATTCCAAATTTAACGAGCGTAAAGGTGAATGTGATGCGGCTTTGGCAGAAATCCAAAAACATCATCCTCTATCGGGCCTATCCCTGGGTACCTTAGAGGACTTGGATCTCATCGAAGATGATGTATTGCGTCGCCGTGCTCGTCATGCGATCACTGAAAACCTACGCGTTATGGCCTTCATGGATGCCCTTCGTGAAGGCAATACGGCAAAGATTGCCGAAATTATTACGGCTTCTCATGAATCCTTACGTTATGACTATGAAGTAAGCGGTTTGGAATTGGATACGATGGTAGAGATTGCGCGTAAGCAACCGGGCTGTTTGGCATCGCGTATGACAGGCGCCGGTTTTGGGGGCTGTGCGATTGCTTTGGTAGCAAGCGATAAGGTAGAGGCTTTTAAAGAAGCTGTACCAAAACTTTATGAAGAGGCTATTGGCACTGTACCGACCTTATATGATGCTGAGATAGGCGATGGCGTATATAATTTATAGGCTTTCGGGAAGGGGACAAGATGCAAACTAAACAGGCACTCAATAATGACGAAATAATTTTAAATTATATACGTCGTAACGGCTCTGTTTCAAAAGCAATTATTGCTCGTAATACGGGCATTACACCACCGACGGTAACCAATATTTGCAGTACGTTGGCTGAAAAAGGTCTTATTTATGAAGATCGACAGGAGCGCAGTGCATTGGGGCGGCCGTCGATGCTGTTGAAATTTAATGAGCAAAAAGAAATGATGCTGATGGTTCACGTACGTACTCATAATGTATTTTGTTATGTAGTGCAATCGGGGGGCATTATTTTATATCAGATGCAACAGTCGATTATCGGCCTTTCATCAGAAGAAATATTAAATACGATTTATCATTGTATCGAAGATATCATTGAGGATATGCGTTGGACGATTGCTGCTATCGGCCTCATCTTACGCGGCCCCGTGGATTCGCAAAAAGGAATTTCCATTTTTTCACCAAACGGTAAATGGTCCAATATTCCGTTCAAGTACATTTTGGAAGAACGGTTCCAATTACCGGCTTATGTGGAAAATGATGTGCGCTGCTTAGCTACCGGCGAATATTATTACGGCAGCGGCAAAGGCATTGAAAACCTCTTGGTTTTGAAATTCAGCTACGGTCTCGGCGCCTCTTTGATTTATCACGGCTCGCTTTATCGTGGTTACAATGATTATGCCGGCGAAATCGGTTACTCCGTCATCGATATTGATGAAACAAAAGAGGATTCCTTCACACGTTTAGAAGAAGTGGCATCGGAAACAGCCATTCGGGAGTATGTGTTGACGGAAATCAAAAAAGGTCGCTTATCCAAAGTAACTGACAATGGAGCCATTATAAATGATGCATTCCGGGTAGAACCTATTTATGAGGCTGCCGTGGAAGGCGATGAAATTTGTTTGGAAGCCTTGAATCGGGTAGGCAAATACTTAGGCATTACCTTAGCTAATTTATATAACATGATTAACCCGCAGCGCATTGTCGTAAGTAGCGCTATGGGCAATGCGGTGGGGACCATGGATCCGATATTACGTACCGTATTGGAAAAGAATTTACATCGGGCACAATCCGTCGATTTGGTTTACTCCGGCAACGGTAGTTATTACACATTGCTGGGCATGGTGGATATTGTCAGCAGCCGCAGAGCCGGTGAAGTATGGCTCAATGGGCGTTAAACGAACAGTTGGTAGATACGCTAGAAGAAAGCGAATTATAGAGTCTACATTTTCGTCTCAAAGGAGGAATTTCTCGTGAAAAAGGCATGGAAAGCAGCAATGTTGGCTACCTTCGCAGTAGGTACCTTAGTAGTGGCAGGTTGTGGCAGTGATTCCACATCCGGCAGTGGTGATTTACCACAAGTAGGTGTGGCTATTTACAAGTTTGATGATACCTTTATGAGCGGTGTACGTGCGCGTATCGATGCTGATGCTAAAGGCAAAGCTAAAGTTGATATCGTAGACAGCCAGAACTCGCAGCCTACACAAAATGAAAAAGTTGACTTGTTCCTTAACAAGAAATACAAAGCCATCGGGGTTAACATTGTTGACCGTCCGGCAGCCGGCGGGATTATCGACAAAGCTAAAGCAGCTAATGTTCCTTTAGTATTCCTTAACCGTGAACCATTAAAAGAAGACATGGCTAAATGGGATAAAGTTTACTATGTAGGCGCTAAAGCTGAACAAAGCGGCGAAATGCAGGGTAAAATCTTAGCTGATTACTTCAAGAAACATCCGGAAGCATATAAGAGCAACGATAATGTATTACACTATGTACTTATCAAAGGTGAACCGGGCCATCAGGATGCAGAACTTCGCTCTAAATATGTAATTGAATCCCTCAAAAAAGAAGGTATTCAGGTACAAGAAGTGGCACAAGATACAGCTATGTGGGACCGCGTTAAAGGTCAAGAAAAAATGGCTGCTTTCTTATCCAGCTACGGTGATAAGATTGACGCAGTTATCGCAAATAATGACGACATGGCTTTAGGTGCTATCGAAGCATTGAAAGCTGCCGGTTACTTCCAGAACGGTAAATATATGCCGGTTGTAGGCGTGGATGCTACGGCTCCTGCAGTACAGGCTCTTAAAGACGGCACTTTATTAGGTACTGTTCTTAACAATGCGAAAAAACAAGGCGATGCTGTATTCAACTTGATGCTCGTATTGGCTAAAGGGGAAGCTCCAACTAAAGAAAATACAGGCTTTGAAATTGTTGACAAACAATATATTTGGGTTCCTTACGAAATCGTAACGAAAGAAAATGCAGATCAAATCTTAGGTGATAAGTAGTCATTGCAGTAGGTAGGGAGGCTTGTTGCAGGCCTCCCTCACTTACTGAACCGGTAGGAGGGCAAGCATGAGTGAATATATTTTAGAGATGCAACATATATCAAAGTCATTTCCCGGCGTTAAAGCATTGAATGATGTATCTCTGCGGCTCCGTCCAGGTTCGGTACACGCGCTTATGGGCGAAAATGGAGCTGGGAAATCGACCTTGATGAAATGTTTATTCGGCATCTACAAGCAAGATGAAGGACAAATTATTCTGGACGGTGAAAAGGTAGACATTACCGATTCCCGTACCGCATTAGGCCTTGGTATTTCTATGATTCACCAAGAGCTCTATCCTGTATTACAACAGACTGTTATGGAAAACTTATGGCTTGGCCGTTTTCCGCTTAAAAGTTATGGTCCGTTGAAACTCGTTGACCATAAAAAAATGAAGGCCGACACAGAGGCTCTTTTTAAGGAAATAGATGTTGATATTGACCCGTTGGAATTGGCTGGGAACTTATCCGTATCCAAACTTCAAAGTATTGAAATTGCTAAAGCGGTGTCGCATCACTCTCGCATTATCGTAATGGACGAACCAACTTCTTCTTTGACCAGTGATGAAGTAGAGCATTTATTTAAAATCATAAACGGGCTCAAAGCAAAAGGGGTTGCCATTATTTATATATCTCATAAAATGGAAGAAATCCTCCGCATATCCGACGAAGTAACGATTATGCGTGATGGTAATTATATAGGCACTTGGCCGTCAGACGAATTGACCACGGACCTCATTATTAAACGCATGGTTGGCCGTGAAATGACGCAACTTTTCCCTGAGAAAACCAATGTACCGGGGGAAGAAGTATTGCGCGTAGAAAATATGACATCCATTCGTGACCATTCCTTCAAAGGTGTAAATTTCTCCCTTCGTAAAGGTGAGGTTCTCGGTATCGGTGGTCTCGTAGGGGCGCAGCGAACCGAGGTTATTGAAGCTCTGTTCGGACTTCGTCACTTGGCGGATGGTAAAATTTTTATCCACGGCAAGGAAGTTAAAATCCGTAGTCCGCGCGATGCGAAGAAACATCATATCGCGCTCCTCACCGAAGAACGACGGGCTACCGGTATTTTCCCGATGCTTAATATTGTCGATAATAATACGATGGCTTGCATGCCGAAGTATCGCAATAAAGTAGGTCTCTTAAATGACAGATTGCGTGAAATCGACACGGAGGAAGGCGTAAGCTCCTTGCGTATCAAGACGCCGGATACGCAGACCCGCATTCAATCCTTATCGGGCGGGAATCAGCAAAAGGTATTGATTTCTCGCTGGTTAAATACGAATCCGGAAATCCTCTTACTTGATGAACCGACTCGTGGTATCGACGTAGGGGCCAAATATGAAATCTACACGATTATCAATCGCTTGGCTACCCAAGGCAAAAGCGTAATCATGATTTCGTCGGAAATGTCCGAATTGCTCGGCATGAGTGACCGCATCATGGTTATGAGTAACGGTAAAATGGAAGGGATTCTGGATGCGAAAGACGCAACGGAAGAGAAAATCATGGAACTTGCTACGGCAGGTTTATTATAGGAGGATATGACTTATGAGTGGATCTCGCGTTAGCAAGTTTATGACACAAAATGCTATCTACATCGTACTCGTTGTATTGGTAGCTGCTATATCAATTTATAGCCCTAATTTCTTATCAATGACCAGTTTTCGGGATATTTTAATTCAGTCGTCACCGCGTGTTATTATTGCCCTTGGTTCAGCTATGATTCTGATAACCGCAGGCTGTGACTTGTCAGCCGGTCGTGTTGTTGGTTTAACCGCGGTTGTTTCGGCGTCTTTATCACAGTTGCCAAGTTATCCGCATCCGTTCTTTGAACAGGCGCCAAATTTACCGACTTTCTTACCGATTATTATCGCCATTGCCGTAGGCGCTTGCGTTGGTTTGGTGTCCGGTTTAATCGTAGCGTACTTGCGTATCGTACCGTTCATCGCAACCTTGGGTACTATGGTTATGACCTATGGTGTTTGTTCCTTGTACTTTGACATGGAGCCAAACAACTCTCAGCCAATCGGCGGTTTACGTCCTGAATTTACCGTATTCGGTTCCGGAGCTATGGATTTAGGCTTCATGACGATTCCTTATATCGTTATTATTGCTGCAGTTATCTCCTTTAT
The DNA here is from genome assembly GCF_008679445.1 of Veillonella sp. LMAG:90. Taxonomy (NCBI): domain Bacteria; kingdom Bacillati; phylum Bacillota; class Negativicutes; order Veillonellales; family Veillonellaceae; genus Veillonella; species Veillonella sp. LMAG:90. The sequence goes on from NZ_NAND01000001.1 coordinate 842,685, forward strand.
TATGTGGATTGTGTATAACAAAACAGTACTTGGTAAAAACATGTTTGCCATCGGTGGCAACGCTCAGGCAGCTGTTGTATCCGGTATCAACGTAGGTGCTACCTTAATTGCCATTTATGTAATTGCCGGCGCCCTTTATGGTGTAGGCGGTATTTTGGAAGCCGCTCGTACCGGTGGTGCAACAAACAACTATGGTAACATGTACGAATTGGATGCCATCGCCGCAGCCGTTGTAGGTGGTGTATCCATTACCGGTGGTGTTGGTACGGTACCGGGCATCATTGCCGGCGTACTTATCTTTACGGTAATCAACTATGGCCTCACTTTCGTAGGCATGGGCCCATACTGGCAGCTCATCATTAAAGGCTTAATCATCGTTATCGCCGTAGCTGTTGACGTACGTAAATACTTGGCCCGTAAATAATTGACGACAGATTAGGTAGTCAATCGAAATGATTCTGTACGTATATATGTACACCCTGTGAGTATATATACGCAGATGCCAACATGATTACATATTGTAATTTTTGAAAATATGAATTAATTAAGATGTTTAAAAAAGCGCCGTTAATGAATGAATTTTTCATTTATTAACGGCGCTTTCTGTCTTTGTATAAATGTGTTGCACTATTTGATAATCAAGATTTTAGAGCGATTAGGAATGACTATTGATTGTGGAAAGTAGCATTATTTGATTGTAAAATTTGATTATAAATATTGCACGATATATTATTTATGTTATATAATATAAAAAGGTTATTTGAAGAAGTCGTGAAGCGAAAGTTGAGAACCGCTTTAAAAATATATGTATTGCTTTGCGTTAAGTATGCATATTTATAAATTAGGTATAGGGAAACAATGATGCGTATGCCAGTAACAATACTTGTACCGGTATATGTATCGAGCTTGCATAAGCCTTGGCAGATTAATTATGGGCGAGTGTATGCTTTTGACAAGAGAATCAAAATACATTAATAGAGCTATAGCCATGGGAATCGGCTATAGCATATTAGTGTTTTTTGTGTTTGTGTGGTGATTTTGGTACGTGTAATACTAGAAAGTTGAGTAATATGCAATGAAGCGTACGGGATTTGTGGTAGCCGTCTTCTTAATAGGAATCATAGTGATTCTTGGAGGCTGGCTTTTAGGGATAATCGGGAGAGATGACGGGCGCACTTTGGGGGAACGGCTTGATGCAGCTTATCACGCCTATATGCCTATGTCGGGAACGAAGCCACTATATATCAGGCAATTAGTGGGGCCGGATATGGGCACGAAACGAACTATTTTATGGGAAACAACTGAATTTGAAGCAAATGCTGTGGTTGTCTATAAATTAAAAGGTGAGGCTGATAGCGAGGCTAAAACTTTGTGGGCGACGACGGACAAGATTAGAGAAAATCAGACGACTCGCTATGTATACCGTGTTGATTTGTGCGATTTAGAGCCCAATCAAGAGTATGTTTTCCAGGTGGGGAAGCAAGGTCATACCGATGGTGAATGGCACTCCTTTAGTACGCATAAGATGGATAAAATGTCATTTCTTGAAACAAATAAGCCGCAATCTTGGGTTATCCCTAAGACAAGCGGTTCGGTGCAGATTGTAGGGGTCAAGAAATACGATACCCATTTTTGTTTGCATGGACCGAATCATGATTGTCCGGATGTTCATCCGAATACGCTGATTTGTTATGATATTTAATATTTTTTTCCATATTCTTCTTGACTTGAAGTTAACTTCAAACTATATAATGACTATATAAGATATTGAAGATATTCGATGAGCTGTTTGGTTGTATACAGTTTGTGAGATAACGTGTGAGATAACATGTATGAGATATCATGTGGGATCACATGTATGAGATAAGAGGAGTAACGATATATGGAAGAAAAAAAGAGAAGTAAAAGTTGGTTTACGTGGGTAAGTGCAATGGCGGTGCTGATTGTTGTCATGGGGGTCATTATCAGCTCAACTGCTTGGGGCTCCGGTATGTTGCGCCAAGGGCGGACATTGTATTATGAATTGATGCCGCAGGCGGGGACTGAGGCTATGTATGTACGGCAATTAATTACGCCGGACATGACGCACTCTCGCATTATCATGTGGGAAACGCACGCACCGGAAGCCGATCCGGTGGTACTTTATAAAATAGCCGGCGCATCGGATAGTACGATTGAGACTGTACCGGCTACGATGGAACGCTTTGAAGAAGATAAGACGGTGCGCTATATATACCGGGCGGAGCTTACCGGTTTGACGCCGAATTCAACCTATGAATATCAGGTGGGCAAAAATGTGATTACCAAAGGTTGGCATACCTTGCATACGATGGACGAAAGCAGTTTTACCGCCTTGATTTTTCCGGACTCCCAGTCCTCGGACTATAGCGGGTGGCAAAGCTTGGTAAACACGGCCTATAAAGAAAATCCGGAAGCCACGTTTTTTGTCAACATGGGTGACCTTGTAGATAATGGTGAATCGGCTTATCAGTGGGACGCTTGGTTTGGCGCGGTGGAGCCTATGATTGCGAATATTCCTTTTGTCGGCGTTAGCGGCAATCATGAGTACTATTCGCTGGATTGGCAGATAAAAGAGCCGACTGCGTATGACCATTTCTTTAAATTTGATGCACCAAAGGCTGAGCCCTATAGCGAGGCTGCCGGCGATTCTTCCCGACGTGCTTTTTATTCCTACGATTATGGCGATGTTCACTTCGTGGTGCTGAATACGCAGTTTAACGAGATGAATGAAAGCTATCGCGATGAAGTGCGTAATGAACAAATGGCATGGCTTGAAGAAGATTTGGCGGCTACGACTAAGCCTTGGAAAGTAGTACTCATGCACCGTGATACCTTCAGCTATCCGAATACGAAGGTGGCACGCATGACGGCCGGATTCAGTGATATAGGTGAATTATTCATGCCGGTTTTTGAAAAATACAATGTGGACATGGTATTGTCGGCTCATTATCACATGTATCGTCGTCGCGGCCATGTGGAAAACTTCCAACGCAGTGAAAACGGACCGTACTATATCATTACCGGTGTAGCGGGTGATGTGAAATATGCCGAGATTTGGAAGGACCATCCGCTGGATGAGTATGTGTCACCTTATCTTGACGGGGATAATTACTTAGTCCTTCGTAAGGATAATAATAGTTTGACCGTTGATGCGTACTTGGCTGACGGCACGAAGTTTGACTCGATTACGTTGCGTAAATAAAGCAAGTAACATTATAAGTGCCTAATTTCGCAATAACATAATAATTGGATAGTTCCGCAATAGCATTATAATTGCTTGATTTCGTAATAGGATTATAATTACATAATTTCGCATATAGCGACGTCATATAAAGTAAAAAGGAAGTAACGACTTCATCAATGAAATCGTTACTTCCTTTTGTATTAGCTGTTATAGTGATTCCGATTATAGTTTACCCAACGCTTCAGCCAAGGTATCGGCTACATACCACAATTCTTCTTTAGTATGGTCCGCCGATACGGTTAGGCGCAAGCGGCTTTCGCCGGGCGCCACGGTCGGTGGGCGAATGGCCGTCAAGATAATGCCTTTTTCGAATAATTGATCTTGAACCGCCAAGGCTTTTTCATCAGACCCTACGATGATGGGGAAGATCGGAATGGCATTGTGAGCCACCGGGATGTTGTGACGCTCTAAATATTTTGACATATCGTGTACGTTTGCACGCAACTGAGCGATATGATACGGTTCTTTTTCTAAAAGAGCCAACGCAGCTTTAGCGGCCCCTACGGCAGCCGGCACTAAAGCGGTGGAGAAGATAAAACTGCGGCTGTGATTAATTAAGGTATTGATGATTACCTCGTTGGCGCATACATAGCCGCCTTCACTGCCGAGGGCTTTACTGAGGGTGCCCAGTTGAATATCTACGTCATCGCTTAAGCCAAAGTGATGAGCTACCCCTTTGCCTTCGCCGATAATACCGGTCGCATGGGCATCGTCAACCATAACTAAAGCACCGTGCTCTTTGGCTAAATTTACAATGGCCGGGAGATGGCAAATGTCACCATCCATGCTGAAAACGCCGTCTGTCACAATGAGTCGTTTGCCCGTTGCCGGTAAGTCCGCAAGCAGCTCGTCTAAGTGTTTCATGTCGCTGTGACGATATACATGCACGTTGGCGTCGCTGAGACGGCAACCATCGATGATGCTGGCGTGATTTAATTCATCGCTGAGGATGTGATCGCCCGGTTTCATGAGACCGGAAATGGTGCCCACATTGGCCATGTAACCTGTGTTGAAAACCAATGCTTTGGTAGTGCCTTTAAAAAAGGCCAAATCTTCTTCCAGTTCCGTAATCATCGGATTAGTGCCGGACGTGAGGCGAGCGCCGCCGGATCCGGTGCCGTAAGTTTCAATGGCTTTTTGGGCAGCCGCCATGACATCCGCATTATGGGTAAAGCCCAAATAATTGTTTGAGGCCATCATTAAATACTTTTTGCCGTCCAACTCGATATGCGTACTATCGATAGGCGTATAGGCGACACATTGACGAAAACGATGTTCTTCTTTGAGCACTTCCAGCTCTTGATTCATTTGTTCCCAGATGGCTTTTCTAAACATAGTAACTCCCCGCTTATAATTAATAATCTACGATAAAAAACGTTTTTAATTATAATAATCTCTCTGAAATTTCCTACCTTTATTATAACAAAATTTGCTAAATCGTTTCAATTGTTACCAAAACGGTAGTTTCTTCCAAGTAATGGCGCAAGGAGTCGAGGTCAGTGTCAGGTTTTACAAAAAAGATGCGACCGCCTCGTTGATCGCCCAGCTCTTTGACCGGCGTTAAGCGGTGATAGGTGTGGCCGTAACTTACATAACCTACGGCGTAGTCCGGGTCGTCGGAGACGCAAAATTCGCCGAGAATATCCGGGTAACCTAATACTTTGGAGGCCAGTACCAACGCTTCTTCGAAGTGAACACCGGTATGACCTTGTTTTTCAAAGTGAGGGATAGCGTCGGCCGGATCGGCAAAGGCCATGCGGCTGACACGCACGCCGCGCAGGCCCAAATCGTCCATCCGTTCACCGGTTTCGGCGTTGCAGATTAAAGCACCGCGCATGTTTTCCGGTTGACTGCGAAGGGTAAAGAGGGCTTTTTGAATGGCTTCGCGATTAATGCCGGAGGTTTCGAGGAGACGGTACGCAGCTTCGAGACCTTCCGCTACGGAGTCGGCTTTGGTGATGGCAACGTCTAAAGCCGGTTTATATACGATGTCGTCATCTTCGATGGCATCGATGGTGATGCGGATAAAGTCGGCACAGCCTTTGCTGTGAGTTAACGCTCTGGTTACGAGTTCAGAGGCTGTTTGCGCTAACTCTTCTTTACTTAAAATTCGTTCGGCCCCGGAAATATGGTGGCCGCCGTTTTCATGGGCACCGCCTTTAGCCGAACGCATACGAATACTATAAAGCATTGGCCTTATCACCTCCGGAGAGTGCCGGAACAGAGCGACGAACGCGGGACAACACTTTGACTAAGAGTGGGGAGAAGATGGCGGTAAAAATATAGCCCGGTACGGCCATAAGAATCATTGCCATAGCTAATTTACCGAAGAAGAGACCCAAGGTGAGGCGGGCAATGATAGAAGCAATCGGACCGGCAATTACCTGGGACCAGACGGCTCGGTGACCTAAATAGAGAACGGCCCCGGCAATAACGCGGAATTGCATCTGAATCGCTACATTTAATAAGTTGTGGGTGCCCAACATGAGGGAAATGGCACTGGCTAAGCAACCGGCAATGATATAGCGTTTAAAGCCGAATACACAGCAGATGGCAACGGCGAGTGGCGCGGATAGCTGGAATTCTATGCCGGGAATCACATTCGGTAATTTAATAGCGCCTGTAATCCCAATCATGGCGGCCAAGATGGCGATTTCGCAAATGAAACGAATGTTAGAATTTTTCATACGTAAACCCCTTTTCTAAAAATAATACCCCTAATACCTATTGTTAACCTTTATGTAAACCTATTGCGGATAAAATGGTTAACATTTGAGAATATTATACCCCAGTCGGTGTATACTGTAAATGAGAATTTTAAGAAATTTTTGTACAAATTTTTTCAGGAATATCATAGAGAAAATGTAGGAAAATAAAGTTATATCAGCGTTTATGTTAAAAAGTACAAGTAGTTTGACAGGAGAGATTTTTATCAACTAGATGATAAAACGTATCCCTGCAGATTAAAGCGTAGAATTAGCAATTGACCTATCTCTAAAAGTCATATCAATTTACAAAAAGTAATATGACATGAGCCCCTTTAATCTCTGTTGCAGATTTGATATAATAAAATAGTATAAAAGGTCCGTTGAAGGGGACCGTTCACAGTCAAGGAGGACGATATTGTGGAATTAGTACAAAACTTAAAAGCAAAAGTAAAACCATTAGGCAAGAAAATTGTATTACCTGAATACAAAGATGCTCGTGTATTAGAAGCTACTGAATTAATTCTTAAAGAAGGTTTTGCCACCCCTGTATTGGTTGGTAACCCTGAAGAAGTTAAAGCATTGGCTCAAAAAGAAGGCTTCAACGTTGACGGTGCTGAAATCATCAACCCTGAAACTTATGATCGTTTACCTGAAATGATCGACATTTTCGTAGAAAAACGCGCTAAAAAAGGTATGACTCCTGAAAAAGCAAAAGCCACTATGCTTGGCGATTGCTTATTCTTCGGTGCTATGTTGGTACACCTCGGTGTAGTTGACGGCATGGTAGCCGGTTCTGCCAGCCCTACGGCTAATGTATTGCGTGCCGCTTTACAGGTTGTAGGTACTAAACCTGGTCTTAAAACCGTATCCAGCTCCATGTTTGTTTTCTCTGACAAAAAACAATATGGCGACGACGGTATGCTCGTATTCTCCGATTGCGGCGTTATCCCTAACCCAACTTCCGAACAATTGGCTGACATCGCTATGTCTTCCGTTGAAAAAGCTCGCAAAGTTGGCAATATGGCTAACCCTCGCGTATCCTTCTTATCTTTCTCCACTAAAGGTTCTGCGTCCTCTCCTGAAGTAGATAAAGTAGTTGCAGCAGTTGAAATGTTGAAAGAACGCAATGTAGATTTCGACTTCGACGGCGAATTACAGCTTGATGCTTCTATCGAACCATCTGTTGCCGAACGCAAAGCTCCTGGCAGCAAAGTAGCTGGTAAAGCTAACATCTTGATTTTCCCTGACCTTCAGGCAGCTAACATCGGTTACAAATTGGTACAACGTTTTGCCGGTGCTACCGCTCTTGGACCATTGATTCAAGGTTTGGCAGCTCCTATTCATGACTTATCCCGCGGTTGCTTCGCTACTGATATCGTTGATGTTGTAGCTATTGCCGCAGCTGAAAGTGTTGAATAAGAATTTCATATAGCGAATGAATAATAAACTCCGTTATTGTAGTAGGTTTTTGAAAAACTCTGACAATAACGGAGTTTTTTAGCTTGTGTTTTATGGTATAATAAAAGTTGTTAGTAATAATATTATCAATAAGGCGATTCTTAAGACCTGTTTTGGCTAAGATATTTTGCTTACTATAATCTATGACTCTTAAGTAGAGGTGATACTATGAAACTATATTATTTAGAACACAGCGGTTTTATGCTTGATGCCGGTGATACCTGCTATATCTTTGATTATTGGAAAGATGAAGCGCAGGTTGTCAAAAAAGCGCAAGCGGCAGGTAAAGTATTGTGGTTCTTCGTGACCCATTGGCATGGCGATCATTATTCGCCGGCTATTTTAGATTTTAACAGCCCTACAACGCGTTACATCGTGCATACCGACGTGCCACATAAAGATATGCCTAAAGAACGAACTACGGTTATGGCCGTAGGGGATACGACGTACGTTGAAGACCTTAAAGTTACCATGTACGGCTCCACCGATGAAGGCGGGTCCTTCTTAATCGATACCGGTGATGCTACGATTTTCCATGCCGGCGATTTGAACTGGTGGCATTGGCTCGGTGATACGCCGGAAAATATCGACTTTGCTCGTGATTTTGCGGCCAAGGAATTTAAACGTATTGCCGGCATCACGCCGGATCTTGCCATGTTCCCGGTAGACGATCGCTTGGAAGCGGCCCGTGAATGGGGCGCCTTTGAGTTCTTACATGCAGTAGGACGTTTGCCAAAACTATTTGTACCGATGCATCGTCACGGTCCGGTTTGGGAACCTTCGTTATACTTTAAATCCTTGTATGAACATATGCCGGTTTGGAGTCCGAAACATACGGGCGACAGCGTTGAATTAGAAGAGTATGGGATTGAATAATTCGATTGAGTTTGGTGAGTAGAGTATTGAATAGTTCGAAAGGATTGAGTATGAAACGACGAACGGATTGGCCGATTGCCACCGGCTTATTGTTTTGTATGATGATTATATTTTTAGGCGTCTATCCGTTTCGCCAAGAGCCCTTATTCGGCTTTTTGACTCATGTAAGCGGTGCCGCCATGATCGGCGGCCTGGCTGACTGGTATGCGGTGACCGCATTATTTAAAAAGCCTTTAGGCATTTCGTATAAAACGGCCCTTATACCGCGCAGTAAGGCCCGCTTGGTGGAAACGGCTCGTTATATGATGGTGGAAGAACTCCTCAGAGTTCAGCCGGTATATACGATTATTAAAAAAGAACAGTTGCCGAAGCGCATTCTCATGTACTTTTTGAGCGATGACGGGCGTAAACAATTAAATCAATTCATCGAAGAAGTAGGTTCACAGTTAGGCAATCGCTTTGACGGAGCACCCCTTCGCAAGGAAGTGACAGGCGCTATTAAGCAGGGCGTGGAGCACTGGGAAGTGGTACCACTCCTCATTCGTTTTGGTCATCTTTTGATGAAATATGAAACGGCGGAGACGTTGTGGCTCTACCTTAATCGCATGGCGCAGCGACTCATTGGTTCTGAAGGTATCCAGCCGTATATTACGGGTATCGTGGCAGCGATGATGAGCCGTTATGCGGAAAACTCCTTTTGGCGAGAGCTGGCGTTAGCCCTCGGCAGTGACAGTTTTTCACCGGAACGGGTGGCTGAATTAATTCAGCGCAAAGCAACGGAGTTTTTACGCTCGCAAGAATCGATTTATTCCCCCATGGGGCAGTATGTGTACAATAAGGTGCTTTGGCTCTTATCTGAGCTGGAGCGCAATAAAGAGTGGCGCGCGTACATAGAAACCAAAAAGAATACATGGCTTATGGATGCCTTGGAAGATGTAGATATGGCCGGCGATACTAAAGCTTGGCAGGGAATTTTCAAACGGGCTCAAGAAGAAGCCGAATCTTATGCGCGCAGTTTATTGCAGGATAAGGCCAAAATGCAGAGTTTGGAACGTTTACTTTTGTATCAACTGGTTCCGTTACTTCGTAAATTGCGGCCGTTTGTAGATACATCGGTAGTGCGTGAATTAAATTCCTATTCGCCGGAACGCTTGGCCGATTTGATCAAAGGTAAGTTATATCACGATTTGCAGATGATTCGTATTAACGGCTCCTTGGTAGGTGCTGTGTTGGGCGGTCTCTTCTATGTGGCGGCGCAACTCGTGCAAGGAGGTGTTAGCTTATGATTGGTGGTGTACCGTATCGCGTATGGGCTAATCGGATATTAGCTGGCTCCGCCGTTTTATACGCCCTGGTTTTTGTGGGGCAGTTCTACATTACCGCTACCTGGTATGAAGCTTTATATTGGCTCGTTCAATCGGCGCTTATCGGTTCCGTGGCGGACTGGTTTGCCGTGACTGCCTTATTCCGTAAACCGCTGGGCTTCCCGTATCATACGGCGCTCATTCCGCGCAATAAAGAGCGCATGATTTCCGGTTTGGTTAACCTCATTGAAACCCGTCTTTTGACTTTGGACCAGTGCCAGCGGGCTTTGAAGTCGGTGAAATTCGTGCCTTATATTGACGGTTATATCAAGAGTGATAAGGGCCGTCAGTACATTCGTAAGGCATTGCGCAGTTTGCTCCATGTAGTGTGGCATAGTCGCAGTGAAAGGGAGTGGGCTGCTTGGGGTGCTGAGAAACTTCGTTATTTCTTGTATCGCCAGTCGATTACGGGACCTTTACAGCAGTTTTTAACGGATGTTTGTAAAACCAATAAGCACGAAACTACGATTATTAAGGGCATCAGGCTGCTGCAGGAAGCTCTCGATAAACCGCAAGTTTTGTTCTGGCTTACGAATACGATTGATCGTGAGATTCAGGCTCGTAAGGAAAATATTCTGTCCGCCATTCTTATTGGTGCTTCGGAAACCTTTGACATTATTAATGCCCGCGATATGGCCATGGCCATGTTGCGCGAGCTCTACATGATATTGGAGCGGTGGAAACAGCCAGGCAGCACGGAGCGTCTTGTGTGGATGCAGCAGTGGCTTGGTCCTTTGCAGGAATTGGCCTATAACAGCACCGTCGGTAAAGCTATCGACGATGTGTGGCAACGCTGGATTGACGAACAAGATTGGGAAGCTGTTTTGGAAAGTTATGTGTGTCCGTACATTCATAATGTAATCCACATGTCGGATAAAGAAGATACCTTTGAAGAAGGTACACCGGTTAATGTATTGGAACAGTCGTTACAGGAGTTGTGGGCTGTTTACAGTAAAAATCCGGAATTGGAAGCTAAATTGGAAAACATGTGTCAGCACATGGCCGGTTATGTGTTATTGCGCAGTCATGCGCTACTGGGCGTCATTGTGCGACAGGTACTGGGCTCACTCAGCACAGAGAAGTTTATCTATTTCATCGAATCGAAAGTAGAGGATGACTTGAGCTGGATCCGTATTAACGGTGCTTTGGTAGGTGCTGTATGCGGCCTCGGCGCTTGGAGTTTCTTACACTTTATCTATGAACCGCTTTTGGCTTTGTGGGGATTATAAGAATATTTTGTAGTGAAAAAATAAACGGTCTTACTTCGCGAGTTATAGGACAAAAAGTGTGTGTAAAAAGTGATGTAAACCTAGATAGATACTGGGTTTATAGCACTTTTATCTTTTTTTGACAAAGATAAAGGGTGGACAAAAAGTGTGTGTAAAAACATGCGTGAACCCACATAACTACTGACTAAAATGGTATTATATCTTCCTAAATAAAAACATATATAGGAGGATGATTAATATTAAACAAGTAGTTTGCCCTGATTGTGGTCGAAAATGTATAAAACACGGTATATTGAAATCCGGTTCTCAGCGATGGTTTTGTAAGCACTGTAAAGTCGCTTTCACTAACAAAATTAACACCGATAGTCATAATCTAAAGCTGTTTTTGAAATGGTTATTTAGTAAACAGATGCAGCAGGATATGCCTGGAGGCGGGCGTACATTTAGACGTAAAACCGCTAAATTTTGGTCCATATGGTGCCTTCCACCAAAGATTGAGGAAGTATATGATGTGCTTTACTTTGACGGCATATACCTAACGCGTAAGCTCTGTGTACTTATTTGTTGTAGTAAGGACCATGTGTTAGGCTGGTATGTATGTAGATATGAGAACTCTAGAGCTTGGCAAGCATTAATGGACCGTATTGCTCCTCCGCGTGTTGTTATCTCAGATGGCGGATCCGGATTTGCTAAGGCCTTGGCAAAGAGGTGGCCGACAAGTAACCATCAACGCTGCTTATTTCATGTTTTTGCACAAGTAAGAAGGTATACAACTTCTGCACCAAAAACAGTAGCCGGCAAGGCCTTATATGAACTAGCAAAGCGTTTATTTAAGATTCAATCGATAGATGATGCCTATACTTGGATTGATGGATTATTGCTTGGAGAGAAGAGTTTGATGACTTCTTACGTGAAATGACAGTTGACGAAAATGGGAATAAAAGGGCTACTCATGAACGCCTCTTAAAAGCTGAGGCAGGACTTTTACGATTAATTAGAGATGACACTCTATTTACCTACCTGACGTTTGTAGATATTACCGTACCTACAACGAACAATCGACTGGAAGGAGGCGTTAATGCGCAACTTAGGGGGATGTTACGAGACCACAGAGGATTATCCTTAGAAAGACGATTAAAAGCGGTCTATTGGTGGTGTTACGAGCACTCACCTAGACCGCTTCCTGTTGCTGAAATATTAAAATGTATGCCTACAGATAAAACAATCGCTGCTACTTACCGTAGGATAATGCGGAATAACCGTGTGGATAATATCTTGCCGCAATGGGGGGATGCCATTGTTTGGAATGAGTTCCATATGTCCACGGAATTTCCAATTTATTGGGATTAATTTAAAAAAGCCACACACACTTTTTGTCCTATAAGCCTACTTAGGAGTGAGACCGTTTTTGTTAATCTAAAAAGGACCCTGTGAAGGGTCCTTTTTAGGTTGTAATATTGTAGCGTGTTTGAAGAAAGTTAATGAAAAATTTTTTATAAACATTCATTGCCGGAGATGAAGTTAGTTGTCAGCTTGTCACTGATGAAGTGGGGTGGCAAACTGTTGTGATGAAGTTGCCGGCAATGAAGTGTTAACGAATTAAGCCTGAGTCTGAATAGGTTGAGGCGCGGTGCGTTCCAAATGCAAGTCTTCAATCATCTGTAAGTCTTGGAGTGGGGAACGACCATCGGTGGTTAAGTAACCGCCTACCATGATACCGTTGAGACCGCCGGATAATGCTAAGGCCTGTAAGTCGCGGAGGTTAACTTCACGACCGCCGGCTGTACGAATCTGTGCATGTGGCAATACGAAACGGAACATGGCGAAAGTACGTAAAATTTCCAATGGAGGCAATGGTTTGTTGTGTTCAAATGGAGTGCCTTTGATTGGATTCAAAATATTGAGCGGCACGGAATCGATGCCGAGACGTTTTAATTCATAAGCCATTTCAACGCGTTGTTCCAAGGTTTCATTGAGACCGAGGATACCGCCGGAGCATACGCGGATGCCTGCTTTTTTAGCGTTTTCAATGGTGGACATTTTGTCAGCAAAGTTGTGAGTGCTGCAAATGTTAGGGAAGTTGCTTGGTGCCGTTTCGATATTGGAATGGTAACGAGTTACACCGATAGCTTTCAACTGAACAGCCTGTTCGTAAGTAAGAAGACCTAAGGAACAGCAAATTTCAAGACCTGTTTCTTCGTGAATACGACGAAGAGCACTCAAAATCTGTTCAAATTCTTTAGGATTGTTGGTGTTACGACCGCTGGTTACGATGGAGAAGCGGATAGCACCGGCTTCTTTTGCTTTACGAGCGTGTTCAACGATATCTTCTTCGCTCATAAACGGATATACGGTAACGCCTGTTTCGTGATGAGCCGATTGGGCGCAGAATTTACAGTTTTCAGGGCATTTGCCGGAACGTGCGTTAACAATCGCACAAAGGTCAACTTCGTTGCCGCTGAATTTTTGACGAATTTTATCGGCCATAGCCAATAAAATCATTGTATCTTCGTCGGAAACATGAATTAATTCTTCAGCTTCCTTTGGCGTGATTTCACCACCATCTAAGATGCGTTGGGCGTACGCAATAATTTCTTCATAGCCAATAGTTTGTTTTGTTGTCATGAACCTACACCTCTGTATTTCTTTAGTTTATCCCGCTCTACCTGGGAGCTTCGGCTGTGGGTCTACTTGATATTAACCATTAGCCGTTGCCTATATTATACGAACATGATTTAAGATAGTCAACCATGAATTTTTAATCATAGTTAACAATAACCGAAAATTATAAATATGGTTAACAATTGTAATGTCAGTTTGTAAAAAATTTACAAAAAATGGATAGGACAGATTACCATTTTCAAGAGGCTGTGATAAAATAAGAAGTAATGTAGTAAGTATTGTTTTACACGGCTTAAAAGTCGGTGAGGGGGCGAGGCATCTGTTAACAATTGAACGTAAAAGTGTCACGCCTTTATATGAACAGATTTATCAATACCTTAAATCTCGAATTGAGCACGGACAATATGCGGCCGGTTCCCGTTTACCGTCGGTTCGTTCCTTAGCCGGTGAAGTGGGAGTAAGCAAGATTACGGTGGAACAGGCCTATTTGCAGTTGGCCGCGGAAGGCTATATTAAGGCTCATGATCGCTCGCCCTATGAAGTGTTGCCTTTGCCGATTTTATTGGACAACGGCTCTCATTTTGCAAAGAGCCATGAATTGAGTGGCACCGATGCCGAGGTTGACAATATTTTGAATGAAAAGGCAGCCGAAGCGGACATAAGCGGTGTGAGTCAAAACGGAACTCGGATGGAGCTTACAAGGTTAGCCAATCAAAGGGAACTAACTGCTAAAGCAACACAGGCCGTGCCCATTCGCTATAATTTTGCTACCGGTGCCATGGATCCGGAGGGTTTTGACTATACGCGGTGGAAGCGATATATCGGTTATATCTTGCGTGAACCGGAACGGCTTTTGGCCTACGGCCACCCGCAAGGGGAACCGGAACTGCGGGCTGAGCTGGCGAAGTATTTGAATAATGCCCGCGCTGTGCGTACCACGGTGGATCATATTATTATCGGCAGCGGTACGCAGGCTATGGTCATGATGCTGGCAGCCCTTTTAAAACGTGCCGGCCTCACCACGGTGGCCGTTGATGCCAGTGTTATCATCGGGGTAACGCATATTTTTAACGATTACGGATTTACCGTTATCACCGTGGACCAGCATAGTGAGACCTTGTTGGCAGACCTGCGTAAAGCCGGTGTGGAAGCCTTGTACTGCACGCCGTCTCATGGCGATAGGCAAGGCCGAGTCATGAGTGTAGGCCGACGCAAGGAATTGTTACACTGGGCGGCGGAGCAAAACAGTTATCTCATTGAAGATGATTATGACAGCGAACTTCGCTATTACGGACGGCCCATTTCGTCCTTGCAGGGGATGGCCACGACGGAGCGGGTTATCTATTTGGGGACCCCGTCAAAAGTGTTGCCCCCATCTATTCGCATTAGTTACATGGTTTTGCCACCGGTGCTGTGGAGCGATTTTTTAACCTATCGCACATCGTATCGGCAAAGCGCCGGTGTGATGGAGCAGCTCGTATGGGCGCGTTATATTAAGGATGGCGAGTGGTCCAAACAAATTCGTCGTTTGCGTAAGCACTATGCGGATAAAAGTAAGGTTTTAGCGGCACAGTTGCAGCAAACATTTGGCGATGCCGTTAAAGTATATCTGCCGGAAGGCGGTGTTTATATAGGTCTTACGATTTTTACGGATAAGGGAGCGGACGCTCTTTTGCAAAAAGCCCGTGAGGCCGGTTGTGATGTACGCATTGAAGCAGACGGCGACGACGAAGTACGTTGTCTGTTATCATTCAGTGCGATTCCGACCAACGAATTGGAAGCGGCCGTAAAAGAATTGGGCAACGCTTGGAAAGGAATGTGAGATGATACCATTTCGCTTTATACAATGCGGAGACCTTCACTTGGGGACTCCTTTTAAATATTTGAAATCATTAGGCAAGCAAGTGGACGAAGCAGTCAATCGTGCTACCTATCAGTCGTTTACGAATATTGTGGATTTTGCCATCGAACAGCAGGTGCACGCCGTGCTGATTACGGGCGATATTTATGATAGTGAAAAACATAATTTGGAAGCACAGGTGCGTTTTGCCTATGAATGCGAACGCCTTAGTGAGCATAAGATTCCCGTATTTTTAGTACAGGGCAATCATGACCCGGCGGAAAGTTGGGCGGCCAAAATCAGCTTGCCAAGTTCCGTGTATGTGTTCAGCTCTACACAGAGTGAGCGTCAACCTTTATATGTGAAAAACAAGGTGGCTGCGTATATTTACGGCATCAGTACGAGTAATCAAAACCGAGCCGACAATGTGGCGCAGCAATTGAAACCTTGGTCGGACGACCCGTTCTCCATCGGGATTTTTCACGGTACCGTAGGCTCAGCCGGTGAGCACGAAACGGTGGGACCCACTACACTGGGGGAATTGACGGCGTCGCCTATGAACTATTGGGCTATCGGCCATATTCATAAACGGCAGGTGTTAAATGAAACGCCTTATGTGGTGTATGCCGGTAATATTCAAGGCCTTCATAAAAAAGAATTGGGACCTAAAGGTTGCTACTTGGTTGATGTGAACGCCAAAGGTCGTGTGACTCTGCAGTTTCACGAAACGGCGCCCATTCGCTTTGAGCAGGTAACCATCGATATTGGCGCGCTGGGCAGTACCGGCGATATGGTGGAAATGATTCGCCATAAGAAGGAAATGCTGCGTAAATTGAAAAAGCAGGTGCTCCTCGAAATTGTGCTCACCGGCGAAGGGGCCTTGTATGAACTTTGCAGTCAAGACGAAGTGCGCCAAACTTGGCTTGAAATGGCGCAGGCGGAAGAACGTAATAAGTTTAATTTCGTCATGCCTTTCAGTATTGTGGACCGCACCCGGGGCGTAACGGACTGGACGGCGCGTCGTGAAATGGAAGATATGGTGGGCGACTATTTGCGCAGTTATGATACAATCGCCAAACTGCCGGCCGTAGAGCGCGCTTCCACGATTCGCAATCTCATTGCGGAACGGCCGGAAAGTAAAAGGCTCGGTATGTATCAGGAACTGTTGACAGATGATGTTTTATTAGACGCATTGCGACGAGCGGAAGCGGAAGGTGCTCGTTGCCTCATGGGAGATACGGATGAGGATTAAGGAAATATATATTAAGGAATTTGGCCCTTATCACGAATGGTCGTTCACACCGGCCGGTGAAGGGGTACAAGTTATTTACGGCCCCAACGAAAGCGGCAAGACTTCCTTATTGGAAGCCCTTCGCTTTTTGTTGTTTGGTAAAAAAAGTAAAACGTACGGCTACGGCTCGGGCTATCTTGTGGTAGAACGGGAGGGCGTGTCCTATCATATCGGCCGAGACGGAAAAAAGCTTAATTTCTATCCCTTAGGCAAAGGGCCGATTTCGGAAGAACCGGCGGCTCTATGGTGGCATGGTCTCGACAAAAAGACCTATGATAGAATTTTTGCCATTACCGTTGATGAATTGCAAGGGGCGGATGTGCTGGCCGAAGTGGAAGTGCGAGCTCGCTTCTTCGGCGGCGAGGGCGGTGAGCGCCTCAGCACGGCCGTGAAGGATATTGAAAAAGCCTCCTCCGATTTACTGGTTGCTTCGGCGAACGGGAAGCGAAAAATCAATGTGCTTATGGAGCGGTTGAAACAGCTCCGTGAAAAGATGGCGGACCTCGGCAAGAATGAAGAGGCGTATACGGCGTACCAACAGGAGTTGGACGGCATCGCCACGACGGAAAAGGAATTGCAGGAGCGCCTTAAAGAATGGCAAGATTATGGCAAGGACGTGGACCTTGTATTGCGTGCCTGGGATGTATATAAACGGGCGGAACATGCGAAAGAGCAGATGAATACCTATGCGGTTACAGATTTGCTTGAAAAAGACGCTTTCTATGAACTGGACGAAAAGATTACGGAATGTCGTAATAATATGAAGCTCTGGAGTGGTAAAGAAGCGGGTCTCGTGCCGGAAAACTTTGCTCCCGATTCTTTGGTAGGCGTTTACAGTCAAGAGATTGAAAACCTGTTCCAAGAATTGGGCCAGTGGACGCAACTTCAAAAAGATTGCGAACAAGGGCGTAACTATTTAAAACGAGTTAAAGAACAGTTGGATTTGTCCCGTACTTTGCATAATGCTTGGCGGGCGGATGCACAAATGCCGGAAAAAGTGGACTGGGCAACCGGTGAAAAACTGGCCCGTGAACTTCGCAGCGCCCAAGATAATTATTTGAATTGGCAAGGTCGTAAACCGGTTGAGCCGGCAGACATTGCCAACTCCACGGTGAAAGACGAAGAAAATTCCCTGAAGGAATTGGAAGCCGGCATGGCCCAATTGAAACAGGCCTTTACGGAGTATGAAAACAGCATAGCTAAGGAAAATGAACTCAACCAAAGTGGCCCGTCACCTTTATATCGCTATGGCGCCATCGCACTCATTGTTATTGGCATTGTCCTCATGATGGTGCTTCCCGATATAGGCCTTTGGGCAGGCATTCTTTGCTTCCTTTTAGCAGCGGGTGCTTTTGGCTATGGTTGGCAGCAAGGCCGCAAATTTACGGGCCTTCGCGAAGCAGCTTTGCACCAGCGTGAACGCTGGGACGAGCTGGTAAAAGCCATGGCTCGTGATTTGGAATTACCGGAACCCAAAACAGCGGCCGATATTAAGGATTTGGAAGATTCGGTAGCGGCTAAACGGGCGGCTTTCAGTAATCAGAATTTAATCTTGGCTAAAATTCACAGCTATGAACAGGTACATAATCAGTGGCTGGAAGAAGGTAAAAAATTGGAAGCCGCCGGTAATGCGGCCATGGAAGCTTGGCAACGTTGGTTACCGGAAGGGGCCAGCCGTGTTTTGACGGACAATCAATTCTTTGCCCTCAAACAGGAATACGATACGTATATGGAAGATTTCAACCAGTATAAAGATTATGAAAAACGCTTGGCAGAACATGAGGCAACCCTTAAGGATATTGAATCTCGTTGCGCGGCTTTGTGGGAAAAATTGGAACTGGATATTCCGGTTACGCCGATTGAATTGCGTCGTGTTTATAATCTTTTGAAATCCCATCGTCAAAACCAGGTCCGTTGGGAACAAAAAGAATCACAGCGTCGCAATTATCATGAAGAATATGAGCAGTGGAGCCGCCAAGAAAAGGCACTGTTGTTGGAACAGCAAGAGTTTTTACAAAAGACCGGGGTCGCTACGGCCGGCGAATATCGTCAGCGTTTATTGTTGCAAGATCAATATGTGCAGTGGCAAAAAGTGTACGAACAGAGCCGTGATCAATTGGCCTTGTTTGCTCCGAAGAAAGACGGTCAGGAAGCTTTGTATCGTCGTTTGAAATCGGGCAATAAAGAAAAGTGGCAGACCGAAGCGGAACGAAGCCATTCGGAAATGGCGGCCTTGCAAAAACGTTTAGCTGCTTTGTATGAAAAACGCGGCCAGATTCAGGAAGCAATGCGCACCTTATCACAGGATAAGGCTCTGTCCTTGGCGCTGCAGGAAGAACAACAGTTGGAAGGGGAATTGCAGGAAGCGTTGACAGCCTGGGCGACCCAAGTTTTGGTAAGCCATTTCATGGAACTGGCACAGATGGACTATGAAAAAGACCGTCAGCCGGAAGCTATGGCGAAGGCTTCGAAATATTTGTCTTTGATGACAGACGGCAAATATACTTTACAATTGGGGGACAGCACGGCCAATGTGGAAGCGGTGCTCACATCCGATGAAGTGGTACCGACGGAGCGTTGGAGCAGCGGCATGGGCGATCAGGTATACCTCGCCTTGCGCCTCAGCTTGGCCAGCGTGTTTGCACAGCGCGTGGAATCATTGCCGATTATTTTGGATGACATTTTGTTGCGCTTCGATGAAGGTCGACAAAATGCGGCCTTGAAGCTATTGGCTCATATTGGCCAAAGTGAACAAATTTTGATCTTTACCTGTCAGCAGGGCACGGCGGAACGCAGTGCGCAGCTCGATGGCGTGAGCGTGTACGACTTGTCGACCCGCGAAGCCATGTAGGTGAATAGAACAAAATGTAAATTTATAAACTGAAATAGATTAAAAATACAGGAAGTTATCATTTGACGAGCTGTATGGAAAATCTGAAAACCTCTCTGAAAATAATTCAGAGAGGTTTTTTGTATTTAAAAGTACCTTGTATACATGAGATTAATGCACAGTATGTATGGCATATTGCTATATGATTTTTTTTGACAATAGGTATATAATAGAAACAATCTATTTTCTATAGAATGGATATAAGGCGTATAATCATAGATTGTTAGACGTTGGTACAGGCTAATAGCGATTCCCGGCGGAGCTATTTGATATAGCTTTGGGGAGGCTGTGGGCATGAACTCGTTGGACGAAAGTGATTGTCTTAATATAGAAATAGCAATTGCCCGTGCTAGGGCAGCTAAAGAGAGAGTATAGGGTTTGGAAGGAGCAAGGGCTTATGGGACAAGCACATCAAGGGACATATCAAAAATCAGGAAGCGTACACCAACAAGGAAAAATGCAAATTGAAATTCAGCAGCAGGAACAGGCGCAATGGCAAAAGCAGGGCTTATATGATGCGGCCTATGAAAAAGACGCCTGCGGCATGGGTTTTGTAGTCGATATTAAAGGCCGTAAATCCCATGATATTATCGATGACGGTTTGCGTATTTTGGAACGTTTGGAACACCGTGGCGCGCGTGGCGCCGATGCTTCATCCGGTGACGGCGCCGGTATTTTGGTGCAAATTCCGCACGACTTTTTCCGTCGTGAATGTGAAGTGTTGGGATTTTCCTTGCCACCGGTTGGGAGTTACGGTGTAGGCATGGTATTTGCCCATCGTTATGAAACCCTTCGCAATAAGCAGAAGGCGATTTTGGAAAACATTGTTCGCGAAGAAGGTCAAGTCGTACTCGGTTGGCGTGAAGTGCCGGTCGATTCCCATGCCGTGGGCGCCGAAGCGGCAGCCATTCGACCTTGGCTCATCCAGATTTTTATCGGTAAAGGCGATAATATCATGAACGATGAAGAGTTTGAACGCAAACTGTATGTAATTCGTAAAGAAGCGGAAAAACAGATTATTCCTCTCAGCAAAGCGGAAAGCGGCGATTTCTACATTGCTTCGTTGTCCGCCAAAACCATCGTTTATAAAGGGATGCTCACACCAAAGCAGCTCCGAGAATTTTATCTTGATTTAGTGGATTTGGATTTCACGTCGGCCTTAGCCATGGTGCACTCCCGTTTCAGTACCAATACATTCCCAAGCTGGGCGCGGGCTCATCCGAATCGCTTCATTGTCCATAATGGGGAAATTAATACCATTCGCGGCAATATTAACTGGATTAATGCCCGCGAAGGCAAAGCCGATTCGGAATATTTTCCGCAAATTAAAAAAGTATTCCCCGTTGTTGACGATACCGGTTCCGATTCGGCCATGTTCGACAACACGCTTGAGTTCTTATATATGACGGGCCGCAGTTTGCCGCATGCCATGATGATGATGATTCCGGAACCTTGGGAAAACAACGAGCTCATGAGTCAGGAGAAAAAAGACTTTTACGAGTTTAACAGCTTCATGATGGAACCTTGGGATGGTCCTGCTGCTATGGGCTTTACGGACGGTACCGTTATCGGCGGTGTGTTGGACCGCAACGGTTTGCGCCCGTCCCGTTACTATATTACGGGCAATGATCGCCTCATTATGGCGTCCGAAGTAGGCGTTGTCAATGAAGCGGCTGAAAACATTCGCTATAAAGGTCGTTTGGAACCGGGCAAAATGCTCCTCGTTGATACGAAGGAACAGCGTATTGTATCGGATGAAGAAATTAAACATCGTATTGCTACTGAAAAACCGTACGGGGAATGGGTGAAAGAACATATCATTCACTTGGACAGCATTGAGCAGGCGACGGATGATGAAATTCCGACAGTGTCCAACTTGAAAGAATTGCAGCAAGCTTTCGGCTATACTCAGGAAGATTTGGTGCGTATGTTACAGCCTATGGCTAAAGATGGCAAAGATCCGGTAGGCGCCATGGGGGCTGATGCACCGTTGGCCATTTTATCGGATAAACCGCAGTTGTTGTACAGTTATTTTAAACAATTATTTGCACAAGTAACGAATCCGCCAATCGATGCGATTCGTGAAAAAATGGTAACCTCCACCGGCGTAATGTTCGGTAACAGCGGTAACATGATGGATCCGCACAAAAGCGGCACTTATTGTGTGTACTTGGATAGCCCGATTTTGACAAATAAAGAATTTGCCGCCATTCGTAAATTAGATTGTCGCCGCATGAAGAGCACCGTTTTATCCATTCTCTTTGACCCGGCCGAAGGCACGCAAGGAATGCGCAAAGCCTTACAGGCTCTTTGTGAAAAAGCGGAAGAAGCGGCGCGCTCCGACCATAATGTGTTGGTTTTATCCGACCGTGGCGTTGATGCCAATCATGTAGCTATTCCGGCACTCCTCGCTGTAGCAGCAGTGCACAATCATTTAATTAAAAAAGTACTCCGCACCGATATCGGTTTGGTCCTCGAATCGGGGGAACCGCGTGAAGTTCATCATTTCTGTACCTTGATCGGCTATGGGGTAACGGCTATTAATCCATATGTTGCCCTTGAAACGGTAGCGGATTTACAAAAACAGGGCCGCTTAGGCGATGTTACGCCGGAACAGGCTGAACAAAACTATATTAAAGCAGCGGTAAACGGTATTTTAAAAGTCATGTCCAAAATGGGGATCTCCACGGTGCGCAGTTACCAAGGGGCTCAGATTTTTGAAGCCGTAGGCCTTAACAGCGATTTCATCGGTAAATATTTTGTGAATACACCGACTCGTATCGGCGGTATCGGTACTGATGGGGTAGCGTTGGAAGCATTGAGCCGTCATCATCGTGCCTTCGAAGAACCGGCCGACACTGCCCTTGAAGCGGGTGGTTTCTATGGTCCTATGAAGGACGGGGAACCTCATTTATACAATCCGAAGACCATTGATTTATTGCAGCGTGCTTGTATTGAAAATAATTATGAACTCTACAAAGAGTATGCATCGGCGATTCGCAATGATTACCATGTAACACTTCGCAGTTTGCTCGAGTTCAATTTCCCGGTGGGCGGCGGCATCGCTATCGAAGAAGTAGAACCGGTAGAATCTATCGTGAAGCGCTTTAAAGGGGGCGCCATGAGTTACGGCGCAATCAGTAAGGAAGCGCATGAGACCATCGCCATTGCCATGAACCGTTTAGGGACTATGAGCAATTCCGGTGAAGGCGGCGAAGATGCGGACCGTTACAAATTGTTGCCTAATGGGGACAATCGTTGCAGTGAAATTAAACAGATTGCATCGGGCCGTTTCGGCGTGACCTCCGAATATTTAGTCAATGCCAAGGAATTGCAAATTAAATGTGCCCAAGGTGCCAAACCGGGTGAAGGCGGTCAGCTTCCGGGCAAAAAGGTGTATCCGCCAATCGGCAAAGCCCGTCACTCTACGCCGGGCGTAGAACTGGTATCACCACCTCCTCATCACGATATTTACTCCATTGAAGACTTGGCGGAATTAATTTTTGATTTGAAAAACGCCAATCGCGATGCTCGTATCAGTGTGAAATTAGCCGCCGAAGCGGGTGTTGGTACTATCGCTGCGGGGGTAGCCAAAGCAAAAGCCGATAATATCCTTATTTGCGGTTATGACGGCGGCACCGGCGCGGCCGGTCGTACCGGTATGCGTCATACAGGGGCCCCTTGGGAATTGGGCCTTGCCGAAACGCATCAGACCTTGCTGCTCAATCGTTTGCGTGACCGAATCGTCCTCGAAGTGGACAGCAAATTGATGACCGGTTTTGATATTGCCGTAGCAGCTCTCTTAGGGGCTGAAATGTTCGGCTTCGGTACCTTACCGCTCATCACCGTAGGTTGTAAGATGGCCCGTGTTTGTAATTTAAATACCTGCCCATACGGCGTAGCAACGCAGGATGAAAAATTACGTAAAAACTTTAAAGGCAAACCGGAATATGTGGAACATTTGATGCTCTTTTTAGCTCGTGAACTTCGTGAGATTATGGCTAAACTCGGCATCCGCAGCGTAGAAGAAATGGTTGGTCGTGTAGACTTGTTACGCCAAAAAGTGGTGGATGATAATTACAAGTTATCCCGCGTCGACTTGAAACGAATTCTCTTCCGTCCATATACGGATATTTCAGTCGGCCATTACCATAAACACGAACAAGACCATGAATTGGCAAAAACGTTAGATGCGGGCAAATTGCTCCGCATGTGTCGTCCGGCTATTGAAGAGCAGAAACCGATTCGTGCTAAATTGGCCATCAACAATACGCACCGCGTAGTAGGTACTATCGTGGGTAGTGAAATTACTAAAAAGTACGGCGCTGACGGTTTAGCGCCGAATACGATTAAGCTCAGCTTCGTTGGCAGTGCCGGTCAAAGTTTTGGCGCCTTTATTCCGAAAGGCATGACCATGGTGCTCGAAGGCGACGCTAATGACTATGTAGGTAAAGGCTTGTCCGGTGGCGTTGTGACGGTATATCCGCCGAAAACGGCGCTTTTTGAAGCAGACCAGAACGTTATCATTGGGAACGTGGCTTTTTACGGGGCCACTTCCGGTGAAGCCTATGTAAGCGGCCGTGCCGGTGAACGCTTTGCCGTCCGCAATAGTGGTATTACCGCTGTGGTGGAAGGTGTGGGCGACCACGGTTGTGAATACATGACCGGCGGCGAAGTCCTCATCTTAGGTCCCACCGGTCGTAACTTTGGGGCCGGCATGTCCGGTGGCTATGCGTACATTCTTGATTTTGATGTGCGCAAGTGCAATACTGCTTTGGTAGAGCCGCGTGCGGCTACGAATGAGGATTTAAAACGCATTAAATCTTTGGTTGAAGCACATGTATTGCATACAGATAGTCGTAAAGGTCGTCATATTCTGGACAATTGGCAAAACTTTGCACAGCGTTTTACCAAAATCGTACCGACTGCTTATGAAAACATGCAAAAAGCAATTGCTGTTTATGAAGCAACGGGCTTAAAATTGGAAGATGCTCAATTACAGGCCTTTAAAGATGCCTATCATATTAAGTAGCATGTAAGTAACGTTGTAAAAAGCGTTGTAAGTAGTATTGTAAGCAGCGTTGCAAGTAGCATTGCAAGTATCGTTGTAAGTCGTATCGTTTGAGTAATTACATAACACATGGGCTCTTTAGTGAGTTCGATATAAATGGGTTCGTTTGATTCTGAGTTTTTAAATAAAACTCGTTTAAACGGGCCTATTTTGCTATATTCGGCGATTTTTTTGAACATTAGAGATTTTTAAAATATTCAAAATAGTATATAATTAAGAACAGACAAATAGAAATAAGTAAATAAGTTAATTATAAATCAATTATTGGCATATCGAATCTTAGGATATAGTTAATGCGTGTTTGGCGCATATAGTAAAGGAGCCATTAGTGAAATTATTACATATAGTGACAGCCTTGTTTTTCGGTGCAGCCTTGCTTTTGGGAGGATGCGGTTTAGCTTCTGAAGAGTCGTCTTCGGTAGAAACCGCAAAGACTGTGTCGCCTAATACAACGGCCATGAAAGGGCCGGTACCGACGACGGAATTGCAAGAAGCAACTAAATTACTGCAGTCGAATGATTACCCCGGAGCTATTGCAAAAGCGGATGAGATTTTGCAAAGATATCCGAAATCTGATGCGGCTTATTCGTTGAAAGGTATAGCCATGGGGCTAAACGGTGATCCTGCAGGGGGATTGGTTTTGGCGAAAAAAGCGTATGATTTGAATCCAAATAATTTAAGCAATTATTACAATTTGGCCATGCTGTATAAATTGCAGGGGCAATTGAATGATGCTAAATTTTGGTTTGATGCGTTATTGGCTAAGGATCCAACCAATACTTGGTCGGTCTATGGCATAGCCACTATTTATGCGGATCAGGGTCAGGATGCTAAAGCATTGCAATATTTACGCCAGGCCATTGCGCTGGACAAAAGTGTAAAAGAAGTTGCGCGCACGCAAGATCATTTTGAGCGTTTTCACGGCAATGAAGAATTTGAAGAGATTGTAAAATAACCGGAGAAGGAGGATTAGTTATGGAAGAACGACAGCGACGTTTTCGATGGCTATTCATGGTAATGATTGTTATGGTAGCCGGTCTTATGGCCGGGTGCTTTGGACCGACGAAGGTAACAACAGCCGAGGCGGATATGCGCGAGATGCCGGTTAAAATTAATAATGATGCCAATATTACGGCTTTAAATAAAGCGACCATTGAACCGACTGTTTCCGGGCAGGTGGCGACGATGGCTGTTAAAGTGGGCGATGAAGTTAAGCAAGGTCAGGTTGTGGCCATGCTCGATACGAGTACCATGCAGCAGCAACTGAATCAGTTGATTCAACAACTCGGTGAAGCCCAAAGTAGTGGTGGTGTACAGGCTGTGCCGCAAGAGACGACTATCGTACCGGGCGCAGTATCGGCGGCTGATGTGAACCGTGCTCGTGAAATGATGCAGAACGGGATCATTACTGAAAAAGAATACCAGACCATTGTGCAACGTTCGCAGGCAACCGTTGTGACGAGTGGCGGCGGCTATGTGTCTACTGGCGGCATGGAAACGGCCGGCATCCAAGCGGCGATTGCGCAACTGCAAACACAAATTGCCCAGGCTCAAATTGTATCACCAATCAATGGGCGGGTTGCCGCTATTTATAATGAAGACAGAAAGGTCGCCATTGAAGGCAGACCGTTTATGCTCATTCAGCAGAATTCTCCGGTTGTAGCTTCCTTAAGTATTCCTCAGAACTTTGCTCTTAAGTTGGCCGAGCCGACGATTAAACCATCAATTAAGGTATATTTAAAAATTGATGACAAACAGATTCCGGGTGAAATAACGTATATAGACACGAATGCACCGGCCGGCGTGCCAAGCGTATTAGTAAAAGCGACCTTCTTGAATGCGGATGGCCTCATTCAGCCGGGCGAGTTCTATACGTTGGTTATTGAATCAGAAGCCAAAGCACCGGTACTCGCTGTTCCTAAAGAGGCCGTTCGTGAAAACAAGGATGGCAAGTTCGTGTATGTAGTAACTGCCGATAATACGGTGGACGTTCGCGTAGTAGAAACCAGTGAAACCGATGATGATTATACGGCTATTGTAAATGGCTTGGTCAAAGGGGAACGTGTAATTACGTCTAAAGGTGAATTCGAATTGGGTGAAAAAGTAGAATATTAGTAGAATATTAATTTGAATATTAAGTAGAATATTAATACATGCGAAATTGACTTGCTGTATAACATACGTATATTAAACTGCACGAGGCTCAGATGAGAGCCTCGTTTTTTGTGTATTAGTCACAGTCTTTATATACAGCTTTTTTATACGGTCTTAGATATGTTCGTTAACAGTGCCATTAATAGCATATAGAACCTCCTGAAGAAAAAACTGAAAATTTTAAAAATAGGGGTTGACGTTCCCTGTGTTAATTTGGTAAGATAGTCAAGTCGTCAGTTGAAGACGACAAACAACACTGAGTGTTGTGAGTAGCCTGAATGTTTAAATCTCGTAAATAACTTGTAAAAAAGTTGTTGACAGAATAAAACAACGGTGTTACAATATAAAAAATGTCAGAGATGACGGTGACTGAATCGCAAATCTGAAATGCGTTAAGTGCAATGAAGATTAAGCGAGCAGATCTTTGAAAACTGAACAATGTAAGGTAATCATTTTTAACGAAATGAACATAGCCAGAGTGCGGGTTTCGACAACGTCGAAACCAACCAAATAAATTCTAGTCACTAACTTCGGTTAGAGACAAACAACGAAAGCGAGCTAGCAAATAGCTCCAAGATATCTTGGAGAGTTTGATCCTGGCTCAGGACGAACGCTGGCGGCGTGCTTAACACATGCAAGTCGAACGGAGAGAGATGGAAGCTTGCTTCTATCGATCTTAGTGGCGAACGGGTGAGTAACGCGTAACCAACCTGCCCTTCAGAGGGGGATAACAACGGGAAACCGTTGCTAATACCGCGTGCGAATGAACTTCGGCATCGAAGCTCATTGAAAGGTGGCCTCTATTTATAAGCTATCGCTGAAGGAGGGGGTTGCGTCTGATTAGCTAGTTGGAGGGGTAACGGCCCACCAAGGCAATGATCAGTAGCCGGTCTGAGAGGATGAACGGCCACATTGGGACTGAGACACGGCCCAAACTCCTACGGGAGGCAGCAGTGGGGAATCTTCCGCAATGGACGAAAGTCTGACGGAGCAACGCCGCGTGAGTGATGACGGCCTTCGGGTTGTAAAGCTCTGTTAATCGGGACGAATGGTCCTTGTGTGAATAATGCAAGGATTTGACGGTACCGGAATAGAAAGCCACGGCTAACTACGTGCCAGCAGCCGCGGTAATACGTAGGTGGCAAGCGTTGTCCGGAATTATTGGGCGTAAAGCGCGCGCAGGCGGTTTCGTAAGTCTGTCTTAAAAGTGCGGGGCTTAACCCCGTGAGGGGATGGAAACTATGGAACTGGAGTATCGGAGAGGAAAGCGGAATTCCTAGTGTAGCGGTGAAATGCGTAGATATTAGGAAGAACACCAGTGGCGAAGGCGGCTTTCTGGACGACAACTGACGCTGAGGCGCGAAAGCCAGGGGAGCGAACGGGATTAGATACCCCGGTAGTCCTGGCCGTAAACGATGGGTACTAGGTGTAGGAGGTATCGACCCCTTCTGTGCCGGAGTTAACGCAATAAGTACCCCGCCTGGGGAGTACGGTCGCAAGGCTGAAACTCAAAGGAATTGACGGGGGCCCGCACAAGCGGTGGAGTATGTGGTTTAATTCGACGCAACGCGAAGAACCTTACCAGGTCTTGACATTGATGGACGAAACAAGAGATTGTTTTTCTCCTTCGGGAGCCAGAAAACAGGTGGTGCACGGCTGTCGTCAGCTCGTGTCGTGAGATGTTGGGTTAAGTCCCGCAACGAGCGCAACCCCTATCTTATGTTGCCAGCACTTCGGGTGGGAACTCATGAGAGACTGCCGCAGACAATGCGGAGGAAGGCGGGGATGACGTCAAGTCATCATGCCCCTTATGACCTGGGCTACACACGTACTACAATGGGCTTTAATAGAGGGAAGCGAAACCGCGAGGTGGAGCAAACCCCAGAAACAAGCTCTCAGTTCGGATCGTAGGCTGCAACTCGCCTACGTGAAGTCGGAATCGCTAGTAATCGCAGGTCAGCATACTGCGGTGAATACGTTCCCGGGCCTTGTACACACCGCCCGTCACACCACGAAAGTCGGAAGTACCCAAAGCCGGTGGGGTAACCTTCGGGAGCCAGCCGTCTAAGGTAAAGTCGATGATTGGGGTGAAGTCGTAACAAGGTAGCCGTATCGGAAGGTGCGGCTGGATCACCTCCTTTCTAGGGAGACATACACGAAGACAGGTTCTTCGATGTCACTTAGGTCGACACTTTGGCGCTGTACTTCGTACAGTAACCTACATTGTTCGGTTTTGAGAGATCTGCAAAGACTCTCAAGTTCATATAACTATATATGAGCATTGTTCTTTGAAAACTGCATAGAAGATAGATAATTAATATGTAAGGTAAGCCTCTTGGAGTAATCCAAATGGTTTAACCAAGCACATTAGGAAAAAATTCTCTGATTTATAAAGAGTAGGTTAAGCTACAGGCGAGACGCAAGTCTTAAAAATCTAAGTAAAGATTTTAAGGGCGTACGGTGGATGCCTTGGCTATACTGGCCGATGAAGGACGCGGTAAGCTGCGATAAGCTACGGAGAGGTGCAAGCAACCTTCGACCCGTAGATTTCCGAATGGGGGAACCCGGCAGAAGTTATGTTCTGTCACCCATACCATAGAGTATGAGGAGGGCACCTGGGGAACTGAAACATCTAAGTACCCAGAGGAAGAGTAATCAAACGAGATTCTCCTAGTAGCGGCGAGCGAACGGGGAAGAGCCCAAACCGGATCGGGAAACCGAACCGGGGTTGAGGACTGTCATCAAGTGTAAATGGGATAGAAGAATCGTGTTGGAAAGCACAGCCGTAGAAGGTGAAAGCCCTGTAATCGAAATCCTGCATGCACGGGACAGTATCCAGAGTACCACGAGACACGTGAAACCTTGTGGGAAGCAGGGGGGACCACCCTCCAAGGCAAAATACCAGTATGGACCGATAGCGCATAGTACCGTGAGGGAAAGGTGAAAAGCACCCCGGGAGGGGAGTGAAAGAGAACCTGAAACCGTATGTCTACAAACAGTCGAAGCGCGTATAATTGCAGCGCGACGGCGTGCCTATTGAAGAATGAA
>NZ_NAND01000001.1:875000-1215000 GCF_008679445.1 Veillonella sp. LMAG:90
GTACTTGGCTGGAAGCGGCCTGGGAGGATAGGTAGTCGCTGATTGACTAAAAGGACACATCGAAAGGTGTGTCTTTTTTTGTTGTATTGACTACCTATCCGACCAGGCCTTGGCCTTGGGAAAAGTAGGGCAAACGATTTGAAGGAGCAAAGCGACGCACAAATCGTATTGCATCACTTTCTTTCGTACGCAGAGAGCATAATTTAAAGGAGTGAAACGACGCATAAATTATAGCGAATCGCGTAGTTCGGGGCGTAAGATTTTGCGTAGCAAAATCCACAGCATCCGAACGGGAAGCATATATAGCGTGACTGCGTACGAATGATAGGTAGTCGCTGATTAGAGCTGGACGTACTCAGGGTTACGAACTCCCTCCACCACAGCGAGCGAAGCAATGCGGTATGCCACTAAATCAATAGAGCATTAAGCCACTAGCCCCTAGCCCCCTAGCATCAAATGATAGTATTCCTACTACCGCAGCGAGCGAAGCAATGCGGTCACGCCCTAAATCAATAGAGCTTTCTTCCTCTAGCCTTCTTAGCACTAAAAAAGTCACTAAAATCAAGCAATGCGGCCACGCACTAAATCAATAGAGCATTAAGCCACTTCCGCCCTTAGCACCACATGATAGCCTATAACAGCCTCTATCGCTGCTATACGCCAACATCCTAAATCATATACAATCCCTTCAACACACCCTCCGGTGTGTTTTTTTATTTCCACTCATTGATTTATAGTATGCCATTTCACCTAATAAATACATCTGAAACTTCCGAAAATAAAAATAGATATCAATATACAGATGTGAGTTCAATCATTTTTACCAGTTCGTTAATATCCCCTTATTTTATGGGACTAACAACTACTTGCAATTTGTTAAAATTTAAATGTAAAAGAAATGTAAAATCTTATAAATTTATTTTATAAAACATTTACAAAACACATAATAATATGAACTTGTTAAATGTAATTATTTTTCATAATTGAAAAATATTATTCTTATCAAGTAGTAACTAAACCGCATAAAATATAAATTATTACAAAAATTCATCTAATTTCCATAAAAGTTATCTAATATATCCTACTTTTTCAATGCGTGTATATCAGAGATGATAGGTCTTCATTAAAAAATTAAAGTCTTGAAATTTAATCTAAATAGGACTATTATAGTTAAGAATTAAGGATTAATGAATTAATCATTAAAAAATGATTTTAGAATTTGCTTTGACTAAGTAGTACAATAGTAAGTTTATTAGGAGTGGTATTTATGTTACATCAAAAATTATGTATATCCAAAAAAGCAAAAAAAATTACGCCTAGGATTGCAGCTGCCGTTTTAGCGTTAATCAGTAGTTATTCCTTGGCATCAGCAGAAAGTCTTGATTTAACATCGGGCACAACTCACCCTAATAAATTTGCTACATCAGATGGTAAACTTACCACCACGATTGGGTTTGATAACTATGCTAGTAATGACGCAACTGTAATAGGCACAGGTAACAGAGCAACAACTTCCTCAGTATGGGATTCAGAAAATAATGTTGCCATAGTTGTTGGTGGTACGGCTGTTGGTAAACTAAACCAAGCTTTAGTGGGTGGCGTTGCCGTCGGTTATAATAACTATAGTAATTCAAAATCTACCGTAGTAGGTATTGATTCGCGTGCAGTAGGTGGTATTGCTATCGGTAATAATGCCAGCTCTTCCCGTTGGAATGTAAGTAATAAATTTGCTGATGTTACTCAGACGGAGTTTGCCATGGCCATCGGGAATGGAGCTTCGGCTATTGATGGTATAGCGATGGGGTACAATGCTCAGTCTTATCGAATTGGTACGGCTGTAGGTGATTTTTCTAATGCATTGTATGGTGGTACGGCTTTAGGTAGCGGTGCTACTACGGGTAGTGCAGCCTATGATCCCATTCGTGGTGGCGGTGTGGCGTTAGGACAATTTTCGAATGCAAATCGTGGGAATAGCTCTTATGGCTATGTTCCATTAAATGATGAATTGAACACAAAATTATCTACAAATCCTAATTCTATGGCTTCTGATATAGCCTTGGCAAACGCAACCGGTAATCAGACTGTTATTGATGGTGTAATTGCATTTTATGATAAATACAAGGATACATATACTGATTGGCAAAATTTACGTCAGGATTATGTTACAAAATTAAAGGCTTATGATGATCAAGTAGCTACAATGACAGCAAAAACCTATGCGACTGAAGCTGATCGTCAAGAGGATTTTAATACCCTTAAAAAATTAGAAAGTGCTAAAGACACAGCTATTACAGATTTACGAGCTTATGAAAAGGCAAATAACATTTCAGAATCTGATGTAACCGTCAAGGATTCTCTCTTATCCACCTATAAATCCACCTATAGTGCTGTTAGTGTAGGTTCAAATGGCAACACTCGTCAAATTATTAATGTTGCTGCCGGAACAGAAGACACAGATGCTGTTAACGTAGCACAGTTAAAAACTGTTGCCAATAAAGTAAGCACGATTGACACCGCAACTACAACTAATGGTGACAATATCACTAAATTACAAGCCGGTTTTAATGTGGCTGTAGGCGATAAGACTACTAAGATTGCACTTGGTGGTGATACCGCACCAACCATTACGTTTGCCGGTGATGCCAATGTTAATGCAACTATTGACGGTAATACAATCACGTACTCTCTCAACAAAGACGGCATTACTAATACATTAGGTGATACCTTTGTAAAAGTCGATGCCAGCAACTTGACAGGTGACACTAATATTAACAAATGGAAAACAGTATTAGGTATTACCGATGAAGATTTAAGCAAAGCCGGTGCTTGGGAACTAAAAGTTAATGGCAATAAAGCAAACGTTATCGGTAAAAATGGTATTGTAAACTTTGCCGATGGTACTAAAACTGCTGTTACCTACAATGCAGATAAAAATGCTGTAGTTGTAGATTTAAATAAAGATACAATTGTTCAAATCGATAATAATACTAAAAATATTGCTGAAAACACAACTAAGATTAATAATCTTAATACTCGTGTAGATAACATTGTTAACGGTAATGGCACTTTAAATATTGTCGGAGATGATACCACTGGTGTAGTAGTAGAACAAGTGGACCCTAAAGATGCAAGCAAAGGTCTTAAAGTAAGCCTCGGTGACACCATTAAGGCTGGTGATGTTTCCATTGGTACTAAAGACGGTGCCAGCACTATTACCGGTCTTACTAATACAACTTGGGATCCTACTAAAGTTCAAGCCGACCGTGCTGCTACCGAAGGTCAATTGAAAGACGCTTTAGGACAAGTTAACGGTTTAGTTACTCCAACTAAAATCACCGGCGATGGCAACATTCAAGTTAAAGAAAACGGTAAAAATGATTTCAGCCTTTCTTTGAACAAAGAGCTTAAAGTAGAAAACAGCATTTCCGTTGGTGGCAACACTTACATTACCAACGAAGGCATCAATGCCAATAATCAAGTTATTCAAAACGTTGGCGAATCTGATTTAGTTTCCGGTTCTCATAATGCAGCCACCGTTAATCAGGTTGTTACAGTTCGTGATGAATTACAAAAATCTATCGATAACGTGGCTTCTGAAACCATGAATAACAGCCAACAGATTTCCCGTTTGGGAACGGAAGTCAATAAAGTCGCTGCCGGTGCTGCTGCGTTAGCCGCTTTACATCCATTAGACTTTGATTCTAATGAAAAATTAACCTTTGCCGTTGGTATGGGTGCCTATAAGAGTGAAACAGCTGCGGCTATCGGTGCGTTCTATCGTCCGAACAACGACATCATGTTTAACTTTGCTACCGCTGTAGGTAACAACGACAACATGTATAATGCCGGTGTTTCCTTCAAATTCGGTGAATCTTCCCCATATAACAATATGAGCAAAACTGAAATGGCTAATAAATTAGAAGCGCAAGATAAGAATATTGCTTCTTTACAAGCCGACAACGACGAATTGAAAGCACGTTTGGCTAAATTGGAAGCAGCTATTGCTAAATAAGCTTAAGAATAATTGAATATATAACAGTTATATAATTTAGGACACGAGCGAATCTTGGCCGTGTCCTTTTTATATTTATAGAGTTATACCTTTTTACCCCAATTATCTCCCCATGTGCTATAATTGTTTATAACAAATTTGAGAAGAAGAGGTGTTTTACATGAAAGCAGAGATTACAGTTCGCCGTGGCGAACGTAAAGACATTCCGGAATTATTAGACATTTATAACTATGAAGTGGTACACGGCGTAGCAACCTTAGACCTTGAGCCTCGTACCATTGATGAATGGACTACTTGGTTTGAAAACCATAACATTAAAAACCATCCGCTTTTGGTGGCTGAAATTGACGGTAAGGTTTGCGGCTATGCAACACTGTCCGAATATCGCAGCAAAGAAGCTTATGCCAGCACGGTCGAATTATCTATCTACATCGACCCGAATTACCGCGGTAAAGGGGTAGCAAGTCGCTTGATGGGGGATATTTTGCAAATGGCCAAAGACGATGAATCCATACATCTCGTTGTATCCGTAATTACGGCGGGCAATGAGGCGAGTGTATCATTACATAATAAATTTAACTTTACTTTCTCCGGAACCGTGCCTGAAGTAGGCATCAAACAGGGCCGTTATCAAGATACGGAGACATATACATTACTGGTGTAATACTATAAGCGTTAAATGGAGGGCTTACGCATGAAAACTTACTCATTTCACTATGGCGATCAAATGATTGACTGCCGTTTGGATGAAAAACGTATTATTGGGGAATTACATATGGCGGAAACGCCGGTCATTGAAGATCCGGAAGCGGCCATCAAAGAGGCTTTGGCCCATCCCATTGATTCCAAACCGTTCAAAGAGCTTTTTAAAGCCGGTGAAACGGTGGCTATCATCGCCAATGATACGACCCGTATTGCCAATACCCATGTTTTCATGCCAATTATTCTGGATGAATTGAACGAAGTGGGGATTCCTGATGAAAATATTAAGATAGTTTTCGCTTTAGGGACACATCGTGATATGACAGAGGCTGAAATGATTAGTGAAGTGGGGATGGAAGCAGCCGGTCGTGTGGCTATGTACAACTCCAGCGCTAAGAAAAAGGAAGATTTCGTTCATGTTGGTACGACGTCTTTTGGTACCGACGTTTGGCTCAATCGTCATGTAGTCGAAGCAGACCATATTATCTGTACCGGTTCCGTGGTCCATCACTTCTTTGCCGGTTTCGGCGGCGGGCGTAAAGCCATTTTGCCGGGCGTAGCCTCTTATGAAACGATTCGTCAAAACCACAGCTTAATGCTCGATGATAAAGCAACACTTGGTCATTTGGAAGGGAACCCTATCTATGATGATCAAATGGAAGGCGTGGCCATGTGCCCACCTACCTTCTTACTGAACGTAGTATTGAATGGTGAAAAAGAATTTACCGGTGTATTTGCGGGGCACTATATTTCCGCTCATAAAGCAGCCTGTGACTTTGTGAATTCGCAAAACGGCGTTGTCATTGAACGTCAGGCGCCGATTGTTATTGCCTCAACCGGTGGTTATCCGAAGGATATTAATATTTATCAGTCCCAAAAGACCATGGATAATGCGGTTCGTGCCGTGGCACCGGGCGGTGTGGTAATCTTATTGGCTGAATGCCGCGAAGGTTCCGGTTCGCCGATTTTTGACCAAACCGTGAATGATTTTCATTCTATTCAGGCCATCGAAGATTCGGTGCGTCACGATTTCCAAATCGGTCGTCATAAAGCCTATGCCGTTACTCGTTTAATGAAAAAAGCCGACTTCTACCTGATGTCGAGCCTCGATGACGATTATGCTCGTAAAGCCTTTTTCACACCGGTTCACTCTTTAGAGGAAGCTTTGAAGCTCGCTGAGGCAAAGCTCGGTAACGATGCGGAAATCTTGCTTATGCCTCATGGCTCGTACACCGTGCCGATTTTAAAATAAGCAAAATCGACGCAGTATACGGATTTTTAAGAAAACTGAATACTCAATACAGCTGAATAAATAAGAGAAGCGCCCCTAAGTTTAAAAGATAGAAAAATTTAAATTTAGGGGTTGCATTTTTTCAGAACATGCTTTATACTAAACAAAGTAAATGCATGTGCATGCATTTAGAGGAGGTGAGTCGATGGCTTTCATGGATCAATGGTTAGCCGATATAAGACGAGTTAAAGATATAACCGATGCTTTGAGCAAAGAGTTGGAAGCGAGAACATCATTAACATTAAACGGGTATTACGTATTATACTTTTTGGCGCACAGCGAAGAAAAGAAAATGCGTTTGAATATATTGCAAGAATATATGGGGCTTAGCCAAAGTGCTATGTCGCGTATGATCGTTCGCATGGAAGGTAGCAATTGCGGCTCGATTCGACGAGTCGATTGCGATTGTGATAAACGAGGCGTTTATATTGCCATTACGGATTGTGGTTTGAAGAGACTGACAGAAGCGAAAACAGTGGTAGAAGAAGTACTGCAGCGTTATTATAAGTAAGGCTGTATGAGTACAACCGACCGATAAACGGCGGGCTATGAAGTTAAGTAGCTGTCAGTAATTCCAATCTAAGCAGTAATGAGACGTGATTACTGCTTAGGTTGTTTACATATATTTTTTTTACATAGATACATGCATGAGCATGCATATTGATAAAGGCATGCTTGTGGTGAAAATTCCAATAGGCAACACTATTGTTCAGATAGAGAAGAGATAATGACGTTTAAAAGCCGTCATAGTCAGCAAAAAGGAGATTGACCGATGAAACAGTTAACGGAACAAGTAAAATTAAGAAATGGTGTCGTATTAAAGAATCGTTTGGCGATTCCACCGATGACGACGCGTATGAGTTATTACGACGGCTCGGTAACGGGTGATGAAATTGCCTACTACGGCATGCGTACCGGTGGTGCGGGCCTATTCATTACGGGCGTAGCGAACATCCAAGAAAATGGTCTCGGCTGGACCGGTGAACTCGGTGTGTATGATGATAAATTCCTTCCGGGGCTTTCGAAATTAGCGGCTACCATGAAAGAAAACGGAACGAAAGCTATTCTTCAGATTTTCCATGCAGGCCGTATGTCTGATCATAAGACATTGGGCGGTGAACAACCGGTAGCGCCGAGTGCTTATGCGGCAGGCCGCGCAGGCTCCGAAGTGCCTCGTGAACTTACTAACGATGAAATTGAAGAAATCATTGAAAACTTCAAAGCCGCTACGGTTCGTGCCATGAAAGCCGGTTTTGACGGCGTTGAACTTCACGGGGCTAACCATTACTTGTTGCATCAGTTCTTTTCACCACATTCCAATCGTCGTACCGATAAATGGGGCGGCTCCATGGAAAAACGCTACACCTTCATTGAACGTGTTGTAGACGGTGTCCTTCAAGTGGTAAAAGAATCGGGTCATAAAGACTTCATCGTAGGCTATCGTTTCTCCCCGCGTGAAGAAACCGATCCGGGCTTCAACTTGGAAGAAACCTTGTGGCTCGTTGATAAATTGGCCGACAAAGAACTGGATTATCTCCACATTTCCTTAACGCGCTATGATCGTGCTACTGATATAGCAAAATATGCCGACAAATCTATGTTGCAGTATGTGTATGAAAAAATCAACGGTCGTTTACCGCTCATTTCCGTAGGCGATATTCACACTCGTGAAGACGTGGAAGCGGCCCTTAAATACTCCGACATTGCCGCCATCGGCACCGGCGTATTGATTGATCCTAAATGGTTCCACAAAATTTTGGCTAACCGTGACAGCGAAATTCGTCGCACCTTGAATCAACAAGATCGCGATTTGCTCATGATTGCTCCGGGGACTTATGCCTTCATGGAAATGAAGACCCCACATTTACTCATTAAATAAGACAATATAATTTATTGTCAAAACAGGCACAACGTTGCATTGAAAATAAAGACAGCCTTCGGCTTTTACATAGATAATCTGTTAATATAATATGGTACCTTCCCTGAGAGGGAAGTTTATATACATCAAAATCTGTTTACGATTTAATATTGCACAATACACCGTAAGACGGCGCGTATGGGTGAGAGGCCATGCGCGTCACTTGCGGTGTTTTTGTATTCCGGCGGCAGTAAGCCGGACCCTGTCTATTCGATTGTAAAAAATCTTTTTATGTATAAACAGATGATAAAACCTATCATATGGAGTATAATAAAAGGTAGATGTTTCGATATAGTAGCGGCATAGAAAAGGCTTTTTTTATCCGTCCATATTGTGACGAGCGGTCTTATTAATGCCTGGAAATAAAAGTACATTGATTATTTGATTCACAATAAAAGGAGTTTATATATGTTAAATTTTGTTGCCATTGACTTTGAAACAGCCAATAAATACGCCAACAGTGCCTGTTCGTTGGCTGTAGTGACTGTTGAAAATGGTCAGATTACTAAACGCGGCTACAGTCTTATCAAGCCGCCGTTCATGCAGTTTGATGAAGAATGTATTGCCATTCATGAGATTTTGCCAAAAGATGTAATGGATAAACCGACGTTTGATAAATTATGGCCTGCTATTTACGAAAATCACTTGAAAGGCAAATTAGTTATCGCTCATAATGCGAAGTTTGATATCGGTGTGTTACGTGCTACCCTCGATCACTATAATATTGAATGGCCGGAACTTGATTACACCTGTACGGTAAAAATCTCCAAACGGGTTTGGCCTGATTTGCAGAACCATAAATTGAATACGCTAGCTGCTTACTTAGGCTATGAATTCAAACATCACTATGCGTTGGATGATGCGGAAATTTGTGCGCAGGTAGCCATTGCAGCCGCTAAAAAGCGTGGGGTTCAATCTATGGACCAATTATTGGCGAACATCGGTCTCGCTAAGGAATCCTTTATTACGGATGATCGTCGTGAAAAAGTAAAAGAAGAAGCATCTGGCGAGCAGATGTCGTTCTTCTAAGAATAGTCAATTTTTTACAATATAAAGTTAATATGATGCGGGGTGGCGTATGAGCGGCAAAGCGGCAGTAATGAAATATACGGGACGAAAAATTTTAAAACATGTGGACCATACTTTATTGAAAGCGACGGCCGATTGGGCATCCATTCAGCAGTTAGTGGAAGAGGCAGTGGAGTTTGAAACTGCCTCCATTTGCATTCCTCCATCCTATGTGAAGCCCGTGTTTGAAAAATACGGCGAAGAAGTGACTATCTGCACGGTTATCGGGTTTCCTCTCGGTTACATGACAACCGCTGTCAAAGTGGCTGAAGCAAAAGCGGCCATAGCAGACGGTGCGTCCGAAGTGGATATGGTTATCAACCTTGGCATGGTTAAAAACGGTCATTACGCCAATGTAGTGGAAGAAATTAAGACCGTTAAAGAGGCCTGCGGCGACAAGGTGCTTAAGGTTATCATTGAAACCTGTTATTTGACGGAGGCTGAGAAAATCGCTCTTTGCCAAGCGGTAACGGATGGCGGTGCCGATTATATTAAAACCTCCACCGGTTTTGGCACAGCCGGGGCTACGCTTGATGACGTGCTGTTATTTAAAAAACATATCGGACCGAATGTTAAGATAAAAGCAGCCGGCGGCATTCGTTCCATCGAGGATATGATAGCCTATTTGGCGGCCGGTTGTGACCGTATTGGCGCCAGTGCGGCCGTAGGGCTTTTGGCCAATCGTTTAGACGAAACATTTTAAGCAGATGCAGCATTTCGGCATTAGTAGCTGCCATGTATAACAGTTGATAACATGAGACAGCTACTATGGTTTTCACGAAAACAGGTGATACTATGCATATGAATGAATTGATTATCAAAAAACGTAACGGCCTGGCTCATACAAAGGCAGAGTTGAAATATATTATCGATAATTATGTAAAAGGCGATATTCCCGATTATCAGATGAGTGCGTGGCTCATGGCGGTGTATTTCCAAGGCATGACCGATATGGAAACGGCGGATTTGACCATGATTATGGCTGAGTCGGGGGAACAGATTGACTTGAGTCCTATTCCGGGCATTAAGGTGGACAAGCACAGCACCGGCGGTGTGGGGGATAAAACGACGTTTATTATTGCCTCAATCGTGGCCGCTTGCGGTGTGCCCGTCGCTAAAATGTCGGGCCGTGGTCTCGGTCACACAGGCGGTACCATCGATAAATTGGAATCTATTCCGCACGTGAATGTGGCGCTAGATAAAGAAAACTTCTTTAATATTGTCAAAAAAGTAGGCGTAGCCGTTACGGGACAATCCGGTAATTTGGCGCCCGCCGATAAACTCATGTATGCCCTTCGTGATGTGACGGGCACGGTGGACAGCATACCCCTCATTGCATCGTCCGTGATGAGTAAGAAGCTAGCCGCCGGCAGCGACGCGATTCTCTTGGATGTTAAAGTGGGCAGTGGGGCTTTTATGAAAACGCTGGGTGATGCGGTGCGACTGGCGGAAACGATGGTGGCTATCGGTAATCATAACGGGCGTCAAACAGTGGCGCTGATTACCGACATGGATAGGCCTTTGGGTCAGGCCATCGGCAACGCCACCGAAATTGCGGAAGTGGTGGAAGTTCTGCGCGGTAAAGGTCCTGAAGATTTAATTCACGAGTCCATAACCCTCGCCGCCAATATGCTATATCTTGGGGGCAAAGGAACCTATGAAGACTGCGTAACTTTGGCGGAAGACACATTAAAGAGTGGTCGCGGTTTTGAAAAATTCGTCGAAATGGTTAAAGCTCAGGGTGGTGATGCATCGGTATTGACGGATGCGACGTTTGCGGAAGCGGCTTATAAAAAAGCGGTTATTGCGCCTAAATCGGGGTATATTACACACATGGATGCGGAAGCTTGCGGTCGAGCGGCCTTAGCCTTGGGGGCCGGCCGTTATACGAAGACGGATACACTCGATTACAAGGCGGGCATTTGGATGCTTAAAAAGACCGGTGATGCGGTTGAAGCGGGTGATACTATTGCGTATTTACAGAGCAGTTCTGAAAACACCTTGGTGGAAGGCGAAACGGGCTATTTAAACGCTTTGACGATTAAAGCCGCACCACCGGCCAAACGACCGTTGGTATTTGCCAGAGTTACAGCGGACGGTACGGAACGGTATGTATAGTTGGCTAATTCGGTGAATTATTGGTTTTGACATAATTTGCGAGTGAAATAATAATCGTCTGATTATAGGGGAGGCAATCATGGCCACTTGGCAACAAACATTAATTGAGGCGGCGAAAGAAGCGGCGCTCCATTCGTATAGTCCGTATTCCAATTTTGCGGTGGGGGCAGCTTTACTCAGTGAAGACGGGACCATTATAAGCGGCTGTAATGTAGAGAATGCGTCGTACGGCCTTACCATGTGCGCTGAACGAGGCGCCATTCAGACGGCAATTGCCAAAGGCTATACGACATTTAAGGCTATTGCCATTGTAGGTCTGAAAAGTAATCCGTGCATGCCTT
This sequence comes from Veillonella sp. LMAG:90, assembly GCF_008679445.1. Classification (NCBI taxonomy): domain Bacteria; kingdom Bacillati; phylum Bacillota; class Negativicutes; order Veillonellales; family Veillonellaceae; genus Veillonella; species Veillonella sp. LMAG:90. The sequence continues at coordinate 886,451 of NZ_NAND01000001.1, forward strand.
GCGGCGCCTGTCGTCAGGTGATGTTAGAGTTCGATATTCCGCAGATTTTGCTGGAAGATGAAGCAGGACAGATTATAAGCTATACCATGGACGAAATGTTACCACATAGCTTCGGACCGAAAGATTTGGAGTGATGTGGTGAGCACTAAGTACTTTGTAAATGCGTCCTGTTCGGCGGCTGTGAATTTTACTTCGTAAAATTTTACGCCGCGAACTAAGAGATTCACACATGTTTATGCGTCGCTTACGCTCCTTTAAACATGGTTCACTACTTAAAAAAAGCCCGCTGAAGTGTTCAGATGAGAAGCACTTCAGCGGGCTTTTAGTTGTTAGTTGTATTTGTTGTTGTTTTTAAATTATCTTACGACTTAGAAAGCAGGTAAGATAGCGCCTTTGTATTTATCTTCGATGAATTTTTTAACTTCAGGAGATTGTAAGGCTTTCATTAATTTCTGGATTTCAGGACGATTTTCGTCGCCTTTACGTACCGCTACGATGTTAGCATATGGGGAATCTTTATCTTCTAAGTATAAAGCACCTTTAAGAGGATCAAGACCGGCTTCCAAAGCGTAGTTAGTGTTGATAACGGCAATAGCTACGTCATCCAAGCTGCGTGGCAATTGAGCGGCTTCGAGTTCTACGAATTCAAGATTCTTAGGGTTGGAAGCGATATCAGCTTTGGTAGCATAAATGTTGTTAGGATCTTTCAAAGTGATGAGACCGGCTTTTTGTAATAAGATAAGGGCACGGCCGCCATTACTTGGGTCATTCGGAATTGCTACTTTAGAGCCGTTAGGTAAAGCTGCATTTAAGTCTTTATCGGTAATCGTTTTGGAGTAAACGCCCATTGGTTCAACATGAACTTTACCGGCGGATACTAAATCCATTTTATGTTCGCTGATGAATTTTTCAAGATATGGCACGTGCTGGAAGAAGTTGGCATCCAACTCTTTGTCGTTAAGAGCCATATTAGGTTTTACATAATCGGTGAATTCTACAACTTTAAGTTCAATACCTTCTTTTTCCAATAACGGTTTAGCTTGTTCCAAAATTTCACCATGTGGAACCGGTGATGCACCAACCGTAATCACTGTTTTACCGGATGTACCGGCGGATGTGTTGTTGTCGCTGCCGCAACCGGCCAATAGTAAGGCACTCCCCAAAATAGCAGCGGCTGCTAACGAAAATAATTTTTTCATGTCTCTACCTCCTCAAAATAGAAAAACTGCACGAAATGTATCGGAATAAAAAAGGCGGCTCGGTAAAACCGAGTCGCCTACATTTACTTCGTATCTCTCGGTATATACCGCAGGATTTAGCACCATCGAATGGTTGCCGGATTTCACAGGGCCAGTCCCTCCATCACTCTCGATAACAGTCCGTATTTAATTCTTTCGTTAGTATACCATGAGGGGACAAAATTGTAAAGAGAAAAGAAGAACAAATTAGAATGCCGGTAAGATAGAGCCTTTGTATTTTTCTTCAATAAACTGTTTGGTGTCAGGAGAATGAAGAGCTTCTACCAATTTTTTAATTTCAGGGCGATTTTCATCACCGGGACGAACGGCAATTAAATTAGCATATGGCGAATCTTTGGAATCTAAGAACAACGCATCGGCTAATGGATTTAAATTAGCACCCAAGGCATAGTTGGCATTAATAGCGGCAATATCTACGTCATCAAGGGTTCTTGGTGTTTGAGCCGCTTCTACTTCAATAATGTCTAAGTTCTTAGGATTGGCAACAATATCCAATTTAGTGGAATAAATGTTATTAGGGTCTTTTAACGTAATGAGACCGGCTTGTTGTAATAACTGTAAAGCACGTCCTGTGTTGGTCGGGTCATTAGGAATCGCCACTTTACCACCGTTTGGCACGGCTTCTTGTAAGTTTTTGTCTTTGATTTTATTGGAGTATAAGCCCATCGGTTCGATATGCACGGCACCGGCAGACACAAATTTCATATTATGCTCTTCTTCAAACTTCTTCATGAACGGGATATGTTGATAGAAGTTCGCATCGATTTCTTTATCATTTAAGGCGAGGTTAGGTTTGATGTAGTCGCTAAATTCGATGATTTTAAGGTCTACCCCTTCTTTGGCCAATTTGTCTTTTACATGTTCCAGAATTTCAGCGTGTGGAACCGGTGAAGCACCTACGGTTAAGGTTACTTTTTTGTCAGAACCGGCCGCGGCATTGCCTTGATCAGTGCCACATCCCGCGAGTAGTAAGGCGCTGCCTAATACGAAGGTAGCAGCTACGGATAAAAATTTCTTCATGTTAAAACTCTCCTTTTGTCTCAAATACTATAATAAAAATAATATAACAATAATTGAAATTCATGGTTATCCTGTATCCCCAAATACAAAATAGTAAGCGATGGGTAATAAAAAAACGATGCCCTTGTATTCCCAAGTCATCGTTACTTTGTTGTTATCTCTCGGGACATGCCGCAGGATTTAGCACCATCGAATGGTTGCCGGATTTCATAGGGCCAGTCCCTCCATCACTCTTGATAATATCGCTATTGAATTTCTTGAGGCTGATTATAGCATGAGTAAATCACACTTGTAAAGTAGGAAATTTAAAATTTACTATTTTTTTGAAAAATACAGATGTTTTGTCATGCTGGCAAGGTTAATGAAAGCCCTGCCGTAAAGGCTTGAGTTAAGTCCCGCAGTTAAAATAACAGGGACAAACAAAAAGAGCAACAACGAGGAATTGTTGCTCTTTTTGCTTAAATTGTAGGTATTGAAAAGATTCTACGTACCAAAGCTTTTGAGGTTGATTGAGGTTAGGGTATTATAAAGCTTTTGGTAATGTGAAGAACCAAATCTGGCTTTGTTGTTCAGCCGGAGCGTTTTGTTTCAAGCTGATAGTTACATCATGAGGTGCTTTGTCTTCGTCATAAATCATAACTTGTTTGTCAGCATCGTAGGTGTAATCATCTACTTCAGCATCTGCTACCGCTTTGTCTTCTACGTTGATGTCTATACCGAAGTCGTTGTCGTTAACAACTACGATAGTTTTGCGGTCTGGCATGAGAGCTAGACCTTCGGCTTTTTCAATATCCCAGCCCTGAGCGCGTAAGTCGAGTACGAGCTCTTTCTTAGCCGGTACGATTTGACCGTCTAAAAGACCGAGTTCGAGGTTACCGTTGTTAGGAATGGCGGTAGCACCGTTAAGGTCTACTTTGTAGATAAGATTCTGCATTTTGCCGTTTTGTTTGCCTTGTTCGATCATGAGGAACTGGCCGTTGCCGATAGACGTAATATCGCCGATTTTGGCAGCGCCGGTGTTTTTATAACCGGTGTCTACAGGGTAAGCATACATAGTAGTAGCTTTCGTTGTAGGATCGAGTTCAACGATGCGGATATATTTAGCTGTTTTGGCTGTTTTGCCGTCGATGTTCATCGGGCTTTGGATAAAGGCGAATACATGGCCGTTTTCATCGACCGTAACGCCTTCACTGCCGCGATTTGGAACACGGTTAGCTAAAATGGTAGGAAGGCCCTGGCCGGGACCGTATTTTTCAAGGATATTGCCTTTTTTATCGACTTTGGCTACGAATGGACCGTATTCGTCACTAATCCAGAAGTTGCCGTCTTTGTCGAGGGAAATACCTTCCGTATCAAGACCGTTTACGTCAGTGCCCAAGTTATTCATGTTGAAGTCTAAAGCCACTTCGTTAGTGGAACCGGTGAGGCCGGATGGAACCGGTTTGCCGGAGATGGCTTTACCGTTTACTTTGAGCGGAATGGATTTGATGATGTCCGCACGATCTTTGGCGGGATCCACTTTGATGATACCGATGCTTGGTGTGAAATCAGGGGTAGGGAAGAACTTCCCGGACATTTTTTTACCGTTTTTCACATAGGTTGGAATGTCGCCGTTAGGACCGCGGTCGGTGATGGCATAGAATTCAATCGTGCCGTCTTTGTTGATGGATTTCAAAGCAAGGGCGGAGCCGTAACCGGGGTTGATTTTGTGGTTAAAAACAGTTTCGTTGCCGGCATAAGGCAACTGGAATTTGTCTGCGTTAACGATGTAGGACGTTGTTTGAACGCCGTCAGCCGCAAAGCCAAGGCCTCCCATAGTTGTAAGCGTCATACCTAGGGCGAGTAAGCATTTCCATTGTTTTTTCATTGTTATCATGCACCTCCAGAAAATTATGCAGTTCGCATATGTAAGCTGATTATATCAAGAGATTATCAATGAATGGTAATGGAAACGTAAGGAGTATGTAAAAAATAAGGAGTGGTTATATATAAAAAAGTTGATGTAAAGTAGAATGCGAGTAGACATAAAAAAAGCACTGCCTGACTAATCAGACAGCGCTTTTAGCTCTGGCGGAGAGAGAGGGATTTGAACCCTCGGTACGGTATCACCGCACACATGATTTCCAATCATGCTCCTTAAGCCGCTCGGACACCTCTCCACGTCGTGTAACGTACTTTAATAGTATAAGGGAAAGTAAATAACTTGTCAATCACGAAAATAAAAAATTACGAAGATTTTTGTACAGGGCTTAGGGTAGCATATTAGTTGTTAATGGAACATCCTATAAGAATTCACTCTGCTATGAGGAGTTAGGAATAGCTGTGAATTTTCAGTCGATAGTAAGCAAAGTAGACATCTTCTTTTGAAAAATCAAATAAATCTTTTAGTGTAACTTCCAGCACATTGGCGAGGGTAAGCAAGATATCAAGTGTTACACCTTCAATTTGATAGCCCCGTTCCAGTTTTGAAATATAACTGACACTGATTCCTGTTTCCTTGGCTAAATCTTTTTGCAACCAGCCTTTTTCTTCGCGCAAATAGGCAATTTTATACCCTAAACAATTGAATAGAGCATTGCCCCGCGGAATGCCATCGTCAGGCATTTCTACGTGCCTTGGCGAGACAAATAACGGTGCCAGAGCCAAGGCTTCCGCACGATTCTCCAAACCGAATCTCGCTTTGCGTGCCAATATTCTTCGCTCTGTTCGTCTTTGAAAGCGCATCACGCCTTCATCTTCGGCTATTTGTGAATTTGTAAATTCCGGTGTAACATACTTTTGTTCTTTATCTTTTGGACTCACCACATACGCCTCCCCGTTGTGGTATATTCTAAGCAGAACCCTATGGATAGTCGTTGCTACGCGGCTGATTCATAATTTAGTTTAAGGCTAGAATATAAACATCATTAAAAAATGTATAATTCATAATAATGTCTTTATCATACGCTTTAATTGTTTGTTTGTCTAACAGTTTTTGGTTCTAATGGCGGGATAATTATGCTTATTATGTCTATGTCAGTCGTGTTTTACCCTTAATACAATTCCGGACGTCTATCTCTAAACACATTAATCTTATTGCGAATTTCCTGAATCACACTCAAATCAATGGTGCCCACGGCAATTTCTTCATCCTTGCCGAGGTGGAGAATTTCTTCGCCCCACGGATCGAGGAGCAGGGAGTTACCGGCAGCTTCCACTTTGCCAATGAAGCCGGATGAGTTCACCGCACATAAAAACATCTGATTTTCAATGGCGCGGACGGTGTTCAAAAGCTCCCAATGATGAAGACGCAAGGTAGGCCATTCGGCAGGTACGAAGAATAGATCCACTCCTTCGAGGGTCGTTTTACGAATGATTTCCGGGAAGCGGATGTCATAGCAAATGACGCTGGAGCAAGGAATATCATCGAGGAAGAAGCGATGCGTATGGTCGCCGCCTTGGAAGTATTGATCTTCTTTGGCCGGCGAAAAGCCGTGGATTTTATCGAATTCGGAGATGACATTGCCCTTACGGTCTACCACATAGGTCGTGTTATACACCTTATCGTTGCGCAAGATGGCTACGGAGCCACCCACGATATTCACGTCATGTTTTTTTGCCAGTTCGCTGAGCATAGTTTGGGTGCGTTCCCCGTTTTTGTCGGCATCCTGAGGAAGCTTTTCGGTCATCTTAAACCCGGTGTTCCATGTTTCGGGGAGAACAATAATATCCGGCTTTTGCTGTGCGGCCGTTTCAATCAACTCCGTGGCGTGGGCGTAATTTTGTTCCACTTCGCCGGCGGCGATATTCATTTGCACAAGGGCAATTTTCTTTTTCACAAGAGAGGACTCCTTTCGTTTTTTCAAAAAATAAAACTTCATCTGAGTCTTTTGCTATAATGTTATATTTATTATTCGAATATACTTCAAGTATAGGAGTCGATTTGATTCGGTGTCAATAGGCATAGGACAATTCTTTATGATATAATATAGAGTGCATAAATGTTTTTAGAAGACAATTGAATAAGTAGGAGGCTTATAATGAAACGTTTCATAATAGTCTTGGGATTGATGTGGGGCCTTATGATGTTAATCGCCGGCTGTGCGGCGGATAGTAAAGAACCGGCTCCGGAAGCAGCTAAACCGGCTGCGGTTAAGACAGAAACGACGGTGGCTACAGCAGTGCCTAAAGGGATTCCGGTACTCATGTATCACAAAGTGGGACCCGATGAAGACAATGATGCGGTAATTCGCGAGGATTTATTCCGCGCCCAAATGAAATTATTGCACGATAAAGGGTTCAACCCGATTACGATGGAACAATTAAATGACTACGTCCGTAACGGTAAAGCGGTGCCGGTTAAACCGGTGGTACTCACCTTTGACGACGGCTATGCCGATACCTACAGCATCGTGTATCCGGTGCTCAAAGAATACGGCTTCGCCGCGACGGTATTTGTAAATCCCGGCGATGTGGGGACCCGTTTGACGTGGGAACAAATTAAAGAAATGCAAAAAGGCGGCGTTACCATTGCCAGTCACGGCTATGATCATGTGCGCATGAACGAACTTTCGAAGAGTGAACAGCTTGATAATATTGTCAAAGCTCAAAAAGCTCTTAAAGACCAATTGGGTATCGACAATAAGTGGTTCTGCTACCCTTATGGGCGCCAGGAAGAGTATACTCAAAAAGCGGCCGAAGATAACGGTATTTTGCTCGCTGTAACTATGAATCCGGGTTGGGTTCACCACGGTGATAATCCGTATGCCTTGCAGCGCATCTGGATAGGTAATGCAGTGGATTTGAAGCATTTTGAAGAGCGTATTACCACGGAGGATTACACCGATTTATAATAGATAGGAGTAAAGGATGAAACGATTTTTTAGCAGAGGGTGGGTAAAATTTATACTCGTCATGTTTATTTTTACCGCTGTCACATCACCGATTGTGGTGCTGTTTGGCCCTTTTGATAATCTGAAACGAACCGTTGTGGGGGCGATTATGCGTTCGCGTCATCCACAGTACATTACTTGGTTGTTTAATCAAGACGAAATCAACATGATTCTCGGGACGGTGGGCACCGTGCGGAGTCAGGATTTATTTAAATTTAAAGCACGTGAAGATACGACGCTCAAAATGCGCCGCATTGAGTCTACCCGTTATGTGGGTTACGTTCTTGAAATTCCGGATCCGCGTCGTGTTAAAGTAGCGACGGCTAAAAACATTCAGGAAAAAGGGGAAACCGTAAGTAATATTGCCAAGGATAATGATGCGGTAGCCGCTATTAATGCAGGCGGTTTCCACGATCCGAACGGTACCGGTACGGGCCGTTTGCCATATGGCTTTATTATGCAGGACGGCAATTATGTTATCGGTAAGGACGTAGGTCCCGATGAAGCGGTTGATTTTGTCGGTTTTACGAAGCAAGGCAACTTAATCGCCGGTACCTATACTAAGACGGAATTGGCTGACATGGATGCGGCTGAAGGGATTACCTTCGGACCGCCGCTTATTGTGGACGGCCAAAAGATGATTACCGACGGTGACGGCGGCTGGGGCATCGGCCCGCGTACGGCTATCGGTCAGAAAAAAGACGGCACGGTGATTTTCCTCGTTATCGACGGACGCCAACCGGGCTATTCCACGGGCGCCACTTTGCGTGACGTGCAGGATGTTCTTTACGAAGAAGGTTGCTATATTGCGGCGAACCTTGATGGCGGGTCCAGTACGACCTTGTATTATAACGGCAAAGTTGTTAATAAACCGGCCGATTTATTGGGCGAACGGATGATTCCGACGGCCTTTATTGTTGAATAGGAGGGGCTATGGCATCGTTTGGTAAAATAATGACAGCTTTTGCATTGGGCTTGGCCTTGCAGGGCGGCATCTATTACTACTTAGATCAAATTTACTTCGCCCCGACTACGGATTTTGAAGTAACGGCCAGTGATGGCCAAGAAAAAGACGGCAACTTCCCTGAAGTGGACGGGAATAAATATTATTCCGAAGGTCATAAGTATATGGCGGTAGTAACTCAGGATTCCGTTAAAGTGTACAAGTCCGGTGAAAAAACACCGACCAATATTGATTTAAAGGGCCGTTCGGTAAGCTATTTCGAATGGTTACCGGATCGCGATTTAGCGATTATGGGGCTTTACGGCGGGGCCTCCGATAATGTGGTGCTGGCCCGTTTTGACCCGGAAAGTCCGGAACATGAAGTGGATACCACCATGGAAGATTTGCCGGCAGACAGCAAAATCGTGGATGCTGCTTTCTCCACGGCTACCAACGTAGTATACATGAAGATTAAAGTGGCCGATAATGCGTACCGCATTTATCGTACCGACGCGAACTATGATACGCGCCGCGTTTACATGCAGGCGTCCAATATCGGGCGTATCGCCGTTTTCTATGACGAAGATATTTTCTTCTATGATAATGTGCGTACCGGTGACGTGTTTATGTTTGACGGCACGGAAGGGGGCTGGCGTGTTATTAATCCGCCGGGCCGCTATCGCTTGATCGGTGTGGATAAAGACAAAGATATTTACATTGCCAAGGTGGATGAGGATGATAAGGCCTTATCTGTCATGGAAGGACGCCTCGGCGTTGGATTTGAAACGGTAGATACTTTTGCTACGCAGCAGGATTTAAAAGATATTACGGTCGCATCGATTCAGAAGACGATTGAAGATAAACGGTCGTCCGGTACCGGTAGTGACAATAAAAAGTAATAAATAAGCATAAACAGACTTTTGGTGTTAATTATGAGGTTTATGCATAGGTAAGAGAAAAAGGTCTGCTACAGCAGGCCTTTTCTCGTTTTAATAGTGAAAGGAAGAGTATTATGGCTAAAAATAAAATTCAAAAAGGCTTGAGCGATGCTGATATGTTTAAGAATGTGAAGGAAGAAGAAACCTTTGAAACGGCTATGCTTAAAGGGGAAGCGGCGGCCCGTCGTCCGGCACCGCTTCGCAAATCGCCGGTCAATAGTCAGGAAGCCTTCTATCGTGAGTTTTTAACTGAGAAAGTGGAAACCCAAATCGGTAAGCTCTTATTAGATATTAAGATGGAATACTTTAAGGACGGTTATGGTAATTTCTTTATTCAAGTTAAAAAAGATGGCCGTAATATTGTGATTGAAACAGCTCCTAAAAAAAATAAATAATTAATATAAATATATATTTATGAGTAATCGGTATTGTAAATATGTTGACAAAGAAAGTCATTAGTAGTCTAATAGATATGTGAGACGAATACAGAGACTGCCCTGAGGTAGACAGCAGGTATTCGTCATAAGCGTAATTTTAGAGGATATGGATTGTTAACATCTGTAAAATGTGGAAGGTTTTATGGAGTGGCAGTGAACAATTCATCTCGACAGTGAAGGAGAAGGAGTTATGAAAGCGAAAAAAGTAAGAATCATGGAAACCGTCCTCCGCGATGGTCATCAGTCCATTTTGGCAACTCGTATGCGTACCAGCCAGATGTTGCCTGTATTGGAAAAATTGGATGCGGTAGGTTATGAAGCATTGGAATGTTGGGGCGGCGCAACATTTGACAGCTGCCTTCGTTTCTTGGACGAAGATCCATGGCAACGTCTTCGCACGTTAAAAGCTCATCTTAAAAATACTCCATTGCAGATGTTGTTACGTGGCCAGAACTTATTGGGCTACAAACACTATGCTGATGATGTAGTAGAAGCATTCGTTAAAAAAGCTAAAGAAAACGGTATCGATCGTATCCGTATTTTCGATGCTTTGAACGACCCTCGCAACATGGAAGCTGCTATTAAAGCAGGTAAAAAAGCAGGCGTTCATGTACAAGGTACTATGGTTTACACTATCAGCCCTGTACACACCAACCAGATGTTCGTTGATGTCGCCAAAGAATTGAAAGAAATGGGCATGGATTCTTTATGTATTAAAGATATGTCCGGTTTGTTGGCTCCATACGATGCACTATCCTTGATTCAGGATCTTAAAAAAGCATTGGGCGACGACATGATGATCGACTTACACAGTCACTTCACTTGCGGTCTTGCCAGCGCTACTTACTTAAAAGCAGTTGAAGCCGGTGTTGACGTAATCGATACAGCTTTAAGCCCATTCGGTCATGCAACTTCCCAGCCTGCAACTGAAAGTATCGTTGAAATGTTCCGCGGTACTGAATATGACACCGGTTTGGATTTAGCCGCTCTTCGTGAATTGGCTGAATACTTCCGTGGCGTTCGCAAAGAAATCGCTGATGAATTCGGTATTACTCCGGCTCATGAAGTATTACCTGAAGTTCGTCATTACCAGATTCCTGGCGGCATGTTGTCCAACACTCAGAACCAGCTTCGTGAAATGGGCATGGCTGACAAATTCTTTGATGTTATGAACGAAATGCCTAAAGTTCGTGCCGAACTCGGTTACCCTCCATTGGTAACTCCTACCAGCCAGATCGTTGGTACTATGGCTATGATGAACGTTAACTTTATGGCAAACGGAATGGAACGTTACACTATGACTCCTAGCGAAGTTAAAGACTTGGTACGCGGTAAATATGGTCGTTTACCGGCTCCTATCAGCGAAGATATTCGTAAGAAAATCATCGGCGACGAAGAACCTATTACTTGCCGTCCAGCTGACCTTATCCAACCTGAATTGGAAATGTATCGTCAGAAATTGGGTGAACTTGGTTACCAGAATTTCACTGATGAAGACGTATTGTCCTATGCTATGTTCCCAGAAGTAGCTTTACAGTTCTTCGAAAAACACAGCAAACAAGTTATTCTTAAAGAAATCGACCTTCCACGCGAATAATTTGTACCATTGAACTTAGCTGACTTTGGTCAGTAAAATAAATACCATGTTGCTTAAAGACCGTGCTGTTTGTACGGAACCTTGAGTAACAGAGTTATAGGACAAAAAGTGTGTGTAGAAAGTGCTACAAACCTAGATAGATACTGGGTTTGTAGCACTTTTATCTTTTTTTGACAAAGATAAAGGGTGGACAAATAGTGTGTGTAAAAACATGCGTGAACCCACATAACTACTGACTAAAATGGTATTATATCTTCCTAAATAAAAACATAAATAGGAGGATGATTAATATTAAACAAGTAGTTTGCCCTGATTGTGGTCGAAAATGTATAAAACACGGTATATTGAAATCCGGTTCTCAGCGATGGTTTTGTAAGCACTGTAAAGTCGCTTTCACTAATAAAATTAACACCGATAGTCATGATCTAAAGCTGTTTTTGAAATGGTTATTTAGTAAACAGTTGCAGCAGGATATGCCTGGAGGCGGGCGTACATTTAGACGTAAAACTGCTAAATTTTGGTCCATATGGTGCCTTCCTCCAAAGATTGAGGAAGTATATGATGTGCTTTACTTTGATGGCATATACCTAACGCGTAAGCTCTGTGTACTTATTTGTTGTAGTAAGGATCATGTGTTAGGCTGGTATGCATGTAGAGCTCCTCCGCGTGTTGTTATCTCAGATGGCGGTTCTGGATTTTCTAAGGCCTTAGCAAAGAGGTGGCCGACAAGTAACCATCAACGCTGCTTATTTCATGTTTTTGCACAAGTAAGAAGGTATACCACTTCTGCACCAAAAACAATAGCCGGCAAGGCTTTATATGAGCTAGCAAAGCGTTTATTTAAGATTCAATCGATAGATGATGCTTATACTTGGATTGATGGATTATTAGCTTGGAGAGAAGAGTTTGATGACTTCTTACGTGAAATGACAGTCGACGAAAATGGGAATAAAAGGGCTACTCATGAACGCCTCTTAAAAGCTGAGGCAGGACTTTTACGATTAATTAGAGATGACACTCTATTTACCTACCTGACATTTGTAGATATTACCGTACCTACAACGAACAATCGACTGGAAGGAGGCGTTAATGCGCAACTTAGGGGTATGTTACGAGATCATAGAGGGTTATCCTTAGAAAGACGATTAAAAGCGGTCTATTGGTGGTGTTACGAGCACTCACCTAGACCGCTTCCTGTTGCTGAAATATTAAAATGTATGCCTACAGATAAAACAATCGCTGCTACTTACCGTAGGATAATGCGGAATAACCGTGTTGATAATATCTTACCGCAATGGGGGGATGCCATTGTTTGGAATGAGTTCCATTTGTCCACGGAATTTCCAATTTATTGGGATTAACTAAAAAAGCCACACACACTTTTTGTCCTATAAGCCGAGTAACATGGTTATTTTAATTATGAAAACAGCTCTCCTTGTTGTGGTTAAGACCACGCCGGGAGAGCTGCTGTTATTTTACAACGCGCATCATGAAAATAGGAATTTCTTCGTATTGTAAACTCATATCTTGTTGTACATAGGGGCGTACATCGGGCACGAGACTGACTTCGTGAGCCCCCAGTTGTTTGCAGGTTTTTAGGTCCCACGCGGGGCGAGTCTCTTGACTGATGGTGAGACTGTTTTTAATGGCCGTACATTCATCGAGAATCTGACTGTCTACATTGGCATGAACGTGACCTTCATTGCGGGCAAAGGTAGTTTTGCCGTAGTCGGAATCGAAGTTGAGGATGACGCCCTTTGGTTTCAGGACGCGAAGCCATTCGGTGTAGGCTGCTTTCGGATCCGGTAAGGTCCAAGTGAGATTACGGCTTAAGACGGCATCAAAGGTACCGTTTTCATAACTGAGTTTAGTAGCGTCCATTTTTTCAAAGGTCGCCGTGCTGTGAAAGGTGGCGGCGTTTTGACGGGCGTGATTCACCATTTGCTGCGACATATCGATGCCCGTTACAGTATGACCGTGATGACAGAGCAAGAAAGTAAAAAAGCCGGTGCCTGTGCCTACATCAAGGATGCGAATCGGTCGCTCTAAGGGAATATGCTGAGCCAATAAGGCGTGCCACGCTTTGGCATTGGGGCTTTTTAGTTCCTGAAGGCGCAGCTCGTTAAAGGCATCGCTTCGTTTATCCCAGTAGGATTCAATTCGTTTTGTTATATCCATGACAGACTCCTGTTTATTAATCCTTATCGTGTTTCATAATGGCCGGAACTTAGGCCGGTCTTTACTATAGGCAAAAATATTTCTATAGAACAGTATAGAGGAAAATCAAGCGAGATATAAGCGGGGGTGGGGGTTATTTTTGAAAAAAGTATCCCCTAGGTGGGCTTTTCAAAGTGATGAATAGTAGGTACACTAATATGAAGAAGATGAATAATGGGTACTTTGGTACCGCTAAGTTCACTAGCTATGCTTTTAAAACCGACAGTATATTTTAACGCAGTAAAAAGAAGGATTCATGTAAGGAGGTGCCGTGATGTCAGAAGACAAAAAGAGGACTAAGCAATCTGGGCTTGCTTCACTTCATCGCCCCAATTCATCATGGCGCACAGGTATCAAATACGGTCAATCTATTTTGCAGGTAATCGGGGTGCTGTGGGTAGTAGCGACCCTTACCTTCGGCCTGATGCAACTCACTAACGATGATGTGGTAGATCAAGTTTTTTCGAGGCAGCAGAGCTTATCTATAGAGGCACAAGCTGAAAAAAGGGCTGAACTGGGCTTAACGGCGCCTATATGGTTGCAATATGGCCGCTGGCTTTGGGGCGTCTTACAGGGCGATTTCGGCCAATCTATGGTAACCGGGGAAGCGGTCAGTTCTTTGCTGTGGTCAAAACTGCCGGCTACGCTTCTTCTCATGGGAGCGGCTGTAGGGGTTACTCTGTTAATAGCTGTGCCGACAGGCCTTTGGACGGCACACCAAAAGGGCCGTATAGGCGATAAATTGGTGCGCAGCCTGACCTTATTCGGTAATACGATGCCTAATTTTTTTACCGCCTTATTATTGCTTTATGTGGTAGCCCTAAAACTAAACTGGTTACCGGTTATTGCCCGTCATAATGAACCAACGGCGCTTATTCTGCCGACAATCACCTTGGTTTGGTCCATGAGTGCCAAATATATTCAACAAATTCGGGCCCTAGCCTTAGATGAGCTGAGTAAACCCTATATTACGGGCCTTCGCACAAGCGGACTCAGTTGGTATATGATTTATTCACGTTATATTTTAAGGGCCATCGCCGGGCCAATAGTGGCGCTGGTGTCCTTATCCTGCGGTTCCTTGTTGGGCGGCGTAACCATTGTGGAGACTATTTTCATGTGGGATGGCGTCGGCAAAATGGCCTTTGATGCTATTACGGCCAGGGATTATCCGGTGCTACAGGCCTATGTGCTTTGGTTGGCAGCCCTTTATATTTTACTCAATTGGAGCGCGGATTTTTGGCAAACAAAGCTGAATCGCCATTATGCGAAGGAGCCCGATCATGAAATATAATTTGGACGGCAAGCAGGGCGTTAAGCAATTTGGTAAAATACAGTGGTTATTATGGGGCGGCCTTGGCGTGATGATTTTTATGTTTGTTGTGGCGCCGGTGTTATGGCCTTTTGACCCTTATGAGCAGGTTTTAAGCGAAGTATTGCAAGGGCCCGGCGCTTCCCACTGGTTGGGGACCGACCAATATGGACGGGATATGGTAGCCCGTATTCTGGCCGGAGGACGGGTTACGGTAGGGCTAACCCTTGTTATTACCGTGACGATTGCCGTAATGGGAACGTTGTTGGGCATTATGAGTGCGTATATGGGCGGTTTTATGAGCCGACTTATTACGCTTTTTATTAATGTGGCGCTGGCCGTGCCGTCACTTGTTTTTGCCTTAGCGATTGCCGCCGTATTGGGCGGCGGCATGGGCAATGCGGCGTTGGCCCTTATTTGTGTGGCCTGGCCGAAATATGCGCGGCTTGCGCGCAGTTTAACCCTACAGGTCAAAGCAGCACCGTATATCAAGATAGCGAGCTTGCAAGGGCAGACGAAGTGGGGTATTTTTTACTATCACATTATGCCGAAAATTGCGGGCCCTTTGGTGGTGACGGCAGTGCTCGATATCGGTGTGATTCTCATGGAACTGGCCGGGCTGTCCTTTTTGGGGTTAGGGGCTATGCCGCCTATGGCTGAATGGGGCAGTATGCTCAGTCTAAATCGGAGCTTATTGCAAACCGCGCCGTGGCTTCTTCTGGCGCCGGGTGGCGCTATCGTTGTGACGGTGGCGTATTTTCACTATGTCGGTGAAAACTTGCGGCAATATTTTGATAAAATATAAGGCTTAGGTGTATGATAGATTTTTGAGAAACATAAGGTTTGTGTGTTTAATCGTTTTTGACAAGCGGAAAGATTCCAGTTTGGTTATTAAACGGTACGGTGAGGTAATCGGGTATTTGTGCTTGGAGGTTTAGGATATGAATGAGAGCAGATGCGGTAAGCCGCATTTAAAAGGTTTAAGGCGCCTTATGGCGGTCATTGCCTGTGTCATTATGGCCGTGGTAATCAGTGGTTGCGGCAGTAGCAATACCGATGGGGGCGGTAAGGTGTTACATTACGGCACGACGGCCTATGGACCGGCTATGGAAAATGCCGGTTTAAATCCTCATGAGGCCTATCAAGGCTGGAGCGCCGTTCGATACGGTGTAGCGGAAACGTTGGTGCGTTTTAATGATGCCATGGAAGTAAAACCGTGGTTGGCCGATTCGTGGCAGTTTGTGGATGCGCATACGGTGAAGCTGCACATTCGGGATAAGGTGACTTTTTCCAACGGGAAGCCTTTAACGGCTGAGGCGGTGAAGGCTAATTTCGAAGAACTTCTAGCCGTGCATGACAGGGCGCCTAAGGATTTAGGCATTCAGTCGATGGTGGCTGACGGTCAAAATCTTACGATTCAATCGGCTAATCCGGCTACCGTGCTTTTGACCTATCTGGCGGATCCGTACAGTGCTATTATTGATGTGTCTGAAAAACCGAAAGACGGTTTATATGTGGGAACAGGTCCGTTTAAGGCAACGAATATTACGGAAAAATCGGTAAGCCTTGTGCGCAATGACTCGTATTGGGACGGTAAACCAAAGCTTGATGGTGTTGAAGTGGTACGTATCACGGAAGGCGATACCCTTACTATGGCGCTCCAAAAGGGCGATATTGATGCGGCTCAGGGATTACCTTATAACAGCTTGGAGTTATTTAAGGATGCTTCAGCTTATACTATCAGCTCGATGCCTACTTCGCGGGTTTATCAAGTGGCCTTTAATTTCAACAGCCCGGCTATGCAGGATAAAGCGGTCCGTGAAGCCATCGCCATGAGCATCGACAAAACACAGTTTGCTAAGGTGCTTTTGAAAGGGAATGGAGTAGCGGCAGTAGGTCCGTTCCCGGAAAATACGGCGCTCGGACATATGAAAGTAACGGCGCCAAACTTCAATATTGAAGCGGCTAAAAAAATACTGGCCGATGCCGGCTATCGTGATACGGACGGTGACGGTTATGTCGATAAAAACGGTCAGCCCTTGACCGTGCGCTGGCTTACGTATACGTCGCGCCAAGAGTTGCCGGTTTTGGCGGAAGCCGCGCAAGCTACGCTTAAACAGGTGGGCATTAAAGTCGAAGTCAATGCTACCGATGCGTATCGCAGTGTTTTAAAACAAGGGAATTTTGACGTATTTGCAAAGGCCTTTGTAACAGCGCCAACCGGTGAAGGCGCTTACTACTTTAAGACTAATGCCCTGGCCGGTGCGGTGGACAATGTGGGGGACTATAACAATCCTGCAATTCAGGATTTGATGGCACAACTGGATCAAACAACGGAGCCGGCTCAGCGCCAGGCGATTTTTCAAACAATGACACAGACCGTGCTTGATGATGCGGCGTTTATTTATGTGGCTCATCTTAAAATGAATCTTGTTATGAAGCATAAAGTAGTTAACTTTAAAGCGTCGCCGACCGATTATTATGAACTCAACAAAGATGTAGATATGTAAAAAATATAGACATGTAAGAAATGCAGATATGTAAAAAGGTGCAACTATAGAGATGACGGAAAGGGGGTGATGTGTTGACCGAGCCGATGATTTTATTAAAAAATTTACAAGTTGCCTATGGCGGCCAACCGGTCTTACAAGATGTAAATCTTACCGTAGCGGCCGGTGAAGCAACCGTTATTGTAGGCCCTTCGGGAGCAGGCAAAACGACTATATTGAAGACATTATTGGGTTTATTGCCAAAAAATGCCCGGATTACGTATGAAACGGCTTCTTTATGCGGCCTTTCTTGGCCTAAATCGGAACAAGCTTGGCACGATTTACGAGGCCGACGCATCACTTATGTAGCGCAAAGCGCCGTAAGCTCTTTTAGTCCTTTTTTTACAATTGAAGAGCAATGTCGTCATGTGGCAAAGGCGATTAATCTCGCTTGGGCCGAGGCCCTCAGTCGGATTGAAACCTTGAGCATCGCTCTTGATTTAGACCTCAACGTCTTATCTTTATATCCCGCTGAATTGTCCGGCGGTATGGCTCAACGGGTGGCGTTATTATTCGCCTTACTTCCCAAACCGGATATTCTAATTGCCGATGAGCCGGCTTCGAGCTTAGACATGGTTCGTCAACTGCAAGTAGTAGAGCTTTTGAAAAAAGTGCAGCAATCGGAAGGGTTGACTTTGGTGTTTGTTACCCACCAACAGGAATTGGCAAACTGTATCGGTGACAGCGTATATGAATTGAAGGAGGGGCGCCTGCAATGTTTGCAGGGCGGTCATTTGCCAAATTTGCAGGACGGTCGTTTGCCAAATTTGAAGGCTCCTGTGAACGATGGCTATCATTCAGCGTCTATTAGCGTGGAAGACATCACTACGACTGACAAAGCGCATCGTGCTGTGGCAGTAACAGACGTTGCGGCGGCGCCGCTTTTAGAAATTAAAAATCTCCAAGCCTGTTACGAGGCTGACAGTAACTCCGTATTACATGATGTGAGTTTAACGGTTCATCGTGGTGAATGGGTGGCCTTGGTTGGTCTCAGCGGGGCTGGCAAGAGCACTTTGTTTCGCTGCTTACTGGGCTGGCAGCCCACTTTAAACGGTGAGATTTTATATGATGAAAAGGAGCTCGCCAATTATTCGCCTGCTGAGTTGGGACAAATAGTCCAGCCGATTTGGCAAGATCCGCAAAGTTCTTTTAATCCGCGTCAAACAATCGGATGGAGCCTTGAAGAAGCTATCAAACATAAGCCGGTAAAGCCGGTGAAGCCGGAATCTTTGCAATCCTTAGGGGCACAAAATGTCAGGTTTTTATCGCAAGAATGCACTATTTTAGGCGCAGCCGACAGGGCCCGGTTTTCACCGGCCGCAAGTTCTGCTTCAGCCTGCGAAGATCAGGTGGCTACCCTCTTGGGCGCTGTGAATTTGCCAAGTTCATACAGCAAGCGCTATCCTCATATGTTAAGCGGCGGGGAATGTCAGCGAGCCACTTTGGCGCGGGCTATTGCCAATAATCCGTCCTTACTTTTGTGTGATGAAATGACATCTGCTTTGGATGGGCAAACACAAGCGGAAGTATTAGCCGTATTAAATGATTTAAAACAAAAAAATCAGCTCGCCGGTTTAGTCATTACCCATGACTTAACGGTAGCTGAATCTTTATGTGAACGCATATATTTATTGGCTGAAGGGGGCATTGTGGAATCGGGGACGGTGGCAGCTGTTTTAACCAATCCTCAATCCGAGTTGACCAAACAATTGGCAGAAGCGCGCACATTACTTAAACGGTAAATACTAAAGCTGCACTGCCATAATTAAAACTGCATTTCCATAGTTAAAACTGCAATACCATAGTTTTTACAATACCATAGTATTTTACAATAAGACATCTTGTGCAATATGTTATAATAAATCTATAACAGACGAAACAAGGTGGTGATTACGTGGCGCAAACGGAGCACGATAGATTACATGAATTAGGCATTGCCCACAGTCATGAGGCGATGTATGAACATATACACGGCCATGAACATTCTCATGAACACGCTCATACAGATGAAAACACTCATGGACATACGCATTCGCACACGCAGACTAAGGCGGTATTGAATCGTTTGTCACGTATTATCGGTCATTTGGAATCGGTAAAGCGGATGGTGGCGGATGGACGCGACTGCAGTGAAGTGTTGGTGCAACTGGCCGCGGTTGATTCGGCGGTGAAAAGTGTGAGCCGTGTTGTCATGAAGGACCACATTCAGCATTGTATCGTTGATGCGGTAAAAGATAATGATACGGAAACCCTTGATAAATTGAATGAAGCTATCGATCGGTTTATAAAGTAGCGAAAGCTATTTTTATAATAACTTTTGAATTTGATACTTGGCAGATTATTCACAAGGAGGTAGCAGTATGTCACGAGTTGTAATGCAGGCACATTTGAGAAATGAATTAACAAACGCTAAAAAGAGTCACACTGTATTTACTGATGTAGGCAAAGATGTGGGCGGTTTGGAAGAATCGTTTTCACCGGTTGAATTGTTAGCTGATACATTTGCTTCTTGTGCGCTATCCATTATGGGGCTTATCGGCGGTAAAATGGGCTATGATTTCGTTGGTGCCTATGCCGAAGTGGCCACCGAGGTGAGCTCCGAAGAATTTAGAGTTAAAGAAATTAAAATTGACTTCCATTTGCCGCAAGCGGTTAAAGAAGAAGACCGCAGTAAAATTGAAACCTTGCTTCATGAAAAATGTGTTGTTGGCCGTAGCTTGAATGATGATGTAATACAGACTGCTACGTTTAATTATGACGTGTAGGGTTGTTTGAACAGAATATTCGCTTAAGTTGTAGCTTGCCCTTGCTTGAAATTCAGGCAAGGGCTTTTTTTGTCCGCACGCCTTTGAAATCAAAAAATAAAAGACCGATAAGACTAGATAAACACTAATCCTATCGGTCTAAAGACCAACTCAAAATGTCCTATAAGTTTATAATCAATTATTTAATATGTTTGCTGCCGCGTTCAGTCATTGGCACATGATCTTTACAAAGTGGGCATTCTTCCGGCTGGTAGGTCGGTACGGTCAGGTTCAATAAAGCCTGCACTTTATCGTTTGGAATACCGAAGTCCGCTTTACCGCCGCTACGGTTAACCAAGAGGCCTACACCTACGATTTCGCCTTGAGAAGCTTTTACTACGTCTACAACTTCGCGAACGGAACCGCCGGTGGTTACGATATCTTCAACGATGAGTACGCGTGTGCCCGGTTCAATGCGGAACCCGCGACGTAAGGTCATAACGCCTTTTTCACGTTCGGTGAAAATAGCACGGGTGCCCAAAGCTTTACCTACTTCGTGAGCCAACAAGATACCACCCGTCATAGGTCCGATAACGAGTTCAACATTCTGAGCCTTGAAGCGTTCGGCCAATTCTTGGCAAAGACGTTCCGTATATTTCGGATGTTGCAATACGTTGAATTTTTCAACATACATAGGGCTGTGAAGTCCGGAGGTCAAAAGAAAATGGCCTTCTAAAATCGCTTTGGTGTCAATTAATAATTGTTTTACTTCTTGTTCTGTCATCATGGGTGAACAGCCTCCATTTCTTCAACAATTAAACGAACCGCTTCCTGCGGATTGTCGGCTTTGGTAATTGGTCGACCGATTACGAGTTTCGAGGCACCGTCGGTTAACGCACTCTTTGGCGTAGCGATGCGCTTCTGGTCGTTGGCGGCCGCAAAACTCGGACGAATGCCTGGCGTTACGATGAGGAAATCCTCGCCGCACACTTCGCGGATGGCCTTGGCTTCCAACGGGGAGGCTACGACGCCGTCCATGCCGGATTCCTTAGCAAGTTTGGCTAACCGGATTACCTGATCGCGAATCGGTAATTGACCGCCGATGGCAGTCCAAGCATCATCGTCAAAACTGGTGAGTACGGTTACGGCCAAGAGTTTAGGACGTTCTACCTGTAATTTCTCAGCTGCTTCGGTAGCTGCTTTGGCGGCTGCCGCCATCATAACGGGTCCGCCTTGGCTGTGCAAGGTGATGAGCTTGGCACCTAAGTGAGTAAGTGAAGTTACCCCCTGTGCTACTGTGTTTGGAATATCATGCAATTTCAAGTCGAGAAATACGGATTTTCCCTGTTCCTGCAAATACGTCACCGTTTCGGCACCGGCGGCATAAAATAATTCCATGCCCACTTTGTAATACGATACGGAGTCACCTAAGGTAGTCACCAAGTTTTTTAACTGTTCCATGGTGGCCACATCAAGGGCTACTATAAGTCTGTCGTCTGCCATCGTAAGCCTCCTTTGATAATATATTCAAATAATTTTTACACAAAAACGAGGTAAAGTCAATTCTAAATTATTTGTGCTTATCTATATTATACCTCTTTTTACTTGTAAAAAAGAGAGGATATCCAGTATTATAGATATATAAGGTAGTCATAGCAAAAAGTGATGATGTTTTCAAAAGAATGGAGTGATACTAGTGGCAGTAGGTAATCGAGTGTATTTAAAAAGACCGATGGTAAGTGATGAACTATTGAACGAATATCAGGGGATTCCGGCTGCGAATGTGGCGGATTGTATGGGGCGCCTCAGTGCATTGCATCCGCGTGTTTCTTTGAAATCTTCACCTAAACAACCGGTGACGGTAGGCCGTGCTTTGACGGTAAAAACGCGTGGCGGCGATAACTTAATGATTCATAAAGCTCTCAATATGGCGCAGCCCGGCGATGTTATTATGGTGTCCAATGACGGTGGCACGGAATATCGGGCGCTCATGGGTGAAGTCATGCTGGGCTATGCGATTTATAAACAAATTGCGGGCCTCGTAATTGACGGACCGATTCGCGACAGTGATGCGGTAGAGGCTATGAGCATGCCTGTTTACGCAAACGGTACCAATCCGGCAGGCCCTTACAAAGATGGCACCGGTGAAATCAACACGCCAATCGCTTGCGGCGGCATTTCCGTAAATCCGGGGGATATTGTCGTTATGGACCGCGACGGCGTTATCGTTGTGCCTTGGCAGGATGCGGAAGAGATTTTGGCAGGGGCTAAAAAAATACAAGCTAAAGATGCCGCTAATGTGCATGCAGCCTTGACCGGTGATGCGGACCGTCAATGGGTGGAAGACGCACTCAAAGAGCAGGGCACCGAAATTATTGACGACCAATATTAATTGTGGCTGAGAATAAAACTTGAAAAACTAAATAGTCATTAACCTTAGGGCGATGATTATAAAAAGCAACCGATGCTTACAGTGTTATGTAAGTTCGGTTGCTTTTTTGATTCAAGTTATATCAAGTTATACCAAGTTTTGAGGTTTGCCCGCTTCCCAGGCTTTGATATTTTCAATGACAATATCTGCTCTGGTTTCGAGTGCTTCTTTGCTGGCGAAAGCTACGTGCGGTGTGAGTACGGTATTTTTAGCATGACATAGCGGATGGTCGGCCGGAATAGGTGGTTCCGTTTCGAATACATCGATACCGGCGCCGGCGAGACGACCTTCGTTAAGGGCGGACGCTAAGGCTTCGCTATCTACCACGGGACCGCGGGCCGTGTTGATAAGCACGGCGGTTGGCTTCATGAGCTTAATCATGTCGGCATTTACAAGGCCTTTCGTTTCAGCTGTTAACGGTGTGTGCAAAGATACGAAATCGGCTTCGCGGAATAATTCTTCTTTGGTAACGAATTTAACGCCTTTATCGATGAGATCTTGTTTTTCACTGCGGTTATAGGCAATAACTTTGCAACCGAAAGCGAGGGCGATTTCAGCTACGCGGCGACCGATAGCACCGGTACCAACCACGCCGAAGGTTTTGCCAAAAAGTTCAAAACCTACCAAACCGGCTTTGGTGCCTTCGTGGCGTGCTTCGTGGTCACAAGGCACGATATTGCGAATTACAGAAATGGCAAGACCAAAAGCGAGCTCAGCTACGGCGTTGGTGGAGTAGCCGGCGGCGTTACATACGGTAATATTGCGTTCGCGGCAGGCGTCTAAATCTACATGATCCACGCCGGTGAAGGCGATAGAAATCATTTTAAGATTCGGGCATTGGCGAATGATGTCACCGGATAATTTCTGATTGGCCAAAATCAACACGTCCGCGTCTTTTACGCGATCCAATAATTTTGCTTGGTCTAATTCCTGCGTTTCAGGATAGAAGAACTCATGGCCGGCTGCTTTAAGTGGGGCACTGACTTCTTCGATTTTGGCGGCGGATACGCCTAATGGTTCCATTACGATGATTTTCATATTGTCACCTCGTTTAAATTAGTGAGTATGTATAGAGTTATCAGCTAACATATATTATTGTAGCTCTTATTAATTTTGATTATACGCCAAATAACCGGAGAATACAAACGTGCCGAAGCCATGGTGATTCACTCGGATATGAAAAATAATATTAAATTATGTTTGAGAATGCGTTGAAAAATGATGTATACCGGCAAATTCTCGTACATCATGTGAAATAAACTTGATATATTTTTTTTATAAAGAGAATTATTAACAATAATAAGAACCCTATTAACGCCATTTTGAACATTTTATATATAGTGGTACGCTAAATGTTTTTTTTGTTTGATTAATTGTAAAAAAAGCGTCAAATTTAAATAAAATATTTACAAATTATAAACATTTTATAAACTGCATATAATGATGTATGAACATTCTAAATAATGAAATTAATAATATATATATCATGTACGAAAAAGAGAACTCACAAGATATACGAAAAGTGAACTTACAAGCAGATACGGAGGTAATAGAGTGAAAATAATTAACAAAGTAAGCATAGTGCTGCTAATAGCCGTTTGGCCGTTAGCCTTACTTTTACCCGATTGGGCTTTTTGGGAAAATAATTGGATTGAAAATATAGAGGCGCTCATATTATTAGGGGGCTTTGTAATGACGGTTAAGTGGTCAATGTCAGGAGCTCGCTCTACGCGGTGGCTTTGGCTGAGTGCGGCGGTATTATTTTTAGTGGCACTGGGTCGTGAATTGAGTTGGGGTCGTGTTTTCTATCCGATGGCATGGACGGCCACCGGACCGGAATTTCCGGGAATACATGAAGTATGGTTTGGCGCCTACGTACCTTGGTTTTTAAGTGCCATGGCAATT
Organism: Veillonella sp. LMAG:90; assembly: GCF_008679445.1. Lineage (NCBI taxonomy): Bacteria > Bacillati > Bacillota > Negativicutes > Veillonellales > Veillonellaceae > Veillonella > Veillonella sp. LMAG:90. Next base: position 910,671 of record NZ_NAND01000001.1, read on the forward strand.
TTGTTCTGTATTGCTGTGTGGCGAGGACGCTCTTTATTAGTTACTTTATATAAAGAGCATCTTAGTGATCGCACGCTTCTTAGCTACCTCGCTATTTTTATAGGGGGACTCGTATTAGGTGAAACATTATTTGAAAAAAATATGGTTTCCTTATGGTCTGCGTATCATCAAAACTTGGAAGAAATGGCGGAATTATGCAGCTATTGGTCGGCCATAGCGCTTGTTTTCAAGGTAAAAGAGTTGATTAGAACAGACGTAGAAGCTTGCGTGATTAAAGGCAAGACACTGTACTCATTGGCTCAGTTTACTTTGCATCGGTAAGACCGTTTCTTGCCTAAGGGGTTATTTGATGACATCGTATTGTAAATAGTTGAAAGTGCGTATCGAGTAGACACAAGTAGTAAACTAATGCAACAAAATTTATAAAAACAGCCTTTGTTCGAAGGCTGTTTTTTGATTTTTTAAATCCTCTAAAAAAGGCGGTATTATCATACTTTTTGCATAGTAATAATGCACAATGATAATCTAATTCCTATTTGAAAACAGGAGATTTAATTTGCTATACTACAAAGAGACATCACTCACAACCATACAATTTTGGTCGATGTCGGTTCCAACAGAGGTTGGATTATATTGAATACATAACTAGTATTATTTGTGTGAGGTGCAAAACTATGAGTTTCGAAAGTCGATTCCAACATATTGATCGTCGTGTTCCGATTTCAGAGAACAATCCTGCAATCATTCATGATTTAACTAAATGTAAAAACTGTACATTATGCCGTCGTGCTTGTGCTGACGTTATGGGTGTACTTGACTACTACGATTTAGAATCTACCGGTGATGAACCGATTTGTGTTCATTGCGGTCAGTGCGCAGCCGCTTGCCCATTCGATTCCATGAACGAACGTTCCGAACTGGACGAAGTAAAAGCAGCTATCGCCGATCCTGATAAAATCGTTGTTATCCAAACTGCACCGGCTGTACGTGTAGGTATCGGTGAAGAATTCGGTTATGAACCGGGTTCCGTTTTAGAAGGCAAAATGATTGGTGCATTGCGTCAACTTGGTGCCGACTATGTAGTAGATACCAACTTTGGTGCCGACTTAACTATTATGGAAGAAGCCAGCGAATTAATCGAACGCGTTGTAAACGGTCATGGTGAATTGCCACAGTTTACAAGCTGCTGCCCGGCATGGGTAAAATTCTGCGAAACTTACTATCCTGAATATTTACCAAACATTTCTACAACTCGCAGCTGTATCGCTATGGAAGCAGCTGTTATTAAAACATATTTCGCTAAGAAGATGAATATCGATCCTGAGAAAATCGTATCCGTGAGCGTGGCTCCTTGTACGGCTAAGAAATTCGAAATTCGTCGTCCTGAACAGAATAAATCCGCTGCATACTGGGAAAAAGAAGAGCTTCGTGATACCGATTACTGTATTACGACTCGTGAATTCGGTAAATGGATTCGTGAATCCGGTATCGACTTCACTCAGGTAGAAGAATCTCAGATGGATAAATACATCGGTGCTGAAACCGGTGGCTCCGTAATCTTCTGTAATACCGGCGGTGTTATGGAAGCAGCTGTTCGTAGTGCTTACAAATTCATTACCGGTGAAGAACCAACTCCTGAACGTTACACTAACTTGCAGGAAGTTCGCGGTATGGAAGGCGTTCGCGAAGCGGAAGTTGAAATTGGCGACAAAAAATTAAAATTAGCAGTTGTTCATGGTGGTAAAAATATCCGTACATTCTTGGACGACATGAAAGCTAATGGTAAAAAATACGATTTCGTTGAAATGATGGCTTGCCCTGGCGGTTGTATCGGTGGCGGCGGTCAGCCACGCGTTAAAATGCCGGTAGCTAACAAAGTTCGTGAAGCTCGTATCAAAGGTATCTATGATATGGATTCCAACATGAAACTTCGTTCCAGCTATGAAAACCCTGAAATCAAAGCAATTTACACTGAATTCTTTGATAAACCATTGGGCGAATTGTCCGAACAGTTGTTACACACTCATTTCACCGACCGCAGTAGCGATCTTGGTGTACGTAAAGATGTAACGCCTGAAACTTGCCCAACATCCCCTAAATTCAAGAAACCTGAATAAGAGGATAGGCTGAGAATTGAATAAACGTTTATTTCGATAACGAGATAAACGAATATTCCGATTAGCGAATCATAGAGCATCGAATGCTTGTGACAATCACAGTATTTGATGCTCTTTTTGTATAACTACAGTTGACATGTATCTCTGATTGAAGTATTATAATATACATCGAAAGGGTAATGTTTTACCCCCAGGTAGCTATAATTTTATAGAATCATCCAGAGCAGCTGAGGGATTTGGCCCGGTGATGCTGCGGCAACCTGCTTGATGCATATGCAAGAGGCAAGGTGCTAAGTCCAACGGGTAACCGGCAGATGATAAGACAGTAGGTCGTCATTTGTTGACGACTTTTTTTATTAGCTGCCACTTTTGAGAGGAGATTGAGAATATGAGTAATGCAAAGCAGACAATTGGGAAAGGTCCGTTCCGCTATGATGTTGTGGGGAGTTTTTTACGACCTGAATCTGTAAAAAAAGCGCGCCAAGAAGTAGAAGCGGGGACTCTTGGTAAAGCGGAACTTCGTAAGGTAGAAGATGAAGCCATTCGCGACTTAATCGATAAAGAAGTTAACGTAGGTCTTAAAGCTGTAACAGATGGTGAATTTCGCCGTGCGTACTGGCATTTAGATTTCTTGGAACAATTGGTGGGCGTTGAACGTATTAAAGCGGACCATTGGTCCGTAGCTTTTAAAGGCCATCAGCCTAAAGCGGCCACTCTTAAAATTGTAGGCGATATCGACTTCCCGGATAACCATCCGTTTTTGGAAGATTTTAAATTCGTAAAAGCCACGGCCGGTGATAGAGCGGTTGCTAAATTTACGATTCCGTCGCCATCCATGCTCCATTTGATTTGCTGTGTTCGCGAAGAACATTATGAACCTATTGCGCAGTATAAAAATGAAGAGGCTTTATTTGAAGCCATTGCCAAAGCCTATCGTAAGGCGATTAAGGCATTCTATGATGCCGGTTGTCGTTATCTTCAGTTGGATGACACTTCTTGGGGTGAATTCTGCGATGAAACAAAACGCAAAGAATATGCGGCCCGTGGTTTAGATTTAAATCATATTGCTAAAAAATATGTAGAAGTAATTAATTATGCCTTGGAAGGTAAACCGGACGATTTAGCTGTAACTATGCATATTTGCCGCGGTAACTTCCGTTCCACTTGGTTCTCATCGGGGGGCTATGAACCGGTGGCGGAAACACTGTTCGGTCATTGTAACATTGACGGTTTCTTCTTGGAATACGATTCCGACCGTGCCGGCGGGTTTTCACCGCTTCGTTTTATAAAAAATCAGAAGGTCGTATTAGGACTCGTTACTTCCAAGTTCCCTGAACTTGAAAAAGAAGAAGACCTATTGGCTCGTATTGAAGAAGCCAGCTTGTATGTGCCAAAAGACCAATTGGCTTTGAGCCCGCAATGTGGTTTTGCCTCTACGGAAGAAGGCAATAATTTAACCGAAGAAGAACAATTTGCTAAGTTGGCACTCATTAAACGAGTTGCTGAAAAGGCTTGGGGGCCCTATGAAGAATGATGAAAGTCGCAATGTAAATAATATTTCGACTGAAGCTGCCACTTCACCCGATGGTAGTAAGAAGAGCCATGACAAGAGTGCGGGGCGGGAGGCGTTTCGCTACGCTTTTCCCTTAACCGTGCCGATTTGTGCGGGCTTCTTATTTCTGGGCATCTCCTACGGCCTCTTTGCCGTAGGACAGGGCCTGCCTTGGTATTTGCCGATTATTATGAGCGCGACCATCTTTGCAGGCTCTATGGAGTTTGTGACCGTCGCCTTATTGACCGCTCCCTTTGATCCGTTGGGGGCGTTTATTCTGGCCTTTATGGTTAACGGACGTCACATTTTTTACGGGTTGACCATGTTAACCCGCTATACTTCACAGGGGTGGAAAAAATATCCCCTTATTTTCGGCATGTGTGATGAGTCGTTTGCCCTCAACGCGACCGTAAATTTGCCGGATAATGTGGATAGAGGCTGGTTTTATCTTCATGTGACGTGGCTGAACTTTGTCTATTGGGTGCTCGGCGTGGCCATGGGCTCCATAGGCAGTCAATTCATTACCTTAAACTTAAAAGGTATTGAGTTTGTTCTAGCGGCCTTGTTTGCGGTTATATTCCTGGATATCCTGTTAAAGGGCAAAAATTTACTGCCCGGCTGTATCGGTCTCGGCGTGTCGTTCTTGATGCGTATTGTCTTGGGGCCGGATGTATTTATGCTGCCGGCCATGGCCCTCATGGTAGTTATCTTCAGTTTACTGTATAAGTTTAAGGGTAAAAAAGAAACGGATTTAGCAGATGAAGGGGGGACGGCTTCATGACAGCTTGGGAAATGACGATTACCATTGGCGCCGTCGTCCTTGGTACGATGGCTACGCGTTTTATTTCGTTTGTCGTTTTTGCCAAGTCGGAAAAACCGCCGGCCATCGTGACGTACTTAGGCGATATGTTGCCGGCCGCCGTTATGGGGCTCTTGGTGGTGTATTCGTTAAAGGATGTATCGCTCTCGGTAGCGCCGAACGGCATTCCGGAGGCCATTGCTTTGGTAATATTGGCGGCCGTTCACTATTGGCGGCGCAATTTATTGCTTAGCATTGCCGTAGGCACCATTGTGTACATGTTCTTGGTGCAGGAGATATTTTAGGTTGATTATATAGTTTAGTATGTAAATCGGATATAGTCCGACTCTTTCTATAATTAAGGGAAGAGTCGGGCTTTTTGTACGCCGAATAGGCATGACAAAACCCCCAGTTAAACTGGGGGTCGGTAAAAAATTCTTATAGAAAAGGAAAGAACCTCCTAATGATACAATGAAGTTGGTCTGGCAACCACAACATTTCAACTTAGGAGGTTCAATGTCAATGAATGACGTAAAAAGCTTATCACATAGTAAATGGAGATGTAAATACCATATTGTCTTTGCACCTAAGTATAGACGACAAGTTATATATGGGCGAATAAAAGTTGATATAGGGAAAATATTAAGAGATTTATGTACAAGAAAGAATGTGGAGATTATAGAGGCGGAGTGCTGCCCCGATCATATACATATGCTCGTTACTATACCTCCACATTTAAGTGTATCAAGTTTTATGGGGTATTTAAAGAGTAAAAGTAGCCTCATGATATTCGATAAACATGCTAATTTAAAATATAAGTATGGGAATCGACATTTTTGGTGTAGAGGATATTATGTGGATACGGTAGGCAGATACGAAGGAGCGATAAAGGAGTATATTCGCAATCAATTACAAGAAGATATAGCTCAAGATACGTTAAATTTTAAAGAATATATGGACCCGTTCACGGGTGAGCAGGTAAAGTAGGCAAAAATAAAAGCCCCCGAGTAGGGGGCAGCCAGTGGTAATAGAGTGGTTGTCAGATTACTCAAAGCCCTCTTTAGAGGGCAACCACTAGAGAAAGACCCTTATAGGGTCAGAGCAAACCACCCGTTCTACGGGTGGTTATGATTTGTTGTGAAAAATATAAATAGGCTACATATTGCGACAGTTCTATGACTATAAAGTATTGTTAAAGGGTTTTACAAACGATTTCTGATGATGTATTATGAGTATAACAAGTTTAGAAATCGATTTCGTAAATCGATTTCGTGAAATAAAAACAAAGTAGACTGTTAATTAAAGCATAAATTAGAACGTGATTGAATACATAGCTTAGAACGAGACTTAAAAAATTGATTTTAGCGTAGGGAGGTGCTGTATGGGAAAGGTAACAATCGCTGATGTGGCAGCTCGAACAGGTTTTTCAAAAACCACAATTTCACGCTTTTTAAACGGGAAATATGAATTCATGTCCGAAGAAACACGTAAACGTATCAGTGAAGTCATCAAGGATATTGAATATAAACCGAATCGCATGGCTCGCAGTTTGCGGTTGCAACAAAGTCATATGATTGGTGTTATCGTATCAGATATTTCAAACCCGTTCTCGGCCATCCTTTACACCGGTATTTCGGAGTATTGCGAACAACATGGCTTTACCGTGCTATTGGCTGATGCCGGTGATGATCCGGATAAGGAAAAACGCTATATTCAGTCGATGATTGCGCAAGGTGTGGACGGTCTTGTTATCAATGCAACCGGCGCGAATGTTTCATATTTGAACGAAGTGAATCGTACCATGGTGCCCATTGTGTTGGCAGATAGACCGGTTGAAGGCTGTGAATGTGACATAGTGTCTGTCGATACGAAGCAGGTGACGAAGGATAGTTTGGACTTATTGTTAAGTAAGGGGTATGAACGCATTCTTTTTGCTACGCGGCAAATTGGAACCAATGGAATTCGGCGTGAACGATTTGATGAGTTTTCGACACAGTATGAAGCCTTAACAAATCGCCAAGCTATGACGTTGGAATATACTAAGGCAGATAAAGAGTCTCTCAAAACGGCGATTCTTTCTGCCTTGGCAGCGGCCCGTGATGCCGGTGAAAAGCTGGCTTTATTTGCCGGTAATGGTGTTGTACTTAGTGATATGGCCTATTTATTAAGGCGCAATAAATTACGGAGCCCTGATGATGTGGGACTTTTCAGTTATGATAATTGGCCGTGGATGGATAGTATCGGACCGGGCATATCGGTAATAGAATTACCGTCGCATCAAATAGGCAGTGAATGTGCACGTCTATTGCTGCTGAGGGTTTCGGCTAGTCTTAAAGCGTCTGAGGATTTAGTGACATCGGAGGCTTCAGGTAGTACGTCTATGGCGAAGCAACATATTATTTTGTCGGGCAAAATTGTGGAGCGCGACTCCCTGTAAGAGATATTGGCATTTTAAAAATATATTTAGGAGGTATGGAGGGTGGCAAGAGTTTTAACATTTGGTGAGCCTATGGGGCTCATGGTGGCAACGGAGCCGAAGGCACTTAAAGATGTAACCACGTTTCACCGCTATGTGTGCGGTGCGGAGGTGAATTTTTCAGTCGGTATGAGTCGCTTAGGACATGATATGTCGTATATCAGCCGTGTCGGCAATGATCCGTTTGGTCAACATATTTTGGACTTTTTAAAAGAACAGCATATTAATACGGACTATGTTACGCTCGATGAGGTGAATCGAACGGGCATGCAACTTAAAGCAAAAACGTTGGAAGGCGATCCGGAGGTTGTTAATTTCCGGCGTTTCACAGCGTTCTCGTATATGGAACCGGCTATCGTTGATACAGTTGCTTGGGATAAATATGATCATTTACATGTTACCGGTATTCCGGCGGCGTTGTCGGATAGTTGCCGCGAAACATCCATAGCCATGATGAAAGCTGCTAAAGCACATGGGGGTCAGGTTTCCTTTGATACCAACCTTCGTCCTGCTTTATGGCCTTCCGAAGAAGCTATGCGTGAAACAATCAACTACTTGGCATCGTTAGCGGATATTGTGTTACCCGGCTTTGGTGAAGGGAAAATTTTGACTGGTTTTGATACACCGGAAGCCATTGCGGACTTCTATCTCAAACAAGGAGCCAAAGCAGTAGTTATTAAATTGGGAACTAAAGGTTCTTTTGTTAAAACAGAAGCGGAAGCCTTCTATGCACCGGCGTATGTGGTGGAACAGGTAGTCGATACGGTTGGAGCCGGTGACGGTTTTGCGGTGGGCACTATCAGCGGCCGCTTGGAAGGACTCAGTTGGGCGGATTCGGTTCGCCGCGGAGCAGCGATTGGTGCACTTCAGGTGCAGGTGGAAGGAGATAATGAAGGATTGCCTACACCGGAACAATTGGCGACGTATCAAAAGAGTGCTAAGTTAAGTGAATAAAATGTAGTTTATATACCTAACCTATAACTTAAAAAGTAAGCGCTTACACGCATTGCACGGTGTTTAATATTAGGTATAGTGACATAAAAAATAAAGTAATGGATATATTAGGAGGATTTTATCATGGACAAATTACAAGTTATTGAAACAGTAAAAAAAATAGGCGTTGTTGCCGTTATTCGCGGTAATACGCCGGATGAAGCAGTTCAGATTTCTGAAGCCTGCATTGCCGGTGGTGTAACGGCTATCGAAGTAGCTTTCACCACGCCACGTGCGCATGAAGCCATTTTGACTTTGTCTGAAAAATACAAAGATAATGCACAAGTTGTTATTGGTGCCGGTACCGTGCTTGATGCGGAAACAGCTCGCATGGCTATTTTAAATGGGGCTGCTTTTGTTGTTTCCCCTGCATTTGATGAAGCTACCATCAAATTATGTAATCGTTATCGTGTAGCTTGCATGCCGGGTACTACAACTATTCAAGGTGTAATCCAAGCCTTGGAATTGGGTGCCGATATTGTTAAAGTATTCCCTGGCGAAGTTGTGGGCAGCAAATTCATTAAAGCTGTAAAAGGCCCATTGCCACAAGCTCAAATGATGCCTACCGGCGGCGTAAGCATTGATAATGTAGCCGAATGGTTTAAAGCCGGTGCTGTTGCTGTCGGGGCAGGCGGCGCGTTGACCGGTGGCGGAAAATCTTTGACTGAAATTACCGAAACAGCTAAAAAATTCGTTGTTGCGGTGGCAGAAGCCAGAAAATAAGCTAGATAAGGTTTGAAGAATATAAAGAAATCCTCGAAGTGAATTGAGAATTAGTTCATAAACTTATTGGTTGTGACATTCTCCGGTAAACTTCGAGGATTTTTTTGTATTAAATTATTTAACGTAATACCATAGTTGCCGGTGGCAATATTAGTCATTTCGGCAAATATAGTATCTAATGTGTTGGCTGATTTAGTATTGGTATCATTAATTAATAACATAATATTGGAACCTAGTTTTTTAGTAGCACTACGGAAGTTTGTACCGGGCATAGCAGGTATTTTTGTTAAAATAACACCTGAGTTTAATAAGGTGTCATCAATATTATCGTAATAATCAGCGTATTCCTTCTTTAAAAGATTGAAATTTAATTTATTATCCGCGTACAAAATATCTACAAAGTTAATAGACTTCTTGAATTTAGTTTTGTTAAAATTAACAGCTTCAATTTGTAATGCCTGATTTATACCTACTTGTAACATTGCATTAGCCATAATCACTTGATTCAGGGGCAAGTTATCAGTCGAATCTCTAAATTTGCTTATTAGATCCTTTTTTGTAAGTAGTAATAGGGTAGAAAGTTGAAGAAAATTACGTAATGTTTTAATTTGCAGATCTATATTTTTTGAATTTTGGGGTAAATCAAAGTATTTTACAAAATATTTGTAATTAATGAATTTAAATATTTGACGCTCTTTTTCAAGTTCTTCGGATGATTTTATTTCAGCTAAGGCAGCATCATAAGTTGCTTGTAAATTTAGCCAAAACTCAATGCTGTTGTTGAACAGCCGAGCTAATTTTACAGCAATATCTATAGATAAATTTTGTTCGCCTCTGATTAAAAGACTAAGGTTCTTAGGTGTCGTATCCAAGCGTTTGGCAAAATCTTCTTGGGTAAGACCACTATCCTCAACTAATTCTTGTATATAGTAGCCCGGATGGAAGGCCATTTTATTATTGTACTCTATGTAATTATTCATAATGTTTGCTGACCTCTTTAAAAACAAATTACCTAACTAGTATTTTAATTTTAATTCTATATAACACAAATGTCAATGTTTTTTAAATATATAGGTGATTGTTTAAATGAAAAAGCTCATCTAAGTAAGCACTTAGATGAGCTAGTTTTAAATGTTATACTGCTTTCTAATTTCCGCCAACAACGCCTCGCAGCCTTTACTGATGTCATCATAGGTTTCGTCAAAGTTGCCGGTGTACCATGGATCTTTAACATCTCGTGATTCGCCGACGAAAGAAAGCATTTTCTTTACTTTACCGTCCGCGTCCGGGCCGATTACGCGACTCAAATTGCGACGATTGTTTTCGTCCATGATGATAAGATAATCTGCCGAATTGTAATCTGCTTTGGTCACTTGTCGAGCGGCTCGTGGTGTAAAGGGGATATTGAGGGCACGGAGTTTACTTTTTGTTCCGTGATGAGTGTCGTTCCCGATTTCTTCGCGGCTGGTGGCAGTGGAGTCGATTTTAAAATACTCGTTCAGATTTGCCTTTGTGACTAAATCTTTGAAAACAAATTCAGCCATTGGTGAACGACAAATATTGCCGTGGCAGACGAACTGCACGTGGATTGGTTTTTTCAGTGTTTTCATAAGCGCCCTTTTTACAATAAATACTATAAACAAAGTGGCGTGCTACATAGGCACTAAATCGTTTTAGACGAACTGGAGAATCATAGCAAACAAACTTAGAATCATTTGTTGCAGCGGAATCAACACCCAGGTCAGGAACGGCGTGTAAATGAGCAAGATTAGCATCAAAAAGCCGTAACGGGCCCATTGCCAATATTTCATCTGCCAGTATGGAGAGAGCATGTTGGAAACAATGTGCGCTCCATCAAGAGGCGGAATGGGAATCAAATTGAACAAGGCAAAGTTGATGTTAATGATTACCATGAGCGAGATTACCGTGTAAAGTCCGGAAGATACGTCGATGCCGTGGTTATTGATGAAAAACAGCACGAACGCGGATATAAAGGCAATGACTAGGTTGGCTGCCGGACCGGCGAGCGAAACGAGGGTGTCATCGCGTTTTTTATTTTTAAAATTAGCCGGGTTGATCATAACCGGTTTTGCCCAACCGAAATGCAAGAGCAAAAGCATCAACATGCCGAGTAAATCGATATGAGCGAAGGGATTCATGGTGAGTCGTCCCGTACGGCGCGGCGTATCATCGCCCAACGCGTCGGCTACTTTGGCATGCGCATACTCGTGCATGGCCATGGCAATGATGATAGCCGGTAAAGCGGCTACAATACTTAATAGATTAAAGTTAAACATAGTCAGCTCCTTTGTATGATGTAATGTAATTTATAGTATACCGTAAATTATCGATGTAAGCAAAAAAATCACCCATAATTTCTTAAATTGGTGGGTTCGAAAGAGAAGGGGCTTGTAAAAAGATAGGGACGTTTTCATAGGATGCACATTATTGGTATGAGCTTCATACTGACGATGCGCACCAATGGTGTGAGTCTCATACTGACAGTGCGGATGCGCACCAATGGTATGAGTCGATGGCTTGCTCCTTGCCGTCGTGGTTTTTATAATGGAGGTAGTGTTAAAAGATGAATGAGGCTTTGGGAGAACGCGCTTGAATTATCTGGATAAAAATAGGGGACAGACGGAAAAGTTAGTGTATTTTATAGGGGAGATGGATCTATGGCAAAAGTCGTAATTCCAATGAAATTGTTAAACCGTTTATATACGGAAGAAAAGTTGTCGACTTGGGAAATAGCCAAGCAATTGGGGTGTAGTCAAGATACGGTGGTTCGTCGTTTGCATGTGTATCAAATTCCGGTGCGGACGCGACGCAAGCAATTGCCGGAAGCGGAATTGGCTCACTTATATCAAAACGTCGGCCTTGGGGTTAAGCAATTGGCAGTTCGCTATCAATGTTCCCATACAACCGTAGCGGCCCGTTTACATGAAATGGGACTGTTAATGAACAAGAAGTCGGATTTTAGAGAGCCTACACCTTCTGTGAAACGCCAAATTATCAGTTTGTATAACAGCGGGCAAAGCGCCGGCTGGATAGCACAGCACCTTCGCATGTCTCGTTGGACCGTTTTGAAAACGCTGCGTAATAGCGGCATTGAGATTCGCCACAGCAATAAACGAGTGTATTTAAATGTTAAGGAATTGGCCTACTTATATGAGCAACGCCATATGTCGACGACGGAATTGGCGGCCCTGTATGACGTGAAACCGGCTACCGTAGCGGAACGGTTAAAAGAAGAAGGCGTTCGCTTGCGGGGAAATAATTTGGCCCTAGACATGTTTGAGGTGTGCAGGCGCTATCAGGAAGGGCATAGTCCGATGCAGATTGCAGACCAATTGGGATGTTCCTATTCGGCGGTGCGACGGCGATTGGACGCATGGCAAGGGTATAAGAAAAGGTCGTAAGCAAGTTGGTAAGAAAAGGCCGAAAGAAAATAATGTAAGTCGGTTCGTAAGAAAAGTCTGAAAGAAAAAACGTAAGAAAGGGCTGTAAGCTATCAAATAATTGTAAGAATAATAGGTGGGATTAATAGGGCGAAGTGTTGCATTATAAGGCCTGAATTCGTTATACTAGAGTGTATGAAAGAAACGTTTTTTCAATTAAACTTAGTAGAATGGAGTTAATCATGGAGATTGTTCTTGCACTGTTGCCTTATTTGACCGCCGGATTTTGTGCGGCTGTTGTTTCACGTTTCACCGGTGTGGCCTTATCGTTTATCGTAGTACCGACATTATTAATTTGGGGTGCTACACCGGCAGAATTAGTATCATTTATGCTTACTTTTGCGGTGTATAACGGGTTTACCTCGGAGACTCAGGATTTTCGCTTGAATATAAAAAACCTCGTATTGTTTAAAGGTTGGCGTTTGGCGATTCCCCTCGTAGGTTCCGTTGTGTTGTCCTTTATTATGCCACCGGCTGCCATTGCTTTCTTTATTTTCTGCTTTATTGCCGAATTGGCCATGAGCATGTACAACCGTTTACCGGCCAATGAAAAGCCGGAGCTCAAAGGCGTAATTCTCAGTGTTGTGACTGCCGCCGTATGGTGCTTGGTCGGTGTATTCGCCGTTCGCTTATTACCGGTTGATTACTACTTTATCTTAGTAGGTCTTGGTATTTTGGGCTTAACCGCTTTCACTTGGTATGCAAGTAAACATCGCGATGCGTTCCGTGGCACGTGGTCGGTTATTTGGAATTTCCTATTGTTGTTCTTAGGCTTGTTCGGTTTGGATATTTCCATATATGCCAAAGCATTGCGTCGATCCTTCCCAAGCAAACAGGACGTAATGATTCCGGTAATTTATTTTGTAGCTGCCTTCGTAGGTGTATTGGCACTTTTCGCATCCGACTTCTTATTCTCTATGGAAGCCTTGGTGGCAGCTGTTGGTGCCGCTATCGGCATGCGTTTGTTCGGCATGTATGAATTTAGCCAACGCGGCACATTCTCTTATGCAGCTATTGCCGTTACAATCTTGGCAGTAGTCAGCTTGTACTTGGTAAGTCCGGCGCCACACGGTTTAGTTAACATGGAAGAGTTGTTTAACGTGTATACCGGTCAATAATTAAATAATATTTAGTAACTAAAAGGCGGTTATGCAATTTCGAAATTGCATAACCGCCTTGTTTGTTTTAAACTGCTTTGTTGCTGATTCGCACTACTGTTAAGTAGGTCGCAGCGTTATTTTACTTATTTGAAAAATTTACCGGCAATGGCATTCAAACCGGCTTTGACAGATTCGTTAGCATTAAGTTCGCCATAGGCATCTTTAAGACTGGCAAACAAAGTTTGTAACTGGTCGGAGTTGAGGTTTTTAATATCATCAACACTGTTGATGTTCATGCCGTCAATATTATTTACTACATTTTTGAATTTTTCTTCGTCGAGTTTGAAGTATGAGCTAATCATTTCAATTAAGTTTTCTTGGATCATAGTGATACCTCCTTATGTGTTGATTATAACATAGGGAGAGGCCTCAATGCAGTAAATAAATTCAAAAAAATCGATTTATTTTTCGTTTTGTAAAAACAAGCGTATTTACTGACATATTTCAGCTCTATCGGTTAATTTATTGCAGAGATATTAGCTGCCTTACTTATCTAATTGCCATAAATTTAAATCAGCGTCCTTGTCGTAGCCACGGTGAATATCTTCAGGAAGCAAAGTTAGAATCATTTCAGCAGTTACACTAATTACGGCACTGGTCAAATGACCACCATGAGAATTACCTTCTTGGTCGGCGATTGTGATATGTAAGTGTGCATAGTAATCATCGTTAAGCTGATCGATAGTGCCGGTGATGGAGGTGATTTCAAAATCACCGGTTAAGCGATGGTGATAATACTTCTTTTCATCAGCATGATAGGTTTCGAGTACGATATCGTTGGTGGCACCTAAGCCTTGAATCATAGCTGAAGTGACACCTTCCTTGCGGGCAATAGTTTCGATTGAACTGACTAATTCTTCGCCCGGATTAAGGCGGAAGGCGATGTGAGTGTTGCCAAGACGTTTGTATTGCATTGTAAAGACTCCTTTTTCTCGAATAAAGATAAAAATTAATGTAATTTTGAAATATCAAATTGTATTCTAATGAAAGACGGTTTATAATCAAATTAGTAATGCTTAATATGTGTAAATAGAAATATAATTCCGAATATAAGTTAAAATTATTCTTTGAGTAAGTGCAGTATTGGAGATGAGACAGTATGAATGAATCAAAAAGGGTAATAAAAAACTCGACTCCGAGGAGTCGAGTAAGGTTCATATAAATGGCTCACGCCGAGCCGCCCGAAGGCAATGTCGATAAATCTTTATTTGAACTCGTAGTGTAAAACTAGTTTGGTCTCAACTAGTACATCTTTATAATAAGTGTAAAAATAAAATTTGTCAATTATAAAATTAAAAATTGAATAGAGTGACTGGTAATATGTAATTTTAAATAGTGTAAAAATTTTAGGAGGAGTATTATGAGGTTTCAAAACAAAAAAACAGGGGATTATTTTGTAGGTTTAGATATTGGAACAAATTCAGTGGGATGGGCAGTTACCAATGAAAAGTATGAGATATTACGCGCAAAAAATCATCGAATGTGGGGGAGTCGTTTATTTGAAGAAGGAAAAACGGCAGAGGAACGTCGGGTTCATCGTGCAGGGCGTCGTCGATTGAATCGACGTAATGATCGGTTGATGATTTTGGAAGACTTGTTTGCTGAAGAAATCTCAAAAGTTGATAAAGCCTTTTATCAACGCTTACACGAAAGTCAGTACCGACAAGAGCATAAAACCGTTTCAGGCCCATATTTTTTATTTAATGATAAAGAGTTTACCGATGAAGATTATCATATAGACTATCCAACAATTTATCATCTGAGAGTAGCTTTAATGAAAGCACCCGCTAAAGATGTTCGTTTATTATTTTTAGCAATTCATCATATCATAAAATATCGTGGTAATTTCTTACATGAAGGTGAAACATTTAAAACCACAGGTGGTCTTACTGATATATTACAACGAGTATTAGCTTGTAATGAATTTAGCGGTCTAAAACAACATATTGATGATACAGCATTAGTAAAACTATTAACCAATAAAGGGATTACACGTAGTGATATTGCCAAACAAATTAGTGAATTGGCAACAGATAAACTATATAGAAAACAGGCTAAAGCATTTGCGAGCTTAGTATTGGGGCTAAAAGCTAATTTAGACGATTTATTTAATGAACCTGAATATAAAGAATTAGATTCAGAAATTAGAACGGTAGAATTTTCAGGAAAAGAATATTGGGAAGAACGAGATAAATATGAACCTTATTTAGGGGAGAGTCTATTTGCTTTAGATGGTTGTAAGACTTTATATGATACATTGTTGTTATCAAATATTAAGCCGGATGGAAAGTACTTATCTGAAGCAAAAGTTGAAACATTTGAAAAACATCATGAACACTTAGAAAGTTTAAAAGACTTACTAAAAAGTAATAAGGCTTTATATAACCGGGTTTTACGTGATGATGAGAAGAACTTAAACAACTACATTACCTATATAGGTAAAAGTGAATTCAATAAACGTTGTTCCCGTGATGAGTTCTATAAATTTTTAAAACAAACAATAAAAGATATTTCGGATAATGAAAATAAAGCAGAAATTGTACAATTAATGGAGTTAGACAGCTTTTTGCCTTTGTTACGTGTTCGTGAAAATGGGGTTATTCCGTATCAGATTCATGAAGAAGAATTAGAACAGATTTTGAATGTATCAAGTGAAAAATATCCATTTTTGAACAAAGCTGATGGCTCGGGCTTTACAATAGCACAAAAAATATTAAAATTATTGACATTCCGTATTCCTTACTTTGTAGGACCTTTAAATCCTGCACATAAGGATAGAGACAATGGGTTCGCTTGGGTTGTTCGAAAGGCCCCGGGGAAAGTATACCCTTGGAACTTTGAAGATAAAGTAGATATTAGTGCTTCGGCTACCGCTTTTATTGAGAATTTAACTAATAAATGTACCTATTTAATCGGTGAAGATGTTTTGCCTAAATACTCCTTGGCGTATTCGAAATTTTCTTTGCTTAATGAGCTTAATAATTTACGCTATGACGGTAAACCATTGTCTTATGAAACGAAGCAATCATTTATAAAAGATTGTTTTGAAAAAGAACACAGAAAAATGACTGAAAAGCGTATTAGGGAATTTTTGAAACATTTGGGTGGAACAGATGGAAAAGGTGCCCTTACAGGCTTAGATGTAGATATTAAGAGCGATTTAAAATCGTATCGCGATATGGTTCGCATACTAGGTGATGGTTTTGATGAAACAATGGCGGAACGGATTATTCGGTATGTGACTTTATTTGGTGAAGCTAAAAAAGTATTATTAAGTACCTTAGAAATAGAATTTGGTGATGATTTAAGTGATACTCAGAAAAAGCAGATTCTAAAACTTCAGTATCGTGACTGGGGTCGTTTATCAGCCACGCTTTTAAAAGGTATTAAAGGCGTAGCGGGTGATAATCCTGAGTGCAGTATTTTGGAATGCATGGAACAACAACCATTGAATTTGATGGAAGTTTTAAGTTCGCATAATACATATTTAGCTGCGATAGAAGAGTTTAACAAAGAACGTACGGAGCCAACAGATATAGTAGACTATAAGCTAGTTGATGATTTATACATTTCACCGGCAGTAAAGCGTTCTGTTTGGCAGACATTACGCATTTTAGATGAAATTACAAAATTACGCGGTAGTGTACCTAAGAAAGTATTTGTGGAAGTTGCCCGAACAAATCGAGCAGAAAAGAAAAAAACTGATTCAAGAAAAGAACGCTTATTACAATTATATAAAACAATTAAGGATGAAGGACGTAATTGGACAGAAGAAATTAAACAGCGTGATGCAGGCGACTTTAATTCTAAAAAGTTATTTTTGTACTACACTCAACAAGGTCGCTGTATGTATTCGGGCGAAAAAATAACAAGTATCGGTGACTTGTTTACGTCTAAATACGATATTGATCATATTTATCCTCGTAGTGTAACTAAGGATAATAGTTGGGATAATTTGGTATTAGTTAAAGCAGAGCTTAATCGTGAAAAGAAAGATATCTACCCGATTGAAAAAGATACACAAGATAGATGTATTAGCCTATGGAAGCAATTATTAGAACAAGGTTTAATCAGCGAACGAAAATATGAAAGACTGGTTCGCACGACTCCGTTGACAGCTGATGAATTGGCAGATTTTGTTAATCGCCAATTAGTAGAAACTAATCAATCGGTTAAAGCGGTTACTAATTTGTTGAAACGTTTATATCCGGATACAACCATCTGCTATGTTAAAGCTGAAAATGTATCAGATTTTCGCCAAGAAAGAGAATTTGTTAAATTACGCAGTTTAAATGCTCATCATCATGCAAAAGATGCTTACCTAAACATTGTGGTAGGTAATGTTTACCATGAAAAGTTTACAAATAATCCTCGTAACTTTATTAAAAATGCAAGATCTGATAAAAAACGTCCATATAGTTTGAACCATATGTTTGATTATCTATTGCAAGTAGGCAATAAAGAGATTTGGAATCCTAAAACCGATAATAATTTGGTTAAAAAAATGATGCGCAATAATGATGTACAAGTAACTAGGATGCTAGTTGAACAAACAGGAGCTCTATATGATGCTACTATTTATAAAGCAAGTGTAACTAAATCCGAAAGCTATGTGCCGTTAAAATCAAGTGATGCAATTTTAAGTGATGTTAAAAAATACGGTGGGTTTACAAGTATAAAAATTGCTTACTACAGTATTTTCCGTTTCTATAAGAAGAACTCTGAAGAATTTGAAACTCACATTATTTCTATTCCTGTATTAAAAGCAGGTACGTTAAACTCTAAGGAAGATTATGTTGCTTATGGCGAAGAAATTATGAATAAGCAAAAGTTTGATAGGGTAGAGTTGGTTTATAAAAAGCTATGTATGAATTCTTTGGTTCGAATTAATGGTGTTATGTATTATTTAGGTGGCAAAACCAATAATAGTTTATATATTGATTCAGCTATATCTTTAGTACTGCCAGACAATATTGCAAAAAAAATAAAAGCTGTTGAAAAATATATTGCCAGAGTGGCAGAGAACGGAAATTATAAGCCTCAACCTGATCAGGTGAGTCCTGAGTTTAATATGATTATTTATAAAGCGTTAACAGAAAAAATGAAACAGCCTGCATTTGTTGGATTAAAAACTAATAGAGAGAATGAGTTAGAAAAAGAGACTACAATTACAGCATTTATTGCGATGACATTAATAGAACAGTGCAAAATGCTGATGGAAATCTTAAACTTGTTGACTCAACAAAAAACGACCTATGCACTTAAACCTATTGGTGTATCGGCTTCAAGAAGTACATTAGGAATGAATATAACCGGTTTAAGTGAATTTACAATTATAACTCAATCTGTAACAGGTCTGCAAGAAAAAGAAATACGAATTATTTAGCCATTATTGAGCAAGTAAGGAGTTAATATATGGGGTGGCGCATTGTTGTAGTAGATAGTCGTGCGAAATTAGATTTTAAAATGAATTACATGGTAATTCGTAAAGATGTTGGTTGTGAGCGAGTCTATGTAAGTGAAATGCAAGTATTGATAATAGCTTCAACGGCGGTCAGTTTGACCGCCGCCTTGCTCAACCAATTGACTAAGGCTAAAGTGAAAGTGGTATTTTGTGATGAGAAATTTAATCCGGCCAGTGAACTAGTCGCTTTATATGGTAGTCACAATACAAGTAAATGCTGTCGAGATCAAATTGCTTGGGATGAAAGAACAAAGCAAGCTGTTTGGACTGTATTGGTACGTGAAAGAATAAATAATCAGGCTAAACTACTAAAGAGGTTAAAAAAAGAAGAATATAGTCTCATAGAATCGTATGTGTCCGATATGATGTTTAATGATGAATCTCACAGAGAAGGTCATGCGGCAAAAGTATATTTTAACAGCCTATTTGGCAAGCTTTTTACGCGAGATGATGCCTCTAATATTAATGCGGCCTTGGATTATGGCTATACTATTTTGTTATCTGCTATTAATCGGGAAATCGTAGCCATGGGATATTTGACTCAATTTGGTATAAATCATTGTAATCAATATAACCCGTTCAATTTAAGCTGTGATGTAATAGAACCGCTCAGGGGGATTGTAGATAAATATGTTGTGGGATTAAAACATAGCAATTTCACACGTAAAGAGCGATTAGAATTAATTGACTTATTAAATAAACAAGTTAAAATTGATGGAAATCGCCAATACTTAAGTGCTGCGATAAAAATATATTGTAAGAGTATATTTGATGCATTGAATGAAAATGATGTTAATTTAATAAGGTTAGTGGAGTATGAGCTATAGATATATGAGAGTACTAGTTATGTTTGATTTGCCGGTGGCAACGTCAGCAGATAGAAAGGCATACAGAACATTTCGGAAGTTTCTGCTCTCCACCGGCTTTTATATGATGCAAGAGTCGATTTATGCAAAATTAGTTTTAAACCAAACTGAAGCTAACAAAGTTATGACTTATGTGCGATGGCAAAAACCGCCTGAAGGTTTAGTACAAATGCTTGTTATAACGGAAAAACAGTTTTCTAAAATGGAAACACTCGTTGGTGAAGTGACTACGGAAGTTGTAAATTCAACAGATAGGTTATTGATATTATGAAGCTAACTTATTTATCTTTAGACGTAGAGCTGGATTTTTCTGCCAATTCTATTACTACATTAGTTATAGAAAACCGAAAATTATTTCGCTCACTTGCATGTGAATTTATTAAGGCCACTAAAGGGGAAGATACGCAGTGGACCTTATCAGAATCCAATAAATTATTGGACATCAAGAAAGATTGTTATATCATTAGTGATTTCTTTGATTTAGATGTAAATAATAAAACGTTGTTAACTAAGTTAAATCAACGATTAACTTCTATTGCGACGGAAGATGTAGGACTTTTATTTGAAATCAATCAAAAGATTCAAGAACTGTTTATGGCTTTAGAGGGGAGTTTAAGCCTTGATGTAACCTATAATAATCTCATAACTGCACAGGATATTGTAAAGTTGGGGAATTTTATGATTTGCGATGATGAATTTGATGATATTGGTAAAGTGATTAGTTTTATTGAAGTAGTCGTGGATTTGATCCGGCCAAAGTTATTAGTTATGCTCAATCTGCGTAAATTTATGACAAATAGTGAATTGGAATTATTTTTTGAGACAATTTTGTGTAAAAAAATACCTGTTTTTTGTATAGAAGGTAGTGATGCGGAAGAGATTTCAGTTGTTCAAGAATTAGAAGTATTATATACTTTAGATAAGGATTTATGCGTGTTTTAACTGACTGACTAGAATTACACCTGCCTCGTAAGCTGAAAAATCTCTCAAATCTTTAAATTCAGCATTTTGGGTAAAAATGCAATTTGGGGTTTGAGAGTAGTGTAAAACTAGTTTGGTCTCCAATTTGAATTAGATAACATTTCAGATGAGTACCGTTTGAGAGTAGTGTAAAACTAGTTTGGTCTCCAATGTAATTTACTCAGGAAATAAAAGGGTTGTAGTTTGAGAGTAGTGTAAAACTAGTTTGGTCTCCAATATGATGTAATAAATGCACATTATGAAGGTGGTTTGAGAGTAGTGTAAAACTAGTTTGGTCTCCAATGCAGCTACGGTTAAGCGGTAAATTAGCAAGGTTTGAGAGTAGTGTAAAACTAGTTTGGTCTCCAATTGTTTGTCTTAACACTATTATTTGAAATTAGTTTGAGAGTAGTGTAAAACTAGTTTGGTCTCCAATTATGATTAGACAAAGGAGAATATAAATGGAGTTTGAGAGTAGTGTAAAACTAGTTTGGTCTCCAATGTATGTAGCTCGTAAAATTACGGACACTCTGTTTGAGAGTAGTGTAAAACTAGTTTGGTCTCCAATTATACTACCTTTAGTAATACCTTAATGCTAGTTTGAGAGTAGTGTAAAACTAGTTTGGTCTCCAATCTTAATAGAACATGTTAGGCAACACCTGGAGTTTGAGAGTAGTGTAAAACTAGTTTGGTCTCCAATTTGTTGGTGGGATGCATCGGAAGACCTTACGTTTGAGAGTAGTGTAAAACTAGTTTGGTCTCCAATCCTTAATTGTAATTTTATGTTATATCCGTAGTTTGAGAGTAGTGTAAAACTAGTTTGGTCTCCAATACGTTATATCATGTATCAACTCAGCGGTAGGTTTGAGAGTAGTGTAAAACTAGTTTGGTCTCCAATATGTGGCCATGAATGGAAGATTTAATTAAAGTTTGAGAGTAGTGTAAAACTAGTTTGGTCTCCAATACCACTCGGAGATACTGAAAAGAAATCCACGTTTGAGAGTAGTGTAAAACTAGTTTGGTCTCCAATTATCGATTATTGTTAAATGGGACACCCATTAGTTTGAGAGTAGTGTAAAACTAGTTTGGTCTCCAATCCACATTGCCAGGTGTTCTCGTGCCTCTTCGTTTGAGAGTAGTGTAAAACTAGTTTGGTCTCCAATGCGCTCGCAAGCACTGAATAGGACTACCTAGTTTGAGAGTAGTGTAAAACTAGTTTGGTCTCCAATTAGTTTCATCATGTTCTTTGATATAGACAGGTTTGAGAGTAGTGTAAAACTAGTTTGGTCTCCAATTGAGCGAATTTTAGAAGAAACCAGAGTGACGTTTGAGAGTAGTGTAAAACTAGTTTGGTCTCCAATTAATTTACTCAGGAAATAAAAAGGGGCGTAGTTTGAGAGTAGTGTAAAACTAGTTTGGTCTCCAATGAATTAAATTCTAGTTTAAGGTGTGACCATGTTTGAGAGTAGTGTAAAACTAGTTTGGTCTCCAATTTGAATGATATTTGAGTTGTTACGTACGTAGTTTGAGAGTAGTGTAAAACTAGTTTGGTCTCCAATAAAAGGAGGGTGAGCTATGGAAAATGTAATGTTTGAGAGTAGTGTAAAACTAGTTTGGTCTCCAATACTATCGAACTACGGCTTGTAGACGACATCGTTTGAGAGTAGTGTAAAACTAGTTTGGTCTCCAATAGGTGAGAAGTATGAACACACAAGCAAGTGGTTTGAGAGTAGTGTAAAACTAGTTTGGTCTCCAATACCAAACATATAATACTACCCGAGCCTCCAGTTTGAGAGTAGTGTAAAACTAGTTTGGTCTCCAATGATATGCTCTTTACCATAGTCAATAGCCTTGTTTGAGAGTAGTGTAAAACTAGTTTGGTCTCCAATTGGCTGATGATTTGCTAGTGACCTTTGGGTGTTTGAGAGTAGTGTAAAACTAGTTTGGTCTCCAATAGGTCGGCAGGATTCGGCGCGAAATACTACGTTTGAGAGTAGTGTAAAACTAGTTTGGTCTCCAATGCCAATTTTTGGCGGCAAGGATATAATATAGTTTGAGAGTAGTGTAAAACTAGTTTGGTCTCCAATGTCGCTCGTGATGCGTTGGCCGCATCAATAGTTTGAGAGTAGTGTAAAACTAGTTTGGTCTCCAATTTTCTTTAACGATGATGAACTAAAGATGATGTTTGAGAGTAGTGTAAAACTAGTTTGGTCTCCAATCCGGCATATGCTGTAATGTATAACAATGACGTTTGAGAGTAGTGTAAAACTAGTTTGGTCTCCAATCGTACGCGCTAACGGAACGTTATGACAAATGTTTGAGAGTAGTGTAAAACTAGTTTGGTTTACTATTCATTTGTCAATAAATAGTATGAAATATCCTCTCTTTTTATACTGATTTAATCAAAATTGTACATTCATATATCATCAGTTTTGTGCGTATGAGAGTATCATTTATAAGCTTTATTTCGGCTTTTCTGTAAAAGAGCCAATTTTAATAGTTGTATATACTATCGTGTTATTTGATGCTGTAAAGTATGTAAGTCTAGTAGTGGCGTTTGAGAGTAGTGTAGAGCTAGAGTGGTCTAATTAGTGTATAGGGATAAGTGTGCTTTATTCGTACTTATCTCTATACAATATCTCGTTTTCTAATATTCCTCACAAAAAAATGTAAAAAAATTCATTTTGCCTCTTGCACACAAATTAAAATCGTGCTATTATATTTAAGTACCTGAAACAACGGTATTGCGGCCCCGTGGTGTAGCGGTTAACATGTCGCCCTGTCACGGCGAAGATCGTCAGTTCAAATCTGATCGGGGTCGCCATTTTTTTTGCCTCAAAAAAATATTTGCCTCGGTAGCTCAGTCGGTAGAGCAAAGGACTGAAAATCCTTGTGTCGACAGTTCGATTCTGTCCTGAGGCACCATTTAATAACAATTCCATGCGGTTGTGGTGGAATGGCAGACACGCCATCTTGAGGGGGTGGTGAGCTTACGCTCGTATGGGTTCAAGTCCCATCAACCGCACCATATCAGTAAATAAGCGCCTTGCGAGATTTCGCAGGGCGCTCTTTTTGTTTATTTTTTGTTTGTAGATTTCTTTTGTTCGTCTTTAGATTCGTTGACATTAATAATCACATTTTTCTCCTGCCAACTGCGTACGGCATCATTGACATACGAATTACGCAACTCATCAGCTTCTTCCGGAGTCATGATGATTTTTTTACGTGGGATAATGATTTCACGATTTGCAGGTACATCTTCACTATACGAATAACCATCATCAGGATCCCACTGATTGATGGTTGCGCTGCCGTCAGGATGGCGAATTACTTGCGTTTGCAATTCTGCAAAGACTGTTGTAGAACTGATTAATAGTAACCCCGAAAGGGCCATTAGCATCTTTTTCATAAAAACCTCCACAAATACAGATATAGAACCTGCAATTCTGAATAAACTTCAAAGATATAAACGAGCCTTCGAAATATACTTTCGGAGGTCTTTTCTATTTTTATAATGTAACTAAATTTTATGTTTTAATCGTTTGTTTTTTACTTTGAAAACAAATATCAAAACTTAATTCTATTATACAGTAATCATATGAAAAAATGGTAATTATTTACAACAACGGTAGCTGATTAATTCTTATTTTACTATCCGTATATAGGGGACTTTAAACACCGTATTGTGCTATAATAAAGTGATATATTTGAGACAAAGAGACCATTATTTCATGTTGTTTGTAAATTACAAGGAATTAAGGAGTAAACATCTTGGAATTATTATGGCTTATTTTTGACATGGTGGGCACCATTGCCTTTGCCGTTTCGGGGACGCTTGTAGGCATCGGGCGGCGTATGGATATTTTCGGCATGCTTGTTTTAGCTTTGGCTACGGCCATTGGTGGCGGTATTATGCGTGATTTAATTGTGGGTAATATTCCGCCAAATTCGCTTCGCACCGGCATTTATGTGGGAACGGTCATTGCGGTAACCTTTATTATGTTCCTTATTTATCGCTCACGCAGCGATCATTACATCGGGACTCGTTGGGTTCGCCGGATGTATTTGGCAGCCGATACGTTGGGGCTTGCATCCTTTACGGTTACCGGCGCCGGCATCGGCGTGTACAACTATCCGGATATGCCGGTTTTGAGCGTTATCTTAGGTTTGTTGACGGCCGTAGGTGGCGGGGTAATCCGTGATATCTTGGCACAGCGCGTACCGTCGGTGCTGCGTGAAGAAGTGTATGCCTTGCCGGCCATTATCGGCGGTATCGTGTATTGTGCGTTTTACTACGGAGGCATGTGGCAAATGGCGTCGTACAGTGCGTTTGTCATTGTAGTTGTTATTCGTACGCTGGCCATTCGGTATAATTGGAGCTTGCCGCGCATTAAATAAAATAGGGTCACATATTAACTTAGTTCTATATGTTTAATTAACACAAAATATGATATAATACTAGAGATTACAAGAATTTCGATGAAAATCGATGTTTATTATGTTAATATAAGTCAATTACATTTTATAAAAAAATCAAGTAAAGCTAAGAAGAAGGAGTGAGTGTATTGAAAAAACGATTTTCCTGGCTGGCAGGGGCTTTAGCGGCTGCTGTTTTATGGGGAACATCGCAGGTAGAGGCAGCTACCATTTTATTTGTACCGCAGGATAACCGTCCGGTTAGCTTATCTTACACCGTTGACACGGCGGAAGGTGCCGGTTATACGGTGATTACGCCGCCGGATTATCTGATTTCCGGTAAAAATTATCATGGTGAAGCGGATAAAATTTGGCAGTGGGTTGATGAAAACGCCGGCCGCGCCGATGTGATGGTGCTCAGCACGGATACGTTGGTGTACGGTGGCTTGGTAGATTCCCGTAAACACAACTTATCCTTGAATACGTTGTTGAACCGCACGAAACAAATCGGAACTTTGCACGACAAATTCCCGAATGTGCCGATTTATGCGTTCGGTACGGTAATGCGTTCGCCGCGAGCCAGTGGGGGCGGGGTAGAGCCATCCTATTATGATGAATACGGCCCGACTATTTTCCAGATTGCCGCGTTGCAGGATAAAATGGATGCCGGTAATTTGACACAAGAAGAACAGTCTTCATTGGTACAACTGACCGCTACGGTGCCGGTTGAATACTTACAAGACTGGTTTAACCGTCGTCAGAAGAATATGACGGTTAACCGTGCGCTTATTGATGAAACTCGCAAAGGCGTTTTCAAATATTTCGCCTTAGGTCATGACGATACGAGTACTTTATCGCAGTCAGCTTTGGAAAGTCGTTATTTGAAGTTATACAGCAAAGGGCTTAACATTGATCGTTACGGCAGCTTCCCAGGCGCCGATCAGCTCGGCTTGTTGCTTATTGCCCGCGCTCATGTGGACCGCAATAACTTGAAACCGTCCTTTGAAGTGATTTATCCGTTGGGCGGTGCCGGTGAAACGGTGCCTCATTACGAGGATCAGACCGTTGCCAAGACGATTGCGGAGCACGTGGAAGCCGTAGGTGGCACGCTGGCTACCAAAGGCAAACCGGACATTTTATTGGCCGTAAATACGCCGCTTGGCAAAGTAACCGGCGAATCGGAAGCGTTTGAAAACTTCCCGATGATTTCTGCCAGCACGAATGCCTTTTTAGACAAAATTCAGACCGCCATTGAACAGAACGTACCGGTAAGTGTTGCCGATATTTCTTACTCTAACGGCGCTGACAATACATTCGTATATGGACTCTACAAACGGGATTTACTCTACAAAGTAGATGCGTACAATGGTTGGAATACGGCAAGTAATACCGTAGGCTATGCCATTGCGCAGGGCATTTTGGGCAAAGCTATGCCAACTCAGGCTCATCGCGATATGTTGACGCAGCAGTATTTGGATAACTGGGCTTACCAGGCTAACATCCGTAAAGATATTTATCGCATGCAGGATTCGATTCGCACCGATAATGTGCGCTACACCGGTACTTTGAATGAAAAACTGGAAAGCTACATGGGTGAACGCGTTCAGGATTTTGCCGAAAAATATCTGAAGATTGATCCGCGTACTGTTTCAGCACGATTCCCTTGGGGCCGTCTGTTTGAAACAGATATTACTGTGTATGATCAGCCGATAGCACCTTTGCAAAAAGAATTACGTTTACAGCGTGAAGCGGAAGCCAAGGCTAAAGCGGAAGCCGAAGCAAGAGCCAAGGCCGAGGCGGAAGCCAAAGCTAAAGCGGCAGCCGCCGGCAATGCAGCCCCGGCAGCACCTGCTACGGGTGGCATGTCCACTCAAATTCCGGTAACGCAGGAATAAGTGAGGCAGCATCAAATCTTAGCGGCAAAGGGTTGCGATTCAGCCGTTAAGAATAAGTGATATAGCATCAAATCTTAGCGGCAAAGGATTGCGATTCAGCCGTCAGGAATAGTGATGTAGCCGTAATTTACCAAAAGAAGTAACAGATATATACGGGACGGAGGGCTTAGTCCTTCGTCCCGTTTGTGTTAGAGAGGAGATACTGTTTTGAAACAGGCCTTTTTACCTGAAATAACTTATATGCGCGGTCTCTGTATGCTTGGCGTTATCGGCATACACGTAGGCTCATTTGCCCTCGCCAATCCGCAAGCCAATGTACAGTTAATCGGTTTGTTGGAGATTTTATCGCGCTTTACCGTGCCGGCATTTTTCTTCTTGTCAGCCTTCGGTTTGTTTTATCACACGTCAAGCTTTGACGAGTTTTCCTACAAGGATTTTCTGTGGCGCCGTTCCCGCGTTGTCTTGTTCCCCTATATTGCTTGGTCTATTTTATATATTGCGTATGCCGGGGCGACAGTGGGCAATTTTGCAGGCTTAACACCGCGCCATTTATTGCCGGCCTTGTTTTTTGGCAACGGCTACTACCACTTGTATTTCATGGTTATTTTGCTCTGGTTTTATCTTATGATGCCCCTTTGGCGGGCCATGGTGCGCGGTATTTTGCAAAAGCCCATTCTTTGGTTGTCGCTCATCTTCGTGGTTCAAGTGGCGTTCAACTTTTGGTCGTCCTATTACAGTGGCCAGATTAAGTTTGCTAATCACTGGCTTCAATATGCGTACTCCATGAAGCTCAATTATTGGGTGCTTCACTATATTTGGATCTTCCTCTTAGGCGCGGTGGTAGCGGAACGCTATGAAGCAACCTGTGAGTTATTGTGGCGCTATAAAGGGCTTTTGACAATCATCTTTGCTTTTTCGGTGGCCCTCATGATAGGCAGTTATTTTTACGTCCTCAATGAGCGGCATTATACCTTGTTGGAAGCAATTTATACGGTTCATCAATTGAGTCCTATGGGGATGCTCTATACCGGTGCCGCCACGCTGTTCTTCCTGTTCTTTTTCATTGCCACGCCGATGAGCAGTGCTGCGAGGGCTATTTGGGAGCAGATTGGTGAGACGTCGTACGGGATTTACTTAATTCATCCGTTTATGCTCATCATTCTCTCGGCCGGTATGTTTGAGGCAAAATTGCAATATACGGCTTTGGTTGTTATCGGGATTTATATTTGTACGGTGTGTCTGTCTTATTTGGGGACGCTTGTTTTAAAAAAATTACCAAAACCGGTGCGTCGAATTCTTCTGGGCCGTTAATAATCTTTTTGACGGAGTACGCTGCGTTTGCTTGGCTGATAAACGATTTTGACTATACCGTAAATTGAATAGTTAATAAAATTATTTACCTTGTGGGCAAGTGTCCGTCGACTGTGCTATAATCGTTACATAAACAATATTTGATTTTTGTTGGATGTTCCCGATGTGTAATTTCGGGTTGCCACATAGGATATGCGAGGTGTTCTTATGAAAGAGTTAACCTATTTTAACGGTGAATTTGTAGAGCCTGGTGCTAAATGCGTCAGCTTAGACGATCGCGGCTATTGCTTCGGCGACGGTGTGTATGAAGTAACACGTGTTTTTGACGGCCGTTGCTTTGCTTTTTCGTACCATCAGGACAGACTCTATCGCTCCATGCGCTTCATGGATATTCCGGTAAAAATGCGTCCGGAAGATTTGCAGGAACTGCATGAAATTATGATTGAACAGAGTGGTATTACGGACGGCTATATTTATCTGCAGATTACCCGTGGTGTGGAACCGCGTCATCATGCATATGATCGCTCCAAATTGGAACCGACCATGTACATGTATATTCGCCCGATCAAAGAAGATTTGAGCAAATTGGGCGAAGGGGTCAAAGCAATCAGTTTGCCTGACGAACGTTGGCTTAATGTGGATATTAAAACTTTGAACCTCATTCCGAATATTTTGGCCCAGACTAAGGCTGAAAAGAAATTCGCTTATTCCGCCGTTTTATTCCGCGACGATATCTGCACGGAAGGGGCTACTTCTAACGTATTTGCTGTTAAAGACGGCATTTGCTATACCCATCCGGCCAATAACTTGATTTTAAAAGGTATTACGCGTCAGCTCGTAGTAACTCGCGTAGCTCCGACGGCAGGCGTTTCCGTCATTGAAAAAGAATTTGACCGTGAATTTGTTGAAAATGCGGATGAACTCTTCTTCACCGATACAATCGGCGGTATTATTCCGATTACGACCTATGACCGCAAGCCGGTTGGCAATGGTGAAGTAGGTCCTGTAGCCGCCAAATTGCGTGCCGGTTATGAAAAATTATTGGCAGAAGGGTTGGCTTAATTAATTTATGAATACCCGAATCATTACGGGGACGGGATTATTATTGGCGCTGGCTTTGCTTAGTCAAAGTCTGCGCCTTATTATTCCGTTGCCCAATATGGTAAGTATGTTTTTGATTGGCTCCTTAGTGGGGCTTTGTATGTTGGTGGCGGCCATGCGTTACGGCTTGGCAAGCGGTCTTGGTATTGCGTGGGCAACGCCGGTGATTGCTTTTATGCAGGCCATGTTGCCATTTGCGCCTTTCGTGCCGCTCGTGGCGTTAGGGAATACGGTATTTGTAATACTTGGTTATTTACTTAAAAATCAGTCCGTATGGCTGCAAGCTCTTGTGTGCAGTGTGGCCAAATGCGTCGTTTTATATTGCAGTTTTGCCCTGCTGTTTGTAGGCTTTGCCGTGCCATATCCGATTGGACGGGCCGTTCTGTTTATGATGAGTTGGCCGCAGATTGTGACGGGCACGTTGGCTGTTGTAGGGGCGAGGTTCCTTTTGAATCACAGCTCACTGGGAGGCAATAAATAATCTTATAAATGGTTATATAAGAACTCTATAGGTAGCTATATAAAAGCCCTATAAGCTGTCTATGAGTCTTCTATTGACAGTCATTCGCTACAGTGTTATGATTTTATCACGCTAAAAATACATAGGTTCATCAAGAGTTGACTGAGGGACTGGCCCTATGAAGTCGCGGCAACCATCCGGTAAGGAACGGTGCCAATTCCAACGAAGCTAGGCTTCGACAGATGAAGAAACTGTAACTCTTCATGTGTGTGAAGAGTTTTTTTATTGTATTAAATATATTTCAAATAGAGAGTTAGAGAAAAGGAGAGCGATCACATGATTGAACTTACGCATATTAGCAAAGTTTATGACGGTCCGAATCGCGTAGAAGCGCTAAAAGACATTAGCCTATCCGTTAAAGAGGGCGAAATCTTCGGGGTTATCGGTCAAAGTGGGGCCGGTAAATCAACCTTGATTCGTTGTATTAATATGCTGGAACGACCTACATCCGGTTCTGTTGTAGTAGACGGTGTAGATCTTACGAAATTGAATGAAAAGGACCTCAGGGAACAGCGGAAAAACATCGGCATGATTTTCCAGCACTTCAATTTATTGTCGTCCCGTACGGTTTATGATAATGTAGCCTTCCCGCTGGAGTTGCAGGGGATGAGTAAAGCGGAAATCAAGGAACGCATTTTGCCGATTCTTGATATCGTTAAATTGGGCGACCGTTTGAATAACTACCCATCTCAGTTATCGGGTGGTCAGAAACAGCGTGTCGGCATTGCCCGCGCTTTGGCAAGTAATCCGAAAGTATTACTTTGTGACGAAGCCACGTCTGCGTTGGATCCGCAGACTACCAAATCCATCTTGGAATTATTGAAAGATATTAATGAAAAATTAAAATTAACTATCGTCCTCATTACACATGAAATGCAGGTTATCAAAGAAATTTGCGACCGCGTTGCCGTTATTGAAGGCGGCGTTATTTTGGAAGAAGGTCGTGTAGTCGATGTATTTACAGGCCCTAAAGAAAAGACAACGAAGGAATTCGTAGGGGCTATTATCAGTCATAAATTACCGGAAGAAGCATGGCGCCATCTCAATGTACAGCCCGATTGGAAAGACGGCTTACATCCGATTATTCGTTTGAACTTCACCGGGGATGTTGTGGATGAGCCGATTGTAGCGGGCATGATTCGCCGCTTCGGCCTCGATGTAAGTATTCTCTTCGGCGGCGTCGATTACATTCAAGACACGAGCTTTGGTCATTTGATTGTAGTGTTAGACGGTAACAGAGAGAATGAAGAGCAGGCGATTCAGTACTTGAATGAATTGCCTATTGGAAGCGAGGTGATCGGCTATGTCGCAACAAATCATTAATTTGTTGATTCAAGGTTTAGGCGAAACCTTGCAAATGACAGTTATCTCTACCATTGTATCCATGATTGTAGGGATTCCGCTCGGTGTTATTTTGGTAATCACCGGCAAAGGCCATATTATGGAAAATAAGGCAGTGAATGCCACATTAGGTTCGGTTGTAAATGCACTCCGTTCCATTCCGTTTATTATTTTGATGGTAGCGATTATTCCGCTGACCCGTATTATTGCCGGTTCCTCCATCGGGACTACGGCGGCTTGTGTACCGCTTACGATTGCGGCTATTCCGTTCTTGGCGCGTTTGGTAGAAACATCGATTCGCGAAATCAACAGCGGTGTTATTGAAGCAGCGCAGGCTATGGGGGCTTCACCAATGCAGATTATCCGCAAAGTGTTATTGCCGGAAGCATTGCCTACAATTATTGATAACATAACTGTTTTGGTAGTTAACTTAATCAGCTACTCCGCTATGGCCGGTGCTATTGGGGGCGGCGGTCTTGGGGATATCGCGATCCGTTACGGTTATCAGCGTTTTCAAGGCGACGTAATGTTGGCGACTATCGTTATCTTGATTGTATTGGTGCAATTGATTCAGTCTTGCGGTGATTTCTTGTCCCGCAAAGTGAATAAACGTTAAGCTTTTGTAAAAAGCATTGGCATGCATGACGTGCCGGACAGATAAGTTTTTTTGAAAAAGAAAAAGAGAGTAGAGAAAAGACTGGGAGGAAACATATGAAAAAATTAGCATTCTTATTGGCAGCCATCGCAACGTTCGCCTTGGTATTGGTTGGTTGCGGCAATGACAGCAAAGACGGCGCCGCAGCGGGGAATCATGAAATTTCCGTAGGTGTAACAGCCGGTCCGCACGCTCAGGTTATGGATTTTGTAGCCAAAGAGGCGGAGAAACAAGGTCTTAAAGTTAAAGTCGTAGAGTTTAATGATTATATTCAGCCGGATGTGGCGCTTGAACAAAAAGAATTGAGTGCCAACTCCTATCAGCATCAGCCATTCCTTGACAACATGGTGCAGGAACGGGGGTTGAAATTAGTGTCTATCGGCAAAACAATTCTTTTGCCAATGGGTCTTTATTCCAACCAGTATAAAGATTTGGCTACTGTACCAAACGGTGCGAGCGTAGCGATTCCAAATGATCCGACTAATGGCGGTCGTGCTCTATTGTTATTACAGCAAGCAGGGCTCATTCAGTTGAAAGACGGCGGTTCGCCGAAATCTACGGTAGCGGACATTACCTCCAATCCTAAGAACTTACAAATTAAGGAATTGGAAGCCGCTCAGATTGCCCGTTCGCTTAACGATGTAGATATTGCTTTAGTTAATACAAACTACGCGCTTAATGCAGGGTTAAATCCTTTGAAAGATGCCGTTGTAGTTGAAAGCAAAGATTCCCCGTACGCTAACGTATTTGTTGTCCGTCAAGGCGATGAAAACAACGAAACTATTAAGAAATTATTGGCTGTTTACCAGTCTGATGCAACTAAGAAATTTGTAGAAGATACCTTCAAAGGTTCCATTATTCCGGCATTCTAGTCGGGTTGAAAAAGACTTTTTCACTTTTTTGTGTGAAAGTCTTTTTCTTTTGCTTAAATATGTATATAATAAAATTATCTAATTAAGCAAAGGGAGGATTCTTATGAGCGTCAATGAAAAACTACGTAATCCTTTAAATAATCAATTGTTTGAAGCCATCTTAGCCTTGAAAACAATCGACGAATGTTATGAGTTTTTTGAAGATATTTGTACGGTCAATGAATTGAAAGCGTTGGCACAGCGTTTGCAGGTAGCACGTATGCTGGAAGCCGGCGAAAGCTATGATAATATTGTGGAGACGACGGGTGCCAGTACAGCCACAATCAGTCGTGTAAAACGTTGCTTGGTCTATGGAGCTGATGGCTACAAAACTATTTTGGCACGTTTGAAATGAGGCATATATGGATGTAAGTTTTATTGATCCGGCACTTTTGATGCCGCTGATGTTATTTTTTGCCGGAGCGTTGGCCGGTTTTGTGGACTCCATTGTAGGCGGTGGCGGATTAATTTCCGTGCCGGCCATGTTGCTTACTAATTTACCGCCCAGTGTGGCACTGGGGAGTAATAAATTATCCAGTGTATTCGGGGCGTTAACGGCGGCTATTGCGTACGCTCGTTCCGGCAAAGTGGAATGGCCTTTAGTAAAACGCTTAATGCCGATTACGTTTGTAGGCTCCCTCCTCGGGACTTGGCTGGTTATCAGCATTCCCCCTTTATATTTAAAACCGATTATCATCGTGCTCCTCGTCAGCGTTTTGATTTTTGTGCTGTTTAAAAAAGACTGGGGCACAGTGACCACCTATGCGGGCGCATCGAAGCAAAAGTTGATTTTACTCGCCATCGGTGCGTTAGGTATCGGCTTTTATGACGGCTTTGTCGGCCCCGGCACAGGCACGTTTTTAATCTTTATGTTTATTTATGCCGGTTTTAACTTTTTATATTCGTCAGGCAATGCTAAGTTTTTGAACTTTACCAGTAATCTGGCGTCACTGATTCTGTTTATAAGTTTGGGTCATGTAGACTATGTGCTCGGCCTTTCGGCTGCGGCGGGACAGATTATAGGAGCTACGCTGGGGGCACGCTTGGCCATCAAAAAAGGTGTGGGCCTGGTGCGTTTTGTATTTATTGCCACCACCGTAAGTATGCTTTGTAAATTAACTTATGATTATATCGTTGCGCAATGGTGACAAAGGAAGGTGAGATACTATGCCAATTAACAGTGAAAATCAGGTGGCTCTTATTAGTGGCGGTACTTCCGGGATTGGTTTTGCTACGGCGCAATTACTACTCAAAAAAGGTTGGAGTGTTGTGATAAACGGTCGCAATGAGCGAGCCGGCCAAGAGGCGGTCGTTAAATTGCGTCGCATTTCGTCTAAAGTACGCTTTGTACAAGGGGATGTAAGTAAAGTCATGAATTGTCGGCGTATCGTTGATGAAACCTGTCGTTTGTTCGGCGATATCAGCGCATTGGTGACTGCCGCCGGTTTTTATAAAGAAGAACTCATTGATGATGTGACGGAACAGGACTTCGATGAAATGATTGGCACCAATGTGAAGGGTACCGTCTTTTTATGTCAGGCTGCCGCGCCTTGTTTGCGTCGTACGAAAGGCAGTATCGTAACCGTGTCCAGTGATGCGGGGATTCAGGGCAATGTGGCATGTTCCGTATACGGTGCATCTAAAGGTGCCATTGTAAGCTTTACCAAATCGTTGGCCCTTGAAATGGCCGTCCATAAGGTGCGCGTTAATTGCGTGTGCCCCGGCGATGTAGATACTTCGCTCGTAGCTCGCCAGCTTGCGGAAAGCGATCAGACCTTTGAAGAAGCTATGGAAGAAATGGCCATGCATTATCCGTTGGGCCGTATTGCCAAACCGGAAGAAATCGGGGAAGTCATCGCTTTTTTACTCAGTGAAAAAGCCTCCTTCGTAACCGGTGCCGCTTGGACTATTGATGGCGGCTTAACGAGTTGGTAATAACGGCCTATAGAGGCTTTCGACTCCCGATTAGGCGTATGGTTAGGCGTATGACTAGGCAAGCCGGATAGAACCTCTGTGCCGGGCGGAATTAAGTCGGCGTAAGATTGCATAATTAATATAGATAAATAAAGAGGATTTTTCACCCTTCATATAGAAATAGTTAGAATGAAGGGTTATAATTAAATTGAATAGTATTAATTTGTCTGTTATTTGACTTTACAGGTGATAAAGGAGCGATATAGATGGAAGATGTAAAAGATTTGATGACTCATCCGGAAGGAACGTTAGCAGCCGTAGAAGCGGAACTCGCGAATCGCGATGCTGAAATTGAAAATATCTGCCGTTGGGCGGCCGCTCGTGCCGGCGTACTCGTGATGGCACCAAAACTTAGCACCACTGCATTGATTGCCAATGATGCGTATATGGTAAGCCGCATTGCCGCTGTTTATGGTCATACGGCTACAGCCGGTGCGATTATCGGCTTCCTCGGCGGTTTGGGCGGTAGTGTAGTGAGCGCTTTATTGACGTCCGTATTCCCTAATCCGAAAGTTAAAATCCCATTGGCTATTTGCTTGACCTATGCCGTGGGCAAATGCGCTAAACTTTGGGTAGAAAACGGCATGCCTATGCCGGGCGATTTCTCCGAATACAGAGAACGTTTGACAGACATTATTGAGCATAATAAAACAACGGTGGGCATGTTGGTAAATTCGCCGCTTAAAGATAAACCGTTAGGCGATGAAAACAAAGACTTCTTAAAAGAAGCCGGTGTGGGCAGCGATGAATTCTTAGGCCTTAATAAATTCAATTTAGACAGCTTGTTGACGGGCGACTTATTGGAAAGCTTTGGCTCTATTAAAAACATAGTAATCGGTGTAGCCAGTGCGGCCGTAGCCGGTATTGCCGGCAAAGCTCTTGCCAATTCCGACAATGAGTATGTAGCCAATGCTAAACATGCTTTGTCCGGTATCGGTGCTTTATTGGCAACCGTAGGCTCCACAGCCATTGACTTGGCAGCCGGTACAGCTACATCCGCTATTAAATCGACCGGTGAAGCAAAATCTACCGTACTCGGCAAAGTGAGCGATATTTTGACATCCGCCGGCGATACTAAAGATGATGTAGTAGATAAAGTAAGCGACTTTGTTGCCTCCGCAGGGGATAAAAAAGACGAAGTTGTGGAAAAAGTAAGCGATGTTGTAAAAGGCATGAAAGACAATTTACAGAAATAATCACCGCGGCAATCCAGTATAGGTATACGAGAATTATAGGAGTGAGCATCAAAATGAATCCTTTGAAATTAATAAAGTATGCGAAATTCTTTTCGTCATCTAAGTTTTTAAATTTTGCCACCGGTGTCGGTAAAAATGTCGCCTTCTTGCGTCGTGCGGCTATTTTGTTCTATTGTTTTCGTGACCCTGACACCCCTAAGTACGTAAAAGCTATCGTGGCAGGCGCTTTAGGGTATTTGATCTTGCCAATCGATTTAGTATCGGACCGCATTCCGTTTATCGGTTGGGTTGATGATGCCGCTGTCATTGCGTTGGCTTTTAAAGTGGCTAACCGCTTTATTAAACCAATGCATCGTGAACAGGCTCAAAAACTTGTTCCGTTCGGTTCAGAAGAATAAGAATTTATCAGCTTTTTGGGAAATGCTGAATAATAAGAAGGCCGACCTGCGAGATTTCTCGCAGGTCGGCCTTTGCTTTTCAAAATATTGGGTTTACTGAAGCGGTAACGAGTTTGAAGAACGTCGTTCCTATCGTTTTAAAACGACCGTTTGCCTAATTTAGGATGGCTGCATGGCTTGAGGGACAAGGTGTCGATGAGATGGGTCGCTTCGTCCAGACTCACGTCCTCATAATTGCCATGTCGCTCCAAGACGCACATAGGGGAATCAACGCCTACTTCGCCGGCGGGCAAATAAATATATTCTTCATTGGCTATATCTCCAAAAATATAGCCTGCTTGTAAATGTTCACGATGAATACGACTCATAAAAAGCTCCTTATAAAATTTGTTTAAGTTTGAAATCCATATAATCTGCTGAAACAAGATGCAATTTAGTATTGCCAAACGTTTCAGGAATGCGATCAAAGGAATTTTTGTCATGAAGATGACCGAAAATACAATGGTCAACTTTATATTTTTCTAAAAGTTCCGTAAAGCCGCTCGGTTCGTTTTTATCATTAAACGGCGGATAGTGCAAGAGCAAAATACGAATCGGAGCGTGTGCTGATGAGCTTGCGGCTACATTGTTGTCAGCTTGCGTGGCTACGGTTTCGGTTGTCGAAGTGACAGAGCCGTTTTTACGAAGGGCCTGTTCCATTTCCTGAAGAGCCGCTTCGGTGCGAAGCAATTCGCGGGCATAGATGGAAGTATCAGCTGCCTCATCAAAGGATGTATCATTGGGGCAAAGATAACCGCGCGTGCCGCCAAAAGCAATGTGGTCTATAGCGGTGCCGTGACCTTGCAAAAAGGTCAGCTCCTGTTGCATAGCGGTGTCCATTTTCTTGGCACTGCTCCACCAGTAATCATGATTGCCGCGGATTAAATAAATTTGGCCCGGCAGTTGGGCAATTGCTTTTAAATCAGACACTGCCTCCGCCAGGCGTAAAGCCCATGAAGTATCGCCGACAACAAAGACAATATCGTCATCGCTCACTTGTTCACGCCAAGCGGCTATGATGCGCTCGCGATGGTTTTGCCAATGTGGACCGAATACATCCATTGGCTTGGTAGGCGGTTCGCCTGAAAAGTGAAGATCGCCAATGGCAAAAATTTTCATGGTATCTCCTAACTAAATAAAAAAGTCGCAATTCAATTCATTTTTAATCTGTTCAACCCGTTCCTTGTTGCTGATCTGGCTAATAGAATAGCCGATATACAACGGTGACGTAACGTAACGAGGTACTATTTTAACATACTGTGAGCCGGTCTGTAAATCGTAGAAGAACAGATTGTACGAACCGCTGTGTCGTGAAAAGTCTGTTAAAATATAGTGTAAGATTTGTTGAATTCGTTTAGCCATTAAGGCTCTGGACGTTTTTTCATTAAACTCCATATTGAATTCGAAAAAACCGATAATGGGCTTATCGGATAAGGTAATTTTTAAATTATCGTCTTCTTTGAGAATAGGACCGTCAAAATGGTGAACTTTAATGTCTTCCCGATAATCGTAATCGTATAAGCCGATGATTTGGCTGTGAGGATGACGAATGGAGCCGCCGGACATTGGCCCGTAGTTTTTAAAATATAAGACGGATTTGAATTCTTCGCGGGCCATGGTTTCTTGCCATTTGCGCAAAGAAAAATCAAGCACTTCGGTAGCGGTTTCCGGTGAATATCTGGAATATTCACTAAAACAGTCGTGCGTTTCGATGATAACGGTGGGCCAGGTACGATCTAAGACGGGATATTTGTTCATAAGCCAGATAATATCGCCCTTTGTTTCCAATATGTCCGTAAGCTTATCCACGGCACAGAACGGGCAAGCCACTTCGCGATGGCGAATATTTTCCGGTTTGGTGCGGCCCATGGCTATGTTAAATATTAGTGGTTCATTCATAAGTACACCTCTCTTACTCTAATACTAACACAGGATTGACCTTTTGGGCAGTGTGATATAATTAAAATATATTAATTTACTAAAATCGATTTAGAATCACAGCATAGCTTGATGAATCAGAATTAAGGTTTAAAATAAAGTTTGAAGATTATATACAGTTTTTTTGAAAAAACAAATGAGGCAATGATATGAGACCGACTACATTATGTTTTATTATAAATGATAAAAAAGAGATTCTCTTGGGCCGCAAAAAGCGCGGCTTAGGCGCCGGTAAGCCTAATGGTTTTGGCGGCAAGCGGGAAGATGGTGAAACATTCCGTCAATGTGCGGTGCGCGAATTGTTTGAGGAAACGTCCTTGCTGGCTAAGCCGGAAGACTTGGAACCGGTAGCTATTTTGGATTTTCAATTCCCTTATAACGAGGATTGGACCCATGTCAATTATGTGTATCTATTGCGTAAATATGAAGGGCTTCCTATGGAAACGGAAGAAATGGAACCGTTTTGGACTTCTTTTGACAAAATTCCTTACGATACCATGTGGGCCGGTGATGAGGATTGGATCCCGCAGGTTTTAAACGGTGAACTTTTGAAAGGCACCCTTGTGTTTGGCAAGGATAATGACGGTGTCATGGACATGAAGATAACAAAAGTAACGGAGATTCCTGAGTTGGAATCGGTGGAGGCAATGAAAGAGTGGCTCGAAGCGTAAATGAGGATAAAGGTTTAAAAAATAAAAATATAGACACAGTAGCTTTAAAGGCGAAACCGGAATCCAATCAGGCTGCCGCTGAAAATGCTGTGGCTGAGGCGGCGTGGGTCAAGACGCTCCTTAGCTGGTACGATGCCAATAAACGGGACTTGCCGTGGCGCAAGACAAAGGATCCCTATCGCATTTGGGTATCGGAAATTATGTCTCAACAAACTCGTATTGAAGCAATGAAGCCGTACTACGAGAATTGGATGGAGCAATTCCCCACCAAGGAAGCCTTGGCTGAAGCTGATGAAGATACAGTAGTCAAAGCTTGGCAAGGTTTGGGTTATTACTCCCGGGCTCGTAATTTACGACTTGGTGTTCGCGAAGTAATGACTAAGTACGGCGGCGAGATGCCACGAACCCGCAAAGAGGTGGAAAGCCTTAAAGGCGTCGGAGCTTATACGGCGGGGGCTATTTTGTCGTTAGCTTTTGGTCAGCGCGAAGCCGCCATTGACGGTAATGTATTGCGTGTATATGCACGGCTTTACGCAGTGCGTGAAGATATTATGCGCACCGCCGGTAAAAAAGCGATTGCCGCGTTAGTTGAGGAAACATTGCCCTACGACAGACCGGGGGATTTTAATCAGTCCCTTATGGATTTTGGGGCGAGCATTTGTATTCCTAAAGCGCCCCGTTGTGAAGGTTGTCCTTTACGACGTTGGTGCCAAGCTGATGCACTGGGCATTGCCGCTGAATTACCGGTGCGTATTGTTAAGAAATCGGTCCCTATTATCTCTGTGGTAACGGGGCTTATTCGCAATGAAAAAGGGGAATATTTGCTTCATCGGCGCCCCGCTAGAGGGCTTTTGCATTCCATGTGGGAGTTTCCAAATGTGGAAGTGCCGCGTAATGTGACCATGCAGGATAAAAAAGAGTTGCCGTTAATCGGCGTTGATGAACTGGCTCGTGAATGGCAACGTAAATTTACAGACTCGAAGCGTCTAAAGGGCCGGCTTAAAGATACTGAAATTAAATGGCATAGCAAGGCGGTTACCACCTTGCGTCATGTGTTTTCCCATCGCTGTTGGGATATGGAAGCCTATGAGGCAGAGTTTACCGGTGATGACACGCTCGCAATAGAGCAAGACAATAGCGAATGGCGCTGGGTTTCGCCGGAAGATTTTACGGAGCTGCCTTGGGCTGGCCCTCATGGTAAACTGACAGTGTATTGTAGAGATTAAACTTTGAGAATGGCAGGTGAAAGAATGTCGGCACGATTAATATTTCTCATTATAACGACGCTTATTATCTTTCTTATAGTATTCGCCAACTCCTATTTGATTGTCCGTCTAACTAATGTGAAACGGCGTTCCCGTTGGTTTTGGCGATTAGTTTTGCTTCAAGTACTGGCTATCGGGGGGACAACGTATTACCAGATGGCACAGGTTCAACTTTTGGGAACCTCTATGTATGAGTTCTGGCGAGGCTGGGCGACCGGTACCTATGGGCTCATGATGGGTCTCGGCGTTTGTTTTGCCATATTGATTCCTTTGGGTATCGTTATGGCAGCCGTTAATTGGCGAGCTAAAAAAACGACTGCAGAAGAACAGGATAGTCGGCGGCAGTTTTTACGCAAAGCTATTTGGGCGGTGCCGGCAGTAACAGCCGGTGGCGGCGTAGTCAGAGCGTATGAAGGAGCCAAGGAGGTTCAAGTCAACCATATTGACTTGGTATTTCGCAGTTTGCCTGAATATTTAAAAGATTATAAATTGGCGCAGATTAGTGATGTTCATATCGGGCCGTTCATTGATTTGAAAGATTTCGACAAAATTACGCAGACCGTTTTAAATGAAAAGCCGGATCGCTTGGTTATTACGGGCGACTTAATTGATGACTTGGATTTTTTAAACCCTCTCTGTGGTCGCTTGGAAGAGTTATTTCCTAAAATTCCGGACGGCATCGACTATATTTTGGGGAATCACGAGTATTTTAAAAACCTGCCTCGCGTGTTGGAAGCCTTCAGCGGTATTTCCATGCGTATGCATCGTAACTCTTCGCTTCGCTTAAGCGGTGGCTCATGGCCCGTATATTTGGCCGGCGTTGAATATTCCTTTGACCACAGCGGTGAACAGCGTGAAACCTATCTGAAGGAAGCCTTAGCCAATGTTCCATCGGAAGCGTTTACCATTTTATTGGCTCATCATCCTGATTTTATTGAAAACGCGTTTGCCCATAATATTCCGGTGACGCTCTCCGGCCACACCCATGGTGGTCAGATTGTAGTCGGCGGCACAGCCCTTGTGCCGGTGGGAACGAAGTATTTTAAGGGTATGTATCGGGACGGCACGAAGTACGGTTATGTAAATAACGGCACGGGCCATTGGTTCCCGGTTCGCTATAATTGTCCGCGAGAAATTACGATATTCACATTTAGAGAAGGAAAAGTTGCAAAAGTATAGTAAAATATTAAAATTTTTTAAACTATTTGCTTAAAAGGGAAATTTCCATTGTCTAATTTTGTCAAAAAGTCTATAATGGTTGAGTTATCACATGAAACCGGCATATATTATGCGGTTATCATGTAGGCGAAGAAGATGATTATGATGAGAGGCCGGCGCTTGAGCGGCCAGTTGGTAGTCGAGGTGAAATAATGGATCAAAATCTTATTGCCTTTATACTTGGTATCGTAGAAGGGGCAACAGAATTCTTGCCGGTATCCAGTACCGGGCACATGATTTTAGTAGGTGACTTTTTAGGATTTACCGGCGAACGAGCCAGTGTATTTGAAGTATTTATCCAGTTAGGCGCGATTCTTTCCGTATTCTTCTATTATCGCGAAAAATTCATGAGCATGCTTCGTCGTGAGAACTGGATTCGTAATGACAGATTATCCTTAGCTCATATTTTCTTCGGCATGTTGCCGGCTATGGCCATCGGCTTCTTGGGCCATT
Organism: Veillonella sp. LMAG:90; assembly: GCF_008679445.1. Taxonomy (NCBI): domain Bacteria; kingdom Bacillati; phylum Bacillota; class Negativicutes; order Veillonellales; family Veillonellaceae; genus Veillonella; species Veillonella sp. LMAG:90. Next base: position 952,544 of record NZ_NAND01000001.1, read on the forward strand.
CGTTTATTAAAAACTATTTATTCTCGGCGGGTACGGTTATTATCGGCTTAATCATCGGCGGTTTATTCATGCTTTGGGCTGAAAAACGTCATAAACCGATTACGGTACACGAAGTGGATCAATTGAGCATGTATCAATGTCTTCAAATCGGTTTGTTCCAGGTGTTGGCTTTGTGGCCGGGCTTCTCTCGCTCCGGTTCGACTATCGCCGGTGGCTTGATGCTCGGTGTAAGCCGTAAAGCAGCGGCTGACTTTTCCTTTATCATGGCCGTACCAATCATGTTGATTGCCTGTATCTATGATTTGCTCAAAATCATCGACCAGTTGCAATGGTCCGATTTCGTTATGTTTGCTATCGGTTTTGTAACGGCTTTCGTATTTGCATACTTGTCCATCGTATGGTTCTTGAAATTTTTAAATAAATCATCCTTGGCCGGTTTTGCGTATTATCGCTTTATAATCGCAGTGATTGCGTTTGCATACTTCTTCATTTTCTAATATAAGGGAATTCTATTTTGTATAGAATTTTGTGTTGACACACAAATAATGTCTTGTAGGGTGAGGAAGAATTAAACGTTTTGTTTATTTTAGTATCAGTAAAAATTGTTGATATAATCTTGCCATATCACAAAGAAAAAATGAATATTTGAACAGTAACGCTGTATATGAAGTTCTTAATGAATTCATATACAGCGTTTTTTACTGTCAGTGAAAAAACTTGATTGATGAATGAATTGTGAGCATGTTATAATTTCATTAAATGATTAAAAAAGGCTCTAATCAAAAAAGGAGTTTTAATCAAAAGGTATAGGTTAGTGGTTTTTGGAGGAAATTATGTGGCATATGGGTAAATCAAAGTATGGGAGTGTTAAGAAAAGCACTGAAAGTAAAATGAAAAAATTGGCAGCTGCTTTAGCTGTATTGGCCTTAGGTGCTAGCACCACTAATGTGGCTTTCGCGGAAACAAATGTAGCAGGGACCGATAGCTCGACGGCTAAGAATGGGATTGTTTTTGGCGCCGGCAGCACGGTAGATGGAGATAAGAGTATAGCTATCGGTAATGGCAGTAAAGCTACGATGACAGGTGGTGGTACAGTTGAAAATGCCGTGGCTATAGGGACTAATAGTGTGGCAAATGGAAGTGGGAGTATTGCAATCGGTAACGGCAGTAAGGCTCAAACCGGAGGCTCTGGTCCAAATCCGCCAAATACAACTAAAGCTATTGAAGATGCCGTAGCTATAGGGACTGAGGCTCATGCTTTTGCAACAAATGGGATCTCTATAGGTAAATTAAGTAAAGCTCAGAAGGCTTATACTCCATCGGAAGATGCTTCAAAAAATGGTTCTTCTTTGGCTATTGGTTACAACAGTCTTGCACAAGGTGGTGGCGTGGCCATTGGCTCCAATAATGAAACGTATGGGAACTTAAGCATAGCAATTGGTAAAGGTAACGTAGCAAAATATACTAGTATAGTTATAGGTAATGATAGTTCAACTGCGGAAAGTACGAATAACTCTATAGTGTTAGGGAATAACTCGAAAGTTTTAATTAATGGGAGAAATTCGATAGCAATAGGAACTAAAGCGACAAGTTTACAAGCAAGATCAATTGCTATTGGTGAAAGAACGGTGGTAAATAAATATGGTATTGCTTTAGGCCTAAACAGTATTGCGGCAGGGAAAATTGACGGAAGCACGGCAAATACAGGACAAAATAATATTGCTATAGGTAGAGAAACATATAGTAATATAAATTCCATTGCTGTTGGCTATAGAGCGAGTGCTATAGATTTAGGTGTTGCTTTGGGATTCAAAAGTAAAGGCGGCACTAATGGAATTGCTATTGGAAACTCGGCTAATGCAGCAGATAGAACAATAGCTATAGGTCTTATGGCTAAAAGTCTCAATGAGTACAGTGTGGCCTTAGGTAGCTTGTCAAAAGCTGAAGCTACAGGGGCAACCGCTTTTGGCTATAATGCGACTGTTACTCAAAATTCTAAAGATGCCATAGCATTGGGAAGGGATAGCCAAGTAAAAGTGGAAGGCGGTATTGCTGCGGGAGCATATACGGTGGCAGACCGAGGAGGTCAAATCATCGGTTATTTACCAACACTAACAACTGATTTGCAAAATAATTCAGTAAGTGGTGATATGATTGGAACCAGTGATAGTAATTTAATCGCAAATATTGCAAAATTGAATGCAGGTGATTCGTCATTTGATTCGCAGTGGGACAAGGCATTACATTTTTATGATGATACAAGTAATGTAGAAAAAGAAAAGAAATATAATGAATTGTTGCAAGTTTACTCAAGTGCTCAAGAAGCTGCTGATAATAAATCCGCTGAGGTATCGGCTATAAAGCAGGAAGAGATGGCTAAGGCTATGGATGTATATGCTAAGTCGAATAAGTCTACTCCTGATGGTACTGAAGAATATGGGGCAGAGTATAATGCGAATGCATTTGATTATAAAAGTAATCAAAGGTTTAAAGATGCTGATAAGGCACGAGCAGAGTTAGCAACTGCAGCGTGGAAGGCGAAACAAGCATTAAATAGTTGGGTTGCCGTTAACAGTGAATTTATGCAAGCCAAAATACAGAAGGATAATCTCGTATCTATTTACAAATCCACAACCGGCGCCTTTAGTGTAGGCGCATCCGCCTATGTAGATCAAAACGGTGCTTACCATGGTGCCGTTACACGCCAAATCACGAATTTAGCGGCCGGCACTGCCGATACGGATGCAGTTAACGTGGCGCAGTTAAAAGCAGTGGCCAATCACATTGTGCCTATTTATAGTGGCAGCACCAAGAAGGGTGATACTTATACTGTTGAGGCTTCGAAGTTTTCACCAACACTAAGTAATTTAGCCTTATCTTTTGGCAATGGCCTAAAAGCAGAAGAAGTAACGTCCGCCGATAATGAAAAGCATATTTTTGTGTCCTTAGATAAAGATTCGCTAAAAGGTGATGATGCCTTTAAAGGTGACAAAGGGGTTAAGGGGGACAAAGGGGATGCCGGTGCTGACGGTCCTACAGGCCCACAGGGTCCGCAAGGTCCGGCCGGTCCGCAAGGCCCTAAAGGTGACAAGGGTGAAAAAGGCGACACCGGTCATAGCGTTGTTTGGTCTGATGCGGTGATTCATTTAGATAATAGCGGTAATCAGGTTGTCTATGTAGACGGCAAACCGTTCTTAGCTACGGATATTACCGAATCCGGCGAAGTAAAAGCCGGTGCCACCGAATTCACCGGTAAATCCACGGTAAGTACGTTGGCCGGTATGAATCGTGATACTACGGAAACTATTACGTTGACCAATGTGAAAGCCGGTAAAATCTCGGCTGATTCCACCGAAGCCGTTAACGGTTCCCAGTTATATGCTGTGAATGAACGAATTAATGCCCAAGGTAATAATATTCAAACGATTAATAATAATTTGAATCGTTTGGACAATCGTGTAAATAAAGCCGTAGCCGGGGCGGTCGCTTTAGCCGGTTTAAATCCGCTTGATTTCGATCCTAATGATAAAATCTCTTTTGCAGCCGGTATGGGGGGCTATAAGGGTGAGCAGGCTTACGCCTTAGGTGCATTCTATCGGCCAAATCGTAATACTATGGTGAATGCAGCGGCAACTTTAGGAGATGAAACAATGTATAATGTGGGTGTTTCCTTTAAATTTGGCTCTGAATCCGAGTATAGCGCGTATTCTAAGGCAGAGCTTGCGGGCTACGTAGAAGCGCAAGCGGGTGCCATGAATGAGTTACAGGCTAAATATGCAGCTCAAACTGATACCGTAGTTGACTTACAATCACAAGTTAGTGCGTTGGAAGAACGATTAGCTCAGTTGGAAGCAAGTCTGAAAAAATAATATATCCGTTTAATAGCCGTAGTGTGTTATTTTATAATGCAGTACGGCTATTTTACATTGAGGAGTACGTCTATATTAGTTTGCTCGATAGCGTTGAATTGTAGCTGTTAAATAGGACAAGAAATATGTTTGAACAGAGTCTGGAGATGGGAAGAGTACAGTGTTTTTACACATTGTAAAAAAAATAGTGTGTTTTGCAAGAATTTTGTAAAAAAGTACTTGCGCAAAAATATTACCTATGCTATTATAATAAAGCGCTATACGGGAAACGGAAGCGCAGAACAAAATGTCAATCTGAGCTAAAAAATCTATTGACAAGATGTTCAGGAATATGTATAATATTCCATGTTGTGGTATGCTGGCGTAGCTCAATCGGTAGAGCAGCTGACTTGTAATCAGCAGGTTGTGGGTTCAATTCCTATCGCCAGCTCCATTATTTTTGGAGGGATTCCCGAGCGGCCAAAGGGAGCAGACTGTAAATCTGCCGTCTTCGACTTCGAAGGTTCGAATCCTTCTCCCTCCACCATTCATCGCGGGGTGGAGCAGTTGGTAGCTCGTCGGGCTCATAACCCGAAGGTCGCAGGTTCAAGTCCTGTCCCCGCAACCATTCATTACGTATGCTGGTGTAGCTCAGTCGGCAGAGCGTATCCTTGGTAAGGATAAGGTCACCGGTTCAATCCCGGTCACTAGCTCCATATACACTTGGCGGCATAGCTCAGTTGGCTAGAGCAATCGGTTCATACCCGGTGTGTCCGCGGTTCAAATCCGTGTGCCGCCACCATTATTTTTCAGTTGGTAACTCACATATCAATGTGGGTTTATTTTTTTATTAAAATTAGTATTTTGGAGGTGGGCATTTGTATGCACGAGAAGAAGGAGTTAGCTAGGGGGTTAAAAAATCGACATGTACAGTTGTTGGCAATTGGGGGAGCCATAGGTACAGGTTTATTTTTAGGATCAGGCCGTTCCATTCATTTGGCGGGACCGTCCATTTTGTTAGCGTATATTATTACGGGTTTGATTTCGTTCTTTATGATGAGGGCCTTGGGGGAACTGTTGCTCTCGAATACAGATCATCATTCTTTCGTAGATTTTGTTGAAGAATATATTGGACCGGGCGCCGCTTTTGTTACCGGCTGGACCTATTGGTTCTGTTGGGTGTCGCTGGCCATGGCCGACGTTACGGCCGCGGGGGTATATATCCAGTATTGGATACCGAATGTAGAGCCGTGGATACCGAGTCTTTGTATTTTACTGATTCTGTTCGCTTCGAATTTGATGGCAGTCAAAATTTTCGGTGAATTGGAATTCTGGTTCGCATTAATTAAAGTTATCGCCATTTTAGGTTTAATCGGCGGCGGTTTATATTTAATATTTATCGGCTACCAGACCGATGTGGGACCGGTAAGTTTCTCTAATTTATGGAGTCATGGCGGTTGGTTCCCGAATGGCTGGGAAGGCTTTGTGTTGTCCTTCCAGATGGTTGTATTTGCTTTTACGGGGATTGAACTGGTAGGCTTAACGGCGGGCGAAACGGAAAATCCTAAGAAGGTAATTCCGCAGGCAATCAACAATATTCCGATTCGTATTATTATTTTCTACGTTGGTGCCTTGGCAATTATTATGAGTATTTATCCGTGGACAGCCGTAAACGCTGACTCTAGTCCGTTCGTACAGGTATTTAAAGCGGCCGGTATCGTAGCGGCTGCGGCTATTGTTAACTTTATCGTGCTAACATCGGCTGCATCGGCTTGTAACAGTGGTTTGTTCAGTACAAGCCGCATGGTGTACACTTTGGCTCGTGAAGGGAATGCACCGCGTCGTATGTTCCGTTTGCGTTCCAATCAGGTGCCTATGAACGCCGTTGTATTCTCTGCGTTGGTTATTTTTATCGCCGTTATTATGCAGTACATTATGCCTGAAAACGTGTTTATTTTGATTACCAGTGTGTCTACGTTCTGCTTTATTTTCATCTGGGCCATCATCTTGGTTTGTCATATGAAATATCGCAAACAGCATCCGGAATTGGCTAAACAAAATCCGTTTAAAATGCCGTTATATCCGCTTATGAACTACGTGATTTTAGGCTTCTACTTCTTAGTATTAGTTTCTTTAGCCTTTAATAATGAAACACTTATTGCCTTACTCTTTACACCGGTTTGGTTCGGTATGTTGTGGTGTTTCTACAAATTACAAACTTTAAAACAGAATTACGGCAACTAAATTTTTAATAAATCCCTAAAATCTCCTGTAGTTTTTAGGGATTTTAATGTTAGATTCTTTTCATTAGTGATTTTTTGTATTATAATGAGCGTATATAGGTTATTATTTTTGTGAAGGAGGCTATTACTTCAATGGCAAAAGCAAAATTCGAACGTACTAAACCGCATGTTAACATCGGTACTATCGGTCACGTTGACCATGGTAAAACTACTCTTACTGCAGCAATCACTAAAGTTCTTGCTGAAGAAGGTAAGGCTCAATTCCAAGATTACAGCATGATCGACAAAGCTCCGGAAGAACGTGAACGTGGTATCACCATCAACACTTCCCACGTAGAATATGAAACTGAAAATCGTCACTATGCACACGTTGACTGCCCGGGCCATGCCGACTATGTTAAAAACATGATCACCGGTGCTGCTCAGATGGACGGCGCTATCTTGGTTATCGCTGCAACTGACGGCCCTATGGCTCAGACTCGTGAACACATCCTTCTTGCTCGTCAGGTAGGTGTACCTGCTATCGTTGTATTCTTGAACAAAGCAGATATGGTTGACGATGATGAATTGATCGAATTAGTAGAAATGGAAGTTCGCGATCTTCTTACTACTTATGAATTCCCTGGCGACGAAGTACCTATTATCGTAGGTTCCGCTTTGAAAGCTTTGGAAGGAGACCCTAAATACGTAGAAAAAATCAAAGAATTGATGCAGGCAGTTGATGACTACATCCCAACTCCTGAACGCGACACTGACAAAACTTTCTTGATGCCGGTGGAAGACGTTTTCACAATTACCGGTCGTGGTACAGTAGCTACCGGCCGTGTTGAACGTGGCGAAGTTAAAGTTGGCGACACTGTTGAAATCGTTGGCTTGAAAGAAAAAGCTGAAAGCTACGTAGTAACCGGTCTTGAAATGTTCCGTAAAACTTTGGACTCTGCAGTAGCAGGCGACAACGTTGGTGCTCTTCTTCGTGGTGTAGACCGCAAAGACATCGAACGTGGTCAAGTATTGGCTAAACCGGGTTCCATTCACCCACATACTAAATTCAAAGGTGAAGTTTACGTATTGACTAAAGAAGAAGGTGGCCGTCATACTCCATTCTTCTCCAACTACCGTCCACAGTTCTACTTCCGTACAACTGACGTAACCGGTGTTATCCAGTTGCCTGAAGGTACTGAAATGTGTATGCCTGGTGATAACATCACTATGACTATTGAATTGATTACTCCAATCGCTATCGAAGCAGGTCTTCGTTTCGCGATTCGTGAAGGTGGCCACACAGTAGGCGCCGGTGTTGTTACTGAAATTATCGAAGGCTAATTTCAGACTCGTACACTGATACAAACTAATAAAATGCCGCTCGGATATCCGGGCGGCATTTTTGTTTGTCCTAATTATGGGTCATTTTGTCCTAATTATGGGGCATGATATTAAATCTCGAGCGTAATAGCGAAAGGTTGCTGAGATTTTTTTAGAAAAATAAAATTTTCGCTTGACATGGACAAATGTTTTCTCGTATAATGATTTCAATTTAAAAAAGCAGAATGCTTAGTGTAGCGGGCAACATAATTGCAAAGCTCGAAAGCAGGAAGCAACGTAAAAGTTATGACGAAAGAAAGTAGCCCTGTAAGGCATGCGCAGAGAGCCGTTGGTTGGTGTAAAACGGCAGTGATTACAGTGTGAAGTTCCTTTCCGAACTGCAAGGCTGAATTAAGTAGGCTGCGCCGGCGTGGTTGTCGTTAGAAGAACTATGAGTTGGTCGATTCGAGATAATGAGGGTGGTACCGCGGATATTCCGTCCCTTGGGTACTACCCTCTTTTTTTATACTCCGAAATCGTCAATGAGGGTGGTACCGCGATTCGTCATCGTCCCTTTTTAGGGGCGATTTTTTATTTCATAGTTGGCGATTTTGCTAATATGATGTTTTGAGAAAAAGGCGGACGGGCCGGTGATATGCCCCAATCACCAGAGAGAGGAGCGATTTAAATGACTATTTCAACTGTGATTGTAGGGCTGTATGTGGTATTACTCTTCGTGATTTCCTGGGCGTCGCGCAAATTGACGACGGGCAAGGCGGAAAATTATGTGCTCGCCGGGCGTCGTATGACAACACCGCTTATTACCGTATCTATCGTCGGTTTGGCCGTTGGCGGGGCATCCACCATCGGGGGAGCCGAACAGGCCTATGTAAAAGGTATTTCCGCCGGCTGGTACACGGCCGCTTGGGGCCTTGGGGCCATTGTGATGGGCCTTACGGTGGCGAAACGGTATCGTCGTTTGCAGATTACGACGGTTCCGGAAATGCTGGAGCGCTACTATGATAAAAAGAGCCGTATTGCAGGCATCGTGATTCAAATCATGGTTCAACTTTGTGTTATGAGTTTGCAATATGTGGCGGGCGGTACCATTTTGGCCGCTTTATTGCCGGATGTTTTCACCGTAACAACGGGCATGATCATGAGTGCCATCGTTTTCATCGGCGTTACTATGATGGGCGGCATGTGGTCCGCCAGCATCTCCAATTTGTTGAATGTTACCCTTAAATATATCGGCATTTCTGCCGCTGCTTATATGGCCGTTGTTATGATTGGCGGTACCGCCGCCATCGAGGCACAGGCACCGATGCCTCATATGTTTGATTTGGTAGACGGTGTTGGAGGCATGACGATTTTGACTTGGATTGTTACCTTGATTACCGTTAATCTATCCTTGCAGAGTATCATTCAAATTTCGCTTGGTGCCAAAACGGTGGGCATCGCACGTAAAGGGTTCATCTTGGGCGGCCTCATTATGTTGCCAATCGGTTTCATCAGTGCCTACTTGGGCGTAATCGCGGCTGAATTGTATCCCGGCTTGGCACCGGCGTTGGCCTTACCGAAATTAATCGTTTCGCTTCATCCGCTTTTGGCCGGTTTGACCTTGGCAGCCCTTTGGGCAGCCGATGAAAGTACCGCTTGTAATTTATTGTTGAGCTCCGGTACTTTATTCTCCCAGGATATTTACAAACGTTTTATCAATCCGAATGTAACTGATGAAAAATATACGCTTATTACCAAAATTGCCATCGTGGTTATGGGGCTCATGACATTCATCTTCGCACTGACTATCAGCGGCATCATCGCTACCTTGATGCAGGGCTTAAGCCTTATGGCAGCTTTCGCGGTTATCGTCTTGATGACCTTGTTCGCACCTAAATATTGCAGCCGTATCGGTGCGTTCTACACTTTGGTGGCGGCTGTAGTAACATTGCTTGCCTGGAATTTCGTGCCGGCCGTACGCATCGTGCCACATGTAATCTATTTGGAATGGATTGTGTGCAGCATTACCTTCGGCGTTTGTACCTTAGTAAGCCGTCAGGCTATTAAAACAGATGCCGCGCTGGAAGGGGAAACAGCGGAAGAAGGCATGGTTAATTCGTTGAATTAAAATTAGATTTTTTAAAAACAGTAAGGGTTAAATATTGTAAGGAGTGCTCCGGCTAAAACTGAGAGTGCTCCTTTTATTTACCTCATGCCCTTTTATTTTCGCTGTGTATTGAATTCGTGCTATAATTAATAATTAAGATGTGTTTTGCTCGAGGAGGTTGCGCCGTGACAAGAAATGAAATACTAAATGGCTTACAATCGCTTAGAGCCAATGAAGTAAGCCGTGTAGAAAGCAATCCTCACAAACCGTTTAAAGTTGGTTTGGTCTATCCGAATACGTATTTCGTAGGGATGAGTAATTTGGGGTTGCAGATTATATATGAAGAAGTGAATTTACGTGAACGAAGTTGTGGTGAACGGTATTTTATGCCGGCCTCGTCGGAGCTTCGTGATTATGAAAAACATCGTTTGCCGCTTATGAGTGTGGAGACGCAACGACCACTCAATGAATGTGATGTTATCGGTATCGATATTACCTTTGAGATGGATTATTTTAATATACCGCAGCTTTTGAAATTAGGTCGTGTGCCGGTGAAACGAATTCATCGCATCGAGCGCGATCCTATCGTAATTGCCGGCGGTCCCTGTGCTACGTTTAATCCGGAGCCGTTATCGGATTTTATTGATGCGTTTATCATCGGTGAAGGGGAAGAACTTATTTCGAAAATGCTAAGCGTTATCGAAGAGGGGCGTTTGAATAATGAGTCGCGTATTGATATTTTGAAAAATCTAAGTCGCTTGGAAGGTGTGTATGTACCGGAATTCTATGAACCGCAATATGATGAAAATGGTGATTTTGCCGGTTATAATATGAATTCAGATGGAGCTTTTGAAACAGGTTTTGAAGCGAAATCTGGAAGGCAAGCAGAAGATTCCGCCAAAGACAATCTGCCTCGTGTTACACGCCATTGGCGACAGTTGGAATCAGTGGGGGAAACGGTAATCGCCACGGATTATACGGAATTCGGGGCCATGTACATCGTAGAAGTGGCCCGCGGTTGCGGCCGGCATTGTCGCTTCTGCATGGCCGGTTATTGCTATCGCACACCGCGTTTGCGTAAACTTGATTTACTGAAAGCCGGCGTAGATAGGGCGGCTGAGTTAAACAAGAAAGTGGGACTCATGGGCGCCGCTATTTCCGATTATCCTGATATTGATGAGTTGGTGACTTATATTCGTTCAAAAGGTTTGCGTTATTCCTGTGCCTCCTTACGGGCCGATTCGTTGACCCAAGCCGTAGTGGATGGACTCGCCGCCAGTGGCCAACAGACGATTACTATAGCACCGGAAGCAGGCAGTGACAGGCTGCGCCGGGTTATTAACAAAGGCATTTCCAATGAGGATATGCGTAAGGCCGTAACCTTGGCGGCGAAGGCGGGCATTCCGCATATTCGGCTCTATATCATGGTTGGTTTGCCTACGGAGACGGATGAAGATATTGAGGCCATTGTGACTATGGCGAATGATGTGTTCGGCTACATGCAGGATGCAGGGTGTAAAGGGCGTTTGACCTTGAGTGTCAATCCGTTTATACCGAAGCCGTTTACGCCGTTTCAATGGATGCCTATGGCGAACCAAAAAGAAGTGACGAAGAAGCTGAATTCAATCAAGAAAGCGCTTGGCAAGAACCGACGCATTGAGGTGCTCGTGGAATCACCGAAAGAAGCCTATATTCAAGGTGTGCTGGCGCGCGGTGATCGCCGTTTGGGTGAGATTATTGCCTATGCCGCTGAAAATGGCGGCGCGAAAGCTTTCAAAAACGCTTGCCGTGAATTTGATTATGATATGGATAGCGCTTTATATCGAGAAAGAGAACTAACTGAGCCGCTTCCTTGGGACATGCTGGATATGCAATTGGCCGAAGGTTACTTGGCGACTGAGTGGCAACGGAGTTTGACGGAAACATATACAGCGCCTTGCCAAGCCGGCTGTAGGCGCTGCGGGGTTTGTAATGAAACGGGGTGTGATTATGGCACGACAGAATAGAACCGTAATTCGCGAAGGTGGCGGTTTTCCGGGACGTCCCTTTGAATTTGAAGCAGATGCCACATTGACAGGTTTTCCACTGATGCACGGTGTGACCCGGCGCTTTGGCGGTGTTTCTAAGAAGCCTTTTGATTCATTTAATTTAGGCCTTCATGTAGGCGATGATATAGAAGCCGTTTGGGAAAATCGCCGCCGTTTGGCCAAACATTTACGGGTCGGACCGGAGCTGTTAACCTGTGCGCAGCAGGTGCACGGCACGGAGATTTCCGAAGTGACGGAAGCGAATGTGGGGGCCGGTGCTTTTCAGATGGACAAAGCTATCCCTAATAGTGATGCCATATTTACCTGCTTGGAAGAAGTACCGTTATTACTCTTGGTAGCCGATTGTGTGCCCGTTTTGGTGTATGACCCGAACCACCATGCCGTAGCGGTCATTCATGCCGGCTGGCGCGGGACTATCGGTCATGTGCCGATTTTGACGATGGAAGCGATGGGGAATGCCTATGGTACACGGCCGCAAGACTGTCATGTATACCTCGGCCCGTCCATTCATTATAATTCCTTCGAAGTTAGTGAAGAACTGGCGGAAACCTTTCGCAAAGCATCCTATATTCCGGATCAGATTGTCGGTTATCGCTATCGGGCAGACAAGGGAATTCAGACGCCGCATGTTAATTTGCAGCAGTTTATCGTGCAGGATTTACGCCAAATCGGCGTACCTTTACAGCAGATTACCGTGTCTCCTACAGATAGTATGACGGCACCCGGTTGTTATTCGTATCGTCGTGAGTTTGGCAAAACCGGTCGAATGGCATTATTTGCAATGCTTAGAAAACAGAAGAAATGACCGATTTACTCATATTTTCATTGGCATTTTAGCTTATTTATTATATAATATTATCGCATGAAAGTATTTTTTACATGCACTAACGAGCGTATGCTGGTGCATAAGGGGGTAAGCTATGATAAAAGACGCGTTGGAAGCTGTGCAAAAGCGGATGGCTGATGCCATGGCGAAAGCAGGTCGCACTGACCGGGTAACGCTCATAGCTGTGACAAAAAATCATCCTGTATCAGCAGTGGAAACGGTGGCGCAATTAGGCGTCCGCACAGTGGGAGAAAATCGGGTCCAGGAAGCGAAGGAGAAGTTGTTGACTTACAATGGACCGGAGCTGGAATGGCACTTGATTGGTCATTTGCAAATGAACAAAGTGCGACAAGCTGTTCCATTGTTTTCCTTAATACACTCTGTAGATAGCAGTAAGCTACTGGATGAGATAAATAAAGTGGCCGCTAAATGTGGCAAAATACAAGATGTTTTGCTGCAAGTCAATGTGGCTCGGGAAGCAAGTAAGTCCGGGTTGACAGTAGAGGACTTTCCGGAAGTGCGCGATTATGCGAAGACATTGCCGAATGTAAGAGTCAAAGGATTGATGTGCATGGCACCTTTTTTCGAAGATCCTGAAGAGGCTCGTCCTATTTTTCGAGTAGCCCATGCATTATATGAGGATATGAAATCCCAATTCCCGGAAGGACAGATTGAATATTTGTCCATGGGAATGACCCATGACTTTGAAGTGGCTTTGGGAGAAGGCGCGAATATGATTCGCGTTGGCACCGCAATTTTTGGTAACCGAGTATATGATTAAAATAGCGCGTTGTAGGAGGGTTTATTAATGAGTTTAAGTTGGAATAGTATTAAGCAAATGTTTTTTGGTAATGACCATGACGTATATGATGAAGATGAATACACGGAAAATTCAGGTCCTGATTATGATGAGCCGGTTCCGCAGACGGCACCGCAGACCAACACAACAAGTTCAGCATTTCGTCCCGCAAAAACAGGAGGATATAACACCGTGGCCCAACGTCCTAATTCAATGAAAGTAGTCATTGTCGAACCAACAGTATTTGAAGATTCCGAACGTATTACTAACGAACTTCGCGATATGCGTCCCGTAGTAATTAATTTTGAAAAAACCGACCCTCATGAATCGGCGCGCATTGTTGATTTTGTGAGCGGCGCCACCTTTGCTTTAGACGGCAAATTGGAAAAAATCGGTAAAGATATTTTTATTTGTGTACCCGTAAATGTAACAGTTGATTATAACGACAAGAGCTATAACGACATGTCGGATCAATTCACATGGAAAGAACCTCAATTATAATAGGAGGTCAGCATGGCAGGCCAAATTTTATTCATTGGAGCCGGTGCGATGGGCGGTGCCATTTTGCGTGGTGCCTTAGCTAATCGCTTGGTTGAGCCCCAAGCTGTATATGTATTAGTAAAAACTGAAGCCAGTGCCCACGCATTGCGTGAAGAATTAAACGTCAATGCAGGCACTGAATTGCCTGATATAAAGGATGTTAAAACTGTCATTTGGGCAGTCAAACCGCAAGTATTGCCTGAAGTATTGCCGCAATTCAAAATCTTGCCGGCCGGGACAACTTGTTTGTCCGTGGCGGCAGGCGTAACCCTTAGTACTTTGGAAGCGGCGATTCCGCAGGCCGTATGGTATCGTGCTATGCCGAATACACCTGTGGTGGTGGGAGCCGGCTTGACGGCGCTTACGGCAGGCAGTAAAGGCAATGAAACCGTTACGGCTGAACTGAGTGCCTTATTTGGGGCCATCGGTGAAGCCGTCGTTTGTTCCGAAGCCGATTTGGAACGGTTGACGGCGATTTCCGGATCCGGCCCGGGCTATGCATTCGTTATCATGGATGCTTTGGCTGATGCGGGCGTGCGGTTGGGATTGACCCGTAAAGTGGCCATTAAAGCGGCTGCGTATACTTTGTTCGGTGCCGGTAAAATGGCACTCGAAACGGGGAATCATCCGGCGGTATTGCGCGATCAAGTAACGTCTCCGGGCGGTACGACGATTGCAGGCATTGCCAAAATGGAAAAAGAAGGCCTTCGCTCCGCCTTGCAAGAGGGTGTTGTGGCATGTTATGAACGCTCTTTGGAACTTGGCAAGCATTAGGAGGATTTGTGAAAGATAAAGAAAAATTAATTCGATATTTTGAAGCATCCGGTAGTGGCGAAGAAGCTCGCCGCATGCTCGACTTAGCCGAGCAAGTGGTGGCGGGCAAGCCATATCGGGTGACCGAGTTTATGTCGCCGGCAGGACTTGTGATTGCCGACGCAATTAAAGCGAATTTACCGCAACTTAAGGTAGAATTCGGCGGTGGCTATGAAGGAGCCGAGCGCATTCGCGTAGCATTCGTAGAAGCCGATTTTCAAGGCACCGTAGATTTAGGCATTAAAGCCTTAAAAGTGTCATGGGATCCGCGTTTCCGTTTGCTTACTCATCGTGATGTGTTGGGCTCGCTCATGGGGCTTGGCATTGAGCGCACCAATTTCGGTGATATTATTATGCAAACCGGTGGTGCTCAATTAATAGTGGATGCTGCAATGGCGGACTATGTGAAACAGAATTTTACAAAAATCGCCATGGTGTCCGTTTCGGTGGATGATATGGATATAGCCGAAATCCAACCGAAAGAAGAAAAAATTAAAGAAATACGAACCACGGTTGCTTCTTTGCGGCTGGATGCGGTAGCTTCTTCCGGATTCAGCGTATCCCGCACCAAAGTGGTTAGTTCAATCAATGCGGGACTTGTGCAAGTAAACTGGCAACCGGCCAAGGGACCGGCACAAGAAGTCAAAGAAGGAGATATTATATCGCTTCGAGGTCGTGGACGAATGAAAATTGAGGAAATTACCGGCACCTCTCGCAAGGGGCGCATCGGTGTCTATCTCAAACGATTCATGTAAATTAGGAGGTAAGCTGTATGATTACACCAATGGATATTCACAATAAAGAGTTTGAAACAGGCTTTCGTGGGTACGACAAGGAAGCGGTTAACGCGTTTATGGCCGAATTGGTCCATGATTATGAAACCTTATATCGCGATAATCGTGAAATGACGGATAAAATTGAACAACTCGAAAAACGCATTGCTCAATACGAAAAAATGGAAGCTACTATGAATGATGCTTTAGTATTGGCTCAGGAAACGGGCGAAAATGTTAAAAATTCTGCTCGTAAAGAAGCAGATCTCATCATTCAGGAAGCCGAACAGCAACGTCGTCAAATTATTGCGGAAGCTGAACGTCAGTTGCGTGAAGGTTGCGAAAAATATGCAGTCATTCGTAATGAAGTAGCTGTTTTCAAAGCCCGTATGGAATCCCTTTTGAACTCGCAAATGCAAATGGTGGATGGCTATGTGTTAGGTGACAGCAAAGTACAACTTGAGAAAGTTAATATCGATGAAGTAATTGCGGCAGCAGCCGAAGACAATTCAACAATTCATAGTAATGCCGGCGTAGCCGAGGATGTATTGGCGGCTCAGGCGGCTGTGGAACAGGCTGAAGAAGCAGCATCCACGGAAACAAGCGAAGATAATAAATAAATAGAGTGTTAATCGGCTTGATTTATATCAAGCCGATTTTGATATAAAGAACATATGAAAGAATTTCATAAAAAAGATAAAATGAAGTTCTAAGAAAGTGAGGCAATATGATTACAATGGCCTTACGACTGACCGGTCAACGTTGTTTGGTTATCGGCGGCGGTGCCGTAGCGGAGCGCCGAATCGGGCTGTTCCTTAAGGAAGGCGCCAAAGTAACCGTAGTAAGTCCCGAAGTGACGGCTAAGATAGCCGAGTGGGCCGCTGACAATCAATTAGTGTGGCAAAAAGCGGCTTATGATGAATCCGTTGATTTGGCAGCGGATTTTGTGTTATTGGCAACGAGTGACAGTGAGCTCAATGCAATGTGTGCTAAGAAGGCCAGAGCCTTGGGGGCCTTGGTAAACCGGGCGGATGACCGCAGTGATTGTGATTTTACCTTTCCGGCGACGGTAACAGTGGGAGATTTGGAATTTGCCATATTTACCGGACGGGTAAGTCCTCGATTAAGTCGTTTAATCAAAAAAGACTTGGCTAATCGCTATGGGGCAGTAGCCGAGATGTTGCCGGCTCTCAGAGAAATGCGTAAAACGGTACGTGAGCTTTTGACAACGCCGGCGGAACGTGAAGAATTTTGGCAAAAACATTTAGGTCAAAAAGAGTTGATTAAGATAATAGAGGGTGATTGGAAATGTGTGGAGGATATATTGAGCGATGAAATTAATCGTATTAGGTTTAAATCATAGAAGTGCACCGGTAAACGTGCGTGAAGTATTTTCTTTTGATAAAACGGAAATAAGCGAAGCCATTAATCATGTGTATGAACATGAACAAGTAGCGGAATGTGTCCTTTTATCTACATGTAATCGTACCGAATTATATGCGGTGTTGGAAGATGTGGAAAATCCGAAACAGTTCATGCTTCATTTATTACAGCATTTAAAAGGCGTCGAAGACATGGAGATTGAAGATGACTGGTTCTTCATGTATGAAGGACACGATTTATTGGCACATTTATTTAATGTAGCATCCAGCCTCGATTCGTTGGTGCTCGGGGAAGGTCAGATATTAAGTCAGCTTAAGATGGCCTATATTTCGGCGTATAGTCGCGGCTTGACCGGTCCTATTTTTAATATCATTTTCCAACGAGCCATCAGTGTCGGTAAAAAAGTGCGCACCGTTACAGGCATTGCCAATACGCCGGTATCCGTAAGTTATGCGGCGGTAAATTTGGCGGAAGATTGCCTGACAAAACCGATGAGTGAGGCAAAAGTGCTTGTTTTGGGAGCCGGTGAAATGAGTGAATTGACGGCTACCCATCTTCAGTCCAAAGGGGTTAAGAGCATTTTTGTATCCAATCGAACTTACCATAAAGCGGAAGCGTTGGCTAAACGATTCGGCGGTCAGGCTATTTCCTTTGACAGCTTTATCGATCAAGCCAAAGAGGCGGATATTTTAATTACCTCCACGGGCGCACCGCATTATATAATCGGGCCCGAAGAAGCGGCTAAAATTGCGGCTAATCGTCAAGGTAACCCTATTGTGATGATTGATATTGCCGTTCCGCGTGATATTGACCCGGATGTATCCGAAATTGATGATGTGTACTTATTTAATATTGACTCCTTGGAGAGCGTTGTTGAAGAAAATAAACATCAGCGTGAATTGGAAGCGGAAAAAGCGAAACCGATAATTGCTGAAGCAATTGATGAAATAGAGGAAAAATTAGGGTACTTGTCCGTTCGTCCGATGATGGTACTCTTAAGTGATAAAGCGGAACGTACTCGCAAACGCGAATTACACCGCGCCTTAGCAAAATTACCGGATGCGGATGATCGCCTGCGCAAAATTATGGACAACATGTCCCGCATGATTGTGCGTAAATTGTTACGCGATCCGATGATTCGCTTTGGCGAAGTGGCCGGTAAAGACGAAGAAAATGAATACTGGAAACTGTTCCATGATATGTTTGACTTAGAAAAGGAGCGAAAATCCTTATGAGAAATATAATTCGTATAGGTACGCGCAGCAGTGCTTTGGCTTTATGGCAGGCTGAATTTGTCGGCTCTGAGCTACAACGACTGTTCCCCGGTTGTGAAGTTGAACTTGTTCACCACAGCACCAAGGGTGACCGTATTTTAGAAAAGCCCTTAGCCGCCATCGGTGGTAAAGGACTTTTCACGGAAGAATTGGAAGCATCCATGCGAGAAGGCTCCATTGATATTGCTGTTCACAGCTTAAAAGATATGCCTACGGATTTGCCGGAAGGGTTGACCTTGGGGGCCATTACAAAACGTGAAACTCCTTGCGATGCTTTGGTTTCGCCAAAATATAAGACCCTCGACCAATTGCCGCAGGGCGCTAAAGTGGGAACCAGCAGCTTGCGTCGTCAGGCACAACTCTTACATCATCGTCCGGATTTACAGATTAATGTATTGCGCGGTAATGTACAGACCAGACTTCGTAAACTGGAAGAAGAAAACTTTGATGCCATCGTGTTGGCTCAGGCCGGTCTTAAACGTTTGGGCCTCGCCGATCAAATCACTCAAGTTTTTACAGCCGATGAATTGATTCCAGCTGTAGGGCAAGGTGCCCTTGCTATCGAATGTCGCAGTGATGACACGGAAATGCTCGACATGCTGGCTAAACTTAATGACGAAGATACCATGTGGTGTACTCGCGGTGAACGTAGCTTCTTGCGTCAATTGCAAGGGGGCTGCCAAGTTCCGATGGGCGTCCACGGTACAATCCATAAAGGCCAGTTAACTTTGAAGGCTATCATTTCATCCCTTGACGGTAAAAACTGTTATGAAGGGGAGTTAACGGGTCCTAAGAAAACGGCTGACATTATCGGCCGCAACTTAGCCAAAGCTTTATATGAAGAAGGCGGCAAACATATCATCGAAGAGTTGATTCAGGAGGGTGTAATTCAATGACGGGTATGGTGTATTTAATTGGGGCAGGTCCCGGGGATTATAAATTAATCACAGTTAAAGGTCGTGAATGTATAGAGAAAGCAGATGTCATCGTCTATGATTATTTGGCGGATGAACATTTATTGCGTTGGGCTCGTCCCGATGTAGAGCTTATTTATGCAGGTAAACAGTGCAAACATCATACCTTGCATCAATACGAAATCAATGAATTACTTGTTAAATACGGTAAAGAAGGCAAGATTGTAGCTCGTCTAAAGGGCGGCGATCCGCTCATTTTCGGTCGCGGCGGTGAAGAAGCGTTGGAACTTGCCAAAGCGGGCGTTCCCTTTGAATTTGTACCGGGCGTGACCTCCGGTATTTCGGCGCCGGCCTATGCGGGCATTCCTGTGACTCAGCGCGCCATGGCGACGTCTTTTGCCATTGTAACGGGTCATGAAGATCCGACTAAAAACGAATCCGGCATCAACTGGGAAGGCTTAGCTACCGCCGTTGATACCATCAGCTTCGTTATGGGTGTCGGTAATTTGCCGATGATTTCACAAAAACTCATGCAATACGGTCGCCCTAAAGATACACCGGTTGCCGTTATTCGTTGGGGTACCAAACCTATTCAGCAGACTTTGATTTCCACCTTGGAACATGTGGCTGAAGATGTGAAAAAAGCCGGTATTAAGCCGCCGTCCATTATTACGGTAGGCAATGTAGTAAGCCTGCGCGATTCACTCCGTTGGTTCGATAATAAACCGCTTTTTGGCAAAAACGTACTCGTAACCCGGGCTCGTTCGAAAGCCAGTGTTTTGAGTGAAAAACTGGAAGAACTGGGCGCTAATGTCATTGAAGCAGCGGCTATTAAGACGCAAGCTTTACCGGTTGGCGCAGCGGAAAAAGAAGCCATTCTTAATGCCGGTACTTATAAAACGGTTGTGTTTACCTCTGCCGAAGGGGTTCGTTATTTCTTCAAAGCCTTGGAAACTTTGGGCAAAGACAGTCGTGTACTGGGCACTGCTCAAATTTGTGCCATCGGCAGTGCCACAGCTAAAGCTTTGCATGACAAAGGCCTCTTAGCCGATATTATTCCTAGCGACTACAAAGGCGAATCCGTTGTGAAAGCATTGGCACCAATCCTTGAAAAAGGCGACAAAGCGTTATTAATTCAACCGAAAGTAGCGCGTAAAGTAATTCCGGAAGGCCTTAAAGCGGCCGGCGCCGACGTAACCGTAGCGCGTTTATACGAAACCGTGTTGGACGACTCGCAGGCCGATGCTTTGCGTGAAACCTTAGCTAACGGTGAAGCCGATTATATTACTTTCACCAGCTCGTCAACGGTAACCAATACGTTAACCATGCTTGGTAAAGACGGCGCCGAATTGATTAAAAAAGCCCGTGTTGCCTGCATCGGACCTATTACGGCCGCTACTTGCGTGGAACATGGCATTCAACCGGATTTAATCGGTGAAACCTTTACCATTCCGGCCATGGTCGATATGATTAAAGCAGACGTGGCGAAAAACGCTTCAGCAGAATAAATCTGTATTGACACAAGGCAAATTTGAAATAAAAGCAGTACCTTAAAGTAGCCCTTAGTAGAATACACTGGCTAGTTTTAAAAAATCGTACTACAATAAAAAGGTAGTACTCATATAAATAAAGGAGACGATGAATAATGTTAGACTTAACCTATCGTCCGCGCCGTTTGCGGACAACACCGGCCATGCGAGCTCTGGTTCGTGAAACAACGCTCAATGTAGAAGATTTGATTTACCCGTTGTTTATTGTACCGGGCACCGGCGTTAAGGAAGAAATTACATCGTTACCGGGACAATATCACTTATCCGTTGACGAAGCGGTAAAAGTGGCTAAAGAAGCACATGCCCTTGGTATTTTGGGTGTAGAAATTTTCGGCTTGCCAACGTATAAAGATGAACAAGGTTCGTCCGCTTGGGATATGGAACAACCGGTCCAACAAGCTATCAAAGCGATTCGCAAAGAAGTACCGGAACTCATCGTGGTATCTGACGTATGCTTATGTCAGTACACCAGCACCGGTCATTGCGGCTGTGTTGAAAACCATGAAGTATTAAATGACGAAACATTACCGTTGCTCGCCAAAGTAGCCGTAAGCCATGCGGAAGCAGGCGCTCATATGGTGGCTCCGTCGGATATGATGGACGGCCGTGTAGCCGTAATTCGTGAAGCTCTCGATGACGCCGGTTTTACCAATGTATCCATCATGAGCTATGCCGCTAAATACGCCAGCGCTTATTATGGTCCGTTCCGTGATGCGGTTCATTCTACACCGGAATTCGGTGACCGTAAAGGTTATCAGATGGACGAAGCTAACCGCCTCGAAGCCATGCGTGAAATCGAGCTCGACATTCGTGAAGGCGCCGATATTATCATGATTAAACCGGCTCTTTCGTACCTCGATATCGTACGCGAAGCGCGAGATAACTTTGACTATCCGCTGGCCGTTTATAATGTAAGCGGTGAATATGCGATGGTTAAAGCCGCTGCGCAGCAGGGCTTGGTTGATGAAAAACGCATCGTTTTGGAAACGTTGTTATCCATGAAACGGGCGGGCGCTAAAATTATCATCACCTACCATGCACTCGACGTAGCTCGCTGGTTGCGCAAATAATTGTTAGTACCGTTTTGGTTGCGCAAATAATTGTCAGCACAGTTTTGGTTGCGCAAATAATTGTCAGCATCGTTTTAATTGCGGACGAGGCACAATGTGTGCCAAATACATCATTTGAGCACAAGACTTTTAATACCCATTGTCGTTAGTATCATAAGGAGAAGATTATGTTTACATTAGATAAATCTAAGCAAGCTTTTAACGAAGCTAAAGCATATATGCCGGGCGGCGTAAACAGTCCGGTTCGCTCGTATCGCAGTGTGGGTTCCGAACCGCCGTTCATCAGCTCTGCTTCCGGCGACCGCATCTATGATATTGACGGCAATGAATACATTGACTATGTATTATCCTGGGGGCCTATGATTCTTGGCCATGCCAAATCGGAAATCGTAGCGGCATTGCAAGAAGCCGTTTTACGCGGCACCAGCTATGGTGCGCCAACTTTGCTCGAAACGGAATTGGCTAAAAAAATCCAGGCTTTCATGCCGAATATGGAAATGCTCCGCATGGTTAACTCCGGTACGGAATCGACTATGAGTGCCCTCCGTGTAGCTCGTGGTTATACGGGCCGCGATAAAATCGTTAAATTCATCGGTTGCTATCACGGCCACAGTGACGGCTTGCTCGTAAAAGCCGGCTCCGGCCTTGCCACTTTCGGTGTGCCCGATAGTCCGGGGGTACCGGCCGGTGTGGCTGCTGATACGTTGACCGTACCATATAATGATATTGATGCAATCAAAGCTTTATTTGAAAAAGAAGGCCATGCTATTGCCGCAGTTATTGTAGAACCGGTAGCCGGTAATATGGGGTGTGTACCACCTGTTCCGGGCTTCTTGGAAACACTTCGTGAATTGACCAAGGCTCACGGCGCATTGCTTATTTTTGATGAAGTTATGTGCGGCTTCCGTGCCAGCTCCGGCGGTGCGCAGAAGAAATACAATATTAAACCGGATTTGACTTGCCTCGGTAAAATCGTTGGCGGCGGCTTACCAATGGCCGTGTTTGGCGGCTCCCGTGAAATCATGAGCCAAGTAGCTCCGGCCGGTCCTATTTATCAGGCCGGTACACTGAGCGGTAATCCGATTGCCGTAACGGCGGGGTTAGCAACGCTCAGTATTTTGCAACAAGATCCGACTGTGTTTAAACGGATTAATCAATCCACCGAAACACTTTGCCAAGGCCTTAAAGAATTGGCGGCTAAACATAATGTACCGGTACAAGTACAATATGTAGGCTCCATGTTTACCTTGTTCTTCAGTGACAAACCG
This sequence comes from Veillonella sp. LMAG:90, assembly GCF_008679445.1. Lineage (NCBI taxonomy): Bacteria > Bacillati > Bacillota > Negativicutes > Veillonellales > Veillonellaceae > Veillonella > Veillonella sp. LMAG:90. The sequence continues at coordinate 975,302 of NZ_NAND01000001.1, forward strand.
GTACTTAATTTTGATGATGCATCCGCTTGTGATATGGAAGCGTTCAAGAAATTCTTCCATTACAACTTGAGTCACGGCATTTATTATGCACCAAGTCAGTATGAAAGCAACTTCATGTCGGCACAACATTCTGCTAAGGATATTGAACATACCTTGGCCGTAGCTGACGAAGCCTTTGCAACTTTATAAAAAGTGGCGAAGTAGCTAGAGCGATGTTATAATAAAAATTAGATAATCAAATGTTAGACCCCTGCCATTTGGAAGGGGTCTTGTGCTAATACGGAGGAGATAGAATTATGCAAACGTTGACTCCCGAAATGGTGGCGGCTGCTCGCAAGAGTTTACAAGAATGTTTGGCCAAAAGTGTAATTCCCAAAGAATATTGGGATGAAATTACCCACTGGTTGGAAGCCACCCACATGGAAAATATTTATTTAGAAGGTCGTGAGGCGATCGGTGCTTGGTGGGCGTCCAAAGAAGTTCGCAAAATGGGCTATGCCATCAATTTTGCCAAGGGCGGCTGTATGCCGAGCAATTGGTTCCCGGAAGGGGAGAACTGGGATATGGCACAAGCACAGGCTAAATACCGATTGGTTGCCGATTGGCAATGTTTGATCGAACACGACGCATTAATCAAAATATAACGAGGTTCGTGTATGAGAAGTGTCAAAAAAAGTGCCAGCCTATCCGTTGTCACTTTAAGCTGGCCTATATTTATCGAGATATTCTTGCAAATGCTTATTGGGAATATTGACCAGTTTATGATGAGTCACTATTCCCAAGAAGCGGTAGCCGCTGTAGCCAATGCGAATCAGATTATGAATATTTTCATCTTCCTGATTACCGTTATGAGTACGGCTACAACGATTTTGATTGCTCAATATTTGGGGGCCAAAAATCCGACTAAGATCAACGAAGTAACAACCGTAAGTATTGCCTTTAACTTCGTATTCAGTTCCATTGCGGCGCTGTTTATTTTGGTAGCCTATCGCATGCTCTTTGAGTGGCTCGGCGTACCGGAAGAAATCATCGATGATACGAGTCTTTATATGACGATTGTAGCCGCGAGTATTCCGATTACGGGGATTTATACGGCTTTTGTGGCTACCTTCCGCGGTTTTTCCTTGCCGGTTATTACCATGTGCGTGGCCTTCGTTATGAACGTAGTACACATTTTCAGTAACTTGGTATTAATCTACGGTTGGGGTCCTATTCCGTCTATGGGCGTGTTGGGCGTATCCATATCCACAGCCTTGAGCAAAGGCTTAGGTCTGCTCTTGGTATTTTATTTATTCAAAACCCAGCTCAATGTTAAGTTGTCCTGGTCTTATTTAAAACCGTTCCCTAAAGAAACGTTAAAACGGTTGCTGCACATCGGCGTGCCATCCGGCGGCGAAACGCTGTCTTATCAGTTATCGCAGACCACGATTATGAAAATGGTCAACATTTTTGGTATCATGGTTATTAATACGAAGGTATATGCCTACATTATTTCCATGTTCTGTTACATGTACACCATTGCCCTCGCCAATGCGGCGCAGATTATCGTAGGCTTTTTGGTTGGTGCCGACAGGGAAGACGAGATTTCCGGGCGTGTGTGGCATACCATGTGGCTAGGCATGGCAATCAGCCTGACCTTGTCCGTATCGTTCTATCTGTTGAGTGATTATATATTTGCCTTTTTCACGGACGAACAGGAGATTATTACGCTCGGCAAGACGATTATGTTGATTGAAATATTCCTGGAAATCGGACGAACGGTTAATATTATTATGGTTCAGTGTTTACAGGCGGCCGGTGATATCAGGACGCCGATGATTGTAGGTATCTTTGGCATGTGGCTGTGTGCCGTTAACTTGTCCTTTATTTTGGGCGTTTGGCTCGGTTGGGGGCTCGTAGGCATTTGGATTGCTATGGCCATCGATGAAGGTGTGCGGGCCATCATATTTGTATGGCGTTGGCACAGCGGTAAATGGAAGAACAAGAAGCTGATTGAAGAAACGGTGTGAGGTCTGTTTGCTTTTTTGAAAAAGTATTAAATTCAATCCGCTTGAATCTTCAATGGAAGTGAAGATTCGTGTAGTATAGTAGATTTTAGTAAAAAAGAGAGTCAGAGGAAGAAGAATGAAGCGTAAGGTAGGTATTATTGGTTTAGGTTTACTCGGCGGGTCTTTGGCAAAAGGGTTGGCGAAATATACAGATTATGAAGTGATTGGTTATGCACGGCGCCCGGAGATTTGTGAAGCGGCTTTGGTCGATAAGGTTGTGGCTCGTGCGTATACCGATCCCAAACAAGTGGTAGCGGAGGCGGATATTTTGGTATTCGCCTTGCCGCCTGACACGAATGCGAGGCTGTTTGAGGAGCTGGCACCGCTCATCCGGCCTCGCACTCTTATAACTGATGTGTCCAGTACGAAGACGAATTTTGCCGGTACGGTGAAACAACATTTGCCCGAAGGGGCTAAATTTGTATCGATTCATCCCATGGCCGGGTCTGAAAAAGGCGGCTATGACATGGCCAAGGCGGATTTGTTTAAGAATTGCACATGGATTGTCTTGGAAGATGACGTTAAAGACGGTTGGGATGCGGAGGCTGCGGCTGAATTGGCTCAAATGGGCAAACTGTTGGGCAGCCGCGTAGAGTGTATTCCCATGAGTGTTCATGACGGGTTTATGGCCACCATAAGTCATATGCCTCATACCGTGGCCTCCATGATCGCCACCATTGCCGGGGGCGATGAATACGGCGATTTACGCCTTCGCTTGGCAGCGGGCGGTTTTCGCGATGTTACTCGTGTAGCGGGCGGTAATCCCCATATGTGGCGCGAAATCATAACGGGCAACCGTGATGAAGTGGTGCGAGCGTTATCAGATTTAGAGAAGCAAATATCAATTATTAAAAATTTACTTTTAACTGCGGATGATGATACACTTGAATTATATTTGAGTAATGCGAAGCAGATTCGTGATAAATTTTCCCTTTTATAGGAGGATATGATGGGCTTATTTGAAGAAACTTGTAAAAAGATTACCCCAAAAGATGCCGCCATCGGTGAGAAAATTCAAGCCGTTTGGGACAAGGCTACGCCGTACGGCAGTTTTGGCAAATTGGTAGACATGGTTAAGCAATATGCTATGGATACGCGCCAAGAATCACCGACTATTCCGAAACGCTGTATGATTATTGCGGCCGCCGACCATGGTGTAGCGGAAATGGGGGTTAGTGCCTATCCTATCGATGTAACCGTCGGTATGACGCAGAACTATTTGATTCCAAAAGGAGCCGGTGCCAATGCGCTGGGCAATTATTGCGGTACCGACATGGAAGTAGTCGACGTGGGTATCAAAGCGGACATGAACTGGGTGCCAGGCTTACGCCACAATAAAATCCGCATGGGAACACGCAACTTTTTAAAAGAGCCGGCCATGACCAAGGAAGAAGCCATCAAGGCTATGGAAGTGGGCATTGCTCTCGTTAATGAAAAAGTCGCTGAAGGATATAATGTATTTCTCGTAGGTGAAATGGGGATTGCCAATACCACTGCCAGTGCTGTTATGACGGCAAAATTCGCCGGTATTACGGCAGAACAGGCCACCGGTCGGGGCACCAATATCTCCGACGAACGCCTTAAAGTAAAACAAAAAGTGGTTCACGATGCGTTGGAAAAATACGCCCATATAGATAAAAACGACGGCCTCGGCATTTTGCATTCCGTAGGTGGTTTGGAATTTGCCTGCATTACGGGGATTATTCTCGGTGCGGCGGCTGCTCATACGATGGTCATCATCGATGGTTTTAACACCACCGCTTGTGCGTTGGTAGCGCATTCCCTGGTGCCTGAAAGCATGGATTATGTAATGGCCTCCCATTTATCCGCCGAAAAAGCGCATAATCGCGCTTTAAATACCTTGGGCCTTGAGGCGTATGTTAACCTCGGTCTCTGCCTCGGTGAAGCATCGGGCGGCTCCATTCAAATGGGCATGCTCGATTTAGCGGTGCGCATGTATCAGGAATTAGAAGGAGGACAGCAGGCATGAGAGAGTTTACGATAAAACCATTAAATGAGGCATGCATGGATGCTTGCCAACTTCGCGTAGATAATTTGACTAAGCCGATTTACAGTTTGGCGCAATTGGAAAAAATCGCTGTTCGCTTAGCCGGTATTTACAATGTGGAACAGCCAAACCATATTAAAAACGGCGTTCTTATTTTTGCCGGTGATACGGCCGTTGACGGTATACAAAACCACACGAAAGGGAAGGAAAGCTTAGCCGCTGTTACGCGCCTTGGCAGTGGTCACAGTGCAACCGGTGCGGCGGCTAAGAAACTGGAAGCTGACGTAATTGTTGTTGACGTAGGTCTGGAACAAGATACGGCCAACGTAAAAGGCATTGTAAATAAAAAAGTAGCCAACGGCGCTCGTTTCTTCGGAAAAGGTCCGGCTATGACGGCGGAAGAAATGGAAGCGGCTTTGGAAGTTGGTTTTCAGATGGCCGATGAATTGGCCGGCAAAGGCGTGCAAGCCGTGGCCATCGGCAATGTAGGGGAACGCACCTTGTTAAGCGGTTTGGCCGTAACAGCAGCCATTACCGGTTATCCGATGGCTGAATTGTTGACTGATAACGAATGCACCTTGTCCATTCAGGAAAAAGCAGATCGTTTGAGTGCCACTTTACAGCACTATGGCTTAAGTGCGTCCGAACCTTTGAAAGTATTGCAAACGGTAGGATCCTTAGATATTGCCGCTATGGTCGGTTTTTACCTCGGTGCCGCCCATAACCGTATGGCCGTAGTCTTTGACAATGCCGTGACCGGCGCTGCGTTATTGGTAGCACGTGCCATTAATCCGGCCGTGATGGACTTCGTATTCCAATCGGCGGCATACAAAGAACCGGTACACAAAGCGCAGATGAAATTCTTGGGTATCAGCTCGTTCTTGTATTATGATTTGGAAATGGATGAAGCGTTGGGATCCGTTATGGGCTTGTCCGTGGTGGATGCGTCGCTTCACATGTTAAACGATATGAAAACATTTGGCGAAGCCACGGTGACCGTAGCCGAAGACGGCCCCGGCAACAAGCGCCAGGATGGACGGTAATTATGAGTAAGTATTTACACGGTTTATGTGCGTCTGGTATCAGCGGTAATATGATGATCGGCGCCTTGCTTAACTACGGGGTACCGTTTGATTACTTTAAAAAGTCATTGGCACCGCTTAATTTGAGCGGCTTTTCGCTCATTCATGAACAACGTGAAAAACTGGGCGTCGCAGGTACTTATTTTGACGTGAAATTGAAGGGTAAAGGCCGCACTCATACGCACAGTCATGATGGTGTTCATTTTCATACCCACACTCATGGGCACACGCATGATGGCATTCACTCTCATACCCATGCTCATGGGGAACGGCGCAATTATCCGGATATTAAAGCCCTCATTGAAGAGGCTCCTTTATCCGATTGGGTAAAAGAAAAAGCTTTGGCTGCGTTTTTAAATTTAGGCATGGCAGAAGCAAAGGTGCATAATACAACCTTGGAGGAAGTGCATTTCCACGAAGTGGGCGCCATTGATTGCATCATCGATATTGTAGGCACTATGATTTGCTTGGAATATCTCGGCGTGACCGGCATTATCTTTTCGCCGCTCCATTTGGGTCAGGGGAAGGTGAAATGCGAGCACGGCCTCATGGATATTCCTACGCCCGCTACGGCGAACCTTTTGGAAGGTGTTCCCACTTATGTGACGCCTGTGCAAGGGGAATTGGTAACACCCACAGGGGCGACTTTGGTGAAAACATTGAATGCCATCGGTTTCCAACCGGGGGCAGCGGCGCCATCTAAAGAAGAAATACAAATGGCATTGCTTTCCATGATGGATAAAGCTGAAAAAGCCTCTAAAAAGGGTGTTGGTCTCGGTTCCATGGATTTGCCTATCCCTAATGTGTTTACCCTCTTTGAGGCGTAAATACAGCCTTTAAATGAAGTGTTTAACACAAGGTAACAGTGACGGCTCACCTTCAATTGGTGGGCCGTTATGCTTTTGTAAAATATTTGTACAAATATTTTTACAAAAGTGTTGACATGGGCCTTAGTTCTTTGATATTATAATTAAGCAGTCAGGGACAAGACACTTTGAATGCAGTCAAGTTAAAAAAGTGCTTGACAAAATACAGTTAACGGTGTAGAATAGTTTATGTTGTGAAATGCGGAAATAGCTCAGTGGTAGAGCACCGCCTTGCCAAGGCGGGGGTCGCGAGTTCGAATCTCGTTTTCCGCTCCACTTTCATTCCTCGATAGCTCAGTCGGTAGAGCAATCGGCTGTTAACCGATCGGTCGTAGGTTCGAGTCCTACTCGGGGAGCCATTTTTATTTACTCAGGTTTATACCTTTGTATATATAGGGGTATCGCCAAGCGGTAAGGCAACGGACTCTGACTCCGTCATTCAAAGGTTCGAATCCTTTTACCCCTGCCAATTTACATGACTCATTAGCTCAGTTGGTAGAGCACCTGACTTTTAATCAGGGTGTCCCGCGTTCGAGTCGCGGATGAGTCACCACTTTCCGGCCCGTTGGTCAAGCGGTTAAGACACCGCCCTTTCACGGCGGTATCGGGGGTTCGATTCCCCCACGGGTCACCAACTTCATGGACGATTAGCTCAGCTGGGAGAGCGCCTGCCTTACAAGCAGGATGTCGGCAGTTCGATCCTGTCATCGTCCACCATATAGAAAAACGAGCACTTGATACTCCGTATGGGTATCAAGTGCTCGTTTTATTTTTAAGATTTTACATAGCAGTAGAGCCTATAAATGTCTGACGATTAATAATGGTGTATCGCGAACGTTCGAGTTATTTTAGAGTTATAGGACAAAAAGTGTGTGTAAAAAGTGCTGTAAACCTAGATAGATACTGGGTTTATAGCACTTTTATCTTTTTTTGACAAAGATAAAGGGTGGACAAAAAGTGTGTGTAAAAACATGCGTGAACCCACATAACTACTGACTAAAATGGTATTATATCTTCCTAAATAAAAACATAAATAGGAGGATGATTAATATTAAACAAGTAGTTTGCCCTGATTGTGGTCGAAAATGTATAAAACACGGTATATTGAAATCCGGTTCTCAGCGATGGTTTTGTAAGCACTGTAAAGTCGCTTTCACTAACAAAATTAACACCGATAGTCATAATCTAAAGCTGTTTTTGAAATGGTTATTTAGTAAACAGATGCAGCAGGATATGCCTGGAGGCGGGCGTACATTTAGACGTAAAACCGCTAAATTTTGGTCCATATGGTGCCTTCCACCAAAGATTGAGGAAGTATATGATGTGCTTTACTTTGACGGCATATACCTAACGCGTAAGCTCTGTGTACTTATTTGTTGTAGTAAGGACCATGTGTTAGGCTGGTATGTATGTAGATATGAGAACTCTAGAGCTTGGCAAGCATTAATGGACCGTATTGCTCCTCCGCGTGTTGTTATCTCAGATGGCGGATCCGGATTTGCTAAGGCCTTGGCAAAGAGGTGGCCGACAAGTAACCATCAACGTTGTTTATTTCACGTTTTTGCGCAAGTAAGAAGGTATACAACTTCTGCACCAAAAACAATAGCCGGCAAGGCTTTATATGAACTGGCAAAGCGTTTATTTAAGATTCAATCGATAGATGATGCTTATACTTGGATTGATGGATTATTAGCTTGGAGAGAAGAATTTGATGACTTCTTACGGGAAATGACAGTCGACGAAAATGGGAATAAAAGGGCTACTCATGAACGCCTCTTAAAAGCTGAGGCAGGACTTTTACGATTAATTAGAGATGACACTCTATTTACCTACCTGACGTTTGTAGATATTACCGTACCTACAACGAACAATCGACTGGAAGGAGGCGTTAATGCGCAACTTAGGGGGATGTTACGAGATCACAGAGGGTTATCCTTAGAAAGACGATTAAAAGCGGTCTATTGGTGGTGTTACGAGCACTCACCTAGACCGCTTCCTGTTGCTGAAATATTAAAATGTATGCCTACAGATAAAACAATCGCTGCTACTTACCGTAGGATAATGCGGAATAACCGTGTGGATAATATCTTGCCGCAATGGGGGGATGCCATTGTTTGGAATGAGTTCCATATGTCCACGGAATTTCCAATTTATTGGGATTAATTTAAAAAAGCCACACACACTTTTTGTCCTATAAGCCTTATTTTAGTGATAATAGACATTTGTCTTTGTGATATAATACTTTTTAAAGACGATTTATAACTAACGTTTTCAGATTGAAAAATTTAAGCATATTTTGCTTTTACACTTGATAAGGTGGCGGTTTGTTAACCGTCACCTTTTATTTTTGTACGCCGAATAGGCATGACAAAACCCCCAGTTAAACTGGGGGTTGGTAAAAAATTCTTATAGAAAAGGAAAGAACCTCCTAATGATACAATGAAGTTGGTCTGGCAACCACAACATTTCAACTTAGGAGGTTCAATGTCAATGAATGACGTAAAAAGCTTATCACATAGTAAATGGAGATGTAAATACCATATTGTCTTTGCACCTAAGTATAGACGACAAGTTATATATGGGCGAATAAAAGTTGATATAGGGAAAATATTAAGAGATTTATGTACAAGAAAGAATGTGGAGATTATAGAGGCGGAGTGCTGCCCCGATCATATACATATGCTCGTTACTATACCTCCACATTTAAGTGTATCAAGTTTTATGGGGTATTTAAAGAGTAAAAGTAGCCTCATGATATTCGATAAACATGCTAATTTAAAATATAAGTATGGGAATCGACATTTTTGGTGTAGAGGATATTATGTGGATACGGTAGGCAGATACGAAGGAGCGATAAAGGAGTATATTCGCAATCAATTACAAGAAGATATAGCTCAAGATACGTTAAATTTTAAAGAATATATGGACCCGTTCACGGGTGAGCAGGTAAAGTAGGCAAAAATAAAAGCCCCCGAGTAGGGGGCAGCCAGTGGTAATAGAGTGGTTGTCAGATTACTCAAAGCCCTCTTTAGAGGGCAACCACTAGAGAAAGACCCTTATAGGGTCAGAGCAAACCACCCGTTCTACGGGTGGTTATGATTTTGCACTTTGTTAAATAGCATATATAATTTTAAGTTATTACTATGTTATTGATATGACATAAATATAAACGATAAATGCATCAAAAATAAATGTGAATAAAAAGAGAAATACAGAATTTATAAGGTTCTTTAGAAAGTAGGAATTAATAAAATTTAAAATTAATTTTAAGAAAAAGTTTGATTAATTTTGATAAATATGTCATTATAATACTATAAATGATTAATGTGGATATAATATATAATATTTAATCATCTTTTTTGGGGAATTAAAACTGAATATAGAAACACGATAAGTATTGGATAATTTTTTACTTACACTACATGGGGACGATTAGGTTAGTGTTAATTGAAAGGGATACATCTTATGAGTAAAAAATCCAGAGCGCTGTTAGTGGCGTCATTGCTTACGAGCTCGGTGCTATACCCGAGTTTAGGTGTGTTGGCGGCGGATCTCACAGAAGATCAACAGGCCGTATATGATGCGGTGATTCAGCAGTTACAATTGGGAGAAGGTCCGGGCGTTACTATAGGGGAAAATTCGGCTACAAAAATGGACACGTCTGTAGCCATTGGTACAAATGCTAATGCCAACGCGAATTCATCGAATACTGCTGTCGGTTGGAATGCTACAGCTACGGGTATTGGGCATAGTGCGGCCTATGGGACTAACTCAAAAGCACTGGGCGAAGGATCTCTTGCCGTTGGTCCGGGCGCAGAGGCATATGGAAAGTCCGGTATTGCGATTGGTAATACTGCGATAAGTAATACGGAAACCTTGGCTGAATCATCCATTGCTATCGGTGATAGAGCGGAAGCAAAAAGCAGTGGATCTATTGGCATGGGCATTAAGAGTATTGCATCAGGAAAACGCAGCATGGCCATGGGGATTCAAACACAGGCTACCGGTAATTATTCAATGGCCATAGGTGGTTATTCAAATGCGAGTGGTGCAGATTCAATTGCATTAGGTCATAATGCTGTTGCTGCCACTAGCTCTTCCGTAGCAATTGGGGCTAAGAGTGTGGCAGATAGGGGCTATGATACCTACGGCTATACAGTAGATCATGCGGCGTTTACAAGTGATGCCGAATTACTTACTTATCTTGGAAAAATAGACGAGTATAATGCAACTGTAGATATTATTGCAGCGAATAAAAAAGATTATGACGAAAAATATGCGGCATGGAGAGCTGATAGAGGTAATGAAGAATTAAGAGTGGTGGCCGAAGAAGCTGAAGCAAAATGGGTTGCCAGCCAACAAGCTCTATTAAAACTTACGGCTGCGTATAAATCGTATTTTGGTGCTGCCTCGGTAGGTACAGATTTTGCGACACGTCAAATTACCGGTGTAGCAGCTGGTAGTGAAGATACTGACGCCGTTAACGTGGCTCAGTTGAAAGCTCTTAATACTAAAGTTGACGCGAATAAGATAGAGTATGTTTCAATTAACTCTTCTGTAGAAGAAAATAAAGGAAATGATGGAGCAACCGCAACGGATACGGTTGCTATTGGACCGAAAGCAAGTGCTACTTATGAAGGTGCAGTTGCTATTGGGCGTAACGTTACTGCAAATGGTGGGGTAGCTATTGGCCAAAATTCATCGTCAACTTCAGAACATAGCGTAGCTATTGGTTTAGGCTCGGTTGCAGGAGATTCTTTGCAGGCTGATGTAGCTATTGGTAATGTGGCTAAGGCAGCCGGATATAGTGTAGCCATCGGTAATGGTGCGAGTGCTTTTATGGATTCGGATCCTGAGCATGGTGGTAGTGGTTTGGCTGTTGCCATTGGTAGTGGTGCTGTTGTGTCGGGGCAAGGTGGTGTAGCCGTCGGTCAAGGCTCAAAAGCGGTATTCCAATCTAATGCTATGGGCTCTTTGGCTAAAGCAACTGCTCGCGGTGCAGTTGCTATCGGTGACACAACGGAAGCTACAGGTGTAGGAGCAGTATCAATTGGTAATAGAGCTGAAGCTGATAATGTAATGGGCATCGCTATAGGTACCTATACTAAAGGTTTGGGATACGGGACCATTGGTATTGGTGGAAATGCAGAAGCTACTGGCAATTGGAGTATGGCAATGGGGCAAAGTTCTGTAGCCAGTGCCAAGTTAAGTACTGCTTTAGGCCATTATAGTAACGTTACTTCAGAGAAATCTGTAGCAGTGGGACCTTATGCTAGTGCTCAAAATGGCAGTTTTGCTACAGCATTAGGGTACTCGGCTAGTACTAGCGCTGGAAGTGCAGTGGCTTTAGGTAGTTATTCTGCTGCATCCGGTGGTGCCTCTATGGCATTAGGGTATGATTCAGCAGCTAATGTGAATACCGGTGTAGCATTAGGTGCGTTCTCTGTAGCCGATAGAGGAAGTAAGGTACATGGCTATAATGTAGATAGCGTAGGCTTTGGAGCAGATGAAGATATTGCTGCTTATATTGGAAAAGCAGAAGCGTATCAGACAGCAACAGAAGATTTTAACGCTAAATTAGCTGTTTATAACGAGAAAAAAGCTGCTTTAGCTGATGATCCTGATAATGAACAATTAAAAACAGAATATGAAGAAGCAAGTAAGGCTGCTGAAGCTAGCTTTGATGCTCGTAATGCGATTGTATCTGCGTACCGCTCCGGTTTAGGTGCTATTTCCGTAGGTACTGCGGGTGATACTCGTCAAATTACCAATGTAGCTGCAGGTAGTGAAGATACTGATGCAGTTAACGTGGCACAGCTGAAAGGGCTGAAGACTTTAGTAGATACTAAAACTGAAAGTCTTGAAGATAATAGTAAAGGTTATTTCCATGCAAATATAAAAGAAGCTACAGATCCTACATGGAATAACTATGGATTGATGAGTGAAACCGGTGGTGCAGGTGGACTTTACTCAGTGGCAGCTGGTATAGAAGCTCAAGTTAATAAAGACGCGGAAAAGGCTGTCGCTATAGGGTATCGGACAAAGACAAAACAAACAGGTGGAATAGCAGTCGGTTATGATACTGTTAGTGACGGCAAACATGCTGTAGCGATTGGTCAAGATGCTGTGGCAAAAGGCGTTGATGCGACGGCTTTAGGGTTTAATGCACAGGCATTAAATGCACAGTCATTGGCGTTGGGGAATCAGGCGAAAGCGACTGGGGCATGGAGTATTGCCATTGCTCAAGATACAGAAGCGTCAGGTCATTTGTCTTTAGCTGCTTCATATGGTGCTAAGACAGCAGGGCTTCAGTCAGTGGGTATTGGTGTTTTAGCAGCAACATCCTCGGCTGCAGAAAACTCGGTAGCTATCGGCACAATGGCGCAGGCGTTGGGCGAAAATACAACGGCTATTGGTCCTACGGCAAAAGTGCAAGGGAGTCGTTCGGTTGGTTTAGGTCAAGGTGCAACTACAGAAAGCACCGCTTATAATGGCACTGCAATCGGTAGAAATGCATATATTGGCTCGATACGTGATTCTGGTGGGGGAATCGGTATACCTTCAGATGGAATTAGTGAAGGAGATGACACGACACCTGAAGTAGGTAAAGAGCATATGAACTCTACTGCATTAGGTTTTGCAGCCAAAGCTTTTGGCTTCCAAACATTATCCGTAGGTGCCGGTGCTGAAACTTATGATACCAATACCATAGCAATAGGGGTAAATGCCGTAGCAAAAGATCATTACGCGACAGCTTTAGGGAAACAAGCGCGTGCGACTGGTAAAAATTCGACTGCTATCGGCCACTGGGCAACTAGTGTCGGTGAAGATTCTGTGTCTATCGGTACTCTTTCTACAATTCAAGGTTTAGATGGAAAGACGGCAATCAATAAATCTGCTACATCAGGTAGTTACTCTCGTGCAGCTATTGATAATTCTGTAGCATTAGGTTATGAATCTTTAGCTTATGTAGGTGATAATGTTGCCACTAAAGCTTATTTAACTGATGAAGCTTTTACAAAAGAAAATGGCGTCGTATCTGTCGGTAATGCTGAATATACTATCGGTGAAACCACGGTTGAAGCCAATCGTCGTCGTATTACTAACGTAGCAGGTGGTGCTGCTGATTATGATGCGGTTAACGTGGCTCAATTACAAGCTGTAGAGGCTGAAGGCCTTAACTTTAAAGGCGATGGTGATACTATTGTTCATCGCAATCTAGGCACTGAATTAATTATTTCCGGTGGTAATACAGATACTACAACATTAACAGATAATAATATCGGTGTTGTAGCAGACAAAGACAGTGGTTCTTTAAGTGTTAAATTATCTAAGAACCTTAACTTGGCTGATGGTAGTGTAACCTTTGCAGAAACCGCAAAAGATGCAGACGGTAACCCTCTAGTTAAAGGTGAAGATGGTAAATGGTACACGGATTTAACAGATGCGGTTTATAATGCAGATTCGCAGACTTATACCAAGGATGGTGCAGATTTAACGGCTGTCGAAAGTCCGATTGTAGGAGCGGTGAAGTTGAGTTCAACTGGCCTAGACAATGGTAATCAACGAATTACTAACGTGGCAGCTGGTGTTGATGGTACCGATGCTGTAAATATGTCTCAGTTAACTGCTCTTACTAATAAAGTCGATGCCAATAAGATTGAATACGTATCTATTAAATCTGCCGAAACTGAGAATAAACTTAATGATGGGGCTACGGGAGATAACTCGATTGCTATTGGTCCTAAAACAAAAGTAACGTCTGCAAGTGCTGTTGCTATTGGTTCCCAATCTGAAATTAGTAATTCTAATTTTAGCAGTGCGTATGGTGCCACTTCTAAGGTAACCGGTTCGGAACAAGGTACTGCAATTGGTTACGGGGCTATAGTAGATAATTCGTTATTTGGAACTGCACTCGGTACAAGGGCTAATGTTACTAATTCACTCCAGGGGACTGCTGTAGGGCAATCGGCTATTGTTAGTAGTTCAAATTATGGAACTTCCTTGGGCACATTCTCGAAAGTAATAAACTCTGATTCCGGTATTGCTATTGGTTCTATGGCAAATGTTAATAACGCAAATTATGGCATGGCCATAGGTATTAACAGTTCTGTTACTATTCAAGGCGGTACAGCCTTAGGCTATGGAACGTCTGTAACAGAAAAATCGGGGGTTGCCTTGGGGTTAGGTGCAGTGGCTAATCGAAGTGCTGAAGTATATGGCTATTCACCTGATGGTGTGACCTTTACGGATGATGCATCAGTAGCAGCTTATCTAGGTAAAACTGCTGAATTCGAACAGGCGAATCAAGATTATGTTGAAAAAGTTCAAATTTTCCAGGAAAAATTAGTGGCATATCAGCAAAATCCGAGAGATCCAAATGCAATACAAGCTTACGTAGATGCTGCAAACGCTATGACTGAAAGTTTTGAAAAACGAACTGGTATTATTGCAGCCTATAAACCTAGTTATGGTGCCGTTTCAGTAGGTGGTTCGGGTGCAACTCGTCAAATTATTAATGTTGCGGCTGGTACGGAAGCTACTGATGCGGTTAACTTGGCACAGCTTAAAACTGTAGAAACCATTGCTAAAGCTCATACCGAACTTACTCTTGACGGTAAATCCGCAACAGCCGGTGCTGATGGTAAGTTAGGCGATTACATTGGTGAAAACAATCTCACCATGGCTGTTAAAGACGTTAACGGACAGAAAGTTTATGACCTCAAATTGAAGAATGAAGTTGTCATAGGTCAACCTGGTAAGGATGGCAAAGACGGTACACCTGGTAGCATTGGTTTAGTTGGTCCTCAAGGTCCGGCCGGCGAAGATGGACAACCTGGTAAGAATGCTTACGGCGAAATTTCCGTTAAGAACGGCGTCGATGGTGTTGATGGCACTAACGGTAAAGACGGTATGACTCGTATCGTTTATGTTGATGAAAACGATAAAGAGCACACAGTAGCTACTTTGGAAGACGGCTTGAAGTTTGCCGGCGATACAGAAAATGTAACTATCGCTAAGAAACTCAATGAAACATTAACAGTAACAGGCGGCATTAGCGATGCAAGTCTACTCACGGACAATAACATTGGTGTCGTTGCTCAAGACAAAGGTGGTTTAACTGTTAAATTAGCGAAAAATCTTGACCTAGCTGACGGTAGTGTACGTATAGGTGGCACAACCGGTGAAGACGGTGCTGTTACCGGTGGCATTTACATCGCTAACCAGAAAGCTGTACCAACGACTAAGGACGGTAAAACTGAAGATGGCTTGTTTATTACCGGTTTAGGTAATACTAAGTGGGATCCTGCGACTAACGGCATCGTAAGTAGCTGAGCTGCTACCGAAGATCAGTTAGAAAAAGCTATTGCTAAAGTATCCTCAGACGTTGGCGGCGCTCACACGGAACTTACTCTCGATGGTAAATCGGCAACAGCCGGTGCTGACGGCAAGTTAGGGGATTACATTGGCGATAACAACCTCACTATGGCTGTTAAAGATGTTAACGGTCAGAAGGTTTACGATCTCAAACTTAGTAACGAAGTCGTTATCGGCACACCTGGCAAGGATGGCAAAGACGGTACTCCTGGTAGCATCGGTTTAGTTGGTCCTCAAGGTCCTGCCGGTGAAGATGGTCAACCGGGTAAGAATGCTTACGGCGAAATCTCCGTGAAGAATGGTGCTGATGGTGTTGATGGCACGAATGGCAAGGACGGTATGACTCGTATCGTTTACGTAGATGAAAACGATAAAGAACATACGGTAGCTACTCTGGAAGACGGCTTGAAATTTGCCGGTGATACAAAAGATGTAACCATCGCTAAGAAAATCAATGAAACTTTAGAAGTTAAAGGTGGCATCAGCGATGCAGGCTTGTTAACAGATAACAACATCGGTGTTGTGGCCAAATCTGATGGTGGTTTAACCGTTAAATTGGCTAAGAACATAGACTTGGCTGACGGTAGTGTACGTATTGGTGGTACAACCGGTGAAGATGGCGTTGTTACCGGTGGTATTTACATCGCTAAGCAGCAAGGCATAGCAACAACTAAAGATGGTGTAACTGATGATGGTTCCTTTATTACAGGCTTAACCAATACTAAATGGGATCCGGCGACTAACGGCATAGTAAGTGGCCGTGCAGCAACCGAAGATCAGTTGAATGCAGCTATTTCCAACGTGGTGACTTCGGTTGGTGGAGCTCACACCGAACTTACTCTCGATGGTAAATCTGCTGAAGCCGGTGCTGATGGTGAGTTAGGCGATTACATTGGCGATAATAACCTCACTATGGCTGTTAAAGACGTTAACGGTCAGAAGGTTTACGACCTTAAATTGAAGAATCAAGTTGTTATCGGGCAACCTGGCAAGGATGGCAAAGACGGTAAACCTGGCAGCATCGGTTTAGTTGGTCCACAAGGCCCTGCCGGTGAAGATGGCCAACCTGGTAAAAACGCGTATGGCGAAATCTCCGTGAAAAACGGTGCTGATGGTGTTGATGGTACTAACGGCAAGGATGGTATGACTCGTATCGTTTATGTTGATGAAAACAATAAAGAGCATACAGTAGCTACTCTGGAAGATGGTTTGAAATTTGCCGGTGATACAGAAAATGTAACTATCGCTAAGAAACTCAATGAAACCTTAGAAGTTAAAGGCGGCATTAGTGATGCAAGTATGCTCACGGATAACAACATCGGTGTTGTTGCTGAAGAAAAAAGTGGTTTAACCGTTAAATTAGCGAAGAACCTTAACTTGAATGACGGTAGTATTCGCATTGGTGGAACGACTGCTGAAGATGGCACTCTTACCGGCGGTATCTACATAGCTAATCAGAAAGCAGTACCAACAACTAAGGATGGTAAGACCGAAGATGGTTTATTCATTACAGGTTTAGCCAATACCGATTGGAATCCGGACGCAAATGGCATTGTTGAAAACCGTGCCGCTACTGAAAAACAACTGAAAGCAGTTGCCGATTCTTCTGCAAGAGTGGATGCAGCTAACTTGTCAGATGATAATGTAGATAGCTGGAAGGCTAAACTAGGTATTACCGACACACTTCTTGGTGAAGCAGGTGCTTGGAAGTTAACAGTAAATGATACTGGTGAACGTTCTATTAAGAAAGACTCTGTAATTAATTTCGTTAACGGTTCTAACGTTCAGATTACCCAAGAAGATAATGACATCAAGGTAGGTCTAGACTCTAAATTCGTAGAGCAAGTTACAAATAATACGAAGAATATCACTAATTT
Source organism: Veillonella sp. LMAG:90 (assembly GCF_008679445.1). Lineage (NCBI taxonomy): Bacteria > Bacillati > Bacillota > Negativicutes > Veillonellales > Veillonellaceae > Veillonella > Veillonella sp. LMAG:90. The sequence goes on from NZ_NAND01000001.1 coordinate 992,561, forward strand.
AGACAACCGCGTAACAAAAGTTGAAGGCGATGTAACCAATGTTAAGAAAGACATTACTAAGATTAACAATGACATCACCAATATCAACAAGGATATCACAAATATTAACACTAAGATTGAAACAATCGAGGGTAAAGCAGGCGTAGCCAATGTAGTCGGCGATCCGGAAACCGGTGTTAAGGCTGAAAAAGTTGATGCAAATGATGCTACGAAGGGCGTAAAAGTTAGTCTTGAAGAAAAAATCAAAGTAGGTGGTATTACAATTGACGGCACAACTCCAAGCGAAGGTGAAACGGCAAATCGTACAATTACAGGCTTAACTAACACAACTTGGGATGCTGAAAAGGCTGTCGATAACCGCGCCGCTACGGAAGGTCAGTTGAAGGACTTTGCTAAGAGTATTGCCGGTACGGCCGGAGCTACTACGATTAATGGTGATGATAATATCAACGCTGTTAAAGTGGAAGGCAAAAACGAATACAACTTATCCTTAAACGATGACTTAAAGGTTGGTAACAGCATTGCCGTTAATAACATGACGTACATTTCCAAAGATGGCATCAATGCTAATGATAAGGAAATTAAGAATGTGAAAGCTGTTGAGCTTACAGCGGATGGCACGAACGCTGCTACAACCGGTCAGGTTTACACGGTTCGACAAGAAATGGCAACTGCAATCGGTGGTGTAGCTACAGCCGTTCAGAACAATGCTCGTCAAATCTCCAAATTGGACTCGAAAGTCAATAAATCCGGCGCCGGTGCCGCCGCCTTGGCAGCCTTACATCCATTGGATTATGATCCTGACAACAAATGGAACTTCACGGCCGGTATGGGTACTTACCACGGTTCTAATGCAGTAGCTTTGGGTGCCTTCTATCGTCCGAATGAAAATACATTGTTCAGTATCGGCGGCTCTATGGGCAATGGGGAAAACATGATGAACGTCGGCGTCAGCATGAAGTTCGGTAACTCCAATCCGTATGCGGGCATGAGCAAAGGCCGTTTGATTGAGTATGTTGAAAAACAGACCAGTGAAATCGACGAATTGAAAGCGCAGAACGAAAGTCAGAACGAACGCATTCAAAAACTGGAAGAATTGGTTCAGTCCTTAATGGCTGCCCGATAGTTTAAAGAAGTTAGTTTTTAAAAACTTGGGAATGTGTAAGTAGTTAAAAGATGTTAAGCGAACAAGTGCTTAAAAGATGTTAAGTGTACAAGTAGTTAAGCTTTTTGCAATAGGCAAAGCAAAGTAGTTGGCAGTACCTTTAATGTAAGGGTGTATATAGCATTTACTCTATGGTTAGTGTTAAGGCGGGAGGTGAATCGGAGGAGCCAAAGTAAGTGGTTCCTGCAAATGTAGATTTAGTTAACCGTGGCAGTCATTGGCTGCAGGGGACACTGGTTGACTTTAAAATCTGCAGTAATAACTATTCTTCTCAAACAAATGAGGCTGTATCTAAAATGTGGGTAAATCTACATTTTGATACAGCCTCATTTGTTTTTTAGTTTTTTTTAAAAAAAGAAATCACCGGAAGGACGCAACCCATGATTAGACAAGGCACTCTTCATATTAAGGCAGCAAATGTGATTTTCTGCTATCGGTGATTTCAATTTAATTGTATCACACAACTCTAAAATAATTTAGTCGATTAAGGGAATCATGTTTTTCCCTTGTTCCGTTGAGTATTTTAAAGCAATACTATATAATTAATTAGATAGAGAATTTTAACATAAGTTGTGAAGGAGACAATATGCGATTACGTAGAAAACCTTGGATTGACGAGGCTATTCATGAATATGATTCCCACGTGATTTTAGAAAACCACGAGGCGCACAAAGGTAAGTGGCGAGAGATGTTCGAAGACCCGACAAAACCTTTGTACTTTGAACTTGGCACCGGTAAGGGCCGCTTTATTGCAGGCATGGCAGAAACTCATCCGGAAGCCAATTTTGTAGGCTTTGAAGTGCAGCTCGGCGTTTTATATTACGCGGCTCAGAAGATTTTTGAACGCAATTTGCCAAACGCCAAAGTATCTTTATTTGATATTGCCGGCATTGAAGACGTTGTGGCACCGGAGGAAATCGATCGTTTTTACATCAACTTCTGCGATCCATGGCCGAAAGCACGCCATGCGAAGCGTCGTTTAACATATCGTACGTTTTTAGATAGATATGCTCGTTTACTAAAACCACAGGGCGAAATTCATTTCAAAACAGATAATGAAGGACTCTTTTTGTTCTCCTTAGAAGAATTTAAAGAATGCGGCTGGACGTTAAAAAATGTGACTTACGATTTACACAGCACGGATACGCCGAATGTAATGACTGAATACGAAGAAAAATTTAGCAAAAAAGGACAGCCGATTTTCCGCCTGGAAGCAATTAAACCTGAGGAGGCGTAATTATGGCGCAAAAGGTTAAAAAATTACCTTCGTTCAGTTTGAAAACGCTGTTCCGCAATGATGCGCAGGCCATTATGGTTATGGTAGGCATTTGGATTATTATCGGGAGTCTCAATATCTATAGTGTGACCTCGGTGGATTTAGTGCGTCAAGATTCGTTCTTTTCCAGCAATATTGTAAAACATATCATATATTTAACGCTCGGTTTATTTTTAGGGCGAGGCGTGTATAGGCTGGATTATCGAAGGCTGAAAGACGAAAAGTTCTTAAATATAATTTCCTTGGTTCTTATCGTTTTATTGGTAGCCGTTTTTGCGGGTGTACAAGTTAACGGTGCGTATCGCTGGATTTCCCTGCCTTTTGGCGTATCGATTCAGCCGTCGGAATTTGCTAAATTAGGCGGCATTATTTGGACTTGTAAATATATTGAAGACTGGCGCAAGCGCTATCCTCATGTAGAGCTTTTAGAAAAACACGATTTATACGGGCGGCGATTTGCACCGCCGTTTACCTATCGGCCAACCAAAGCACTTTGGGCGCCGATAGCATTTGCCGGTCTTACGCTGGTAGAACCGGATACAGGGACGGCCATGTTAATTTTGGCATTCCCTTTACTGTTGATGATAATCGGTAAAATGAGCCGAACATCTTTGACTCAACTAAAATATCTCGGGTTCATGGGGATAATTGGTTTTATTGTTTTGATTTGGGTTTCTGATTATCGGCGTGACCGTATTTTAGCGTGGTGGGACCCTTGGGGCCATTCGTTAACCAAGAGCTTCCAAAGCGTACAAAGTCTTGTGGCCATCGGATCTGGTGGGATTTTTGGCCAGGGCCTTGGTGAGGGGACGGCTAAGTACTTCTACTTACCGGAAGCTCATACTGACTTTGCCTTTGCCGTTTGGGCTCAAGAAACAGGCATATTGGGGGCGCTGTTTTTAGCGATTGTCATATTCCTGTTTGTTGTTTACGGTTTGCGTGTGGCGGCTGACGCCCGTGATTTATTCGGAAAACTACTAGCTATCGGCATTACTTGCCTCATTGGGGGGCAGGCCTTTTTCAATATGCTGATGGTTTGTGGCGTTTTGCCGGTTACCGGTGTACCATTGCCATTTGTTTCTTATGGTGGTTCCTCGTTATTGATGAACATTTTTGCGGTGTCTATTTTGCTTAGCATTTCACGCAGCAATGAGCTCGCTAATCGCCAGATTGGGGCACAAGGTGTGGCACCGTCCCTTCGCGAAGAGACGCGTAGTCGTTTCAGACCATCCGCTGGTGGCGTTAAGTAAGGACGCGTAAGATAGCAGAATGAATTCATCGTATACAAGACACTTGATGAATTGAACTTTTATTGATATTAATATCAAACAGGCTGTTTTTAGACTGCGTTTTTAAAACGCAAGTTTATATATTTTATAGTATTAAGGGTTTAAAAGGATTTCAGAAAGGATTTAGAGGAATGAAAGACTTTATTGACGTATCTGAACGGCCGTCAAACGCGGCCATGTTGCCGTTGAGTTTCCAGCATTTATTCGCCATGTTCGGGGCTACCGTTTTGGTACCGTACTTGTTAAAAGCGGATCCGGCAACGGCGTTATTTATGAACGGGATTGGTACCATTTTGTACTTATTTATTTGTAAAGGGAAAATCCCTTCCTATTTGGGCTCCAGTTTTGCGTTTATCGCGCCGGTATTATCCGTTATGGCGGCCGGCATGTCTTATGAAGCGGCACAGGGCGGTTTTATCGCCTTTGGTTTAGCCTTTATAGTATTGTCCTTCATTGTTCGTGCCGTTGGTATCGGCTGGATTGATTTGTTATTCCCACCGGCAGCCATGGGTGCCATTATCGCCGTTATCGGCTTGGAACTCGGTCCGGTAGCTATGGGCATGGCCGGCATCGTTGGTGACAGCTGGCAAACCTTGGGCATGACCCACACACAAGTTGTGACCATTTCCATGTTCTCCTTGATTGTAACTATCTTGGGCACCGTTATTTTCCGTGGTTTCTTCGCGGTAATTCCGGTACTAATCGGCGTTGTGTCCGGTTATGTGTTGGCGGCCATCATGGGTGTAGTCGATTTTTCAAAAGTATCCGAAGCGGCTTGGTTCTCCTTGCCTCATATGACCACACCGGTTTTCAATATTAACGCAATTTTGATGATTATGCCGGCTTTGTTCGTAGTATTTGCGGAACACGTAGGCCACTTGGTGGTAACCAGTAACATCGTAGGTCGCGACCTCATGAAAGATCCGGGCCTGGAACGCTCTTTATTGGGCGACGGTATCGCCAACATTCTGTCCGGTTTCTTTGGTGCGACACCAAATACGACCTATGGTGAAAACATCGGCGTTTTGGCCATTACTCGCGTTTTCAGCGTGTACGTTATCGGCGGGGCGGCTGTGTTAGCGATTATCTTCTCCTTTATCGGCAAAATCGCTGCATTAATCCACGCTATTCCGGTACCGGTTATGGGTGGCGTAAGTATCTTGTTGTTCGGTATCATCGCAGCATCCGGCTTGCGTATGCTCGTTGAACGTAAGGTAGATTATACACGTCCTGATAATTTGATTTTGACGTCTATCGTTATGATCACCGGCCTCAGCGGCGCTCAAGTAACACTTGGCCCGGTTGTCCTTCAAGGCATGGGCCTCGCTACCGTAGTAGCTGTTATTTTAAGCCTTTGCTTTGCAATTCTTCGCAAAACAGGTATCGGTAATAAACAGCTTAAACACGACTAAGTTGAGGTTGTGTTTTGATTGAGCCGTGTATACGGTACGGCTAAGTTATAACTAGATTATAGCTAGATTATAGCTAGATTATGACTTAGCCCGTATTTGACAGTGTATAATCAGCACTGATATAATAATTGGGTAACCTTGAAGGGGTTTGCAATTATGATTCATGATTAAGTATTAGTTTTGATTCGTGACTGTGAAAACATCAGGTTATCCCAATATGCGCCTATAGCTCAGGGGATAGAGCACCGGTCTCCGGAACCGGGTGCGCAGGTTCGAATCCTGCTAGGCGCACCAGATAAATAAAGGCTTCTCGAAATTTCGAGAGGCCTTTTTTCGTGTATTTGATTCAAATATTGAACTCAATAAGGAGCGTGTGAGATAAAAAATACGTATGTGATTTTTGTAAAATGGTAAAAGCATAAAAGTGTGTATTTGCAGATAATATTTTTATCTTGTAAGTATTTGATTTTGATGATCTAGCGGATTTTTGATTAGACTAAATTTTATGGTGGAATGTTGAGTTTTATGAAGAAATTTAAAAAGAAATGCATAGTACTGTCGAGAAGTTTAATAAAACTTTAATTTACTTTGTTTGATATGAGAGGCGAATATTTGAATAAATAATAGGACGAGTCTGTAGCAGAATTCGATTAATAGGTATTTTGCTACAGCTTTTTTGTATATTTTTTTCTGCATAAATATGATTTCTGGGGGGTGATGTTTATGTTGTGCAGAAATGTTGCTTTGTGGATTGATAATTTAGTGCGCCTGTTTTGTTGTGGTATGTAGTGGTTTGTTGGATTTTAGGTGTAGTATATATAGATGCTATAGCAACTAAAATATTTATATGGCAAGAGGATGTTGAAGGCGAAGATATACATATTTCTTAGTGTTATAGGTTTATAAAGAAGAAATATTTAATTTATTGAATTTATAATCTTAAAATATGAATAAAATATCCTTTTCAATCTTATGTGAAAGAGCGAAATAGATGTTATTGCAATTATTTTTATTGACTTTTAGGAATGATTGGTATAGAATGCAGTCATAATGATGTTGCAAGAAACACAAAAGTATTAAATAATTTGCATTCTGGCGTATAAAAAACTATAGCGGGGATGAAATTAATGGTATTTTGAAGGAGGTTAATTATGAGTGATGTAAAAAAAATAATTGAAGGGGCTTATGATTTACACGTTCATTCTGCACCGGATGTGTTACCAAGAAAGATGGATGACTTGGAAATGGCTGAAAGATGCACGAATGGTCCACTGGCGGGATACGTTATAAAAAATCATTGGACTCAAACCGGTGAAAGAGCAAAATTAATAAATAAGCTTTATCCGAAATGTGATGCAATCGGCTCTATTACTTTAAATAGTTCAGTCGGAGGAATAAATGCACCGGCTGTAGAAATGGCGGCTCGAGATAATTGTAAATTGGTTTGGTTTCCTACTTGTGACAGTGAACATGAAATGGCACATCAATTTAATGGAGATCCAAATAAAAAATTAGCCTTCTGGGCGTCTATTGTAATTGAGATGAAGAATGCGGGAATTAAGGTTCCTACGATTAATATCCTTGATGAATTTGGTCAGTTGAAGCCAGAAGTTTATGATGTTTTAGATGTTATAGCTAGATACGATTTGATTTTAGCAACCGGACATATCTCTCATGAAGAAGCTTATAAGCTGGTTCCTGAAGCAGCTAAACGAAATGTTAAAAATATACTTATTACACATGCAACATTTCCAACTACATTTTATTCCGTTGAAGATCAAAAAAAGTTTATTGATTATGGAGCTAAGATTGAACAGTGTTATACAACATGGAAGACGGACAAGGTAGCGTTTGACATAGTGGCAGATCAGATAAGACAAGTAGGGCCAGATAATTGTATTCTTGCCACTGATCTTGGTAATACAAAACTGTGTTATCCAGACGAAGGGTTAGCAGAGTTTGCAGAAAGACTTTTACAAAAAGGTTTTTCTGAGGATGAAATTCGAACTATGGTTGTAATTAATCCAAAAATTTTATTGGGGAAAAATGACATTGAATAAAAGATTGTATTGGGTTTAAGTAAAATGATTAGAGTAATTTAGGAGGAACTATTATGGAAGGCAAGAGAATTTTAGTAGTAAGTGCACATGCAGCAGATTATGTATGGAGATCGGGTGGTACAATTGCAAAATACATTAAACATGGTGCTAATGTGGATGTTGTGGTTTTAAGTTTTGGGGTTAGAGGTGAGAGTGCAGCACAGTGGAAAAAAGAAGGAGCCACGTATGATACTGTAAAGCAGAATCGACTAGAGGAAACAACTAAAGCCGCAGAAATTCTTGGCGTTAAAAATATTGAGTTTTGGGATCTTCCAGATTATCCAATGAGACCGTATCTTACGGAAGATATTCGAAAGAGAATGGTAAAGAAAATTAGAGAAGTTAGACCAGACATCATTATTACGCATGATAAAAAAGGAAAAGACATATTAAATCCTGATCATAATGATGTATCAGAGTTTGTATTTGAATGCTCTATTCATTCAAATTCAAGAGGCGTTATTGTAGATAATCTTCCAACGACTAAACAAATGCGTTTATTTGGGTTTGAACCTCATCAAACTGAACTATCACAATTTGTTCCTGATGAGTTAGTAGATATTACAGAGGTTTATGAACAAAAAGTTGCGGCGATGCAGTGTTTCCAGGCACAGCATCATCTCATTCAGTATTATACAGAAAGAGCAAATCTTCGAGGCAATCATTTAAGAAGAATTTCAGGTAATCAGACTTATAAATATGGAGAGGCATTTTCAAGCTTTTTTCCTATTGCAGGTGATGAATTAGTATAAATTTATATTTCTAAAATAGATTAGATAAAGGGGATAATTCCTGACCGAATTATCAATAAGAGGGATAAAACTATGATTAATGAATGTGCACCATTGTTACCGGAAGATATTATTAAAAGAGCTGAAAAATTAAATGTAGCATTAATTTTGGATGGAGTGAAAGCCGCTAAAATTGATATTCCTAATGGAGGTTGTATGGACGCAGACATCAACCCCTGTGTAAGAGGCGCTACAGTGGTTGGTACGGCTCTTACTGTAGAAGCGGCTGAGGGAAATAACTACCCAATTCATATAGCAAGTTATAATTTTAAAGCAGATGGCTATATCATGGTAATTGATGGTAAAGGGTATAGGGAAAGAGCGTATTTTGGCGATTTAATCATGGGTGCATGTCAAGCAGTGGGATTTAAAGGTATGGTTATTGATGGTTATACAAGAGATCTTGATGGAACTATAGAACTGAAGTTTCCTGTATATAGTAAAGGTTTAATGCCGAGAGGACCAATCAAAAAGGCCGAAGGAAATATCAACACAACTATTACCTGTGCTGGTGTTGTCGTAGAGCCTGGAGATTTAGTATGTGGTGATTTAGATGGTGTATGTGTAATACCTAAAAAATATATAGAAATAGTTTTGAGTGCCGCTGAGGAAAAAGCTATATACGAAGATAATCGGAATAAAACAATTGCAGCGTATAGAGAAGCTAAAAAAAATGGCACAGAATTACCACAACTTGCTCCGCAATGGGTTGTTGAAATGCAGCAAAATAAATAATTAAAATTTTGACTTTCGTATTCCTGGTATTTTCCGTTTATATATGAAGGGAGTATAAGCATGGAAATCGTAACCGAAAAGAAAGTTCCATTTTTTAAAAAAAACGGTATGTTAATAGCGTTATTAGTGTTGGCCGCAATTTTTGCGTTACCTACACCGACTGAATTACCAACGGCAGGGCATAGAATGTTAGGTATTTTGGTTTTTGCAGTTATAATTTGGCTCACTGAAGCCGTATCTTATCCGGTTAGTGCGGCAATTCTTTCATTATTAATGATTATATGTGTAGGGTTTTCCCCTCAAGTCGGCAAGCCTGATGTAATTTATGGTACTGGCAGTGCGTTGAAAATGGCTTTTATGGGGATTTCAGCCAGTGCTACAATTTTAGTTGGTGCAGCATTATTCTTGGCTGCGGCAATGACACAGACCGGACTTGACAAACGAATTGCATTATTTATTTTGTCACGTATCGGAAGTAAGACTAATCGTTTAGTCGCAGGGATGATTTTGGTTGGTATTATACTCGCTTTCTTAGTTCCAAGTACTACTGCTCGTGTAGGATGCATGGTCCCGGTTATATTAGGTATTGTTTCTGCGTTTGGGATGAAGACCGGAAGTAGGCTTGCTGCATTATTAATGGTAGTTACTATTCAAACTGGAAGCATTTGGAATACAGGAATTAAAACTGCGGCAGCACAGAATATGGTTACAATGGGTTTTATTGAAAGACTTTTAAATGGTAATATATCTTGGATGCAGTGGTTCATTGCGGCAGCTCCGTTTGCTATTGTTATGTCTATTATATTGTACTTTATTGCGATGTATATGTTGCCACCTGAACTGGATGAAATCAAGGGTGGCGCCGAAACTATAAAGGCTAAGTTAGAGGAGTTAGGTGCAGTTACGCCTGCCGAAAAGAAACTTTTAGCAATTTCTGCTGGATTGATATTGCTATGGGTAACTGAAGGGTTCTTACATAATTTCGATACAACGACAACAACAATTTTAGCTGTAACTTTAATGCTATTACCTTGGACAGGCATTATGACTTGGAAACAGGCAGAAAGTCATATTTCGTGGGGGACTCTTATGCTTTTAGGTGTGGGAATTAGCATGGGTTCTGCCTTACTTACTACCAAGGCTGCACAATGGTTGGCTAATGAAATCTCAGTCGGAATGGGCTTGGCTGATGCATCTATTTTTGGCGTGTTTGCAGTTATTTCGCTATTTATTATTATTATTCATCTTGGATTTGCATCTGGTTCAGCAATAGCTTCGGCAATGATTCCGATTGTTATCGCTCTTTTACAAGGATTACCACTTGAGGGATTAAATATTGTTGGTTTAACAATGGTATTTCATTTTGTTATTAATTTTGGGTTTATTTTGCCAGTTAATACACCACAGGGGATTCTTGCATTTGCAACAGATACTTTTTCAGCAAAAGATTGTATGAAGGTTGGTATACCATTAACGATTGTAGGGTATATTTTGTTGTTAGTTTTCTCACAAACCTATTGGAAGGTATTGGGCATTTTCTAATACTATAGTTTATTAAACTTGGACAGTCAGGATTATTAAAAGTCAATAGGGGCTGATTAAATAATAGTATAAATTTTTACAATAATACTAGGAGGGTGATGGGCATTTGCTCATCACCTTTTTTGTAATTAACGTATTATATAATATAAAATTAGATTAATCATTTGGCTTTGAGATGATATACTAAATATAAAGAGTTTTTATTTGAGATAAGTCTTTATATTAATAGGAGATTTAAAAGTGGCAAGAGCAAGAGTAAGATTAGCAAGATATATTTCATTGCTATATCGATATAGTCAAGTATATTTTAGTGAACATTTAAAGAAGTATCAGCTAGGAAGTGGCCAATATATTTTCTTTATGGAGGCTATACGAAATGATGGAATTACACAAGAGCAATTGTCTAATAATATAGAAATTGATAAAGCAACTACTGCAAGAGCTGTGGCTAAACTTATTGAAGCCGGATATTTTACTAAAGTAAATAATGCTGAGGATCGTAGAGCTTATAATATTTATGCTACAGATAAAGCTCGTGATATGAGAAAAGATATTGAAAATGTATTAGATGAATGGAATGAAAAGCTTTTTAAAGGATTTACTAAAGATGAACGTAATTTTTATCATTCATTAACGCAACGAATTTATGAAAATATCTCTAAAGATGATTTTTTTAAGAATAGATAGTAATTTGATATTGTATTTTCTTGGTGTGATTGTTATGGAATGTCATTGGAATTCTGATGCGGATACAGATACGTTTTTAATCAAGAAAAATAGAAAAGAATCAGAAAAATTAGGATAAAGAAATATTCTTTAAGTTTAAAAATGTAGCGATTGTACAGAATAGCCTGTATAATCGCTATTTTTTTTTATTTTTAGCAAAGTTAATAGTATGTAATTTTTCTCCTGATATCTAATCATAGTAATGGATGTTTATTTAAGGCATAAAAATAATCTATATTAGATGCAAAGTAATCAGTATTTGTTGTTTATGACTTTAGATTATATACTGTATTTGAAAATGTAATTGCGCGCAACGAATATCAAAGATGGGTATAGGTAATTGATAGGAGGGAATTGTATGGCTAACATTTTAATTTTATGTGCCATTATACTCGCTATTGCATTAGGGTATAGGACTAAAATTAACACAGGTTTTTTTGGGATAGTATTTGCTTATATTATTGGTACATTTTATTTAGGCATTAAGCCTGGCGACATTATCAAAATGTGGCCGATAAGTATATTCTTTGTAATCTTAGCTATTTCTTTATTCTATAACTTTGCAATGACTAATGGGACATTAGAGAAGTTAGCTCAGCACATGCTATATAGAACTCGCAAAGTTCCTAAATTGTTGCCATTTGCTATTTTTATAGCTGCCACTATTTTAGCTGCATTAGGTGCCGGATTCTTTGCAGTAATGGCCTTTTTCACACCAATCACTATGCTTCTATGCAGAAAGACAGGGTTAAGTCCATTAATCGGCGCTTTGGCCGTTAACTATGGAGCTTTATGCGGTAACAATTTTATGATTAGCCCTGGGGGTGTTGTTTTTATTGGCTTAATGAATCAAGCAGGTTATGAAGCTGTATCATATGGATTTGAATTCCAAATCTTTTTAGCCTCATTTGTTGTTCCAATAGTAGTATTGAGTTTGTTAATCTTATTTAATACACGTAAAAAAGGTAATGCTGATGTTGTAGAAATTTCTTTACCGGAAGCATTTAATGCTGTTCAGAAAAAAACATTAGCTTTAGTTGTATCTATGATTGTAGTTGTATTAATTTTCCCTATTTTACACATTATTTTCCCGCAAGTTGGTCTTATAAAAACTCTTGATAAAGCTATTGATGTTGGTTTAGTTGCTGTTGTTTTTGCAGTCCTAGCTTTATTGATGAACTTGGGTGATGAAAAAGAAGTCATAAAAAAAGTGCCGTGGGGTACATTAATCATGATTTGTGGTGTAGGGATGTTAATATCAGTAGCTATAAAAGCCGGAACAGTAAAATTAATTGCGGGATTTGTTACTGATACGATTCCGGCTCCAGTTGTACCTATTGTAATGGCTGCTATTGGTGGATTTATGTCATTCTTTTCAAGTACTATGGGTGTAGTAACTCCGGCATTATTTCCACTTGTTCCTAATTTGGCTGAAGCTTCAGGTATTGATGCGGCTGTATTATTCTCAGCTATCGTTATTGGGGCACAAGCTACTGCAATATCTCCATTTTCTTCGGGTGGCAGCTTAGTATTAAGTACAGTAAGCGAAGAAGAACGAGTAGATATGTTCGGGAAATTAATTTTTAGAGGTGTACCTATTTGTTTGGGTGCTGCTATCATTTATGCATTTATTGTTAATTTAATTATGTGATAGAGAGGTATAGATATGAGAGTTGACACACATGCACATGTATTTGAGCCTAATTTAAATTTAGCGAGTGATAGACGTTATGCACCTACTTATAGTGCATTGGTTGAGGAATTTATTTCTAATTTTGAATCTAAAGGAATGGACAAAGGCGTATTAATTCAACCAAGCTTTTTAGGATTTGATAATACCTATATGGTAAACGCTATAAAGAAATTCCCGGATAAGCTTTATGGTGTAGCTGTTGTCGATACAACAATCACACTTAAAGAACTACAAGCATTGGCAAAAAACAATATTATTGGAATTCGACTTAATCTATACGCTCGTCAAATCCCTAATTTGAAAGAAGGCAAATGGCCTGAAATCCTTAATTATGTAAAAACATTAGGATGGCATGTAGAGTTACATATTGATGCCGTTCAGTTACCTCCATTAATTGATGACTTATTAAATGCCGGTGTAAAAATAGTAGTAGATCATTTTAGTAGACCTACTGCAGAAAATTTATTAGAGGATGAAGGGTTTAAATATTTACTTTCTGTTGGTAATAGCCAACAAATTTGGGTAAAAATTTCTGCCTCATATCGATTAAAAAAAGAATTGTCTTTTGATGAAAATATTAAGTTAGCCGAAGAATTGATGCCAGCCTTAATAGACGCCTTTGGAGCTAAGCGTTTATTATGGGGCAGCGATTGGCCACATACGCAGTTTGAAAAATTGATTTCCTATGAAAAGGTTTGGGATGCATTTTTAAAACTAGTTCCGGAAGAAAAGTTAAGAAATATTATATTGGACGATAGTTTTGCCGATTTAATTAAAGATATTCAATAATTCTATATGGGTATGAAATACACGAAAGGTTTTAGACAACAATATTGCCTTGATTTATTAGTGCTCATATAAAAATAAGCGACTCGAGGATTATTGGCGAGTCGCTTTGTTTTTTTGTTTAAGAAAAGATATCTTAAATTAGTTCCATAAGAAGTAAATCATCTATAAAATTAGAAATAGTTTTAATTTATTGATAATTGAGTTATTTATTATTTGTACATATTGCTAATTAGTTATATAGTAAATTTGTAAAGAGAATATAGGATATAAAATTACAACTTCCAATTCATAATGAAGTCTATAAAAGCTTTGACCGGTGTCATTGATGTATAGTTATTTCGATAGTATAAATTAGTAGTACGGAGTAAAGGATCACCGGATTTAGTAATTAGTGGAGCGGTATAGATACCGGGAACATCTTGGGCACAACTTTCTGTGAGAAGAGTAAATCCTAAGCCTTGGCGAACTAACTTTATGCAAGTATCAATGTCGTCAACTTCGATGGAAGTTTTAGGGGGCGTTTGATAATGACTATACCACCAATCATCTAATGTTTGCTGTAAATTAGGATCGGTTTGATAATGAATATATGAGTGTTGTGGTAAATTTTCAAATGAAAGTTCTGATTTATTGAACAAACATAATGGTTCACTTAAGAGTTCCAGATGATGTTCGCTCCAATCGTGTGCACCACGAACGATAGTAACGTCTAATTCGCCTTCTAAGAATCGTCGATACAAGCGATAGCTTAAGCCGCTGTACATATTGATGTCAATATATGGATAGGCTAGAGAAAAGGCTGACAGAATTTTTGGAATGTGGTATTTGGCAAAAATATTAGAGCAACCAAGACGCAATGTGCCTCTGATTTCAGTGCCGGTAGCACTTAATTGTTTTTTTATAGCTTGGTAGGCTTTGTCAGCCTCTTGCATATAGTTATATAATTGTTCGCCTTCCGAAGTAAAAGCAATACCACGAGGTTGTCGGATAATCAGATTACAATTAAATTCTTTTTCAAGACGTTTAATACGTTCGCTTAAGGCCGGTTGGGTCATAAATAAACGTTTTGCCGTATAAGTAATATTTTTTTCTTCATATAAAGTTTTTAGCAATATAAAGTCTTTTGTATCCATGAAATCCTCCGATAAATATTTATTATATCAATTATATAAGAACCGTCATTGAGATACAAGGTTAATTTATAGTTAATGTTCGATAGTAAAGTATATAAAGCGTTGGAATAAAAAAGAAAGGTTAGGTAGGGACATGAACGCAGTAACATTAATTTCAGATGGCATTTTTTTAGAAAATGGAAACAAGATTGTCACTAAGGAATCCGTTGTAAACCATTCGCGTAGTCAAGAATTTGATGAAACAAAAGCCGCTAAAGAAACCATGGCGTATCGAATCATGATGGCACATCAAACTAGTGAAGGGGATGAGTCTTTACGTATTAAATTTGATGCACTTACATCGCATGATATTACGTATGTGGGGATTATTCAGACTGCAATAGCATCCGGGTTAGATCGTTTTCCTATTCCTTACGTTTTAACTAATTGTCACAATAGTTTAGCTGCCGTTGGCGGAACAATTAATGAAGATGATCATGTATTTGGTTTGTCTGCGGTTAAGCGTTTTGGCGGTATTTATGTGCCACCTCATTTGGCTGTTATTCATCAATATATGCGTGAAACTATGGCAGGATGTGGGAAGATGATATTAGGTTCAGATAGTCATACTCGTTATGGTGCATTAGGAACAATGGCCATCGGCGAAGGCGGTCCGGAGTTAGTTAAACAATTATTAGGCCGTACGTATGATATTCAACGACCAAAAGTAGTTGCCATTTATTTGACAGGTAAGCCACGTCATGGCATTGGACCACAAGATGTTGCTTTAGCTATAGAGAAAGCTGTTTTTAAAAATGGTTTTGTTAAAAATAAAATTATGGAATTCGTAGGACCTGGTATACATAATTTATCCATGGATTTTCGCAATGGTATCGATGTTATGACGACGGAAACGACCTGTCTTACTACAATTTGGTGCACAGATGATACGACTAAAGAATTTTTAACAATTCATGGTCGAGGTTCTGATTATAAATTATTACAGCCGGGTAATATTGCTTATTATGATGGTTTAGTTAAAGTAGAACTCGATAAAGTGGAAAGTATGATTGCTATGCCGTTCCATCCAAGCAACGTATATACAATTAAAGAGTTGAATGAAGGCGGTCAAGATTTATTGCGTCAAATTGAAAAAAATGCAGTAGATCAATTGGATAATAAAGAATTACGTCTTATGTTACCGGAAAAATATCATGAGAATAAACTTCATGTAGATCAAGGAATAATTGTAGGCTGCTCCGGCGGTTTATATGAAAATATTATGGCGGCCGCTAATATTGTAAAGGGAAAAGGTGTTGGACAAGAACGTTTTGCCTTTAGCGTGTATCCATCCAGCCAGCCAATTTACTTAGAACTTATGAGAAATGGTGCTCTAGGTGATTTAATGGAAGCCGGTGCTATTATTCGATCTGCATTCTGCGGTCCTTGTTTTGGTGCTGGTGATACCCCAAATAATGGTGGGCTATCTGCTCGACATGCAACGCGTAATTTTCCTAATCGTGAAGGTTCCAAACCGGGACAGGGACAAATTTCCTCGGTTGCACTGATGGACGCACGATCTATAGCGGCTACAGCAATTAATAAGGGCGCTTTAACAGCAGCCACTGAAGTTGATTATGATGATAATATAGCTTCCTATCATTTTAATGATAAACCATATGTTAATAAGGTTTATCAAGGTTATGGTGATGCGAATACAGCTGAAGAACTTGTATATGGTCCATCAATTAAAGCATGGCCAAAAATTGAAGCATTAACAGATAATATTTTGTTAAAAGTAGCTGCATACATTGATGATCCGGTTACAACCACTGATGAATTAATCCCATCTGGGGAAACCTCCTCTTATCGTTCAAATCCTTATGCACTTTCAGAATTTGCTTTAAGTCGTAAAGTGCCGGAATATGTTGGTCGTGCTAAGACAGTAAGAGACTGGGAAAAAAGCCGTCAAGATGGAGTTATTAATTTGGAATTACAAAATGCTTATCAAATGATTAATGACGCTTTGAATCTTGGTAAATCATTAGATGATTTGTCTAAGTCGACACTTGTAGCAAGCATGATTTATGCCAATAAACCGGGTGATGGATCCGCTCGTGAACAAGCTGCATCTTGTCAGCGTGTATTAGGTGGAGGAGCCAATATTGCCTTAGAATATGCTACTAAACGATATCGTTCAAATGTAATTAATTGGGGGATGTTGCCATTTGTAACAAGTGAAACTGACTCTAGAAAGTTGGCGGTAGGGGATTATGTATTTGTACCTAATGTAAGAGCTATCTTATTAAGTGATAGTGACGACTTTAAGGCTTATGTGATTAATAATGGGAAAAAAGAAGAAATTACATTACACCTAGGCTATTTGAGCAATGAAGAAAAATCTATTATTGCTAAGGGGTGCTTAATTAACTATTATGCAGACTCTAAGTCGAATAATGACAAAGATTAATATTAAGAAGTAATACGAACGGGCTGTAACGAAATGCGAGTAGAAAAATACATTTCGTTACGGCCTGTTTTTGCTAGGTTCTCGCTACTTTTTTATTTTACATAGATTTCATATTCTAAAATACCTAATAATGGAGAGCTGAGAAATATTAATTGACATTGTTAATGAGAATGGTTAGAAATGATTAGAAAGTGATTAGAAAGTTAGAATTTGGTTAGAATATAGATGGGGGAAATCTAAGGAATGAGTAGAATGAGTTTTCAAGAAGAATACGATAGCTTTGAGGATATGCGTTCTATTAATCAGGAGTTAACTTTTGAAGCCACCAAAAAAGAGTTTGATCTTCGAAGGGTTCCATTTGGGCCATCTCAGCTGAAAACTTTAAAACTAGTATCTCCTGATGGATTATATACGAACTTGGGCTTACTCCTATCTGAACAGTGTCCTTATACTATCAAGGCAGCCATATTTCAAGGAACCAATCAAAATATATTTAAAGATCGTAGAGAATTCTCCGGTTCGCTTATGCAACAAATGAATGAAGTTTACGATTATATTGATTTACATAATCAAATCGGTTCAACTTTTGAAAAACTTCGGCGTATCGACACCCGAGATTATCCGGAAGTTGCAGTTCGCGAGGCATTACTTAATACGTTAGTTCACCGAGACTATTCATTTAGTGCCAGTACATTAATCAGTATTTTCGAAGACAGGTTAGAATTTGTTTCTTTGGGTGGTCTGCTCCCCGGGTTAGAGTTAGAAGATGTGACAGCAGGTGTTTCGGTGTGTCGTAATCCGAACCTGGCTAATGTTTTTTACCGTTTAGAACTCATTGAAGCTTATGGCACAGGTATGCAAAAAATTATGGATGCATACGTCGGTGCTCCGTTACAGCCACAACTTCGAGTTACTAATAATACGTTTAAAATTATTCTACCTAATGTCAATACTATGAGAGAAGTGACGGAGAAACCACAGGCGATTAGAGAGACAGTGGTTCCGTTTGGCAGTTCGAATGAGGAAAGAATAATGCATCACTTGGCGGAGAAGCAAGTGATTACTCGCAAAGAAACTCAGGAATTATTGGGTGTTAGTCAATCTACGGCGGGGCGTATTTTGAAATCAATGATAGATAAGGGGCAGATTGTACAGATTGGTGGAAGCCGTAATATACGATATGAATTGGTGAAGAAGTAAATACGTATATTTTTTCATTAGCTACAGCAAGATTTATTGATTTCGCTAAGAAATACATTTTAGGCATAACTAATAATGAGAGATAAGTATTAGAAATATGAACTAAATATAGTTACAATAAAGGTATTAAGAGAATGGAGTATTTGCCTTTTGGATACAGTTTCATTGAGAAAAGAGGGGGCTTTTATGAAAAAAGTTATTGTATTTCTGGCAATGTCACTGATTGTTACCATATTGACGGCCTGTGCCGGCCAGTCGAGCACGGCTAAAGAGGCTGCGAATTCGAATGCTAAAGAAGCTGTAAGCTCGAATGCCAAAGAGGACACGAGTGTTGTGAAAACGCAACAAGCTACACCAAATGTAACGAATCGTAAATTAAAAATGACCGTCGAAGGACAGGAGATTTCTATTGTTCTCTATGATACACCAACGGCCAATGCCCTTTACGAAGCACTTCCTATGACGCTGAGTTTTTCAGATTATAACAGTACCGAGAAAATTGCCTATCCACCTGAAAAGCTGCCGACTAAAGGCGAACCGGATGCAACGGATCCCGATGTAGGTGATTTGTGCTACTTCTCACCATGGGGCAATCTATGCATTTTTTATAAAGACTTTGGAAATTCACCGGGGCTAATTAAATTAGGCCGTGTAGAGTCGGGGATGGAAATTCTATCCGGCATGAAGGGCGATTTTACGGCTACGATTGAGAAGGTGGAATAAGATGAAATATACTAAATTAGGCACAACGGACATTGAAATTTCCAAAATACATATGTAAAGAAATCTAATGGGGAGGTTAGTGATTATGGGAAGAAAAGTTATTCCAGGAGACATTATTTTTTGCGATCGAGGATTTTATTCACATTTTGGGATTTATGTGGGAGAATTAAACGTCATTCATTTTGATAGTAACTTTATTGACAAAGTTACAGGATATAAAGATCCGCGAATTGCTAAGACTGATGTTGAAAAATTTAGGTGTGAGGATAAAATATATACGATTCCGCCACAAGAGTTGTTGTCTGTTATTGATGATTATTGTTCCTTTGAAGATGGTAAATATAATTTTTATTCACCGGAGGAGACTGTAAAAAGAGCATATGGACGTTTAAATGCGCCGAAGAAAGAAAATTATAGTTTGCTGGGCAATAATTGTGAACATTTTGCTATTTGGTGTAAAACAGGAATTCATGATAGCCGCCAAGCACGTAATTATAACCGATTTTCTTCTCATCCGATTACCTGGATTTTTGGCCTAGTAGGGTTGGGGTTAAGTGCCATTAATAAAGAACTTTTCCAAGAGGAAGCGGAATTCTAATTGATACTTAAATAATAAAAAATGAGGTGCAGTTTAACTTGCATCTCATTTTTTGCTATTAAATCAATATTTTTTACGTCCCCAAATCAACAATCTCATCAAACAGCAGTCTGGCTCTATCAATCGGAGAATTTATATCATCGTGATAATGTCCGAAGTACCATTTCTTAAAAGTAAGTTTCGGCTTTAGCTTGGTCAAGAACTCCTGTGTCGGGCAGGTAATGTTGACTTTATTAAAAAGTAAATGACGAATGATATGAATAAATTGTTTGGGTGCCTGATGGGTGATGACGTAATCTACGTTAAAATTGTGCTTTTTCAAGTTTTCAATAGCATAGGATTGTTCTTCAGATGTCGAGTTTTCTTGCTCCCACCATGAAATGCTCGGCGTTCTGTATTGTTTATCCACACTGGCAGCGCCGCCGAAGGTGAAAATAGTTTGGTTTTCCATGGTAAAAATTTCGCCGCGCATGAGGTGGTAGATACCGTCCAAATCATGAACACGGCCGCCCCATTTTTCAATGACAGGATTGCTATATAGTAAGTCAAAATTTTCGTGATTGCCGTCAACAAAGCAAGTTGTAAAAGGGGCATTTCTTAATAAGTCTAATAACTTATCGTCTTAATAGTGCATGTCTAAGGCACGACTGTACCAAGGAATGCCAAAGTCACCGGCGACAATCAAAATATCGTCTTTAGTGCAATCGCTTAATACTTTGATATATTCTTGGATTTGTTCTTTTTCACCATGAAGATCGCCTGTAACAAAAATCATAGGTTAACTCCTTTTTATTCAATCTCAAAAAATTCCCATATTTCATCCAAAGAAACAGGATAGAAGTGATTGGCGTCAACGCCCACATCGTAGCGTCGAATGCCTTCCACTCGATTTCGTTCGTTATACTCGCCCGTTGAGTGGATGTGACCGTGCAACATCATGCTGCCGTGACGATAGCGATTCCACGCTAAAATCGGATAATGCATCAAGGCGATAGGGACTTTTTTATCAGTCAAATATTTATAATCACACATCTCTTTAAAAATTTTGGCATCATATTTCTTATACTTATCATGATTGCCTATGAGGAGCGTCTTTTTACCATTTAGACGACTCAGTAAGGAATTAGCCTCCTGTGGTTCTAGTTTTTGCGTTAAATCCCCTAAGAGATACACCGTATCTTTTTTAGAAACAAGGCTGTTGTAATTGGCGATGAGTGTTTCATTCATTTCTTCAACCGTGTCGAACGGACGATTTCTGTTTTTAATAACTTTTGGATAGCCTAGGTGCAGATCGCTGGTGAAATAAATCATGGTCGTTACTCCTGTCTTGGGGTATAATCTAGATAAGAATAAAGAATATATCGTAAGTTTAGGTATGGTATTGGACGTACCGGTAATACGTTTAAAACATCAGAGGTAGTGCGAATAGAAAGGGATATTGCATGGGAATTCTATTGCTTATAATTACCGGTCTCATTTATGGCTTGGTAGGAACGGTTATTTTGCACTTTATCAATAATATCTTTGCGCTTTTTGGGGAACCGACCATATTGGAACAGCCGTTTATTTTAGATTTTTTGCAAAAATACAATTTACCGACACACAGCTTTGCCGTATCTGGCACTTGGGTGGCACTTTTCTTTTTAGTCGCCATCATCTTATTCCAATTGCCACCGGTGCAGGGCTTGTTTTTAAAATTTAAAGCTATTAGCAAACCGGAAGGTGATTTGAAAAACTATTTAGATGCTTGTTGGCAAGATGTGTGCAATCGCGCCGGCGTTGATGCGGGCCGCTATCGACTGTATGTACAGCACAGCAATCAGATTAATGCCTTTGCCTTAGGCCATGACCGGGTAGTCGTGTTGATGGGCTTGATTAATGAAATGAACTCGGCTGAACTTAAGGGGATTCTGGCGCATGAGCTCAGTCATTTGATTCATCGCGATACCACTTACGGTATGACGTCGGTGGCCATGCTCAATGTGTATAACGCTATCATAATTGCCTTTGAATTAATCGTTTGGATAATTACGATGGTGTATAATATACTTCGCAACATTCCGTTTATCAATATTTTGGCAGTTATCTTTATGGCCTTTATCTTGTTCATTCGTTTTATTGTACGAATCCTGCATAGTATCGCCAATTTCGGCTATGTGCTGTTGGCGCCGTTCGGCTCTCGTGTAGCCGAATATCGTGCCGACCGTTTTGCTCATGAGTTGGGGCTGGGGCAGGAGCTCGCGTCGGCGTTGGCAAAACTGACACGCTACGGCGATACAGAAGGTTTTATCAATCAACTAGTCAGCGATCATCCGCCACTGCGTAAGCGAGTAGCTAAACTGTATGAATTGTCGCAGCAACAATAATTGCTCTTAGGATTTAAAATGAAAGAAATTTTTATTTTATAAATGTATCATTCATCTGCAGTACTTTTTTTGCTATAATTAAATTATACAGTAATATCTACTTTTGATATAGCATTGTGTGGGATATATGCAAGTATTAAGAGTATAGGGATTTGTTGGTAATATAGGGATAAGGAGTGTTACTATGATGAGTTTTTTATTTTGGGTTCTTCTGATTTTTCTTGTTTACTATTTTATTACAAGATACAATCGGTTACAGGGTTTAAACCAAGAAATTAAAGAAGCAAGGTCTAATATTAAAGTAGTGGTAGAACGTAAAGTAGCCATTGTTAATCAGTTTGCCGATTTAGTTAACAGTTATGGTAGCTATGAAAAACTAATTCAACTTAAGGTGTCTGATAATTATACTGAAATGGCTTGTGCTACATCTGAAGCTGTTACTTCGATTAAGGCATTAGCGAATACATATCCTGAATTAAAGTCCAGTACTCATTATTCACAATTCTTAGAAAATATTAGTCAAAATGAGCAGATTTTAACTGAAAAACGTGAAACTTACAACTATGTGGTTAAAGGCTACAATAGCCAGATAGCACAAATTCCAATGGTATTTGTTGCCTCTGCTCTTGGGTTTAAAGAAGCCCCGTATTTTGATCGTAATAATGAAATTGGGATTGATTCTTTTAGTGGTGCAAATACTGAAGCTATTAAAGAATTAGCGATTAAGGGCACAGAAGTTTTAAAAGATAAAACAGAACAAATAAAAGATAAAATCAATAAATAATACTTAAATAAAAAAAGATGTATAAAATGTATAAGTGATTTACATTTTATGCATCTTTTTTGTTGTTTAAGCAAAAATAAAAATGCCGGATTACCTGCTTGGTCCAAAACATTGGGCTTTGGTTTGGTAGCGAAAATCGGTCTCCAAGATTTTAGAATGATTAACCTTTATTGATTAATAGCTTATTGGTAACAGTTAACTTGGGTTTAATGATTAATAGTTTAACGCTAACAATTAATGGTTAATGATTACTGCAGGGATGGTATGTTTGCGGGCTCCCTGCGGACCAAAATTGCATGATGCCAACATACCTTGATAACCGGTCGAAAAAGACACCGGCTTATCCTATATGTTTAATTAATGGTAGAGTTTTAGTTTTACCGGTAAAACCCTGCTCCCAAAAATCCGGCAAACCATATTTAATGTTTTTCGGTAACCCGGCGTATTTCATTTAATAAAAAACACATAATATATAACTTGAATAGTTTGATGACGTACCTCTGATATAACGAAAGTCGCGATATATCAGAGGTATATCATTTTAACTTAGTACGTTACGGTAATTGTCGTCATTTCCGTAGCGTTACCCAAGATAGCGTCGATTTCTTCGAGGTAGTTCTCGATACGCTCCTTGGCGAGCTTCGCTTTTTTCACAATATCGGCCGGATCGTAGAAAACGGCTTCATACTGTTTGCGAAGGGTAGTTTCTCGTTCTTCGCGGGACTTGGCACTGGCGTTATTAACGGTGCCGAACTCTTGTGCCATACGATCTCTTATAGTCCTTTCACATAGATCATTGATAAAATCAAACTGCTCGGTAGCATTAGTTACCTTCTGGCGCAATTCGTTAACGATATAGGACAGTTCATTTGTGTAGTAAGCTTTGCGGGCAATGGCGCCGGCGAAGCTTACTTTTTCGGTACCGGTGTTTTCTTCATCGAGGGTAATGAAGCGTGGCAACTCCACGAAGTTGTTTACATTGGCGTCCATGATGGCCACAGCCAATGCTTCGCGGCGACGGATTTTATCGTTTAACGACTGATAGTTGGCTTTCACTTCGTCTTGCCAGGAATTGAGCGGCAAGCCGTCGATAACAGCCGTTTGAGCCGATTCCGAAGTGACGAACTTTTCGGACATCATGGCTTTGATTTGTTTGTCTAATAACTTCTTCTGACCTAAGGCTTTGCGTAGGCTCATTGTTTCAGTGTTCATGAGGGACCTCCTTAATGATTAATGGATATACATTTCGTTTGATTAGATGGTATCGCATGGGGCGTTTTTTCACAATGGGCATCAAAGTTCAATGGTAGAAGTCAAGATTTTACAGTTAAATTTTTGATGTTTGGAATCTTGTTTTTGTAAAATCCAAAGTTTTACTTATAAAAAATGGTCATGTACGAAGTGGCAAGTAGCGGTTGTTTGTGATGAAAACGGCGTTTTTCATAGCCCTACATAACTGACAGTTATTAGTTATTTGTTTGAAGTTTTCAGGAGGGTTGACATTTGATGTGAGAGGCGTATGATAATAACAGAGAAAAGAGCTAGTTCTAATTTGGAGGAGGAATTAATTATGAGTTATTTATTTAATTTATCAGATTTAGAAAAGAAGTTGTCCTATAACTATGCAGTGATGCAAAATAAGAAAGCAGCTCAAGCCGTTTGCAATTTTGAAATTGAAACGTATGATGACAGTCTTGATTTAGTCAGTGTAGAAGCAATGACTCGGGCGTATAAGAAAGCATTAATGGGTCGAGCTTTTAATCTTACAACTCGTTAACATGAAATATATAAAGTGTTAATAAAGGGTTAATGCAAATAGAAGTTTGAAATGACAGCAAAAATCCCGTAATCGATGGGGCCATCGGTTACGGGATTTTTGTATTCTAATAGTAAGAGTTCTTACACACAGTTTTATTGATTACTTTGAACAGCAGGCATAGTATCAACTTGCCGGGTATTATAAGCCACGCCCCAGTCATACATGGCGTTGATAATGGGTTCCATGGTACGACCTAAGGGGGATAAGGCGTATTCCACATGTGGCGGAATTACCGGAAATACGGTGCGAGTAATAAGACCGTCGGCCTCGAGTTCGCGCAGTTGCAAGGTCAGGCTGCGATGGGTGACGCCTTCGATTAATGTCTTAAGTTCGCTGAATCGTTTGTCGCCGGTAAAAAGATGGTACAAAATAATACCTTTCCACTTACCGCTAATAAGCTCTAACGTCGTGGCTACCGGGCATAGTGTACGCGGGCAAGGTTTTAAATCTTTTTTGTTTGTGTTATTGGCAGTAGCTTTCATTGCGATTCTCCTGGATTTTAATCTATGGTTGTATTTTAATATATTAAATATAAAAAATATACTTAACTTAATTTATATATAGTATATATAAAATTTTGCGTTTTTCAACTATTTTTTTAGATATGCTATACTAAACATGTCGAAAGATAGATGAGATAGATATTCAAAATTTAGTATAAATTATTATTAATTCGAAAGGATGATACCCATGAGCATTTCTGCACAAGACATTTTAAACGCTTACAATTATCGTTACGCAACTAAGAAGTTTGACCCTAATAAAAAGGTATCCGACGCTGATTTTAACACGATTTTGGAAACAGGTCGTTTGTCCCCAAGCTCCTTCGGTTTTGAACCTTGGAAATTCGTTATTATTGAAAAACAGAGCATTAAAGATAAATTATACCCTGTATCTTGGGGCGCTCAGAACAGCTTGAACGGTGCCAGCCATTTTGTAATTATTTTGGCTCGCAAAAAAGCGGATACCGTAGCTGATGCGGACTACATCACACACATCATGAAAGACATCAAACACATGCCGGAAGACGTGCAGAACATGATGCGCGGTGCTTACAGCAACTTCCAGACTAACGATTTCAAATTGATCGATAGCGACCGTGCTATGTTCGACTGGGCCAGCAAACAGACTTACATTGCCTTGGCTAACATGATGACAACGGCTGCTATGCTCGGTGTTGACTCTTGCCCAATCGAAGGCTTCAATATTGAAAAAGTGGAGGAAATTCTTAGCGAAGAAGGCATTCTCGACAAAGAACATTTCGGCGTGTCCGTAATGGTGGGCTTCGGCTATCGTGATGAACAGCCTCATCGTGAAAAAACTCGTCAGCCTATGGAAGATATCGTAACTTGGGTTAAATAAGAGTTTTCAACTAAGAAGTTTTTGGATAATAGAATATAGAACTAAAAATGCTGAGATGACCGTTAAAAGTCACCTCAGCATTTGTTTTTGTTAAACATAAACGACAAAGTATAGCACTATCTATTCCGGAAGCTATGTGAATTTATATTTTTAGAAGACTAATAACAAGCAACCAATACCCAACAATACTACGCCTTGAATACGGTTCAACATACGTTGCGATTTAGGCCCCTGGTTTAAAAAGCCACGGAGTTTACCGGCACAAAGAGCGATGATGGAGAATAAGATGAATGCTTGTAAGCTAAAAACGGCACCGAGGATAGCAATGGCCAGGCCCGGTGATTCATTATTAGGATCCACGAACTGTGGCAAGAACGCGAGGAAGAACAACAGAACTTTCGGATTCAAGATGTTCATAATGAGACCTTTGCGATAGATGGCAAAGGCGGATGACTCACCGTTTGAAGGTTGGCTTGACGATTTATCGCTTGAAGCTTGGCTGGATGTTTCATTGCTTGATACGCTGTTTGTCGTGTCGTTTGTTGTGATGTTTGAACCGGCAACAGTAGCTTGACCGGCGGCTGTTTCAGTCGGTTGCGGTTCCGCAACTTTAGCGGTAAAGGCCCCGTAGGCAAGATAGAAAAGATAGGCGGCACCAACATATTTTAAAGCTGCAAAGGCAATTGGTGAACTTTTAACTAATGCGGCTACCCCTAAAATTACAAGGCATGTATGAAAGACAATGCCCGAGGCGAGACCGGCGGCTAAAATAATGCCGGCTCTGGCACCGTCGGCGATGCTTTTTGCCAAAAGATATAAATTATCCGGACCCGGTGTCATCGTCAAGAGTATGGATGATACCAAGAAATAAGGAAATAAAGACATATCCATAAAAGAAACTCCCCCTCTGTTAAAAATGCATACAATCAGTATAACATATTAGTTTTATTATTTGCCATAGTTGAAAGTATAAAGTTAACAAGTTTTAATGGGCTAAGGTATTTAATGGCTCTAAACTGTGTTAATTTAATGGTTTTAAATGAGTAAAAGAATGGATTTTTAAAATCATAGTAATAAAATAGGAATTTTAACCCGAAAACCTTGACAAACCATTTCCGGTACACTACCATGAAAACAAAGAGATTGGGAGGCGAATGTATGAATTCAACTGAAATAAAAAAATTACAAGAAGAATATACGAAGGATATCATTGCGTGGCGTCGCCATTTGCACCAATATCCGGAAATTAGTTTTGAAGAACAGGAAACGACCAAATATTTAGCCGGAGAACTGGATAAATTGGGCATTCCGTATGTGATAAATCCTGAAAAAAACACCGGCATTGTGGCATGGATTGAAGGTCCTAAAAAGGGTAAAACAATCATGCTTCGCGCCGATATTGATGCCCTTACCGTTGATGAACAGACGGGGTATGACTTCGCGTCCAAACATGACGGCAAGATGCACGCCTGCGGTCATGATGCGCATATGGCCATTTTATTGGGCGCCGCCAAGATGCTGAAAACATTGCAGGACAAAATCCAAGGTAAGGTATTCCTCGTGTTCCAGCCGGCCGAAGAAAGCGGTGAAGGTGCTAAATACATGAAACAGTTCGGTACCTGGTTTGAAGAAACGGATAGTGTCTTCGGCGCTCACATTTGGATTGATCTGCCCGTTGGCAAGATTTCCGTGGAAGCCGGCGAACGCATGGCGGCCGCGCTTGAAATCGGTATCGATATTGAAGGTCAGGGCGGTCATGGGGCACAACCTCATTTGACCGTGGATGCTACCGTTGTGGCTTCAGCCATCGTGATGAATTTGCAGACCATCGTGTCCCGCCACTTCAGTCCGCTCGATTCCGTGGTGCTTACCATCGGCAAGATGACCAGCGGTACGCGCTATAATGTTATTTCCGGCGCCGCACGTTTGGAAGGCACGGCCCGTTACTTCAAACATGCCATCGGTGATGATTTGAAAAAGACGATGACGCACATGGTGAACGAAACAGCCGCTGCTTACGGTGCTAAGGCGAAGGTAACTTTCCGTCAAATGGTACCGCCGACGATTAACGATCCGGCCAGCTCGGAGCTCGCTCATCGCGTAGGTGCTGAACTCGTTGGTGAAGACAATGTGGTCTTGATGGAAAAAACAATGGCCGGCGAAGACTTTGCTTATTATTTGGAAGAAAAACCGGGCTGCTTTGCTTTCTTCGGTATTGCCAATCCTGAAATTGATGCGGTTCATTCCCATCACAGTAACTTCTTCAAAATTGATGAACGAGCATTGCCAATCGGCTCCGCCATGTACGCACAGTATGCGTTGCAGTGGCTGGAAGAACATGCCGAATAATATGACAAAATAGTCTTAACGTTGCCAACAGGTTGCTGAGAAGTAATTTTGACAGTTGCAAGGTCTATGTTAGATTTTGCGAGGTAATCTGTTTTAATAAAACGAATACGGTTTGACTAAATAATAAAAACGCTGTAACCGAAATTAATCGGTCACAGCGTTTTTTGCGTTTTTATAGTTAATGCTACGCTTTGTTCTTTGCTAATTTTTTCTTTTTTCAAGCTCTTTCTGCTCTTTTTCTTCTTGCTCCTCTTTATTGAGTTGCTCGATTTGTTCCATTTTAAGTTTAACCGCTTCCGCTTTTAATTCGGCATCGAAGGAACGGTCGCGCACGATTTCGGCACTGAGCAGGATAACCTGGACGGACCAGTTAATCCACACGAAGAGAATCATGATACCAACCAGTGGACCGTACGTGGAGGAACTGCCCGCAAAATTTGTAACATAGAAACGATAGCCGTAGGTAAGGGCTAACCAAAGAATCGTAGCTAAGAGGCCGCCCGCGAAGGAGCGCTTCCAAGAAATAAGCTTGTTGATGTTTTCCTTGGTAGCTTTAGGCGTGTCCTTGTCAGTTTCTTTGCGCGGTGCGTAGTGATAAAACAAGGTGAGCACCAAAGTGAAAGAAATCAACGGTAATAAGGTGGCCGCCATAGTGGCGAGAGTTATGATTTCTTTAGAAATAAAGATGAAGCGCTGCATTACCTGTAAGAAGGCCGGGCCATACACCGAAAGGATAAGCCCTAAGAGACCGGTTACGGTACCGATAATGGTGAAGAAGAATGCTTTGCTGTACATCTTAATCATGCCTTCTTCCACATGATCGAGGCCGAGCATGGTGTTAAGGGCATTAATTAAGGCACGCGTACCGGCCGACATAGTCCAAAAGGCAGTAATAATACCGATGGAGAACAACGTACCACTCTGATTTTTGGCTAAGTCATCAATTAGGTTTGACAGGGTATGTTGTGAATCCGGCGGTAAGAGTGCCAGAAATTGATCGAGGATATCCATATTTTGACTAAGAAATACGGAAATAGCCGTTAAAGCAATAATTAAGAAGGGCACTATGGAAAGAATAATATAGTACGTTGCTTCCGCGGACAGACGGCCGATATTGTGCTCGCTGTAATCCTTGGCGACGCGCTTTGCCCCATTAATAAATGACTTCATAGTTATTAACTCCTTATGAATAATTTCGTTTTTCGTTGGACCATATATGGCAAAAAGCCAATGTATCTATATATTAGATTTTGTCGATATACTTATTTATAACATATTTTCGAAGAAAATTATAGTGTTTAGATGAAAATAGATAAATTATAAATAACTCTAATTATTTTATTTTTAACAGTTGCATATTTTGAATTGTTATGATACTGTTTAATCATAGGAACAAAACAAATTGTTAGGCTAACAGAAAATTAGTTAGCATAATGATTTTGGAAATGAAGGATGAATAATCAAAATGCCGATGGAAGTTGGTGTTGAGACCATTCAGTTTGCATAGGCATTTGGTTACGACACCAAACAGTTAGTTTGTA
Organism: Veillonella sp. LMAG:90; assembly: GCF_008679445.1. Classification (NCBI taxonomy): domain Bacteria; kingdom Bacillati; phylum Bacillota; class Negativicutes; order Veillonellales; family Veillonellaceae; genus Veillonella; species Veillonella sp. LMAG:90. The sequence goes on from NZ_NAND01000001.1 coordinate 1,022,402, forward strand.
TGACGCCAAGATGCGTGAAAGGTGAGGAGCGGTTTTTATGAAAAATGAATTGGAAAATTTGAAACAAATTGCTCACGGGTTAGCTCAGCAGTTTGGCGAAACTTGTGAAATTGTAATTCACGACGTACGGACGCCGGAAATGGAAGGTACCGTTGTTTGTATTGAAAACGGCGAAATATCTAACAGAAAGTTAGGTGACGGACCGTCACATGTGGTGCTCGATGCACTTAAGAATGACGGCAAAGATTTGGAAGACCGATACGGTTATTTAACCAAAACTAAAGACGGTCGCGTTTTTCGCTCCAGTACCATGTACATGCGTGATGATAAAGGGCAAATTACGTATGTGTTCTGTATTAATTCAGACATTACCAATTTGATTCATTTGCAACAAATGGTAAATCAATTCACGGAACCGGTGGGGCTCGCGACGAGCACTTCGGCAAGTAAAGAAGCCGACGGGGCTGAACGAATTACGACGAGCGTAACTGATTTGCTGGATGATTTAATTGAGCAGGCGGTGGCTAAGGTAGGTAAGCCGGCGCAGCTCATGACGAAGGCCGAACGGTGCGAAGCTTTGAAGTATCTAAACGATGCGGGCGCCTTTTTAATATCTAAAGCGGCGGACAAAATCGGAGAATACTTCGGCATTTCAAGATTTACTTTATACAGCGATTTAAACGCTGTTAAAGATAAAGAGAAGGAAGAGCAAATTAAAGCGAAAGTTAAATAATGGGGACATAAACATCGGTTACAGCACCGGCTGATTCGCTCACATAAGGGGCTGATAATCAGTCTGACAATTTGTTAGCCGATACACATAGGATGGATTTAGAGGTTAGTAGGTATGGGAGGTATAACATGGATTCATTGAAGTGGCAAGTTAATACATTACCTAAGGGTAATGATGATAATTTAGCTATCATGTCGGTGGCGGAAGCCAAAAAAGCCCGCGCGTTTCATCAGAGTTTTCCACAATATGAAACAACACCGTTAACGCAACTGCCGCAGTTGGCCAGATTCTGGGGCTTGGGAAGCCTTTTTATTAAAGATGAATCATATCGTTTCGGCTTAAATGCCTTTAAGGTATTGGGCGGCTCGTATTCGATGGTCAAATATGTAGCGCAGCAGCTCCATAAAGACGTATTGGATTTGCCGTATAGCGTAATGACATCCGAAGAATTGCACAAACAAATGCCGGAGATTACGTTCTTTACGGCTACCGACGGTAACCATGGTCGCGGGGTAGCTTGGTCAGCTCGTCAATTAGGTCAAAAAGCCGTTGTATTTATGCCAAAAGGGACGACTAAATCCCGCTTGGAGCATATTCAGCGCGAAGGGGCTACGGTAACCATTGAAGATCTCAATTATGATGATTGTGTGCGTAAAGCGGTAGCCGAAGCGGCTAAGGTCAAAAACGGCGTAGTTGTGCAGGATACAGCCTGGGAAGGGTATGAAGAGGTACCAAGCTGGATCATGCAAGGTTACGGCACGATGGCCTTGGAAGCGGGTGAACAATTGGCGACGGCCGGTGCTATGCCGACTCACATTTTTGTTCAAGCCGGGGTAGGATCGTTAGCCGGTGCCGTTACAGGCTATTTTAGAAATTTATATAAAAATGAGGCGCAACAACCGAAAATTATCGTAGTGGAAGCTCAAGCGGCAGATTGCCTATATCAAGGGGCTGTAGCCGGTGACGGTAAACCGCGTATGGTGGGCGGCGATTTGCAGACGATTATGGCCGGTCTTGCTTGCGGCGAGCCGAATACGATAAGTTGGGAAATTTTACGAAATCACGCTGATGTGTTTGTATCCGCACCGGATTGGGTAGCCGAGTGGGGCATGCGCATCAGTGCAGCTCCGATAAAAGGGGATACGCCGATTACATCCGGAGAATCCGGCGCAGCACCGTTGGGGACGGTCGCAGCCATTATGACTTGTCCGGAATATAAGGAATTAAAAGACATCTTAGGTTTGGACGAAACATCGAAGGTATTATGTTTCTCCACCGAAGGCGACACCGATCCGATTCGCTATAAAGACATCGTTTGGTACGGTAAAAAATAAGGGAATCAATTAATTGATTTTGGTGAGAATGCGTAGAAATTAGGTTAATCAATTAAATGATTATAAGTAAGAATGTGTAGGTATTGAGGAGGTTGTATTATGGATTTTGAAGCTATCAAAAAAGCAGCGCAGAGCTATGAAGCGGCTATGACGAAATGTTTGCGTGACATCGTGGCAATTCCCGGTGAAAGTGCTGATGAAAAGGGCCATGCCGATCGCATTGCGGAGGAAATGCGAGCCGTAGGTTTTGATGAAGTGCTGATTGATCCGCAAGGGAACGTGTTGGGCTATATGGGAAGCGGTAAAACGTTAATTGCTTATGATGCTCATATTGATACGGTAGGTATCGGCAATCGTGAAAACTGGACATTTGATCCGTATGAAGGTTTTGAATCGGCCACCGAAATCGGCGGTCGCGGTGTATCGGACCAGTTGGGTGGTATCGTTTCCGCCATTTACGGCGCTAAAATCATGAAAGACTTAGGCCTTTTGAACGATAAATATCGCGTACTCGTAACCGGTACCGTTCAGGAAGAAGACTGTGACGGCCTTTGCTGGGAATACATGATTAAAGAAAGTAAAATTCGCCCTGAATTTGTAGTATCTACGGAACCTACGGACGGCGGTATCTATCGCGGTCAACGAGGACGTATGGAAATCCGCATCGACGTAAAAGGCGTTTCCTGCCACGGCTCCGCACCGGAACGCGGTGACAATGCAATTTATAAAATGGCCGATATTTTACAAGATATCAGAGCCCTTAATGAAAACGATGCGGCCGCTGAAACGAAGATTAAAGGCCTCGTAAAAATGCTCGACAAAGAATATAACGATCAATGGGAAGAAGCGCAATTCCTCGGTCGCGGTACGGTTACCGCTTCGGAAATCTTCTTCACATCCCCAAGTCGTTGCGCCGTAGCTGACTCTTGCGCCGTATCCTTGGACCGCCGCATGACAGCCGGTGAAACTTGGGAAAGCTGCCTCGATGAAATCAGAGCTTTACCGGCCGTACAGAAATACGGCGATGATGTGACCGTATCCATGTACCAATATGATCGTCCATCGTACACAGGACTTGTATATCCGATTGAATGCTATTTCCCAACCTGGGTTATTCCTAAAGACCACAAGGTAACAGTTGCGCTTGAAGAAGCCTATAAAGGCTTATACGGCACGGAACGCATCGGCGACAGCACGACCGTTGAAATGCGTAAAGCACGTCCGTTGACGGATAAATGGACATTCTCCACTAACGGCGTTTCCATTATGGGACGCAACGGCATTCCATGTATTGGTTTCGGTCCGGGCGCAGAAGCACAGGCTCATGCACCGAATGAAAAAACTTGGAAACAGGACCTTGTAACTTGTGCCGCTGTATATGCAGCTTTACCAACTATGTATTGTAAATAAAGGGGATAGTATCATGACAGATTTCAATAAAGTAGTTAGTGAATTAGCCAAATTGGATTGTAAAAATATATTCGGCGAGGATTTTTTCCTTACCTGGGAAAAAAGTGATGATGAATTAAAAGCCGTTTGGGCCGTAGCTGATGCGCTTCGTGCTTTGCGTGAACAGAATATCTCCACGAAAGTGTTTGACAGCGGTCTCGGCATCTCCTTATTCCGCGATAATTCAACCCGTACACGCTTCTCCTTCGCATCCGCTTGTAACCTCTTGGGCCTTGAAGTGCAAGACCTTGATGAAGGTAAATCGCAGATTGCCCATGGTGAAACGGTTCGCGAAACGGCCAACATGGTATCTTTCATGGCCGATGTAATCGGTATTCGCGATGATATGTACATCGGCAAGGGCAATGCGTATATGCATGCCGTGTCTGATGCGGTTAAAGAAGGCTTTGAAGACGGCGTGTTGGAACAGCGTCCGAATCTTGTGAACCTGCAGTGCGATATCGACCATCCGACTCAGGTTATGGCCGATGCAGCTCACATTATTAAAGAGTTCGGCGGTATTGAAAACTTAAAGGGCAAAAAAGTGGCTATGACTTGGGCTTACTCTCCATCTTACGGCAAACCTTTATCCGTACCGCAAGGGGTTATCGGCTTATTCACGCGCCTTGGCATGGAAGTTGTTTTGGCCCATCCGGAAGGCTATGAAGTAATGCCGGAAGTAGAAGAAGTAGCTAAGAAGAATGCAGCGGCATCGGGCGGTTCTTTTAAAAAGACCCACGACATGAAAGAAGCCTTCAAAGACGCTGATATTGTATACCCTAAGAGCTGGGCACCGTTCGCGGCTATGGAAAAACGAACTAAATTATATGGCGATGGCGATTTAGAAGGAATTGATACCTTAGAAAAAGAATTATTACAACAGAATGCTAATTATAAAGATTGGGCTTGCACCGAAGACATGATGAAGCTCACTAAAGACGGCAAAGCCTTATACTTGCACTGCTTACCGGCCGATATTACCGGCGTAAGCTGTGAAACCGGCGAAGTAGACGCCACTGTATTTGACCGCTATCGTGTACCGCTTTATAAAGAAGCAAGCTATAAACCATACGTAATTGCCGCTATGATTTTCCTTAGCAAATTCAAAGACCCTGTACAGAAATTGAAAGATTTACAGGCTAAAGGTAAAGCGCGCATAGATCGTTAATTGGAAGCAAGGTACTGTGGCTATAGCGTTGCAAAACTACCCTATAGCCCGGTGCTAAGGTATAAGTTTCAGAGGTATACAGTATGGCAAAACGGGCAGTTATTGCATTAGGTGGCAATGCATTGGGCAATACGCTACCGGAACAGATGCAAGCAGTTAAAGGGACCTCAAAAATCATCGTTGATTTGGTTGAAATGGGGTACGAAGTTGTTGTCACACACGGCAACGGTCCTCAAGTGGGGATGATAAATAACGCTATGGCTGCATTATCGCGAGAAAATCCGAAACAACCGAATACACCATTATCGGTTTGTGTAGCCATGAGTCAAGCCTATATCGGCTATGACCTTCAGAACGCGCTAAGAGAAGAACTGTTAAATCGCAACATTCGTGACTTAGCAGTGTCCACCATGGTGACGCAGGTACGGGTCGATGAAAATGATCCGGGGTTTAAAAATCCTACGAAGCCGATCGGTCACTTCATGAGTGAAGCAGAAGCGCGCTATGCGGAAGAACATTATGATTACAAATGCGTAGAAGATTCGGGGCGCGGTTGGCGACGGGTAGTCGCTTCGCCGGCACCTATGGAAATTGTGGAACTGGATGCCATTAAGCAACTCGTAGGTCATCAATTGGTGATTTGCTGCGGTGGCGGCGGTATTCCGGTTGTGAAAAAAGACAATCATTTAAGCGGGGCCTCCGCAGTTATTGATAAAGATTGGACCAGCAGCGTCTTGGCACAGGCCATTGATGCGGATGTATTTATAATTTTGACAGCCATTGAAAAAGTAGCCATTCATTTCGGTAAGCCGAATGAACAGTGGCTCGATGAAATGACGGTAGCGGAAGCTAAACAATATGCTGCGGACGGTGAATTCGCCGCCGGTTCCATGCTGCCGAAGGTAGAAGCGGCCATTCAATTTGCTGATAGCAAACCGGGCCGCACAGCCATTATCACCTTATTGGAAAAAGCCAAAGAAGGGCTTGAAGGCAAAACCGGTACACGTATACACCGGTAGAAAGGTGGCTAACTATGTTATTACTTGGCGAAGGTACGGTTATTACAAGAAATCCGGCTCAGCCTATGATTACGCGCGGTGCCGTCGTGATGGACGGCAAGACGATTATCGCGGTGGGCGGTTACGATGAGCTGAAGGCGAAATATCCTGACGCTACCGTAATTAATGCGCATGGCAAGTTGATTATGCCGGCGTTTATTAATGCCCATCATCATATTTACTCCGCTTTGGCACGCGGGCTGGCACTACCGAATTACAATCCCACTAACTTTAACGAGATTTTAGAAGGCATGTGGTTTTATTTAGACAATAATCTAAACAGAAATTCCGTGTGGGCCAGTGCGGTGGCTACCTATATGGCCTGTATTGAAAACGGCGTTACCACGATTTTTGACCATCATGCCAGTTATGGTGAAACGGCCGGCAGCCTCAGTGTTATCGGTGATGTGGCCAAAGAGTTTGGCGTTCGTTCCTGTCTTTGCTACGAAGTGAGCGATCGGAACGGGCAAGAAGCCATGGAAGCAGCCGTAGCGGAAAATGTGCGCTTCGGTAAGACAGTAAAAGAAGCTGAACCGGAGGATATTGAATTAGCGGCTATGTTCGGTCTCCATGCATCGTTTACATTGAGTCCGGCCACGCTTGATTATGTACGGACGCAAAATACGGACGGTTTGGGCTATCATATTCACGTTGCCGAAGGTATAAGCGATGAAGAAGACAGCATCGTTAAATACGGTAAACGGGTTGTCAATCGACTTTATGACGAAGGGATTTTAGGACCGACTACGATTACCGGCCATTGTATTCATATTGATGCGGATGAACTTTCAATTCTTAAAAAGACGGATACTATGGTTGTCCATAATCCGGAAAGTAATATGGGCAATGCCGTAGGGGCACCGGATATTTTGGCCATGACTAAAGCGGGTTTACGTGTAGGTCTCGGCACGGACGGTTACACCAGCGATATGTTGGAATCCTATAAAGCGGCGAATTGCCTCGTTAAATATCGCAGCGGTTTACCAAATCAAGGGTGGGTTGAAATTCCGACCATGCTCTTTGATACGAACCGCAAGATGGCGGAACAGTTTTTCCACATCACCACCGGTATTTTGACACCGGGCGCAGCAGCCGATGTAATTGTGATGGATTATGAACCGCCAACACGCTTAACCGCTGATAATATTAACGGTCACCTCCTATTCGGTGCCAACGGCATGAATGTAGTGACGACAATCAGTAACGGCGTGGTGCGGTACCAAAATCGCCAATGGCAGGGCCTCGATAAACAGGCGTTGCTCGGCGAAGTACGTGAGATAGCCGAAGAACTGTGGCATCAACTAAAGGCTTAAATTGGAAGCGTAATCTTCCGGCAGACATCATAGGCAGAAAGTTATAGCCGACATTATAGGCCTAAACTACAGACATAAATAAGAAGTATAAATTACAGGTGTAATGTATTCGATGTTCGCAAAAAGGAGTGAGTCCTCATGAGCGATATTATGTACCCGGTAAGTTTTGATAAATTAATGAATCATATTCTACAGGAATATGCTCTTCATCAACGTATTTATAATGTAACTAAAATTCACCACTACGAAGGAACCAAGGTGCTGAAGTTGTTTGGCAAAACCTTGGAAAACCCATTGGGACCGGCAGCCGGGCCGCATACCCAGTTAGCGCAGAATATTATTGCCGCCTATGTGGGCGGCGCACGGTTTATCGAATTGAAAACCGTGCAAACCATGTACGGCGAAGAACTTGGTATTCCGAGACCATGCATCTACTCCAATGATGAATCGTACAACGTGGAATGGTCCGCTGAATACAGAGCGGATGAAGCCATGGCGGAATATATTAAAGCCTGGTTTGCCCTCAAATTAATCAGTAAAGAATTTGGTTTGGGGAGTCCGGACGGCTTTATCTTCAATATGAGTGTGGGCTATAATTTAGCGGGCATCAAAGACCCTTTAATCGACGCTTTTATTGAAAACTTAAAAGACGCCGGTAAGACGGAAACCTGGCAGGCTTGCAAAGCATGGACCTTGGCTAATTTAGACAGATTCAAGCAGATTGATGCAGCTTATGTTGAAAACATTAATTCAGATATTTGTCAGTCCATTACCTTATCTACCATGCACGGTTGCCCGGCCAATGAAATTGAAGCCATTTGCAGCTATTTGTTGGAAGAAAAGGGTCTCAACTTATATTTGAAATGTAATCCTACTTTACTCGGCTATGACCGCGTACGCACTTTATTGGACGATGCCGGTTTTGCCTATGTAAAGTTTGATAAACATCAATTTGAAGTGGATCCCACTATGGCTGACGCCGTGCCGATGATAGAGCGCTTACAAGCGTTAGGTCAAAAGTGCGGTAAGCAATTCGGCGTTAAGCTCACCAATACCTTCCCGGTTCAAATTCTTGAAAAAGAACTGCCGGGCGAGCAAATGTATATGGCCGGCAAAGCCTTATTGCCATTGACGATTACCTTGGCGGCCGAGCTGAGCCGAGCATTAGACGGTAAACTCGCTATTTCCTATAGCGGCGGCGCCGACCGCAAGAGCATCGGGGATATTTTTGAAACCGGCATTTGGCCGATTACGGTATGTACCACCTTGCTGCAAGGTGCCGGTTACGATCAGCTTGATGATTTGGCAAAACGCGTAGAAAGTAAAGACTATGATTCTATTACTGCGTTAAATGTACCGGCCATCGAAAAGTTGGCACAAACCGTGGCGCTATCACCGGAATTCCACAAAACCGAGGCTATGCGCATAAAAAGAGCGAAACAGCCCGGTTTTCAGGCGGCTCACAGTGAAGATTACCGGTGCCGCGTAACCTGTGGTACTTGCGTTCGTGTTTGCCCGAACCGGTCTAATGAACTCGTTACGGTGGATGGTCAAAAACTGATTATTCACATTGATGAAGCGTGCAATGAATGCGGTAACTGCGCCTGCAATTGCATCGAACCTTGCCAACCGTACAAAGATCGATTGACCTTCTTTTTAGACAAAGCGCGGTTACAGGCAAGTGAAAATGACGGCTTCTACAAAGCCGGTGAAGAATGGGGGTTCCGTTTTAAGGGGCAGGAAGCCGTGCTTCTGCTTGAAAAATTACCGAGCCCGTTACAGTCGATAGTAAGTGCATTCAGTAAGGAGCTGCCTTATTATCTATAACCCTTCAATGTTGAAGGAGGGAGGCTTACCCTATGTTTAAATTTCAAATTAACGGACAATGGCATGAAACAGCAACGGACAAGACATTGCTTCAATATTTGCGCGATGACCTTCACTTAACGGGGACGAAGGATGGTTGCGCAGCGGGCGCTTGCGGGGCTTGTACAGTCATTGCCGGCGGGAAAAAGGTAAAAGCCTGTGTACTTAAGGTTTCACAGTTGGCGGATAAGCCGGTTGTGACCATCGAAGGCTTGACGGAGCGAGAAAAAGACGTGTATGTATATGCTTTTGGTGAATGCGGTGCCGTGCAGTGCGGTTTTTGTATTCCCGGCATGGTTATGAGCGCCAAAGCATTGTTAGATGAGAATTTAAATCCTACCCGCGACGATGTGAAGTTAGCGATTAACGGTAATATTTGTCGCTGCACGGGGTATGTAAAAATTGAAGACGCCATTTTGTTGGCAGCGAAACTATTTCGTGAAAACAGTCCGATTCCCGAGAGCGACAGATCCGGTAAAATCGGCAGCTTACTCCATCGGGTCGATGCGAAGGAAAAAACCTTGGGCACCGGTTTATACACCGATGACATGGTGTTGCCGGGCATGATTTATGCCAAAGCGGTACGCAGTTAATATCCGCGAGCCGTGGTGGAACATATCGACATTTCCAAGGCCTTAGCCCATCACGATTGCGTAACGGTGCTATTGGCGAAAGACGTGCCTTTTAATAAAACGGGGCATATCATCCAAGATTGGGACGTGCTCATCGCCGAAGGCGATACGACGCGCTATATAGGCGATGCCATTGCCCTTGTGGCGACAGAACATAAGGACACGCTTGATGAAGTGTGCAATTTGGTGGACGTTACCTATACGGAACTGACCCCGATTCTAACGCCGGAAGCGGCTATGGCACCGGATGCACCGCTCATTCACAGTGGTGGCAATATGCATCCCATCAAGTGCTTAATCGCGGTGATGCGTACGCAGCTATTAAAGCGGCTAAATATGTGGTAACCCGTCACTATTCGACGCCGCAAACGGACCATGCGTTCATGGAACCGGAATGTGCCATTGCGGAATCGCGTGAAGACGGCGGACTCAACCTGTATACGGGTGGTCAAAGCGTGTATGATGAGCAACGCGAAGTAAGCCGTATGTTAAAAGTCGATCAAAGTGAAATTCATGTTCACAGCATGCTGGTAGGCGGCGGTTTCGGCGGCAAGGAAGACATGAGCGTGCAGCATCATGCGGCACTCATGGCTTGGCATACCAAGCGGCCGGTGAAAGTGAAGTTTTCACGACAGGAAAGTCTGGACATTCATGTGAAGCGCCATGCTATGGAAATGGATATTACCACGGCCTGTGATGAAGAAGGCAATTTGGTAGCCAGCAAGGTTGTTATTGTGTCAGACGGCGGTGCTTATGCATCCTTGGGCGGTCCGGTTTTACAAAGGGCCTGCACCCACTCGGGCGGACCTTACCACTATGACAACTTCTCGGTGGAAGGTACCTGCTACTATACCAATAATGTACCGGGCGGTGCGTTCCGGGGGTTTGGCGTAACGCAAAGCGTGTTCGGTCAGGAAATTAACATTGATTTACTCGCCGAAATGGTGGGCATGGATCCTTGGGAGTTCCGTTATAAAAACGCAGTTCGCCCCGGTGAATCCTTACCGAATGGGCAATTGGCGGGACCGGAAACGGGGCTCGTTGAATGTTTGGAAGCGGTAAAAGAGGCCTACTATGCTTCACCTAGAACGGGTCTCGCCGTATGTATGAAGAATAGTGGTATCGGCGTAGGCTTGCCGGATACGGGTCGTGTACGCCTTGAAGTACGGGACGGTAAAGTGCGCATTCGTACGTCTGCAGCCTGTATCGGCCAAGGTTTGGGTACCGTAGCCACTCATATTCTCTGCGAAACTACCGGAATTTCGCCGGATGATGTCATCGTTGAGGCGCCGGATACGGATAGAACGCCGGATTCGGGAACTACCACAGCATCGAGACAGACTGTTTTCACCGGCGAGGCAACGCATGTGGCAGCCCAAGAGCTAAAAGCTGTGCTTGATTCGGGGAAAACGTTAAAAGACCTGGAAGGTTGTGAATATTACGGTGAATATCACGGCATTACGGACCCGATGGGCAGTGACAAACCGCATCCGGTAAGTCATGTGGCGTACGGTTATGGCGCCTGCGTGGCCACAATCGATGAGAAAAACTTTGTAAGTAAAATGGACGTAGCCTTTGATGTAGGACGTGTCATTAACCCGAAAGCCTGTGAGGGGCAGGTTGAGGGCGGTACTTTGATGGGCATGGGCTACGGCGTAACAGAAGATTTTAAAATGGATAACGGTCGTGTAGTAACTAAATATGGAACCTTGGGTTTACTCAGAGCGAAACAGCGGCCGGACATTACCGTACATTTTGTTGAAAAGGGTACGCCGGACCAAATGGCGTACGGAGCGAAAGGGATTGGCGAAATTGCCAGCATTCCGATGGCTCCGGCTATATCCAATGCATACCGTCATATTGATAAAGAAGAACGTCGGCGACTTCCTTTGCAACATACAGGCTATAAACGATAGGCAAGGAGTTGAAGGGGTATGACAACGGATAGAACCGAAGTAGTGCAGTCGAACGCTGTAGGCGTCGATGAACTTACGGAAACACTAACGGATGCGGTTGAAGTAACAATGCCGGGTGGCACCAAGCGCGTGAATCCGGTAGATGAAATTTTACCGGTGGGACAGATGTTTGCTTACGGCTTGCAGCACGTACTGGCCATGTATGCCGGTGCGGTAGCCGTGCCGATTATTATCGCCCAAGGATTGGGCCTTTCCACAGAACTTTTGACATGTTTAATCAATGCCGACCTTATGGCGGCCGGCATTGCTACCTTGATTCAAACCTTGGGGGTCTGGAAAATAGGGGCCAGAATCCCAATGATTCAAGGTGTTAGTTTTGCCTCGGTAGCACCGATGTTGGTTATCGGCCGAGAATTCGGCCTTACGGCCATCTTCGGCGCCGTTATCGTGGCCGGCTTAATCGGGTTCTTGATTTCGCCGTATTTCAGTAAATTGATTCGTTTTTTCCCACCCGTTGTAACGGGGACAATTATTACCTTAATCGGTATTTCGCTCTTACCGGTAGCCGTTCGCTGGGCCGGCGGGGGCAATCCGAATTCAGCGGATTTTGCAAGCCTTCACAATCTGGGCTTAGCCATAATTACGTTAGCCATCGTGGTGCTCGTGTACCGTGTATTTAAAGGCTTTATCAGTAATTTATCAATCTTAATCGGTCTCATGGGCGGCACTATGGTGGCGTACTTTATGGGCTATACCGATTTTAGTGCCGTTGGTCACGCTGACTGGGTCGGCATCGTGCCACCACTGTATTTTGGCTTCCCACGGTTTGAATGGTCCGCCATTTTGTCCATGCTGATTGTAATGCTCGTTATTATGGTGGAAACGACTGGTGACTGCATTGCTATCGGTGAAATCGTAGGGCGCAAGATCAATAAACCGCACCTCGCCGCCTGCCTCCGGGCTGATGGTATCTCCACCGCTTTGGCGGGTGTACTTAATACCTTCCCACATTCTGCGTTTGCTCAAAACGTAGGGCTTGTAGCGGTAACGGGCATTAAGAGCCGCTATGTAGTGGCTTGCTCCGGTATTATTCTATTGGTATTGGGCTTATTCCCTAAGATGGGGGCCTTGATTGCGTCCATTCCGAGTGCCGTTCTCGGCGGAGCCGGTCTTGCCATGTTCGGTATGATTATTGCCAGCGGGATTCGCGCCTTAGGTAAAGTATCCTTTGAAGGCAATTATAACTTGATGATTGTAGCAGTCAGCATCAGCGTGGGCATGATTACACTAGTGTATCCGAGCTTTTTTGCCCGCTTCCCTGAATGGGCTCAGACCGTAATGCATAGCGGCATTACCTTGGGCAGCTTGGTAGCCGTGCTTATGAACGTGCTCTCGAACGGCAGCGAAGGACATCCGTCGGATCGGCCGGATAAGATTAAATAGCAATTAGGATTAAATAAGAATTAAAATTAATACAGTATCAAATGTTAAATTTAAAACTCGTTAAATGCTAAATTTGAAAACTCATCAGATGCTAAATTTAAAAATTGAATATTAGATAAAGGCGATTCTGAGTATAGTGCCAAAAAGTTAGCCTTATTAGCTTTAACTTTAATCGGTGCTGTGGGGGAATCGCCTTTTGTCCCTTTACTCTTTTGAAACCGCTATCAAAATTACTTTCATATGAGGTGCTTTGTTTTTTCAAAAAAATAATTTTGACAAAACGGAACAATCATTGTTTAATAAATAGGATAAATATATAGTTTAGATTAAATAAGAATAAATTATTAAACGACAAAAAATAGTTATGAATTTGTTGCGCGGATATTTGTCTTATTGATGGAAACTGTATAAAATATAATTATATAAGAGGGTATATAATTATCAGTAGGTATTAAGCAGGTTGTTAGTATGAGGAGGTTCTCATGAGCGAAGAAACAAAACGGTCATTACATCCCGTGGATGAAATGCTGCCGCCTACGCAACTATTTGCCTATGGTTTGCAGCACGTGTTGGCCATGTACGCCGGTGCCGTAGCCGTACCGATTATTGTGGCTCAGGCCATGCATTTGTCAGCGGAACAGTTAATTCACTTAATTAACGCGGATTTATTTACTTGTGGGATTGCCACACTGATTCAGACCTTGGGCTTTTGGAAAGTGGGCGCTCGAATTCCGATGATTCAAGGCGTTACCTTTGCGTCAGTTACACCGATGATTGTTATCGGTACGCAAGGCGGTATGACGGCTATTTATGGGGCCATAATCGTGGCCGGCCTGTTTACCTTCCTGATAGCGCCGTATTTCAGTCGTTTAATCCGTTTATTCCCGCCGGTGGTAACCGGTACGATTATCACGATTATCGGTATTACTTTATTGCCGGTATCCGTGCGTTGGATTACAGGGTATGGCAAGCCGACATCACCTGAATTTGCCAGTCCTATGAGTTTATTCTTGGCCTTTATTACCTTAGCCATTGTTATTATCGTATATCGTTATTGTAAAGGCTTTTTGAGTAACATCTCCGTGTTGATCGGGCTCATTGGCGGCACCATTATTGCCACTATCATGGGTGTAGCCGATTTCAGCAAAGTAGGCCAAGCAGATTGGGTGGCCTTTATTACACCATTCTCCTTCGGTTATCCGACCTTTGATGTGGGCGCCATCATCTCCATGATTATCGTTATGTTTGTAGTTATGGTAGAAACGACCGGCGACTGCGTAGCTATCGGTGAAATTGTAGGGAAACCGATGGGGCGTAAAGGACTCGCCAGATGTTTGCGGGCCGACGGTTTATCCACAATGCTCGGCGGCATTTTTAACAGTTTCCCATACACGGCGTTTGCGCAGAACGTAGGTCTTTTGGCGGTAACTCGTGTGAAAAGCCGTTTCGTAGTAGCAACGTCCGGTCTTATTCTCGTGGTGCTCGGTTTAGTGCCTAAGATGGCGGCCATTGTTGCGTGCATTCCGAACTCCGTGTTGGGCGGTGCCGGCATTGCCATGTTCGGCATGATTATTGCCAGTGGTATTCGCGCACTTTCCAAAGTAAACTTTGATGGCAACTATAACTTGATGCTCGTAGCCGTAAGTATCGGTATGAGCATGGTAACCTTGACCGAGCCGAACTTCTATCATAACTTCCCAAGCTGGACGTCCGTTATCCTTCATAGCGGTATCACCCTTGGCAGTTTGACCGCCGTTGTGTTGAACCTTATCTTCAACGGCGTGGGTCACGAAGAAGCGGTGGAAGAGGAAGATTAATCGGTTAATTGGCTGAGCAATCATAAAAAGATGATGCTTAAAATCGTCTGAATTTTTGCAAAATAGAGGGACCACATTGATTTGTGGTCCCTTGTTGTTTATTCAACGATACGCGGTATTCAGCATAGCTTCGAACTCGATAGTATTATGTTGAATAAATATGGCATTATTTTGTTAAACAGTATTAAATTCAATTATAGCATGTTATAATAAAGTTTAGAATATTGAAAACAATCAATGCGGGCGTTGCCGGTGCAACATACAAACCGGCGCCTGCGGTGGCATACTAGATATAGATTATTAGAACCGGTGCATGTTTTAGATTTATGGTGGCTATGGTTTTAATGATGATGTATTTTTGTATGCAACAGAAAGGATTTACATATATATGGCAAAGATTATTGCTATTTCCATAAGTGAAAAAAAAGGTCAGAAAAAACACAACATTTCGGAAGCGGAATTGTTGACCGATTTCGGCATGGCCGGCGATGCTCATGCCGGTAAATGGCACCGTCAGATTAGCTTGCTCGGCATTCAGAGTATCGACTTGATGCGCGCCAAGGGAGCCGATGTGAATCCCGGCGATTTTGCTGAAAACATCACCGTGGAAGGCCTCGTTTTATACGAATTGCCGGTGGGCACGAAGCTCAATGTGGGCAACGGTATTGTGCTTGAAGTGACACAAATCGGCAAGGAATGCCATTCCGGTTGTGAAATCCAAAAACAGGTGGGTTCCTGTATTATGCCGATCCAAGGGATTTTTGCCCGTGTGCTTGCAGGCGGCAAGATTCGCGTCGGCGATGAAGTGACCGTCAGTAACAAATAAAGGAGAATTGAATTGTATGGTGCAGGATAATTGGCAACGGACAATTGAATATGTGCGTCTTTCGCTGACCGAAGCCTGCAACTTTTGTTGTCCCTATTGTCGGCCGGAGGCGATTACGCCGGAAACTCAGACGAACTTATTGACGCCCGATGAATGGCTCACTGTTTTGGGGGCGTTTCATCAACTGGGCGTACGAGCCTTGCGTCTTACGGGCGGTGAACCGCTACTCTATCCGCATTTGGACGAATTACTCCAGAAACTGCAGGAGCGTCAGTGGTTTGAAGACGTATCCATGACGACCAACGGCAGCTTGTTGGGGAAACGGGCCAAGGAGCTTCAAAAGCTTGGTCTTAATCGCGTAAACATCAGCCTTGATGCGGTGGATGAGCTTATCTTTGATGTACGAACCGGACGAACCGGTCAATTGCCGGCCGTTATTGAAGGCATTGAAGCGGCCTTGGCAGCGGGTTTCACGTCGGTTAAAATAAATACAGTACTAATGGAACCCATGTCCGACGATATGGTGCGTTCCTTATTGGCGTATATGGAAAAATGGCCGGTCATCTGGCGTTTTATTGAATACATGCCGTTCCAAGGCCAGACATTTAGAGGCCCGACTTTTGAAGAGTGGCAGGCTCAGCTAACCAGAATCTGCGGGGGACCGCTAATTCCGGTTGAAAAGAACGGAGCTAAAAAGGGCGCTAAAAGCAACAACGGTAATGGTGTTGAAGCGGATGAAGTCAAAGACGGTAAAGCGACTGCTGTTAAAAAATCTAAATCGGTAACCGGCTTCGGTCCGGCTACGTATTATGCATTGCCGCAAGGTCCGGTGGTGGGCTTTATTTTCCCAATGAGCCACAGCTATTGCCATGAATGCAACCGCGTGCGACTCACATCGGACGGGCGTTTGCGTCTTTGCTTATTGCGCGATGATGAAGCGGATTTGGTCAGCTTGGTGCGACAGGGTAAGTCCTCCGAAGAATTGGCTGAGCACATTAAAGATGTATTGCAGCTGCGCCGTGAGCAGCACGAAGGGCCGGATATGGCGGCGCCTAAGCGTGCCATGTGGCGCATCGGCGGTTAAGTATAGACTTATAGGGTGTAAAGGACAGTTTAGGCTAAACTATGTGAAGAAAGCGGCAGTTTGGGTTTGACCATAGGGTGAATGGTCAGCTTGAACGGAAAATGAGGTGGTGTAATGAAACGATTTGATTGGGGCACAACGGCTAATGGTGAACCTGTTACTATGTATGAATTGGAATCGGATACAATTAAGCTGCGCGTAATCGACAGAGGGGCCACCATCGTCGACTTTATTGTTAAACCCTTAGATCGCAATATTGTGTTGGGCTATGACTCCTTACAAGGCTATGAAGCGGGCACGTCCTATTTAGGTGCGTCCGTCGGTAGGGTTGCCAATCGAATTGCCGGCGCTCGTTGTGAAATTGACGGCACCGAGTATCATTGGAAGCCGAATAACGGTCCCAACTTATTACACAGTGGTGAAAACAGTTTAAGTTTTGACGTGTGGCATTTAGTGCCGCAAAGCGCTAAGCAGGCCTTTAATTATGATAAAATCACGTTGGCCACGATGTTGCGCAGTGAAGAAGACGGCTTTCCCGGCGACTTGCGAGTACAACTGGATATTATCGTCAATGGGGCGGACGTGAATTTAACGTATCGCTATATGACATCCCGTAATTCCGTAGTTAATATTACGGGGCACAGTTATTTTAATTTGAACGGCACCGATTTAGCGAGCGTGACCAAGAATCGTAATTTTGCCGCTCTGCAGGAGGCACCAGAGGCGTCGACCACTAATGAAGGCCCTAAAGAACAGCCGTTGATAACGAATCACCAATTGCGCTTAGACGCGATTCGTTACATGCCGTTTGGTGAAAACCAAATCCCTACCGGTCATATTGCTTCGGTAGAACGAACACCTTTTGATTTCAGTGTATGGCGTACCTTAGGGAACAATTTGAATGCCTATAAGGAAGAATTGGCGGAATATAGAGGCTATGATCATCAGTATGTTTTGCGCCTGCCTACGACCAGCAAAATGTTTGCGCTACCCGTTAATCACCGTTTCAGCGATAGGGAGGATATGACCAAACACCTGGCTTTGTGTGGGACTATGCACGTAGCTGATTTAGCCCTG
Source organism: Veillonella sp. LMAG:90 (assembly GCF_008679445.1). Classification (NCBI taxonomy): domain Bacteria; kingdom Bacillati; phylum Bacillota; class Negativicutes; order Veillonellales; family Veillonellaceae; genus Veillonella; species Veillonella sp. LMAG:90. The sequence continues at coordinate 1,040,118 of NZ_NAND01000001.1, forward strand.
GAAGTATATTCCAATGCGCCGGGCTTTCAATTGTACACCGGTAACTGGCTCGATGAGACCGGCCGTGACGGCGTGCATTACGGGCCTTACAGCGGCATGTGCATAGAGCCGCAATTTGCCCCGAATGATGTGAACATGCCTAATTTCGGCGAATCGCTGACAAAAGCGGGGACCATTTATGAGCGGCATATTACCTATAGAGTAGATTTACTCAATGGCTGACAAAAACGATAATATATTTTACAATTAAAGTATGATACTTGACCGGTTGTGCCAAGCACAGCCGGTTTTATTTATATTGATATACCTGTTTACCAAGGAGGTTAAGACCTATGGACGCATTTACATTTCATAATCCGACCAAAATCGTATTTGGCAAGGACTGTGTAGCTCAATTAGAGCAAGATTTGGCAAAATACGGTCAAAACGTGCTGTTAACCTATGGCGGTGGCAGTATTAAACGCAACGGCATCTATGACGACGTCATGGCGCAACTTAAAGCGGCCGGTAAAAACGTCATTGAACTAAGCGGTATTATGTCCAATCCGCGTACTGAAAAAGTGCAGGAAGGGGCTGATTTGTGCCGTGAACATAAGATAGATTTCATCTTGGCGGTAGGCGGCGGATCCGTTATTGATTGCTCCAAATTCATTGCGGCAGTGGCTAAAACAGAGCCCGGCTATGACTGGTGGGAGCACATGTTTATGAAGCGTGAAAACGTAACCGATGCGTTACCGTTTGGTGTTGTGCTTACCATGTCAGCCACAGGCAGTGAAATGAACAATCGCGGCGTTGTGACCAATTGGGAATCGCAGAAGAAAATGGGCGGTTACGGCGATGCGCTGTTCCCTCAGTTCTCCTATTTAGATCCGGTCTACACCTATTCCATGCCGCATAATCAGATGATTAACGGTATTTGCGATATGCTCTCCCATTTGATGGAACAGTACTTCTCCTTGCCGGAAACCAACAACTTGAGCGATGCCCTCATTGAAGCGGCTTTTAAAAACATCATGGCTAACGCAGCTGTTGCCATTAAAAATCCGGAAGACTATGAAGCTCGTTCCAACCTCATGTGGGGTGCAACGTTAGCTTTGAACGGTATTATGGGGCTTGGCAAAAAACAGGATTGGATGGCCCATCAGATTGAACATGCGTTGTCCGCTTTTTACGACATTCCGCATGGTGCGGGCCTCGCCATTGTACATCCAATGTTACTTCGTTATATTTACAAAGATCATTTACCTCGTTTTGTTCGCTTTGCTAAAAATGTATGGGGTCTCAGCGAAGACGAATACGCCAACGAAGCCACCTTGGCCTTGGCCGGTATCGATGCGTTGCGCGCTTATTTCAAATCCATCGGGGCTCCCACAACTCTTACCGAAGTGGGTATTCCGGCTGAAGCGTTGCCTAAGATTGCTGAAAAATCTAACAGATATCCGACATCCTATACCAACTTTACGACGGAAGATATTTTGGCGATTTATCAGAGCGCGTTATGATTAATTTTCGATAATTAATTGATAAGAGCTTTTCAAGTGTTTAAAGAAAATTACAATATATATACCGAAACTTTACATAAATGAACTGTTTGTTCATTGCTATTAATAAATAGAAGTGTTAGTATAACAGTAGCATATGGCTCTTAAGAGCTCTTGGTGATGGCGGCATCACCTACCCGAAAGCGGCACGAAAGTGTCGCTTTTTTGGGATAAATTCAAATCGGATATTATTGGGTAAGGGGAATTAGCTATGACATGGGATGACTACAAAGATTACGTAAAATCGCTTAGTGATGAAGATCGGGAAAATATGGAATTGATAGAAAAGCTGGCTGAGATTGCGACACGCCATTTAAAAGATAAAGGGGAGTAGCGAAAGCAAATTCGCTTGAGCAGATGTAGTATTAAATAGACTTTTTGCGGCAGAAAGTATTTATGGTAAATACAATAGCTGTTTGTAAAAAGATAAAACTCAATAAATTCTATTTCCTTTGAGGCGGTCTTATTTCTATTGACCGCCTCTTTTGTTCCATTCATCGAAAACTCGTTTACGCCTTTTCTAAAATAACATACAATGCTATCAGATAAAGATAGGTTATAAAATATCTTACAGCATAGTTTATTGCATTTATTTTAGGAGGTTTATGTTTATGGAAATGAACGGGCTTTATTTAGTCATTGCTTCGGCCCTCATACTCGTAATTGCCTATCGCTTGTACGGGTCATTCGTGGCGGCTAAAGTATTAACAGTAAATCAATATCGCACAACCCCGGCGGTAGCGATTAATGACGGGGTAGACTATGTACCAACCAACAAATGGGTTACTTTCGGTCAGCACTTTGCAGCGATTGCCGGTGCCGGTCCTTTGGTTGGTCCTGTAATTGCCGCTCAGTTCGGTTACTTACCGGGCGTGCTCTGGATTTTGATTGGTTCCGTATTAGCCGGTGCCGTTCACGACTTCGTGTTGCTTTTTGCATCCGTTCGTTATAACGGTAAATCCATTGCGGATATTGCAAAATCCGAAATTTCCAGCGTTGCCGGTATGGGCACGTTGCTTGCTACTTTGTTCTTGCTCATCATCACGATGGCCGGTATGGCAGCCGTAGTTGCCAACTCCCTTGAAAACTCCCCATGGGGCTTTTTCACAGTAAGTGCTACGATTCCTATCGCCGTATTCATCGGTATTTACCTTCGTTGGATTCGCCCGGGCAAAATTCGTGAAGCCACTGTTATCGGTGTAGCTTTAATCATGGCCGCTGTTGTATACGGTCCTGACATCGCTCATTCTTCTTTGGCCCCTTACTTCACTTGGGATCGTAAATCCATTCAAATCATGTTGGCTGTTTACAGCTTCTTCGCAGCCGCTCTACCGGTTTGGTTATTATTAGCTCCACGTGGTTACTTGTCCACTTACATGAAAGTCGGCACCATCGGTGCATTAGCCTTAGGTATTATTCTTGTTATGCCGGTTCTTCAAATGCCAGCTTTCTCCGACTATGTAAACGGCGGTGGCCCTGTACTTAGCGGTTCCGCAGTTCCATTCGTATTCATCACCATTGCTTGTGGTGCGTTGTCCGGTTTCCATGCGACCGTATCTACCGGTACAACTCCTAAAATGATTACGAATGAAAAAGAAATGCTCCCAATCGGTTACGGTGCGATGCTTACTGAAGCCTTCATCGCTATGATGGCTTTGATTGCAGCAACCAGCTTACATCCAAACGATTACTTTGCAATTAACTCCACTACGGAAACTTTCTCCGCATTGGGTCTTCAAGTTCAAGAATTGCCAATGCTTTCCCAGATGGTAGGGGAAGACTTGATGCACCGTCCGGGCGGCGCTGTATCCTTGGCAGTTGGTATGGCTCACATTTTCTCCAAAATTCCTAACATGTCTCACTTGATGAGCTACTGGTACCACTTCTGTATCATGTTCGAAGCCTTGTTCATCTTGACTTTGATCGATACCGGTACTCGCGTAAGCCGTTATATGGTGCAGGAATTATTGGGTATGGCTTGGCCAAAAATGAAAGACGCTCACTGGTTACCAGGCGTTTACATTGCGTCCTTCCTCGTATGTTTCACTTGGGGTTACCTCGTATTACAAGGTAACATCGGTACCATTTGGCCATTATTCGGCGTATCCAACCAGCTCTTAGCAACTATGGGTCTCGCCATCGGTACAACGGTTATCATGCACCTTGGCCACAAACGCTATGCATGGGTAACGATGATTCCATGTTTCTTCATTGCCATCATCACTGTTATGGCTGACTATCAAAACGTATTCGGCAACTACATTCCGGAAGGTCAGTGGATGCTCGTTGGCGTTAGTGTAGTCATGTTCATCTTGGTAGCAGTCGTTATGGTTGAAGCGGTTCGCAGCTGGATTCGTTTGGCAAAACAGCCGCAAGATTTCCGTACCGAAGCTGATATCGAAGAGGAAACTCTCGAAGATATGGAACCTGAAAACGTTTAATCGAACGTTAATAGGCTAAAAAGTAAACGACTAATAGCTTACAAACATAAATGTACGCCCTTAAATTATGCTGTTAAGCAGATAAAAAATGCCATAGACACGTTGCTCGGTGAAAACCGTAGTAACGATGCCTATGGCATTTGTCGTATATTGTTAAAATGTTTGAAGCTGATTGTTGAGGCTAGCTTATTAATTAAGCATTTGATGCTTTGTCGTATAGTCCAAGTCGTTGTCTTATAGTCCGCGGCTTTCTTAGCTGATGCCCAACAATTCTTTAATCAGTTTAACCTGTGCCTTGCTCACTGGAATATCTACGAGCTCTTGGCCTTTGGCCGTCTGCTGGGGCAAACGTAACCAATAAGTGCCTTTGAACCACGGAATGACTTCCTGCACTTTATTTAAGTTGACGATATAACTGCGGTGAACGCGGAAGAGGGATGTGCCTTTTAAGCGATCCTGTAACTCCGTCAGCGTTTTATTGGAGCCGTATTTACCGGTATCGGTATGAACGTCGAGACGGCCCGATTCACCGGTAATGTAGTTGATGCTGTCGATGTCGATGAGCATGATGTGGGCACCGTCATCAACGGCCAGTTTATTAGTGCGGATAACAGGCTTGATGCTTTGATCGTTTGCGTCGTTCTGCTTTGCACCGGCTACGCTGATAGCTTCGGGAGCACTTTTGGCTCCGGTGGCCGCAACTGATGTAGCATTGTTAGCGGCTGCATGGTTAGCGGTTGTACCATTACTTGCGGCTGCGTTACCGGCGGCTCCGGTGCCGTGTGACTGCGTATGGCCGGTGGCTCCCACCAATTTTTGCACATGCTGAACCGCTTTAGCCAAACGGTCATCTTCAATCGGTTTTACCACATAGTCTAAAGCCTGCAGCTCGAAGGCTTTGAGGGCATATTCATCATAGGCCGTGGCAAAGATGATTTTGCTATCCGGTGAAATGTCGTGAATGACTTGAGCCAGTTCCAAACCGGACAGACCGCGCATATGGATATCAAGGAAGATTAAAGCCGGTTTTTCACGGGTAATTAAAGAAATCGCGGCCGTAGCGTTGTCGGCTTCGCCGATAATATCGATTACATCACTGTGGTTGGTAGTGAGTAAGTACCGCAGCTCGTCGCGAGCCGGCGCTTCATCATCAATAAGGATGGTGCGAATCATAGAATCGCCTTTCTATTCCGTTCGTTCCGGTGTCGGATCGGATTCCGGTTGAACTTTAGGGATGCGGATAACAACGGTGGTGCCTTCTTCAGGAACCGAAGTAATTTCAAGACCGTACGGGGCATCGTAGAGACCGCGCAAGCGGTGATGCACATTGCTAAGTCCGATATGACCTTGTGGCGGATGTTCCAGATAATAATCCGGGTCGCCTTGGAAACCGACGCCGTCATCGGTAACGGTGATTATAATATCCGTGTCCGTCATGGTTCCTTCAATGGCGATGGAACCGCCCACCTCGCGCGGTTGGAGACCGTGCTTGATGGAGTTTTCAATAATCGGTTGCAGCGTTAAGGACGGGATGCCGTAGCTGAAAATAGCGGGGTCCAAATTATGCGTTACGAATAACTTATCGCCGTGGCGGGCAATGGCAATTTCAAGAAAACCGCTGACCTGAGCCCATTCTTTTTCAAACATAATAACGCGGCCCGTATACTGCAAGGTAAAACGGAAAATTTGCGAGAATTTGATGAGCAAACGCCTTGCCAGCTCCGGATTGGTACGAATCAATGAGGAAATGGTATTCAGCGTATTGAACAGAAAATGCGGATTAATCTGGGTATGTAATGCCTGCATTTTCGCTGCCTCGGTCAAACGACGTTGGTAGTCGATTTCCGTCAGCTCCAGCTGGGTTGAAAATAAGTCAGCCAGACCTTGAGCGAAGGCAATATCCGACGAATCCGGATGATAGGACGGCGATGTATAATACATCTTCAACGTACCGATGATACGCGTTTTTATCATGAGCGGTACCACAATGGCACTGCTGAGCGTACAGTTCGGGTGGGTACAACCGATTTCAGCTGGCGAGTAGGCGATATGAATCGTACCGGACGTCAACGAATCGATGGTTACATGCGTCAAATGGTCATTCATGCCGGGCGCATGGTGATTGCTTTCGGCCCCGATATAGGCGAGAACCTGCTTCGTATCCGTAATAGACACCGCGTCGTAGGGGCTGTGCTTTTTAATAATTTGCACAACCGCATTGGCCGAATCCGGATTAAGACCTTTACGGAAATAACGTACCGTTTCGCGGGCGATGGACAAGATATTTTGACTCTGATTCGCCTTTTGCTGCGTCCGTTGGTAGAGGCCTGCTTTGATGATATACATGAAAAGGGCAAGGCCTAACGAGTTGGCAATCGTCATCGGTACAGCGATGCTGTTTACGAGGGCGTATGCTTGGTCATAGGGCTGAGCGACGAGCAAGATGATAAGCATCTGCAGAATCTCGCCGAAGAACCCGATACCGAGGGCAATCGGCCACGGAATGAGCTTGCCTTTGTAGTATTTTTGAAAAAGACCGGCCAAGAACCCTTCGGTGATGGAGGAAATGGCACAGGCAAGGGCCGTAAAACCACCCAACGAATAGCGGTGCAAGCCGGACACGATACCGACGGACGTGCCGAGGTACGGGCCGCCAATGAGACCGGCCGCCATGATACCAATCATGCGCGAGTTGGCAAGGGCATCCTGAATGGGAATCCCGCCGTAGGTGCCGAGGATGGCGATGCTGGAAAAAATGACCGTAAAGGCGATGCGGTCGAACCACGATAGTTTGTTGACCATGAGACGGTCGAAAAGTTTGAGCCTTGAAACGATGAGCCCCAGTATGACGGCATAGCTGATGCGTTTTATCATTTCAAGTAAAAGTATGTCGATAGCCATGAAAAATCCTTTCGTTAATGCAATTTATTGTTATTATTATATCACAGATGCAAAATACTAAAGGATAGCCATAGGGTTATATTAAGATTGCAAAATGGTCATTTTTCGATTGTGAAACGATGACGAATTTAGTAAAATAAAACCATCTAAAACATAGGTGAGATTAGGCAAGATTGAATGATTGATTACCTGTCACAGTGACAGTTTAGTTTGATAGGAGGCATAGTATGTGTTGGTGCGATATCGTATTTAAATCCGGGGCAAACCGTTTAGGTCAGGGTCTCGAAGGTACCCTTCATTTCTTGGCGTTCTGGGTGCTCACACTCAGCTTTGTGCGCTTGGGCGTGTTCTGGATTTTCGGATTATAAAAACGGTTTAACTTAAACTTTGCATAGGCTCAATATATTCATTTCGTTGAAATGATGTATATTGGGCTTATTTTTATGGTCTAAACTTGATTTAATTATTGCAAATTTGATTGACGAGTGATATATTTAACTCGTGATAAGAAAAATGAATATATTTTCAAAAATTATTTGTCACTCATATCACATGGAGGTTTAGGGCGTAGGTTTTATATCTATTAGGGGGCTATAATATGCGCACATTTAAAGTACCATACTCAAAAGACTTCATTTCAATCCAGGTGCCGGAAGCAAATCTCAAAGGCGTTTTAGAATCCGGCTCAGCCGAATATAAGGCTACGGCACCTGAAGAAGCATTAGTGGAACAAGCCTTGGATAATCCGATTGGCAGTGTCAAATTAGAAGACCTGGTTAAAGGGAAAAAGAACATGGTCATCATCACCAGTGACCATACCAGACCGGTACCAAGTAAGATTACCATGCCGATTTTGCTGCGTCGAATCCGTGAGGTGAATCCTGCCATTGATATTACAATTCTCGTGGCTACCGGTTTTCACAGACCCACAACCAAGGAAGAAATGATCGATAAATTCGGTCCGGACATCGTAGCCCATGAAAAGATTGTAAATCATATATCCGGTGATGACTCGCAAATGGCGAGAATTGGTACTTTGCCGTCAGGCGGTGCGTGTATCATCAATAAATTAGCTGTAGAAACAGAATTACTCATAGCCGAAGGTTTCATTGAACCGCACTTTTTTGCCGGTTTTTCCGGAGGTCGTAAGAGTATTTTACCGGGGATTGCCTCAGCGGTTACAGTCATGGCCAATCACTGTGCTGAATTTATAAATAGCCCAAATGCCAGGACCGGTATATTGGAAAACAACCCTATTCATAAAGATATGAAATACGCTGCTAAAGCTGCTAATTTAGCATTTATCCTAAACGTTGTTATCGATTCTGAAAAGCATATTATCAATGCCTTTGCCGGCGATTCTGAAAAAGCCCATGAAGTAGGCTGTGAATTTGTTTCAAAACTTGCCAGCGTACCAAAGGCACCCGCTGATATTGTTGTTACCACTAATGGCGGCTATCCGTTGGACCAGAATATTTATCAAGCGGTTAAAGGGATGACGGCCGCTGAAGCAACATGCAATAAAGATGGCGTTATTATTATGATTGCGGCCTGCAATGATGGGCACGGCGGTCAATCCCTATATGATAATTTAAAGGCGGTCAAAACCCCTAGAGAACTGCTTGACCGCATTGCTAAGGTGCCACGGAATGAAACAATTCCGGATCAGTGGGAAATGCAAATTCTAGCACGAATTCTTGACCAATTTACAGTCATTGTTGTGACTGATCAGTGTGATCCTCAAATGTTAAAAGACATGCATATTGAACATGCCTTTACATTTGCGGAAGCTTTAAATCGTGCTATGGAGATAAAAGGGAAGAATGCATCAATAACTGTCATTCCTGATGGAGTATCGGTTGTAGTGAAATAAAAGGAAATTAATAAGGAGCAGTAACTGAAATGTGAGTTTAAAAACTCGATTTCGTTACTGCTCCTTACTTTGTTTTAGACTTACCATATATTAATCAACGAGGAGGTGTTTTTATACTTGCTATAGATTAATAAGTGGGGCGGCGCAAAATTAATCTTCGCGTTCGTTGTCCATTGGTTCGCCGGATTTTGTTACTTCTACAGCTTTAGCATAGCTTTCTAAAAGAAGACGATAATTTGTAAAAATACGACCCCAAATTTGAGCCCATTTGTCGGCTTGAGGTGTATGCCATGTGCGCTGTAATTCTGCCAATACAGCACCGGCGTCAGTTACCACAACCCCTGCTTGGGTGAGGCGCATCATAGTGGCCATAGCAGCTTCTTTGGAATACGTACCGGATGCGTCAGGCACTGCAAATACGCGATAGCCTTCATTAACAGCACAAATAGCCGGTAATGCCATGCATACACTTGTTACCGTACCGGCGATGATTAACGTCTTTTTACCGGTTGCTTTTACAGCATCTACGAAATCTTTACAATCCCAAGAGTTTACTTCGCCGCGACGTGCTACATATACTGCATGCGGAGCCACTTCATGGATTTCCGGAATCAACGGACCATTTGGACCTTGGGGTACGGAAGCCGTCGTAATAACAGGCATATTTACTAATGCAGCTGCTTCAGCTAACGCAATCGCTCTGTCGCGAATACGCAAGAAATCAATGTCATTAATACATTGGAAGAGACCGCTTTGGTGGTCAATAAGCAACATAGCTGTGTCATTAACGTCAATCATAGGGGCTTTGCCGTCAAAATTTTTGTAAAGTTCCATTTTGAAATCTCCTTTCAAGGAATACAAACCTTGGTACATCTCTGGTGTACCTTGTGTATCCTATTATAGTGAGCGGGCTATTTAGAAACAATATGCAGAAATTTAAATATGTCTATACTTTGGCTGATTGTTAGAAAGCAATGAACAGAAAATAAAAAGTGTACATAAATTGCGTTTTTTGTAAAAAATATACAGAAATTGAAATGTGTTTATAGTTGACCGGGTTTTTCACAGAAATAATAGTCTCCATGATAAAATAAGAGATAATAATATAGCTATGATTTCAACAGTAAGGAGATGGAGATTTACCTTGATTGAAAGCTCGAATGAAAAAACAGGAACTAAACGACACGTATCAACGGATACTCGCGAACATATAAAAGATACACTGCTGCTTATGCTGAAAACCAGTCATTTTCGGACCATCCGCATTACCGCGCTTTGTCGGGAAGCGCATATTGCGCGAGGAACGTTTTATTTATACTACAACACCATTGATGACTTGTTGGAGGATATTATTAACGATAGCCTGCAACTTATCAATTCCATGACGCCCAAAGAAAAGCAGGGATCGCTTAAGAAGTTGCAAATTATGTTAAATCAGACGGGGGATGAGGAGTTACCGAAGGACAGCTCTTTATTTCCGCCGTGTCATAAATATTTGGAACTTGAAAAATACAGATTCCTCGTAAAAGATGCGGATGTGGCTCCGATTATCGCTCAAAAAATCCACCAGTATGAAAGCCCTAAGATCGTTCCGGTGCTCATGAAAGAGCTAAATATGAAACAGGATGAAGCGGAATTGCTTTTTAAATTTATCGTTAATGGCAGCAGCTCGGTTAACCGCAGTTTGTTAGAGTTAAAAGAGAACGAGTGGTATCGCCTGCAACAGAAGATTTTGCAATTTATTTTGGGCGGTTTGAAATGTGACCAGTGGAGTTAAAAAGCTCGGAGTATTCAATTAAATAGTGTGTGTACAAGCTCAATGTATAGCCAGCGTATTTATAAGCTATACATTGAGTTTTTTTGTTGTGAAAAAATCATAGAGAATTAATATGAATAAAATGAAATTAACATGGATTAGTGAATTTATAGTAAAAACTTTTCATTAATATATATTGTAACTATTTATTAATATATTTTCTGAAAATTATCATTTTAAAAACATGAAGTTTTCATGCGTATTTACTGATTAAAGTAGTAAATGAATAAAAGTTGTGACGTATTATTGCGATTTGATTATAATAAATTGGAACTAAAAAATAAATAGATCCTTTTATATTGCGTGTTGATGGACATAATAAACCTTCTTATATCAAACTTGAAATAAGAACTATATTAATGAGTTTAAAATGAAAAAATAACATTGAAAATATACGAATTGAATTGACAGTTATAAACACAAATTATAGAATTAAGATAAATAAAAGTGATATTTTTTGCTTTTTTTGAGGTATTAATAAGGTTTTTAAAATGAATTTACTGTGAGTTTTTTATCATGGGGAGGTTCTGTAATGAATAAGCAGTACAAAGTCATTTGGAGTAAAGTAAAAAATAGTTACGTAGTAGTATCTGAGTTGGCCAAACGTAATGGCAAAGCCGGATCTACACATAGCCAGTCAGGCCAGAAAATTGGCGTGGCTCTTTCTGTGTTGGCACTGTGTGCTGGGATGACAGCCGGGGTAAGTGCGGCTGATCAGTATTACAGTGTTAATGATATGAATGGTGCATTATCACAATTTGGGAATAAAAGTAACGACGGAGCCCAAGGTGTTGGCTCTGTAGCTGCCGGTGCAGGTGCTAAGGTTGAATCTGCTTCCGGTAGTTTCCAAGGTGCTATGGCTACCGTTGTAGGCTCTTTGAATACTGTAGCAGCTGGAACTCAACAATTTGATGGAGTTGCTAATTCTATTGTTGGTGCAGCTAATGCCACGCAGAATGCCAATGCGACACTTATTTTTGGTGCCGGTAATGCGGTAACTAATTCTTATGGTAATGTAACCTTTAATGTTGGTAATGTTGATCCGACTGATCCAATCGCTACGGCTAAAGCTTTAGCTGCTTCGGTAGGTGACAGTGGTGGTCAAGTTTTGGTTGTTGGTGGTGCTAATACAGTAGACTATGCTCGTTTCTCGGCTGTTACCGGTGTTAGCAATAAGTTGAATGGTGCAGACGGCAATACCAGTGATTATAACTTTATTACCGGTGCAAAAAATACTTTGACCAATACGGATGGCACATATGTAATCGGTTCCAGCAATACTGTGTCAGATGGGACGTCCAATATTGTAATTGGGGATAAACGTAAATTGACGGGGCGACTAATGACGTTGTCATCGGGTCTGCTGATGCAGAAATGGCAACAACTGTATCCAACGCAACTATCCTTGGACATAATGCTAATGCAACCGTAGATAATGGCGTAGCTTTAGGTTCTAACTCATTGGCTAATGTAGATTATGGTGTTGCAGGTTATGATCCGTCCACAAAAGCTGCTTCTACGGATACATCAGCGACTTGGAAATCTACTTTGGGAGCTGTATCTGTTGGTGTACTTGGTAGTGATGGAACAGCAACTGCAACTCGTCAGATTACAGGTGTTGCAGCCGGTGTGAAAGACACTGATGCTGTTAACGTGGCACAGCTTATGGCTGTTGCCGGTAATAGTTCGGGCGGAAGTTCGGTACATTTTTTCCAAGTTAATTCAGGCACTAGTGGTACTAACTATAATAACGATGGAGCTAAAGGGATAGACTCTATTGCTATAGGTAAAGCTAGCACAGCTGCAGATAATAGCATTGCTATCGGTAACGGTGCAAGCGTTTCTGATAGTAATGGTGGTAAGGGTAGTGGCGATATTGTCATCGGTAACGGTGCAAAAATCAATAACTATGTAGACCAAAGTGCTAGTATTGCAATAGGCCAAAATGCGCAGATTGATAACATGGCCGGTATGCAAGAATTTATGTTTGGGCTAGGACAAACTAATTATAATATAGTTGATAGACCTGGTGGCGGTATGGCATTTATTCCGGAAGATCCTTCGAAAGTAGCTACCGGCATTGCGATTGGTGAAAACACCTTCGTTCGTACCGGTGGTTTGATGATTGGTACGCATAATTATCGTGGAACTCTAGGCGATGTTGATGTAGATAGTGCCAATATCCGTGCTACCGGTGTTAATGTTAATAGTACGACTTTAGGTACAAACAGCTATAACAGCGGAGCTTTTGCCACTATTGTAGGCTCATACTCTATTGCAAGCGGTAACTATGCCAGCGGTGGTGATGAGAATAATGCCGGCAAAAATCTGGGAACTACTATTGTAGGTTCTTTGAACAGTGTAGAATCCTCTACTGCTGAAAATACTACATCAGGTGTAGCCAATAGCGTTGTTGGTTTTGCAAATCGTACCTTTAATTCAAATGGATCTTTAATATTTGGCGCGGGTAACGAGATTACTAACTCTGTAAGCAAAATTGAAGGGGTAGATATTTCGCTTGATGGTTCGGCAAAAGATTTACAAACTGGTTTAATAGAAGGTATTAAGAATGCTAATAGTGGCGGATCCACGTTGGCGATTGGTGGTGGCAACAAGGCAGATTACACGCAACAATCGGCCCTCGTCGGTGTTAATAATACTTTAGAAGGTACTGAGGATTCCGTAGCTCAATATAACGCGTTAACCGGTTTTAACAATACGGCAACCGGTGTAACTAATGTAACTGTAACAGGTAGTAATAACACGGTTAGTGGCTCTACATCAATTGTTAACTTAGGTAATGAAAATGCGGTAGCAGACTCTAACAATACTATTCTTCTTGGCGATAATCGTACTGTAACAGGTTCCGATAATAGCGTTATCTTAGGTCGTGCTAATAAAGAAACTACGACTGCGCTTCGTGCCGCAGCTGATACTACTTTAACTACAACAGCAGATAACGTTGTTGTTATGGGTTACAATGCTAATGCGACTGTTGATGATGGCGTAGCGTTAGGATCTAATTCTGTTGCTAGTGTTAATAAAGGTGTAGACGGTTATAATCCTAGTACAAAAGAATTATCCGGTACTGCATGGACTTCTACGATAGGTTCGGTATCTGTAGGTGATGCAGCAAATGATATCACTCGTCAGATTACTGGCGTAGCAGCTGGCACTGCAGATACAGATGCCGTTAACGTAGCTCAGTTGAAAGCTAATAAAGTAACGGTAACTGCAGGTGATAATGTCACACTTACGACTACAACTGGCACTGATGGATCTACAGATTATAAGATTGCTTCTACAGATAAAAATATATATCTTACTAGTGCAGCTTTTGACAATGGGACATTAACTCTCACTCAGACTGAAGGTACACCTATTACCGTAAGTGGTTTAGCAACAGCCGCTCAAGTTGAAGCTAATAAGATTCATTACTTCCAGGTAAATTCTGCGGCTAATGGCACTAACTATAATAATAATGGCGCAACCGGTACAGATGCAATTGCTATCGGTAAATCCAGTACATCCGGTGCTAATAGTATAGCTATCGGTCAATCGACTACAGCTGCTAATAATAGTATTGCTATCGGTAAAGCAAGTATTTCAGATAGTAATGGTAAAAAAGGTAGCGGTGATATTGCTATCGGTAATGGTGCCAATATTAATAACTACGTTGATCAAAGCGGAAGTATTGCTATCGGTCAAAATGCGAAAATTGAAAACATGTCAGGTATGCAAGAGTATCTATTCTCTATGGGACAAACAACGTTCACTGCAGGTAATTGGCTCGGTACTCTTCAAATACCGAATGATCCATCCAAAGAAGCAACTGGTATTGCTATAGGTGAAAATACCTATGCTCGTACAGGTAGTCTTATGGTTGGTTCGCATAATTATCGTGGATTATTAGGTGATGTAACGGTTGATAGTGCTGATACTAAAGCACAAGGTGTAAATATTAATAGTACTACATTAGGTACGAATAGTTATAATGGTGGTGCATTTGCAACGATTACGGGCGCTTATTCGATTGCCAGTAGTAACTATAATGGCGGTGGTTTTTCTTCTAGTGCAGGGAAAAACTTTGGTGCTACCATTATGGGTTCTTTGAATAGCATAGAGTCTGCTACTGCGTCTAATTCATCCGGTATCGCTAATAGTGTTGTAGGTGTGGCTAATAGAACCTTTAACTCCAATGGTTCCTTAATCTTTGGTGCTGGTAATGAAATTACTAACTCCATTACAACAATAGCAGCACCAAGCTCTGCAGGAGATTCTGCTAAAGCTTTACAGACAACATTGATGAATTCTATTAAGTCGTCCAATAGTGGTGGCTCGACTCTTGCAATCGGTGGCGGCAACAAGGCTGATTATACTCAACAATCTGCCCTCCTTGGTGTTAATAACACCTTGACCGGTGCTAGTGACAATATTAGCCAATACAACTACATTACAGGTTTTAAAAATACCGGTACTAATGTAGATAATGTAACGATTATCGGCACAAATCGTACGGTATCTGATGCGGCTAATAGCGTAGTTATCGGCTCGGCTGATTCTGTAATGACATCGAGTGCAAGTGATGCGGTTACTATCGGTCGAAATGCAAATACAACTATTGATGGTGGTGTAGCTTTAGGCTCTAATTCTGTGGCAAGCGTTGATAAAGGCGTAGATGGATATAATCCTAGCACTAAAGCGTTAACCGGTTCTACATGGACCTCTACAGTTGGTTCCGTATCTGTTGGTGATGCAGCCAATGATATTACTCGTCAGATTACAGGTGTAGCAGCCGGTACTCAAGATACAGATGCTGTTAACGTAGCTCAGTTGAAAGCAAATAAAGTAACCTTGAAACAAGGCGAAAATGTAACGATTACTACTGATGTGGCTGATGATGGTGCAACAACGTATACAATTAAATCAACAGATACAAATACAGTTTTAGCTAAAGGCGAAGTAACATATGTTGGTGCCGATGGTACATTAGTTTTGACTGACTCTGATAATAATCCAATTACCGTGACCGGTTTAAAAAATACATACCTTACGGGAGCATCTTTAGAAAATAATACTTTAACACTTACTCAAAATGAAGGGGCTCCTATTACCGTAACCGGTATTGCTACAACAGCTGAATTGGCGGCTAATAAAGTTAAATACTTCTCTGTAAAATCTGAATTAGCAGCTAACCAGAATAATGACGGAGCTAAAGGCACAAACTCAATTGCTATTGGCCCGAATGCTGTAGCTCAACGTGAAAATGGCATAGCTTTGGGGACCAATGTCTATTCCGGCGGCAAGGGCAGTATTGTCATCGGTAGTGATGCTAAAGTTTCGGAAAATATTGCTTTGGATGGTAGCATTGTTATCGGTAAAGGAGCCGTAGCCTTCACCGGTGGCGGTGAACAAGAAGCCTTATTGGGAATGGATCCAACGAATTGGCCTAAGCGTGGTTCCGGTGGATATGATAATCCGACTGATGCTAGCCGAGTAGCTACATCTATCGTTATCGGCACAAATGCTTTTGGCCGTACGGGTTCGATTGATATTGGGGATCGTGTATACCGAGGCACCATGGGTGGTAAACAAATTACTGATAACAACACCAGTTTTCATGTAAATCAGACTACCTTGGGTACGAATACCTATAATAAAGGCTTGTTTTCGACTATGATGGGCTCTTACTCTATTGCTACGGGTGGTTTTGATGGTAGTGGTAGGTTGAATACCGGTGCTTATGGGGCACAAAACTTTGGTGCTACTGTATTGGGCTCTTTAAATAGTGTTAGATCTAATGAAAAGTTACCTGAATTTTTTGGTGTACCAATAGGTTCGTCTTATCAGGGTATTGCAAATACTATTGTTGGCTTAGGCAATATTACGGATAATACTAACGGTTCATTAGTATTTGGTGCCGGGAATAAGATCACAAACTCTATTACCTCTATTTCTATGCCAACGAGTGGCGCTGATTCCGTAGATGCTATGGTGGATAAGCTCCAAACTGTGATTAAAGACTCTAAAAGTGGTGGTGCGACCTTAGCTATCGGCGGTGCTAACACGGCTGATTACACCCGTACATCTTCTATCATTGGTGTGAACAATACCTTGAAGGGGACAAGTAGCAACATTAGTCAGTTTAATGCGTTGACCGGTTATCATAATACAGCAACTAATGTAGATAACGTAACTGTGACCGGTTCTAATAATACTGTAAAAGATACAACGACTGCTGTTGTAATTGGTGATAATCGTACATTAACCGGTGTCAATAATAATGTTGTTATTGGATCCGCAGATTCCGCACTTGAAACAACTGTTAGTGATGCAGTAGCTGTTGGTCGAAATGCTAATGTTACTATTAAGGGTGGCGTAGCTCTTGGTGCTAACTCTGTGGCTCGTACAGATAAGGGTGTTGTAGGTTATGACCCATCCGGTAGAATTACCGATGCGGATAGTATTTTAGGTAGTAATACACAGTATCAGAGCTTACAGACGGAAGTAACTGATGCACAAACAACGGTAAATGATTTAACCGCTAAGGCAGCTGAATATCAAGCTAATATTGATATGATTGTTTCCATGTATCCGGATAATTCGTATGAACAAGATGCGGGATATCAGGGAATAAAAGCATCTCTTGAATCAACACAGGCTCAGTTAGCTACAGCTCAGGCAGATTTGGACAGCAAACAAAGTGCATTGGCTGAAGCAGGTAAAGCTTTGTATACATGGCAGTCCACAGCCGGATCGGTATCGGTGGGCGATGTTTCTAAAGGAATCACCCGTCAAATTACTGATGTGGCAGCTGGTACTGCTGATACTGATGCCGTTAACGTGGCACAGCTAAAACAAGTGGCTGAAGCTGCTGAAGATGCCGGTAAGACAACTTTGAACTTCACAGGTGATGATACCACAGCTACTATTGCTCGTGGCAATGGTCAGACCTTGAATATTACCGGTGGTGCAACAGCAACTGATGCCGATGGCAACAGCTTATTGACTGATAACAATATAGGCGTTGTAAAAGACGGCGATAATGCACTGAAAGTACAGTTGGCTAAAGACCTTACAGGCTTAAATAGTGTTAAAGTTGGTAATGCGGTAACTCTTGGTACAACAGGCTTGATAATCACTAATGGTCCATCTGTTACTACAACAGGCATTGATGCAGGTAGCAAGAAGATTACTAATGTAGTAGCGGGTACAGATGATACAGATGCTGTCAACGTAAGTCAGTTGAATAGTGCTATTAAAGGTGCAAAACATACTGAAGTTACCCTCAATGGCGATGCTCCGACTGCAGGTGCAAATGGTGCTTTAGGTGAGTACATCGGATCTAGCAACCTTACTATGGCTGTGCAAGATGTTGACGGCCAGAAGGTTTACGACTTGAAGATGAGTAAAGACCTAGTAGCTGGTACTAAGCCTGGTGCAGATGGTAAAAACGGCGAAGCCGGTAGTATTACTATTATTGGTGAACCTGGTAAAGATGGTGCTGATGGAAAGAACACAAGTGCCAATATTACCGTTAAAGACGGGAAAAATGGACTTGATGGTACAGATGGAATCACACGTATTGTTTACAAAGATGAAGACGGTACAGATCATGAAATTGCAACCATGGATGATGGTTTAAATTTCACAGGTGACACAGAAAATGTAACCATTGCTAAGAAGCTTAATGAAACCTTGTCAATTACCGGTGGCATCACTAAGGCAGATCAACTTACAACGGAAGATAATATCGGTGTTGTAGCAAGCGACAGTGGCTTAAAAGTAAGATTAGCCAAAGACTTGCAAGACCTCAACAGTGTTCGTATTGGTGGTACAACTGAAAATGGTAAAGGCATCTACATTGCTAACCAGTCTGTAAGCACCTCAAAAGGCAATGCTGAAGAAGGTACGATTGCGTCTGCTGAAGATGCGCTGAGTCTAGGTAGTTATGCCAATGCAAGTAAAGATACAGCTGTTGCTCTAGGTGCGTATGCTAAAACTGATCGTGGTGCCGGTGAATTATTTGGCTATGTACCAGGCTTAACCGGTGATGAATTGACTAAATTCCAGACGGATAACGCAGGTTCTGTTATTTGGAACAGTAATCGTGGTGCGGTCAGTGTTGGTATAAAAGGTAAGGAAACTCGTCAAATTACAAATGTGGCAGCCGGTACCGAAGATACGGATGCTGTTAACATAGCGCAGTTGAAGGCGATAGATAGTAAGGTTGATGCTAATAAAATTTCTTATTTTTCTGTAAATTCTTCAACAGAAAGCAATAAAGATAATGATGGTGCTACCGGTGTAGAGTCTATTGCCATAGGTGGAGGAGCTAAGGCGAAGCACTATCAGAGCATTGCAATTGGTGGATTTACTGAGGCTGCTAATATAGATAGTATTGCAATTGGGTACTTGGCATCGGCAACAGAGATGGCCGATAACGGTGTAAGTATTGGACGAGAAACGAGAAATACAGTTCCTAATGGCATTGCTTTGGGAAGTTATTCTGTTGCTGATCGTAGAGAGAATATTCTTAGTTATGATCCTCTTACAGAAACTAATTTTAACTTTACACCTGAAATGCAGACTGCGTTAGACGCATGGAATGCGGCGGCTGCTGTATATTATCAGAACCCAACTCCGGAAAATGCACAGGCGGCTAAGGATGCCGGTATGAAGTATCGATTGATGGTTGCACCGTGGATGGCCGGCATGGGGTCACTCTCGCTTGGTAATGGTGAAGAAGGTCTTACCCGTCAGATTACTAATGTGGCAGCCGGGACAATTGATACTGACGCAGTTAATATAGCCCAACTTAAAGCTGCCAAAGTTGAAGTGCTTGCAGGCACTAATATCAGCAGCATAGATAAAGATACGAGTGCGGGTTATACTCAGTACAAAGTTAATGCAAAAGATACAATAACTGATAGTGCTACATTGAGTGGCGATACGATTACCTTTACTCGTAATGATGGAACGACTTATAAAGTAAGTGGTTTAGCATCAACTAGTGCACTAGATACTAATAAAACAAGATATTTTTCGGTAAATTCTACTGATGCGGGAAATAGAGGTAATGATGGTGCTACAGGGGCAGGTGCTTTGGCTGCCGGTGTAAATGCTAAAGCTACTAAGTCAGCTGATACAGCTATTGGTAATGGATCGAGTGCGTCAGGCAGCTGGAGTATTGCTGCAGGGGCTGGGAGCAACGCTTCAGGCACAGTTGCAGTAGCAATGGGGTATGGTGCTACTGCGGCTGCTAATCAGTCCGTCGCAATCGGCTATTCGGCTAAAGTAACGAGAAATGACTCGATAGCGATTGGGCGTGAAACGCAGGCAAATGAATTAAATACGGTAGCTATTGGTCTTCAAACAAAAGCTAACGGCAATCAAAGTATGGCTTTAGGTTATGGAGCCCTTACTGAACGTAGTGCTAATAATGGTTTAGCAATTGGTGTAAGTGCTTATGTGGGTCCTATACGTTCTACTGACCCAGTGCAAGGTGTGCCGGGTAATAGTACATCAGTTGTAGATGATGACACTGTGGTTGAAGCAGGCAAAGAACAAATGAACTCAATTGCTCTTGGCAACTCGGCTAAAGCATTTGGCTATCAGACGACTGCTTTAGGTGCCGGAGCTGAAGCACATGATACGAATAGCTTGGCAGTCGGCATAATGGCTATTGGTAAAGGTAACTATGCAACGGCATTAGGCAAACAGGCGTATGCTAATGGTAATGAAGCAACGGCACTTGGGCACTGGGCGCGTGCGTACGGCGATAATGCAATTGCTATTGGATCCTATGCAATTACTAATACCTTGGATGGAACAGGCACGGTAAATAATGGTATTGCTATTGGTCAGAAAGCGCGTGTTGCCTCTAATAATTCAGTCGCTTTGGGGCAAAATTCTTTAGCATATATTCCTGATAGTGTGAAAACGGAAGCCTACTTAACAAACGAAGCTTTTGCAGCGGAAAATGGTGTGGTTTCCGTAGGCAATGCTGAATACACAATCGGTGATGATACTGTAGCAGCTAATCGTCGTCGTATTACGAATGTGGCCGGTGGTGCTGATGATTATGATGCCGTTAACGTGGCACAGCTTAAAGAGTTATCTTCTAAATTAACTCAAGAGGCTACCAACAGTAAATTATCTTCCGGTAAAAATATTACTATTAACACAACAACTGATGATAATGGAGTTAAGACAAATACTATTGATTTGAATGATAAAATTACATTGAATAACGCAGCTGCACCGGGGCAACAAGTAGTAGTTGATGGTACGACATCGAATATTACTGCCGGTACAGGCAATAATCAAGTAGTAGTTAATGGCTCTAATGGGCAAGTAACAATTGGTGCCCAAGGTAGTCAGCTCACTATTGGTAAGCAAGGTGATACGGCGAAAGACAAAGAGGGCAATCTGATTAATCCGGATAAGACAGGTCACTATATTACAGGTCTCGACAATACGACTTGGAAGCCTGAAACGAACGGTATCGTGGAAAACCGTGCCGCAACTGAAGGACAATTGCGTGATGCGGTAAATAATATTGGAACTCAAATCGGTGACATTAATACCGATATTGAGGCCATTCAAAATGCTAAACGTGAGTTTATCAGCGATACCGAAGAAAAAATTGAAGTCGGTAATGCTGAAACCTTAAGTATCACCGGTGGAGCGATGGAACCTCTGACTGAGGGCAATATTGGTGTCGTGAATGACGGAACTAAAGGTTTTAAAGTTAAATTATCATCCAAACTTTCCGGTTTAGAACGTGTTACTGTAGGTTCTGGTGATACAGCAACTGTTATCGGTACTGATAGTGTAACGACTACGGAACTTGTAACGGGTAATACTACGGTTAATACGGATGGTGTAACGATTAAGACTACTGATGCAGCTAAATCAGATATTAAGCTCACTAGTGATACTATCAGCATGGGTAAAAATCAGATTCATGATGTAGTAGCCGGTGAAGCTGAAACTGATGCGGTCAATGTTGGTCAGTTAAATAGTGCGGTAACGAATATCGGTTCCAATATGAACTATTTAGGTAATCAGATTAACAAACTGGATAACCGTGTGAACCGTGTCGGTGCCGGTGCAGCAGCTCTTGCAGCTTTACATCTGTTAGATTACAATCCGACGACAAGATGGGAATTTGCAGCCGGTGTGGGTAACTACAAAGGTGCGAATGCAGTAGCAGTTGGTGCGTTCTATCGTCCACATAGCGACATGATGTTCAGCCTCGGCAGTTCCTTTGGTGGCGGTGAAAACATGGTTAACGCCGGTGTAACTTGGCGTGTTGGTGCCGGTCAGACAACTAACTACGGATCTAGCCAAGCGATGGCTCAGGAAATCGATAGTCTCCGTAGTGTAGTTAACGATCAGCAGTCCATGATTCAGTCGCAAAATCAAAAATTGGATACGCAAAGCGCTCAATTGGAAGAACAGAAACAACGTATAGAAGAGTTGACTCAGCTCGTAAATTCGTTGGTTAACAAATAAGAGTAGAGAACATTTGCAGCTAAATAGTGTGTAGAGGTTAAATGTTGCATTATAACTGCATAGAGCTTACAACTGAATAATTAAAAAGAGCGATAGTACTAACTATAGCCGGATCACCGGGATTAGTATTACTATCGCTCTTTATTTGATTTTAAGTGCAATATATCAAATTTTGGACATAAAAATGGTGGACCACCAGGGGTTCGAACCCTGGACACCCTGATTAAGAGTCAGGTGCTCTGCCAGCTGAGCTAGTGGTCCATAACAACATAGCTATTATATACTTATTGTTTCGAAATGTAAACCCTTATAGCAGTAAAGTTTAAAAATTATGTAAAATTTAAAGAAAACATAAGCTTTTAAAAGTTTCCGATATTCGTTTATTTTTAGGGGCCGGGAGATTTTTATTTTTTACAACATTTTGTAAAAATAATGTAATAACTTATAACGGTGCCGTAATTAAGGGGGAAAGCGTCGCTGTTGGTAGGTAGAAAAAAATGTGTATTTTCGGTATAATTAATTGAAAGAAGTAATAGAGAAATTTTCTATTATTATTTTAGATTAGTAGAAGTATGAGGGTAGAGAGATGAAGTATCGAAGTACACGAAGTGAAGAAACGGTAAGTGAAACGTATGCATTGCTCCATGGCTTGGCAAGTGACGGGGGTCTATATGTGCCGGCCTTATTTCCGGAACGCTGTCTGACTTATGACATGGTGGCGGAGAAATCCTACGAGGACATTGCGTATACCGTATTAAAAAATCTTTTCACAACTTTTGATGAAGCGGAATTACGTTCCATGATTGCGTCGGCTTACAGCAAAGCAAATTTCAGTACGCCTGAAATTGCACCGTTGCATTCTATTTTGGAACGTTTATCGGTGCTCGAATTGTTCCACGGACGTACGCAGGCGTTTAAGGATATGGCATTGTCCTTGTTCCCGTATTTGTTGGTAGCCGCCAAAGAAGCGGAAAAAGAAACGGATGAGGTGCTTATTTTGACGGCCACTTCCGGTGACACCGGTAAAGCGGCGCTGGAAGGTTTTAAAGATGTGCCGGGCACTCACATTCAGGTTTTTTATCCGACCGATGGCGTGAGTCCGATGCAGCAAGAACAGATGCAGAAACAAGAGGGCGATAATGTTAATGTAACGGCTATTCGCGGTAACTTTGACGATGCGCAGCAATTTTTAAAACGCCTCTTTGTGGACGAATCGATGGCTGAAAAAGTGGCGGCTAAGGGAGTTCGTTTCTCCAGTGCCAACTCCATTAATGTCGGTCGTTTGGCACCGCAGGTGGTTTACTATGTGGCAGCCTATGCAGAACTTGTAAACCAGGGTGCTATTCATCGCGATGAAGTGTTTAATGTGGTGGTCCCTACCGGCAACTTCGGCAATATTTTGGCCGCTTATTATGCGAAAAAGATGGGTGTGCCAATCGGTAAGTTGATTTGTGCTTCCAATCGTAATAATGTGTTGACGGACTTTTTCAAAACGGGCACCTATGATATGAAGCGTGAATTCTACACGACCATTTCACCGTCCATGGATATTTTGGAAAGTTCCAACTTTGAACGCTTCTTATATTATGTGAGCGGCGAGGATTACGAAGCCACCAACAGCCGCATGAAGGATTTAAAACAAAACGGTTCCTTGTCGGTAACGGCCGAAGAGTTACAGCGCATTCAGAAGGATTTCAGCGGTCAATTTGTTTCCGACGAAGAAACGAAAGCTGTCATTGCGCAGGTTTATAACTCCTACGGTTATTTGTTGGATCCGCACACGGCGGTGGCCATGGGGGCCTACATGAAGGAATTGCAGGCGCATCCGGAAGATGGTGGCCGTCATACGGTGATTGCGGCGACGGCCCATCCGTTCAAGTTCCCGAATCCGATTTGCGAAGCCTTGGAAATTCAGACCGGCGATACGCCATATGAAAGCCTTGAGCACATCAGTGCGGTGACGGGCGTGGCGTTCCCGAAACAACTGGCTGCTTTGCAGGCGAAGGAATTGCGTTTTACCAAAGTCATTGATAAAGAATCAATGGGGAAAGAAATACTTGCTTTTGTCGATACTTTTAAAAAATAAGCTATATTGAGTCAGACGCATCCTACTTATTAACGATATAAGTTGTTGGTTGATACTATATAGCAATCAAAATAGTAGTAATACATTAAGAAAGTAGTGACAACGTGAGACAAGCTTTTTTCTATGCCATTGCATCCGCTTTGGCGTTTAGTATCATGAATTTATTTGTAAAAATGCTGGGGCAAGCCATGCCGGCGGCGGAGATTACCTTTTTCCGCGGCCTCATCGGCACGGTGGCAGTCCTTATCTATATGCGGGTCAAGGGCATTGCCTTTTCCACGGAAAATCGCGGGATGCTTACGGTTCGCGGGATTTTCGGCGGTTTAGGCAACTTGTGTAACTTTATTGCTTTGGCGTACATGAAGTTGGCCGACGCGGCGATTTTATTTCAGTTGTCCGGCATTTTCGTGTTTATTTTTAGCACACTCTATTTGAAAGAGTCAGTTCCGAAAGGGGCCGGTAAATGGCTTCTTTTGATTTTGGCGGCTGTTTGCCTTATGATTAAGCCTTGGTCGTTTAGTGAGTTCCATTGGTATTCGCTCTACGCCATCGCCGGTGCTGCCTTTGCGGCCGCTGCCTACACTACGATTCGCAAGCTCAGCCAAGTGGGACATCACAGTAATTATGAGATTATGTTTTATTTCTTAGTGACCACCATGATTGTCGGTGGTATCTTGATGGGACCTGATTTTGTATGGCCTGATTTGCGGCAATGGGTAATCCTTGGGATTATCGGCGGGATTTCCGTATTTGCCCAATTCTTCCTAACCGGTGCATTTGTGGCCACCAATGCAGTTGTGGCACAATTTTTACAATATATCGGCGTATTCTTCAACGCCATGTGGGGCTTTGTGATTTTTGACGAAACCTTATCGTGGCTGACGGTCTTGGCCGGTATTATGATGTTTGTCGCATCGGTTATGATTGCTCGTTTAAAAGAGCAACACGTCAAAGTATAAGCCCTAACAAAGGTAGGTGCCGATATGTACTTAGCAACTTTGGAAATTGAGAATTTTCGTAACTTGAATCAAACGAAGTTGAGTTTTCACGAGCATTGTAATTATCTGATTGGTGAAAACTCGATTGGGAAGTCTAATTTGTTGGCCTTGATTCAGATCATGACATCCGGCAGAAGGCTGGTGGAAGGGGATTTTTTTGATATCGTAAAACCCGTCAAGGTTCGCCTTGAAATCGTGGTGACGCCGCACGAAGAGTTGCCTCCCTTATTGATTAAGGCGGTTAAAAACGGTCGTATTCTGCTCGAGTGGGAGCAGGTGAATGTAGCGACGAAGCCGCGTCTTTATGAGGTGTTGACTACGACGGCACGGCGGTCGGTACCGCTTAAAACGCTCACTTACATGGCCTATTTTGCCTTGAAGGATATTGGCATTTATTCTTTCGACACGAAGGAGGAGTCCTTTTACGAAGAGCTCCGCGATTTGTTGGGCGAGGCCCTCGATGTGGCGATTTGTAAAAAAGATTCGCCCGTCACGAAGTCTATGTCGCTCATTGCGCTGCGCATTCGGCAGTTTCAAATGGTCATGCCTCATTTGCCGATTTACATGATTATTGTATTGGCTCAGTTGACGCAATGGCCGCTTATGGAACGAGGATCCATGACGCATACGAAAATTGATAAGAGCGAGCGTTATGCCGGCTTTTATACGCCTGATGCGCTACGCCTCGTGGCCATGGTGGTATTTCGCTTGGTGCAGAAGATTTTTCGTTTGAAAAAACAAAATCGCCTCGAGTCGCGTATTGTCGTGATGAAGGGAAAACGGTATTTACCGCTGGCTATCAGCCTCGATGAAGTAGAAACCCATTTGAACCCGCTCATGCAGCGGGCCATGGTAGATTATTTTAAAGAAATGATGGCCAATGAGAATATCGGATTTTTGCGCATCTTAAAAGATGTGTTCGGCATTGACGGTATTTTAGGCCAGGTCTTTATCGTTACCCATTCGGCGGAAGTTTTGTCCGATGATTATCGGCAGATTATTCGCTTTTATCGCCAGCCGTCGGGGTCGTTGAAGATTGCCTGCGGGGTGACCTTTGAAGTGTCGTCGGAGGCGGAAGAACATTTGATTGCTTATTTTTCAGCGGTCAAAGAGGCCCTCTATACACGTTGTGTTATGATAGTAGAGGGCGAAACAGAGTACAGTAGTTTTCGGCAGTTTGCCAAAACGCTCGGTATTCCGCTCGACTTTTACGGCATCGGGCTTATCAATGCCCGCGGCCAAGGGTCTATCAGCCGATTGGCTGAATTATTTAATCGTTTTGACATTCCCGTCATTGCCCTATATGATAGGGATGTGCGTACCGACGTACGGGCGGGTAAAAAGCAAGTATATTTCACGGATACAATTTGCTATGAATATGATTTGGTCAGTCACTTGATTCGCCGGCGCCAACGGTCCGTTTTGGATAATATTGTGCGCATGGTAGTCAGTCTTGAAGGCGGTTCACAGCTGGTGTCCAAAAAAGCCATCACCCAAGGGGTGGATAAGCTGATTAAGTACGCCAAGTCGCAAAATGAGTCAGCTCAAGGTCTGGTGAACCGGGCGTTTCACGAACGCAAATTAAATTCGATTCCGAATCGGGAAGAACACCTATTGGAAGTGTATTACTTCAGTTGGCTGTTTTTTCAAAAAGGAATTACTATCGGCAAGTGTATTGCGTATAATATAAAAGAGCGGGAGGATATTCCCCCTGCGTTTGTAAGAGTTATAAAAAAAGCACAGCAGCTGGCGCAACAACAGGACGCCTGGCTGGCTGTGGCAGAGGAGACGAAATATGGAAAATAAGACATATGAATTCGGTTTAGTCGGTTTGGCCGTTATGGGTCAAAACTTAGCGCGTAATGTGGCACACAAAGGTTTTAGCATTGCTGTTTATAACCGTACGCCGCAGAAAACGGATGAGTTTTTGCAAAAATTCGGTCACGAAGGCAACATCGGCGGCGCTCACAGCCCTGAAGAACTCGTTAACATGCTCGCTAAACCTCGCAAAATCATGTTCCTCGTAAAAGCTGGCCAACCGGTAGATGACATGATTGAAGCGTTCTTGCCATATTTGGATAAAGGCGACATCTTAATCGATGGCGGTAACTCGTATTTCAAAGATACGCGTCGCCGCAGCCAGGAACTCGAAGCTAAAGGCTTCCGCTTATTAGGCGTTGGCGTATCCGGCGGGGAAGAAGGGGCTCTTAACGGTCCAAGCCTCATGCCGGGCGGTAACGAAACGTCCTATAAAGAAGTGGAAAAAATTTTCACGTCCATCGCCGCTCAGGTGGCTGACGGTCCTTGCTGCAGCTATGTTGGTGATGACGGTGCCGGTCACTATGTAAAAATGGTGCACAACGGTATCGAATACGGCGATATGCAGCTCATCTCCGAAGCGTATTTCATGATGAAAGAGTTGCTCCACATGAGTGCCGAAGAAATGGCCGAAGTGTTCACCGAATGGAATAAAGGCGTACTCGATTCTTATTTAATCGAAATCACGTCTAAAATCTTGCGCGTACGTGACAAAGAAACGGGCGAGCCTTTATTGGAAAAAATCCTCGACAAAGCGGGCCAAAAGGGTACCGGTAAATGGACGAGCCAGGAAGCCCTTGATTTAGGAGTACCAATTCCGACTATCGCGGAAGCTGTATTTGCGCGCGGCATGTCGGCTTACAAAACGGAACGCGTGGAAGCGGCTAAGATGCTCAAAGGTCCTGAAGGGGAATACAAAGGCGACAAAAAAGCCTTTATTGATGCTATTCATTCCGCATTGTATGCATCCAAAATCTGTTCTTACGCACAGGGCTTTGCGTTGATTAAAGCAGCAGCCAAAGAATACAACTGGAATATCAACTTTGGTGATATGGCGCTCTTATGGCGTGGTGGTTGTATCATTCGTGCCGTATTCTTGGAAGATATTAAAAAAGCGTTCGAACGCAATCCGGAACTTACCAACTTGCTTCTCGATCCGTTCTTCATTGAAGCCATCGAACAGCATCAGGCTAAATGGCGTGAAGCGATTATCGAAGCCAAACGTTTCGGCATTCCGACTCCGGCGTTCTCCGCATCCCTTGATTACTACGACAGCTATCGTCGTGCCAATTTGTCCGCTAACATGATTCAGGCGCAGCGCGACTTCTTCGGTGCACATACGTATGAACGTGTTGACCAAGACGGTATTTTCCATACCGAATGGGAAGCTGAATTGGAAGGGAAATAAAATTTTTGGTGGGTTAAGTTTGTCGTTACACGAATGCTCTTATTAGATATTTTAGGCTTCGTTTGAATTGAATAAAACTTGCACGAAAGGGGCACATCATGAAGCATAATAAATTTATGGATAGCACATGTTTATTAATGCATAAGGATGTGCCCTGTATTTTATTTTCTTTTGATAATATGATGCTTTGGGCACAGGTTAATGAAGTGTTAAGTATTGCTCATTTGCCACCATATATGATTGATAACTTCCGTGGCTACGAATATAATTTGAATAAATTTTTGGATCATCGAGTTATTCCTAAAGAACGGCCCAATATCAGTGCCATTAAGGATTACTTTGACAGTGATTCCTCGCTGGAACTATCCTTGCGCTCCTATATGCTTAGCGTGTCCGATCATTATTGGATTAAACCGGCCGACAGTAAAGTAACTTGGGCTGATGTAAACTTCTATGATAATTCATTTGAAGATGATTCGATATTTATCTCATCTTTGACGACGTTGAAAAAACAGATTGGCGATAGAACGCTGATTTCGTTTCATAGTCATACGCCGAATACTTCGAATAACGGTACTTTACCGCAGATGTGGTTGCATACAGATGAATCGCCGGTTCTATATAAAACAGGTAATCAGCCGTTTATGCAGGAGCCTTTTAATGAAGCGGTGGTTTCCGATTTATTAGATGTACTGGGTTTTAACCATGTGTTGTATCGTTTGGGAACATTCGGTGGCTCGGTCGTATCCGCTTGTGATGCGTTCACGACGGCGTCCATCGAGTTTATACCGGCTTGGCAATTGGAAAAATCCAGAACCAATCATTTAAACGGGTTAGATAATTATTTGGAATTTCTACGACAAAATGGTTGTGCCGTAACGGATGAAATTCGTAAGCAGCTGGAAGAAATGATTATTATTGATTATCTGACAATGAACGATGATCGTCATTGGGGGAATTTCGGTATCTTACGGAACAGTGAGACACTTGAGTTTATAGGTCTGGCGCCTATTTTTGATAATGGCCGAACCTTTGCATATAACTCTTTTAGTGGTGATTATGAAGCACAGCCGGCACCATATAATTTGTCTAAAGCGTTTGCTGAAAACGGTACTCATGACCGTGAACTTACTTATGTAACAGGGGTTCATGATATCGATTATGCTGCATTGAAAGCGGCAGTGCCGGATATTTTTGAAAAAAGATAAACTGAAGTGATGGCACGCTTTGAGGCGGTTGATACGAGTAGGGAAGTCGTGGTAGTGCTCGAGCGAAAAGTGCCCGGGTTGATTCAGACTTTATTAGGACGTATTGATGCGATGGCGAAAGAACTCGGTTAAGATGGCTTTATTTAAAATTAAATACGGGCATGGTTTGACTTTCTTGCTCTAAATTTATATAATTAGAGCAAGAAAGTTATTTTGTTTTAAGGGGGGAGCTATATGAGTAAAAGTGCTGTAATAAAAATGGCCTATGAAAATAATGGTATTGTTACTTCCTCTATGGTTTCAGAAGCCAATTTATCGAGAAATTATTTATCGCAACTTGTTAAGGATAATAAATTAGAGAAAGTATCTCGTGGTGTATATACGTTGCCGGAAGCATGGGAAGATGAGTTTTTAAACGCACAAGTTAGCTATAAAAGAGGAATTTTTTCATTAGGGACAGCTTTGTATTTACATGGTTTTACAGATAGAACACCAATGCAATTACAGTTTACATTTCCTGAAGGTTATAATACATCGGCCCCCATTAGAAGTGGGTTTAGATGCAATAAAGTAAAGAAAGATGTATTTGAGTTAGGTGTTGAAGAGGTGACTAGTCCATCAGGTAATTTGGTCAGAGCGTATAATATTGAGAGAACACTTTGTGATATTGTGAAAGTCACTAATAGAGTTGAAATTCAAGTGATAACAGATGCCTTCAAACAATATATGAGTAGTAAGTCTAAAAATATTCCCTTATTGTCATTTTATGCCAAAATATTAAAAGTGGATAAGAGAATTAGACCTTATTTAGAGGTATTGCAATGAGTAATGTTATGAAATTTAAAGCATTAATCAAAAAAGTTGCGAAGGAAAAACAGATAACAGCTCAATCTATTTTACAAAACTTTATGTTAGAACGATTTTTAGAACGAATGTCTTTATCATCTTATAAAGATAAGTTTATTCTTAAGGGCGGATTTTTGATTGCTTCTATTGCCGGTTTATCAGCACGATCAACAATGGATATGGATGCAACAATTAAAGGATATCCAGTTACTCAAAAAAGTATAGAATCTATGATATCAGAGATAATTGATATACAGCTTAATGATGAAGTTGCATTTGTGTTGAGTTCAATTAAGGAAATACGGGAAACGGATGATTATGCTGGTTATAGAGCAGCCTTAAAAGGAGAATATGCTAATTCGAAATTAGCTGTAGATTTAAAAATAGATATTACAACCGGTGATAGTATCAGCCCGAAGGAGATTAAATACTCATATCCATTATTATTTGAGAATAGAAGTATCTCAATTTTGGCGTATAGCTTTGTTACTGTATTGGCAGAAAAAATTGAAACCATATTATCCAGAGGTGATCAGAGCACAAGACCGAGAGATTATTACGATGTCTTTTTACTTTTAAAACTCTTTGAGGAACGGATTGATTTTTCAGTATTATTTGAGGCAATACATAAAACGGCAACGAGAAGAAATTCGGTGTTTATTTTTTCTGATTATCCTAACATTTTGGATTCTGTTAAACATAGTAAAGAAATGCAAAAACGTTGGGAGATATATCAATATGAGTATAGCTATGCACAGCATATAATATTTGATGATATATGTGATTTGATAAAAACTATAATGGATAAAGAAAAGGTACTGTAACGAATTGAATAAAAAATCAATTCGTTACAGTACCTTGTTTAATTTATTTTTTAGTTATCTACCTTAGTGGTCTTAATTCTGCATGAAAAATGACCTAATCGTTAAGTAACGACTAGGCTATTTCTCAATTTCCTATTTTCACCAGAGATGAGCCTAGCGGTACTAATCACTATGACGGCTCGTCTTATGTATATCTTAACGCAATAAGCTATAAGCGTCAAGTTAATGACTTAGGGGGATATTTCGTTGCAGCCCTTTTGTTTAGTTCTTGTCTTAGAAATCTTCGTAATCTTCGATTTCCGTAATCGGTGCGGATCGTTTTACGGTGTTAGATAAGGTACCGATGCCCGGTACGGTGATGGATACGAGATCGTCTTCCTGCAAGAAGCGAGGTGGTTCGAAACCGACGCCTACACCCGATGGCGTACCGGTGGCGATGATGTCGCCCGGTTCCAAGGTGATGCCGCGGCTTAAGGTGCTAACCAAGGTCGGGATGGAAAAGATTAAATCTTCTGTGGAGCCCGATTGGCGAAGTTCGTCGTTAACATAGGTGCGAATTTCAAAGTCGCGCGGTTGTTTGTTGCCGATTAAAATGGCAGGGCCCATTGGGCAGAAGCCGTCCAGGCTTTTACCTAAGAACCACTGATTGTGACGACGCTGTAAATCGCGTGCCGTTACATCGTTTACAATGGTGTAACCGAAGATGTGATCATATACTTCATCTTCCGGAATGTTGCTGGCTCGTTTGCCGATGATGATGGCCAGTTCGCCTTCGTAATCCACTTGTGAAGTTGCATTCGGATGCAACGGAATTACGCGGTTAGGGCCGGTTACGGCTGTCGGTAATTTACTGAAGAAAATAGGGAACTCCGGTTCGTCGGCCGTTTTGTCGAATTCAACGATGTGTTCGCGGTAGTTTTTGCCCACGCAGATAATGTTGCGATGTGGGCTGAACGGTGTATCGATGGTTACATCGCTGAGATTGTAAGGCACGGCTACAGGTGATTCATTGTGTTTTTCCAAAGCTGTAGCTAATAATAACACGCCTTCGTCACCTAAGCTGATGAGCTCTTCAATCGTTTCCGGTAGGAAGGAGAAGTATGCTTCTTCCAAATCGGCACTGCCGAGAATAGTTTGTGATTCGTCGTCGATAACGCCCCATTGGCGGAAGCCGGATGGCGTTGTAAAGGTTGCGATTTTCATAAGTCCTCCCAAGTGTAATGCTGATTCATGACCGACCTAAGCCGGTTTTTATACAATCATGTAAATATTATAAATATATTTTTTTCGATATAAAAGAGCTTATATTAAATAAATACGATGTGCTTAAAACTAATTTAATGGATTTCAAGCCGGGTGAATCCATTAGAATATTTATCAAACAGTTTTATATACATCGCCTATTTTTCAAGTAATTTGATCTTCTTGTTAAGCCATTTTTGACAACTGGCACGGTCGTTAAAAAAGCGTAAATCCCGAATGCCGTCAAAATCTACATACAAGCCGTATACAAACGGAATCGGTGTGTTTTCAGCAATATTAAACGTATCAATGGCCATGTAAGTACCCGGTTCTTTTGGTTCTTCCAACGTTTCAAACGGGATTTCCTTAATGGCAAATGCCTCACCGTTTGAGCGCCGGCGCGTACGTTTCGGTACTAATGAAAATGTACGTGATTCACCGTCTTCTTCGATGGTAATCGTAACCGGTTTCTTTGGATTGTAATTGGTCATGAGTCGATTTAATACAGATTTAAAATCACGTAGTGTAACTTCTTGTTCAGTTAATGCGTCGATATATGCCATAGGAAGTTCCTCTTTTCAAATAAATTCACAATACGTAATTGACGAGCTTGGGAGAATGATTAATTGTTTGTATTTATCGATAAGTTAACTATAACATAGATTGATGAATAGATAAAGTAAATAGTTGTAATATTCCTGAAAAACATGAGCACAAAGGAGATATTTTTTTACCATGAAAAAGCAATTAAAATATTCTAAAGTACCAAAAGATTTATTTATTTAAAAATATCTATGATTTTGTTTTATCTATGGCCTCAAATTGTATATAATAAGAGAGAGATGATATCAATTTACTTGATTGACAATTCGGCTGTTTTTTTCAGATATGTTGCAACAGCTTTTAGAGTTTTTATAACTCTTCGAAGTTTTAGATTTTTTACATACAAATGATTTTATATATGTCCGGGAGGTTGACACAAATGAGTAAACCAGTTGTAGTTGTACCAGGTTTGGTTCGTAAAGATGCGCTTGCCTATTTAGGTGAACATGTGACGATTAAGCAATGGACGGAAAAGACGCCAATGCCCCGTGAAACTTTGAAAGAATGGCTCAAGGAGGCCGATGCTCTCTGGAGTATTAATACTGTCAAAGTAGATGCCGATTTAATCGCCGATGCACCGAATTTAAAAGTTATCGCGCAAGCTTCGGTGGGCTACGATAATGTGACGGTGGATGATTTGACGGCCCGTCAGATTCCTTACGGCAATACACCTGACGTTTTGACCGAATCGGTAGCCGAATTGGCCTTTACGCTTGTGGCAGCGGCGAGCCGTCGCATTGTGGAAAATGCGGATTTTGTCAAAAGCGGTATGTGGGCACAACGTCCGTCCAATATTAAAGGTAAAGATTTAAGTCGTTCGACTTTGGGGATTATCGGACTTGGCGCCATCGGGATTTCCATTTCGCGCCGTGCCCGGGCGTTCGGTATGACCGTTATTTACAACAATCGTCATAAACGTGCGGATGAGCATTTATACATGGTTGAATACCGTGATCGCGATACACTCTTGGCCGAAAGCGATGTGGTCCTCGTTATGGCTCCGTTAATGCCGGAAACGTATCACATGTTTGACAAAGAGGCGTTCAAAAAGATGAAAAATGATGCGCTGTTTGTCAATGTGGGCCGCGGTAAAATCGTGGACACCGATGCGCTCGTGTGGGCTCTTAATGAAGGGGAAATCGACTATGCCGCTTTGGATGTAACGGATCCGGAACCGTTACCGGCTGATCATCCGCTTTTGCAGACCGGTAAAGTGCTGGTGGTACCGCACATTGGCTCCTTCACAGACCGTACCCGTCGTGACATGGCTATGCTTACGGCCGATAACATTATTCTGGGCTTGCAGGGAAAACCGCTTAAAACATGCGTAAATAAGGAAGTAAACTATAAGGGGTAATTAGTGTTTGACCGCTTCGATACTATTGTTTGGCCACTTCGATACGAAGTCCGTTGCGGTCGGACTTTAGCTATCAATAAGTCTCTATTTATGATAAAATAAAGAGATGTAAATAAACGGACATTAAGTCGCAGAGAGGATGATTGTTGTTGGAAACTCCAAATAATGAAACAGTTAATTTTATAGAGGCGATTATAAATAAAGATAACGAATCCGGTAAGTACGGCAAACGTGTGCATACTCGTTTCCCACCGGAACCGAATGGCTATCTTCACATCGGCCATGCTAAGTCGATTTGCTTAAACTTCGGCTTGGGCAATGACTATAACGGTCTTACGAACCTTCGTTTTGACGACACCAATCCGTCCAAAGAAGAAGTGGAATATGTGAAATCCATTGAAGCCGATGTAAAATGGCTCGGTTTTGATTGGGACGACCGCGAATATTTTGCGTCCGACTACTTTGACACCATGTATGAATATGCGAAAGAATTGATTAAAAAAGGCAAAGCCTATGTGGATGATCAGACGCCGGAACAGATTAAAGAAACTCGCGGCGATTTCGGTACGCC
This sequence comes from Veillonella sp. LMAG:90, assembly GCF_008679445.1. Classification (NCBI taxonomy): domain Bacteria; kingdom Bacillati; phylum Bacillota; class Negativicutes; order Veillonellales; family Veillonellaceae; genus Veillonella; species Veillonella sp. LMAG:90. The sequence goes on from NZ_NAND01000001.1 coordinate 1,075,171, forward strand.
GGGCACCAACAGCCCATATCGTGACCGTCCGGTAGAAGAAAACTTGCGTCTTTTTGAAGAAATGAAGGAAGGCAAGTATAAAGACGGTGAAAAAGTGCTTCGTGCCAAAATTGATATGGCTTCGCCAAACATCGTAATGCGTGACCCAGTATTGTATCGTATTATGCATGCGGAACATCATCGCACGGGCGACAAATGGTGCATTTATCCGATGTATGACTTTGCTCACCCTGTAGAAGATGCGATTGAACGTATCACCCATTCCGTATGTACTTTGGAATTTGAAGTGCATCGTCCGCTTTACAATTGGGTTCTTGAAGATTGGCCGGATACGGAAAAACCTCAGCAGATTGAATTTGCTCGCTTAAATGTTACCAACATGGTCATGAGTAAACGTAAATTGCGTCAGCTTGTTGAAAAGAATCTCGTAAGCGGCTGGGACGATCCGCGTATGCCTACCATTTCCGGTTTGCGTCGTCGCGGTTATACACCGGCTTCGATTCGCGATTTCTGTCAGCGCATCGGTGTAGCTAAAGCGGATAGTGTGGTAGATATTGCGCTTCTCGAATTCTGTATTCGTGAAGATTTGAAGATGAAAGCACCGCGTCAGATGGCGGTTATTAACCCGGTAAAAGTGGTTATTACTAACTATCCGGAAGGTCAGACGGAAATGATGACCATTGAAAACAATCCGGAAAATGAAGCTATGGGTACTCGTGAAGTTCCGTTCGGTCGTGAAATCTACATTGAACAGGACGATTTCATGGAAGTTCCGGTGAAAAAATTCTTCCGCATGACCCCGGGCAAAGAAGTTCGTCTCAAAGGTGCTTACATCGTTATGTGCGATGAAGTCATTAAAAACGAAGACGGCTCTATTAAAGAAATTCATTGTACCTATGATCCGGAAAGCCGCAGCGGCAGCGGTTGCCAGCGTAAAGTAAAAGGCACCTTGCACTGGGTGGAAGCCTCCACGGCGGTGGACATGGAAATTCGCTTGTACGATTATCTCTTAAAACCTGAAGAAGAATGGGAAAGCAAAGATTTCTTAGAACAGCTTAATCCAAATTCCTTGGTAGTAATGCAGGGTAAAGGGGAACCGGCTTTCAAAACGACGAAACCGGGCGACCACTTCCAGTTCTTGCGTCAGGGGTATTTCGTAACCGATTTGGACAGCACCCCTGAACATATCGTGATGAACCGTATTGTGGGCCTGCGTGACAGCTGGGCGAAAGCACAGAAAAAAGGTTAATGTTAGCCGGAATAAGTTAACTGTTAGCAGGAATAAGCTAACCGTTAGCAGGAGTAAGCTCATCGTTAGCCGGTAGTTATTGAGATTAATTTACAGTAATATGCTAGTCGGTCCGGCCTTGTTGCCGGACTGTTAGCAGTTAAGCAGAAGAGTCAGAATAGTCAGTCAGCAAAAAGGAGTTGTGCATGAAACTAACTACTTGGTGTGCAGCGGCTGTGTTGGCGCTTACCTTTAGTGTGGGGAGTGCTGTGCAGGCGGCCACACCGGCCACTACAGCTATTAAAGATATTAAGGCACCGACGAATGTTACCTTGTCGGCCGGTTCGGAAAAAGCTTTATTTACGAACAGTGAGGATATTCAGCAGTACTTGTTGAATCGCGGCGTATTGAGTGCCGATGTGTACCAATTGCGTTATAAAAAAGACAATGTGTTCAGCTACGGCATCGTAGCGGATATTCGTCTTGGTGAACAGGGCCTTCGTACTTTGGGCATTGAAAGTGAAATGCCGGTCTTTTCTTTCAGTACGAAAAATAAAGACAAACAAGAAGATTCCGTATTGCCGGAATTGGCCGAATTAATCAATGAAGGCGGCCAAAATGTATTCCAACAGTATCGTGTCATCGAACCGTTAACTTTGCAGAAAAACGGTACCTATACCGGTACTTTGCGTTTTGACAATATGGTAAGCACTGTAATTTACGGTGAAACCCTTCATGTAGTTTTGTACGATAATTTATATTTCGGACCGAGTGTTCGCGTCATCGCTCTTAACAGTGCCGATGATGATACCTTGTGGCCGATTGTTAACGGCTACGCCAAAGTAATCAAATAAAGTCAGCAAATAAGGAGAATAACGAAGCAGAATGAATATGCTATTTCATAATTTATTTCGCTATCATGATTTCGGATTGTTGTTTTATCGCATCGTATTCGGTTTATCCATGATGGCTCACGGATATTTCAAATTTGCCGGTGGTGAGCAAAATTTATATGCCATCGGTCATACGACGGCTCAATTCGGTGTACCGGACGGTTTTTTGTTGCTCGGTATGGCCGCGGCCGGGGCAGAACTTTTAGGCGGATTTCTTCTTATTTTGGGCTTTTTGACACGTCTCGGCGCGCTATTGATTGCATTCACTTTATTCATTGCGACTGCAGCCGCATGGGACGCCGGATTTTTTAGATGTGATTATCCTTCACAGATGATGTTCGGCGCCATTATGCTCTTTATCGCAGGTCCGGGCCGCTACAGTGTAGATAGTGCCTTTACCAAACGATAAAATTGCGTATAACAAAGGAAAGAAGATACCTTATGAATTCGACATACTTACAAATGATACGCGGGGAAGAAACGTCTCATTGCCCCGTATGGTTTATGCGGCAAGCAGGCCGCAGCCAAGCCGAATATCGCCGTATTAAGGAAAAATATTCCTTGTTCGAAATAACACAACAACCGGAGCTTTGCGCTTATATTACGCGCTTGCCCGTTGAAGAATATAATGTAGATGCTGCTATCTTGTATAAAGATATTATGACTCCTTTGGTGCCTATCGGGGTGGAGGTAGAGCTCAAGTCCGGCATTGGTCCGGTTATCGGCAATCCGATTCGCACGGCGGAAGATATTGCCGCTATCGGCGCTCTCGATATGGCGGAGTCCTTGCCTCATGTGTTGGAAACAATTCGTATTCTGACGAAAGAGCAACTTAAGGTGCCGCTCATCGGTTTTGGCGGGGCCCCGTTTACTTTAGCCAGTTACATGCTGGAAGGGGGCCCTTCGAAGACGTATCAGAAAACGCGGCAAATGCTCGTGACGCGTCCTGATTTGTGGGATGCGTTGATGGAAAAATTGACAGCCATGAGCATTGTCTATTTAGGTGCGCAAATCGAAGCAGGTGCCGCCGCCATCCAGATTTTTGATTCTTGGGTAGGTGCCGTGAGTGCGCGCGAATACGAAGCCCGCATTTATCCGTTTATGAAAGAGTTAATTACGGCCTTAAAGACTAAGTTCCCGACTACGCCAATCACCATGTTCGGCGTAGGGACGTATCACTTATTGCCGTTGTGGCGCCAATTGCCGGTTGATGTAATCGGCCTTGATTGGCGTTCGCCGATTGCCGATGCGAAAGCTATGGGGATTACGCAGGCGGTGCAGGGCAATTTGGATCCGGCCTATTTATTTGCGGATTGGCCGGTGATTCAGGGCGAAATCGATCGCATCTTGGCGGAAGGTAAGGAACATGGTCGTCATATTTTTAACCTGGGCCATGGGGTTGTGCCGGAAGCTAATCCGGATGTATTGAAGCGCATCGTGTCCTATGTGCATGAAGTGACGGCGCGATGAGGGACGGAATGAAAGAGCGAATCGGGTTATTGGTGATGGATTACGGCACACCAACCGCTGAAGCCGATTTGATGCCTTATTATACAAGCATTCGCCGCGGTTATGCACCGACGGAGGCGGAAGTAGCGGTTTTGAAAAAACGCTATGAAGCCATCGGCGGTTTGTCGCCCCTGGGGGCTTTAACCGAAGGGCAAGCGGAATTATTAGCTAAGCAGCTTAACGAGCATAGCGATGATGTAAGCTATGAATTATATATCGGCCATAAGCATATGCCGCCATTTATTGAAGATGCGGTGACGGCCATGGGTGAAGCGGGTATCACGAAGGCGGTGGCTATTGTGATGGCGCCGTATTTTTCACTCTTTGCGACGGCTTCCTATTTTGAACGAGCCAAACGACGGGCGGCTCGTTATCAAATGGAAATTCGGGAAGTGGCGGCCTGGAATGAAGAACCGGAGTTCCTGGCCTATTGGCATCAGGCGTTGGAAACGACGCTGGCGGAAACCGTAGGCCTATTGCGTCGGACAGATTCATCAAATTCGTCGGACATAACGAATTCGGTTGAAACAGCCATTCCGGCGGAAACAACAAATCCGGCTGAGGTCGGCGTAATCTTTACGGCCCACAGTTTGCCGTACCACGTAATTCACATGGGTGACACCTATCCGGAAGCTGTTCAAGCTACGGCTAAGCGCATTGCTGCATCCGTAGGTCTTAGGACTTATGAAATGGCTTGGCAAAGTGCCGGTGTACGCGGTGACTGGTTGACGCCGGATGTGGCAACGGTGACTCGCAAAGTCGTGGCGAGAGATAATGTGAAAGCGGTTGTGTATGTACCTATCGGGTTCGTATGTGACCATTTGGAAATATTATATGATAATGATATTGCTTGTAGAGCTCTTTGCGATGAGCTTGGGGTTGCCTACAAGCGCGTACCGATGCCGAATACGGATGCGCTTTTTGTAAAAGCCATGGCGCAGGCGGTACGACATTTACCTTTAGAAGATGAGGTGACAGAATGAGTCGAGTAGCGGTGATTGGCGGTGGTCTGACGGGCCTTTCGACGGCCTACTATTTGGGCCGAGCTAAGCCGGACTGGCAGATTGATGTGTTCGAAGAAGAACAGCGATTCGGCGGTAAAATTAAAACGAAACGTGTGGACGGTTATGTAGTGGAAGTGGGGCCTGATTCCTATTTAGCCCGTAAGCAGGCTATGACGGATTTAATCAATGAATTGGGGCTGGGCGATACGCTGGTTACCAATGCTACCGGTCAGGCTTTCATCTATGACAGAGGCAGTATGTTCCCTATACCGGGGGGCTCCATTGTAGGGATTCCTACAGAGTTTGTGCCTTTTGCCAAATCTACTTTGTTGTCATGGTCCGGTAAAATCCGCGCTATGCAGGATATTTTCAAAAGCCCTTATCCGACGGATGGGGATGTGTCCATAGGCGATTTTTTCAAATATCACTTGGGCAATGAAATGATGGATAAACTTATCGAGCCATTGTTGTCGGGGATTTACGGCGGCGATATTTATGAGTTGAGCCTCGATGCGACATTCCCGGAATTCCACAGTTTGGAGCGCAAACATGGCAATATGGTTAAAGGTATGTTGGCAGCGCGCAAGCAACGAGCCGCAACGAATGTAAAACCGAGCGGTCAATTCCGTCAGCTTACCGGTGGTTTGGAATCGATTATTGATGAATTGGTGGCGCAAATGCCGGCCAATGTAACGCTTCATAAGAGTACGCCTGTAACGTCTATTGAAAAAGTAAAAGACGGTTATGTCTTAGGCGGTACGGTGAAGACCCCTTACGAAGAAGTAGTTATTACCACCCCACCGCAGAGTTACAAAAAGTGGTTTGCGGATGATGCTCATTTTGGCGAATTAATGAATATGGACTTATCTACTTGTGCCATCGCCGTAATGGGTTTTGACCGCGCGACTTTTGATGCGCCGCTGGATGGGACCGGTTTTGTAATTACCCGTAAGACGGATACACCGCTTACGGCTTGCACTTATATCACCGCTAAGTGGCCTCAGACGACACCGCAGGACAAAGTCGTATTGCGCGTGTTCATGGGCAAACCGGGGGATAATACGGTGCAGCAATTCGATGGTGAGGCTTTAAAAGAATTGGCTGTTAAGGAAATTCAGCGTATCATGAAATTTAGCGCCAAACCATTATGGGTTGAACTGACTCGTCTCGATAAGAGCATGCCGCAGTATAAAGTGGGTCATCGCGATTTGGTAGCGCGCCTTAAGGACTACGCCGCTAAAGCGTATCCCGGCCTTCACATGATCGGTACGCCGTTTGATGGCGTGGGCATGCCGGATGGTGTGCGTCAGGCTCATGATTTGGTACAACATTTGGTGAATGAAGATAACTAACATTGTGTAAATGAAGATAAATAACATTTACAGAATGACAATACATACTATTTAGTGAATGAACATAAATATTTTTTTAAAAGGAGGAATTTACAATGAGTGAACAGCATATGGGACATCCCGGCGCTATGAGTCAGAACGACATGAGTGTTGATGAAAAAGCGGTTTTGACCTATGAAGGTTGGTTCAGTATTCACGCTACATACAAAATTAATTTTGAAAAATGGCAGTCCTGGGATACGGAACGTCAGATTAAAGCTTTAGCTGAATTCAAAGCATTTATCGCTGAATTGGAAGCCGGTCATGAAGCGGAAACTTCCAGCTATGCGTTGTACAATGTAGCGGGCGGCAAAGGGGACATCATGATTTGGTTCTTGCAGCCGACTTTGGAAGAAGTTACGGCGAAGGAAATTACCCTTCGTAAATTGGCTATCGGCGCCGTTTTGGAACCGACTGCTTCTTTCGTATCGGTTATTGAAGTAAGCAACTACATGAAAACCGACATTAATCATCCGAAGGTTCAAGCTCGTTTGTACCCACATATTCCTCGTTTAAAATATATGTGCTTCTATCCAATGAGCAAACGCCGCAACTTAGAAGATAACTGGTACATGACGGACCGAGCGGAACGCGGTCGCATGATGCGTTCTCATGGTCAAATCGGTAAAAAATACGAAGAAACGATTAAAGAGTTTACTACCGGCGCCTGTGGTCTCGATGATTGGGAATGGGGTATTACGCTCATGTCCGATGATGCGGTTCAGTTCAAAAAAATCGTTAACGAAATGCGTTTTGATGAAGTAAGTGCCCGTTTCGGTATGTTCGGTCCGTTCACGGTAGGGACTTTACTTGACGAAGACCGTTTGGATACTTTGTTTGCTTAAGAATTGTTTTAATAGGGAGCAATAGTGTATGGGCTTTTTCAAGAAATATAAATCGAGTATCAGCCTGATTATTTTAGGCGGTTTAGTATTTCTGTTCACTATTAAGTTTGATTCGGTACTGACTTCATTTAAAATTGGGCTGGATGCAGTCATGCCGTTGGTTTGGGGTGTGCTCATTGCGTTCGTCCTCAATATTATTGTGAAGCGCTTTGAGAAGATTTATTTTCCATCTGCCGAAAGCGGTTGGAAGCATAGTACCAGACGACCGGTTTGTGTTGTCTTGGCTATTTTTACCATATTGTTGGCTATTTTCCTCGTAGGCTACATGGCGATACCGCAACTCGTTCATTCCTTGGGCATTATTGTGCAGGCCTTGCCGGCTTTGTATCAGCAATCGTCTGAGTGGGTGAGTCGTTTTATTGAAAACACGCCGTATCTTTCGTCGTCCGGTGTCATGGATTCTATTCAATCGGATAAGACGGTGGAACAGTTGCGCCAAATTGGGGCGGATAGCGGTCGCTACATTGTAAAAACAATGAGTGACACCGTTGAAATGGTGTTTAACTTTGTTATCGGCTTAATTTTTGCCATTTATGTATTGCTTGACAAAGAAGTGCTGCGCCGTCAGATGGGCCGCTTGGCCCGTGCTTACGGCAAAGACCATCATATTAAAAACATGGTTCACGTATGGCGCACGGCCAGTCAGGTGTTCAGTAGTTTCTTTATCGGTCAGTTCCTCGATGCTTTAATTCTGGGCGTCATGGTCGGGGCCGGCCTTGCCGTATTATCCGTTCCTTATGCCATGACAATCGGCTGTGTAATCGGGCTTACCGCTTTGGTGCCGCTCTTGGGGGCGTATATCGGCGGCTTTATGGGCCTCGTGATGTTGTTATCGGTGAGTACCATGGATGCGTTAATTTTTATTATCGTCCTCGTGGTTATGCAACAGATTGAAGGCAATGTCATTTATCCGCGCATCGTGGGCAGTTCCGTAGGCTTACCGGGCATTTGGGTATTTGCCGCTATTACCATCGGCGGTACCTTGTACGGTGTGCCGGGCATTTTATTGAGCGTGCCGTTGGCAGCTACCGTTTATAAATTGGTAAAAGAAGATGTGGACCAGCGTTTGGCTCATAAGGCATTTTCTTACAAGGCGACGGTAAAAAAAGTGGAAGACGAGGATAAGTAGATTTTTATTGAGTATGCCTGAGTAAACATGGTATACTTAAAGGACAATTGAAGTAATATGCAGGTTTAATCTTACATTATTAGAACGGAATATGTTGACTTTGACAGTTATTCAGATAGCATTAGGGGAAGCAGCATATTTTAGGAGGTTATTGTATGAAAAAGAAGTCTTTTGCCGGTTTATTGGCCGGTGCTATGGCTGTAAGTGCTGTAGCGGTGGCTATGCCTCAAACGGTAGCAGCAGCGGATGTGAATCCGTCAATCAGAATGGAAGGATCCGTACAGTCCATGGTATTATCCATGCGTCAAGTAGCCGGTGTGTTCTTGGCTAAGTATCCGAATTCGGCTGTTCACTCCATTACGTTAAAACCGGATCGCGGTCGCTTCTATTATGAAGTTACCGGTTATACGCTCAAAAATACGTATACAATCCAAGTTGACGTAATTACGGGCAATGTTATTAAAGAAAAATCGGATAAAAAAGAAAAAGACATTCCGAATAAAGTCTTCAATCCTAACAATGTTATTGATCCTAAGAAAGCTGAATCCATTGCTGTTGCCAACATCGGTGGCAATGCTATCAGTAAAGGTTGGAAATTGGAAGCTGATAACGGCAAAGTTCAATACGAAGTTACTATTTATCACAATGATGAAACAGACGGCTTAGTTCAACAGGGTGTAATCATCGACGCTGTGTCTGGTGATATTATTACCAGAACATTACCTGAGAAAGTAATCATCCCTGATGAAGAGGATGACGGTTTCATCTTGTGGGGTGAATAATAGTTATAAAGCTGAAAGTGCACATTGTATAATGTGCATTTTTCTTTTATATACCGCTTGTGGCTTTTATGATGGTCGTTTATGGCTTTTGCAATCAACGTTATGATTTTTACAATCGACTTTATGGTGTTTGTAATCACCGTTTGCAGCGGCTTTATATTAGCGGCATATTATTGTATTTATTGTTGTTTTAGGAGGCTTCTGTGATAGTCAAAACCGCTCGTGAAGAGTTAATTCGGTTTAAGGGAAAGGCTATAGGATTAGGGGTATTCAGTTTATTAGGCACCTTGGGCATTGTCGGTCAGGCATGGTTCTTTGCGGTGTTGATCGAAAAAACATTTTTTGAAGGTTTGCCGTTGGACGAAGTCTGGTCTACGGTGATTTGGCTTATAGCATCCGTCGTGCTTCGCATGGTGGCAACGTATTGCCAGGAACAAACGGCAGGCAGTTTGGCGGAGCTGGCCAAACAAGATTTGCGCCAAAAAATTTGGCATCATTTATTGCGTTTAGGGTCCTTTACCGGTGAACGGCACGGTGACGTGGTTCATTTAATGACGGATGGTCTGGAAAGCGTGGAAGCCTACATAGCCCGTTATGTGCCACAGATGCTGTATGCCATGATGATTCCGCTCATTATGGCCATTGCCATCATTGATGCGGCACCGTGGGTTGCTATTATCTTACTCATTACATTCCCGCTCATTCCGTTTTTTATGATTTTAATCGGTAAAAAAGCGGAGGCTATGAATAAAGAACAGTGGGAGCGTATGAGTTTTCTGAGCGGTCATTTCTTGGATGTCCTCCAAGGTATTGTGACGCTTAAACTCTTCGGTCGTTCCGAAGAACAGGTAGACGTCATCGCCCGTCTGTCCGCAGAATTTAGAGATTCTACTTTGCGCGTTTTGCGCGTGGCCTTTTTGTCCGCCTTGGTGCTTGAGTTAGTCAGCACTATCAGTACGGCGTTAATCGCTGTGTACATGGGGATGGCCTTGCTTTACGGCCATGAAACTTTCTTGCCGGCATTTTTCGTATTGCTTTTGGCGCCTGAGTTTTACGCTCCCCTTCGTCAGTTGGGGGCCGCCTTCCATACCGGTATGGCGGGTCAGGTAAGTCTTGCCAAAATTGATACATTCTTAGCCTTGCCTATTGAAGAACCTGAGTCCGGCACAGTTACAGCGGCGGCGCTTAATACGGTAGAGTTTAAAGAGCTGTCTTATGCGTACGGCGCGACGTCGCATCAAGAACTTAATGCCAATGAGGGCGAGGTTTCATCTGAAAAAGCGGCTGTCACGTATGCGGTTGAAAATATTAATTTCACTTTGCGCCGCGGCGAGAAAGCCATGCTGGTCGGCGGCAGTGGTGCCGGCAAGAGTACACTCGCTCATTTGCTTTTGCGTCTCATGCAACCGACAAAGGGTGAAATTGTAGTAGACGGCGTGAACTTGCTTGACATGGAGGCGGATTTTTGGCGTGATCAAGTGACGTTTGTGCCGCAACAACCCCATTTATTCCGTGGTACGTTGCGTGAGAATATTACCTTTGGACAGCCTGTATCGGATGATGAAGTATGGGCAGCCGTTCGTGATGCGGAAGCGGAAGCGTTTGTAAATTCCTTGCCTCATGGCCTTGATACAATGCTGGGTGAAGGGGGCCTCGGTTTATCCGGCGGGCAACGCCAGCGTATTGCCATCGCTCGTGCTTTTATTAAACAATCACCGCTTATCGTGCTGGACGAAGTAACGGCCCATCTTGATGTGGCGACGGAACAGAGTTTGGCAAAAGCCCTGGAACGATTGATGGCGAATAAGATTGTGCTTCTCATCGGGCATCGCTTGCAGACTATGCGTTGGGCCGATACTTTATTGGTGTTAAAACAGGGGCATATCGTTGAAAGAGGATCTTTTGATGAGTTGGTAGCGGCTGACGGCTACTTCAGCGAACTCGTCAAAGCGGGCGTGGGAGGCACCGCTGATGTTACTTCCGACGGCGTGGGTCATAACGGAGCTGCAGAGAGTGCTGTAGCCGGAGTTACAGAGGCTGCCCTAGCCGGAGCTACAGAGACTGCCGTAGCCGGAGCTACAGAGACTGCCCTAGCCGGAGCTACAGAGACTGCCGTAGGGACAGCCGATGCTATAGGGAATAGTCACACTAAGCCTAATGTTGATATTGAAAAAGCTGTCCATCCGGTGATTGCCGCCCATGCGGCACCGGGGGCATCGCATATTGAAGTCAGCGAGCCTACGCAGAATATATCGACATGGAATTCGCTAAGTCGGTTATTTGCCGTATTAGGGCCTGCGCGTAATTCCCTATGGCTCAGCTTATTATTCTCCTTCTTGACGGTATTCATGAACGTCGGCCTTTTGACAACGTCGGCTTGGCTTATCACGTCGGCGGCGCTACGCCCTGAATTGGCGGCTTTAAGCCTCTCTATTGTAGGGGTGCGCTTCTTCGGTATCAGTCGCGCCGTATGCCGTTATATTGAGCGCTATGTATCGCATCATATGGCCTTCCAAGGACTCTACGGTTTACGCGTATGGTTTTATAAAAAGCTGGAGCCGTTGATGCCGGCTGCGTTGCATCGACTCGGTTCCGGTGATATTTTAGGCCGCATCATGGCGGACATCGAGACACTCCAATTCTTCTATTTGCGTGTTATTATTCCGCCTGCGGGGGCTGTCTTATTAACTATTATCGGCTTTTACTTCTTGGCCCAGTTCAGCTATCAGCTGGTGTGGCTATTGGCGATTGTCTTTATCTTGGGGGCCGTGGTGATTCCGTTTATTGTGTATCGTCATAATGCGCTGGCTACGGATGCAGCTCTCGTATATCGCAGCGGTATAAAGGATACGGTGGTGGAAAGCTTGGCGGGCATCATGGATATCATAACGTACAAGCAGGAACCGCGTGTGACGGCCTTGGTGGATCGTCAGTTTAACGATTTGACGTCGGCTCAGCATATCGTTCATCGCGGTACCAATATCGGCGATACGCTCTTCTTGGGGCTCACCCAATTAACGATGGTGCTGGGGGCGCTCATCATGATTCCGCTTGCTAACGGCAGTCAGGAGGAAGGGATTTTCATCGCCGTAGTGGCCATTGCCTTGCAATCCTATTTTGAAGCCTTGGCACCGCTGACTATTGCCTGGTATCATGGTCGTGAAAGTTTAGCCGCCATGAAACGATTGGTTCAATTGGCGGAGCAGGCTCCGGCTGTTAAGGAATCGATGGTGACGGCTGAGAGTGCCGATTCGGACGCTCAAAATGAGGTGATTCAGTCGGTGGCTTCGGCTGAGTCTGTTAAAGTGGGCTCGCCATCTTTGGGCATTAATTTTGATAAGGTAAGCTTCCGCTATGACGAGGGCGAGCCATATATATATGAGAATTTATCACTTCATATCAAACCGGGTGAAAAAGTAGCCGTAGTAGGGCCGAGCGGCTCCGGCAAAACGACGCTCCTTACTATGTTGGAACGGTTCTACGATTACGAAGGCCGGATTTCGTTGGGCGCCAAGGAGCTTAAATCGCTGTCTTTGGCTGAGGCTCGTGAATACTATGGTGCCTTGACGCAGGATACCTATTTATTCCATGCATCGGTGGAAGATAATATTCGCCTGGCTAAACCGCGAGCAACGGCTGAGGAAATGGTGAAAGCTATTGAATTCGCCGCCTTAACCGATTGGGTTAATACGTTGCCAAACGGTCTTAAGACAATTATCGGAAGTGGCGGCAGCGGTGTGAGCGGCGGGCAGCGTCAGCGTATTGCACTCGCTCGTTTGTGGCTCAGCAACAGTCCGATTTTGTTGCTCGATGAACCGTTGGAAGGGCTCGATCAATTGGTCCGCCAAGATATACAGAACTCCTTGTACACCTTGATGAAGGATAAAACAGTCATCTATATTACTCACCATCTGGGCGGTTTGGAGAAGATGGATCGAATTCTATTCTTAGAAAACGGTCAGGTTGTAGAAGACGGCTCCTATGATGAATTGATGGCAAAACGCGGTGCCTTTTATGCGTATCGCAAGCTATCCATGGAAACTGTTTAACACTTTGCAAAATAGCAGACAGGGTATCCATGATATCCGGGGGATAAATTTGTGACTGCCGGCTCGAAAGGGCTTGGCAGTCATTTTTTTAGAATGAATAATCAAGTTAAATGCACTCAATGGCGATAGAATCGGCTTTTTTGAAAACTGTCGATATGCTATGTAGTTTTAAAATCGGGTGCGTTATGTTATAATATGGACTGAAAACATGCTAAATCCATAGGAGGCGTTATGAACAGTCTAGTCACGCGATTATTGGAATTGGCAGAATCGATGACAAAAGGAACCCGCAAGAAAATCGCAGAGAAACCGGTCACGCCTGAGCAACAAATTGAGGCCGAACCTTGCGAGGCGAGCGAAACCGATTTATACGATCATCGTATTATCAGTGTTGAGGAAGATGCGATTAACCGCATTTTGAAAGCTCAATTGCGAAATCACTGGTTATTTTATTCTGTTACCTTTGAGTTTGAAAATAACAATAAGGTCTACATGGGGATTATTACAACCCTCGGGACCGTTATTAATATAGAATTTACCATCGAAGATTTTTGGTTTGACGACTATGCTTCGAGTTTTTCCATAAAATTGAATATGTCCGACGTCGATATGGGCGGCTTTATTATGAATACGATTGTTCATTTATTGGGCAATTGGAGCCTCAGCCTGTTGGGCACCTTCTTTAACCCCTTTGAAATTATCGGTGACGGGTCGACGGTGCGTTTTGAAAAAAAAGGCATCATCCGTTTTGATTTGTCCCCGGACAGTCCGATTCGCCGTTTAATTTCTTGGCCGAATCGCTGTACGAATGCTAAAGGACCGGTTATCTTAATTAATGCCCGTTCGGAACAGTCTGTACTTCGTTTGGAATACTATGCCTTCCGCGATGAGGTGGAGACCTATAATATTCCGGAAGTGCCCGTGAAAACCAGCTGGGTTCGTTCCATTGACTTGGCAGCAGCGTTGTTATTGCCGATTGGTGTGTGGATCAGTTTTATCATCCTTCACCACTATTTGCCGGCGGAGACGATTGAATTCTCCTTTTCCACATATTTCCTTATTTCTTTGGGGATTTTGTGTATCAGTTTTATCGTCATGAACATTCCGCGCTATATTTACATGTATTTTGATTCCCGTAAAAAATGGCAAAGTGTCTTTGTCCATAATAATATTAAGATTCAAATGCGTAAATTGCAGCGCCGTATTCAGATTCAACAGGTAGCGCTCAAGGGGAACGGGAAGGAAACCGATGCGGAAAGTCAGGCGAATATTCGCGACTTACTCTTGCAGATTCGTGATAAACGCTTTTTGGCACAGCGTCTTAAAATCGCTGATGAAGACCGCGACCGTAAACAGAAAATTAAGTTTATTATTGCCTATATCGTATGTACCTTGTTGGAATGGATTTTGTTGATTCACTAGGCCGTCGAATTGTGATATATTGAAATAAGAAGATTTACTAAAAAATATAAAGAAAGGGTGCTCTATATGTCGAAAAGAAATATTCAAGAGGAAAATCAAGATAAAATTATTATTACATCAAAAACATCTGAAGATTTGGCTAAAAGAATGAAAGCTTTATCGGCAGAAATTCTTAAACGAAACCAAAATTTGTATAAAAGATTGGAAAATAGATGAATAAGATTATACATTTATTAATCGATGATATTATACAGTTTCATAAGGATTTAGAAGCATCTTCCGTTATGAAATCGGGAATCCATTATTTAAACTTATTGGAATCGGCGGTTAATACCCCGTTTCAAACATTTGGTGGAGAAGACTTATATCCTACAACTTATGATAAAGCAGCACAACTTTGTTATGGTTTAGCTAAAAACCATGCTTTTACTGATGGAAATAAGCGAATAGCATTTCACTCTATGCAAATATATCTAGCGTTAGAAGAAATTAATTTAACTTATACCGATGATGAAGCTGAGGCATTAATTATTGGTGTTGCTGATAATTCTGTATCAGTAGACATGCTAAAAGAGTGGCTCATTCAACATTCAGCTTAATATTTATGTAAATAAAGAAATATTATAAAAATATTTGGAACCTCCTTGTCGATATATTTTAAATTGAATGTATTTCAATAAGGAGGTGTTTTTATGGAAGAAATTCTAACAGCGACGGCTAATTACGGATTCCCCATGGTGGTTGCGGCGTATTTATTGATACGTCTGGAACACAAAATGGATTCACTGAGTGCGTCGATTAATGAATTGGTTTTTACCTTAAAAACCTATGACCATAAATAAAAAAATAGGCTTATAGGACAAAAAGTGTGTGTGGCTTTTTTAAATTAATCCCAATAAATTGGAAATTCCGTGGACATATGGAACTCATTCCAAACAATGGCATCCCCCCATTGCGGCAAGATATTATCCACACGGTTATTCCGCATTATCCTACGGTAAGTAGCAGCGATTGTTTTATCTGTAGGCATACATTTTAATATTTCAGCAACAGGAAGCGGTCTAGGTGAGTGCTCGTAACACCACCAATAGACCGCTTTTAATCGTCTTTCTAAGGATAACCCTCTGTGATCTCGTAACATCCCCCTAAGTTGCGCATTAACGCCTCCTTCCAGTCGATTGTTCGTTGTAGGTACGGTAATATCTACAAACGTCAGGTAGGTAAATAGAGTGTCATCTCTAATTAATCGTAAAAGTCCTGCCTCAGCTTTTAAGAGGCGTTCATGAGTAGCCCTTTTATTCCCATTTTCGTCAACTGTCATTTCACGTAAGAAGTCATCAAACTCTTCTCTCCAAGCTAATAATCCATCAATCCAAGTATAGGCATCATCTATCGATTGAATCTTAAATAAACGCTTTGCCAGTTCATATAAGGCCTTGCCGGCTACTGTTTTTGGTGCAGAAGTTGTATACCTTCTTACTTGTGCAAAAACATGAAATAAGCAGCGTTGATGGTTACTTGTCGGCCACCTCTTTGCTAAGGCCTTAGCAAATCCAGATCCGCCGTCTGAGATAACAACACGCGGAGGAGCAATACGGAGTTATAGGACAAAAAGTGTGTGTAAAAAGTGCTGTAAACCTAGATAGATACTGGGTTTATAGCACTTTTATCTTTTTTTGACAAAGATAAAGGGTGGACAAAAAGTGTGTGTAAAAACATGCGTGAACCCACATAACTACTGACTAAAATGGTATTATATCTTCCTAAATAAAAACATAAATAGGAGGATGATTAAAATTAAACAAGTAGTTTGCCCTGATTGTGGTCGAAAATGTATAAAACACGGTATATTGAAATCCGGTTCTCAGCGATGGTTTTGTAAGCACTGTAAAGTCGCTTTCACTAACAAAATTAACACCGATAGTCATGATCTAAAGTTGTTTTTGAAGTGGTTATTTAGTAAACAGTTGCAGCAGGATATGCCTGGAGGAGGACGTACATTTAGACGTAAAACCGCTAAATTTTGGTCCATATGGTGCCTTCCACCAAAGATTGAGGAAGTATATGATGTGCTTTACTTTGACGGCATATACCTAACGCGTAAGCTCTGTGTACTTATTTGTTGTAGTAAGGACCATGTGTTAGGCTGGTATGTTTGTAGATATGAGAACTCTAGAGCTTGGCAGGCATTAATGGACCGTATTGCGGCTTATAGGACAAAAAGTGTGTGTGGCTTTTTTAAATTAATCCCAATAAATTGGAAATTCCGTGGACATATGGAACTCATTCCAAACAATGGCATCCCCCCATTGCGGCAAGATATTATCCACACGGTTATTCCGCATTATCCTACGGTAAGTAGCAGCGATTGTTTTATCTGTAGGCATACATTTTAATATTTCAGCAACAGGAAGCGGTCTAGGTGAGTGCTCGTAACACCACCAATAGACCGCTTTTAATCGTCTTTCTAAGGATAACCCTCTGTGATCTCGTAACATCCCCCTAAGTTGCGCATTAACGCCTCCTTCCAGTCGATTGTTCGTTGTAGGTACGGTAATATCTACAAACGTCAGGTAGGTAAATAGAGTGTCATCTCTAATTAATCGTAAAAGTCCTGCCTCAGCTTTTAAGAGGCGTTCATGAGTAGCCCTTTTATTCCCATTTTCGTCGACTGTCATTTCCCGTAAGAAGTCATCAAATTCTTCTCTCCAAGCTAA
This sequence comes from Veillonella sp. LMAG:90, assembly GCF_008679445.1. Classification (NCBI taxonomy): domain Bacteria; kingdom Bacillati; phylum Bacillota; class Negativicutes; order Veillonellales; family Veillonellaceae; genus Veillonella; species Veillonella sp. LMAG:90. Next base: position 1,092,200 of record NZ_NAND01000001.1, read on the forward strand.
TAATCCATCAATCCAAGTATAAGCATCATCTATCGATTGAATCTTAAATAAACGCTTTGCCAGTTCATATAAAGCCTTGCCGGCTATTGTTTTTGGTGCAGAAGTTGTATACCTTCTTACTTGCGCAAAAACGTGAAATAAACAACGTTGATGGTTACTTGTCGGCCACCTCTTTGCCAAGGCCTTAGCAAATCCGGATCCGCCATCTGAGATAACAACACGCGGAGGAGCAATACGGTCCATTAATGCTTGCCAAGCTCTAGAGTTCTCATATCTACATACATACCAGCCTAACACATGGTCCTTACTACAACAAATAAGTACACAGAGCTTACGCGTTAGGTATATGCCGTCAAAGTAAAGCACATCATATACTTCCTCAATCTTTGGTGGAAGGCACCATATGGACCAAAATTTAGCGGTTTTACGTCTAAATGTACGCCCGCCTCCAGGCATATCCTGCTGCATCTGTTTACTAAATAACCATTTCAAAAACAGCTTTAGATTATGACTATCGGTGTTAATTTTGTTAGTGAAAGCGACTTTACAGTGCTTACAAAACCATCGCTGAGAACCGGATTTCAATATACCGTGTTTTATACATTTTCGACCACAATCAGGGCAAACTACTTGTTTAATATTAATCATCCTCCTATTTATGTTTTTATTTAGGAAGATATAATACCATTTTAGTCAGTAGTTATGTGGGTTCACGCATGTTTTTACACACACTTTTTGTCCACCCTTTATCTTTGTCAAAAAAAGATAAAAGTGCTATAAACCCAGTATCTATCTAGGTTTACAGCACTTTTTACACACACTTTTTGTCCTATAACTCAAAAGTACCTGTAAATAGAATACTCTTTAGTGTCTAAAGTAAATTATAGGGTTTGATGTTTATCGTTGCTGCTCGTGATTCAGTGGACTTGCCACTCTCGTTCGTTGCGGGCGGGCTACTCGTTTCTGCGGCCAGATAGCCGGTAAGCCGTATTTGTTCGGTTTTGACGAACCGGGGATGACGAGTAGGATTAAGTTTACAATCCAAATGAGTACTGCGAAGGCGGCACTGGTAGATTTAATCGGCAAGTACGGGTAGGTAAAAGCGATGAATATACACCATAAAATACCTATAACGCCGTGGAATGAAAAGTCTTGGAAGCGCCTTGCATAGAGTACGAAATAGAAGGACAAGAGGACCGAGTGGCCCAAAAAACTTAATATACGGACACCCCAATAGGCAATGAGGATAACTACACTATCCATCATTGTGGCAATCATGGTGTTGAACAGTCCGACTACGATGGTCATGCCGATGAGGCCGATTAAGAATTGTAATCGGTTCAAGCGCCCTTGCAGATATAATATTTTTATTTGCTTGACATAACCCCAACGGGTAATGGTAAAGGCGATAAGCCCCATTACAAACGCCTGGCCTATGTTAAATAGAATATCCATAAAATCTTCCTTTACTAGTAATAGAACTTCATTATTATATCATATTTAAATATTTGACGCCATATAGGGCGTTTTTTTAACAAATTGCATAATAATAAGTTAAAAAATATGTAAAGAATGGGAAAAGTTCTTCACCGTAAATAGTAAGGGGAAACGATTAAAATTAAGTTAAAAGGGGATACATAAAAAGACGCAACAGGGAGAAACTGCTGCGCCTTTTAGAGAGAAAGGATTAATGAGATGTATATCCAAGAGGTAATGGTGTGTAGGACATTACCTCTGAGGACATCGTGTTAATAATTTAACATTAATTTTTTATAAGAATGATGTATGCCATACTAGCGAATTATGTTACGAAGGCCTTTTACAAGGAAGAGGGCCACTACGATACCGATACCGCTGGTTAAGAAGGAAGCCGGTAAATTACCTACGGCTACCATAAAGCTGTCCAATACGTATGCCCAAGCTACCAAATAGCCAAGGGCTGTCCAAACGGCACCGACCAGCATGGCGCTCAAAAGACGGGCAAAGGTTGCTTCCCGAGCTTTTAACGGATTAGGACGAAAACCGACAATCATGTAGCCTACAACGAGGCCGGAAATACCCTTGATTACGATGGAGAACAGGGTATACGCTGAATGACCCATGACTAAGTCGAATAGACCTGAGCCGATGGCACCGGCAAGTCCGCCGTAGAGTCCGCCAAAGAGGGCTGAAATAGTAAACAGCGCAGCGGAACCGAGGTGAACCATGCCGCCACCGGGTAATGGAATAAGAAACGTGGTAGCTAAGGCACAGATGGCGGATAGCATACCGATATAAATAATATCTCGAACTGTTAAATTCACAACAAAGACCTCCCAAGACAGTCCCTTTAGTGACTGTCTATTTTTTATTTCAAATTTATTTAATTAACGCGGTCAAACGTCCCAAGAGGCGTTCAAACAACAAGCCGTCACGCATGGAGCCGATGGTTTCGTGCGTATATTTTACGGCATCGGTGGTAAAGTTGGCGGCGATTTCGGCACTCTTTAAGGTGTCGTAGCCCTGCATCAAAGCGCCGGTTAAGACAGCGGTGAAAATGTCGCCCGTGCCGTGAGCTTTTACCGGTACAAGGCTGGTGCTTACCAATTGTAATTCATCGGTTTCGCCGTCGTAAACAGCTACGATGGCTTCTGTCTGATGAGGTACACCGGACATGATGACATGACGGGGACCTAATTCGTGAAGTTCTTTACAAAGCTGACGAATTTTAGCTTCATCCACTGTTTCCGGTTCATATTTATGACCCAAGAGGAAGCTTGCTTCCGTGTAATTTGGTTTAATAATATCCGCATGAGCAATGAGTTTGCGCATTTCCTGTACCATCGTGTCGTTATAAACGGAGTATAATTTGCCGTCATCCGCCATGGCCGGATCGACGATGATTGGTTTATCTTGGCCAAAGCGTTCAATCGCTTCGATTACGATGTGGATTTGTTCCGGGGAAGCGAGGAAACCGCTCTGAATGGCATCAAAGGTGATGCCGTTTTTTTCCCAGCAATCCATGAACGGACGAAGATGTTCGGAGAAGTCGACCATTTCATAGTTTGGGTATTCCAAGTGGTTGCACAGTAAAGCCGTTGGGAACGGTACCGCTTGGGAGCCGAAGGCGCTGAGGAGCGGCATGGCTACCGTAAGGGAACAACGACCAATGGAGCTCATATCTTGAATGGAAAGGACTACCGGAACTGGATTCATAAACATACCTCTTTTCTAAAAATAGGCTTACCAAAGGGCAAGCACGTTTGATTTCGTTTGTATGAATAACATTTTAAAAAAATATGTGTCATATGTAAATATACAGAATTTATATTTTTGATAGGACAGATGGAAAGATGTATACAGAACACATGTACTAAATTGAGAATTACTGCATCGCAAATGACCACGACTCGTGTATAATATATATATAAAAATTATCAACTAAGGAGTGTGATGATTGGTGGGTACCTATTTATTTAAACGTCTCATCGGAGCCGTGGTTGTTATGTGGGCCATAATTACGATTACCTTTATGCTCATGCATGCCATCCCGGGCGGACCGTTTACGGAAGAAAAGAAATTGCCGCCTCAGATTAAGGCGACCATTGAAGCAACCTATCATTTGAATGATCCGGTTTGGGTTCAGTACACAGATTATATGAAGCATGTGGTGCAGTTTGATTTGGGACCGTCCTATAAGTACTTGGGCCGTTCCGTCAATGATATTATTGGCGAGTCGTTCCCCGTGTCGGCACAGCTGGGCCTTGGCGCCTTGGTGTTTGCCGTAATTGGCGGCGTGGCGGCCGGTATCGGCAGTGCGTTGAAGCCGAACACATGGCTGGACTATATCATAACCTTCGGATCTACCTTGGGAATTTCCGTGCCTACCTTTATCATCGGGGCACTTCTGGTATATTGGTTGGGCTTTGTGTGGCCGATTTTTCCGGTGGCGCTGTGGAAGGGACCGGCCTATATGGTGTTGCCGATTTTGACCTTGGGGGCACAGCCGATGGCGTTTATTGCCCGACTTACCCGCTCCACCATGCTCGACGTCATGCAGCAGGAGTACATTAAAACGGCACGGGCCAAAGGCTTAGCCAATTGGGATGTTATTATGAAACATGCCATAGGAAATGCTATCTTACCTGTTTTGACTTATTTGGGGCCGCTGGCGGCGGCGCTGCTTACGGGTAGTTTTATCGTAGAAACAATTTTCGCCATTCCGGGGCTTGGGAAGTATTTCGTAACATCCATCTATAATCGCGACTATACGGTTATTTTAGGGGTTACCATTTTCTACAGTGCTCTCGTAGTAGGTTTTAACCTGTTGGTGGATTTATTGTATCCATTCGTAGATCCGCGCGTTACTATGGAAGAGGAGGATGAGTCATGAAGCTGACCGACGATTTCTTGCCGTTGCGTGCTCATGGCACGACGGCCGATGTGACCGCCGAAGTGGTGTATCGTCCGCGTCCCAATGCGTGGCATCGCTTAAAAGAAAATAAATTGGCTCTCTTTGGGCTGTTCATTATTATATGCATGTTGTTACTGGCTATCGTAGGGCCGTGGTTATCGCCGTATACCTATGCGGATCAGAATCTGGCGGAAGCCAATCAGGCACCGTCAGCGGCGCATTGGTTCGGTACCGATACGCTGGGCCGTGATTTATATGTGCGCGTTGTGTATGGCGCTCGTATTTCCTTGGCTGTCGGTTTTGTGGCAGCCGCTATTAACCTCGCTATCGGCGTTATTTACGGCGGCGTAGCGGGCTTCTTCGGCGGCAAAGTAGACAGACTCATGATGAGTTTTGTAGATATTTTGTACGGTATTCCGCTGTTATTATATGTAATTTTGCTCATGGTGGTCTTATCGCCGGGTTTAACCTCCATATTTATCGCCCTTGGTATCGCGTATTGGCTCACTATGGCGCGTATTGTGCGCAGCCGCATTGTGACGCTAAAGAATGAAGAATATGTGCTCGCAGCGCGTTCTATGGGCGTGCCGGCGTCGCGTATTTTATTCCGTCATATGTTGCCGAACTGTGTGGGACCGATCATCATTACTATGACCTTGGCCATTCCGGAAGCCATTTTTACGGAAGCCTTTTTAAGCTTTATCGGTCTCGGTGTCAGTGCCCCTATGGCGAGCTGGGGGGTGCTTGCGGCGGAAGGGATTAACTCCATTCGTTCCTATCCGTTCCAATTGGTGGCGCCGGCCTTGGCCATTGCCATTACCATGCTTGGCTTTACATTCTTTGGGGACGGCCTTCGTAATGCCTTGGATCCGAAAGGAGAGGTGAAACGATGAGTTTAGTTACTATGGAAAATTTACGCGTAACCTTTCATACCTTTGCCGGTGATGTAGAGGTTGTACGCGATGTATCGCTTAAGTTAGAGGCCGGGGAAGTGCTGGGCATCGTAGGTGAATCGGGGTGCGGTAAGTCTGTTACGGTACAGGCTTTAATGGGCTTATTGCCGCGAGATATTACTACGGTGAAGGCCGAGGCGCTTCAAGTGGCCGATACGGATTGTAAAGATTTCGGTGAAGCGTCATGGCGCCATTTGCGTGGCTCTTCTGTAGCTATGGTGTTTCAAGATCCTATGACGGCGCTGAATCCTATTTTATCTGTCGGCACGCAGCTGATTGAATCTATTAAGTTACGGGCCAAACGAAGCGGGGAAACTTTGGGCGATGTGAAGGCGGAAGCGGCAGCATTACTCCAAAAAGTAGGCATTTCCGATCCGGACCGCCGTTTAGCACAGTATCCCCATGAACTTAGTGGCGGCATGCGGCAACGTGTTGTCATTGCCATGGCCTTAGCGGGCAAGCCGCGCCTATTACTGGCCGATGAGCCGACGACGGCCCTCGATGTGACGACGGAGGCACAAATTTTATTGCTTCTAAATGAGTTAATAAAAACGGAACACATGGGGCTTATTATTATTTCCCATAATTTGCGGGTCATTGCTCAAATGTGTGACCGTATGGCCGTTATGTATGCCGGTCAGATTGTGGAAGAAGGTACGGTGGAAGCTTTATTGGGAAATCCGCGTCATCCGTATTTACAAGGCCTTTTACAATCACTGCCGACTATGGCCACGACTAAATTGCAGGCTATCGGCGGTCAGCCGCCGGATTTATACAGTTTGCCGATGGGGTGTTCTTTCCATCCCCGTTGTCCTAAAGCAATGCGAATTTGCGCCCGGGAAATGCCACGATTGGAAAATAATTTACGCTGTTGGCTGGCTAAGGCTAAAATTACGCCGTGTCCTACGGTGTCGGGCGAATTACTGGAGAAATGTGATGCTTATTGTAATCGCTTAGCCGCTGCGAATGATGCCGAAGGGCAATCAGTTGAGGGCGAGCCGGCGACTGCAACGGCGCCTCTTGGGGCGACAAATAATACCAACGCAGAAGGGACGGTGAAGTCATGAATATTTGGGAAACCCATGATTTAACGAAGCATTTTACCGTTCGACGCGGTTTTTTAAAACAAAATAGTCAATTGGTGCGCGCGTTGGAAGGTGTGTCGCTGTCACAGGCTGAAGGCGAAACATTAGGCCTGGTAGGGGAATCGGGCTGCGGTAAATCCACTTTCGGGCGTACGCTCATGGGCCTCTATCCGAAAACATCGGGCCGCATTGTTGTGGCGGGCCGTGAAATTGAGAGTCCCGCCGATCAAGAACATGTATTGCAGCATATTCAAATGGTGTTCCAGGATCCCTATGCGTCCTTGAATCCGCGTATGACGGTGCGGCAAAGCCTCTTGGAACCGTTAACGGTGCGGACTACCGGTCATGTGTCGCTCAGTGAAGCCGACAAATTAGCGAAAGTGGATGCCGTCTTGGAACAGGTGGGACTCACAAAGGCGCAGGGCGAACGATATCCGCACGAATTCAGTGGCGGCCAGCGTCAGCGTATCGGCATCGGTCGAGCCCTTATCAGTGAGCCGCAGTGTATAATCTGCGATGAACCGATTTCCGCCTTGGACGTGTCTATTCAGGTACAAATTGTGTCGCTTCTGGAGCACTTGCAGGCGGAGCGCCGTATCAGTTACGTATTCATTTCCCATGATTTGAACATGGTTCGTTATATCAGTCAGCGGATTGCGGTTATGTATTTGGGCGCTGTGGTGGAAGAAGGGCCGACGAAGGCCGTTTATGAAAACCCGCTCCACCCGTATACACAGGCCTTGATTCAGTTAAATGCGCCGTTGGCGCCGCATATGAGTATCGGACCGGTGCTGGCCGGTGAAGTACCGAGCCCGCTGGCTAATATTACAGGCTGTCCTTTTGCATCGCGTTGCCCGGAAGTGACAAGTCAATGCAAGGAAGCCAAACCGCCGCTCGTTATGCGTGAAGGGCGCAAGGTAGCCTGTTGGCGGCGTTAGGAGGTTTTTAGTATGGAAAAAATTCTTGCCGGCAAAGGGCTTGGCATAGAGTTGGATGAATTAATTCAGGACATGGCACCGGACGGGGAAATTTCCTATTTGGTGGCCCGTCTTGATGATGAAAAAGATATGGCTGAAATTGCCGGTCGCGGTATTACGATGGTTCATGCCAGCGCCAGTATGATTAAAGTGCTTATTATGGCCGCTTTGTTTAAAAAAGTGGCAGACGGCGATTTAGCTTTGGATATGACCATGAGTCTTAAAGAGTCGCCACGCGTTTTGGGTGGCGGGGCCCTGCAGGAACTCGATTTAAACCATCGTTTTTCCTATTTGGAACTGTGCCGACTCATGATGGTACTTAGCGATAATTGGGCGACCAATTTGTTGATTAAAAAACTCGGCATGGCGACGGTTAACGAATTCGCTGAGTCTATAGGCCTACAGGCTACGCGTCTTAAGCGCTATATGATGGACAGCAAGGCACGAGCGGAGGGCCGTGAAAATGTTATGACCGTCTTGGACCTCATGACTTTATATGAGTACATTTACGTTCAGCGTGAATCGGGGCCTTTAGGTCACGAAATGTGGCAACTACTGGGCCGTCAGCAGTTTCGCGATAAGCTGCCGTTTTACTGGGGAGAAGACGTGGTGTTTCACCATAAAACGGGCGTTCTCGACGATGTGGAACATGATGGCGGTTTGTTGCCCCTCGTTAAAGGTACCTTCGGTATCATTGTGTTTATTTCGAAGGTGCCCAACACGGAAGGCATACTGTTGGGGGCACGAATGGGCCGCTGTATTAAAGAGTTTTTAGAAAATAAATTGCCTTAATCGGCACATAAGGAGTCGCGTATGAAACGATATGTGATGTACAGTGTATTGCTTATACTAATAATGGGGCTGGTACTCATGACGGGGTGCAGTCGCAGCGGCGAGGCGATTCCGCCGGACACCTTGCGCTATGCCTTGGAGCAGGAACCGTCCACTTTGGACCCGGCTAAATCGTCAACCTTGCCGGAGTCTTCCGTGGAGCTGGCCGTGTTTGAAGGCCTTACCCGATTAAATGCTAAAGATGTACCGGAACCGGCGGTGGCCAAGTCGTGGACAATTTCACCGGATGGGTTGACCTATATTTTCTATCTTCGTCCCGAAGCTACCTGGTCCGATGGCAAGCCCGTAACGGCTCATGATTTTGAGTATGCGTGGAAACGGGCGTTAAATCCCGAAGTAGCGGCTAACAATGCGTTTATGCTCTATGTTTTGAAAAACGGCGAAGCTTATAATACGGAAAAAGCGAAGGCCGAAGATGTAGGCGTTAAGGCTGTTGACGATCATACCTTGTTGGTGACCTTGGAATCGCCGACACCGTATTTCTTGGGGTTGACGGCTTTTCACGCGTACTATCCGGTACGTGAAGACATCGTATCGCAGGCACCTGATACTTGGGCTACGTCGGCGGCTACGCTTATCGGCAACGGACCGTTTAAACTGGTGAAATGGCAACACAGTGCAGAATTGCAGTTTGTTAAAAACGATAAATATTGGGATGCTGCTTCCGTTAAGTTAAAAGGCATGGAATGGCCTATCAGTGAATCTCAAAGCACCCGTCTTACCCTTGCTGAAGGGGGCGCCGTAGATATCATGGTAGAGCCGCCCGTGGCCGATCAGGAGCGTTTGACGAAGCTTGGTCTTTTCAAAGTGGCGCCGTCCTTGGGGACCTATTATTATGTGTTTAACGTAACGGCTCCGCCGTTTGATAATCCATTGGTGCGCAAGGCGTTTTCCGTGGTCATCGACCGCAAAGTAATTGTAGATACCATTGTGCATGGCGGTAAAACGCCGGCTTACGCTTTTGTGCCGCCGGGACTGACTGATGAAGCGACGAATCAGGATTTTAGAGCCGAAGGGGGCAATTTGGTAGCCTATAATGTGGCGGAAGCGAAGAAACTTTTGGCCGAAGCCGGTTACGGACCGAATAAACCGTTGCCACCGGTGACGATTTTGTATAATACTAATGAAATGCATAAGGCCATTGCCGAAGCGGTACAGGCTATTTGGAAAAATGAGCTGGGGGCTACGGTGGAACTTCAGAATCAGGAAACGAAGGTGTTCATGGCGAACCGTGAAGAAGGGCATTATCAGGTGGCACGGGCGTCGTGGATTGGTGACTATGCGGATCCGCAGACGTTCCTCGATGTGTTCTATGATTCCGCCAATGATGCGCAATATCACAGTGAAGCGTATAATGCTTTGATAGAGCGAATTCACAATACGACGGATGTGAAACTGCGTAACGAACTTATGCATGAAGCAGAAGCTATGATTTTTGATGACACTGTGGTTATGCCGATTTATTTCACTACCACGCCGTATGTGGCACGTGATACAGTGGGCGGGTACTATTGGTCAAGCTTGGGGACCATAGAGTTTAAACACGCGTTTCGTAAATAAGTGAAAGTGTATAGATAACGAGTATAGCCAATGATTAAATGCATTGGCTATATTCAATGAGTAGTGGATAGGAGAAGTACTGATGGATTGGATTTTGCCAAAACGGTTACAACCGGGCATGACATTGGCCTTTACGGCGCCGGCCTCGGCAACGGAAGAAAATCTGGACGCGTTGAAGGCTTTGGTTGAAGCCAGGGGGTATAAGGCTGTATTCGGGGCGTCCTGTTATCGTCACGGTCTCTATGGCGGTACGCCGGAGGAACAGGCCGCGGAATTTAATACCTTTATGACGGACTCCGATTGTGATGCGGTAATTGCCTTGCGTGGCGGTTACGGCACAGTGCGTTATTTGGATTTATTGGATTATGAAGGCATTCGCAAGGGGCAAAAGCCTTTTGTGGGGTATAGCGATTGTACGGCGTTACATACGGCCATCGGTCGCTACAGCCGTTTGGTCACCTATCACGGACCGATGGGCGTAGATTGGTTAAAACCGGGGCGTGAAAACGATGTAGCTCACTTATTTGATTTGCTTGAGGGTAAAACTTCCGTAATCGAGCCCTTATTGGCGCCGCCACGGGGCTTTATCGGTGCCAATATGGAAGAAGGCAGGCTCATGGGTGGTAATTTAGCCATTCTTTGCAGCTTAGGCGGTACTCCTTATGCACCGGCCCTTGAAGATTGGGACGATGCCATTTTACTGTTGGAGGATATTGGTGAACCGCCTTATAAAATAGATAGAATGCTCCAGCAATTGCGCCGTCAAGGCGTTCTGAGTCGCGTTAAAGGGGTGGCTCTCGGTACGTTTACAAACTGTGAAGACGAAGACGAGCCGGATTATGAAATCGGCGCTCATGTATTGGATTACATGATGGCTGAACGATCGCAAGATGCACCGGAACCTTTTGTCTGCTATGTACCAACCGGTCACGGCACGCCTCATCAGGCTTTGCCGCTGGGAAGCTATGTAAGTTTCAGAGCTATTTCCAATACATTGGTGCTGTTTCCTTATTGTGAGGGGCATTCGTTTGTAAAGGATCCGATGACGGAGCCAACCGACTCTGTTGATGCATTGTCGGAGGGGAATCCTATTGCCAATTTAACGGAGGGGAACCATATTGCTGATTCAAAGGTTGCTAACGCTGTGGCGGAGCTGCCTAATGATGGTTCTTTGGCAGCTCGTGAAGCTTGCCTTCACGAAGCCATTCAGAACATAGAGCAGGCGCTTATCGATTTGTCCGCTTATTTACATGCCAATCCCGAAGTAGGTCTTACGGAACATAAAGCGGTGGCTGCTATTACGAAGTTTTTGGCTGACCGGAATTTCAGAGTAAAGACGGACGTCAGTGACGGCCGCATTCCGGAGCTTGCCACATCCCTTAAAGCGGATAAAGGGAATTCGGACAGTGCCTATAAAATGGCTTTTCTCGGTGAATATGATGCCTTGCCGGGGCTTGGTCACGGCTGCGGTCATAATTTGATTGCGGCCATGAGCATCGGGGCGGCCATCGGTTTTGCGGCGGCTGTACCGGAAGCATTGACCACCTTCTTCGGTTGTCCCGCCGAAGAGACCGTAGGGGGCAAAGTCTTTATGGCCGATGCAGGCGTATTTAACGGCTATGCCGGTGCTTTGTTGACACATCCGGCGGATGTAAATGAGCTGGGCGGTTCTTCTTTGGCCAGTCACCCGTTGGAAGTGAAATTTATCGGTCGTTCCGCTCATGTGGCGGATTTAGAAGACAGGGGTATTAATGCCTTGGATTGTGCGGTTGCTTTATATGCTGCGGTGAATGAGCTAAAAGCGCAGTGGGGCGATGAAGTGGTTATCGGTCAAATCTTCACCGAAGCGGGTGAAGCGCCGAACATGATTCCCGCTGAAGCTGTATTACACATGACCGTCAGAGCCCATACGGTGGAGTTTTTAGAAGAGATTGTTTTGCCAACCGTAAAAGCTAAGGCCCTTGAAATTGCCAAAGCGAAAGGTGCCGAAGTTAAGCTTCGCCACTATGAACCGCTGTTTAAAGACTTGCGCGAAGACCGAACTTGGCGTGATTTAGCGCAACAGGTCATGACGGAGTGGGGCGCCACACCGACGATGCTTCCCAATGATGTGGCGGAAGGAAGCACCGACATGGGCAATGTGTCCCATGTGGCACCGACGGTACAATTGACTTTGGCCATCGGTGAAAACATGGGTCTTCATACACCGGAATTTGCGGCCCGCGCCGGTTCACCGGAGGGGCTCGCTATGATTCAAAAAGGGGCGCATATTATGGCGCTTACCGCACTACGCCATTGGTGGCAGTATGGTCGCGATTTTGACAGAGCTGTAAAATAAGGGTAAAATATATATGGTTAAATTAAGCCGTCTTTTTAGAGCCGGCTTTTACATTAGATGAGCGGTTGGGAGATGACTGATGAGTGTACTAACGGTGTCACATGTGACGCATGGCTTCGGCGCCCGTCAAATTTTGGATGATGCGTCGTTTCGACTATTAAAAGGTGAACATGTTGGCTTAATCGGCGCTAATGGCGAAGGTAAGTCTACGTTTTTAAATATTATAACCGGTAAAATTTTGCCTGATGAAGGCACGGTGCAATGGTCCAATAAGGGTACCGTAGGTTATTTGGATCAGCATAGCGTATTGGCCGAAGGGCAGACTATACGCGACGTGCTACGCGATGCGTTCAGCGATTTATTTGAATTGGATAAAGAGTTACAGGCCGCTTACATGGAGATGACGGACTGTGACGAAGCGCGCATGAATGAGCTCTTGGAGAAAACCGGTGAGTGGCAGGAAGAGTTGGAGCACCGCGGTTTTTACGAAATCGATGCCACCATCGAGCGCACGGCGCAGGGCCTCGGGCTTGTAGACATCGGTCTCGACCGTCTCGTTAACGAATTGAGCGGCGGTCAGCGTACGAAGGTATTATTGACGAAGCTCTTATTGCAAAAACCGACCATATTGCTCTTGGATGAACCGACCAACTATTTGGACGTGGAGCATATTGAGTGGCTTAAGAATTATTTGCAAAATTATGAAAACGCCTTTATCCTCATCTCTCATGATATGGAGTTCTTAAATTCCGTAGTCAATGTGATTTATCACATCGAACAGGCGCAGTTGACGCGTTATACGGGGAACTACGAACAGTTCCTTGCAGCTTATGAAGTGCAGCGTGCGCAAGCGGTGAAAGCCTATGAGCGGCAGCAACAGGAAATTGCCCGCATGGAAGACTTCATTCAGCGTAATAAGGCTCGCGTGGCGACGCGCGGCATGGCCAATTCCAGGGCTAAGCGCTTAGAGAAAATGGAGATTTTGGACAAACCGAAGGTTCATTTGGAAGTGTCCTTTGGTTTTAAAGAAGGCCGTACGCCTAGCCGCTTCGTAGTAAGCGCCAAAGATTTGGTGCTTGGTTATGATTCGGCCTTGACTAAACCGGTGGATGTGGTGCTTGAACGAAACCAGAAAATTGCCGTACGCGGTGTGAATGGTCTCGGCAAAACAACGCTTCTCAAAACATTGTTGGGGTTAATCAAACCCTTTGCCGGTGAGGTGGAACGAGGCGACTTTTTACAAGTGGGCTATTTTGAACAGGAAGACAGTGCTCATAATGATATGACAGCACTTGATTATATTTGGAATGCATATCCGGCCATGACGAATGCGGAAGTACGGGCAGCATTGGCTCGTTGCGGGCTAACCAACGAGCACATTACAAGTCAGATGCGCGTCTTGTCGGGCGGTGAAAATGCAAAAGTACGACTCTGCAAATTGATGCAGGAGCCGTACAATGTGTTGGTTTTGGACGAACCGACGAATCATTTGGACGTAGCCGCCAAGGAAGAATTGGCCGATGCGTTACGTCGTTTTAAAGGAACGATTTTGGTAGTCAGCCATGAGCCGGAGTTTTATCGCTCTTGGATTACCGATGAGTGGAACGTGGAATCGTGGACGACTAAAATCGTATAGGAGGTCTTGTCATGAAAGAACAGGCCAGCGAGGGTGTTGCACAGTTTTTAACAGCCTTGGGCATTGATTTAAAAGCGGCTGATATGGAGAAAACGCCGCAACGGGTGGCCGGTTTATATGAAGAGTTGTTTGCCGGCATGAATAAGTCCAGCGCTGAGATTTGGGGCGATATTTTCCCTACCGAGTACAAAGGCTTGGTAGCGGTAACGAATATTCCTTTCTATTCTGTATGTGAACATCATTTGATGCCTTTTTTCGGCACTGCCGATATTATTTACCAACCGAAGGATGGTCGTGTAGCAGGGCTCAGTAAGCTCAGTGATTTGGTGAACTTGTTTGCCCATCGGCCGCAGCTCCAGGAGCGCATGACTCGTGAGATTGCGACGGCTTTGGAGACGGATTTGGAAGCGGAAGGCGTGATGGTACGCATTAAAGCAACACATTTGTGTATGCTTATTAAAGGCGAGTTGCAACAAGGAACGGCCGTTGTAACCATGGAATGTCGCGGCGTGTTAAGCCGGACGGGACAGCTTCGGGAAGAAGCTTTGACTATTTTAGGAGGTTCAACGGATGTTCAAACGACGCAGTTATAAATGGGACGACGGTAGAACGTTGGTGCTCAATAACAGTACCTTGATTATGGGAATTTTAAACGGAACCCCCGATTCATTCTCCGACGGTGGCAAATATAATACACCGACAGCGGCTATCGCGCATGCTCGTGAAATGGAAATGCAGGGCGCCGATTTAATCGACCTTGGCGTAGAATCGACCCGTCCCGGTCATACGCATATTTCGGTGGCAGAAGAAATCAGCCGTATGGAGGCGCTCTTGGGTCCTGTATTGGAAGCCACCAAGGTGCCGATTTCCATTGATACCTATCGGGCGGAAACGGCGGATTATGCACTGTCCCATGGGGCTCATATCCTCAACGATATTTGGGGTCTTCGTTACGACCCCGATATTGCGGCCGTAGCGGCTAAACACAAGGTGCCGGTTATCATCATGCACAACCAGAACGATACGAATTACGGCGATATCATCGAAGACATGAAAGCCTTTTTCTTTGCGTCTGTGGACATTGCCTTAAAAGAAGGAATTTTACCGCAGAACATTTGGCTTGATCCGGGCATCGGTTGTTTTGGCAAAACGGGCGAGCAGAATATTGAGGTTATGCAGCGTCTCGGCGAATTGACGGCCTATGAATACCCTGTTTTGTTGGCGCCGAGTCGTAAGGGTTTTATCGGGGCCATGCTCAATGATTGCCCGCCGGATCAACGTGACGAGGGCACTGTGGCCGCTTGTATTACGGGCTTAATTCAGGGGATAGATATGGTGCGCGTGCACAATGTAGATATGCACAAAAAAGCATTGACCGTAGCGGATGCCTTGCTGAGAGGAGAGTTCTAATGGATAAGATTGTTTTAAAAAATATGGGCTTTTTCGGGTATCATGGGAACTTGGAATCGGAAAACAGTCAGGGCCAGCGTTTTTTTGTGGATGTAACGATTTTAATCGATTTGACTAAAGCCGGTCAGTCCGACGATTTGGCGGATTCCATTAATTATGTAGAGGTATATAATACGGTGGAACGTGTCGTGACGGGGGAACCGCAGAAATTATTGGAAAAAGTGGGTACTTTGATTGCCGATGAATTATGGAATAATTATCGCGGCATTATCGGTCTCGCTGTGGCCATTCGTAAACCGGCCGTGCCGATTCCGGGCATGCTGGATTATGCGGAAATTACCATTACGCGAGGTCAAATGTAGGTGAGACTTTTTGATGAAATATATCTATTATCTCAGTTTGGGATCTAATTTAGGTGACCGTGAGCAATATTTGGCCAATGCCATTGAGGGTTTGCGGCGTCATGAAAATATTGAGTCGGTGACGCCATCCAAATGGCTGGAAACGGCGCCTTGGGGTAACACGAATCAGGGGCCGTTTTTAAACGGAGCCTGTAAAGTTGTGACTACTTTGGTGCCGGAAGCCATGCTGCAGGTGATGCAGGCGCTTGAAAAAGCGGCCGGCCGGGAACGATTGGTTCATTGGGGGCCCCGTACACTTGATCTCGATATCGTGTGGGCTGAAAAAGAAGACGGACGCCTCATAGAGGTGCAAAGTGAAACACTGACGATTCCTCATCCTTATTTGTGGGACAGGGCGTTTGTTTTAGTGCCGCTCAGTGAATTGTATCCCAACTTTATTTTTCAGGGGCAGGCTATTGGGGACAGAATAAAAGAATTGGACGAAGCATAATTGTAAGGAATATGGGCATACTCAAGCGGTGAAATCACTAGACCACGGCAGCGAATAAATGGGTAAATTTATTTGGCTGACATGAAGGTAATGATTCATTGATGAGTTTCGATATTGATGTTATAATAGGCTCATTCAAGCAGTACGTGACGATGAGGACTAGAATATGGCAGAGGAGATAAAAAAAGGCCCTCGTGCGGGCCATAGGGAACGACCGAAACGTAATAAAATTATAATGTGGGCACAAATCATTATACTTGCGTTGGGTCTTATCTTTATTTTGCGCACGATGTATGATATTTATGTTATCAAACAACAGCAGCATCAGTTACAACTTCAAATCGAAGAATTGAAGAAGAGCAATGAAGCACTGGAACAGGATAAACAGCGTCTTCAGGATCCAAAAGAGATTGAAGGAGTAGCACGGGATGAATTGGGTTTGGTAAAACCGGGCGAAGTACCGTATGTGAAATAGGAAACTGAAAAATCGGTACGCGAGCAGTGTATTTACGGCATTTTTACGGGGCTATAATTTATTCTTATGTAAGTTGTACATTCGTTAAATATCAGTTGACAAGGTTTTTCAAAGCCCTATATAATTAAACTAGTGTGCATGTATTACGGCACAACGTTTTTAGTAATTTTAGGAGGACATTGGGTTAGCATGGCCATTGAAGTAGGTAGTGTTCTTGAAGGCACTGTTACGGGGATCACGAAATTTGGTGCGTTTGTGGACTTAGGTAACAAACAAACGGGTTTGGTGCACATTTCAGAAGTTGCGAATGAATATGTGGAAAATATTTCGGATTTTATTAAAGAAGCAGACACAGTTAAGGTTAAAGTTTTGAGTGTGGATGAAAAAGGTAAGATTAGCTTATCGATTAAGCAAACATTACCTAAACCGGAAGCTGCGCCAAGAGCGCCAAAGACTGAGAATCGTGAACCTAGAGAACGCGAGTTCCGCCCACGCCAGCATGACGGGCATGCTCGCAGTGCTCACGATGGTAATCGCCGTAATTCTTTTGAACGCAAAAGCGGCGGTATGTCCTTTGAAGATAAAATGAGTCGTTTCTTAAAAGACAGCGAAGAACGATTGACGGATTTAAAACGAAATACCGAATCCAAACGTGGCGGTCGTGGAGGTCGCAGAGATTAAACAGTGAGATGATGCGAAGCTTCGCATCATCTTTTTATTTATAGCCGGTTGGCATTATATTTTAATTGTGATTGTGATTTTAATTGTGATTGTGATTGTGATTGTGATTGATGATTGATGATTGATGATTAACTTATAGTTCCGGTATATTTTGGAGGAAAACTATGGCAGATACAACAGTAAAAGCGGCAATCGTTGATTTAGGCTCCAATTCGTTACGTTTGTTGCTCGGCACCTATGACGGTAAAGAGTGGCACAATGAGCCGAAACGCCTTTGGACTACGCGCCTCGGTAAAAGAGCGGCAGATGGTCAATTGACCGAAGAGGCTATGACGCGTAGTTTGGATGCGCTAAAAGAAATCCAAGGGCTAATCGGAAGTTATGGCGCTACTCGTGTAGTAGGGGTGGCCACCAGTGCCGTGCGTGAAGCTTCTAACGGTGAGGCATTCATGGCAGAGGCGGTTAAAGTTTGTCCGATGGAGCCGAATGTGATTACCGGTGAAGAAGAGGCGGCTCTCGGATTTGCCGGCGCTATAAGCTCATTCCCCGGTGATGAACGCCATTTCGGTTTAATCGATATCGGCGGGGGCAGTACGGAAATCGCGCTCGGTACAGCCGAAGGGGCCTACTGGAATCGTTCTTACCCGATTGGAGCGGTACGTCTCAAAGAACGTTCCGATGAAGGTCCTCAGGAAGTGTGGCAGGAGACGCGGCCTTGGTTTGATCCGTTGCCAATCGAAGGACCTTTTGGCGAGTTCATTGCTGTAGGCGGCACGGCTACGACCTTGGCGGCTATGCATCTTAAAATGACGGAATATAATCCGGGCCTCATTCAGGGGCATCAGTTGACGCGTGCCGTTATTGAAGGCATGATTTTGGAACTTCGTTATATGACGCCGGAAGAGCGGTTACAGGTACCGGGCTTACCGGCTACCAGAGCGGATATTATTGTGGCCGGCGCCGAAATTTTAACATCCTTCATGGATTGGCACGAAATTCCTCATGTTATCGTGAGTGAACGAGACGGCATGGAAGGAATGCAACAACATTTGGTGAAATAAATATATAGTGCTGAAAAGATAGTGAGAAGGGAGGTGGACACATGGTTAACATTGAAAAGAAGGAGCTTATTATTGCATCCTTTGAAAATAAAGTAGCAGCCTTTGCCCAAAAGCATGGTACGGTGCCACCAGACAGTAAAGTACTGGTAGCTTGTTCCGGCGGGCCCGATTCGATGGCGCTTTTGCATTGGCTTATGGCTACTAAAGGTGAGGGCACTGAGGCGGCTCTCGCAATCGGTGTGGCCTGTGTAGACCATTCCTTGCGAGTTGAAAGTAAAGCCGAGCTGGCTATGGTAGCGCATTATGCGAAGGCCCATGACTTACCGTTCTATCCCCTCACTATTGATGCAGTCGCGGCGGCCGAGCAATCCGGTGAATCTGTCGAAACGACCGGTCGCCGTTTGCGCTATGAGTTTTTCAGAAGCATTTGCCAAGCTGAAGGTTACGATTATATTGCCACGGCTCATCATGAAAACGACCAGGCGGAAACTATTTTGGCTCATCTCATTCGCGGCAGCGGTACGGCCGGGCTCACCGGCATGCAAGTAATCGCGGACGATCTTTGGCGCCCCTTCTTAGGCGTTACGAAAGAAGAGATTTTAGCGTATGTGAAGGCATTGGTGTTGCCCTTTGCTCACGACAAGACAAATGACGAGCCTATTTATATGCGCAACCGTTTGAGACTGGAAGTGCTGCCTTTATTAAAAGAGTTTAATCCTAATATTGTGGCAACATTGGCTCGGTTAGGTGAGCATATGGGGCAGGATGAGGCTTTTTTGACCGCTGAAGCAAAGCGAAAATTTAACGAATTGTGCATTGTGTGTACCAAAAAAGAATCGGGCACGCCGTATATAGAGTTAAAGCGAAATGAAGTGGCCGCTTTGCCGGATGCTTTATTTTATCGTTTGTGGCGATATGTGTTTGGTCTTTTTGACATAAAAAATACTTTCTCCGGTGCTCATGTAGCCGAACTCAGACAAGTGGTAAAGGGCAAAAAAAGAAAACAATTTATGTGTTCACAGGTGAAGGTTGCGGCGCAATATGATATAATACAAATTGGACGTTTAGTAGCATTTGATTTGAAAATGACTCAATATCGCATAAGGGAATTACGAGCACTTACATGGGCAGGGCCGGCGGTGGAGCCGATGCCTTTAAAAAACGGAGAGAATCTGTTAATTCCGCGCCGATTGGCAGCTAAGGGCCCTGAAATTCGACAGCGTAAGGCCGGTGACCGTATAGTGTTGACGCGTCGCGACGGTCGTATATGGGGCCATAAAAAGCTGAAAGACTGGCTCATAGATCGTAAAGTGCCGACTGAGGAGCGGGATGCTTTATGGTTTGTATGCGGTGATAAGGTAGTTTTTTCAAAAGTGCAGCCGAAGACGACCACAATTGTGTGGGATGAGCAAACGAGTGAATATTGGGCTTGTTCTATCGAGGAGGAAAAGTAAATGTTAGATTCCATTAAGGAAGTATTAATCACTGAAGAAGCCTTGCGGGAACGGGTTGCCGAACTGGGCAAACAGATTTCTGCTGATTATAAAGGCGAGGACGTAGTTCTCGTGTGCGTATTAAAAGGGGCCGTAGTATTCTTTGCCGATTTGGCACGTGCCATTGAAGGCAATGTAGCATTAGATTTTATCTCTTGCTCCAGCTATGGCAACAGCACCGTAAGCAGCGGTGTAGTGCGCATTATGAAAGACTTGGACAAACCGGTAGAAGGCAAGCATGTCATTGTTGTTGAAGATATTGTAGATACAGGCAATACACTTCACTATTTATTGGAAAACTTAAAATCCCGTAACGCTAAAAGCGTTCGTTTGGTAGCGTTACTGAACAAACCGGATCGCCGCACGGTAGACGTGCACGTAGATTATCAGGGCTTTGTGATTCCTGATTATTTCGTAGTCGGTTACGGCTTGGATTACGCTGAAAGATTCCGTAATTTGCCATATATCGGCGTACTTAAAGAAGAAGTATACACATCAAAATAAATATAGACAATAATCAATATAAATTACAAATGCATTGTATGTTAACCTAAAATATGGTAATATGTTTGTCAGAATATATTTTTTCGATATAGTGATGATAAATAAATCATATTGAGACATTTTGAAAGGGGTAATAGATTGGGTCGTTTTATGAAAAATGCACTGTTGTACATTTTGATTATTGTGGCAGCGGCTACAGTTATCAATTCGTTTTCCAGTACAAATACGGCAAAGTCAGAGATTAGTTACACCAGCTTTTTACAGTATGTAACGCAGAAGAAAGTAGACAGTATTACCATTACGGATAACCATGCCATTGTTGGTAAGCTTAAGAACGGTACGGAGTTCAGTACCTATGCTCCGACTGATCCTACTTTAATGAATCAGCTGACTACAAATGAAGTACAAATCACTGCAAAACCACCGGAACAACCTTCCTGGTGGATGGGCTTATTGAGCTCTGTATTGCCAATCTTCTTGTTGATTGGTGTTTGGTTCTTTATCATGCAGCAGACGCAGGGCAGTGGCGGTCGCGTTATGAACTTTGGCAAAAGTCGTGCTAAAATGCAGGGCGAAGGCAAGGTTAACGTAACCTTCAAAGATGTAGCCGGTGCGGATGAAGCTAAACAGGAATTGGAAGAAGTTGTAGAATTCTTGCGCAATCCGGGCAAATTTAATGCTATCGGCGCGAAAATCCCTAAAGGTGTTCTTTTATTCGGACCTCCGGGCACAGGTAAAACTTTATTGGCTCGTGCCGTAGCCGGGGAAGCGGGCGTACCGTTCTTCAGCATCAGTGGTTCCGACTTCGTAGAAATGTTCGTTGGTGTCGGTGCCTCTCGTGTACGTGACCTTTTCGGACAAGCTAAGAAGAATGCGCCTTGTATCATTTTCATCGACGAAATTGATGCGGTAGGTCGTCAACGTGGTGCCGGTCTCGGCGGCGGTCATGATGAACGTGAACAGACGTTGAACCAGTTACTCGTTGAAATGGACGGTTTCGGTGCTAACGAAGGTATTATTACCATTGCCGCTACCAACCGACCTGATATCTTGGATCCGGCTTTACTTCGTCCGGGTCGTTTCGACCGTCAGGTAACCGTAGATAAACCTGATTTACGCGGTCGTGAAGCTATCTTAAAAGTACATGCTCGCAACAAACCGTTGGCAGAGGATGTGGATTTACGCACAATTGCCAAAAAGACTCCGGGCTTTACCGGTGCCGATTTGAGCAACTTGTTGAATGAAGCTGCTTTGTTGGCTGCTCGTCAGAATCGTAAACAAGTTACTATGGCCGATTTGGAAGAAGCCAGTGAAAAAGTAAGTTACGGTCCGGAACGTCGCAGTCATGTAGTAAGCGACAAAGAACGTCGTTTGACGGCATATCATGAATCCGGTCATGCCATCGTGGCTCATTTGTTGCCTGATGCCGATCCGGTTCACAAAGTAACAATTATTCCGCGCGGTCGTGCCGGCGGTTACACCATGATGTTACCTGTGGAAGAACAGAATTATATGACAAAATCCCAGATGCTCGCACGTATCCGTGTAGCCTTGGGCGGTCGTTGTGCGGAAGCACTCGTATTGAAAGAAATCAGTAGCGGTGCGTCCGGCGATTTACAGCAAGTTACCAACATCGTTCGTCATATGATTACGCGCCTCGGTATGAGTGATGAATTGGGACCACTCGTATTCGGCGAACATCAGGAACAGGTGTTCTTAGGCCGCAGCCTTGGCCATGAACGCAACTATGGTGAAGCGGTAGCCGAAAAAATTGATGCGGAAATGCATAAAATTGTTTCGGAAGCCTATAATGACGTAATGCAGTTGTTATCCGATAATATCGAGTTCTTGCACAATATGGCGAATGTGCTCTTGGAAGAAGAAACAATTGACCATACTCAAATCGAGAACTTGTATAAATACGGAACTATTACGGACCCAAATACAGTGGAAGTAAATGGCGCTAAGAGTGCCTTGGAAGCAGCGGGAATTATCGTTCCTGATGCTATTGCCACCGAATCTGAAGGGGCAAATTCCGGTACAACTAACGGCGACACATCTGACACAAACAAATAATAATCGGTATACACCGATTGGCATAGGGCCGCCGGTAAGGCGGCCCTTTTTCATAAAGGAGGCATCAATTAGGATGAGAGATGCAATATTAGAGCTGCTTCGTGAGAATAAAGGTGAATTTGTATCAGGCCAACGCATGTCGGAACGGTGCAAAGTTTCGCGTACGGCTATTTGGAAACATATTGAAGCTTTGCGTAAAAAAGGGTATACTATTGAATCATTCACTAAAAAAGGTTATCGCTTGGTGGATGAGCCCGATTTAATGAGTCCCCTTGAAATGGAATCGGTTTTGACGACAAAAACATTCGGACGCAATTATCACTATGTACCAAGTCTTGAATCCAGTAACGCAGCAGCCCGTCAATTGGCCACGGAAGGTGCGCCGGAGGGCACTGTAGTAGTAGCGGAAGAACAGGTAGCCGGTCGCGGTCGTCTAAATCGCGGATGGTTTTCACCATATGGCAAAGGCCTTTGGTTCAGTATCGTATTGCGCCCTTCTTTCTTGCCGATTGAAGCTCCAAAATGTACGCTCATGGCGGCGGTGGCGCTCATTAAAGCATTCCGCCGTTTAGGCCTCAATACAGCAGGGATTAAATGGCCGAATGATATTTTGGTAAACGGCCGTAAATTAGTGGGTATTTTAACTGAAATGAACGGTACCATGGAAGCCATCTCGTATATTGTCATGGGTATCGGCATTAATACGGGCAGTACACAGGATGAATTGCCTGAATTTATTAAAGATGTAGCGACATCGTTTGCCATGGAAGGCGTTGAAGTTGATCGCCGACAGGCATTAAATATTATTTTACAAGAGATGGAAATGCAGTATAATAAAGTGTTGGCTGAAGGGTTTGACAGCACTTTGGCAGAATGGAAGGAATTCAGTATTACTTTGGGGCAGGACGTAGAAGTACGTGCTCCGGGCAATACGTATGAAGGTAAAGCCATCGACCTTGATCGCGATGGCAATCTTATGATAGAACGTGCTGATGGCTCCGTAGAACGAGTGGTGGCCGGTGACGTGTCCATACGACCAGCACATAAAGTAGGAGGCTGACATAAACATGTTATTAGTGGTTGATGTAGGTAACACCAATATTGTACTCGGCGTATATAAAAAGAAAAAATTGGTCGGTCATTGGCGAATTTCCACGGACCGCGTCCGTACGACCGACGAATATGGCGTATTGTTGATGAACTTGTTTTTTCACGATCGCCAAGTCAATATCAACGACATTGAGGCAATTATTATTTCATCGGTAGTTCCACCGTTGATGCCTACATTGGAGCGCGTTTGCCTGCGCTATTTTAATGTTAAACCGATTATTGTAGGGCCCGGCACCAAAACCGGCATGGCCATTAAATACGATAATCCCCGCGAAGTGGGGGCAGACCGCATTGTTAATGCTGTGTCGGCTTATGAAAAGTACGGCGGTCCGTTAATCGTTATCGATTTTGGTACGGCCACAACTTATTGCGCCATTTTGGCAAACGGCGATTATATCGGCGGTGCTATCTCACCGGGCGTGCAGATTTCGGCGGAAGCCCTCTTCCAGCGTGCCGCTAAATTGCCTCGTATTGAAGTGAAAAATCCGGGTCAGGTTATTTGTAAAAGCACGGTAACCTCCATGCAATCCGGTGTTCTCTTCGGTTATGTGGGTCAGGTGGAAGGCATCGTGGCGCGCATGAAAAAAGAAATGCCGGAAGGTGTAAAGGTCATTGCCACCGGCGGTTTGGCTCATTTAATCGATGCGGAAACGGACGTTATCGATTATATCGAGCCTATGTTGACCCTAGAAGGATTACGATTGTTGTATGAACGAAATAAATAATTCGACCTGGTATATCGGCAATGTGCCGATTACCGGTCGGGCTGTGCTGGCTCCCATGGCGGGGGTCAGCGATATTGCGTATCGGCTCCTTGCAAAAGAGCACGGCGCCGCTTTGGTGTGCACCGAAATGGTGAGCGCCATGGGCATTAAATACGAAAATGAGCATACGAAAGATTTACTCTTTATGGAGGATGTGGAACATCCCGTATCGATGCAAATTTTCGGCTCCGACCCGGAAGCGATTGCTTTGGCGTCGCAAGTGGTGGAGCGCGCTGGTGCCGATATTGTGGATATCAATATGGGCTGTCCGGTTAAAAAAGTAGTATCATCCGGCGACGGTTCAGCTCTTATGAAAACACCGGATTTGGCAGCCCGTGTGGCGGAAGCCGCCGTTAAGGCTGTTTCGGTGCCTGTGACTGTTAAGATGCGTCTCGGTTGGGATGATACATCCAAGAATGTACTCGATTTTGCAAAGCGTATTGAATCGGTTGGCGTTGCCGCCGTAGCTGTTCACGGCCGTACGCGGGAGCAGATGTACATGGGGCATGCCGATTGGTCCTATATTAAAGAAGTAAAAGAGGCGTTGCAGATTCCCGTAATGGGGAACGGTGACGTGGTGGATGCTTTATCCGCTAAAGCGCTACTTGATGAAACAGGTTGCGACGCGGTACTCATCGGTCGCGGTGCCCAGGGGAACCCATGGATTTTTAACGAAGTGAATCAGTATTTGGCTAACGGTACTTTGTTGCCGAAACCAACAGCTCATGAACGTTTGAACATGTTATTGCGTCATTTTGAACTCTTGTGTAAATACAAGGGCACGGCTCTTGGTGTCCGTGAAATTCGTACCCATGCAGGCTGGTATATTAAAGGCCTGCCGGAGTCGGCTAAATGGCGTAATCGAATCAATACATTATATACGGAAGCAGCCTTTAAAGAGGCCATTGCCACGTATGCTGCCGAATTGACAAGGCAGTAAAATTGCACTGTAGTAAAATTGACAATGCAGTAAAATTATTGTTATAATATTACGTAAATTACGTAAAAAGCGTAAAAATATGTGATGTAAAGCAAAGGTGTCAGTGTATGACACTTTTTCTTTATAGCTAAACAACTATTGGAAGAGGAGTCCTATTATGGCAGAAGTTAAAGAAACACTGTTAACCGCAGAAGGTCTTAAGAAACTTGAAGAAGAATTAGCTCATTACAAATCTGTTCGTCGTATTGAAGTAGCACAGCGTATTAAAACAGCTATCGAATATGGCGACATCAGTGAAAACTCTGAATATGATGATGCAAAAAATGAACAGGCTTTTATCGAAGGTCATATCATTGAATTAGAAAATAAAATCAACACGGCTAAAATTATTGACGAAAAAACTCGCAAAAACGTAGTATCCGTGGGCAGTAAAGTTAAATTATTAGACGAAGAATTTAACGAAGAATTGGATTATGTAATTGTAGGTTCCTCCGAAGCGGATCCTTTCAACAATCGTATTTCCAATGAATCGCCGGTAGGCAGCGCTATTCTCGGTAAGAAAAAAGGTGCTACCGTTGAAGTAAATACACCGGATGGTGTAGCGACTTTCAAAATTTTAGCAATCAGCTAATACGGCAGTAGCCAGCTAATAAGGTGGCAGCCAATAAAATATACCAAAAATGGGCTCAAAACTGTTATACTATAAGTAATACCGTATTTGAGCAGATGAAGTTAGGAGGCCATGTAAGTGAGCGAAGAAAAAGCGACTACAGTACAAGAACAACAGCAGGAATTAAATGATCAAATGTTAATTCGTCGCGATAAGCTTGCGCAATACGAGGCAGACGGAGTGTATCCTTTTGGCCAGCGTTTTGTAGTACAGCAGCATGCGGCAACAATAAAAGACAACTTCCGTGATTTTGAAGATCAGCCGGTAACCGTAGCCGGTCGTCTTATGACGATTCGATCCCACGGTAAAACGGCGTTTGCCAATATTCGTGATTTAACCGGTGATATTCAGATCTACTTGCGTAAAGATATTTTAGGTGAAGATGTTTATAAACATGTGAAAATGCTCGACATGGGCGATATCGTAGGTATCGAAGGCCATGTATTCCGCACACACATGGGCGAAATCACCATTAAAGTTAACAAACTTACATTGCTTTCCAAATCTTTGCGTCCGTTACCTGAAAAATGGCATGGCTTAAAAGATACGGAACTTCGCTATCGTCAACGCTATGTGGATTTGATTGTAAATCCGGAAGTGCGCGATACTTTTATTAAACGCACCCAAATCGTGGCTAAAATGCGCCAGTACATGAACGCTCATCAGTTCATGGAAGTGGAAACACCAATGCTCCACGCTATTCCGGGTGGTGCGGCGGCGCGTCCGTTCATTACCCATCACAATGCGCTTGATATCGACATTTACATGCGTATTTCCCCTGAATTGCACTTAAAACGCCTTATCGTAGGCGGTTTGGAACGCGTATTCGAAATTAACCGTTCCTTCCGTAACGAAGGTATCGACAATCGCCATAACCCTGAATTCACCATGATGGAATCTTACCAGGCTTACGGCAACTTCGAAGATGCCATTATGTTGACTGAAAACATCGTGGCTTACTGTGCACAGGAAGTTCTCGGTACAACTAAAATCAACTACCAGGGCACTGAAATTGATTTGACGCCGCCTTGGAACCGTATTACGATGCAGGAAGGCATCAAGAAGTACACCGGTGAAGACTTTGACGCCGTTGAAACCTTGGAAGAAGCGCGCGCTATTGCGGACCGCTTGAATGTAGAATACACGGACCGCGACGGTATCGGCAAGATCATCAATCTTTGCTTCGAAGACTATGTAGAAGAAAACTTGATTGAGCCAACCATCGTTTACGGTCATCCTTTGGAAATTTCTCCATTGGCTAAACAGAACCGTGAAAAACCATTGACTACCGAACGTTTCGAAGCCTTCGTATACGGTCGTGAATTGGCAAACGGTTATTCCGAGTTGAACGACCCAATCGATCAGCGTCAACGTTTTGAAAAACAGTTACAGGAACGTGCCGCCGGTGACGATGAAGCTCACCGTATGGATGAAGACTTCGTAACTGCTTTGGAATACGGTTTACCGCCAACAGCCGGCCTCGGTATCGGTATCGACCGTCTCGTTATGTTCTTAACTGATTCCGCTTCTATCCGTGACGTATTGTTATTCCCACTTATGAAACCGGAAACGGAAGCTAAAGCTGTTGAAGCTGAAGAAGCTGACAAAGCTGAATAAGTAAGATATAATTTTATACTGAAACACTGTATGGTGGTCACGTAATATGCGTGGCCACTTTTTTTCATGGCAAAAACTATTCAGATGTGGTATGATTAAGTGTAATTAATAATACATTGTGCCATTGGGCACGCATTTTAAGTAAGAGGTTATGGATATGTTAGATTTACGTTTCGTAAGAGAAAATCTGGAAGCAGTACAGCAAAACTTGGACAATCGCCATACTACCGGCGATTTGGAAAACTTTGCCAAATTGTATGATTTGCGCAAGGATTTAATTCAAGAAGTAGAACAATTAAAAGCACAGCGCAACTCAGTAACCGCAGAAATCAGCGCGTTAAAACGCAATAAAGAAAATGCGGACGATAAAATTGCGGAAATGCAGAAAGTGGGCGACAAAATTGCTGAGCTTGACGGCAAAATTCGTGAAACTGAATCTTCACTCCAAAACATTGCCCTCATGTTGCCAAATATGTGCGATGCCTCCGTACCGGTAGGGGAAGATGAAAATGACAACCCTGAAATGCGTCGTTGGGGCAAACCTCGTGAATTCGATTTCCCTATCCAGGCTCACTGGGATTTAGGCGAAAGCCTCGATATTTTAGACTGGGAACGTGCCGCTAAAGAAAGTGGTGCCCGTTTCACATTCTACAAAGGCCTCGGTGCTCGTTTGGAACGTGCTTTAATCAACTTCATGCTCGACCTTCATACGGAACAGCAGGGTTACACTGAAATGATGACACCGTACATGGTAACACGTCAGACTTTGACTAACACCGGGCAATTACCTAAGTTCGCTGAAGATATGTATAAAGTAGAAAATACGGAATACTTCCTCATTCCGACCGCTGAAGTTACCCTTACTAACTTCCATGCGGGCGAAATTTTGAGCATCGATGAATTGCCTAAATACTACACGGCCTTCACTGCTTGTTTCCGTGCGGAAGCCGGTTCGGCCGGTCGCGATACACGCGGTCTCATTCGTCAGCATCAGTTCAACAAAGTTGAAATGGTAAAATTCGCTACCCCTGAAACATCTTATCAGGAACTCGAATCCTTGACGGATAATGCGGAAGAAGTATTGCGTTTATTGGAATTACCGCATCGCGTAATCACCCTTTGCACCGGTGATATCGGCTTCGGTTCCGCTAAAACCTATGACGTAGAAGTTTGGATGCCGGCTCAGGATTGCTACCGTGAAATTTCGTCCTGCTCCAACATGACCGATTTCCAAGCACGCCGCGGTAACATCAAATTCCGTCGTGATGCGAAGAGCAAACCTGAATTCGTTCATACTTTAAACGGTTCCGGTTTGGCTGTAGGTCGTACCGTAGCTGCTATTTTGGAAAACTTCCAAGAAGCTGACGGCTCCGTTCGCATTCCTAAAGTTTTACAGCCATATATGGGTGGCGCAGAAGTAATTAAACCTGTAAAATAGAAGTATAAGGCATAAGGTCTGACGTACGTCAGACCTTCACCTATGCAATTTCGGAAACCGCCGATGTAGTTGCAACGACTTGTTTCGGCTAAACTGAGGCAAATCTTCCGGAGTGTATATAATTCAACGGTCTACAGTGTTTTTAAAAAGGAGTTCCTATGAAAATTTTTATTGATACTGCCAATTTTGATGAAATTAAAGCCGCTTATGAAATGGGCTTCGTTGCCGGTGTAACGACTAACCCTTCTTTGATTGTTAAAGAAAAACGCGATCTTAAAGAAGTAATCAAACAGATTGCCGAACTCGTTGACGGCCCTGTAAGTGCTGAAGTTATTGCTACCGAAGCACCTGAAATGGTTAAAGAAGCTCATGAGCTCGTAAAATTGGGCAAAAACGTTGTCATCAAAGTTCCTATGACGGAAGAAGGTCTCAAAGCCGTTTCCATTCTTTCTAAAGAAGGCATCAAAACCAACGTTACTTTGATCTTCTCCGCTAACCAGGCTCTCTTGGCCGCTCGTGCCGGTGCTACCTTCGTTAGTCCTTTCGTAGGCCGTATCGATGATATGAGCATGGATGGCATTACTTTGATTGAAGATATTGCCGAAATCTTTATTATGCATGACATTAAGGCTGAAATTATTGCCGCCTCCGTTCGTACACCAATGCATATGACGCAGTGTGCGAAAGCGGGCGCTCATATTGCCACGGTGCCATACAAGGTGTTAACTGCCTCGATGAAACATCCTTTAACGGATGCAGGTCTTGCCAGATTCTTAGCAGATTGGGAAGCAGCCAACAAATAATTAAGGAATCGTGTTGCCCTGCTACGTAAGAGGGCATTTTAAGGAGGTAAAAACTGTGGATAGAACATTAGCTTTGGAATTTGTACGTGTAACGGAAGCGGCAGCGCTTCGCAGTGGTCGTTTGCTTGGTCGCGGTGAGAAAGACGGCGCCGATCAACTCGCTGTAGATGCTATGCGTCAAACCTTTGATACAGTACCTATTTCGGGTACCGTTGTTATCGGGGAAGGGGAAATCGATGAAGCCCCTATGCTTTACATCGGTGAAGAAGTGGGTGCCGGCGGTGAAGCTGTGGACATCGCGGTGGATCCGATTGAAGGTACGAATCTGATTGCTAAAGGTCAAAATGGTGCTATCGCAGTATTGGCCATCGCTCCTAAAGGCGGTTTGTTGCATGCTCCTGATATGTACATGCAGAAACTTTGCGTAGGTCCTCGTGCCAAAGGCGTTATCGATTTGAATGCCAGTGTTACTGAAAACTTGCGCCGTGTGGCTGAAAAAATGGAACGCGGTATCGATGATATGACCATCGTTATGCTTGATCGTCCGCGTCATGAAGCGATTATGCGCGAAGCTCGTGAAGCGGGTGCCCGTATTCGTTTAATCACCGACGGTGACGTAAATCCGGCTATGGAATGTGGTCTTGAAGGTTCCGGTATTCACATGGTTATCGGTACCGGCGGGGCTCCGGAAGGCGTTTTGGCAGCGGCTGCTTTAAAATGTACAGGCGGCGATATGCAAGCGCGCTTGTTGCCTGAAAATGACGAAGAAGTTCGTCGTTGTCATGCTATGGGCATTACCGATTTAAATAAAGTATTGACTATTGATGACCTCGTACATGGGGAAGATGTAATTTTCTCCGCAACGGCTATTACGGAAGGCAATATCTTATCCGGTATTAAATACTTTGCCGGCGGTGCTCGTACGGAATCCGTTGTAATGCGTTATAAGACAGGAACGGTTCGCTTTGTTGATACTATTCATCGTTTGGACCGCAAGTTAAAATCTATGAAAGCAAAATAAGCGGTAATCTGCATGTAACGGTTAATTGCTATAAAGTGCTCAGTTACCATAAAGCGGGCAGTTTCAATAAAACGCTTAATGGCATAATTAGAAAAAGTATAATAAAAGGGGCTGTAACGAAATACACCCCTAAAAACAAGAATGCGGTTTGAAGATACGAAAGTGTCTTCAAGCCGCATTCTTGCTATATTTGTATAAGAAAAAAGGCCCCGAAGGGCCTTCTTTGTTGGTATAATTAATTTATGAACAGAAACCATATCCAACAAGGCAATTATACTAAACTTTCTGGCTTTCGCCAAGTAGTTTTATCATTGGATTATGGCTTTCAGATCGGACCAAAAGAACCGGTGAGATTACTGGATGCTGTATTGGAGGAACTGGACTATACAAGGTTGCAGCATTTATATTCTTCAAAAGGAAGAAAATCTTTAGTACCTCCCCATCTTTTGTTTAAAGTCTATGTGTTAGCTATGACCGAAGGCATTGTATCTGTTCGCAAAATTGCTGAGCAATGCACTAAAAATATCCATTACATGTGGCTCTTACAGGGCTATCCGACTCCGTCTCATATGGTATTTCATCGATTCTTTCAACGCTTAACTGTTGATGTACTTAGAGATTTGTTATCTCAATTTATTCAAGCATTAAGTGAATTTGACAGCTTAGATTTTTCTGAAGTATTCATCGACGGAACTAAATGGGAAGCCTATGCAAATAAATACACCTTTGTGTGGAAAAAGGCAATTCTTAAGCACTATGCTAAGTTACCGGATAAATTGTTAGTTCTTCAATATGAAATACAAAATCTTTTGGACATAGACGTCTCAGATATGACTGAAGATGAACTATTGGTTTTGCTGGAGCAATCCATACGCGAAAAGCAAATTGAGTTTGTACACGGTACCGGTAAACGAAAACATCCATTGCAAAGAGCTTTTGAATCCTGTTTAGCCTTGCGTGACAAGCGAAATGAATATGATGAAAAGTTAGCTATTCTAGGCTCTCGCAACAGTTACTCTAAAACTGATCATGATGCTACGTTTATGCGACTAAAAGAAGATCATATGTTAAACGGCCAATTAAAACCGGCCTACAATGTTCAACTAGCTGTTCATAGTGAATATATTATGGGCGTTGGCGTATTTCCAAATCCTACAGATACGAACACCTTAATTCCATTTATGCAACAATTAGAAGGACAATACAAACAACACTTTCAATATGTGGTAGCTGATGCCGGTTATGACAGCAACGAAAATCTGGCATGGTTATGGGCTCATGATTACAAAACTTGTATTAAACCAAGTACATATGAATTGAGTAAAACGAAAAAGTATAAGAAAGATATTGGTCGAGCGGATAACATGGTATATGATGAGGCGACCGATACATTTACTTGTGCCAAAGGCCGTACATTACGATTCCAATACATACGCAGAAACAAAAGTAAGACCGGTTTCATTAAGCAAAACCGAGTATACCGGTGTGAAAACTGCAATTATTGTGGCTTACGTAAGGAATGCCAAAAACTTAAGTTCGGAAAACTTCCTAAGGGGAATAAGACGATATATATTGCTACTGATTACCGCGAATTATTAGCCAAAAACAAGGCTGTATTTGATAGTGACTATGGCTTACAACTTCGAGTAAACCGTTCTATTCAGGTGGAAGGTGCTTTTGGCATAACAAAAGAAGATTTTGAATACACCAGGTTCAGGCACCGAGGCAAAGTTAACGTAGAAAAAGATTTATTACTATTAGCTTTTGGATACAATTTACTGAAGCTGCATAACCGAATACAGAAGAAGCGATTAGGTCAACGGTTGTTCGAAACTAATTCTGCTGCGTAATTAAAAGCCAAAAGCTAAAGGCTTATTTAAGTGCGCTAAAAAACAAAAAAACAAGGATATTTTCAGAATTGTTGATTTTGGAAATATCCTTGTTTTAATTGAAAAGGGAGCTGTAACTGAAATGTGAGTTAAAAAACTCAATTTCGTTACAGCCCCTCTTTTTCTGTTTTACTATAGATTTGACCGAATTTTCTTCATTTTGCTAGACGTGAATCAAACGGTGCATTTTGGCTTGAAATAATTGCCTTAAATAGGCAATCCGTGCCGGTCGGGTACTTGATGAACCGCCTGTTTTAAAGTATACTATAAGGTAGAATTTAAAGAAGAACTATAAGACTATAGAATAATAGAGTGCATTAAAGACTATAGATTAATAGATTGCATTATGGGAGGAAGTATTGTTGGAAAAGCTCGTCATTAACGGTGGTAAACCGTTGAATGGTCGCGTTCGTGTAAGTAGCGCAAAAAATGCGGTGTTGCCGATTATTGCGGCCACCATGTTGGCATCGACGCCAAGTCGATTAGTAGAAGTACCTCATTTAGAGGATGTACATACGATTTGTGAGGTAATTTCAGCATTAGGCGTTAAAGTTACCAAGGATGAAGCTAATCAGGAAATCCGGTTTGATGCTTCGGAAATTACGGCTACAGAAGCTCCCTATGAATTAGTTCGTCGCATGCGTGCGTCGTTTTTAGTTATGGGACCTTTATTGGCACGCCGTCGTGAAGCCCGTATTTCTTTACCCGGTGGTTGTGCCATCGGCTCGCGTCCTATTGATTTACACTTAAAAGCGTTTGAAGCGTTAGGTGCTACTATCGAGATGGGTGACGGTTATGTATTGGCGTCGGCTCCGGAAGGTCTTAAAGGGAACCAGATTTATCTCGACTTCCCAAGCGTTGGCGCTACGGAAAACGTAATTATGGCTGCTTCTATGGCAGAAGGTAAAACGATTATCGAAAACGCTGCGGAAGAACCAGAAATTGTAGATTTAGTTACTTATTTAAACAGTATGGGAGCCGATATTCGCGGCGCCGGCACGAATGTAATTCGTATCCAAGGCGTTAAAGAATTAAAAGGGGCTACTCATACGGTAATTCCTGACCGCATTGAAGCCGGTACGTATCTCATCGCAGCGGCCATGGCCGGCGGTGACGTGTATGTTGAAAATGCTTTATCCGAGCATTTAAAACCGGTTGTGGCGAAATTGAAAGAAGCGGGCGTAACCGTGCAGGAAGATGTGGACGGTATTCGCGTTATTTCTGACGGCAATGTAAAAGCCGTAGATATTAAGACATTGCCATACCCGGGCTTCCCGACGGATATGCAGGCTCAATTCATGGCCTTTACGACCATTGCCAAGGGAACCAGTACGGTTATGGAAACGGTTTTTGAAAACCGCTTTATGCATGTCGATGAATTGAAGAAAATGGGTGCTCAGATTCGCATTGAAGAGCGTCGTGCTATTGTTGACGGTGTACCTAAATTGAAGGGCACCGAAGTACGGGCTACCGATTTGCGTGCCGGAGCTGCTTTAGTATGTGCCGGATTAGCGGCGGAAGGTGTTACGAAAGTAACCCAGCTGTCGCATATTGACCGAGGTTATGACAACTTGGTAGGCAAATTAAAAGGGTTAGGTGCTGACATTGTTCGGGTGGACGAGTAAGAAAAAGGTAAGCCGTGCCGAAGTTTTGCAAAAGCGTGAAGAGCGACGCAAACGAAGCACGCAACCCATTGTGACGACCACGCCTAAAACAGTAGCCAAGAAAGCTGATAAATGGGTATCCCCTTTTGAAAAATTGGCACTGTGGTGGGCCTATGACGTAGGTATTGACTTGGGCACGACGAATGTATTGATTTACATTAAAGGCAAAGGTGTTGTGCTTGATGAACCGGCCTATGTAGCTTGGAATATTCACACTCATGAAGTGGTGGCTGTCGGTGAAGACGCGCGCATTATGCTGGGGCGCACGCCGGCGGATATTGAAGTCATTCGCCCCCTTCAGGACGGTGTTATTAATAACTATGACATGACGGAGTTCATGCTTCGTTACTATATTAAGAGTGTGTTACCGGCCTCGACTTTATTCAAACCGCGCATCGTTATATGCGTGCCGTCCGGCATTACGCCGGTTGAAAAGAGGGCTGTTATCGAAGCGGTGCTTCAAACGGGGGCCCGTAAGACGGTACTCATTGAAGAGCCGTTGGCGGCCGCTTTGGGGACGGGCCTTGATAAAGCAGCGTCTGCCGGAGCCATTGTGGTTGACGTAGGCGGCGGTACTACGGATATTGCCGTACTTTGCACCACCGGTGTCGTAGTGAGTAAGTCTTTGCGCATGGGCGGTGATAAGTTTGATGAAGCCATTATCAGCTATATCAAACGACGTCGTAAGCTATTAATCGGTCGGCGTACGGCAGAAGAAGTAAAAATCGCTGTCGGTACGGTGGATCGTAAAGCGCCGGTAGAAGAAATAACCGTGCGCGGTCGCGATATTGTGAGCGGCTTGCCGCAGGCTATTAAAGTAAGTTCCAAGGAAGTGCAGATGGCATTGGAAAAACCGGTGAATGTTATCTTGGAAGGTATCAAAGATATTTTGGAAAAAACGCCACCTGAGTTGGTAGCGGAAATCTGTGATCATGGTATCATCCTAACCGGAGGCGGAGCGTTAATCAGCGGTTTTGACCGCCTTATTACGCGGGCTATCGGGGTAGCGGCCTATTTGGTGGACAATCCTCGTTATTCGGTTATCGTCGGAACCGGTCGTGCTTTGCGTGAAATGGATCGCTTGCAGGATAGTTTGGAAGAATTGCAGTAGGCTCAATAGTCCGGCTTGTTTCAATAAAACGGACCGGATATGGTGAAGCGTAGCTGCATTGGCTTAAGCAATTTGGTCATTGAATAATAAATACAAAGAAGATTGTGAGCGGCAAGGTCGCTTGCAATCTTTTTTATTGTACGCCGAATAGGCATGACTAAACCCCCAGTTAAACTGGGGGTCGGTAAAAAACTCTTATAGAAAAGGAAAGAACCTCCTAATGGTACAATGAAGTTGGTCTGGCAACCACAACATTTCAACTTAGGAGGTTCAATGTCAATGAATGACGTAAAAAGCTTATCACATAGTAAATGGAGATGTAAATACCATATTGTCTTTGCGCCTAAGTATAGACGACAAGTTATATATGACCGAATAAAAGTTGATATAGGGAAAATATTAAGAGATTTATGTACAAGAAAGAATGTGGAGATTATAGAGGCGGAGTGCTGCCCCGATCATATACATATGCTTGTTACTATACCGACACATTTAAGTGTATCAAGTTTTATGGGGTATTTAAAGAGTAAAAGTAGCCTCATGATATTCGATAAACATGCTAATTTAAAATATAAGTATGGAAATCGACATTTTTGGTTTAGAGGATATTATGTGGATACTGTAGGCAGATACGAAGGAGCGATAAAGGAGTATATTCGCAATCAATTACAAGAAGATATAGCTCAAGATACGTTAAATTTTAAAGAGTATATGGACCCGTTCACGGGTGAGCAGGTAAAGTAGGCTAAAATAAAAGCCCCCGAGTAGGGGGCAGCCAGTGGTAATAGAGTGGTTGTCAGATTACTCAAAGCCCTCTTTAGAGGGCAACCACTAGAGAAAGACCCTTATAGGGTCAGAGCAAACCACCCGTTCTACGGGTGGTTATGATTTTCACATAATATTTCAAGTAGTTAGCGGGTATATATGTTATAATAGATAAAATGGTACTAAAATAACGACAATAGTTTATAGATTTTTTCAAAGGAGGGAACTATGAAAGCCTGTAAGAAGAAGCTTAGTGCAGTCTTAATGGCAGGGATAATGAGTTGGCTCGTAGGCGGCGCTGCGGATGCGGCGGATTTGACAGCCGTACGTGCTACCAATGAAGTGGGGCACACCCGCATTGTCCTTGACATGAAGGGATTACCGGATGGCTGGAGTTCTATTTATAATGAAAAAGCACAGCAGGTACGAATCCATTTTGCCGGTACTGCGAATCGCACGAGTGGTCCGGTTCAGTATAACAATCGCAATACCGGTGTTTTGCAAGGTGTAGGCCTGGCGAGCACAGATACAGGGCTCGACTTATCGCTCAGTGTAAATCAGCCGATTCGCTACCACATGTTTACTTTGCAAAATCCGGATCGCATAGTATTGGATTTGTTTAATAATTATGATCAGCGAACTACAAAGCCCTTGAAGGACGGTGTGGTATATACTAAATGGGATACCAGTACCGATACGGGGCGCGTAAAAGTTGATGCCCTTACGGTAGCGCCCACAGAGCCGGCCGTGATTAAAGCGGACGGTGATAAGGCGGAGACTTTGGCTGAGGTGACGCCGGCCGGTGCCATTTCGGTGGGGCTTGTCAATGCGGCTGATGTCGCGGCCGGGCTCAACGGTGAAGGGTTAGCGGAAGGGACGGTACAACTTGCTTCCGGTGAAAAAATCCCCGTTGTACCGGGCTATCAAATAACGCCGGTAGGGGTACTTCGTTATATTCCTAATCAGGGGTATACGATTAGTGTGGAAACGCCTAAATTGCAATTAAAAGAAGGGGACAAAACTTATATCGTAAGCGGTGTTAATCGCACGCGCGGTACGGATGAGCTCATCGCCTATAATGCTGCTTACGGATCATCGACGCACACCAATGTGTACGGCAAAGAGGTTACGTTACGGCGCAATGTGGTTATAGCTAAAGGTACGAACGACTCTAAATTGGCTGATGCCGATATCGTGTTGTCGGCTCACGGTGCCATGGTGCCGGTGATTGATGCATTACGCATCGGCGATATTGTGAACTTACAAGTGGTTCCTACGATTGTTAAAATCAGTGCGGCCGGTACGACTTTGGCTCAAAGTAAGCGAATCGTGTTGGCTAATGGTATGGTGACGGATTTTGACGGCGACAATTATCGTGGTCATACCTTATTAGGGGTGCGACCTGATGGTACATTGATTGTCCTTTTGGCATCCGGCAATTATCGAGCATCTTCCGGCATAACCTTGGAACAAGGAGGCCGTATGCTGTCAGAGTTTGGGGCGGTTACGGGCATTGATGCGGGTTATCAGCGGGATAATGATCTATATGCCAACGGTACCTACCTCCATCGCGATGAGACCAGTTTTGGCACAGCGCGCTATGGGGAAATCATAATTTTCCCTTAATGGGTCCGTTGCCGATACTGTGAATTTTTAATGATAGAAGGCGGATTTAGTAATAAATTTGCTTATCCGTGATATAATATATGTAGACGTTAGTCAAAGGAGGATTTACGTATGAAAAAATATATGAAATTTTTAGTAATGGCTGCTGTTGGCGTAAGCCTGGCGACCGGCTTTGTTTTCACGGCCTCCGCAGCCAATGTCAACCAGGAATCCGTATTAACCGGTCAGGTTGTATCGGTTGTACCGGTAGGTACAGTTGTTAAAGAAGGGGACGTATTGGTTACAGTACAATCCTTAACGGGCCCAATGCCGGCTGCTCGTTCCACTGTTAACGGTGTAGTAACGAATGTAACGGTTAAAAACGGCGACCAAGTAAACCGCGCACAAGTTGTAGCCGTGGTTGACGGTAAATAATCAAAGCAATTCCGCTGAAGTATTCAGTTAAAACAGTTGACATATAGTTTTAGAGAGGAGCTATGAATGAAGCCATTTCGTTCATCACGCCGGTATATGAAAGGTGTACTGGCGCTTTTCTTTTGTTGCACTGTAGCCGCTTCGGCACAGGCAGTTGATTTTCTGCCCGTAACCGATGTGCATACAGGCATGGAAGGACACGTTGATACAGTAGTAACGGGAGATGATATCTCCAGTTTTAATATGAAAGTTTTAGGCGTCATGAAAGACCGTGGTCCGTCGGGCGATTTAATTTTAGCTAAATTTTCCGGCCCCGTTATTGATGAAACGGGCGGCATCGTACACGGTATGAGCGGCAGCCCCGCGTATATTGACGGCAAGTTGGTAGGCGCCGTTGCCTACGGTTGGGGCTTTGCGGATGGCACTATCGGTATGATTACGCCAATCGAAGATATGGTTAAGCTTTGGAATATTCCCTATGAAAAGAACTTAGCCAATCCTTGGCGCGACAGTCAGTTGATTCCCCTTGGCACGCCGCTTATGGCTTATGGCTTCGACCCATCGGCTCTTAAGTTTATGAAGGAAAAGTTGCCGGAATATGAGTACAGCACATATGATACGGCAGCGGCCGACGGTGATGATGTGGCTAAACCGCTTAAAGCGGGCGGTTCCGTAGCGGCTTTGCTCGTTGACGGTGATTTGAAACTGGGGGCAATCGGTACGGTAACCTATGTGGATCAGGATAAAGTCGTAGCATTCGGTCATCCGTTTTTAAAACGCGGCTCCGTAGGCTACTTCATGCATAATGCGTCTATTTTTACCGTTGTAAAAAGCTTGGATTCCGGTTTTAAGCTCGGCTCGATGGGCGCTGAAGTAGGGACTGTAACGGAAGACCGCGGTGCCGGTATTGCCGGTACATCGGGCAAGATTACGAGCGGTATTCCTATGGCGATTACCGTGCGTGATCTCGATATGAACCGAACTCGTCAAGCGGGTGTTAAAGTGGTGGAAGCCGATGAGTTGACACCCACATTAAGTACTA
Organism: Veillonella sp. LMAG:90; assembly: GCF_008679445.1. NCBI lineage: Bacteria > Bacillati > Bacillota > Negativicutes > Veillonellales > Veillonellaceae > Veillonella > Veillonella sp. LMAG:90. The sequence continues at coordinate 1,131,420 of NZ_NAND01000001.1, forward strand.
CGGCGGTTTATAATTTTATCAGTAAAACATTAGATCGCAATGGTGAAGGTACATCCACCTTAACACTTAAAATCCAACCGCGTGATATTAATATTCCACCGTTGGAACGGACAAATATGTTCTATTCCAATGATTCCATCGGCATCAAGAGTGTTGATGAATTCTACAATATTATCGACGTGCTTATGAATAACCGTTTTATCAATTATGAAATTGCGGGGATTCAAGTGGATGCATCCTTAACGAAGGAAAAGAAAACCGCTGTAATTGGTGATGCCACGTTATCACCGGCTGTTGCATCGCCGGGGGATACAGTGGTAATTAATGTGAAATTACAACCGTTCCGTGAAGAACCGATAACGAAGGAAATCTTCTTTACCGTGCCGAAGGATCAACCGTATGGGGAAGTAACTTTGGAAGTTCGCGGTGGCGGCGTGGTACCATTGCCATACCTTTTGGAAAAACAAAAGTACAATTTAACCGATGAAATTATTCGTCGTTTGAAAACGTATAAAGATTTTGACGAGTTCTACAAAGAACTGCGCAATACGGATACGAATAATCAGATTGTGGTTGAAATCTTGGAAGATGGCGTCAGCATGGTAGAAGACGGTGAAAAAGCCGATACGAAAGGCGCTAAAATTGATGTAGCCGATGAGACTAAAATTCCGGGCGCTGTACCGAAAGGCAAAGCGAAGGAAAACATTCCGGGCATTGACGATAAAGATGACAAAGAACCGTATAAGGCTAAAATCGATACGGAATATGTTATCCGCGGTGACGGTCAATTCGTATTGAAAGTTATGTCGCCGGCTGATCGTGATAAAGAAAAGGCTCGACTTGCTCGTGAAAACGCGAAAAAGTTGAAGGAAGCGGCTAAAAAGGCTGATGAGTCTTCGACTAAAACGGCTCAAAACGAAGCGGATGTTAATACGGTAAAAAAAGCACCGGATGCTTCAACGAATACACCTGATGGTGAATCGAATGAATCTACTGAAACTGTAAGTCAATAAGATTAAACTGAATAGTACGCAATGAAGGCGATGGACAGTGGTGTTCATCGCCTTTTTACATTGCCGGACCATAGTTTAAGGGAAAATACAACTTTTTTCAAAAAGATTGTAAAATTTAGATATATTCATCGTTGGTACTGATGACAATGGCTAAAGTTTTGTGATAAAATGAGGGGTAGTAATCATACTCAATTATAAGCAGATATGATGAGCTTCAATAGATGTGATGTAAGAGGAGGAGAACTTTTGCAGTGGTTAGAAGCGCTTGGCCGTGAAGTGATACGTTGGTTGGCACGTTGCGGTGAAGCTGTAATATTAATCGGGCAAACCATTAAACAATTATCAAAGGCCAATTGGCGCCATGTTATATTTCAAATGGCTCATTTGGGCGTAGATTCGTTGCCGATTATCAGTTTAACTTTATTGTTTGCCGGGGCTGTAATGACCTTGCAAATTGCCGATATTTTGATTCGTTACGGTGCACAAGGTACGGTTGGCGGCATCATGGCCATTGCCATGGGGCGTGAATTGGGACCGGTACTGGTAGGCGTCGTGTTATCGGGGCGCGTCGGTGCAGCGATTACGGCTGAGATTGGTACCATGAAGGTAACCGAGCAAATCGATGCCCTCATAGTAATGGCCGTTAATCCTATCGGCTACCTCGTGGTGCCTCGTGTGATTGCGTGCATGATTATGGTGCCGATTCTGGCGTTTTACGGTGTTATTATCGGTATCGGCGGCGGCTACGTGGTAGCGACGCTGTTTAAAGGTATGGCGGGCATGACCTATACCGATTCCATTCAACTTTTTGCCGTTACCAGTGATTTAACTTACGGTTTAATCAAAGCCAGTGTGTTTGGCGCCGTAATTGCTCTTGTTGGTTCATACAAGGGCATGTATACTAAAATGGGGGCCGAAGCGGTAGGTAATGCAACTACCAGCTCCGTGGTAACCAGTATTATTTTAGTATTCGTATTAAATTATTTCTTATCCATGGCGTTATTCTAGTTATTATTTTGATACGCCGGTTGATTTTAGTATTATTTTCATGAAAAATATTGCTACGCTACCTAAAAGGCGGGCGTTTTATCATTGAATTTTGAAACAGATATTTTATAATTATAGTAGTAACTGTAGGTTCGCTTAAAATTGGGCTTATAGTTTGAGATTAATTGAGGCCGGAGATTCATGATTGAATTACAGGATGTGGTCGTTGCCTATGGCGATAGAGTTATCCTCGACCATGTAGATTTGACAATAGAAGATGGGGAAACCTTGGTTGTTCTGGGCGGCAGTGGCGCCGGTAAAAGTACGATTCTGCGTCTCATAATCGGCTTGCAACGACCGAACAGCGGACGTATTCTGGTGGACGGCGTCGATGTAGTCGGCTTAAGCGAAGACGAATTTAACAAAGTTCGTGAAAAAATGGGTATGGTGTTCCAATACTCGGCGCTTTTCGACTCCATGACAGTGGCTGAAAATGTAGCTTTCGGGCTAAGACAGCATACGGAATTAACCAATACTCAAATTAAGGAAATTGTGCAGGAAAAATTGGATTTGGTGGAGCTGCCTAATACGGGCGACTACATGCCGAATGAATTGTCCGGGGGCATGAAGAAACGTATCAGTTTGGCCCGGGCCATTGCTTTAAATCCTCGCATTATTTTATATGATGAACCGACGTCGGGACTTGATCCTATAACATCGGGGACAATCAGTAAACTTATTCGGAGCATGCAAAAGCATCTTCACTGCACTTCGATTGTAGTAACTCATGATATGCAATCGGCTTTTTATGTGGCCAATCGCATTGCCTTATTGGATAAGGGCAAGTTTATAGAAGTTTCGAGTCCGACTGAATTTAGGAAATCTAAAAACAAGTTGGTTCAGCAGTTTATACATGGCGGCGATATTATGGAAGACGCCGGTGAGGGGGAGAAAACAGATGAAGTTTAATACAGAGGCTAAGGTGGGCTTGTTTACCATTATCGGCCTTTGCTTATTTGCGGCGGCGATCATTTTTGTCGGTCGTTTGGAATTATTTGAACCGCCGCGGATGCATATTACCGGCGATTTTCAGTCGGTTACGGGCCTTAAGACCGGTAACCAGGTTAAATATTCCGGCGTTACGGTGGGCCGGGTGAGTTCTATGGAAGTTACCGCCAAAGGGGTAACGCTTACCATGGATATTGATAAAGATACGGAAATCCCGATTGACTCCGAGTTTGCCTTGGCCAATGATGGTATTTTGGGCGATAAATTCATTCAAATTACGCCGGGACGATCCCAAGTCTTTTTAAAAGACGGTGACATGATTCGCGGTGACGGTCATAGCGATATTGATAAAACTATGCAGCAAGCTACCATATTGATGGAAGAAGCCAATAAAACCTTGGGCTCCATTAACAATATTATCGGCGATGCGCAGACCCAGACATCACTTCGCAATGCCCTTCGCTCTACGGAAATCATCGCCAATAATACGGCGGAACTTACGGCTCGTTTTAATCAAATGGCTCTGGATAATCAGGGTAACATTAATGAAATTACAGCCAACATGACTGATATTACACGTAATATGACGGCGATTACGGGTCAGCTTGATACATCCTTACAAAATTTGGATGGCGACGGCCAGGCCTCTCGCGATATGCGTACTATTTTAGATAATTTGAAAACAACAACTGACAGCTTGAATTCCATGGCCGCTTCTATGCAGGGCATCGTAACGGACCCGCAGAGCAGTCAGGATATTAAGGAAACTTTGCATAATACGGCGCAGTTGACTACTAAGTTAAATCGTCTCACCGGTGGCGACGTAGATAGTCGTGAATCCGGAAAAAAGTACCCTTTTAAGGCAAGCGCCAATATGGAGCTCTTATATAATACAACGAAGAATAAATATAATCCGAATGCGGATTTTCGTTTGCAATTCGGTCAGAATTTATTCACCTTGGGAGCGAATAATATTGGTGATGGCAGCCGCTTGGAACTTACGTATGGTAAATATGTGGCGGATCAATTCTCGGTTCGCGGTGGTATATTTGACGGCGACGTAGGTGTCGGTGTCGATTACGGCATGGGCGGTCCGTTTACAATATCCGCGGCCGTTATGGATTTAAATGATGTGCGCTATCGGATTCGCAGTGAAGTGAGATTGTTTGATGATGTATATGCCATCGCTCAATTCATTCGTCCGTTTAGTGAAGAAAATGGTGGTAATTTCTACGGCATTCGATATGTCTTTTAATTTTGGGAGGTAATACCATGTTAAATAAAAAAGCTCTTTCTTTAGCCATTGCAATGTCTTTGACAGCAACCGGCGTATTGGCCGCCGGTTCTAATGATGATGCTAAAATTGCCAAATATCAGCAGGCAGCATTAGTGATTACACAGCAAACTTTGGCAGATAGAATCGTTAAAGACGAAGTGGTAGGCGACAAAGTGTCCTTAACATTACCTCATACGGTGGAATTGGCTTTGGCTAATAACCGTGATGTAAGACAATCCGAATGGCAGTATGAAGCAGCTCGTGCTCAGGTAAGCGTAGCGGCAGCGGCTAAAAACCCAACCGTAAGTTATGCCTATAGTGGCGGTCGCGGTAGCAGCACGACTCAGACAGGTGGTACCGCTATTGCTGATTCTGCCAGCAATACATTCCGTTTAGCCGTACCTATTTATACAGGCGGTAAAGCGGAAGCGGCTATTGAATCGGCTCGTTATTCCCGTGAAGGTTATAATGCAGCCTTGGAAGCCGCTCGTCAAACAGCCAAATTGAACGCAGCCAGCAATTATTATTCTTTGATTCAGGCCCGCAATAAGGTGGATATTGCCCAACAATCGGTTCGCGATTATGAAGGTCATTTAACAAATGTAAATCAGCAATATAATGTAGGTATCGTGGCCAAATCCGATGTATTGGCATCCAAAACATCATTGGCCAATGCTCAGACTTCCTTGGTAGAAGCACAAAATGCGGCTAATTTGGCGGAAGCAACCCTTAATAACTCTATCGGCTTACCGGTTAATACGAGCGTAGAAACGGCGGATAATTCACTCGGTTATACACCGTATCCCGTAACTTTGGCCGATGCCCAGGCGTATGCACTCTTGCATCGTGCGGAACTCGTTCAGAGCACCATGGCGGTAAAAGCGGCAGAAGAAGCGATTAAATCAGCTAAATCCGGTTATTTACCGACTTTGAGTGCTACTGCTTCGCAGGCTTGGAGCGGTGATGACTGGGGCGGTACGTCCAATGATAATTGGTCTATCGGTGCTGCTGTATCTTGGAGCCTCTGGGATGGCGGTGCTACCAGCGAAAGTATTAAAGTGCAGGAAGCTAATTTAGAACGCTATAAAGAAGCTAATTACCAGGTTATGGACAGCATTAATTTGGCTGTTCGTAAGGCTTATTTAAATATGAAATCCGCTGAACAGACAATCGACAGCACGCGTGTGGCCGTAGAACAAGGTCAGGAAAACTTCCGTATTGCCTCCTTGCGTTATCGTGCCGGCGTTGGTACCAACCTTGATGTACTTGATGCGGAAACAGAATTGGAAACAGCTCGTAACAATTATGTAGATGCTTTATTTAACTACAATATTGCTGTTGCTACTTTGGAAAACGCTATGGGCGTGCCTTTGGAAACTCCAATCGGTGGTGCGGCAGCACTCGTTAATGAAGCCAATCCGACTCAGGCTTTGAATACTTTAGTTGCGGACCAAGCGGCTAAAACGAATAAATAATAAATCCTTGTAAGTGTGTGATGTGAATTAAATTTGTTTGTAAGCTACTGTTTTGTGCGAGGAGTTTTAAATGAAAAAGGGGCAGCGTAAATGGCTTGCCGGTGCGGTTGTGTTGGCCGTAGCCTTTGGCGGAGCACAACTATTGCGCCCTGTTGGGGAGCAGATAGTGGGACCTATCGTACAAGAACAATTGAATACAGCAATTAATGGGCAGGCGGATTATTCATCCTTTAACATCGGGTGGGATGGTACCGTTCATATTGGCGACTTGTCAATTAAGGACACTGAAGGCAAAGTAGTGGCCGATGTGCCGAGTACGGAAGTGTCGCTGGATATGTTGGAAGCGGTAAAATTGCCGTTTGGTCAGTCGGCTCCGCTTCGACTGATAAAATCGGTTACTCTTAATAACCCAACCGTGCATGCCGTAGAGAAGGCAGACCGTTCGTGGAACATTACGTCCCTCATCAAAAAGAGTGACAGTGAAGAACCGCTGCAGTTTAGAGGCAATGTCATAATCAATGACGGCATAGCTAGTCTTGATTGGCTAAACGGTCGCCACACAGCGGTTGAAGCTATTAACGGGGCCGTTAAGTTTGCAGACTATCCTAAGTTGGACGGCGCTTTGTCGGCTAATGTGGATAAGCAGGCTGTAACGCTTAAGGGATCCTATACTAATGATGATTCTGCTGACTTTACCCTTTTTGTTAAAGCAGACAGCTTGCGTTTAGATTATGTGAATGACTTGATTCTGAGCGATATTAATGCCAAAGTGATTGGCGGTACTGCTAAGAATATAGCGTTAACCGTCAGTCGCAATGACAATCAATTTGATTTTGAAGGGGCCGTGGATATTAATAATTTGGCGGCCGATTATCAGAATGATTCTATAAGTCCTAAGCCGTATGAAATTCGCCAAGGAGCTGCTCATGTTACCTTTAACGGCACAGATATTATGGTTGCGGATGGTCGTGTGGCCATTAACGATCAGCAATTCTTTGCTCACGGCAATGTTGACATTACCGACTTGGCGGAACCAAACTTTAACCTTACTTTGCGTGGTCAGGATATTCAAATTGAGTCTTTGATTGATAAGGGCATTACCGGTTCAATAGGCACGGTTGCTCATGTGTATGGCACAGCGACGGCACCGATTGTAAATGCTACGGTTGAAGCATCTAATGTCAATTACGAAGGCTATATTTTAGAAAAAGGCTTGGCAACCTTAGCGTATCAGAATGACATTGTCGATATATCCGATATTCGACTTAGTTTAAATGGCGGTGAGGCCGGTGGTCGCGGTACTTTTAATACGAAAACGCAAGAGTACGAGGCATCACTGGAAGGTACCGATATTCCGTTGGCCTTAGTCGGTCAGGCTGTGGATCAGCCGTTATTCGGTACTGTTAACGGTAAAGCTTATGTTAAGGGTATCGGTACGGATTCCTTACCGGCTATTACGGCTACTTTTGAAGGTAACGGTATTGGCTATGATTCGATTGCGACCGATTCTTTATCCGGTCAAATTGCCGGCGCCAATGGCAATTATTTTATTAACTATCTCAACGGGACAATCGGTTCCGGATCTTTTAGCGCCTATGGCAATGTAAGTCAGGATGCCCTCGACATAGCTTTCGATGCCAAAGATGTTCCGCTTAATTTGTTTAGTGATTATGCTAAACAGGAACTTGACGGTAAAGCTACCGTTACCGGTCGTGTGACGGGACCAATGGATAATCCGAATGTTATGGCTATTGTCGCATCCGACGGTGGTCATGTAGGTCGGATTCGTTTCGATAACGCCTATGCGGAAGCAACTGTAAGTAATAAATTGGTAACGGTTAACAATGGTTTTATCCAAGACGGTCACGGTTATTACAGCTTAAACGGTACTATTGATATGGGACCGTCGAAGGCTTTACAGCTACAGGCGAATGCCAATACGGTTCGTATTGAAAATATAGCCGGCATGGTTGACCCTGACTTACAGGTTACCGGTTGGCTTGATGTGCGTACAGACATAGGCGGTACTTTAGATAATCCTCAAATTCGGGGTTTTGTCCATGCCTGGGACGGTTCGGTACAGGGCAAATTATACAGTGATGTTCGTTTCGGGTTCCGTTACGCTAATGACTTCCTCGGCGTTCGTGATTTGGTAGCGCAGGCCTATGGGGCTACTTTTTATGCTGCCGGTCGTTATCAAAACGGCGGCTTAGACTTTAAGTTCTTTGGCGATACGATTTATTTACGACCATGGCTTAAAGACTATGCCGATGTGGAAGGCTATATGACGCTTGAAGGGACGCTCACCGGTACGATTGATAAGCCGATTGTACAAGGACGATTAGGTTCCAATGATGTAGTCGTTAATGACATGGCTTTGAAAAATATCTCCGGTAATGTATATGCAGACCCGACGGTAGTTCATTTGCAAAATGTGTCCTTTGAAGAAGGGGAACATGGTAAATTCAACATCGATGGCGGCATGACATTAAACGGCGAGCAACGATTATTCGGCTATGCCACCATCAGTAATGGTGAGTTGGTTAATTTCATGAAACTGGCCAAACTTGATGTGCCTGAATCGGATGGACATATTAACGGTCGTCTCGATTTAGGTGGTACACTTAAGAATCCGGATCTCCGCTTAATCGGCACTATCGATGATATCGTTATGGGCGGTAAGCCATGGGGCACTGCCAATGTGGACGTGGCTTTGCAAAACCGCAAACTAACGATTCATAAAGGAGAGTTACCAATCGGCGACGGTATGTTGGCCGCTTTGGGTACGGCTGATTTGGATGGTCAAAGTGACATTCAGATTGCGGCCAATAATGTAGCTATCGACTCCTTAATGCCGCTGTTTAAAACGTCTGTTCCGGCCTCCGGCAATATTCATTTAATTGCCAATGTGACCGGCGAAACGTTAAATCCGCATGTTGAATTATCCACAGAGTTGACAAATGCCAGTCTTAACGGCGTACAAATCGATCGCCTCTACGCCATGGCGACGATGGAGGACAAAGTTATTCATCTGCAGCAATTGGTAGGTCAACGAGGTGAGTATAAAGCGAAACTTCGCGGTGATGTACCGTTAGCCGCTTTTTATAAATCCGGTTATTTGCCACCGGGCGATAAATCGGCTATGGATTTGACCTTTGATGTAAATGAAGCGGATCTTGGCGTATTACCGCTTTTATTCCCGGCTGTTACGGAGGGGACGGGGCCGTTAAAAGGTGCCCTTCATATTACCGGTACCTATGATCAACCAATGGTTAACGGCACTCTTAGTGTGGACCATGGTTTGGTACATTTTAAAGATGTTAAAAAAGATTTATCTGATATATCGGCGCAACTTATTTTTAAAGGGCAAAAAGCCGAGTTAATCGGCGGTGCGTCCATGGGTAAAGGCAATGCGGGCCTTTCCGGTGAATTCAGCTGGAATGGTACAACCTTGACGAATTACGCCGGTGTTATCCAAATGAACGACCTTGAAGTGGAACATGAATTCTTCAAAGGACCGTTGAACGGTGAAGTTGGCGTTATGCTCAAAGACGGTTTACCGACGGTGGTAGGTCATCTCGATCTGGAAAATGATACCATGACGATTCCGTTATCCCTCACCAGTGAGGAAGGCGGTTCTCCGATAGGTCTTGATTTCACTGTGAATGTGGGCAAAAAAGTGCGCCTCTACAGCGGTGGTCTTTATGACTTCACCCTCGGCGGTGGGGCTCATATCGGCGGTACTACGACGGATCCGTTTATTGACGGCGAATTTCATGTCGTAGAAGGTAATTTGAAGTATCTTAACAATACGTTTAAGATTACGGAAGGTAAAACCGATTTTATACGCGGGTCCTTCTTGCCGATTTTAAGTGTCAAAGCGGAATCGCGGGTTCGTTCCTACCGTGTATATCTTGAAGTAAACGGTCCGGTGGAACAGATGGATTTAAAATTGACATCCGATCCGCATCTGGAACAACGTCAAATTGTATCGCTCTTAACATTCGGTTACAGCTCCGGCAATGACAGCAGTGTATCGTCCGATGATGTAAACGCCTTGTTTGCAGCCGGTGTACGGTCTGCTTTAATGGGTTATATTGAAGGAGCCTTCAAGGATACCTTAGGCCTGGATTTGATCAATATTACTACGGGCTCGTTGGATCCGAATGAACCGGTAAATGAAGATACAAACAGTTACTATAATATTGAAATCGGCAAATATTTATTGCCGGACTTAATGGTAACCTTTAGTACGGGTATTAATAATGATACCCAAGCTTATGGGATTATGTATGATATTAACAGCCACTATAGCGTTAACGGGTGGATGAACAGTAATGGCCATTCATACTTTGGCGGTCAGTGGATCACTCAGTTTTAATTAAGAAAGGAGGGTCGGCGTGCTTGACTCATATTTAGCGGAATTAGAGAAAATTAAATTATTGTCGCCTGAAGAAGAGCGTGCTTTATGGCAGGCATACAAAGAGCATGATGATGAGTCGGCACGTACGGCCCTTATTGAACATTATCAGCCCCTTGTTTTCCGTGAAGCCATGGCGTATTATCGCGTTGTACCGGATGTGATGGACTGTGTCCAGGAAGGTACGGTAGGCCTCATTGAAGCAGTGGAACGTTTTGATTATGCGAAGGGGGTAGCCTTTTCGTTATATGCGGTCCATCGCGTACGCGGGCGTATCTTGGATTACCTTCGTAAAGAAGGTAAGGGCGGCACCGTGTTAGCCGGTTCTGCCGATGATGATGAATATTGGTGGGAACAGCTTCCTGATGAAGGGCCGTCCATTGAATCGGCGGTAGAAACGAAAGCCTTTCAGCAGGTAGTGGTGGAAGCATTGGAACGTTTGCCGGGCAAAGAACGGCATGTCATGGAGCAAGTGTATTTGGCGGATCGTTCCATTGCGTCTGTAGCCGGTGAATTGGATACGAGCAACAGCTATATCCATCGTTTGCATCGCCAGGGCATTAAGCGCTTGCGGGGGATGCTCAGTCGTACGCGAAAATTCTGGAATGATTAATAAGTTCAATTAAAATTGCATTCAGAGATGAAGGTTGTAATCTGTTGCAGCAAGGTCACACAATGGCCAAGCTGAACGGGTTGCAACCTTTTTTGTTTTGAAAAGCTTTTGTTCCCAGCCTCTTATTTTGTTCTGGACGCTACTCATATTTTTCACCATCTAATCGATTTATTTTTGAATTGTAAGCTATCATTTCGGACGTTATAGATTTTTGTTCATTGGTTTTCTATACGAATCGTTTAAAATATAAGGACTGATTCCGGTAAAAAGGGCGAAGATTGCAATAAATTGTTAATAAATAAGCGTAAATATGATATAATAATTTCGATTAATGTGATATAAATGGTTCACAAAATCATCCTTTCTTACGAATATAAATGTATGAAAGGAGGCCGTTATGAATAAGACTGGCGACAATATGGAGAAACGAATCCGCTCCGTTAAGACTTGGCTGGATAAAGCTGAGCAGGCTTATGCGGATGATTCTGCCACTAAAGGTCAATTACAATTGATGCTGGCTCAGGCGGAGATGCAACATCTTAACGAAAAACGAGCACCCGCTTTATGGCAACGCTTAGGTTATTGGTCCATTGCCGTAGGTTTGGCTTTGCTGGTGGGCGGCGGTTATTATGCGTGGCAACATCAAGGTGATGTCAAAAATACAGCACCGGTGATGGAAGAGCAGAGCCAACCGATGTCTGAAACGCCTCATAGCAATATGCCGGCCGTTTCACAAACCCCGACAAATTCTGTTGATGCACCTAATAGCACAACGAATACAACGGGCGGCACAGTCAATGCTTCAGCTGAAACAGCTACTGCTGATACGAATCAAAATGTGGAAGCGGTAACGACACAAGCGGACAATGCTGTGGCAACACCACAAGCTACGGAAGAAGCTGTTCAGACGGCAACACCTGAATCACAAACTAGCGAATCAGTAGCGGCACCGGTAATCAGTACAACTCAGATTCAAGAAGCCGTACGTGAAGGGGGACGAAGTCTGCGCGGACAAGAACAATAGAGAATCAGGATGTATAAGCTGACCATAGTTCAGTGAAAATAATGGAATGAGAACATTAAAAACATTAAAGGTATTAATAAAGCATTAAAAGCAATGTGTTTATAAATATGAAGGCATTATTTTAGGAGGATGTAGTAAATGATGAATAAGAGAGCCTATAAAAACATGTTGGCTGTAGCAGTGGTAGCCGCGTTGAGCGGTACTACCGTATGGGCTGCGAATGAAACGAGTACAGCAACTACGCAGAATTCAACTGCCGCAGTTACAGCGGTAAGTGCTCAAGACCAAGCGGCCCAAGACGCTATTACAGCGGCTCGTGGCGGGATTGAAGAAGCACAGAAATCTGACGAACAAGAAGCCAAACGTATCGAGTTGGACAATTCATCGTTAGCTACTACCGATTCAGCGGTTTTGACCGTTGCCAAAGGTGAAGGCGCCCGTTTAGAAGAACAACAGGCGGCCGGCGTACAGACGGCTATTACCACCCCGGATGCACGCTATTTCTCCAGTGTTACGGATGAACAATTACAGCCATATGAAGGCAAAGTAATGACCGGTTTTTCCATTGAAGGCTTACCGGCTGAAGTACAGGATGAATACATGGCCTTGTTAAAGAGCCATATCGGTGATACTTTAACGCCGGCGGCTATTAAAGCGGATATTTCCGCGTTAGGTTCCAGCGGCTATTTATCTGAAATCAATCCGGTAATCACCGTTGTGCCGGAAGGTGTTAAAGTTGCTTACAAAGTAACGGTTAACCCGGTTGTAAAATCCGTACAGTTCGAAGGCAATACTGTTTACAGCAATGAAATGCTTGTTAACTATTTGAACGTACAACCGAATACCGTTCTTAATACGGTTCAAGTAGGCGAACGTATCCAAGGTATCAACGCCGCTTATAACCGTGACGGTTATATTTTGGCTCGTGTTAACGATATGGCCGTTGACCAAGACGGTGTCCTTCATATTTCCATTACAGAAGGTATCGTAGAAGATATCGTGCCACATGGTAATAAAAAGACTAAAGATTATGTAATTCTTCGTGAATTCAACCAGAAAAAAGGCCAACCATTCAATAAATTCCTCGTTCGTCGTTCTGTTGAAAAAGTATACAACTTAGGTTACTTCGATGACGTTAACGTACGTTTGTTGGAAGGTTCCACACCTGACAAAGTAGTCATCGAAATCGACGTATTGGAACATAAAACAGGTACCATTACCTTAGGTGCCGGTTACTCTGATTCCGACGGTTTCGTTGGTATCGTAGAAGTTGGGGAAGATAACTTGCGCGGTACCGGTGACAAGATTAAAGTTCACTGGGAGTTCGGCGGTACGGCCGGTTATAAAAACTACTCCGTATCCTACTTGCGTCCTTGGATTGACAGCAAGGGTACATCCCTCGGCTTAACTATTTTCGACCGTGAAGATACGTATACCGACTATAACTCGGACGGGGATGAAATTTCTCAATATGTAAAAACGCAGAAAGGGATTAACGTGTCCTTAGGTCGTCAGACCGGCGAATATACCCGTGACTATGTAACCTTGGAAACCCGTAAAGACGGCTGGAAGTTTGACGAAGATGAAAACAGCGGTTACAACTATGCTGAAGGTGCCGGTGAAGGTTCTGATCCGGCAAAATACGGTAGTTATACATGGAATAATGAAAAATATGACTTCAAAGGTGATAACTACATCGAAAACAACTTCGGTCGTACCAACAGCGTATCTTGGCAGAAAGTTTACGACTCCCGTGATAACATTTACGATCCTAAACGCGGTAAACGTGTATCCGCTACCGTTCAATGGGCAGGCCACGGCTTAGGCGGTGACTTCGATTACTATAAATTCACCGGTGAATATCGTAACTACAAAGCTATCGGTAACAATCAGGTAATCGCTTTCCGTGCTCGCTTAGGTTGGGCACAGGGTGATGTACCGTACAGCGCTCTCTACACCTTAGGTGGTGCCGATACGTTGCGTGGTTTTGAAGACGATCAGTTCCGCGGTAAGAAAATGTACAATGCTACCTTGGAATACCGTGTACCCATCTTCAATAAAGTAACGGGTGTACTCTTCACCGATATGGGTGATGCATGGGATGCACCGCACGTAACTTGGTACGATGATGATAAATCCTTCAATATCTCCGTCGGTGCCGGTGTTCGTATTTCCACACCAATCGGACCTATCCGTCTTGACTATGGTGTAAGCAAAGATGACAACAAATTCCACTTCAGCTTTGGTGGACAGTTCTAATTATGAAACAATGGGGCTTACGCGTCACCGCCGCTCTCTGTATGATGGCGTCGGTGACGACAGTTGCTCAGGCTGAGCCCATTGAGTCGGTAACGGTGAGTCTTTCCGGTAGTCGGCAACCGTTGCCGGCCGTTTTGGCTAAACGTATGACCGCCGCCGTGCAAACAGCGGCCGATAAGTTGTATGTAGGGACCGATACGGAAGCATTGGCAGCCGGGCAAGCGACATATCAGAAAGTAACAACCGATATTATCGATCGAATTTTATACGGTTATACGGTGGAGTCCTTGACGATTACACCGGGGGTGAACAGTCAACTTGACGTGCGCCTCAGACCGTATGGGCAGACCATTCAAGCCGTAGCTGTTACGGTGGATTACGGTAATTTAACCCCGCTTGCTCAAGAGTGGGTAGCTCGCGATATTTCCTTTGTGGAGCCGCGGATTGAACAAATCCTTTTGGGGGCGCCGCTCGACTCATTAGATTGGGCCACGGCGGTCACCAGTCAGCTGGTTCGCAATGAATTGGAAGGGGCGTTACCGGAATTTATTCCGCAAGTTGAAATCATACCGGGCGCCAAGACGAAGGTTAAAGTTTATTTAATTCCCCAAGGGGCGGTGGTCCGTCACAGCAGTACGGAAATTGCTTCAAACACATTGCCAAGTACGGTTTTCTATGCGACTAAACGCTATTATGATGAGTATTTAGTCGGCTTAGAAGGCGTGCCGGTATCATTCATTGCTCGTCATGAAAGCGATTTGCTGGGAGTTATCCAACAAGGCCTCGACAATAGCAAGGCCAGTCAGCGTTTCGGTATTTCCATGAAGCCGTCGTTGCAGTTGGGGACTGATTTACTCCTCAAGATTCAAGTCGATTCATCGCGCTATATTGTACGTGCTGAAGGATACTTGGATATGGGGACGGAAACGGATCACAATGTAGGTATTAAGTTATTTACCGGCATTAAGCAAGGCAAGGGAGATTGGTATTTGGAAACAAATTTCTTCCCCGATGATTATAAATGGGCGTTTTATCCGTCCTATGCGTATCACTTTACGCAAGATACTACCTTGGCTTACCAATATAACTTGTCCGATAAATATAGTCGTGTGTGGCTCCGCCAGGATATCGGCAGTCGTTGGCATGTGAGAGCTCAGCGAGATTTTGAAATCAAGCGTAATGAGTTCGGTTTAGCCTATGATTTGAATAATTATTTGACCTTGGAATACGTGGTCAATGATGACGATAATTGGTTACGCCTGATCGGCTATATTTAATGTTAAAATAAGAATCTTGACATATAAAGTTTAAGTCGATTATGCATAGATTTTTTCAAAAAAGAAAGAAGGTATATTACCTATGATGCGGTTAATTAATAACCAAAAGAACAAGAAGTTTGTATCCTTATTTGTTGCCGTTATATTCCTCTTAGGTATCGGCGCCATCGCGTACACACAAATGGCTACGCCAACCATTGCATCCGATGCGGACAGCAACATTGGCGTTATCGATACGACTAAAGTATTGAATGCCGCTTCACCGGCAGTCATTGAAGCCAATAAAGAATTGGATGATTATAAGAAACAGTTAAGCGATGAATTTAATACTAAATCCGCTAATATGGACGATAACCAAAAAGCAGCACTTGCTTCTGAATACCAAGGCAAAGTTCAGGATAAAATGATGGAAATCCAGAAGAAAATTCAGAGTCAGGTAAGTGATGCGTCCAAAGCTGTTGCCGATGCTAAAGGTTTATCCATTGTTATGGATAAACGTACTGTTTTATACGGCGGTGTAGATATTACCGACCAGGTACAGCGTAAATTGAGCGGTAACTCTGATGCTACCGATTCAAGCAGCCAGAAATAATCGGACAGATGATTCGTTTGTTGAATAGAGAGGAGGCGGTACAATGAAGCCGCAGTATCGTTGGATTTCTGTTGTTGTCGTTGTAATTGCCGCCTTACTCGCGGGCTTGTTTATTCATAATCGTTTGGATGATAAAAAAACGACTTCAACTCCTAATATGCCGAAAATCGGCATTGTTAAAATGGAAAAGGTCATCAAATTTAACCCATCCTATGATGAATATACGCAAGCTAAAAAAGAATTAGATGATTTGCAGGCTCAATATAAAAATGAGCAGCAAAGCTTAACGCAAAAATCGCAGCAACAGTCTTTAGCACTTCAGGCCTTAGGCTCCGACAAGGAAATCACCGATTTACTGAATACGGAATTAATTACTAAGGTAAAAGCTAAAGAACAGGAACTGAATGTAGCTTATCAAAAACAGCGTATCGCTTTAATCAATAAGTATCGCGGTGAAGTTAAAACGGAAATGACCGAAGCGGATTTACGAATTGTTAATTTGCAATTGGAATTAAGTGCCAATACGGCACCTATAGCAGTAACGGAAGAACAAAAAACGGCTATTGAAGCTGAACGGGCTGCCAAAGAGAAAGAGTTACAAGAACTCTTGGCATCGCGCAGTCAATCCGTACAGGGGAATTTGCAAGATTTAGAGCAGAAGGTCGATGCCGAGTTGGCACCGATTCGTGCGTCCGGTCAAAAAGAACTGGATGACTATGCG
Source organism: Veillonella sp. LMAG:90 (assembly GCF_008679445.1). Lineage (NCBI taxonomy): Bacteria > Bacillati > Bacillota > Negativicutes > Veillonellales > Veillonellaceae > Veillonella > Veillonella sp. LMAG:90. The sequence continues at coordinate 1,148,085 of NZ_NAND01000001.1, forward strand.
GCTAATCTTCAAAAAGAATTACTCGCCCGTCGTGATATAATGGTAAAAGCTAAAGCGGAATCTATTATGGCAACCAATAATCTGCCAAATCCGGTAGAGTGGAATACGGCCTGGGATTCACGCATGAAAGCAAAACAAAGTGAAGTAGAAGCCCTTCATGACGCCATTTTGGAAGATGTACGCATGCGCGCCATGGTGGTGGCAAAGGAAAAGAACCTCGATTTAATAGTTATTGATGAAGTTTCAAATGTTAATGCAACTGATGTGACCGATGCTATTATTGCATCCTATTCGGTTGCTCAATAAAAGGAGTTTTTTACAATGAATAAGAATGTAAAACGTATTTTGGCCGGTTTAACTATGATGGTATCCGTAGGCTTAGTTGCCGGTTGCGGTACTACTGAACAGGTTGGTTATGTAGATATGCAAAAAATCATGACTGACAGCCAAAAAGGTCAGGATACGAATAATAAATTACAGGCTAAATTTACTGAAATTAATGCTCGTTTAGCTCAGGATCAAAGTGCCGGTCAAGATGCCAACACTATGATGCAGAATCAACAGAAAGCTCAGCAGGAATTCCAGGCTTATCAGCAGGCTATGATTAATGATTTCCGCAACGCTGTAGATACGAATGTACAGGCTATTGCGAAAGAAAAAAATATTACTGCCGTAGTTGAAAAGAATGCTTTAATCAGCGGTGGCGTTGATTTGACTGAAGAAGTATTGAACAAAATGGGTAAAGCGGCTAATGCAAGCGATGCCAATGCCAATCAGGCAGCGAGTGGTGACGCTAACGCACAGAGCACAGCAACATCCGGCAGCACTGAAAGTAACAAATAATAACGATTAATTCGATCAGCGAGAGGAGACTTTCACGGTGAAGTATACAGTTGAGGAACTGGCAAAGAGTGTAGAAGGTAAAGTAGTAGGTGACGGCAGCGTTGAGATTACGGAAACCCGTGGTCTCGATCAAGCGGCACCGCAGGCAATTTCATTTGCCATAGGCGAATATTGTGAACATGTAGGGCAAAGCAAAGCAGGCGCTGTCATTGTAGAAGCACCGTTGGCCGATGTGAGCATTCCTCAAATTGTAGTTCATAATGCTAAGGCCGCTTTTGCACAGATTTTACAGATTTTCCATCCGCCGGTAGTATTTCCTACCGGTATTCATGAAACAGCGATTATCGGCAACAATGTAACATTAGGCAAGAATGTTACGGTAGGACCATACTGCATTATTTATGATAATGCGGTTATCGGTGACAATGTAGTATTACATCCTTATGTTTACGTAGGTCATAATGTACGCATTGGCGACGACTCTACTTTATACAGCGGTGCCATTGTTCATGAAAATTGTATTTTAGGTAAACGCGTAATTCTTAGAGCTAAAGCCGTTATTGGCGGTGAAGGCTTCGGTTTTGCTACCGAAGCGGGGAAACATACGCATATCCCGCAAGTTGGCAATGTAATCCTTGAAGATGATGTGGAAGTAGGCTCTTGTTCCTGTATTGATAATGCAACTATGGGTTCCACCTTGGTAAGAAGAGGCACTAAGATTGACAATTTGGTGCATTTAGGGCACAATGTTGAAATCGGTGAAGATTGCTTCCTCATTGCGCAGGTTGGGATTGCAGGCAGTACTAAATGCGGCAATCATGTAATTTTTGCCGGTCAGACCGGTTGTACCGGTCACATCACCATCGGTGACAATGTTACCTTTGCAGGGAAGACAGGCATTGTCGGTAATGTTTCGGCCAATGGGACCTATGCCGGCTATCCGCATCGACCTCATAAGGAATGGCTTAAATTGGCTGCTTATGAAAATCGTTTGCCGGATATGGCCAAAACAATTAAGCGTTTAGAAAAAGAACTGGCTGCCTTAAAAGAAGAATTGGCGGCGAAATAGGAGAGTATATGTATAGGTTTATGAAGCTCTTTAGTGCTTTTATCTGTATGATGCCTCATAGTATACAATATGGTATCGGCTATTTGCTGGGCGAGATTTTTTGGCTGTTTTTACCGCCGAAACGCCGCAAATTGGCTATAGGGCAGATTTTATTCTGCAATATTACAGACGATCCTAAAGAAGCAAGACGAATAGCTAAAAAGAGTACAACCCGCTTCGGACGTATGATTATCGATGTATTGCGTTATCCGGAAATTAAGGATGGCAAATATAAAGAAATGTTCGAATGGGTTGACCGTGAATATTTGGATGATGCCCAAGAAGGCGGTAAGGGAGCTGTGCTCATGGCGATTCACAGCAGCAACTGGGAACTTCTGGGCGGTATTTTAGCATCCGAAGGCTATCCGTTAATATCGGTTGCCATGAGACAAAATGGGGACGCCGATAAATTTATCAATGAATATAGAGCGCTCATGCATCAGCATGTGACGTATAAAACCGGTGTACGCGAAATGATCAGAGAGCTTCAAAAAGGCTCTATGATTGGTCTTATTATGGACCAGGATCCGGCTGCCCAAGGGCAATTGGTGCCGTTCTTCGGCTATGAAACCTTGACCCCGGTAGGACCGGCCGTAATGGGTCGTATGCAAGATGTTCCGATTATACCGGTAACCATTCGCTACGATGAATTTGAAGAAAAATACATCGTTACCGCCCATCCGCCGTTCTATGCGGAGCATACGGATGACAAAAAACGAGACACCGCAGTTACGTTGACTCGTTTAAATGAATGGATTGAAGACTATATCAGACGCTATCCGGAAGACTGGTTCTGGCTTCACAATCGTTGGAAGTGGACACGCCGTTATTATGCAGGTAAAATGGAAGTACCACCGGATCCAATGAAGGACTGAGACCATACTTGCCATGTCTTTTGAGAATAGTATATAATAAAAGACAGTGTATTGAAGAGTGACCTTTCGCAATGTATGTGCAATCGAATAGTAGGGTCACTCTTATCGTTCCCAGGTTATGACAAGGAAAGGAGGAGTCTGATGGTACTTAAGCAAAAGACCCTCGTTAAAGAAATTGCCTATGAAGGCACAGGACTCCATAGCGGTCTGCCGGTGACCATGACATTACGTCCGGCAACAGCTGATACAGGGATTGTGTTTGTGCGCACTGATTTACCGGGGAATCCTTCAGTTAAAGCAACTCCGGCCAATGTTACCAATACAAACCGGGCTACCACCTTGGAATCGGGTGAAGCCAAAGTATTTACGGTAGAACATTTATTGGCGGCTTTTTATGGATTGGGCATAGATAATTGCTATGTAGAATTGAATTCGCCGGAACCACCGATTGGTGACGGCAGTGCAGCTGTGTTTGTAGATTTGATGCAAACCGCAGGGGTTAAAGAATTGGCTGCGGAGCGTAAGGTATATGCAGTAAAACAGGCTCATACTGTATATGACGGCGATCGTTATATTTTAATCGTACCTTATGATGGTTTACGTGTAACTTTTACTTCGGTCAACAATCATCCGCTACTGGGGACACAACAGGTGGATATTGACATAAATTCTGACGTGTTTGTCAGTGAAATCTCACCGGCGCGAACTATCGGTTTTATGAGTGAATTAAAACAGTTGCAAGCAATGGGACTCGCTAAGGGCGGCAATGTGGATAATGTTTTGGTTTATGATGATACCAAATGTTTATCGGTGCCGCGTTTTGATGATGAATTGGTTCGACACAAAATATTGGACATTCTTGGGGATTTATTCCTCCTCGGACCGATTAAGGGACATATTATTGCGTTGAAGTCCAGTCATGAATTGAATTCCCGTTTGGCCCGTGAAATTTTGCAAGAAATGAAGGAGGATTAAGATGATTCTTACAGTTGAAGACATTATGGAAATTTTACCGCATCGATACCCACTATTATTGGTTGATCGTATTATTGAATTGGAACCTATGAAGCGTGCCGTAGGCATTAAAAATGCTACAATGAATGAATTGTTCTTCCAAGGTCATTTCCCGGGAAACCCGGTAATGCCCGGCGTATTGTTAACGGAAGCGATCGCTCAAGTTGGCGGCATTGCCCTTCTGTATCCGGAAGAAAACCGTGGTCTTACACCTATGTTTACAGGCATTGATAAAGTACGTTTCCGTCATCCTGTAAAACCGGGCGACCAAGTTCGCATGGAAGCGGATGTTGTAAAAATTAAAGGCATGATGGGTAAGGTAGAAGGCAGAGCCTACGTTGGCGATAAATTGGTAGCCAGTGGCGAGTACATGTTTGCACTTGTAAAGAAGTAAAACTTTAAAAACTCGAGATAAAATGTGATAAAAGCATATTTTCTCATAATTATTATAAAATTTCTCTGTTCCTGATTGTAAAACTTTCTAAAATGAAAGTTCACTAATTTAAGTTTATTACGATTATGTTATTAATAAAGCAACATTTAGCGTAATAGTCGCAATCTCAACAGAGCAAGGAGTGACATAGATGATAGTAGTAGGCATGGAGAATGCTACCTCTAATATACATAGCACCGCGGTGGTACATCCGGACGCTAAGATTGGCCAAGGGGTAATTATCGGCCCCGGTGCCGTAATCGGTGAAAATGTATCCATCGGAGACGGAACCAAAATCGGTGCCAATGTAGTCGTAGGCGGTTGGACTACCATTGGACAACGTTGTGAACTTTACCCGGGGTCGGCTGTAGGGTTAGAACCTCAAGATCTAAAGTTTAAAGGTGAAAAGAGCTTTTGCAATATTGGTGATGAAACAGTCATTCGTGAATGCGTTACCATCAGTCGTGCTACCGGTGAAGGTGAAGAAACTCGCATAGGCAATAACTGCCTATTCCAGGCATGCACTCATGTTGCCCATAACTGCATCGTAGGCAACAATGTAATTATGAGTAACTGTGCCGGTCTCGCCGGTCATGTTATCGTCGAAGATCGAGTAGTTATCGGCGGTATTGCGGGCATTCATCAGTTTGTAAAAATCGGTCGTAACGCCATGGTCGGCGGTATGGCTAAAGTAGTGCAGGATATTCCGCCTTACGTAATTGCCGACGGCCAGCCGGCTCGTGTAATCGGCCTTAATTCCGTAGGTTTATCCCGTGCCGGAATTTCTGAAGAAGTACGCCATGATTTGAAACAGGCATTCCGCATCATTTATCGCTCCGGTTTTAGCTTATCCAGAGCGATTGAAGAAATGGAAATGCAATTAAACTCTTCCGTAGAAATTGAGAACTTATTGCGTTTCTTGCGCAATGCAGACCGTGGCATTATGCGTCTTCGCCGCGATTAAAAAGTAAGAGTCTTGCCTTGACGGGTCAAAAGAGTGGTTTGACCCTGAAAGGGAAGGCTCTTTTTGTTCAAAAATGAGGTAAAATTTGATATAATATTATATATTATGTCTTTAAATACAAAGAACTGGGAGGAAACGATGGCAAAAGTCGGATTACTGGCCGGCGTAGGTAAATTGCCGGTGGAATTTTTACGAGCAGCGCAATCGGAAGGCTATGAAGTAGTCGTTATTGCTGTTATTCCCGACACGGAACCTGAGCTAAAAGCGGAAGCTGATGCATTCTATGAAATCAATGTGGCAAAGATAGATAAAATTTTTAAAACACTTCATAAAGAAGGCATCACGGAAGTGACCATGCTCGGCAAAGTAACCAAAGAGATTTTATTTAAAGGGTTGGTTATGCCTGATTTGCGGACCATTAAGTTACTCACTAAACTTCGCAATCGCAAGGATGACACGATTATGCTGACTATCGTGGAGGAACTGGCTAAAGAAGGTATTCAGGTGGTGGACCAAACCGTTTATATGAAACCTCTTATGCCTAAGGCGGGTGTCTTGACGAAGGCTAAACCGTCCAAAGAACAAATGGCCGATATCCTCTTCGGTTTTGATGTGGCCAAACAAATGGGCGGACTCGACATCGGTCAAACCGTTGTGGTCAAAGATATGGCTGTTATGGCCATTGAAGCGATTGAAGGGACCGATGCATGCATTAAGCGCGGCGGTGCTTTAGGGCGTGGCAATGCGGTTGTGGTTAAAACAGCCAAACCACGACAGGATGTGCGTTTTGACGTGCCCGCTGTGGGCCTTACAACGATTCAATCTATGCTGGATAGTGATTGCAAAATTCTTGCTATGGAAGCGGAGCGTACTATCTTTGTAGAGCAGGCCGAAGTTATTAAATTGGCTAACGAAAAAGGCCTTATTATCTGTGCCGTTGACGGTCCGGAAGAAGAATAATTCTGATAAAGAATGGGTTGCATTTCATAGGGCAAAAGCCTTTGAAGTGCATTTTGATAAAGCGTAATTACTATCTTGGAGGTTCTGATGAAAGTCATGTTTTCCGCCGGAGAAGCATCGGGCGATACGCATGCGGCCAGTGTTGCCGGCGCGTTAAAAACCTTATATCCCGAGGTAACCATGCTTGGCATGGGCGGTTCGCGCATGGCTGCTGCGGGCGTTAATATTGTGTACGATATTAAACAGCTCGGCTACATCGGCATCGTGGAAATTGTTAAGGCATTGCCTTCTTTTTTCAAACTGAGAGCCTATTTAAAAGATATTATGATGCGGGAAAAGCCGGATGTTTTGGTTTGTGTCGATTATCCCGGCTTTAATATGAAACTGGCTAAAGTCGCTCATGACCTGGGGATTCCCGTTGTCTATTATATTGCCCCTACTATATGGGCCTGGCATCGCAGTCGCGGCAAGGATATTGCCAAGACGGTGACCAAAGTGGCGTCCATATTTCCTTTTGAAGCGGCGGCGTATCGTGAATTCGGCGTAGATGTGGAATTTGTGGGCAATCCGTTGGTGGATATTGTGAAACCGACTATGACGAAGGCTGAAGCGATGACCTGTTTCCATATGGATCCTGACACTAAGCGGGTGTTGCTCATGCCCGGAAGCCGTAAGCAGGAAGTGTTGGGACTCCTCGACCGTATGCTTAAAGGGGCGGAAATTGTCATGCAAAAACATAGCAATTTGGCTTTTTACTTGCCGCGAGCGCATACGATTGATAAAGAAGAATTAGAAGCTATTGTTACTAACTATAAGGTGCCCGTTACAATTACAGAAGACCATACCTATGATTTAATGCAAAGCTGTGATGTGTGTCTCGCTGCATCAGGAACGGCCACGCTGGAGACTGCGTTGATGGGTTTACCCACAATTTTATTGTACCGTCTGTCGCCGGTTACCTTTATGTTAGGCAAACTATTGGTGAATTTAACCCATGTGGGCTTGCCGAATATTGTGGCGGGGCGCGAAGTGATTCCCGAATTATTGCAAGGGCAGGTAACTCCTGTGAATATTGCTAAGGAATTGACCTCTTTATTGGAGGATTCAGTTAGACGAAATACCATGATTGATGATTTGCATGCCGTTAAAGAAGCCTTAGGCGGTGAAGGTGCGGTTAAGCGTGTAGCTCAAGTGGTAGCTAATGTGGCCGGCGCTGCTAACAGCTCAAATTACGGCGACACTGACAGTGCCAATATTAGCGCACCCGACGGCGATATTGACCATGCGAAGGTCAGTGTCGATGAGAGTACCCCTGGTGATGCAAATTAATGGTTCCGGAGGATATGAATGGGAAGTTATAAACGATTATTAGTATATATTAAACCGTATATCGGACGTTTGATTTTCGGTTTAATTTGTATGATTATAGCGGCAGCCGCTTATTTAGTGGTGCCTTGGCTCATCAAAAATGTAGTGGATGATGTGCTGCAGGCGAAAGATATGCAGATGTTAAATCTCATCGTGGTTGCCATTTTGTTGGTCTTTCTGGTGCGCGGTTTTGCCACTTACGGTCAGACCTATACCATGAGTTATGTAGGACAACGAGTTATCATCGATATTCGTGAAGCCTTGTTTAAAAAGTTACAGCGCCTCGATCAGGCTTATTTTGATCGCCGTAAAACGGGCGTAGTCATGAGTAATTTAACCAATGACGTTGGTGCTTTGCAGACGGCCATCGTCGATAATTTGATTTCTTTCATCACGGAAGGGGTTACCTTAATCGGGTCCTTGGTTTCTATGATTCTTATAGATTGGAAGTTAACCTTGGTAACCTTCATTATCGTACCGGTCGTGCTTGGCCTTATCAATGTTTTCGGTAAGCGCCTTCGCTTGGCCGGTCATGATGTGCAGGGCCGTATTGCGGATATTACATCCCTTTTGCAGGAAGTCATTTCCGGTATTCGCGTAGTTCGCTCCTTTGCTCGTGAAGATTATGAAGTCGTGCGTTTTGAGAAGGAAAATAAGCGTAACTTTTTGGCCGCTATGAAAGCCACTAAGTTATCCGCCTTATTGAGCCCGCTCGTTGAATTTTCCGCTGCCATTGCGGTAACGGTCATTCTCTGGTATGGCGGTTATAATGTAGTAACAGGCGCTATTTCCGCCGGTTCGTTAATCGCTTTCTTAATCTACGCGATTAACTTGTCGAATCCGGTAAAACGTCTCAGCCAAGTATACGGCAATATTCAAAAAGCCATGGCTGCAGGCGACCGTGTTTTCGAAATTTTGGACACCGAGCCACAGGTTAAGGAAAAGCCGAATGCGATTGCCTTACCGGAACTCGCCGGTCAAGTTGAATTTGACCACGTGTCATTCTCTTATGACGGTGAAAAACCGGCTTTAACGGATGTATCCATCACCGTACCGGCCGGTCGTGTTGTTGCCATTGTAGGCCCATCCGGCGCCGGCAAGACGACCATTGCCAATTTGTTGCCGCGTTTTTATGATGTAACCGCGGGGGCACTTCGCATTGACGGTGTGGATGTGCGCGACGTAACCTTTAACTCCTTGCGTGAACAGGTAGGCTTGGTGCCGCAGGAAACGATGTTATTTAACGCCACAATTCGCGATAATATCTTATACGGTCGTTTAGACGGTACGGAAGAGGAAGTGTATGCCGCAGCGAAAGCGGCTAACGCCCTCGAATTTATCGAAAAATTACCGCACGGTTTTGACACTTTGGTAGGGGAGCGGGGCAGCTCCTTATCCGGCGGTCAGCGTCAACGAATTGCCATTGCCCGAGCTATTTTGAAAAATCCGAAAATCTTGATTTTGGACGAAGCTACATCTGCTCTTGATACGGAAAGTGAAAAAATCGTGCAGGAAGCGTTGGAACGATTGATGAAAGGCCGTACGGCGTTCGTTATTGCTCATCGTCTCAGCACCATCAAGAATGCGGATCAGATTATTGTATTGCGTCAGGGACATATTGAAGAAGTGGGAACCCATGAAGAGCTCCTCGCTCAAAATGGTCTCTATCAACATTTATATTCCGTGCAATTTGCAAGTAAAGGACAGTAAGGATGTATTGGGTATACAACGTATTACTAATTATATATTGGATTGGTTTGATACCGGTCATCCTCTATCGACTGGCGTTTGAAGAAGGTTTCTATGAGCGTATTCGGCAGAGTGCCGGTTTTATGCCCGATTCATTGATGCGCAAAATCGAAGGCCGTCGTGCTATTTGGGTGCATGCCGCATCGGTAGGTGAAATTGTGGCAACCAGTCCCATTGTAAAAGATATTAAAATGAAATTTCCGGAAGCAGTCGTAGTCGTATCGGTGGTTACCGCCACCGGCCATGCTATGGCACATCGCATCATTCCGGAAGCGGAAGGGATTATTTTCTTTCCGCTGGATTTGCCGTTTTTGACGCGTCGTATTTTGGATATCATTAAACCGATTACGATTTTACTCGTAGAAACGGAAATCTGGCCGAACTTCTTGCGCATTGCGGAAGATGAAAAAATTCCGGTTATGATGGTAAACGGTCGCATCAGCGATCGCAGTATGAAGCGGTACTGGATGATTCGTTCCTTTACGAAAGAAATGCTGGCGTCCATTCAATACTTCTGCATGCAGTCTAAATTGGATGCGGAATATATCGAATATCTCGGCGCCGCCAAAGATCGCATTACCGTAACCGGTAATACGAAGTACGACCAGACATATGCTCAGGTGACAGACGAAGAGAAAAAGAACCTCCAAGATGAATTCGGCTTTGGCCGTAACCATCCGATTATCGTAGCCGGCAGTACGCATCGCGGTGAGGAAGATGCTGTTTTGACGGCCTTTAATGAGATTTTAAAGGTATATCCGGAAGCTCGCTTACTCATTGCGCCTCGTGAAATTATGCGCGGCAATGATGTTAAAAGTTTGGCTGAAAAGTATGGTCTCAAGGCGATTTGTCGCAGCGTTATGACCGGACCGGTTCATGAGAAAACACCGGTGGTGGTACTCGACACAATCGGTGAATTGGGTAGGCTTTACAGCTTAGGTGATATTATATTTGTAGGTGGTTCCTTAGTACGGACCGGGGGCCATAACATTTTAGAACCGGCAGCTCACGGCAAACCGATTTTGGTAGGGCCGCATATGTTTAACTTTAAAGAAATTTACTCACTCTTAAGCTCAAGAGATGCATGTCTTATGGTTAAAGATGGCAAAGAATTGACCGATACGATGCTCGAACTTTGCCGCCATAAGGAACGTCGCGAAGCGATGGGGCGGAACTGTTTGGAGATTGTTTATGAAAACCGCGGTGCCACCCAGCGCAATACGGAAGAGTTACGTAAATTATTTGAAAACTATCACATCATTCCGTAACTTGGACTAAATTGTAAAGTTACGGCAAAGGAGGTAAGAGCTCATGAAAGGGGAACAACTGTTTAAAAAGTTGGTGAGCGGTCGGGCAAAATGGCCGTTGGCAGACGTTGCCAGAGGCGGCCTCGGTTTGTTAAGTATGGTATATGCGCAAGGGGCGACCTATCGCAATCAGAAATTTGATAAGCTCCAAGGCGTTACCAGGGCTAGCGTGCCGGTAATCAGCGTTGGCAATATTACGGCCGGCGGTACCGGTAAGACACCGATGGTGCGCTATATTTGCCAATATTTAGAATCGCTTAATATGGCACCGGCTGTACTGAGTCGAGGCTATCGGGCCGAGGATAATCAGGATACAATCATTGTATCGCGCTGCGGTCGCTTGGAAGTTACCCCTGCCGTGAGTGGTGATGAAGCTTGGCTCTTAGGTAAAGGGCTGGGACATACCAGTGTGGTTATCGGTCGTGAGCGTGCAGCGTCTGCCCAAGTAGCGACAGCAACGCTCGGTAGTGATATACTTGTATTAGATGATGGTTTTCAGCATCGCAAGTTGGCTCGTGATTTAGATATCGTGCTCATTGATGCGGCTAATCCGTTCGGCTATGACCACGTATTACCGCGCGGTCTTTTACGGGAACCGTTGGACGGTTTGCGTCGTGCCGATGTATTCGTTTTGACTAAGACGGATCAGGTACCGGCAGATATTCTATTCGGTATTAAACATCGCCTCGGGCAGTTGGCACCGAACATTCCGATTGTTGAAACCATTCATAAGCCGTTGGGCATGCAAACTTTGGATTCTTGGGAGCGCAATGAAGAAGCGCAAGCTTCACTCGTAGTGTCTCACAAGTTTTTAACGGTGAGCGGTATCGGTCGGCCCGAATCATTTCAGCACACTGTAAACAGTCTTGGCTATGAAGTCATTGACAGTTTGGACTTTGGCGATCATCATGAATATACTACCGATGATGTGGTTAAAATGTGGTGTACCGCTTTTGCCAAAGGTGCTACAGCCATTGTGACGACCGAAAAAGATGCGGTTAAATTAAGTCAAATGCAAGCCGTACATGATTTGAAGATACCTGTATATGTAATCCCTATCGGTATTGAATTTATCAAAGGGGAAGAAGAGTTTAAGGCCTGTATTAAAGGCGTAGGAAAGAAGGATACTTTATGAAAATAGCTTGTGTCATTCCCGCACGATATGCGTCGACCCGTTTACCCGGTAAGCCATTGGCGGATATTGCGGGCAAACCGATGATTCAGCGCGTCTATGAGCAAGTATCGAAGGCTGCAGTGCCTGATGAAGTCATTGTGGCTACGGACGATCAGCGTGTATTTGATGCTGTTGCGGGCTTTGGCGGCACGGCTATTATGACGAAGGCCAATCATTTGACCGGTACCGATCGCTTGGCGGAAGTGGCTGAAGCGAGACCCGATATTGATGTAATTATCAATGTTCAGGGCGATGAACCTTTGATTGCGCCGGATTTAATCGATAGTTTGGGAGATTTATTCCGTCATGACGGTGAGCTTAAAATGGCGACCGTAGGCGCTCCTTTAGGGGAAGCAGAATATAATGAGCCGTCAGCCGTAAAGGTTATTTGTAATTTAAAAGGCCAGGCTATGTATTTTTCCCGCTCGTTGATTCCTTACCCGCGCAATGCGTTTGTGAATGCACCGTTAAAGCATATCGGCATTTATGCGTATACCCGAGATTTTCTCCTGGAATTCGCGAAGATGGAGCCAACGCCTGCAGAACTTACAGAGTCATTGGAGCAACTGCGTGCTTTAGAAAATGGTATTGCTATTCAAGTTATAAAAACCGAGGCTCGTTTTATCGGTGTCGATACGCCGGAAGATTTGGCTGCTGTTAATGAAATTTTTAAAAAACAGGGCTTGTAAGAGCAAATATATCGGTTTTTCCATAAAAATTTTAAATTTGAAGTGTATTATATAAGGAGATATTCATGAAAGAAGTTAAAGTAGGCAACTTAACCCTTGGTGGTGGTAAAGGTCTTTTCCTAATGGCCGGTCCTTGTGTAATTGAAGATCCGGAACGCACGCTCAATATTGGTCGTCGTGCCAAAGAAATCTGTGAACGCGTAGGCATTCCTTATATCTTTAAGGCTTCCTTCGATAAAGCCAATCGTTCCAGCTTTAATTCTTTCCGCGGACCCGGTCTTGTAGAAGGTCTTAAAATTTTAGCTCATATTAAAAAAGAATTACAGGTTCCGGTTATCAGCGATATCCATTCCATTGAACAGATTGAACCGGCCGCTGAAGTACTCGACGTATTGCAGATTCCGGCGTTCTTATGCCGTCAGACCGATCTCGTATACGGCGCGGCTAAAACCGGTAAAGCTATCAGCATCAAAAAAGGTCAGTTCTTGGCGCCTAAGGATATGAGCAATGTTGTTAAAAAAGTAGAAGAAGCAGGTAATCCTAACTTGTTCTTAACGGAACGCGGTGCCAGCTTTGGTTACAATAACTTGGTAGTGGATATGCGCTCCTTCCCAATCATGCGCAGCTTCGGTTATCCGGTAGTTTTCGATGCTACGCACAGCGTGCAGTTACCGGGCGGTGCGGGCACCAGTTCCTCCGGTCAGCGTGAGTTCGTGCCTAACTTGGCGAGAGCCGCTGCCGGCGCCGGCGTTGACGGTTTCTTCATGGAAGTTCATGATAATCCGGAAGAGGCTTTGTCCGATGGCCCTAACATGGTTCGTTTGGACGATTTGGAAGCAATGTTACGTGATTTAGTAGCCATTGACAAAATTGTTAAAGGCTAATTGAAGAATACGAATAGAGGGGATGGAACATCCATGAACGTTTTGGAGCAAGCGGCTCAAGTGCTTCATGAAGAAGCTCAAGCCATTGAAAAATTAATCACAACTTTAGACGGTAATTTCATCGATGCGGTGAATATGATTTTAAATTCCCATGGTCGCGTGGTTTGTACGGGTATGGGTAAATCCGGTCACATTGCCCGTAAAGTAGCGGCTACTTTGGCCTCTACGGGCACGCCGGCGTTATTCTTACATCCCGGTGAAGGTGTGCACGGAGACCTTGGTATGGTTACGTCGGAAGACATCGTGCTGGCCTTTTCCAATAGCGGTGAAACCGGTGAAGTGATTAGTTTATTGCCTTCATTACGTCGTATCGGGGCGAAGTTAATCAGTGTAGTAGGGAAACATAATTCGACCTTAGCCAAGAATTCGGATATCGTATTGTTGGTTGAAGTAGAAAAAGAAGCTTGCCCTTTGGGGTTGGCACCGACTACCAGTACGACGGTAGCCCTCGCTTTAGGCGACGCCTTGGCGGTATGTTTGTTGGATCGTCATAAATTTACACCGGAAAACTTTGCCATTTTCCATCCGGGCGGATCTTTGGGACGCAAATTACTCTTAACGGTTGAAAATATTATGCACAGCGGTGAAGATAATCCGGTGGTTCATAAAGGGGCCAGTGTGCGCGATGCTTTATTCGTAATGACGGAAAAAGGTCTTGGCGCTACCAATGTGGTCGATGAAGAAGGTCACTTAATTGGTCTCGTTACGGACGGCGACATTCGACGTGGTCTCGATGCGGGCAGTAATTTCTTGGAATGGCCCGTAGAAGACATGATGACGGCCATGCCGCGCACGATTACGAAAGATAAACTGGCTGCCGAAGCACTCCATTTGATGGAAAAAAATCAACCGCGCCCAATCACGGTGTTGCCGGTAGTTAATGATAAGAAAGAATGTTTGGGAATTGTACATATTACAGACTTATTGCGTCGAGGTATTGTATAATGAAAGTGCGCTGTTTGATCTTAGATGTGGACGGCGTCATGACCGAAGGCGGTATCATTTATACCGCCACCGGTGATGAAATAAAAGTGTTCAATGCACAGGACGGACTGGGCCTTGCCTTAGCCCGTCGCGGCGGCTTGAAGTTGGCCGTTATTACGGGGCGCTACTCCAAGATGGTAGAGCGCCGCACTGAAGAATTAAAGTTCGATTTTGTTCGTATGGCCTGCCATAATAAGACGGCGGCCATTAAAGAACTGGCCGAAGGGTTAGGTATCTCTACGGCTGAAATGGCCTATATGGGCGATGATTTAAATGATTTGGGAGCTCTTACCACGGTAGGGTATCCCATGGCACCGGCTAACGGTGTAGCGGAAGTAAAAGCGATTGCTAAGTTTACGGCTTCTAAAGCGGGCGGTCATGGGGCCATTCGTGAAGCCATTGAGCATATTTTTAAAGAATCAGGTCGTTGGGACGAATTGGTTGAAGATTATAAGAATGAAATATATAGTCAAGGTCAATAGCGAAAGGAGGTACGTACGATATGTCAAATGAATGGCAATATAAACTGTTAAAAGGCTTAAGCGCATTGACTTGTAAGTTGTCGTATCGCACGATACTTCGTATAGGGGCAGGCTTAGGCCCTTTATACTCGCTGTTTGCTAAAAAACAAATTAAACGTGGCATTTATAATGTCATGAAGGGCATGAATGTTTCAGAAAAAGAAGCGGAACAAATTCTCTGTGAATTATTTAAGAATTTGGGCCGTTCCGCACTGGAAATTTTATATATGCCAAATTTAACGAAGGAATTTATTGCCGAGCATGTAGAAATGCACGGTATGGAATATTTAGATAAAGCATTGGCCGAGAAACGAGGCGTTGTTATTTTGACGGCCCATGTAGGCAACTGGGAATGGATGGGCGCAGCGTTGGCTGCCAGCGGTTATCCGTCCACAACCATTGTTAAGAAACAGCCAAATGCACAAGTTACACGATTGCTTAATGAATATCGTGAAATGGTAGGGCTTGAAGTATTTGCTCGCGGCGGTTCCGAAATGATTCGTGCCGTAAAAGCGATGAAACAAAAGAAACTCTTAGGTTTCTTGGCGGACCAGGATGGTTATATTCAGGGATTACCGGTTGAATTTTTGGGACAGGAATCATCGGCTGTAACAGGTCCGGCAACCTTTGCCCAGAAATTTAAAGCCCCCGTAGTACCTGTATTTACGCACCGTAAGCCGGATGGGGTAGGCCATGTAGTGGAAATACTGCCGCCGCTTTACTATGAAGATACGGGGAATGAAGAAGAAGATATTTACCGCTTGACGGAAGCCACCGTACGGGTTACGGAAGATTTTATCAGACAGCATCCTACCGAATGGTTATGGTTCCAGCATCGTTGGAATACTAAACTAAATGAAATAGTGGATATTGAGGCAAAACTGAAGGTGAGGGACGCAGTTCATGCTAAAAAATAAGAAGACGATTTTAGTCATAGCCATCATACTTGCACTGGTAGGGGTGTTTATCTGGATATTACTAAGCGGTGAGGCGGAAACGAAAACGGATCCGACGCAACCGACGGGGAATCTAGTGACATTTGACGGATCGACCATCACAGAAGAACAAAACGGTAAAACTGCTTGGTCCGTTTCGGCGGAACAGATTAAAGTGAATCCGAAGACTAAGGAGATTTACCTGACAAATATGAAGGGAACATTTTATGATGGTGATAAAACACTCGTTGTAACGGCACCGCGCGGTTACATGTCGGGGGACCATAATAAAATGCAATTGGCCGGTGGTGTAAAGGGTACTAATGGTGCCGATGTGGAACTTACTACCGAATCTATTTCCTTTGATAATAAAACGAAGAAATTGACTTCTGAAACACCGTTTACATTCTCTAACAGCGATGCTGTAGTGACCGGTGATCAATTGGAAGCCGATACGGTATTGAATAAAGTCATGGCCAAGGGTCATGCTAAATTAGTTAAGAAGTGATGGGAGGATTTGACAGATGAAATTGTCAAAAATAATGGCGGTTACTGCACTTGTGGCAGGCCTTGCGGTACCGGTTTGGGCGGCTCAGTCCAATTTGTCCATTACCGCCGATACCTTGGAATATGACGGTAACAGCGGTATTGCCAGAGCCAATGGCAATGTGGTAATTATCAATGAAGACAAGACGATGACCGGTAAAACCGGCTGGTATAATACAAAAACACAGGAAGCTGATTTGTCCGGCGGTGTCAGCATGATTGGTTCGGATACATCCTTATCCGCGCAGACGCTTCACAGTACCAATAATGAACAGCTTCAGGCAACCGGTAATGTTCGTTTGCAAAAAGAAAATAAACAAGTTTTCGGTGATACCGTAACATACAATACTAAAACGGAATACGGTACATCCCGCGGCAATGCTAAACTCGTTATGGATGATGCCGTATTGACCGGTGATTATGTACAAGGATGGCTCAATGAAATTCGTGCCACTGCACAAGGAAATGTAACCTTGCACAGTGCTAAGCACAATTTGGATGCCAGTGCAGATAATGCCGTGTACACCCAGACGCCCGGTCAGGATGATGGGGTAGCGTATTTAACCGGTAATGCTCACGCCGTACAAAACGGTAATGTGCTTAATGCGCCGGAATTAAAATTAGAAATGAAAGATAATTCGGTACAAACTGTAGGTGGACGTAGTACGTTGATCATCACGCCGCAGCAGTAAGGAGTAACTTGAATGTTTATTGAAACCCGAGATTTAGTAAAAACATATAAAGGGCGCAATGTTGTAGATGGTGTCAGTGTTCGTGTCGAAGAAGGCGAAGTGGTGGGCTTATTGGGGCCTAACGGGGCCGGTAAGACAACCACCTTCTACATGATTGTTGGCATTGAAAAACCAAATAGCGGTACAATTACTATCGGTGAGAAAGACATTACCAGAATGCCTATGTATAAAAGAGCCGATCAGGGCATCGGTTACTTGCCGCAGGAAGCTTCTGTATTTCGGTCACTCTCCGTGGAAGACAATATCCGCGCCATGTTGGAAACAACGACTAAATCGAAGGCGGAGATTGAGGAAACGGTAGAAGCGTTATTGCAGGAATTCCATATTGAACATGTGCGCCAACGCACGGGGATGCAATTATCCGGGGGTGAACGACGCCGTGTGGAAATTGCCCGTTGTATCGCCTTGGCACCGCGGTTTATTTTGTTGGATGAACCGTTTGCCGGGGTCGATCCTATTGCCGTAGCCGACATTCAATCTATCATTCGCCATCTAAAAGCACGCGGTATCGGCGTCTTAATTACGGACCATAATGTGCGTGAAACTTTAGGTATCGTTGACCGTGCTTATATTTTGAGCAATGGTAAAATCCTCTTGGAAGGTTCCGCTGATGAAGTGGCCAACAGTCCGGTGGCTCGTAAGCATTATTTAGGCGATAGTTTTAATATGTAGGGGCTGGTGATATACAAACATGCGAATATTAGATAAATATATTTTAAAAAGTTTTATAGGCCCCTTTCTTTTCGGTATTTTTGCCTTTACCAGTATTTTCGTAGGGACCGGTACTTTATTCCGTATCGCTCAATATATTACGGAATACGGGGCGTCCTTATGGTCGGTAACCAGGGCCTTTATTTTAGCCTTGCCGAGCATTGTGGTACTTACATTCCCGATGGCCGTACTTTTGGCATCGCTGTTGGCTTTTGGCCGTTTGAGCGGTACCAGTGAGATTATCGTAATGCGTGCCGGCGGCATGAGTTTCTTGCGCTTGGCCATGCCGGTGTATATTGCGGCATTCTTCATTTCTATCGGCGCTATTGCGTTCAATGAATATGTAGTACCGGCCGCTAACCATGCGTATCAAAACATTATTCGTAATGAAATTAAGAAGCAGGCGGAGCCGCCGGCTCAGGAGCATATTGTTTTGAAAACTATGGAAGGGGACAATATCAGTACCCTCATGTATGCGAAGCGTTATGATTCGACAACCAAACTCATTAACGGTGTTACGGCTCAGCTTTTTACCAATGGCGAAGTAATCCAGATTGAACATGCCGATACGGCAACCTGGAACGGTACGTATTGGGTAATGCACAACGGTGTTATCTATGACTTGGCGGCCGACGGCAATGGTGTAGAACGTACGATGCGATTTAAAGACCAGATATTGCCAATCGCTAAAGATCCGGACCAGATTTCACAGGAACAACGCGATCCTGACGAAATGACGATTAAAGAACTGCGTCAACAAATTAAGGCCTTAAATGCGAGCTATGTAACGGCTACCAAGTGGGAAATGGAAATGTATCAACGTTTTACCATTCCTATTGCCAGCTTCGTATTTGCCTTGGTAGGGGCGCCGTTGGGCCTTCAAAAACAGCGTTCCAGCTCGTCCATCGGGTTTGGTCTCAGCGTCATCATTATCTTCGTGTATTACGGGGTAATGACCTTTACCGGTGCGCTTGGTAAAGGGGGAGCGCTGCCACCGCTTGTAGCGGCTGCTATCCCTGATACTTTGGGGATTATCGCCGGTTTGTGGTTGAACTGGAAAGTATCTAAATAAAAGAAAAACGAAAACAGAAGGCATCTATTACAATAGATTCAGAAAGTTTTCCAATAAAATGTTGGATATAGATATAATGACCTTGGTATTTGTTTTGCCAAGGTCATTTTTTTCATGAAGTTTACTTTTTCTTTTCTTGAAAATAGAGTACAATAGAAACGGAAACTATATATTTCAGTTTTCAATTAGCAGAGTTAATAAGACGATAAAAAACCTCGCGCCTTGGCATAAAGGTTTATTATAAGTCTCTCGCATAAATGTTTTAGTGATAAATTGGTAAATTTGATTATAAGAGGAAAGGAGTGCGCTCGACATGTTGGTCGGTTTAAATATTATTTTAATTATTGCTATCATGGGCGGCGCCATTGCTTTCATTGGCGATAAATTAGGTACTAAAATCGGTAAGCGACGTATGTCCATTTTTGGCCTCAGGCCTAAACATACATCCATTATTATGACAATTGTTACGGGGATTTTAATTTCCGCCTTTACCTTAGGGGTGCTGGCCATTGCGTCGGAAAATGTTCGTATCGCTCTTTTTGGTATGGAGCAGTTGCGAGCTGAAATGGATCAGTTGAATAGCGATGTAGCGGCTAAGAATCAAGAGTTGGAAGCGGGCAAAAAAGAATTAAGCGAAAAGACTGTCGCTTTAAATACGATGCGTAAAGATGTGCAAGCAACACAGGAGGAATTGGAGGAAGCTCGCGCTGCTCGTAATGCTATGAGTGAAGAGCTTGTTTCCGTTCAAGAAGCGTACCGTCAGGCTGATGCACGCTTGGCTCAATCGGCCAAAGATATTCAAACATTGGAAAATACCAGAACCGAATTGGAACAACATATTGAAGATTTACGGGTAACTACGAAACGGTTGGAAGAAGGGATTACCCATGTTCGTGAAGGCACCGTGCTTTTCCGTGTCGGTGAAGTATTAAGTGGGGCCTTGGTTCGTCCGGGCTTAACCGAAGATGAAAGCGCCAAGGCGATTACGAGCATTTTGAATGACACCAACGGTTTGATTTTACGCCGTCTCGGAATTGATGAAAACCGTGCCGCTATTTATGTAAGTCGCAACAATTTGGAAGAAGTAGCCAAACAGGTGGCCAGCGCTACGGAACCGATGACGATTCGCGTGACCGCAGCGGCCAATATTATTTACGGCGAAGCCGCTTTGGCTGAAATTCATGCGTATCCGTATCAGAAAATATACGATAAGGGCGATGTAATTTGGTCCGCTGAAGTTGAAGGGGGCGACAATGCGCAGTTTGCCGTATTATCTTTCTTAAAAGACGTGAATGCCCAGGCAAAGTCTAAAGGCATTTTGCCGGATCCGATTTCCGGCGACGTAGGCTCTTTACCGGGTGATGAATTATTTGATACCATTCGTCAATTGAGCCGCTTGAGTGGTCCTGTTCGCATCAGAGCTATTGTAAATGAAGATACTTATACGACCGGTCCGGTTCAGATTGAATTGCGCCTTGATCCGGTGCGCACCAATACTTCTGGATCGTAAGTTTTAGCGTGATGATTTAATATCGATGAAATAGTCATGACGATTAAATTGCGGTAATTTGAGATTCAATGATTTTAATTATGTGAAAAAAGCATAGGTTATATAAGATTTAGTAACTAAGCCTTGTTACTTATATGGTATAATAAAACATATCGAAAAGATTCGTTTGAAAAGCAAATTGTAAATTCACCTGTTGCAGCTATGTTTGTAGGGCATGTAGGCTGAGTATTGCTTATAAACTGAGGTATCGATTTGATTACTATGCCGGAACAGATAGAATGCTGCCGATAGCTTAGCTACCGACAGCATTTTTTGTGAAAATTTTTAGGTAATAGGGTAGGGATATGTTCGATGGTTGTGCCGAATAGTTGGCACGAGTATAGTAAAGGAGGCTGGGGATGCAATTAGACACAGATGCTTTGTATAAAGCGGCTAATGTAGACGCCAAGGCGCCTTTACTGTTGGCGGTGGATCCGGGACGCGAGAAAAGTGGCGTTGCGGTCATGACGAAAGCAACCGCTACATTGGTATATAAAGCAATTGTTCCGACTGCGGAGCTTGAAACATCACTCACATCCGTTCTTACACAGTTTAAAGCGATTAATGAATTAATTTGCGGTAATGGGACGAATCATAAATTTGTATTTCACATATTGGAAACCTTAGGCAAAACACAAGATTTACCGGTAGCACTCGCTGAAGAAGCACATACTACGGAAGTGGCGCGTAAACGTTATTTTGAGTTTCATCCGCCTACCGGTTTGAAACGATTGGTGCCGAAAGGCATGCTGTATCCACCGGTGCCGGTTGATGATTTTACGGCGTGGATAATCGGTGAACAATATATTTTGGGCAAGAAAGAAAGGGGATAGACAATGGCAGCAGCTAAACGTTCACAAAAATTAACATGGAAGGATCATGCAATTCGTTACTTTTGGATGATTGTAGGGTCTTTGATTTATACCTTCGGTTTGGATGTATTTCTCGTACCGAACAGCATCATCGACGGTGGTGTAGTCGGTATTTCTTTGATGGCAACGGAACTTACGGGCATATCTTTCAGTGTTTTCGTAGTTATTCTTAATTTACCGTTCCTCTATATAGGCTATCGCCTTATCGGGCGCAGTTTTACCATTGCCACCTTATTCTCGGTAATGTGCATTTCTGTTTTTTCCGTATTCATGCATGATGTACCACCGGTGACCATCGACCCGTTCCTGGCTTCGATTTTTGGCGGGATTATCCTTGGTCTGGGTGTTGGCATGATTATTCGTAACGGCGGTTCTTTGGATGGCAGTGAAATTGTGGCTATTATTTTTGACAAAAAGAGCAGCTTCTCCGTTGGCGAAATCGTTATGTTTTTAAACTTATTCATTTTGGGGGCAGCAGGCTTCGTATATAGCTGGAACAGTGCTATGTATTCCCTTATTGCGTACTTTATTGCGTATAAGATGATTGATATTACCATCACCGGTCTTGAAGAATCCAAGGGCGTTATGATTATTACGGATTATCCGGATGAAATCAGTGAAGTGCTTACGAAACGACTCGGTCGTGGCGTAACCGTTCTTTTTGGTGAAGGTGGCTATTCAAAACAACCGAAAAAAGTGCTATACTCAGTAGTGACGCGTTTGGAAATCACCAAGTTGAAAGACGTGGTATATGAAAATGACGAAAATGCGTTTATTACTATTTCTGACGTGCATGATGTATTTGGCGGTCAGTTCGGGAAGAAGACGATTCACTAAATAGCAGCACGGTTCTTTGAAGAAAGGAGTCCGGTTTTAGCAACAATGGTTGAGTCTTGGTAAGAAACTTTCAACATAGAGGTTGACAGTTTTAAGCAATATGGCTTGACAGTAGGGTGTTGTAACGAAGCCGGAAGGTTGTATGGCAGAAGAAAAGTCAATTGGAAAACAGATTATACATGAAATCGGTGAGTGGTTATATGCGATTATTATTGCCCTCGCTATTGCGATTGTAGTTCATTTGTTCTTGGGGCAGATTACTCGTGTATCCGGTGAATCCATGGAAGATACACTGCATAACGGTGATTTTCTGGTTGTATCTAAATTAGATCATATTCAAGGCAATATGCCGCAATACGGCGATATTGTTATCATCGACAGCCGTGTTAATCGTGATCGTACCTGGAAAGATGATGTGGCTGATGTTGTATCGAACTACGTTTCTATTTTCAGTAAAGATGCGGAACGCCATGATGCTTGGGTAAAACGTGTGATTGGCTTGCCGGGCGATACGTTAGAGTTTAAAGATGGCCATGTATGGCGCAATGGCAAGGAATTGGAAGAACCATATACGAAAGAACCGACTATGCAATATAGCCAAACGGCACCGGTCGTTGTACCGGAAGGTCATGTCTTCGTAATGGGGGATAATCGCAATCATTCCAGCGACAGCCGCTTTATCGGCCCTGTGCCTATTAAAAATGTAATCGGTCATGTGGTATATGATTTAAGCTTTTAATTTGAATTGAAAGTTTAACGTGGAGTCGATTACATAACAGATTTTGCAGAAAGTCAGTTGAACTCTGCTTCGGCGGGGTTCAACTTTTTATTTTAAACTTTGTTTATTTGCCAAGGGCCTTGAAATTTAGTAAAATAAAGTCGCAATTAAGGAAACGGAGGCGGCCTATGTTATTGTCAGTAGTAGTGCCCGTATATAATGAAGAGGCAAATATAAAAAAATTCTACAGCTCGGTCAAAAAAGTGCTGAACACGCTACCTTACGACCAGGAAATTATCTTCGTCGATGATGGTTCGTCCGATGATTCGGCGACTATGCTCAGCCATATTGCGGCTGAGGATAAAGATGTTAAGGTGTTGTTGTTGGCCCGTAATTTCGGCCATCAATTGGCGCTGACCTGCGGACTTGATTATTCCACCGGTGATGCGGTCATTACTATGGATGGTGATATGCAGCATCCGCCGGAATTGATTCCGGAATTAGTTCGACTTTGGGAAGAAGGCCACGATGTAGTGCGCACCATTCGTGATTCCACGGAAGATGCGGGCTGGGCTAAATCTTTCACATCAAAATATTATTACAAATTAATGAACATAATGGCCAATGTGCCAATCGTAGAAGGGGGCTCCGATTTCCGTTTGATGAATCGTCGCGCCTTGGATACCTTGCTGCGTTTCCGTGAGCACGGTCGCTTTTTGCGTGGCATCGTTGGTGCTATCGGTTATAATCAAGCGGAAGTCCACTTTGTGGCGCCACCGCGTTTTGCCGGCAAATCCAAGTTCAGTGTGCGCAAAATGTTGCACTTTGCCTTGGACGGCATTGCGGCTTTCTCAAAAGTACCGCTAAGGGCCGCTTTTTATATCGGTCTGATTTGCGGCTTATTGAGCTTGCTCATGATTTTGCATATTCTATATGTGCATTTCTTCACCGACTCCGCTGTGAGCGGCTGGGCTACTTTGGGCGTTGCTATTTTCTTCTTAGGTGGTGTGCAACTCGTCGGTATCGGTATTATCGGTGAATATGTGGGACGTGTGTTTGAAGAAGTTAAGCACCGACCGTTATATTGGATACGCGGCGGTTATAATATTGACGAAGCCAATCAATCGCAAGGGCATAATAATGCACCAAAACGAGGTTTATAATACAGTAAGTGGAAGCGTATAATACAGTAAAATGAAGCTGATAATACGCCTAAGCGAAGTGTAATGAGTAAATAATATAGCTGTCTAAGGCTAGTTAATAGTCATCTGCAAACTATTTGTGGTATAATTATAAGAAGACAGTTTTGACGTAAGGAGAACCTGTTGAAGTATGGGTACTCAGAGACTAGTTTGAGGATAGTACTATGAAATCAATTAAAAGAAAAGTCGCCATCACAGCGGCAGTAATGTTAATGGTCAGCACGCAATTTGTCAGTGCGGCCGGGTATACGTATGGCGCTAAAGGCGGCGACATTTCGGCTATTCAGAAGAAGTTGATTGCAGCCGGATATAATGCACGACTCAATGGCGAGTATGATGCCAATACCAAATGGGCAGTACGCCTATATCAAAAAGATAACAATTTACCGGTGAACGGTGTTTTAGATGCTGTTACTTATAAGAAATTAATGGGTAAAGAGCTTGATGAACATGTGGTAGCCGGTTTGGGCCGTATGTCTGATGATAAGATTGCCGCTGAAATGGCGGCCGGTCGTAAAGCTACGGTTCAGAAAAAGACTGCAGCAGCAACCGATACAACGGCTGCCAAAACGACTAAAAAGACTAAGGTAAAAAATAACAAGTCAAATAAAAACGGCGATGCGAAAGTACAAGCGGTAGCCAAGAAAAATACCGCTACGATAAAGTCAAAGACACCGACAAACGGTATTCTCGATCCAATCGCTCCGGACTTTATTTTTACTAAAACCGGTAAAGTATCAAAGTCTATCAGTGAAATTATTACTGAAGCGGAACGTTATCGCGGTGTGCCGTATGTATTCGGCGGCGCTACCCCGCAGGGCTTTGACTGCTCCGGCTATGTGCGCTATGTATTTGCCAAATCAGGGATTGATTTGCCGCGCAGTGCGGATGAACAATATTTGGTAGGCCAGAAAATCGGGAAGCATAATTTGCAGCCCGGTGATTTAGTGTTTTTCCAAACCTATGAAGAGGGCGTATCCCATTCGGGGATTTATATCGGCGACGGTAAATTTATCAGTGCCACTTCCAGTAGTGGCGTAGCCATAGCCAGTGTTAATGACAGTTATTGGGGCGAGCGTTATATCGGTGCCAAACGCGTAATGTAAATGAACAACATTACATTATGTGAATGCGAAATATTGCATTATGTCAAATTAAGATATTTTGAAGAGGAGGCCCATGCCTCCTCTTTTAGCCTATAAAGTGAGGTTTTGCGGATGGGAGAAATTACTGTCGCTAAGGTACAGTTTAATTATGAGCAGGACACAGTAATCAGTGAAGTGTCGCTGACGATTCCGGAAGGGGATTTTACGGTTATCGTAGGTCCTAACGGGGCGGGGAAGACAACCTTTTTACGCCTCATTGCGGGGCTTTTAAAACCGGCAAGCGGTCAAATTACGATTGACGGTTATTCGGTAAGCGAGGCACAACAAAAAGGTCTCCTTCATTTGGTGCCGCAGATTTATAACAAAAATGCCGCTCAGTTTCCGGCTACTTGCGGTGAAATTGTGGAGTTGGGTTTACGTATTCGCGGTATGGGCCGCGCGGAACGGAAGGCCAAAGCTCATGAAGCCTTGGCTCAAGTGGGGATGGCTGAATTTACCCATCGCCGCATCGGTGATTTGAGCGGTGGCCAACAGCAGCGCGTCATGATTGCTCAGGCCTTGGCGCGAAATCCGAAATACTTGCTTTTGGATGAACCGACCAGCGGTATTGATTTTCAAGTGAGTGCTCATATTTTTCAGCTCTTGCGCAGTTTATGTGACAAGGGTATGACGATTATTATGGTTACCCATGATATTGAGGATGCCTGTAAGGAAGCTGACCAGGTAATTTGTATCGACCGTCACGTTTGTTATAACGGCGACAGCCAAGGATTTTTGAAAAGCCATAAGAATACGCCGCTCGCATGGCATATAGGAGGTTAACGTGGATATATTTACCTATGAATTTATGCAACGAGCCTTTATGGCCGGTTTAATTGTAGCCTTAATGTGTCCTTTAATCGGCACCTTTATCGTTATTAAACGACAATCGCTCTTAAGTGAAGGGCTCGGCCACGTAGCCTTTGCGGGCGTTACAGGGGCTTCGTTATTATCCATTTATCCGCCTTTGGGCGCCGCTATATTAACAGTGCTTACGGCTATCGGTATTGAGTTGGTGCGCCGTCGTCAGAACCAATATACCGACATGATTTTGGCCTTATTCTTTTACACCGGCTTGGCCTTGGCCGTAATCTTTGCGACTATGACTAAAATGCCGAGTACGGGCCTTTTGAACTTTCTGTTCGGCAGTATTTTGACCGTAACGGATACGGATATTATGACAATTGCCGGGGTGGCCGTCGTTGTGGCTCTGACCGTATATTTTATGTATTCGAAATTATTATTTACCGCTTTTGACGAACAGATTGCCGTGACTGCGGGGATTGCCGTTGGGCGCATCAATATGCTCTTCGCTATTTTGACCGCCTTAGTAGTGGTTATGGGGATGACCATTGTCGGGATTTTGCTTATCGGGGCACTCATGATTGTACCGGTAGCGGCTGCCCATTTATGGCGTCGTGGTTTTGGCCAAACGCTCATAATCAGTGAAATTTATTCATTAGCCAGCGTCAGCCTTGGACTTTTGGGGGCTTTTGAATATGATTTGGCACCGGGCGGGACCATCGTGCTGGTGGCAATTCTGGGCTACGCCTTAACTTTTGCCGTTACGGTGGCGCGCGACCGAAAATAGGCATAACTAAAAAATAGACAAACATAGACAATAAGGCTTATAATAAAGAGAATTCATATTTATTTAGGAGGCTGAAACTCATGAAGGGTAATGAGCTGCGTCAGGCTTATTTAAAATTTTTTGAAAGCAAACAACATTTAATCTTAGACAGTTTTTCCTTAATTCCGGAAAACGATCCTTCGTTGTTATTAATCGGCGCCGGCATGGCACCGTTAAAACCGTTCTTTACGGGTAAATTGGTACCGCCTCGTACGCGTGTCACCACATGCCAGAAATGTATTCGTACCGGCGATATTGAAAACGTAGGCCGCACGGCGCGTCATCATACTTTTTTTGAAATGCTCGGCAACTTCTCGTTCGGCGATTATTTCAAAAAAGACGCCATTCATTGGGCTTGGGAATTTTTGACCGAAGTTATTAAACTCGACAAAAATCGTTTATATGTAACCGTATATCCTGATGATCAGGAAGCTTACGATATTTGGCATAAAGAAGTAGGTATGCCGGAAGACCACATTACCCGCTTGGAAGATAACTTCTGGGAAATCGGGGAAGGTCCTTGCGGTCCGGATAGCGAAATTTTCTACGACCTCGGCGAATCTCGCGGTTGCGGTGAACCGGATTGTGCACCGGGCTGTGATTGCGATCGTTATCTTGAAATTTGGAACCTCGTGTTCACTCAATTTAACCGTACCGCTGACGGTGAATATGTACCGCTTGAAAAGAAAAATATTGATACCGGTGCCGGTCTCGAACGTTTGGCATCCGTATTACAGAATAAAGAAAGCAACTTTGAAACGGATTTAATTTTCCCAATCATTGAAAAAGCGGCTGAAATGGCTAAGGTAACCTATCACACCGACGCCAATACGGACGTATCCCTCAAAGTTATCGGCGACCATGCGCGCGCCATTACCGTACTCATCAGCGACGGCGTTTTACCGTCCAATGAAGGTCGCGGTTATGTATTGCGCCGTATTTTGCGCCGTGCCGTACGTCACGGTCGTTTACTCGGTATCGAAGGTCGTTTCTTGACCGATTTGGTGGACGTGGTTATCGACATTTTAGGCTCCGGCGTACCGGGTCTTATTGAAAAACACGACTTCATCAAACGCGTTGTAGCCAATGAAGAAGATCGTTTCAACCAGACTTTGGCACAAGGCCTCGATATGCTCGGTGCTTTGATTAACGAATTAAAAGAAGCTAAAGCTACGGAAGTTCCCGGTGCCGAAGTATTCAAATTATATGACACGTACGGATTCCCTTGGGAACTTACGGAAGAAATTGCCGGCGAAGCAGGCCTTACCATCGATATGGCCGGTTTTGAAAGTGCTATGGCGGAACAGCGTGCTCGTGCCCGTGCGGCTCGTGAAGACGTAGATGCCAAAGTGGCTACTCCGGACATTACCTTCCTTCGCGATGAAAAGTTGACCGATGATGAATCCGCTACTTCCTCTGAAGTCCTTATGCTTGGTGAAGGCGCTACTCGCCTTGACAGTGCGTCGGACGGCATGGAAGTCACTCTCATCGTACGCACTACGCCGTTCCACGCTGAAGGGGGCGGTCAGTTAGGCGATACAGGCTTTATCGTAGGCCCTATGGGTAAAATGGAAGTTCATACGACCAAGAAATTACCGGAAGGCACAACCTACCATGTAGGTACCATTGTGGAAGGTAATTTGCAGGTAGGCGATACGGTTCAGTTCGAAGTGGACACCACTCGTCGCCTTGCCATGGCTCGTAACCACACGGCTACCCATTTATTGCATGCCGCTTTGAAACAAGTATTGGGCAATCACGTAAATCAGGCCGGTTCCTTAGTTATGCCGGATCGTTTGCGCTTTGACTTTACTCATTTCTCTCCGGTAACAGCTGAAGAATTGCAACAAATTACTGATTTGGTAAACGGTGAAATCTTAAAAGCCGTGAGCTTGAACATCCAAGAAATGTCCATGGACGAAGCTAAAAAATTAGGCGCTATGGCACTCTTCGGTGAAAAATATGGTGACCGCGTACGCGTAGTTACCGTACCTGATTTCAGTATCGAACTCTGCGGTGGTTCCCATGTTGTGAACACCGCTGTAATTGGCACATTCCGTATCTTGTCGGAAGGCGGTATCGGCTCCGGTGTACGTCGTATCGAAGCGGTAACCGGCGAAGCAGCGTTGCAGTTAGCTCAAAAAGAACAGGCTGAACTTCGCGAAGTGGCAACGCTTCTTAAAACGAAACCGGAAGATATCGTAGCCCGTGCACAGCAGCTCGTGGAAGAAACGAAGCAATTGGAACACGAATTGGCAGCAGCTCGTAAAGAATTGATGTCCGGCGGTCTTGATGCGGTATTGAACACCGCTTTTGATGCCGGTGAATTCAAAGCCGTAGTAGCCGATGTAAAAGCAGCCGATATGGATGAACTTCGCAGCACGGCCGATATGGTTCGCGATAAAATCGGTTCCGGTATCGTTTTATTGGGGATGGCTGGTGACGACAAAGTTAACTTTGTCTGCATGGCTACCAAAGATGCCGTTAAAGCCGGGTTCCACGCCGGTAACATCGTTAAAGCAACGGCTCAGGCAGCCGGCGGTAACGGCGGCGGACGCCCTGATATGGCACAAGCGGGCGGTAAAAATCCAAGTGCCTTACAAAATGCTTTAGAAAAAGGTAAAGAAACTATCCTTTCTATGGTAAAATAGAAGTATGCCAGATTAATAGTCTGTCGGTGAGGGCTTAGCCAATCGGTTAAGCCGAATCACTCTATAAAGGAGGCTTTAGCATGAGTGTATCAGATGAAACTATGATGTTTCAGAAAGTAAATGATGTTCCTTCCGCCAGTGAAGTGTTACGTGATGTATATCACGCTTTGCAGGAAAAGGGATATAACCCGGTGGAACAAATAGTAGGTTTTCTTATCTCCGGCGAGCCTACCTACATTACCAGCTACAACAATGCGCGCAGCATGATTCGTCGCTTGGATCGTGATGAGCTCATCGAAGAATTGGTTAATGAGTATGTAAAGGCTAAGAAACTATAATGCGAATTATGTCGTTGGATGTGGGCAGTCGTACTATTGGCGTCGCGTGTAGTGACGCTTTGTACATGACGGCTCAAGGTATCGAAACAATACGGCGCACTTCCTTAGAACGGGATTTCTCGCGATTACAGGAACTGATTACGGAGTATGAAGTAGAAGAAATCGTGGTGGGCATGCCCAAGAATATGAACGGCACTAAGGGCGATCGTGCGCTAAAAACGGAAGAGTTTGTCGCTAAAATGCAGGAAGTCATCGATGTACCTGTTAAGTTTTGGGATGAACGACTCTCTACCGTTATGGCCGAACGTTCCTTGATTGCGGCCGATGTGAGTCGTAAGAAACGCAAGGATGTTATTGATAAAATGGCGGCGGTTGTTATTTTACAAGGTTATTTAGACAGTCGTAGTAATTTAATCAAATAAGGAGGATACCATGGCAGATTTAGATTATGAAGGCGAAGTGACGGTTGTTACATTTACAGACGATGAAGGGCATGAAACGCATTACGAAGAAGATATGGTCATCAACTATGACGGTAAACGTTTTGCCGTATTAGTTTCATTGCCACCGGAAGACTGTGAACCGGGGTGCAAATGCCACGAAGAACCGGAAGCTATCATTTCCCGTATCGATACGGAAGATGGTGAAGACGTCTATGTAGATCCGACCGAAGAAGAATTCGAAGCGGTTCTTGCTATTTATGAAGACGATTTTGTTGAAGAATAATCGGGTATAGGTTAAAAGGGAAAGAGGGGCCACGCCCCTCTTTCGTATGTTTATAATCATTTTTGACAGCATGTTTCATAAGGAGTTTTTAATGTATGGATAGACGTGTGAAGTGGATTGGAATTGGCGTCATCGGCGTTGTTCTGATTCTTTGCATCGCCATGATTACTATGTATTTAAAACCGAATTCTGTGGCCGGTACGCCGCAGGATGTAGTATTTACTGTTGATAAAGATCAAACGGGCGCCGAAATCGGTGATATGCTTTATGAGAAAGGTATCATCAGTTCGCCAACTACCTTTCGTTTGGCACTTAGGTTGACCGGTTCTATGGATAAATTGCAGCAAGGGTACTATCAGATTCCTCAAAACGCCAGCTTGCGTCAGGTAATCGCCTTATTGCAAAAGGGTAAATTGCAAGAAATTAAAGTCATCATTCCGGAAGGCTATACGATTCAGCAAATTGCCGATGAATTAGAAAAAGACGGCCTGGGCCCGAAAGAAGCTTTTTTAGAAAAAGCCAAGACCTATGTACCGTATCAATATATGTACGGACCGGCGAAAGTCGACTACCGTGTTGAAGGCTTCTTATTCCCAAGTACCTATGAAATTCCCGTAGGCAGCACGCCGGAAGAAATTTTAAAACGCATGGCCGGCGAAATGAATAAGCAATTGACGCCGGAAATTCGTGCTCAAATTGAAGCTAAGCATATGACGATTTTTGAATTCATCACCTTGGCCTCTTTGGTAGAAAAAGAAGCACTCTTTGATGAAGATCGTCCGATTATTGCGGCCGTATTCCTTAAACGTTTGCAAATCGGTATGCCCCTGCAATCCTGTGCCAGCATTCAGTATATTTTAGGTTACCCTAAGCCTCATATATCGATTGAAGATACAAAGTTACCGAGTCCGTATAATACGTACATGCACGTAGGCTTACCGCCGGGACCGATTGCCAATCCGGGCATGAAATCCATGGAAGCGGTACTCAATGCGCCAAGTACGGATTATCTCTTCTTTGTAGCGGATAAAGAAGGTCATCACCACTTTACTAAAACATACGAAGAACATATGAAAGTGGTAGAATCAATTTATGGGGAATAGTGGTGTGAGCTATGCAATTAAAGGAAATTTTGAATGAGCAACGCATTTATGCGATACTCAATAAAGTGCCGATTTTACGCGAATCGGAAGTCCATTTATTTGAAGAATTAATCGGTTTGTACGAGCCGTCGCGGGTTCTCGAAGTGGGGACCGCCATCGGTTATTCGACACTTCTTTTGGCAAAACATGCGGCTAAAGATGCGGAGATTGTGTCCATTGAATTGGACGAACAACGACATAATATGGCTAAGCAATATATCGGTCAGTCCGAGTACAAGGATAACATCACTTTGCATTTGGGAGATGCCAACGAAGTACTGACTAAGCTGGAAGGCACGTTTGACTTGGTATTTCTGGATGGGCCGAAAGGTCAATACGGTAAGCAACTGGAGCTCATAGAGTCTCATTTGGCGCCGGGGGCCGTTGTTTTGGCGGATAATGTCCTCTTCAGAGGCTATGTGCGGGGCGATAAGGAAGCACCGCACCGTTATAAAACGATTGTTAAACGATTACGTGAATATTTGGACATGGTTGAAGATAAATCGAAATTTAATACTACCATTTATCCTTTAGGTGATGGTATGAGCGTTAGTATATGGAAAGGTAATAAGTAATACATGAACAGACATATTGAAGTATTGTCGCCGGCCGGCAATATGGATAAATTAAAAATGGCCATTCGTTATGGCGCGGATGCTGTGTATTGTGCGGGCCAATCTTTTGGTTTGCGTGCCAGCAGCTCCAACTTCAGCAATGAAGAATTAAAAGAAGCAGTGGAATTTGTTCATAGTCATGGTAAAAAAATCTATGTAACTTGTAACATTATTCCCCACAATGAAGACTTGGTAGGCCTTGAAGACTACTTGAAATTCTTGGAATCCATCAAAGTAGATGCCATTATCGTAGCCGATTTGGGTATTTTCTTATTGGCAAAACGGGTGGCTCCTAATTTGGAACGCCATGTAAGTACACAGGCCAATACGACGAACTATTTGACTACCGAGTTTTGGAAAGAACAGGGCGCTACTCGTGTTGTGGTGGCTCGTGAAGTAAGTATTGCGGACATCAAGACTATGAAAGAAGCCGCTGACATTGAAATCGAAGCGTTCGTTCACGGTGCTATGTGTATTTCGTACTCCGGTCGTTGCCTCTTGAGTAACTATTTTACAACTCGCGATGCTAACCGCGGACAGTGTACGCAGGCTTGCCGTTGGAAATACTCCTTGGTGGAAGAAAACCGTCCCGGCGAATACTATCCGATTGAAGAAGACCAGCACGGTACTTATATTTTCAACTCCAAAGACCTTTGCTTATTGAAATATATCCCTGATTTGGTAGAAGCGGGCGTTGACAGTCTTAAAATCGAAGGCCGCATGAAGAGCGTTCACTATGCGGCGACGGTAACTAAAGTATATCGTGAAGCGGTGGATAGCTACTTGGCAGATCCTGAGCACTACGAAGTGAAACCGGAATGGATTGAAGAATTGGAAAAAATCTCTCACCGTCCGTATACGGAAGGTTTCTCCGTGGAAAAACCGGATGAAACGGCTCAGAACTACGGCCAGTCCAGCAATACGCAGACTCATGACTTCATCGGTCTTGTAGAAGGCTACAATGTGGAAGAAGGTTATGCATACTTAGAACAACGCAATAACTTCAAAGTGGGCGACGAAGTGGAATTTTGCCAACCTCATGGTGAACTCGTACATCATGTGATTACGAAGATGACCGATGAAGAGGGGAACGAAATCACCGTAGCGCCGCATCCGCAGATGAAAGTGCGTCTTTATATCGATACGCCGCTGGAAGAATATGCCATGATGCGTCGTCGCTGTAAGGTGAAAGCATAATGGAAGATTCCTATGTATATTTCAAAATTTCACCGAACCACACCAATTATGTAAATCGCATTTTGGAAGGCTATGAGTATTTGGGCGTCATGACGACCGTTAATCGCGCAGAAGGTCTTTGTATGGTACGAAGCACACCTGATACGGCACCGTTGGTGCGTGAAATTTTGAGCAGTTTACCTATTGAATTAGCTTTAGTAGATGCTATTTAAGCTTACCACTACTATAAAGTTTGTAGGTTCTATCGAGTCATATGACTAAAGTTATACAGTGAAAACTATAAAAGCTCCTATGGCCAACGGCTGTAGGGGCTTTTTAGAAGTATAAGCAATCAGAAAAATTTAATGGTGTAAAATTAAATTTTTGAAAATTATTATAAATTGTACACAATTAGTATTGACATTAACCCGGATATGGTGTAAAGTTAATACATCAAATGAAACAGGTAGAGCGAAGGATATGATATTTAATCCACTGTGTTCCAGAGAGAGACGGCTAGGCTGTGACCGTCTTACACAAGATCATCTATTACCCCCTTCAAACCGATTGGCTGAACTAAGTAAGCTAATCCGCGAGTATGCGTTATCGACAATAAAGTGAGTTATCCGAGTGGATGACTAACTAGGGTGGAACCACGAGACCTTCGTCCCTTGTCGGGATAGAGGTCTCTTTTTTATTATGCGTGCAGCTGTAGCGTGTCCCGCCGGTATAGCTGATTTCTTAGGAGGAATAACCATGAGTGAAGTAAAAATTATTTTACCTGACAACAGTGAACGCGCTTATGCAGCGGGCACTACTTTAGGCGAAGCTGTTAAACAACTGTCCAATAGCTTGGCTAAAAAAGTTTTGGCAGCCGACGTAGACGGTGAATTAACCGATTTGCGTGAAGAAGTAAAGGACGGCTCCAAAGTAAGCTTCTTGACTTTTAACGAACAGGGCGGTAAAGACACTTTGCGTCACAGCGCCTCTCATATTATGGCTCAGGCTATCAAACGCCTTTGGCCGGATGCTCAATTAGCCATCGGACCGGCTATTGAAAACGGTTTCTATTACGATATCGACATGGAACATGTATTGGTTCCTGAAGATTTGGCTAAAATCGAAGCGGAAATGCATAAAATCGTAAAAGCAAACTTCCCAATCGAAAAAGAAGTTCTTTCTCGCGATGAAGCGCTTAAATTCTTTAAAGAAAAACATGAAAACTATAAAGTGGAATTGATTGAAGATTTACCGGCTGACGCTGAGATTTCCACTTACCGTCAAGGCGAATTCGTTGACCTTTGTGCCGGTCCGCACGTAGCTTCTACCGGCAAAGTAAAAGCTTTCAAATTGCAGAGCTTGGCCGGTGCTTACTGGCGCGGCGACGAAAAGAACAAAATGCTCCAACGTATTTACGGTACTGCTTTTGAAAAGAAAGAAGAACTCGACGAATACTTACATCTTCTTGAAGAAGCAGCTCGTCGCGATCACCGTAAATTGGGCAAAGAATTGGGCTTATTCGTACTCAAAGAACAGGGCCCCGGCTTCCCATTCTTCTTACCGAAAGGTATGGCTCTTCGCAACGAATTGGAAAACTTCTGGCGTGAAGTTCACCATGATTTCGACTACGAAGAAATTCGTACCCCAATCATCTTGAACCGCCAACTTTGGGAACAATCCGGTCACTGGTTCCATTATCGTGAAAACATGTACACTACTGTAATTGATGATGAAGATTATGCAATCAAACCAATGAACTGCCCGGGCAGCATCTTGGTATATCAGAACGATTTGCATTCCTACCGTGATTTCCCAATGCGTATGGCTGAACTCGGTCTCGTTCATCGTCATGAATTATCCGGTGCGTTACACGGCTTGTTCCGCGTTCGCAGCTTTACTCAGGATGATGCCCATGTATTCATGTTGCCATCTCAGATTAAAGCTGAATTAATTAAAGTTATTGAATTGTTCGACCGCATTTACAGCCAGTTCGGTTTAACTTATCGCGTAGAATTGAGTACTAAACCTGATAACGCAATGGGTGATGATGCTATTTGGGAATCTGCAACTAATGCACTTCGCGAAGCTATCGAAGAAAAACAAATCCCTTACCAGATTAACGAAGGTGACGGTGCGTTCTACGGTCCTAAATTAGACTTCCATATTCGCGACTCCATCGGTCGTACTTGGCAGTGCGGTACTATCCAGTTGGATATGAACTTGCCTGAACGTTTCCATATGGAATATGTCGGTGAAGACGGTCAGAAACATCAGCCTATCATGATTCACCGTGCTTGCTTCGGCTCCATGGAACGTTTCATCGGTATCCTCATCGAACACTATGCCGGTGCATTCCCAACTTGGTTGGCTCCGGTACAGGTTAAGATTTTACCTATCAGTGAAAAACACGTTGAATATGCTGAAAAATTACGTAAAGCCTTCAAGAAAGCTTATGTTCGTGTTGAACTTGATGATCGTAACGAAAAAATCGGTTACAAGATTCGTCAGGCTCAGATGGAAAAAGTACCTTACATGCTCGTAGTAGGGGATAAAGAAGAACAAGAAGGCACTGTAGCAGTTCGTAGCCGTGTTGAAGGTGAAAAAGGTTCCGTTAAATGGGAAGACTTCTTGGCTGATATCTTAGAAGAAGTAAAAGAACGTAAATAAGAGTTCTTTGATTAAGCGTTCCTAAAACGGCCGCACTAAAGTATGGTGCGATTTAATATTGTAGCATAACTGTGGCTAATCAAGTTTAAAATTTAAATAAAGAGCTTGCTCAACAATTAGTTAGCGATTAATAATTTCTTAGAAATGTATTCAATCGAAACCTTTTGGAGAGCAAGCTCTTTTTATATTTGTATTGCATATTTACAAATTGATTTCCTTCCGATATAATCATTTTAATAAATGATGAAACAAATGTGAACTGCATGCTGTTTTTTTAGTATGACTATATTCTTAAATCAATTAAGGAGTATTTGTATGAAACATGCTTATGTTATATTGACAGCAATGAACGAAAATAAATTGAAAGAGTATAGAATGAAGGTATTCTTACGTCTATTGCATAAGTTTATGTAGTGGACCGAGGAGGGCCTTCTTTTTTTGTTGCCCATACGATTTTTATGATTAAGAGCTTATTTGCTTTCAAATTATGGACTTAACCATAAACGCTATCGCGGCTGTGATAGCTCCATATCTATCCATAGTTAAAGAAGGAATCAATGTTGTGATTGTGAAAATTTTAATGAGCTGGGAGTAATTATGGAAAAGCTGATGTAGGTATTGCCGTAAGGAATGCAGTATTAAGGTCGATAGAGGTGAAGGTATTTATATAGATAGGGGTTAAATATGAAGCAATTCCAATTAATGAGGAGAATAACGAATAAGAGCGTGATAAGAAAAAATGAAAATAATAAAAGACTGGATTGAAAAAAATGCTCAAAAAGAGGCACCATCTATTAGAATTCTTTTTGCTTGTATCTGCTTTATAGTTGGTGGAGTCTTTTTTATAGTGTATTGCCTTATAGATATTTTATTTCGGGAAAATAGATATCCTGATAGAGATGAAATTATTGTAATTTCTGCTCTTAGTGTATCAGTAATAATTTGCTATATAGTGGTAAAAGTGCATATTCGAG
Organism: Veillonella sp. LMAG:90; assembly: GCF_008679445.1. Taxonomy (NCBI): domain Bacteria; kingdom Bacillati; phylum Bacillota; class Negativicutes; order Veillonellales; family Veillonellaceae; genus Veillonella; species Veillonella sp. LMAG:90. The sequence continues at coordinate 1,185,275 of NZ_NAND01000001.1, forward strand.
TTTACAAGCAAATTGCTAATGAGACGATAGGACAATATGGACTTATAGAGTTGCCAAGATGGCGACAGTATATTGAATTTGTTCGTCGGGCTATGGATATACATCAAGAACCTCCAAATAGAGAAATGTACCCGAAGGAATATATAACTTTTATGTGGAAACGATGGCTAGCTCGCTGCATTTATGGTGTTTTTTCAGTTGGTACGATATCATTACTGGTATATCATTGGGAAGATATTGATGCAGAAATTATTAGTACAATTATTGGCTTAATTATGTGGGCTATTGCACTTAGACGGTGGTTGTAATTTACGGGCGATATAGTTTTATTGCTAGCGGCTAAAGATATACAATTATTGGTAGGTACTAATTCAGGGAAAACTGAAAAAATATTATGAAAGAGCGAAGGTTTAATATGATAAATTACCAACCTATAGACTGGGGCAATGAGTGGAAATTATTTGTCTATAATTTTAAAGTATTTTGGTCAGGGCTTAGGCGACCTTTATTAGGACAACGAATTAATAAGGATACTTATAGATTTTTAGTATTTTTTTCTTTTCTGTTATTACCATCGAGTATTATTTTTTTTATTCCCTTTACATATTTTGAAATATTAGCTAGAGGTGACAGTATTTATTGTATATATATTATACATATGATAGTTCGTGTATTTTTTCAGCTTCTACTGTTAGGTAGAAGATTACAAGATTGGGGTATACCTAAATCTATAGTCTTGCTAATTTTAAGTGGCTGTATCTGGGGAACCTATGAGATGGGATATACTATGACCTTTGATATCAATCATCCTTTTATTGATCTGTCCAGCACGAAAGAAACAATTCTTGACCTACCTCAATACGTGGATTGGATGAGTTGTTTAGTTTTAGTAGCTATTTTTATACCAGATAATAAAAAGTTCAATCGATTTGGAGACTTTCCTAAGCAAGGAGTTATATTTTTTAGGTGGCGATTCAATGAATGGAAAACGGTTATTTATATAAGTCCTTTAAAATTCATTCAAAGTGGATTACTATTTTTAAAAAAATCGTTGAATTTTAGTGGCCGCACTTCTGCTGAGGAATTAGGTGGATTTGGTGGCTTTATAATAGCAATTCAGTGGTTTGTATCTGCAATGTGGTATGGTGGACAGTATGCAAATACTAATACTTTCGTAACAGTTTGTGAATGGTTACACATAATTTTTTTTATTCCCTCGGTTAGCTTATTTACACGACGGCTACACGATTGTTACTGTAGTGCGTTTTGGATTCCCTTTATGTATATTCCCATTACCAATCTTTTTGTATATGCTGTTCTAATATTTGGGAAATCATGGAAAATAGAGGATTTTGAGCTTAACGAGAATACGCTTGTGGGAAATATGAAAAATTAGGATGGATTGTAAATTAAAAAATAGCGGCTTTATGATATTTAGACCAATTAGTCATTTCGATTCTAGTCTTGTAAAAGATATAAATACAACATCTTTTTTATCTCAAAAAATTCACTTTATTAGATAAAAGGAGTATTTTGAATGATATTTACATTTAAAGATATACTAACGCCTGATGAGATATTAAGGTTAAGGTTCCTTAATAAGAAAATTTTAGATAGAATCTATTATTTTGATTATGTAAAGATGATAAATGATGACAGAGTTTTTGCAAGATCTTTATTTTTAGAATGTGATAAAAATATAATTATTATAGGAGCAGAGGAAAGTTGGAGAGCCGACGGTGAGGATTTTCAACGATTAAGAGTTGATAATATTAGTGATATTGATAATGTAAAAGAATATGTAAAAACTTTTTTTCCGAATACCGTTTCTAGAAAAAAAGAATTAGCTTTAAAATGTATAGAAATGGAAGTTAGAATTGATCGTGTTATTTGGAATAGAGAGCACTTCAAATATAGAAATCAAGATAATTATTGGAAAAGAGAATGGGATAATATGATTGTACTTTTTCTTGAGAATAATAAACAAATAATATTAGAATGTGTAACTGATTGTTTAGCGCCATGCATAGTTCTTTACAATTATTCCGATTTAAATTCTTACTTAAAAAAATATAATGAGCTGGATAGGCTAATCGGTAATTGGAATCCGGAAGATACTTATACTGCTGATATATTAGAATATAATCGATGTTTGTTAGAATAATGTGGTCTTAAATAGTAATATGAACCGGAATCTTTATGGGATACAAATAGATACTATAATTTATTAGGAGGTAAGCATGAGGAAAACTTTTTTAATAATAGTATCTATATTAGGGTTATGTATAGCTACTCTTATTTTTGTATATTCAATAGTTTGGCTAGCATTTGATGAATTTTTTGAAAGACCTGACAATATTAGATATACTGCAGTGGCATCACAAACTTCATGTATATTGTATTTTTCATAATTCTCTATAGAAATGAAAGTTTTTTATTGATATAATATGAAAATATAAAATTTATAGGTAGAGGAGTGAGTCACTTGGAGAAAGAGCAAACCCTCAATAGGGGGCTTAAGAACCGCCATGTGCAGTTAATTGCCATCGGAGGTGCTATCGGGACGGGCCTGTTTTTAGGATCGGGTCATTCCATAGCCTTGACGGGGCCGGCTATTTTATTTGCCTACATCATTACCGGTATCATTTGTTTTTTGATGATGCGAGCCCTTGGAGAGTTACTCTTATCAAACACGGAGTATCATACTTTTATTGAATTCGTGCAAGACTATATGGGTGAAAAAACCGCCTTTGTTACCGGTTGGACGTATTGGTTCTGTTGGATCTCCGTAGCCATGGCCGATATTACGGCCGTAGGGATTTACGTTAAGTATTGGTTTCCGTCCATTGAAGCATGGATACCAAGTCTCGTAACGCTGATTATTTTACTGCTTATGAATCTTGTGACGGTAAAATTATTCGGTGAAATGGAGTTCTGGTTTGCCTGTATTAAAGTAGTAGCTATTATAGCGCTGATTGTGCTGGGGCTGTATTTTATTCTTACGGGTCAGCCTACTTCAGCCGGTGTTGCCAGCTTCAGTAATTTATGGAGTCACGGAGGCTGGTTTCCGAAAGGGATGGACGGGTTTATCCAATCCTTCCAAATGGTTGTGTTTGCCTTTGCCGGTATTGAGCTCGTAGGTCTAACGGCCGGTGAAACGGAAAATCCGGAGAAGGTTATTCCGAAATCTATTAACAGCATTCCGGTGCGCATCATTTTATTCTATGTAGGTGCGCTCGGTGTTATTATGAGTATTTTCCCGTGGGATTCCGTAAATCCCGATCGCAGCCCGTTTGTTGAGGTTTTCCTGGCCGTCGGTATCGTCGGGGCTGCATCCATGGTTAACTTTGTAGTACTCACATCGGCAGCATCGGCCTGCAATAGTGGCGTGTTCAGTACGAGTCGCTTGCTCTATTCGTTGGCCAAACGCAATCATGCACCGGGGATTCTTGAAATTTTGACGAGTAAACAGGTGCCGGCTAACGCTTTGTTTTTATCGGTACTCGTAATTTGCCTCGTTGTGGCCTTGCAATATGTGGTGGCGGAAGGGGTATTCGTTATTATTTCCAGTGTGTCCACGTTCTGTTTCCTCTATATTTGGGGGATTATCACTATTTGTCACATGAAGTTTATTCGCAAGCGTCCTGATTTGGCGGCGAAAAGCGTATTTAAAATGCCGTTATTCCCATTCTTGAACTACTTGGTATTGGCGTTCTTTGCCTTCGTTATTGTTACCTTGGCCTTTAATCCGGCCACGAGAGTTGCACTCTTTGTAACGCCGGTATGGTTCATCATGTTGCTTTTGATTTATCAGTTGAAAAAGGAAATTGCATAATATCTGAGCAAAGATGAATTGCGAAAACGAACTGGTGATATATAGCAGAGAAAATATAATCCGGAAAATATAATACGTTAAGATACTCTATAGGGGTATAAAAAAGAGTTCATTAGGTCATATGACCTAATGAACTCTTTAGGTTGCTTGCGTTATGCTGTTAGTTGCTTTTTAGAATTATAAAGCTTTGTCAAAAACAGCTTTAATTAAGCGTTTAGTTTCGTCGTAAGATTCGCCCGGTTGAGCTTCATACTGTTTATCCAAGTCGAACCAAAGATTTGGATAGTATTCGTACGGATGAGTTTTGAATAATTCGTGAGCATCCTGATCTTCTACCCAATTAATTTTAATATCTTTGTATTGTGGATTTTCAGCTTTTAATTCGTCGATGGCTTTGAATGCGTTTTTGCAATAAGGGCAACCATTTAAATGGAATCCTAAAATTTCTTTCATAGTTATCTGTCCTTTTCGTATTAATAATAGAAACAAAAAAGGGAGTGGTTATCGTACCACTACCCTTAGTGTATCACAAAATCATACAATATTCAATTTTATAAATATAGAAATATCAAGAATTATAGGATTTACAATTACATAATCTCTTGATAGAAATCTATAATTACATTATCCCCAAATAGTATCTTTTAATAGAGTCCTACGATTACATCGTTCCTTGGTAGAATTCCAAGAATTGCTTGCTTACCAAAGAAGGCGTATGGCCTTTGACTACGATAAAGCTCTTGTGAAAACCGGTGGACAACTCGGGTAACCGAATGCGCGACATTTTGCGACCATGTACTTTTTCTTGTGAATCCATGGGAATAATGGCGACCGATCGGCCAAGCTGCGCCCATTCGATGGCGGAGCTCTTGGTAGTCGTTACAGAGACAACGTTTAAGTTGTTAAAGAGGCGACTCGCACTTTGCATAAGCATGCGCACCGATCCGCCGGATAGGCTGAGGGGGCAACGGGCGATTTCCTCCCACGTGAGGCTGTCTTTTTCCTGACTGCTCCAGAATACGTCATTCCGAAATACGGCATAGAGTGACTCCGGCTGGGTAAAAAGAATATCGAAGCGGCTGGTGTCCACCATTTGGGAATTGCAAAGACCGATTTCGGTGCGTCCGTTTAATAATGATTCCGTAACATCGCTCATGAGACCTTCGTAAATTTCGTAGTGCACGGAAGGATATTTTTGTGAAAAAGCATGTAAATATTGCTGTATCAGCCCCGTTGAGCGCGAGGCGGATGAGCTGATGCGGAGTGTCCCTTCCACCGCAGAGTTTAAGCGTTTTACATCTTCGTAGGTCGCCTCTTCAATCGCACATAATTGTTGGGCTTTTTCATAGAAAATGCGACCTGCTTCGGTGAGACGAAAATTAGCCCCTCGTTGACCGCGTTTTATATGCAGGAGGGGCGTACCGAATTCGGCTTCCAAATATTTAAGCTGTTTGCTCAGGGCCGGTTGTGTGATGTGTAAGATGTTGGCTGCCTGAGTCATATTGCCTGTTTGTACCAAGATAATGAAGTTGTAATAATATGATGTGTCCATGAGAATCCTCCCTTTGTTTTAGTCGGATTGTCATGACATGTAGTTTTGGGCGTACTACTTTACTATATGTTTACTTTATATTATACTATGGTACGAGAGTTTTGTCAGTACCCCATGGGGTATAAACGAATCGCAGATTAATCGTTGTAGGGGAGGGCTACCATTTTTTCTTCCAACGGCTCCCACGTCTGTTGACCGTTAGTTAGGTTAGTCATGGTAGTTGCCAACGTATTTATATCAGCCGGATCCACATAGATTAAAAGGCGTACCTGTTCGGCAAATTCTGACTCGTAGTGATAGCCCTGCTCTTGTAAAAACCGTTCGATAGCGCCGTAATAGCTGTAATCGATGGTAAGGGCTACAATTTGGCGCGGTGCGTAGAGTGTTTTCGGTGCATCGTGAATGACTTCCGCCGCACTGTGGGAATAGGCTCTGATGAGTCCGCCGGCGCCCAGTTTGATACCGCCGAAATAGCGGGTGACTACAATTAAGGTATTGGTGATGCCCGTCTTTTTCAAAACTTCCAGCATCGGTTTACCCGCCGTGCCGGACGGTTCACCATTATCTGAGGAGCGTTGTTGTTCTTGGCCGGGGCCTAAGGCGTAAGCCGTACAATTATGCGTGGCGTCCCAAAACTCCTTGTTGATGCGGGCGATACCGGCCTGCGCTTCTTCTTCCGTTTCGCAGGGAATCGCGGTGGCGATAAAGCGGGATTTTTCTACAATATATTCAATACGATGCTCTTTGGCAACCGTAATATAGGATTTCATATATACCCCCCTGTAAAAATGTTTTTAATTTTGGATGATAGTATTTATCAAATCGGAAATTTTAAATGCGAATAATGGCCTAAAGACCATGTATAAAGCTAAGTATAGCTACTGTGTTTTATGTATTTTATGATACGTAATTTTTTACAATTGCACAATACCCCCTTGTTGACCTTTTGGGGGTGAAGGTATAACATAATATACAGATGAGATACCCCATAGGGGTATCGAGAAGGAGATGAAAATCCCCGATGCTTTTCGTTTTTACAGCAGTTTTAAGCTGTTGTTAAGATAGAGTAAGGAGGAAGTAAGATGCTTACAGATATGGAAACAGAGAAATTAACTCGTCGCCTGCGCCGTATCAAAGGTCAGGTAGAAGGCATCGAAAAGATGATTGACGATCATCGTTATTGTGTAGAAGTGTTACAGCAAATAGGTGCCGTAAGAGCGGCTTTATATCAAGTTGGCCTTCTAATGTTAGAAAGTCATTCTCGCTCATGCGTAGTGGATGCCATTAAAAGCGGCAAGGAAGATGATGCCATTACGGAATTGATGGGTGTTTATAAATCACTCCATAAGTAATAAATTCATTAATTGACACTAAGTTGTGTATCATTTATTGAAATAAACAATGCGTTATGATTCGTTTGAATTAGCGAAATTAATTGCAATACAGTAGAGTTAAAAGGATGTGTTATATATGAGTCAAAAAAGTAATGAATTCGACATCACCGGCATGCACTGTGCCGCCTGTGTCGGTCGTGTTGAAAAAGTCGTCAGTCGCATGGATGGCGTAGCTGATGTAAAGGTTAACCTCTTAACCCGTAAAGGCAGTGTTACCTATACGGATGACAGCAAGGTAACCCCTGATGACGTAATTAAAGCTATTACGGGTATCGGTTTTGGTGCTACCCTCGCTGAAGAAGGGGTTCAGAAACTTGAAAAAGTTAATTACAAACCTCAATTATATCGTATGATTATTGCTGCCGTTATGGCTATTCCGATGATGGTCAGCATGATGGGTAACCATTTATTCGGCTGGCCTATGTTGCCTCATTGGGTAGAATTGGTATTGGCTACGGTTGCTCAGTTCGGTCCGGGCCTCGTGTTCTACCAAGGTGCTTGGAGCGCTATTAAGAGCGGTTCCTTGACCATGGATGTATTGGTTGCGTTAGGTACTTCGGTAGCTTACTTATTTAGTATTTACAATATGTATGTAGGCAGCCACGACATGTATTTTGAAACGTCCGCATGGCTCATTACCTTCATCTTATTAGGTAAGGTCCTTGAAGAAGTAGCCAAAGGTCGTACGTCCGAAGCGCTTGAAAAATTGATGGGCTTAACACCAAGTATTTCTCACGTGCAGCGTGACGGTCAGTGGGTAGATATTCCAACTGCCGAAGTTCAGGTTGGCGATATTCTTCAAGTTCGTGCCGGTGAAAAAGTTCCGGTTGACGGTGTTGTGATTGAAGGTCAATCGGCGGTTAACGAATCCATGTTGACCGGGGAAAGTTTGCCGGTTGAAAAATCCGTAGACAGCAAGGTTATCGGTGCTACCGTTAACGAAACCGGTGTTTTCACCATGCGCGCCGAAAAAATCGGTTCCGACACTATGTTGTCGCAGATTATTAAAGTTGTAGAAGCTGCGCAAACCTCCAAAGCGTCCATTCAGCGTGTAGCCGATGTGGTTGCTGCTTATTTCGTACCGACCGTTATTGCCCTAGCCGTATTAACATCTCTCGTATGGTATTTCGGTTTTGATTCAACTTGGGGCGTAGCTCTCATGCACGGTACGGCCGTATTGGTTATCGCCTGTCCTTGTGCCTTAGGTTTAGCGACCCCAACCTCTATCATGGTAGGCTCCGGTTTGGGTGCTGAACACGGTATTTTGATTAAGAGTGCCGAATTCCTTGAACGAGCCGGCAAATTAAATGCCATCGTATTGGATAAAACCGGTACTATCACTAAAGGTACCTTGATGGTAAGTAAAACTGTTAACTTCGCCGGTGATGAAAAAGTAAACACCGGTATTATGACCGCTATCGAAAGTTTGACAACTCACCCAATCGCCAAAGCTATGGCAGCGTATGGTACTACTGAATTGGGTAACGGTGTATTACCGAATGTTACCGGTTTTAAAGAAGTGCCCGGTCATGGTCTTGAAGCTGTCGTAGCTAATCAGATGGTTCAATTAGGTCACAGCCGCTGGATGCAGTCCTTAGGGTATATGAATGAAACGATTGAAAAAGCCGTTCTCGCCGAAGAAGAACGAGGCGCTTCCGTATCGCTCTTAGCCGTTGGCGGTGAAATCAGAGCTTTATGGGCTGTAGAAGATGAAGTTCGTCCGGAAGTACCGGAAGTGATTAAGACATTACAGAACCGCGGCATTGAAGTTTGGATGCTTACCGGTGATAATCGTCGTACCGCTCAATACATAGCCGACAAAGTGGGGATTACCCATGTTATGGCGGAAGTGTTGCCTCAGGATAAAGCCGGTAAGATTGATGAATTGCGTAAATCCGGTAAAGTTGTGGGCATGGTTGGTGACGGTATCAATGACGCACCGGCCTTGACTTTGGCTGATATCGGTTTTGCCATCGGTAACGGTACGGATATTGCCGTTGAAGCGGCCGACATCGTACTTGTTCGTAATGATTTGAACACCTTGGTTCAGGCCGTAACCTTAAGCCGTAAGACAATGACGAATATTCGTCAGAACCTCTTCTGGGCGCTTATTTTTAACAGTCTAGGTATTCCATTGGCTGCCATCGGTATGTTAACACCAATCGTAGCCGGTACGGCCATGGCTTTCAGTTCCGTTACGGTTGTTACGAATGCGCTTCGCTTGAAACGAGCTAAACTTGACTGATAATCGGTAGCACTGATTTAGGCGGTTCAAAGTAAGGCGCAGTAAAAAGCAAAATTAAATAAGACAAGTTAAAGTGAATTCCGTAAATCGAGGTTAATCTTAATTAACCTCGATTTTTCATTATTGGTTAACTTTGTATTTTTGTATTCAGTTAACATAAAAGAAGATAACAAGTCTGAAACAACGGCATTTATCAATATAGATTAAGGTTCTACTTAATTAAAGACTTTATTACTTTTCGTAATAACAGATATAAAAAGAGGCAATTTTACTAAATGGAGAGGGAGGTATATACTATCTGTAGAGAACGAAGCTGGGGGACTGAAGCGAGCAGTTTTTCAGTCGATTTTCTAATCTCCGTATTAGCGAGCGCTGCAAACTGTACGCTAATAGAGATAAAAATTCAATATTCACTACCGAGAAAGAAAAGCACCACGATGAAGCGAGCATCGTGGTGTTTTTCTGTTTATTTCACTTGTTAAGGAAAAAACCTTGACAGGGCATATTAACCCTGTTAGAATAACGTGTAAAGTTTTTTAGCTTGACACCGTGAAGGAGTGAGTTGACATGGAAGAAAGAGTTTTGATTAGCTTGCTGTTAGACTTCTATGGCGCTCTTTTGACGGAGCGTCAGCGCCAATGTTTGGTTCTGCATCATGAAGATGACATGTCTTTGGCGGAGATTGCCGAGGAAATGGGCGTATCGCGCCAGGCTGTATATGACAATATGCAAAGGGCCAGACAATTATTGGAAATGTATGAAAGCAAGTTGCACTTGGTGGCTCAGTATGAAGAGCGAGAACGTTTGATGAGCGCCATGCGTAGTGAATTAGACAGATTGAAAGCAAGTGTGGGCCGGGATGAGTTCCGCACTTCCACCAATATATTATATCAATTAGTTGCACAGATGGAGGGGTAGGATGGCTTTTGAGAATTTAACCCAAAAACTGGAAGAGGCTTTGAAATCCCTAAAAGGTAAAGGCAAAATTGAAGAAGATGATCTGAAGCAAGCCCTGCGTCAAGTGCGCTTAGCCATGATTGAAGCGGACGTAAACTTAGGCGTTGTTAAAGATTTTATCAATAACATTAAAGAAAAAGCCATCGGCCAGGAAATCTACGGGAACTTGAATCCGGTACAGACGGTTATTAAAATCGTTAAAGACGAATTAACCGACCTGTTGGGTGGCGTACAGAGTGGGATTACCATTTCCTCCAAACCGCCGACAGTAATTATGCTGGTTGGTTTGCAAGGGGCCGGTAAAACGACAACGGCCGGTAAATTAGCCGTTTACTTACGTAAGAAAGGTAAGCATCCAATGTTGGTAGCTGCCGACGTATATCGTCCGGCCGCTATTAAGCAGTTGCAGGTGGTTGGTAAACAGATAGATATTCCCGTGTTTGCCGATGAAACGCCGGGTGCCAATCCTGTAAATATTGCTCGTGACGCCATCGCGGCGAGCACATCCATGCTTAAAGATGTAGTAATCATCGATACGGCCGGTCGTTTGGCCATTGACGAAGTCCTCATGACGGAATTAGTCAACATCAAACAGTCCGTACGACCTCATGAAATTCTCCTCGTTGTGGATGCCATGATCGGTCAGGATGCGGTACAGACGGCGAAGACGTTTAACGAGCGCCTCGGTATCGATGGCGTAGTTATGACTAAGCTTGATGGTGACGCCAAAGGCGGGGCCGCCTTATCCATTAAATCCGTAACCGGTCGCCCTATTAAATTTATGGGTACCAGTGAAAAGATGGATGGTCTCGAAGAATTCAGGCCGGAAGGCATGGCTTCTCGAATCCTCGACCTCGGTGACTTGGGGGCTTTGATTGATAGAACCAAGGAACTGGTAAATGAGGAAGAAGCGAAAGAATTGGCCGATAAAATGCGGCGTAACGAATTCACGCTTGATGATTTCTTGAAGCAAATGAACCAAGTTCGCAAAATGGGTAAATTCCAAGATTTATTGGGATTGATTCCCGGCATGGGCAAAGTTAAAGATCAATTAAAAGATATAGATTTAGATAGTAAAGAAATTCGTCGTATTGAAGCGATTATCCAATCGATGACGCCTCAAGAAAAGACGAATCCTAAAATATTGAACGGCTCTCGCCGTAAACGCATCGCTATGGGCTCCGGCACTCGTGTGCAGGATGTAAACCGTTTAATCAAGCAGTTTGAAGAAGCTCAGAAGATGATGAAAAAAATGGGATCTATGCGTAAAGGTAAAAAAGGTATGTTACCTAAACTGCCAAACTTACCGTTTATGGGTTGATCATAGAAGATATTCTTACAAGGAGGTGAAATATACATGTTAAAAATTCGTTTAACTCGCTTGGGCGCTAAAAAAGCTCCATTCTATCGTATCGTTGTAGCCGATTCCCGTGCTCCTCGTGAAGGTCGTCCGGTAGACACTATCGGTCAGTACGACGCTACTAAGTCCCCGGCTGTTATCAACATTGATGAAGAAAAAGCTTTGACTTGGTTAGGTAATGGTGCACAACCAACCGACACTGTTCGTTCCCTTTTCAAACAGCACGGTGTTATGCAGAAATTTGCTGATGCTAAGAAGTAATTCATAGAGAGGCATACTGTGATGAAAGAATTAATTACATTAATTGCGAAGTCATTGGTTAAGCAGCCTGGAGCCGTTTCTGTTACCGTGACCGTAAAAGGTGATGTGGAAGTCTATGAAGTTCACGTGGCACCGGAAGACATGGGTAAGGTTATTGGAAAGCAGGGCAGAATTGCTAAAGCAATCCGAGCTGTCGCAAAAGCAGCAGCTATTAAAGAAAACAAAAAAATATCCGTTGATATTGTCTAAAGGGTGAGAAAACATGGAAGAAATGACAGTACGTGTTCCTGTAGCTATCAAATCGAAAGTTACAGAAGGGCTCAAAGCTAAGCTTATTGCCGATCTTCAGCAGCGTTTGGATCTTGTTGAACAGGACTTACAGCAAATCGAATTCCAAGCTAAACGTTTACTCAGTGAACAAGCTAAAATCGATGCGCAAGGTCTTATTCAATTACGTCAGCAGATTGAAGAAGAAAAGCAAAAACGTTTAAACTTTAAGGCGGACGTAGCAGCCAAATTAAAGGATGCGGAAAAGCTTGAACTTGGTTCTGAAATTAGTCAGGGCACTATGGAACAGACCATTACGGTTAAAGTTGGGGATGACCTCGACGCTTTAATGGGTTCTGAAATTTTGCTCGAAGACGGCAAAATTGTCGCTTTCCGTAAATAATGGATCGGAATGAGCTGATTACCATAGGCGTTATTGTTGCCCCGCACGGTGTGCGGGGTGATCTTCGTATAATGCCGCAGACCGATTTTCCCGATCGGTTTTTGACGATGGATGCCTGCTACATTGATGGTAAAGAATACCACATCACATCCGCTCGTTATCATAAACAATTTATTTTGGCGACTTTTAAAGAAGTGCCGGATCGTAATGCTGCCGAATTGATGGCTCGCAAGGAAATTCAAGTTCCTCGCGACCAGTTGGTGGAATTGCCGGAAGGCCGTTACTACATTTTTGATATCATCGGTTTAACCGTGGAAGATACAAAGGGCCATGTACTGGGTACCGTGTCTGATGTATTGCAACCGGGCGCCAATGATGTGTATGTAGTCAAACAGGAAGGTCAGCCTGATTTATTATTACCTGTGTTGGAACATGTAATTTTAGATATTGATGTTGAAGGCGGTAAGATTATTGCCGATCCGCCGGAATGGATTTAATAGAGCAGCCGAGACTTAGGTGAAAGGCCTTTAGGCCGGAAAGGATAATGTGATACTATGAGAATTGACATTATTTCTTTATTCCCTGAGTTCTTTGCTGCTTTTTTTGACCATTCTATTATTAAGCGAGCTATGACTGCCGAGCGCCTTACTATGGAAGTAACGAATCCCCGTGATTTTGCTCACAATAAGCATAATCAAGTGGATGATACACCCTATGGGGGCGGGGCCGGGATGCTCATGATGGCGCCACCCATTTTTGAAGCTGTGGAGCATGTATTGGCAAAAACAGCGGAACAGGTTGATGCACCAGAATCAGCTGAAGCGAACGAACCTGCTCCAGAGCTGCGAAAACGGGTCATTTTCTTAGGTCCTACGGGCAGTACTTTTAATCAGGCCAAGGCACGAGAATTGGCGACTTACGACCAGTTGGTGCTTATTTGCGGTCATTATGAAGGCGTCGATTATCGCGTGGAAGAGCATTTAATCGATGAAACGATTTCCATCGGTGACTTTGTGCTTACCGGCGGTGAACTGCCGGCCATGGTTGTGGCTGATGCGGTTGCGCGCATGATTCCGGGCGTTCTGGGGGCTGCTTCGGGGGCGATTGAAGATTCCTTCTACAGGCCTATTTTGGAAGGGCCGCAGTACACCAAACCACCGGTTTTTCGAGACTGGGAGGTTCCGGAAGTATTGCGCAGCGGTCATCACAAAAACATAGCCACATGGCGCTTACAGCAGGCCTTATTGCGTACTCGCCGTTTGCGTCCGGATTTATTGGAACGCGAACTTACAGATGATGAAAAACGGGCCATTAAAGAATTGGAAAAACAAGGTCTATGGAAACCATAAACAGGTGGAAATTTCATAGGCCTTTTTTGTATAATGTATGTAATGATAGTTTGACGGACGGCAGGCTTTAAAGGCGCTTACAGCTAAGCCGACTTGATTTACCTGTTTGCCCGAAGTTTACGTTTTTAGAAATGAGGGACTGCTATGAAACCACGCATTGCAATTACGGCCGATACTTATATGGATGCTACGAACAGCACCAATTTACAACGAGCACCGTATGTATCTCGTGAGCTGGTAGAAGTGCTCAGTGCATTGGGATGTATTCCGTTTATTTTACCGGATGTACCGAATGCCATCGGCGAAGACTATTTTGAATTATATGATGGTCTTATTGTTCATGGCGGCCCCGATGTAGATCCTCATTTATTCGGTGAAGAACCGCGTCGTGAAATCGGTATGGTGAATTATAAACGGGATGTGTTTGAGCGTGAATTGATTCAGGCTACCGTTAAGGTGCGTAAACCTATCTTGGGTATCTGTAAAGGGGCACAAATCATCAACGTAGCATTAGGCGGTGATTTGTATCAGGACATCAAAACGCAGTGCCCGAATTCGTATATTAAGCATTCCCAAAAAGCGCCCGGCGGCTATCCTACTCACAGTATAACCGTGGCCAAGGACAGCTTTTTACATGCTGTGTTAGGGTTAAATACTTTGGTCAATTCCCGCCATCATCAGGCGATTCGTGAGGTTGCTCCTTCATTGAAAGTAACGGCTACCAGTCTCGACGGCATTGTGGAAGGCATTGAAAACAATGATGCGTCCGTAGTGGGCGTACAGTGGCATCCTGAAAATATGTGGCGTGAACACGAAGATATGTATGCTCTTTTTGAAGCGTTTGTGTCAAAAGTTAAGGAACGCATGTAATACAGGAAAACTTACTTCTAATCATAACGGACTTATTTTAATAATAGCGGGCTTGAACGATAGTGAAGATGACTCATAGACTGTGATTAATTCGCTAATCTGTTTGGTCTATAGTTCTATAAATGCTATAATAAAAAGATAAATAGTTTTAGAAGGAGATTATTATGCGAATTATAGGTATAGACCCGGGCACCGCTATTTGCGGTTATGGCATTATCGACGTGGACGGCAGTCGGTTGCAACCCGTTGCTTACGGCTGTATTACAACCACGCCGCAGGACACGGATGCCATGCGGCTTGAAATATTATTCAATGATTTAAGTGATATTTTGGAAGAATACCGGCCCGATAAATTTGGCGTAGAACAATTGTTTTTTAATCGCAATGTAACGACTGCCATTGCCGTAGGACAGGCGAGGGGCGTCATTTTGTTGGCCGCCAGCCAACGGCGCATCCCTATTTATGAGTATACGCCGCTACAGGTTAAGCAGGCCGTAGTAGGCTATGGTCGTGCAACTAAAGAGCAGGTTATTTATATGACTATGAATATGCTCGGAATTCGTGAGAAAATTAAGCCCGATGATACGGCCGATGCCTTGGCCATTGCCATTTGTACTGCTCACAGCTCCCATGGCGATGACTTACGGCGCCGTTTGCAGTTATAGATTTTGTAGGAGGCAGTAGTTCATGATAGGTTTTCTTCGTGGTATCATTAATCAGATTTTTCAAGGCTCCTGTTTTATTGATGTGCATGGTGTAGGTTATCGCGTATATATTTCCGGAACCACCCGCGATGCGTTAATAGAAGGACAAGAAGCATTATTATATACCCATATGAGTGTTCGCGAAGATGCGATTCAGCTCTATGGATTTGCTACACAAGACGAATATGATCTTTTTACTTTGCTGATTTCCGTATCCGGTATCGGGCCAAAAGTGGGGCTCGGTATTTTGTCCGGGCTGTCCGTGGATGGTATCAAAGTGGCCATTATGAATGGCGAATTGGGAACACTTACGAAGCTTCCCGGTATCGGTAAAAAATCGGCCGAGCGTTTGGTGCTCGAATTAAAAGATAAAATCGGTAAATTTACGACGGCACCGGCCCCTCAGGCGGCTCTTGATACGGCGGTACATGTTGCGCAAACCGGCATTGCCGGTGAGGCGGCGGACGCATTAATGGCCTTGGGCTATCGGGAATCGGAATTTGTTGATATACTCACTCAATTGGATAATGGTGAGCGAGATGTGGCGACATTGATACGCGACGTATTATCTGAATTGGGAAAGGGTAGGTAGTCATGAAAGAAGAAATACGTGTGGTTGACAGTCAAAGCCGCGTGGTGGGTAAAGAAGAACAAAGTGGCGACACTTGGCAGTTCTCTTTGCGACCGCGCTATTTGCACGAATACATCGGCCAAACGGATGTAAAAAATAATTTAAAAGTATATATTCAAGCGGCGAAAGAACGTAAAGAAGCGCTTGACCATGTTTTGCTATACGGACCGCCGGGGCTTGGAAAAACTACCTTGGCCGGCATTATTGCTAATGAAATGGGCGTAAACTTCCGCATTACATCCGGACCGGCCATTGAACGTTCCGGCGATTTGGCGGCGCTCCTCAGTAATTTACAGGACCATGATGTATTATTCATCGATGAAATACATCGTTTATCCCGTACGGTAGAAGAAGTGTTGTATTCTGCTATGGAAGATTATTCTTTGGATATTATAGTCGGGAAGGGACCGAGCGCTCGTTCGGTGCGCATCGATTTAAGACCGTTTACCTTAGTCGGCGCTACCACTAAGGCTGGTGCTCTTTCGGGACCGTTACGTGATCGTTTCGGTATTATCAATCATTTGGAATATTACAAGCAGGATGAGTTGGAATTCATCGTAAAACGGGCGGCGGAAGTATTGAATACAAAGATTACCGATACCGGAGCCGCTGAAATTGCCCGTCGTTCCCGGGGAACCCCGCGTATTGCGAACCGCTTGTTGAAGCGCGTCCGCGATGTGGCGCAAGTACTGGGTGACGGTGAAATTACCAATATCATTGCCGATGATGCCTTGCAGCGTTTAGACATTGACCAATTGGGACTCGATCGGGTAGACCGGGTAATTTTAAAAACAATTATTGAGAAATTTAACGGTGGCCCTGTCGGCATCGATACGATTGCGGCGGCTACCAGTGAAGAGCGCGATACCATCGAAGATGTGTATGAACCGTATTTGATGCAATTGGGCTTTTTGATTCGCACTAGTCGTGGGCGTATGGCGACGCAGTTGGCTTACGACCATTTGGGTATTACGAATCCGAATGTTAATGCATCTAGTCAGGGGGATTTATGAGATTGAGAGCAGTAAATCGTGTAATTTTGGCAGCCGTTTTAAGCTGTTTGATGACATCGGTTGTGCCCGTTTGGGGGGCCAGTGTGACGGTCACTAAAGAAGGGTCTGAGTCGACAACGACGACTACGACGATTAAAACACCGGTAAAAGAAACTAAATCGACGACAACGGTGGTAACGAAGGCGAATAAAGATACCCATACGGTAACTACGACGAAAACTACCACGATTACTACGAAGTCGGAAAGTAAGAGTGCTGCAAAAGCTACTGATACAAAAAACAGTGCTACCGCTTCAAACTCTAAGTCTACGAAAGTGCCGGCCTTTAATACGCCACAGCAAGCTAATATTCCGGCCATTCGCGTTTTATTGGCGACGCGCAGCAGTACTTGGCCCGTAGCCGGTAGCGGCCAGTTGGCAGTGTATACGAGTAATAAATCACCATTTGCCAAGTTTGCCGCTACGGACACAGTAACAATCGGCGTTAAAAATAATAAAGTGACGGTAAACGGCAAAACTGTAGACGGTTCTGCCTATATTAAATCGTGGCAAGGCAATGTAGAAGGCACTATTTTGCTGGATAGTAAACCATATCGCGGCGCCATTAAAATTGTGCCCACTTCGTCAGGCGGCATGATGCTCATTAATGAAGTTTCTATTGAAGAGTATTTGTATGGCGTGGTACCGGCAGAAGTATCGCCAAGCTGGCCTCAAGAAGCTTTGAAAGCACAGGCCGTCGCAGCGCGCACCTATGCTTTATACAATATGAAACAAAGTGCTGCCAAAGCTTACGATGTGCAGCCGACTACAAATCATCAGGTCTATAACGGTCAGGCAGCGGAATTTAACAGCACTACGAAAGCCGTGGATGATACCAAAGGCATGGTGGTGCAGTATAAAGGACAGCCTATTGAAGCCTTGTTCCACTCCAATGCGGGTGGTTACACGGAAAACAGTGAAAACGTGTGGGGCAGTAATGTGCCGTATTTGCGCGGCGTTAAGGATTATGCCGATTACAAGCAAAGCGGCGACAGCTTTGCCTGGACCGTTAAACTTACGCGGGCCGAAATGGAAGCGAAGTTGCGTGTAGCCGGTAAAGATGTGGGCACCCTTAAAGAAATTAAACTCAGTACCTTGCGCCAGCGTCCTATGAAGTTTAAAGATCGCGGCGTGTCCGGTCGAGTTATGACGGCGGATTTTGTAGGTAATAAAAAGACGCTTACTTTGACGGGCGAGACGATTATGAAAATATTCGGCTTGAAATCCACCTTGTTTGATTTCTACGTAAACGTGAAAGTGCCGTCTACGGCGGATAGTTTTAAAAATCCAAAAGCTTATCACACGTTTAAAAAGGCAACTGATACCGTTTCGATTCGCGGTTATGGCTGGGGCCATGGTTTAGGCCTGTCCCAGTGGGGGGCAGCGGCTATGGCGGCGAAAGCACCTACGTCGGCTAAGGATTATTACAAAACGATTTTAACGCACTATTATACGGGTGTGACCATAGATAAAGCGTATTAATTTATCTCGCATAGGTATGCATAGCTAAGCCTGATAGATGGGAAATATGCGTAATCTCAAAAAACGTATTAACTACAGTTTGAAAGAAGGAAGTTTTACCATGAAGGTAACAGATTTTGATTATGAATTGCAGGAAGAACTGATTGCTCAGCATCCGGTGGAACCGCGTGATACATCGCGTCTTATGCTCCTTGATAAGGTGACCGGTGAAGTGGCTCACAAGGATCATTTTTATGACATCATTGATGAATTATCCGACAATGATGTGTTGGTCTTTAACGATACGAAGGTAATTCCCGCTCGTTTATACGGTCATCGCCGGGGCAGTGGCGGCAAAGTAGAAGTATTGCTCCTCACGCCTTGTGGTGAAAATAAATGGGAATGCTTGGTCAAACCGGGTAAAAAATGCCCGATTGGTCAGGAATTGGTATTCGATGACCGCTTGACCGGTAAAGTATTGGATAAAACAAGCTTTGGCGGTCGTATCATTGAATTTACGGCACAGGGTGTTTTCGACGATATCATTCAGGAAATCGGCGAAATGCCGTTGCCGCCATATATCCACGAAAAATTAGAAGATAAAGACCGTTATCAGACGGTGTATGCTCGTGAAAAAGGGTCGGCCGCCGCACCTACGGCGGGGCTTCATTTTACGCCGGAATTATTGGAACGCTTAAAAGCCAAAGGCGTTACTTTGGCCTTTGTAACCCTTCACGTAGGGCTTGGTACGTTCCGTCCCGTATCGGAAGAAACGATTGAAGACCATGAAATGCACAGTGAATACTATGTGGTAACGGCGGAAACGGCGAAAATTATTAACGACGCCAAAGCGGCCGGTAAGCGTATCGTAGCTGTAGGTACTACTTCGGTGCGCACCTTGGAATCGGCCACGAAGGATGGCGTTCTTCAGGCCGGTCACGATTGGACGCAGATTTTTATCTATCCCGGTTATGAATATAAGATGGTTGATGCGCTTATAACGAATTTTCATCTTCCTCAATCAACGTTACTCATGCTCATCAGTGCGTTGGCGGGCAGAGAGCATTGCTTAGCTGCTTATAAAGAAGCGGTTAAGGAACGGTATCGCTTCTTCAGCTTTGGCGACGCCATGTTTATTCGCTAACAGATTGGCGACACAACATACTTCGCTTCATTGTTAACAGTCAAGCAACGCGATGTTATGTTTATTCGTTAAATATTTTGTGCTATAATATGTACTTGACAGGTTGCAACTAGATAGGAGGATATGCTTGGTTATTACCTATGAATTACAAAAAGAATGTCCCCATACCGGTGCACGGGCGGGGCTTTTACATACGCCGCACGGTACATTTAAAACACCTATGTTTATGCCGGTAGGCACACAGGCAACGGTTAAAACCATGTCGCCGGAAGAATTAAAAGAGATGGGCGCTCAGATTATTTTGAGCAATACTTATCACTTGTTCTTGCGTCCCGGTCCGGACCTTGTAGAAGAGGCGGGCGGTTTACATCGCTTTATGAATTGGGATGGCGGTATCCTGACCGACAGTGGCGGGTTCCAGGTATTCAGTCTCGGTGATTTGCGCAAAATTACCGAAGAAGGGGTAGCCTTCCGTTCCCACATCGATGGTTCCAAGAAGTTTTTATCACCTGAAATTGCTACTAAAGTACAGGAGCAATTAGGTGCCGATATAGCTATGGCTTTTGATGAATGTATTCCGTATCCGGCTGATTATGCTTATGCGGACCGTTCTACGGCACGTACCACTCGTTGGGCGGAACGTTGCCGCAAGGCTCACACATCACCGACTCAAGGCATGTTCGGTATCGTTCAGGGCGGTATGTATAAAGATTTACGAACCCGTAGTGCCAAAGAATTGGTGGCTATGGACTTTGACGGTTACAGCATCGGCGGTTTATCCGTTGGGGAACCGCATGATTTGATGTACGATATCTTGGATCACACAACGCCATTATTACCGACTAATAAGGCTCGTTATTTGATGGGCGTTGGCACACCGGACTGTTTGGTGGAAGGTGTGGCTCGCGGGGTAGACATGTTTGACTGCGTATTCCCGACGCGTGTGGCGCGTAACGGTATGGCCATGACTCATAATGGCCGTGTAGTTATTAAAAACGCTACGTACGCTCATGATTGGGGTCCGTTGGAAGAAGGCTGTCAGTGCTATACTTGCCGCAATTATTCTCGTGCCTATATTCGACATTTATACAAGGCGGAAGAAATTTTGGCTTTCCGTTTGGTGTCGTATCATAATTTGTATTTCTTATTGAATTGCATGCGTCAAATGCGCGCCGCTATTTTGGAAGACCGATTCCCGGCTTTTCGTGATGAATTTTGGGCCGGTTATAAAAAATAGGGGACACTAGACGTTGAAAGATATATATGTTTTTTTGGAGGTGAACAGACAGTGGCAGATTTAGAACAGTTATTTCAAGCCGGTTGGCCGATATTATTAATGGTTGTAATTTTCTATTTCCTTTTATATCGTCCACAGAAAAAGCAACAGAAAGCTCGTAACGAACTTTTGAACAGTTTGAAAAAAGGTCAGAAAATTGTGACTATCGGTGGTATTTACGGTACAATCAATGCTTTGACTGACGATGCAATTATGCTTCAAATCGCTGAAAAAGTTGAAATCAAATTAGCTCGTTCCAGCGTAGCTCATGTGCTTGGCAAAGATGACAAATAATATGGATAAGCATACAATGCGCCTTGCTTTTAAAGCAAGGCGCCAAGCCATGTCTGACAGTGAATGCAAAACGCGGGCCGAGGCACTGTGCAAACACATTATGGAATCAGCTGAATATAAAAAGGCTCACTCCATAATGGCCTATTTGGCCATGCCGAAAGAGGCTAATCTCGATGCTCTGGTTACACAGGCTTTGGCAGAGGGCAAAGCGGTCTTTGTGCCGGTTTGCGTATCTAAAACCGAAATGATTGCAGCCCGGTTAACACGTCTTGATGATGTGAAAACAGGCGTCCTTCATATACGCATTCCTAATGAACCTTATGAAACGGCGGCGCCTAATGAACTGGATTTAATTTTAGTTCCCGGAGTAGCTTTTGATACCAAAGGTGGCCGTATGGGGATGGGGGCCGGTTATTATGACCGATTTTTGGCTAAAGTCCCTAAAGAACGCTTAATCGGCGTTGCATGGGACATCCAAGTTGTATCCGATGAGATTCCTATGGAAGCGCATGATAAACGCCTCGCCGGGTTAATTACGGACGAGCGCGTTTTAACATTTAAATAATTATGTATCTTAATTATGTGAAATCATTTTACACTGCTATTACGTTTCAATTTATTGGCGCAATAGTGGCTGCCCTGGCGATTTAAGGAGGGGGAATTTTTTTGAACGGTAAGGCACTGGCAAAATTTCTTGCAGTTATTGCCTTGATCTTTGCAGCCTTTATTTATTTTATTGGGCCTTTGGCACAATCGATTAAACAAGGTCTGGACTTACAAGGTGGTACACACATCGTTCTGGAAGCAGAAGATGCGGGCGAGAACAAAGTAACTGATGATGCGGTAGAACGAGCCAGACAGATTCTTGAACGTCGTATCAACGAAATGGGTTTGGCTGAACCATTAATTCAGCGTGAAGGTAAGAAACGTATCATTATCGAATTACCGGGTGTTAAAGATCCGGACCAAGCCATTAAAACCATTGGTAAAACAGCGGTTATGGAATTTAAGGATGAAAATGGCACAGTTCATTTAACCGGTAATGATTTAAAAGATGCGAAAGAACAAATCGGTCAGAATAAGCAATTCATGGTAGCTATTGAGTTTACCGATGAAGGGGCTAAGAAATTCGCTGATTTGACAACTATGAATGTGGGTCGTCACATCGGGATTTATCTTGATGGAGAACAATTAACAAACCCTGTAGTTAACGAACCGATTACGGGCGGTAAAGCCGTAATCACCGGTAGTAGGACCTTAGATGAAGCTAAAAACCTTGCGATTTTGCTTCGTTCCGGTGCGTTGCCTGTAAAAGTTAATGTATTGGAAGTTCGTACCGTAGGTCCGACACTTGGTCAGGACTCCAAAGATAAGTCGGTAACAGCCTTTGCCGTAGGTATCGGTCTTATCGTAGCGTTTATGTTGGTATTGTACCGTGTCTCCGGTTTCGTAGCGACTACAGCGCTTCTCATTTACGTATTATTATTGTTGGCCGTATTGCATTTCTTGCAGGCTACCTTAACACTGCCGGGGATCGCCGGTATTATTCTCTCCATGGGCGTCGCGGTGGATGCGAATATCCTGATTTTCGAACGCTTTAAAGAAGAAGTTCAGGTTGGTAAAACCTTGCGCATGTCTATGGAATCCGGTTTCCGGCGTGCCCTTGCAACTATCGTGGATGCGAACATGTCCGTTATGATTACGGCAGCCATCTTGTTTGTGCTTGGTTCCGGTCCGGTGCGCGGTTTCGCTATCACCCTCGGTCTCGGTGTTGCTATCAGTATGGTTACGGCCGTATTTGTAAGCCGTTATTTATTGCGGATGTTGATCGAATGTAATTTGACGAATCATCCATTCTGGTATGGTGCTAATGTGTCGCCAACCGCGACCATGGAGCTTTACAAGAAAGGAGGCAAAAAATAATGCGTTTTGACGTTATTAAACACCATCGTTGGTGGTTCACGTTGTCTTCTCTCTTGGTTATTGCCAGTCTTGTGTCTATCTTCGTACGCGGCTTTAACTTCGGTATCGACTATACCGGTGGTACCATTGTAGAAGTAGTATTTAATCAGCCTGTACAGGTTGCGCAAGTTCGTGAAGATTTGAAACAGTTCAATTTGGAAAATGCTATCATTCAGTTATTCGGTGAAAGCAATGAAACATCCGGTAAGGACGTTATCATTCGTACCCGTAACCTCGATGCGAATGAAAGCGCAGCCGTTGTGGAAAGCTTAAATAAAAATGTAGGTCAAAATGAAGTAAAACGTGTGGAATCCGTAGGGGCCGTAATCGGTTCGGAAGTTACGGAACATGCGCTTATTAACTTGGCCATTGCTTTCTTAGTATTGGCAGCGTATATTTCCTTCCGTTTCGAATACCGTATCGCGTTTTCGTCATTAGCCGCTATTTTCCATGACCTTATCATGGTACTTGGCGTATTCTCCTTCTTCCAGTTGGAAATCGATGCGTCCTTCTTGGCCGCTATTTTGACGGTAATCGGTTATTCCATGAATGAATCGGTAGTTATCTTCGACCGTATTCGTGAAAACACGCATACCCATAAACGTTCTGATACATTTGCCGATTTGGCGAATGCAAGTATTGCGCAAAGTATTCACCGCAGTTGCTATACTTTGACAACAGTATTGTTTGCTTGTTGCTCACTCTACTTCTTCGGTGGCGATACAACTAAAAACTTCGCTCTCTGTATGATTGTCGGTTTCGTAAGTGGTGCGTACTCTTCCATTTGCGTAGCTACTTCTATTTGGGCTATTTGGAAGAGCAGCAACAAAAAAGATATGCGTAATGCCGTTAAAGCTAATTAATGGTAATACATAAAATTAGTGTGGCTATATAATGCGAACGGTAGTATAATCGTATAAGTAATATAATTAACACAGTAGTCTTTCGAGGCTACTGTGTTTTATTTGTACTTTATGAGTTACCGCAAAATGATGGGACTCATTAAATACAGCCCAAAGTATAAACCTGTTATTGGAACAGAGTTTTAATAATCTTTCAGCAGGTAAAACTATAATGGTGTGATGATAGCGAAAAAGGAAGGAGATGTCTATGGGTCAGGACGGACAAAAAAATAGTACTCATCAAACTAATGCAGCGGGTACTCATGATATGGGGGATATGATGTCATCGAATCAGCAGCAGGCAGCGGAAGAAGGTAAAATTTGGTCAGCGGAATTTCTCGGTTGCGGCCTAAGCAGTTGTCTTTACTATATGAGCCAATATATATTGATTGCGGGCTTGCCTTTAATTATTACCGGGGTCTACGGCGGGACGGCCTTCCAAGCCGGTATGGCTATGACGTATTTCCAGATTGGTACAATTCTTTGTCGGCCCTTTGCCGGTGAAATTATAGACGGTTTTGACAAACGTAAAGTACTCTTTGCCACAACCGGTATTTTCCTGCTCATTATGATAGCCTTTAACTTTACACAGTCTATGGATTTAATCTTCTTTTTGCGCTTATTGCACGGTATGATTTTTGCTGTCGGCACGACGGCGGTAGCGGCAGTGGCCGTTTTGGTATTGCCGAAGCATCGCAAAGGGGAAGGGATAGGTTATTTTTCCGTATTCGTTAATGTGGCCATGGTTATCGGACCGTTTTTAGGGCTGACTATTCTGGATTTATGGGATAAGAATGCCTACTTTATCTTTTTAAGTCTTTGTGCTTTGTTGAGTTTTTATGTGGTTAATCGTAAACAGCTCGATGAGTCTTTGGCTCTGCCGCAATTAGCTAAAAAACGGCCTTGGAATTTTGATCGTTTCTTTGAGCGCACTACCTTGCCATGGGCTATCATCGGTGTTTTTATCAGCTTCACCTATTCCGGTGTATTGGTATTTGTGCCGATTATGCTTACTGAGATGGGGCAGGGTACTATGGCCAGCATTTTTTTCGTATTATATGCCTTAACCATTGTGGTAACTCGTCCGTGGGTAGGGCGGGCTTTTGACCAGTTGGGCGCGAATATATTAATTTATCCGGGCTTTCTCCTTTATGGTATCGGGATTATCATATTGAGTTTGGCCACTACGCCGTGGTGGATTATAGCATCAGCGCCAATTATCGGTCTTGGCTACGGTGCCATCAGTCCGGCCTTTCAGACATTGGGTGTTCAAGCGGCTGCTCCGGAACGAGCCGGTGCGGCTAATGCAACGTACTTTTTATCGCTGGACATTGGCGTAGGTTTAGGCTCAGCCCTTTTAAGTTTAGTCATCGGCTGGGTCGGCTTTGAATTGATGTATCAGCTTAATGCAGCCATCGCCATTGTGGGGCTCCTAATTTATCACTTCTATGTGAAACGTTTTTATCAACGTTTGGCGTAAAAATATAATAGTCATAATCAATAAACCGCAACATTAGATAATAGTTATATTACTGATTGTTGCGGTTTTTTTATGTAATGAGTTGTAACTTAGTTCTTTGACGGAAGAATACATACAAAAAATATTGAAGTATGAATAGATTGTTGTAAGCTGATATTCATAAGCAAAAATAAAAAAATAATTTTTATATTGAAAAAAATAGAAGAAGTTGTTATTATGATGGTAGCGAGTATGTGTTATTAAGAAATGGGGGTATTTCTTATGTCAGACATAAAAAAAGTAGAAGATCGCTTATTAGAAAAAGAAACAGAACGCCTTAATACCATCAAAGATTCTTTGAATTTGGGTGAAAAACACCCTGAAGAAGAAAAGGTTGAAGTTGATACCGGTAATAAGGTATATGACAAACTTTTGGAAAAAGAAATTAAACGTATGAATGTACAGGAAGAAGAATTAGGTTTAAAGAAATAATATTGGCAAATAATTGCTGAATATTAAGAAACATAACAATTAGCAGGATTAAGAGGCTGTAACTATATAAAGCATTAAGCTATATATCAGTTATGGCTTCTTTTTTTATAACTACACATTATGTTTAATCACTTTTTGAGATAAAATTTATAAAATTAGTTGATAAAGTTTATTTTTTATAATATTATATTTAGTAGAGAATCATTTTCTATTTTTTGTTAGTGTATAGTATTTTGAAAAAAGAGGTGGAGCGTATGAAACTTTGGAAAAGTGCAGTTCTTGCGTTAGGTGTGTTTGGTGCTTTAACTTTTGGTGGTACATTTGAAGTAAATGCAGCTGATTGGTACTACTTGGGTGAAAATACTGATGGGGAGCAATACTCGGTCGATAATAGCTCGGTTGTAAAAGATGATCGGGTAGCTACCATGTGGATTCGTGTAAATGAAACCAATGGCGAACATTATTTAGAGTTGGTTCGTATAAATCGTGTTAACTACACTATGCAAACCTTAGATGTAAAACCTTTCCATGCTGATGGCACACCATATGCAGCGGATGAGTTTTATTTTGATAATACAGTAGATACAATTCCTGAAGGCAGTATGGGTGAAGAGTTGTTCTACCTCGTGTGGGGGAAGAAATAGTTTCTTACTCACAGCAATGTACAGAATGCAATAAAGTAAACAATTAAGAATACATAGCCGATTGCCTGTGAGGTGTCGGCTATTATATTCTTGTTTTAAAATTTTCTGAAAAAAATTAAATTAGGGGTTGACGTTCCCCTTATTAATTTGGTAAGATAGTCAAGTCGTCAGTTGAAGACGACAAACAACACTGAGTGTTGTGAGTAGCCTGAATGTTTAAATCTCGTAAATAACTTGTAAAAAAGTTGTTGACAGAATAAAACAACGGTGTTACAATATAAAAAATGTCAGAGATGACGGTGACTGAATCGCAAATCTGAAATGCGTTAAGTGCAATGAAGATTAAGCGAGCAGATCTTTGAAAACTGAACAATGTAAGGTAATCATTTTTAACGAAATGAACATAGCCAGAGTGCGGGTTTCGACAACGTCGAAACCAACCAAATAAATTCTAGTCACTAACTTCGGTTAGAGACAAACAACGAAAACGAGCTAGCAAATAGCTCCAAGATATCTTGGAGAGTTTGATCCTGGCTCAGGACGAACGCTGGCGGCGTGCTTAACACATGCAAGTCGAACGGAGAGAGATGGAAGCTTGCTTCTATCGATCTTAGTGGCGAACGGGTGAGTAACGCGTAACCAACCTGCCCTTCAGAGGGGGATAACAACGGGAAACCGTTGCTAATACCGCGTACGAATGAACTTCGGCATCGAAGCTCATTGAAAGGTGGCCTCTATTTATAAGCTATCGCTGAAGGAGGGGGTTGCGTCTGATTAGCTAGTTGGAGGGGTAACGGCCCACCAAGGCAATGATCAGTAGCCGGTCTGAGAGGATGAACGGCCACATTGGGACTGAGACACGGCCCAAACTCCTACGGGAGGCAGCAGTGGGGAATCTTCCGCAATGGACGAAAGTCTGACGGAGCAACGCCGCGTGAGTGATGACGGCCTTCGGGTTGTAAAGCTCTGTTAATCGGGACGAATGGTCCTTGTGTGAATAATGCAAGGATTTGACGGTACCGGAATAGAAAGCCACGGCTAACTACGTGCCAGCAGCCGCGGTAATACGTAGGTGGCAAGCGTTGTCCGGAATTATTGGGCGTAAAGCGCGCGCAGGCGGTTTCATAAGTCTGTCTTAAAAGTGCGGGGCTTAACCCCGTGAGGGGATGGAAACTATGGAACTGGAGTATCGGAGAGGAAAGCGGAATTCCTAGTGTAGCGGTGAAATGCGTAGATATTAGGAAGAACACCAGTGGCGAAGGCGGCTTTCTGGACGACAACTGACGCTGAGGCGCGAAAGCCAGGGGAGCGAACGGGATTAGATACCCCGGTAGTCCTGGCCGTAAACGATGGGTACTAGGTGTAGGAGGTATCGACCCCTTCTGTGCCGGAGTTAACGCAATAAGTACCCCGCCTGGGGAGTACGGTCGCAAGGCTGAAACTCAAAGGAATTGACGGGGGCCCGCACAAGCGGTGGAGTATGTGGTTTAATTCGACGCAACGCGAAGAACCTTACCAGGTCTTGACATTGATGGACGAAACAAGAGATTGTTTTTCTCCTTCGGGAGCCAGAAAACAGGTGGTGCACGGCTGTCGTCAGCTCGTGTCGTGAGATGTTGGGTTAAGTCCCGCAACGAGCGCAACCCCTATCTTATGTTGCCAGCACTTCGGGTGGGAACTCATGAGAGACTGCCGCAGACAATGCGGAGGAAGGCGGGGATGACGTCAAGTCATCATGCCCCTTATGACCTGGGCTACACACGTACTACAATGGGCTTTAATAGAGGGAAGCGAAACCGCGAGGTGGAGCAAACCCCAGAAACAAGCTCTCAGTTCGGATCGTAGGCTGCAACTCGCCTACGTGAAGTCGGAATCGCTAGTAATCGCAGGTCAGCATACTGCGGTGAATACGTTCCCGGGCCTTGTACACACCGCCCGTCACACCACGAAAGTCGGAAGTACCCAAAGCCGGTGGGGTAACCTTCGGGAGCCAGCCGTCTAAGGTAAAGTCGATGATTGGGGTGAAGTCGTAACAAGGTAGCCGTATCGGAAGGTGCGGCTGGATCACCTCCTTTCTAGGGAGACATACACGAAGACAGGTTCTTCGATGTCACTTAGGTCGACACTTTGGCGCTGTACTTCGTACAGTAACCTACATTGTTCGGTTTTGAGAGATCTGCAAAGACTCTCAAGTTCATATAACTATATATGAGCATTGTTCTTTGAAAACTGCATAGAAGATAGATAATTAATATGTAAGGTAAGCCTCTTGGAGTAATCCAAATGGTTTAACCAAGCACATTAGGAAAAAATTCTCTGATTTATAAAGAGTAGGTTAAGCTACAGGCGAGACGCAAGTCTTAAAAATCTAAGTAAAGATTTTAAGGGCGTACGGTGGATGCCTTGGCTATACTGGCCGATGAAGGACGCGGTAAGCTGCGATAAGCTACGGAGAGGTGCAAGCAACCTTCGACCCGTAGATTTCCGAATGGGGGAACCCGGCAGAAGTTATGTTCTGTCACCCATACCATAGAGTATGAGGAGGGCACCTGGGGAACTGAAACATCTAAGTACCCAGAGGAAGAGTAATCAAACGAGATTCTCCTAGTAGCGGCGAGCGAACGGGGAAGAGCCCAAACCGGATCGGGAAACCGAACCGGGGTTGAGGACTGTCATCAAGTGTAAATGGGATAGAAGAATCGTGTTGGAACACACAGCCGTAGAAGGTGAAAGCCCTGTAATCGAAATCCTGCATGCACGGGACAGTATCCAGAGTACCACGAGACACGTGAAACCTTGTGGGAAGCAGGGGGGACCACCCTCCAAGGCAAAATACCAGTATGGACCGATAGCGCATAGTACCGTGAGGGAAAGGTGAAAAGCACCCCGGGAGGGGAGTGAAAGAGAACCTGAAACCGTATGTCTACAAACAGTCGAAGCGCGTATAATTGCAGCGCGACGGCGTGCCTATTGAAGAATGAACCGGCGAGTTACTGTTACTAGCGAGGTTAAGTGGAAAACATGGAGCCGAAGCGAAAGCGAGTCTGAATAGGGCGAATAGTTAGTGATAGTAGACCCGAAACCGTAGTGATCTATCCATGGCCAGGTTGAAGCACAGGTAAAATTGTGTGGAGGACCGAACTCGTGAGCGTTGAAAAGCTTTGGGATGAGCTGTGGATAGGGGTGAAATGCCAATCGAACACGGAGATAGCT